>NZ_VKDC01000067.1 GCF_007097395.1 Fulvivirga sp. M361
ATCATATAATTATGAGCCAGAGGCTTTAGGAAAAACGAGTGTTTTTTTGGGAGTGAGCTATGGAAAAAGTGAGAGCGTTGAAAAAAAGTGTACAGACTACTATGCAGGCGGCTCGGTCGCGAGAAGGGCCAATACACCGAATAGTTATTTTGAATCACCCACTGATACAGTAAAAAGGAACTTCGGACAATATTACCGCTGGGGTTTTCAGGGACAGTTTGCAGAAGAGGATAGTGAAACGGGTTGGAATAGTTTCGAGCTTAGGATGTATGATCCGGTGATTAGTAGGTGGACAAGTTTGGACCCTTACAATCAATACTGGTCCCCTTATATGTCTATGGGTAATAACCCAGTGAATAGAGTTGATCCTGATGGAGGACTGGATGATGTTTTCTATGATTCTAAGACTGATCAAACCAGAGTTGTACGTACCAATGATAATTTTGATAGACATTTCGTTGATGGTAAACTAGTTGGTTATGCTGGTCAAGGTTCATGGAAGGCTGCATTCCCAGGTGCTAGTGTATTTAATAACTATACTAGTTTTTATCAGGATGTTTATGGTTCACGATTGTTAGATGAAAATTTCTTCGCTAAAGCATTTAATTCAGCTAGTACATTTGATCATCAATTATCTCTTTTTCAAGCTAGGCAGAATGAAAATGGTGCTAATTATTTAGCTACGGTAGGTGGCTCAGTTGGTTTACCTTTAGCGGCTATTGGAGCTGGTGAACTAGGGGGTGTGGCCCTGTCTGCATATGAAGCAGGGTTAATACCTACTTCGACGTTAGATGCATACGCTCTGTATGGTACTTTAAATGCTCAATTGAATACGGCTTTAACTCCTATTTTACAGAAAGCAGTATTTTCGTTAGCTATTAGTAGTAGGATGATCCTCTACTCACCATCTATTCGTAGGCATGGTGATAAGATTTTCAGGAAGATGATAGAGTTTGGAACAAGAGGCAAAGTTGATGTTGGTAAGCTGGGGCAAGACGCCTTTAAAATATATAATGATGCGAAGAAGGCAATTAATAACGCTAATTAGTAGGTAATGGGCGACATTACACAAAATGCTGAGTTCATCAAATTATTTAAAACAGCGAGTAGTGCTGAAGAGTTTGAACAAAAATCAATAGACCTTTTTCGAGAAAACGTTAAGGTATTTTCTGATTTTCTTTATTTAGCATTTTACTTGAGAGTTGAACGGTATTTATTGCTGAAGAGGTTTCCAGAAAAAAATGGTATTGGACGTGAGGAGAGTGTAGATATTTATTTTCCCCCTAGTAAGCTTAATGAGAGTTTGAACGACCTTCAAGCTAATATAGATTTGATAGTTCCAAGGCCTACTTTTCCTAAATGGAAATGGTTGGTTATTTTAATATCAGTTGTAGTTCCTATAATCTTACTAACAAGTTTGTTTATATACTCTCCTGAAATTTTACTTGTGATTTTAGAAGTAAATTTAGTAGGCGGTCTGCTTATAGCATTACTCTCTATTCTGTTGCTTATTATCTATATAAAGCCAGCATTTTTTAGGATTGATAGTTTGCCAAATGTCAAGAGTTTTGATGACTTCATTCTGAAAATCTTAGAGATAAACAGGATATTTTTCGAAATAAATGATTATGAGAAATCTCGAAATGAACTAAGGGCAATGTATGAGAATCCAGTAATTTTTGATTAAACTATCTGTTCTGCTTGGGCCGATTTAAGAAGCATATGCCTTTCTATTCTTAATTTCTCTGATAACGGCATCAAGAGTGAAAAAGACCTGTTTTTTTTCTTCCTCAGAGAAGTTATTGATGTCTTTGAGTCGCTGTATCATGGCGGGATCTTTGAGCAGGTCATCTTCTTCGGTCTCACCGAGTAGATAGCCCACCGACGTTCCGAGCAAAGCGGCGAGTTTTTTAGCCGCTTCAATGGAGGGGTTTATCTCATCGCGTTCATATCTACTGATTACCGAAATAGAGGTATTAAAGAGTTTGGCTAACTCCGTTTGCGAGAGCTTCTTCTCCTTGCGTAGTGCTGCTATTTTCTTGCCAAATGAGAGCATAATTAACCTTAAAGGGTGTTTTTTGATCCTAAAAACAGGAATGTGTCAAAAATACTAACCTGAAATGAGTTAAAAAAATAAGATAAGGGTTGTTAAAATAATGTGATAAGATTAAATTTGACCAGATACGGTTAAAAATTAAATTTATCATGCTCGACACCACCAACCTTGAAAGCCTACTCTACGAAGACCAACTACTAAAACAAACCGTACTGGGTGGGATCAAGCTTGAAGGATTGGATCGGATGCGGGTCACACTGAAAGTAGAGCTGAAAGCTACCCAACGCCCACCGGTACGCCATAACCTCGACCTATACAATGACAACCAACTCGAAAAATTCATTCGAAAAGTGGCCGAACGGTTAGAGATCGGTACCAGTGTGATAGCCGCCAGCCTTTCCGCGTTGACCGAACAGCTTGAACACTACCGCCTGGAACAAATCAAACGCGAACAAGCCGAACAGGTCAAACTCCTCACTTTAACCCCACAGCAACAGGAAGAAGCTACTAACCACTTGAAAGCCGCAAACCTTCTGGACCAAACCTTATCAGACCTGCAGGGAAGTGGGATCCAGGGGGAAGCCTTCAATAGCCTGATTGTTTATTTAGCGATGACCAGCCGGAAATGCCAGGACCCCTTAAGTGTGATCTGCCTGGCTAAAAGCGGGGCAGGCAAAAGCTACCTGATGGAAAAAGTAGCCGAATGCATCCCTGCCGAAGACCGAAAAGAACATACCCAGTTTAGCGGTAACAGCTTTTACTACTACCAACGGGAAGAAATCAGAGGCATGGTCTTTTTGATCGAAGATTTGGACGGAGCCCAAGCCGTATTATTCCCCATCCGTGAACTCCAAACCAAAAAACGGATCAGTAAAACCGTGACCGTTAAAGACAAAAACGGGCAATTAAGAACCGTCACCCTAATCGTAGAAGGCCCTGTTAGCGTGATCGGCTGCACCACCAGAGAAAAAGTCTACGAAGACAATGCGAACCGAGCTATCCTCATCTACCTGGACAACAGTAAGGAGCAAGACGAACGTATCATGCACTACCAAAAACAACTACGTGCCGGATTGATCGACAAAGCAGGAGAGAAGCAACTCCAACAAAAACTCCAACACAGGCAACATCTACTCGAAACCGTCAACGTCATCAATCCCTATGCTCCCCTGATCGACATTCCTAAAGAAATCTTCAAACCCAGGCGAACCTTGCCTATCCTATTATCCTTCATTGAAGCCATCACCTTTTACCATCAATACCAGCGTGAGCAAAAAGCCGATGAAAATGGCGAACTGTTCATCGAAACCCATCCCCAGGACATCGAATGGGCTTTTAAACTATTAAGAGATGTACTGTTCCGAAAATCAGATGAGCTAAGTGAAGCCGCCCGCACCTTTTACGAATGGATCAAAGCCAAAGACCGAAAACTACCCCAAAAAGGCTTTTACGGCAGCGATATACGCAAAGAAAACCGGATACATCCACGAACCTTAAACCGCTACCTGCAAGAGCTTACCGATTATGGGCTGTTACAGATCATAGGCGGCAACAAACATAAAACCGGCTATTGCTACAAGATCGTACCGAACAAAGACTATGAGACCCTACAAAAAAGTATAGACCAGCAGGTCGAAAAAGTGCTAAAAGCTGTGCAAGAAGCCCATACAGCAAAAAGTAAGAAACCCAAGCGTAGGACAAGTAGGAAACCAGTAGGACAGTCACTTAACTGACCTACATAACCTGTTGAAGATCAAAACAAAACGGCCAGTCGGACAACACTAACCCAAAACGTAAGCGGATGAAAAATTTACCACTCCAATCAGAAGCCTTCCAGTACGTAGAAAAGAGCTTTAGCGAGTGGTTAGATATTTTGGGTTATGCCCCGAGCACCGTTTACGGATTGCCTAACCACGTCAGGGAACTCCTTTACTGGCTAGAGCAACAAGGGCACACCCAACTAAAAGACCTTGACACCCCCCTAATCCGAAATTATTACAATCAACTAAAGAGTAGAACCAACCAGCGCAGAGGCGGGGGATTAAGCAGTGCCTACCTGAACAAACATTTACAAGCCCTGTACAAATTTGCTGACTACCTGCGGCAATCCGGAAAACTGTTCTTACCCGCGTTAGGCATCGAATGGGAATCCGATACCACCCAAGAAATCACTGTACTCGAACAGGAAGAAATCAAACTTTTATATCAGGCCACTTATGGGTTTAATGAAGGCACACAACTGGAACACTTTAATGCCAGGGACAGGGCAATGCTTACTATTTTTTATGGCTGTGGGTTAAGGAGAAATGAAGGCTATCAACTGAATGTAGAAGACATCAACTTTGACAAACAGTTAGTACATGTAAGGAAGGGAAAAGCCTATAAAGAACGGTTCGTTCCTTTTAACAAAACCAATTTAGAGTACCTGCAAGAATACCTGTACGATGCCCGCCCCAACCTCATCAAAGGCCTACGGGAATCCGCTTTTTTGATCAGTCAACGTGGCAAACGCATGCAAACCCAAAGTATGGCCTTACGCTTGCGGTTATTACAGCAGCGAACAGATGACATTCACTTACAACAAAAAGAAGTACGGTTGCATGTACTGCGCCACAGCATAGCTACGCACTTACTTCAAAATGGGATGACACTGGAAAAGATCAGTCGTTTTTTAGGACATAGCAGTTTAGAATCCACCCAGGTGTACACGCATTTAGCAGGTATAACGCAAGAGCGAACCCAACCCTTTAGCAACATTCCCCAGTACGAAACGATCCAACTTGATGAGTAAAATACGATTAGGCAAAACCGCAGACAGCAGAACAAGGGGGAAGGCCAACAAGCCGATACCAGCAGATACAGAAAATGCATTTATCAATTACCTTTTGCGTAAGGGGTACAGTGCCAGAACAGCTAAATCCTACCAGGAAGATGTGAACAGGTTCAGTGCATGGATTAACAAAGAGAATACAACATTAGAAGAAATCCGCTATGCTGATGTGCTGCACTACGTACAGAGTATGCGCCATCGGGTAGATCAAAGTACCATTAGCGGTGCAGTCAACAGCCTAAGACACTATTTTAAACACCATATCCAGCAAGGAACCCTTACCGACAACCCCACCGATCAGATCGAGATCAAAGGTGTAAAAAAGAATCGGGTGTACGATGTGTTAGAACCGTTAGAATTAGAACAGATGTACCACCAATTTATCATCACACCGCTTACTACCAAACACAAGCTGAAAGACTTAGAAAAACAAAGAGATACCGTCATGTTAGGATTGCTGGTCTATCAAGGCATTACCGTACAAGAGCTGATGGATTTACGACCAGAGGACATTAAACTAAGACAAGGAACCATAGCGATACCAGGAGGGAGAAAAAGCAACAGCAGGGAATTAAAGTTAGAAGCCGTCCAAATACTGGACATCCAGGAATACCTCTCAAAAACCCGAAATGAAATCCTACAAGCTATTAACAAGGAGTCAGAACAACTTTTTGTCAGCATAGGAGCAAGCTCCACCCTTTATCCCACACTCAGGAAGTTTACCAATACCATCAGAAAACAAACGCCACGAATAAAAGACTTGCATCAGATCAGGGCAAGCGTAATCGTAAAGTGGCTGAAAAATTACAACCTGCGCCAAGTGCAATACATGGCAGGCCACCGCTTTGTAAGCAGCACCGAAAAGTACAAGCTTAATGACCTACGAGACTTACAAGAAGATATTAACAAGTTCCATCCAATGGGCTAAAACCATTACCTTTAATCCTGATACCATATGAACATTAAATTGACTAACTCCCAAAAAATAAAGATCCTTTGCTCGGATGACATTTACAGCATCATGCAGAAAATCCTATTGCGTGAAAACAAGATCGACCGCAACCGCGAACACTTCTGGACGATCAGCCTGGATAATGCACATAAGATATTGAACATAGAATTAGTGAGTATGGGTTCTGCGACCAAAACGGTAGTAGAGCCTATGGAAGTGTTCAGCATACCTTTGCAAAAGCGAGCGGTCCGGATCATTCTGGTGCACAACCACCCTTCAGGGGAGATCAAACCTTCCAAAGAAGATCTTGACATTACCGATCGTCTGATCCAGGCAGGCCGTATCTTACAAACGCCTGTGTTAGATCACCTGATCATCACCGAGAAGACATTCTTTAGCTTTGAAGATGTGGGACTGATCAAGGAGTTGGAGCAGAGCACCAAATATGTGACGGCGTATGAGTTGAAGCGGCGCTATCAAAAAGAAGCTCTAGAAAAAGGAAATATAGAAGGGAAGAAGGAAAAGGCCATAGAAATGGCTAAAGCGATGAAGGAAGAAGGTATAGCGATAGAAATCATTGCTAAAATATCAGGCTTATCACCAAATACGATCAAGCGATTAAAAACCAAATAAAAACCCCAAAGAATACGCATATCAATGAGTGAAGTTAGCATACCCGATGAAGTGATCATGAATAAGATTTACAGTATACGGGGTCATAAAGTCATGTTAGATCGTGATTTGGCAGAACTGTATGGAGTAGAAACCCGTGCTTTAAAACAAGCTGTACGACGCAATAAAAAACGCTTTCCAGATGACTTTATGTTCGAGATGAATCAAGAGGAGTTCGAGCATTGGAGATCACATTTTGTGATCTCCAAAGAAGATAGGAAAGGGCTTCGTTATTCTCCTTTTTGCTTCACAGAGCAAGGGTTGACGATGCTTTCCTGCGTGCTAAATAGCGATCAAGCCATAGAAATGAACATTCGTGTGGTGCGTATTTTTACCCAAATGCGTCAACTGCTTCTAACCCATAAAGACCTATTGATCAAGGTCAATGACCTGGAAGCAAAAGTGTCTAACCAAGGTAAAAGCATTAAGCAAATCTTCGCCTATCTAAAAGAGTTGCTCAAGGAGCAAGACCACCCTAGAGATCCGATTGGTTTTAAGACAAAAGGGAAAAAAGATTAGGAGTCGCGTTGCTCCGAGTTCATGACTTTGGTTCCGTCAAGCTCCACCAAAGCTTGGGAATAAGGTGTGTCTGCGGTACTCGGCCGGGACTGCGCTCCATAAAAAGCAAGGCTATACAAGCTCCCTTTGGTCGGCCTTGCTTTTTACTCCACTTGCCCGTCCTGTGTTCCTCGCCACGGCTGTTCCCTTTTACCTTTTTGATGAGTTATTAAGCCTGACGGCGCTATGGATAAAAAAGTAAACCACAGCCCGTGTTATTGCTCGCCTGCGGCCGCCATCAGACACGGTCAGTCGGGCTATCGCCCTTTTCCTGCCCGGCTTCTGTCGGACTCGCACGCGTCTCGCGAAAGATCAACCCCCAACCCCAATCATGGGGCTTTTATCGTTGCAGTAGTCCTTAGCAGCGCCAAGAGCCGATACCACCAGAAGTTAATAAGCAGTTGGCTTGCATCATTTTTTTGAGCTAAGCACGCCGCACAAGCTGTCCATTGCCTAAGCGCACTTAGCTCAAAAAAACGGTATTAGCTTGCTAACCTCCTGTTAATGAATGGAGGTTTGTACAACAAAAAAATAAAAATGAAATGAGATTGTACAGAACGGTTTTTGCTTTTGTACAAGGTGAAAATATTTTTTTAAAAATGTTGTACAAGGTTGTACAATCTCAAAAAGAAAAAAAT
>NZ_VKDC01000068.1 GCF_007097395.1 Fulvivirga sp. M361
ACATCAGAAATACCTGGCTCAGGTATTTCTGGGTATGCTGGCAACCATACTAATGGGGCTTCTTACCCCGTTTATCCGGCAATCGATTGTAGATTTTGGAATCCTGGGGAACAATATGCCATTTATCAATACAATGCTGGTGGCTGGAATTGTGCTTACCGTAAGCTCTACCGGAGCGGGATTTATTCAGAGCAGATTAATGCTTTATGTATCAGAGCGTATCAGTATGGGTATGGTGAGTGATTTCTTGCGAAAGGTTCTCAAGCTGCCAATGCCGTTTTTCGAACGAAAAACGGTAAGTGATATATTGACAAGAATTGGAGATCACGGCAGGATACAGTCGTTTATCATGAGCACTGTCCTGGGAGTTGGCATAAACCTCCTGCTTATCATTGTCTATGGCTCTATGATGTTTTATTATGAGACCAACATGTTTCTGGTCTTCATCGCAGGCAGTGCCATTTATACTGGTTGGATATTTCTTTTTGTAGGAAAAAGGAAAAAGCTGGATAATCAACTTTTTGAAATCAGAAGCACCAATAGTAATGATTTATTGGAACTGCTTGAAAGCGTTAACGAAATCAAGTCCAACAACATCGGTGACAAAAGGCGATGGAAATGGGAGCTTAGCCGTTTTAAAATCTATGGCCTGAGAGTGAAAAATATGAACCTCAATCAGGTGGAGGCTACCGGGGCTACATTTATCCTTAAAATGCAGAGTGTTTTCCTGACTTACATAGCCGCCTCAAATGTAATCAATGGTTACATGACCCTCGGAATGATGATGGCCGCACAGTACATTTTAGGGCAGCTAAGTGGACCTATATCCGGAATGATTGGATATGTGCATTCTATCCAATTTGCAAAACTAAGCCTGCAAAGAGTTAACGAAATAATTTTAGAAGAAGAGCCAGAGAAATCTGTCTCTACGATGGATGTGCCGGATGATAAGACCATTGATATAAAGCATCTCGATTTCCATTACAATCCAAACATGGAAAAGGTACTTGATGACATCAACATTGTCTTTCCGGCGGGTAAAGTCACAGCCATTGTAGGAGAAAGCGGAAGCGGAAAAACTACGTTAATGAAATTGTTGTTGCGATTCTATGAACAGAGCATAGGCGAGATCAATATAGGCGGATATCCTCTGGATGAGATCGACCTGAATCGATGGAGAGATAAGTGTGGATCTGTATTGCAAGACGGAAAGCTATTCAATGACACTATACTTTACAACATAACTTTACAAGATGATGAGAGCGACATTGACAGGAATTTGCTCAATAAAGCGATCAAAGTAGCCCGTATCAAAGGTTTTATAAATAGACGGCCACTGAAACTCTATACTCCAATTGGTTTTAATGGTTCCGGGTTAAGTCAGGGGCAAAAGCAAAGAATTTTGATTGCCAGAGCTATTTACAAGGATCCGGATTTTATCTTCCTGGATGAAGCAACCAATTCTTTGGATGCCAACAATGAAAAAAAGATCTCTGAAAATCTGAATGAGATCATTGACGGGAAAACAGCAATAATCATTGCACACAGGCTCAGTACCATCCGCAATGCGCATAACATAGTTGTTTTGCATGAAGGCAAAGTGGTAGAGCAGGGAAATCATAATGAACTGGTCAATCGAAGAGGAAAATATTATCAGCTTATCAGTAACCAGCTAGAGTTATGATACACACCTTTTTAAGTTCATTGGTAAAAATTTAACCCGGGTAGTTGTGAAAACTAATTCTTTGAATACAGAACCACAAGAGGAGAGATCAAATTCAATGATATCTCAAATGTTGCTGAGACAACAATACAAAGATGAAATTTACAACTACAGACCACCATGGATCTTAAGGTGGGGAGTAACAGTATTTTTTCTCTTTATTGTCACCGTAATTATGGTCTCTTCCTTTATAAAATATCCGGATACCGTGACCGGTAGTGCGGAAATTTATACCATCAATCCCCCGGTAAATCTGGTGGCCACAATAAGCGGTAAGCTTGATTCCATGTTTGTGAGGGAGGGGCAGATGGTAGAAAAGGATCAAAATATTCTTTTATTGGAATCCACTGTCAGGTGGTATGACATCATGCTACTCGAGCAAAAGCTTTCTTTCATTGACTCCCTGTTGATCCAAAAAGACGATACCTCTCCTTTACAAACCAGGTTGTTTAAAGATCAGTTGATACTTGGCGAAATACAAGGTCATTATAGTGAACTAAAAACCAGCTATAATGATCTATGTGATTATCAGCATTTAGCCAATAACTTTGAAAAACTAACCGGCCTGAAAAGACAACTCCACTATCAAAAAGACTACATTTTACAACTCAACAAAAAGAGAGAACTTCTATTGCAAAAAGTGGAGCTGGCAAATAAGAACCTGTTGAGGGATAAACAATTATTCAGTAATGAGGTAATTGCCGAACAGAAATATGATCAAAGCCGGTTGAGCAATGATCTGCTTTTAAAAGAAGAGTTACTGAATTTAGATCTCAACCTCACGACCGCTCTTTCAAAACAGGAATCTCTTGCATTGGATATCAAAAACTTTGTGGTCCAAAATAAAATTGAAGACCACCAGCTATGGTTGCGATTGGAGAAAAGTGTTCAAATGATCAAGACACGGATAAGTGATTGGAAAAAAAGAACTGTAATCAGCTCTCCAATCAAAGGAGTTGTAAGTTTTAACCAGTATTGGAATGAATACCAGTTTGTGAGTTCGGGTGATGTTGTCGCCTCAATTGTACCAAAAGATTCAACCTCGGTAATTGCACGGGTACGCATACCCATTGAAAACTCCGGAAAAGTCAGGAAAGGTCAGAGAGTAAATATCAAGCTGGCAAATTATCCCTTTCAGGAATTTGGTATGCTGATCGGCACAATGGGAGAACTTTCACAAGTTCCTGCAGAAATCCAGCCCAGTGAGTACTACTATAGCTCTAATGTATTATTGAACAATAACGCAATCACCTCCTATGGCAATGAGCTTCCCAGGGTACAACAGCTAATAGGCACTGCGGAAATTATGACAGATGATCTTAGTCTTTTAATGAGATTTTTTAGTCCCCTCAGAGCAATAATTGATGAACGAATATTAAATGACAGTTGATATGAGTGCTAAACCTAATTTACTTGATACAACATTCCTATTTCCAGTAAGAATCGATTCTATAGACAGGTTGGAAAATATCTGTCATGTTATAGAATTTATCAGGAGTAATTTTGTGACGAATTTTTTGGTGCTGGAAGCAGATCGACTTAACACCAAGCTGCTACAGAAATTGCTTCCGGAAGTAGTCTCTTTAAAATTTACTGAGGATTTAGATCCTGTTTTTCACAGGACTTACTATATCAATCAATTAGTGAAAATGGCTACAACACCCATTGTTGCCATTTGGGATGCAGATGTATTGGTAACAAAAACTCAGATAGTTAAAGCAGTTGAATCCATCAGGACGAGGAACGCCAGTTTCGTCTCTCCTTATGATGGTCTCACGTTTGATACCTCTAAAATAGTGAGAGAACTGTATTTTAAAAAAGGAGATTACTCGGTGCTGGAAAGGAACAAGGGTAAAATGAATAAGATCTATGGTCCTGATCATGTAGGAGGTTGTTTCTTTGCCCGCCGGCAGGATTATATTGATTCCGGACTGGAGAATGAACGTTTTTATGGCTGGGGACATGAAGATGGTGAAAGAGTAAACAGGTGGAAAATTCTTGGATACCAGTTTACAAGAATTGACGGCTGCATGTTTCATTTGACCCATAGCAGGGGATTAAATAGTGGCTATCACACCAATAAACAGGGGGAAATAAAAAAATATGAGTTAGTACGACTGGCACAATTGACACGTAATGAAATGCTAAAGGAAGTCAAAAGCTGGGATGAAACCAGATTGAGTGAGTTTTAAAATAACAACATAATGATGGAAATAACTAAGGATCAGCTATTGCAATTTAGTATTCAAATCGTACAGCAACATTTTTCCAAGACTAAGACCATTGGACTAATGCATGGAAAAATGGGGATAGCTCTGAGCCTGTATCATGCGCAATCTCTTGTGCCGGAAATACCAATGTCCCAGCCAGACGATCTGATCGATGAAGTATATCAAAATGTTAACAATCACCCTGCCCTGGATTTTGCAGAAGGTCTGGGGGGTATTGGCTGGGGGCTGATGTATGCGTTGAAACAGAAATTTGTTGCCGGAGATGCAGATGAATTATTGGTGGATCTTGACAAGAAATTTAATTTATCCCTGATTTACAAAAAACCGCATCGGTTGTGCCTGTCTGATGGAATGGCGGGATATGGTTTTTATTTTCTTTCCAGAATACAGGTAGATGGCGGCCATGAGGAACATTTTGCCACCATAACCAACAAATATTGTCTGGAAAAGATTGTACAGGAATTAGAGTTATTACTAACCAATCAAAGTTATAGTATCCCTGAGCCGGATGATTTTTCACTGTTCTGGGATTTGCCGGTACTGCTGTTTCTGCTAGGTGAATGCATTGCAGAAAACGTTCGTGCCAAAGTTGTAACAGGAATGGCCGAAAAGATCATTAGGGGTATCGGAGATAAACCATCTTTAAGAGCTTCTTCCAGGTTGCTGCTTTCCCTTGCATTGAAATATTTTCATTTAAGAACCGGGATAAACTTTGAAATTGAAGGGTGCACTGTAAAGACCTCAAGCGATCACGAGATCTGCGAGGAACTGCATGACAGGTTTAGCATCAACGGTCTGGCTGGTATAGCCTTGCTTTATCACATTATTTATCAACTTAACGGGGATCCTGAAATGCGACAGCAAGCTGAACTTTGGTTACATCGTGCCGGCGACGCTCTTGGTTATATTCAAGCCAGTAATAAGGAAACGCTACTATCAGAAAACCTTGGTCTGGCGAATGGTATTTCCGGATTTATCCTTGCCTACTCTATACTTAAAACTCAGAAAATGATCAATCTCTAATAACGATTTTGACCAAAATGAAAAACAAACAATACATTTATGTGCTGTCAAGTATGAGAGCCGGTTCTACATTGCTAAAGTCACTATTAGCTACGAGAGAAGAAATAGCTGACCTGCCCGAAATACCTGTTCAACTGGCAGATGAAATCGCTTCTTTTACCCCCGAGCCTATGATATTGATCAAGTGCCCCAGGAATTACCCAAATACAAACTATCCTTATTTTCAGTTTCATCAGGATTCAAAGATCATTGTTTTGATCAGGAACCCCTATGACACCATCCTTTCCTTACACAAAATGAATCTGGTAAACCACTTTCATAATATCCACTGGTACAACGAGGAACGACTATTGGATTATTGGATAGCTACCTATTATTCACTGGTAAAGAATATAGACTTTCAGGCACAAAATGTACACCTTGTGCGGTATGAGGATCTTACGCAATCCCCTGTTGCCACGACTGAAGCTATATTCAAATTTTTGGGTACCTCGGATACCTCAGGGACCAATACCTACTCTAATCCTAAGGGATACCCATGGAAATGGGGATTTGGAGATGGCGGAGATGTACTGAAACAACTAAAAGTTGTATACAAGCGAAGCAAAGGCCTTAACAAGAAACTGCTGAACCTAATAGGTGAATCTGATGCTGTTCAACAGCTACTGACCAACTACGGATATAAAAATTTGGCTGCTACGGGTGGAAGGAAAAAGAAAAAACTTGCAGGTTTGATGACTCTTATTTATCCCAGAATGGAACTGGATCACATTGAAGAGTGGATTGGGCATCATGCTGGTCTGGGTATAAACTACTTTTGGATATGCAACCATGGTGACTTTGTTCAGGATCCGCAGTTTGGTGATTATCAAACAAAAACCTGGACAAAAAAGCCAGAAGCTAATTATAATCTTCACCTGAACGACCTGGAGATTCAGGATCAGCTAAGTGATGTATTAAACAAATGCAGAAAAAAGTACGCAGCAGCTATCTCATTAATACCAGTCCAGGCCTCCGAGTATGGCGTTGCTCATGATCAGGTAATGATCTCCGAACAAATAGTGTCTTTGGCAAAAGAGCAAGTAGAGTGGCTTGGTTTTTTTGATGTAGACGAGTTGATAGTTGGAGACTTGCAGGAATTACTATACCTAGAGCACGACACGGCAATTGTTACGATTTTCCAAAAAGTATTTGATAATCGGTGGAAAGATCATAAACCAGTTGCCATGAAATCAATTGTTAACCATTACGGGGTAGTAGAATTCAACAACAAAATTTTTGCAAGGACAAATCGCATATGTAAGTGGTATCCAAGTGTTCACTATATTGGTAAAGAATATAGAACAGGGAAGGCGGGTACCGTGAACCCGGACCTTTTGAGGTTTCATCATTTCAGAGGAACAGATATACCAGCTACTGAAGCGACCCATCCAAATAACCTATCACGATATGCTCAGTTAACTTTACAAGAGGATGCTGATAATTCGCATGCCTTACTACCACTTGGTGTCACCCGCAGATCGCTATGAAAAATCACAGGCATGTATTTATTTGCGGGTTACATAGAAGTGGCACCACTATCCTGCATAATATTATCAGCTCATCCGAGCAGGTAAGTGGTTTTGCGAATACAGGAGCAATCATGGATGAAGGGCAACACTTACAATCTGTTTATGAAAATGCAAGATGTTATGGAGGACCGGGAGCCTTCTGCTTCGATTCCCGTGCCAGACTTGATGAAAGGAGTGAACTAATTACTGATGTTAATAAGCAAAAATTGCTGAAAGACTGGGGGCAGCATTGGGATCTCAATAAGCCCGTACTTTTAGAGAAGTCTCCTCCTAATCTCATAAGAACCCGTTTTCTGCAAAAACTATTTCCCGGCGCTTACTTTATTGTCATCGTGAGGCATCCCATTCCAGTTTCGCTGGCAACTATGAAAATGACAATAAAGTCTGCAAATCATCAGTTCCCCTCCTTACTGGAACATTGGCTTGTGGCCCATAAGATTTACCTTGAGGATCAACCATATTTAAAAAACCAATTTTTAGTAAGCTATGAAGACATGATCAAGCGTCCCACACACATACTGGGGGCCTTGGAAAGGTTTTTGAATATTAAAATACCTCATACTGATCAACTTACCGATAAAAATAAAAAATACTGGGCACACTGGGTGAAGGAAAGCAGGTTTGGAGAAAATTTTGATGAGTATCAGGTTCATTTAATAAATCACTATGAAGAGCACTTTAATCATTTTGGTTACAGCTTGCTGGATCCTGAAAAGTTTCCCGTCCAATGGAAAAAAGGGATTTAACTTTGATATCCAGGCTGTGGTTAAGGAATGTGAAAAGATGCAGTGAAGAACAGGTATACCCATTGCAGTTTAAAAATTCATATAACAACACACATTTGCCACTCTCCTTCCCTGCACCAACGTTCCTCGCTGCGGCATGGTGATTCCTCGGACAAGGTATCTCCCATCGTGACGAGTGGCAAAAGAGTGTTCCAAAACCCTCCCTACTGCTTGTATAATTTCCTTGCCTTAAGAAAACCGTTAGCCAGCCCATTCAACCGAAGCCCCTGCTGAGTTTTATGTCAAGCGCTATGTACGCCCGAAGTATGCTCGTCCCAACGGTGGGGGTATCCTCATTGGCCAGCTCCCCGAGCGGGTCATTGACAAAGGGATTCCTTCTGATGGGTT
>NZ_VKDC01000069.1 GCF_007097395.1 Fulvivirga sp. M361
CCATTAGAGTGGCTTACCCAAACCCTGAGAAAAATCCCTGAGTATAAGATCAACCAGTTACATGAATTACTGCCTATAAGAAAATAATCATAATTAAATACACGCCCAACACCGAAGGGATACGTTGTATGCAGGAGGTGCTTGTTAAAGTTTTTTTATGATGATCAGGAACTGAATGAGTTTGTTATAATTCAGGAAGAAAGTACTGGTAAAGGGCTGGAACCGGATATTGTGAGTTGGGGCGGACATGGTCAAAAACTACTATTTACCGAGGGTCTTTAATGAGCATTAGGGTTAGAAAAGCCGTAGCAATCTCTTTATTTAATGAGATTGCCACGACTTTATAACCGCAAACCCTGCCGAATTAATCATTGTTCGGAAGGGAATTATCAACTTATTCTATCATGATTTTGGGTCTCAGCACTCTATTTGTTTTGATGTGATTGATAGATTGAATTTCTTTAAGCCATTGAATAAAACAGTTAATGACTATTTTTTCACAAATCGTTGTACAGTTCTTCTGCCTTCTTTTTCGATGATAACAGTATATATCCCTGGCTCGAAAGCAGAAACATTTACGCCTGTATTACTTACTTTGTGCCTGGATACAAAACCTTTAGAGTTTACGACACTCACCCAGGCACCGGACATGTCCATGTTGAAAAACAATGTATTTTTTACTGGGTTGGGATACAATGTGTTAGTAGCTATTTTGTGGCTTCTATTGACATTATCAACCATGGCCATTGCGACAGTGGTGGCTTTTGATATTTTGATCCAGTTAACGTTCCATCCCCCGGATGCTGCGAATAAGCCAAACTGGTAAGTGCCTGCCGTTATGTTTACAGTGTGAGAAACAGTAGTCCAGTTTTGCCACCCTCCGGTGTTTGGGACACTCACTTCTCCCAGCACAATATTTCCTGCATTCAGGTCGGCGGATAGCCTTGCACCGTTTACATTACTGGCGACACGATACTCGATAAGGTAGGCCCCGGAAGTAGGAAAATTAATTTCATAGTAGGCCATCCAATCTCCGGTATCAATGTAACCTACATTTTGCCCCCCTTCTGAACAGTTTTCTTTCTGAACACCGAGCATATCATTGTAGTCTTCTGCTTCGATCAACTGACCTGGTCCGTTGTCGTTTATTTTAGAAACAATGATAGAGGACATTTTATCGTTCCAATCTCCATCGTTGGTTAAACAATCATCATCCGAAGTTTTTACTAAAGTAGCTCCGCCAAAATTATCACTGCTATAAAGTGTAGCTTCATAACCTGCCTGAATGCGTAAAGAAGATACACTTTTATCCGGCATTCCCAGAGCATTTAGCTGGGCCGTTGTATAACGTCCTTCAGAGAGACCAACTGAAGTTCCGGCATAAGGACAATCCAAATACAAAGTGACTTCCCCCGTAGTAGGATCAGGGTTTGAATTTCCCGTAATGCCACCAATGGTAATTTTAACTCTTTCGGGGCTTGTGGTATGAATAGTAGAAGACTGGTCATATACATCATCATAAGCGAAGGTATAGGTCTGACTTTCGAAGCTAATGTCTGTTTGGTGGAAAAATTTGGAGTACCAGTTGTAAGGCCATGTTTGATAATATTTAGACGCATCTCCAAAATTTTGCAATACCCCGGAAGGTATATTTAAGTCAACCGCATGCCTGGTAATCGCTGCAACCATTTGGGCCTGCACTACTTTATCCCATCGTCCTCCCGAGGCCATAATGCCGCTACCTTCCATGGCTTCGAGTGTGGTGGGTTTTCCTGAAATAGTTGCTACCTGACCATCACTATCTCTACGGAATACAAATGCATTGCCACTCTGAACTCTTCCTCTCCAGACGCCGGCATCTGATGTAAATGCCAGTTCCTGACTGGAATATTTAGACCAGATACTATTAATATAACCGTCCATGAAAGTTTTTGGAAATGCATCTACTTTGGTAGGAAAGTGAATGATGCCTTCAGACGGGTTTAACAGACCCTTAAAATCGTTAGGGGCCGTGGCTTGCCATTGAGCCAGGATCTCACTATGTTTCTTTAGTTCACCTACTTTTTTGTAAAAGCCATTTCCCCAAACTTCAAGCCCCATAGGATATTGATAAGAATCAACGCGTGATGTATTCATCCAAAGACCAATATTATTGAACGTTAATTCGACCAACTCAAACTTAATTCCCTGGTTAGGGTCTGTTGGGTTTGCGAGGTTGGGGGCTGCATATCCTTTAGGGTCACCTGAATGCCCAAAAAAGTATAGAAATAGCTGGCTTTTAAAAGAGATCATGATCCGGCACCCTTCTATTTTAGGCATTTGGATCGTCTTGTTCGGAATATCACTTAATCGCCTGAAACAGTTTGCATACTTTCCATTTTGACCAGGTCCCTGGTTCCCACCTATTACAGGCCCCTGCACAGTGTTATAAGAAGGGTCCATGCGATTAACCTGGCCCGTTACAACATCCACCCATACGTGACCACCTTCTATTTCACCTACTGCGGTTACAAATACTTCATTGTCAGAATATTCTGATGTATTTGTAATTTCATAGGGTAATGTCTGTGCGTGGACTGTGAAACCTAAAAGCAGTGTCAACCAACTAAAGAGCACTTTGACAACTTTAATTTGAAATTTTCTTTTCATTTTTTTGTGTTTTGTGGGGTTAAAAAATTGTTTGTATGTAATCCGTATTATTAAAAAATAGGCGTTAAGTCTTTTGCCATAAACCGGTAAATGAAACACTATTGAAGAACTCACCTCAAGTAGGGTTTAACTAAAAAGAATGGCTTTTTCAGTAAAAGCATTCAAGGTAAGTTCCTTCTTAGTGCACTTGAGCAAGCTCAATTATTGCTTGATCAAACGTTTTGTTTCTTTGACCCCACCTTTTTCTATGGTTACCAGGTATAGTCCTTTAGTCAGGTTAGAAAGGTCAATAGATTCACCTGATTCAATAGTTCTTGAAGCTATGATCGTATGGCCCAGGGCATCGAAAATGGCAATAGTTGCGTTTTTCTCGCCGAATTTGAATTGAACAGCATTGACAAATGGATTTGGATATATCGTAGCCAGATTTATGTCCTTTATGTCTTTCATAATGCCTGTATTCGAAGTGGCCTCTGTATCAGAAAGTCGCGCATTTTGCTGACTTTTTGATATCTTGATCCAGTTAATATTCCATCCGCCAGATACTGCATATAGACCAAAACTGTGAGTGCCTGCAGTTACATTTACGGTATGAGAAACAGTGGTCCAATTTTGCCATCCTCCTGTGTTGGGTATACTTACTTGACCCAAAACGGTATTTCCTGCATTCAGGTCAGCGGATAGCCTTGCCCCATTTACCTTACTGGCGACACGATATTGGATAAGGTAATTTCCGGAAGTAGGAAAACTAATTTGTTGATAAGCCATCCAATCTCCGGTATCAATATATCCTACATTTTGACCTCCTTCTGAACAGTTTTCTTTCTGAACTCCGAACATGTTGCTGTAGTTCTCGGCTTCGATGACCAGGGTAGGTCCTCCGCCTCCACCAGTACCGTTGTCCTGATAGACACGTACATAATCAACGTACATGCGGGCCGGTAGTTTGCTATTGTCAATTGAAAACCCAGGCCAATTTCCTCCTACAGCCATGTTAAGCAGCAGAAAGTGCTCATTATGAAACTCGCTTGTCCCATTAATGCCATTACTTATGTCAACGATGTGGAATTGGTTCCCATCAACAAACCATCGAATATAGTTCTGATCCCATTCTATAGAATACACATGATAAGCACTGACATTCACGCCCGTACTTCCACCATATTCTGCCTTGTTGCCGTTGTGATCCTGCCAATGAATGGTTCCATAGGTAGTCGCTTCGTTGTTGATGTGCTCCATAATATCTATTTCACCACAGGCAGGCCATCCCACCGAAGAAATATTGTTACCCAACATCCAGAAAGCCGGCCATAATCCCTGACCTAACGGCAAAGCTATCCTTGCTTCTATTTTACCATATCTAAAGGATTTCCTACCCTGGGTCTTCATGCGTGCTGAGGTATAATTATACCCTCCAAAGGATTCTCTTTTGGCAGTAATGACCAAATTGCCATTCTCAACCGTGGCATTCTCACGACGGTAGTATTGCAACTCGTTGTTTCCCCAACCGGAATAACCGTTTCCCGTTTCGAAAACCCAGTCGGAGCTAATTCCATTTGTAAATTCATCTTGCCATACCAGGCTCCAGTTTTGTGAAAATATGAAACCTGGTATAAGACTAAGAAGTAGTCCAAACCATAATGTAACAGTTAATGTCAGATGGCTTTTCCCTTTATGAAGTCTTATAGGGTTTGTTTTACCAGTGCTGATCGGAGTATCCTTATCGTAGGTGTTGAATTTTATGTTGAACATATTCGTGCGTTTTAGTTTTTATTAAAAGCGTTTCTTATTATTGATTTGGGCCATTTATATACCCGGGATTACGGCAAGACGTGAGGGAAATGTCGTTTTCACAAGGTAAAGACAACATTGTGCTTGCTGAAATTTTTTAGCTGAACTACTTCGGTTTGTAGCTGAATTACCTTAGACTGTATCTGAGTGTTACTCAATTTAATGTCGTGAATCGGCGTTCAAAACCTCTGAGTTATATACAGTAAAAAAGTTGATAATTAGTGGAGCAACCGTATATAGTAACCATACCTATTCATTGTCAGATCATTGTATGAAATAGGGCTCATTAGGGATACCAGGCATATAGCAGAAGCTTCCTCACCAGGATTAAACTTCTCCCGACTCACATTATGTCGTGGCTTAGTAATGACCTATGGAATGACAAATTATTCAGGCCTGTGGGTAAGAGATGATGATTCGCTTTGACCATCCCGTTTAATGATGCTCAAAGCTTTGATGACAGCGCAGCTGTTGAATCCTGTTCGTAGGTTCTGGCGGCTTTTGCAATTTCAATGTCTTTTTTAACCCATTTTAACTGGTTTTCAAAATCAAAGGTGCGCAACCGGGCGAGGTTTTGCCTTTTATATCGGTCTTTGTTGATGTTCGTATAATCTTGCCAGCAGATAACGGCTTCATTCAAAAATTGTATGGCATTGTTTTTTCTGGTTGGCTGGCCGGTCACTTTGAAAAACTCCAGCTCTACAGCAGCTTTAATTTTGTTAGCGTAGTAATGCCCCAGAAAGCTCATGGATTTGATATCAAGTAATGTTGATTGGAGTTCTTTTGAATTTTTGTCGTCAAGTAAACTATTCACGGTTTTAATCGCATCCGTTCCAAATTTCGAGAGGTTATTGGCAACATCTAAAGGGGTAATTTCCTGCATGTTTTTGCCGCTCTCAACTGCTTTTACATAATCTACCGGATTTAAGATTCCGCTTTCTTCCATAGTAGTATTTTCACGAAAAGCATTGATGTCCCTTAAATCGTTCCAGGTATCCATGCAAGCTTCCGGGGCCCACATATAGTCCCAATCCCTCCAATGAAACCGATTGATCTGAGGAATTATTTTAGAAGCGTCAGTCCATGCCTGAAATAGCTTGTTTTTATCAGTTTCGGGAAATTTTGTTGCAATAATGTCTTTAAACCTATCATTTGGTATATCAGGATTATAACTTAGTCTTCCCCAAAGCATAAACCTGTACCAATGCTTGTCTATTTCTAACTGACGGGGTGTTTCAGGTTGTTTGCTTATAAACTCTCTGCCCCATACATACCCGTCTGACCCCATATGAAAGCCTGCGGTTTGTTCTTTTGGTAAATTTTTTATGAATTCACTGGCAAATTTCGGATCCCCCCATCGATGAATAAAAATGTCATCGTTTCGAAGGTTCCACCAGGATTTCAGGTTTTGGGGCTTCATCCATTTTAATAGTGGCTTGTGAAATGGGGGGGCTACGGCCGAATACATATGTGCTTTGGCATATTTGAAACTCATATCAAATGGATCAGGATATTGTCCCCAGTACTTCATCACTTTTTCCATATCTGTCCACCAAAACCGATGAATGAATTTGACAACCCGGTCAGGTTGTTCTTTTTTGGCATCTATAATTCCTAATCCATAGGTCTCCCAGAGCCACCTTTCTTTATCGTCATCATTCATTGGCGTGCGCATATTTTCTCCTGCGGTAACTCCAATTCCTGTAAGATGTGGATACGTCAAAACAAACTGTTTTACTGATTTTCTAAGGTAATCTATGCTGGTCTCATTTTTGTAATTGTTGGAGATGCCATATTTGCCTGGCTTATCACCCACTTCCTTATTAGGGCCAGGTAATGCGGTGCCGTTAAGGCAAATATTCCAGGTAATGAAATAGACGTCTATTCCTCTGTTACTGGCATGCTCCATGACTTTCTGCCAAAATTTAATTTTTTCCTCAATGGTCATTTTCTTCTCCACTTTGAGGTTATCAACGATTTTAGAACTGGGCAATTCCGGTGTGTTCCAATAATAAGGATGCTCCTGGGGTTTAATGGTAGTGCCGCAGACATCTTGTAATGCTACATCAGGATAGTCTTCCAGTTTCACCATTGATGAAAACGGATGTGCATTCCAATACGTAATGGCATTGTAACGATGTCTCGCCATATTATCAAAAAAGGCCTGCCAGAAGCCCAAATCCCACATTTCTGCAATATTCTCCTGGGCAGCGTCTCCTGAATCATCAAAACTTGAGGTTCTTACATCTAATGGAATATTAAACTTTATTCCCCGGTTTACTATATAGGGCTGATCGGAAACCGAATGTATCATTTCCAAGTCGCCGCTAATATTGATAAGTTCTGCTAACTCTAATCCACCATACATAAGCCCTGTAGCATCTCCGGACCTCACTACAATTTCATCATCGCTGATCCTTTCTATTTTATACCCGCCTTTAGCACAGCATGATTTTTCGATCAAAAGGGATAGGGTTATACCTGTGCTTTCGGTGACTTCAATTTGGTTGGCGATCAGCGCAGACTTAACCCGCATTATTCATTGGGTTAAGAAATCTGATTTTAGATAAAACATAGAATGTACTGAGGAGTTGTTTAGCCACCCCTGAAGATATTTCAGATAATCTTTGAGAAAATAACATATTGAT
>NZ_VKDC01000007.1 GCF_007097395.1 Fulvivirga sp. M361
CAAAACGAAGGCCTGTCCAGGCCACTTGACTCCCACTCCTTCATCAACTCAAACATCTTAGATTCCTTGCTCATCGCTCTTTTTGTGAACAAAAATCACTATTCAGAAAGCATACAGCAATACGCCCAACACCGAAGGGATACCATACAACATTGAAACCGGGTTAGTTTCATCAATAAAAGCTCATTAACACTGAAATTACCCTCTCTCTGGTAATCCATGGTAGTACCGCCTAAGCAAAACAGCGTAGCAGAAATTACGCTTTTTAGCTCTTATATAGCCATTGCCCATGGCCTAACTTTGTATTGTTGATTTGAAAGAAACGAAACAGAGAGTAAGATGAAAAATATATTAATAGTAGCTGCCCTGATGATAGTAAGTGTAAGTTCCGCTAAAGCGAATATCAATGGAGATAGTACTGTTACAGCGCAAACAGCTGTAAATTACTTTCAGGCAGAGACCAATGAAAACACAGTTACTTTAACATGGGAAATTACAGGTACAGATAAGACTCTAAAGGTAGGGATCAATATAATGAACTTAGCAGGCGAAATGGTATATCAAGCTAAAACCAATGGTTATTCATCTACGGTAACCCTTGATGATAGTATAAAGCCTGGAATATATATGGCACAGATTAGTGCCGGAAACATTCAAAGAACGAAACGGTTAGTGATCCGATAAAGATAAAGTTGATTTTGTGGAGAAGGGATAAAAGCCTGGTCGTTGTTTCGGCCGGGCTTTTTTCATAATGGATCTATCTCACTCTCCTGAAAATAAAATGGCAATACCGTAAACCTGCTACCTTTAGTAAGTTTAATCATGTAGTTCCACTAACCCAAGGTCTGTAATCGAATGGATTGAGATGATATGAAAGAAATTTTTTAAGAAAAGTTTATTGGTCTTTGTAATGTGTACACGATTTTTCTGATTCTTTTTCTAAATTCAGCACGTTTTAAATTGAAAGTTTAGCCTAAGGCAAAAAGGACCTGCCAGACAGTTAAAATATGACACTTCATAAACATTATGTAACACATTACGAGCTCATGGGCTTTTAATTTTACATTATTTTCTACTTAGACTCAAGCCCACTTACTTTGTTCATCTCAAAAAACTTTGTCAAAATTCAAGCATTACTTTGATCCGAAAATCCACAGAACTCTTCCTTTTAGCCAGCTTACTTTTACCCGGTTTTATACCTAAAGCCCTTGCCCAAACTGAACATATTGCACAATACTACAACCGACTGCAAAAAGAAAGTAAGCGTGAACCTCAAACCATCCGCTTTGTGGAAGGATCTGTGGGTTTGGTAGATGATCATACCAAGCTATCACAGATACTTTTACTGCGGCATGGTGAACCCGCCCTTGATAAGAAAGGAAGGCGACGACAAGAGGCTATTAAGTACATACACGATTACGATTCGGTCGGGGTCTATTCACCCGGATACATTCCGGTGAAACTTCTATCTGATGAACTTCAAGTCATTCATACCAGTACTATTGCCCGGTCTATATCTACGGCAAGACTGGTATTTAATCAGGAGGATATACAGCGGCCTGACGCTCTGTTTCGAGAATTTGAACGGAAAATTTTCTCCTTTCCTAATATCAAACTTCCACTCAGTTGGTGGCTTACAGGCTCACGACTATTATGGTTTATGGGCTTCAATAAGAAAGGAATAGAAAGCTTTTCACAGGCAAAAGCAAGGGCCAAATCAGCAGCTCTCTTCCTTGAAAAAGATGCACTTGAAAATGGAAAGACCCTATTGGTTTCACATGGCTTGTTAAACCATTACCTCGTTAAGTACCTAAAGAAAAATGGATGGGAGGAGGTATATGACGGAGGTAAAGGCTACCTATCTCAGAAATTGCTCATTAGATATGAAGATTGATTGTCCGGGCCTTCTTTGAAAATTACAACTACCGGAAAGTCCAATTTCAATAAAACAAGCCACATTTGGCAAATTGTGGAAAATACATTGTCCTTTCACTGAATCGTTTTTCTATTTCATTCACTAACCCTTACGGTTTTTAAAACTTATGTAGTCTCATTTTGATGATCAGGCCCCAGGCTGCTGATTGAAAAGACGCTGCTCCAGATCAATAGCTTTCGGCACAAGCACTTCATTCTCTATTTTAGCATGTATGGTCAGGTCAAGATCAAAAAGCTCCAAACGGGTGAGTAATACATTTAGCGCCAGGTGATCAGAAAATTGTGTGCGTTCCTTTTTCAAAACTCCGATGAGTGACCTCAACTGCATTTCTACATGATCATCATGATCCAGGGCATAATTGATCAACTCAACTTTTCTTCGAAAATCATACTGAGTATTTTTACCATGCCTTAGTAAAATGAGGGCATCGACGTATGGAAACAAGTGTTGTTCCTCTTCATTAATATGCTCAGCTAATTCCTTGCAAATCCTCTCAAAAAAATGTGATAATAAGGATACCCAATAGGTTTTATGGGATATCTTAAAATCCAATTGATGAATAGCCATATTTATTTCAGCCAATCGTCTGGTAAGGTAGAATGTATGGGTTCTCCTCAAATAGTCTAAAATTACGGGCAGATCAAATTGTTGGAATAGTGATGCTTTAAAGCATCCCGGTGACTGAAATACGTCACTGACCATTTGATAAAAATGATGATCTATGCCCGTTGGCAGGTCTATGTCAGAGTGGGGATATCGCTGTTTAACAAGTAACTGCGTATTAATGATGGTTTCTAGCATAAGTGTAAGATTTAATAGAACGGTGCTTTAATTAACAAATTTCAGGGAAAGGACACTCAAAGATACATTCTGCCTTCGAAAAATGTGTAAAGCGGGTCCATGATCTTCAAACATATAACTGTAAATAATCTCAAATACTTCATAAAGGGTAGTTGCTTCACGGACCAGGCCATTCAAAGCATATACATCACCATTGGTAAGGCAAATAGCCTTATGAATCGATCCGTTTTTGGTGCTATGTATTTGTATTTGAGCAGGTAGCATCATTTTTTCCTCGTCATTATCTCACCTTTAAAACCTTGACATGGATATAGCAAAAGCAAGATTTACAGCATTAAACGAGCCTGATAACAACGTTATTTAGGATTTTTCTAAACAATGTAAAGATGCTTTATACCACCTAATCAGTCAATCGCTATATATAGCTATTTTGGCATAGCTACATATAAGATATTAAGAGGTTCCTATTGTGCATTAAGGCAACACTATCTCAATGGAGTACATCAAAAAATCGCAATGGGTGGATAACAAAAAAGGATCGAAAAATAACAACCGTGATTTTTACCACGGTAATTGACTTAAAGCGCGTTACCACAGATTACCGGAAAGGCAATAATTTCTGTATTCAATAAGGTACTTTATCCCGTTTTTACGACGAAGGTGAAAGAAAAGGGGCATTAAAAAAACAAAAAAGCCCGACCGATAATTCGACCAGGCTTTTATCCCTTCTCCACAAAATCAACTTTATCTTTATCGGATCACCAACCGCTTAGTTTTTTGAACGTTTCCTATACTAATCTGTGCCATGTATACTCCTGCCTCCGCTTTACCATCAAGTGCCAGTGTAGAGGCGTAACCCTTTGAAGTAGTTTCATATACCACTGTGCCTTCTAAATTGGTGATGTTAATCACTACTTCCTCAGTGCTGTCCGCGCTAGTGATTTCCCAGGTTAACGTAATAATGTTCTCATTTGCTTCAGCCTGAAAGTGCTCTACTGAAGTGGGTTGAGTCAAGCTGTTTACATTCGCTTTAACAGAAGTTAAACTTACTATCATCAGGGCGGCTACTATTAGTATATTTTTCATCTTACTCTCTGTTTCGTTTCTTTCAAATCAACAATACAAAGTTAGGGTACTGCGGATGGCTATATAAGAGCTAAAAAGCGTAATTTCTGCTACGTTGTTTTGCTTAGATCTCATTACCAGATATTACACGAAGGGTAGCATTTTCAGTATAAAAAAGCTTTTTCAGTAATCATATCCCTGGTTAAATATCACTCGAAGACGAATGAAAAACTCCAAAGAATCAGAAGCAATGAACTAAACTTCCACAGATGGAAAGGGTACTGGTGCGGCGCACTTTGATATCAAATATGCAGACACTCTTTTAGTTCAGATAGGAGAACGTTATATAATTATGTACGAATGGTGCGGGACATCGACTAGTTTGTAACTTTCTATTTCAAAAGGCAATACTTTCTTCAAAGCATTTATCAATGAAAGAAATTCTTAAAACAGAATTTGGGTTTCGTTCTCCTAAGATAAAAAGGATCAACGGATATGATAATGTCAATTATTGCATTAGAGAAAAGTCGGATCAGTTTATATTCAAAACCTATACTTATAATGATGAGCTTCTGACTATACTTAACGCAGAAAACGAAGCACTTTTGCATCTCCAGGAAAAGGATAATGATACGTTCCCCAGGCCAATTCCTTTTCGAAACGGTGATTTCATCAAAACACTGGATTTAGATGGCAAAAAAACAATATGCAGAATGCTCTCCTTCCTTGAGGGAGAATTTTCCGGCGACCAAAAACCAATAGCCGAGCTGTATCGATCTTTTGGAAGTTTCCTTGCAGAGATGGATGTAAAATTTCAAACATTCGACAACTATATCATCAGAGCAAGGCAATGGGAATGGGACATCCAATACTTGCACCTCAACAAAAAATACCTTGAGGATATTCCAGATCCGCATGACAGGAACATTGTCAGCTACTTTTTTCTTCAATTTGAAGAAATTGTGATTCCGGTATTGCCTGGTTTGAGAAAACAAATTATTCACAATGACGCCAATGAATGGAATGTACTGGTGAATGATGGGAAGGTTTCGGGAATCATCGATTTTGGTGATTTGGCCTATACACCTTTAATCAATGAATTGGCAGTGGCCATTGTATACGCTTGCTATGACAAAGAAGATCCCCTGAAGTGGATTCCTGTTATACTAAAATCATACCATGACACGCTGCCACTAGAGCAAAAGGAACTAAACATTTTATATTATCTAATAGCAGCCAGACTTTGTATTAGCGTATGCAATTCAGCCCATGCAAAGAAGACTGACCCTGACAATACCTACGCCACAGTCAGTGAGAAATATGCCTGGAAAATGCTACACAAATGGCTAGAGGTCAACCCGCGAAGTGCAGAAAATTTATTCAGAGAAACTGTTGGCATACCTGTCCGTCCTCAACGATCAGCAAGTGAAGAAATCCAAAAGAGGCATCAGCATTTAAGTCCAATTCTGTCCTTGAGCTATTCACAACCAATCTTTATGGATCGTGCTGCATTTCAATACATGTATGATACCCATGGGAATACTTTTCTTGATGCCTACAATAACATTCCCCATGTCGGACATTCTCACCCCAGGATAGTAGAAGCTGGACAAAGACAACTAGCGCGGTTGAACACCAATACCCGCTACCTGTACAATTTACTGTCAGAATACGCAGAAAAACTATTGTCTAAATTCCCCAAACCTCTCAAAAAAATCTATTTTGTTAACTCAGGAAGTGCGGCAACAGACCTGGCGATGCGTATGGTTTATGCGCGTACTCAACACAGGAAAACAATGGTTTTGGAGCATGGTTATCATGGAAATACACAGATGGCCATCGACATTAGTGACTATAAGTTCAGTAACCCAAAAGGTCAGGGTCAAAAAGACTATATCATTAAGATACCAATTCCAGATACATATAGGGGCAAATACACTGATGAATATGCCGGTCAATATTATGCCACTGAAGCCGTTGAACAAATCGAACATGCCAATTCACCCATTGCAGCATTTATTGCAGAACCTATTGTCGGGTGTGGGGGGCAGATTCCATTGGCAGATGGATACTTGAAAGGAATCTATCCAGCTATTAGAAAGCAAGGAGGAATTTGTATTAGTGATGAAGTACAAACAGGCTTTGGGCGCCTGGGTGGTTGTTACTGGGGATTCGAAGCTCAAGAGGTGATCCCTGATCTGGTTATTATTGGAAAACCCATGGGCAATGGGCATCCTATAGGCGCAGTCGTTACAACAGATGAAATAGCAGAGTCTTTTAGCAAAGGGGTTGAGTTTTTTAGTTCATTTGGAGGTAACCCTGTTTCATGTGCTATCGGGTTGGCTGTATTGGAAGTCATCGAAGAAGAAAGGTTACAAGAGAATGCAAAATACGTGGGAGCGTATTATAAATCGCTATTCATGGAGCTTCAAAAGAAGTATGATTGCATTGGAGATGTCAGAGGATCAGGGTTATTTTTAGGTGTGGACATAGTGGAAGAAGGAACCCGGAAAACGGATAGAAAATTAGCCGGTCACATCAAAAACGAACTGCGACAGAAACACATCCTGATCAGCACAGATGGGCCAGATGATAACGTGCTAAAAACAAAACCACCCTTGTGCTTTACCAGGGAAAATGCCGAAGAAGTAATAGAGGCAATTGGTGACGTATTAAAAACCAGAAAAGAATGAAGAAACTCGGTTTAATTGGTGGCACATCATGGCATTCTACTATTGAATATTATCGAAATATCAATCAGCTCGTAAACGATCATTTTGGAGATAATACCAATCCACCACTAATGGTTTATACTCTAAACCAATTCCAAATACATAGATATCAAATAGAAAATAATTGGAGGGCCATTGCCCGGTCTATAATAGAAGCAGCCTGGAGCCTTGAACGAGCAGGAGTGGAAGCTGTCATGTTTTGTGCTAATACACCACATAAGGTCTACGAGGTAGTAGAAGAAAAAGTAACTGTACCCATCATACATATTGCTGATGCCACCGCTCAGGAAATTAAGTCCAGAGACATAAATAAGGTTTGTTTTATTGGTACACGGTTCACTATGGAAGAGACTTTTCTTATCGGTAGAATTTCCAAATATGATATAGAGGTACAGATACCTGAAGAAAAGGTTGTAATTGAAGAATTGCACCGGATCATTCAAAAAGAACTGACCTATGGAGTGGTCCACAAACCATCAAAACAATATGTGATGGATACGTTAAAATCAATGATCGATAATGGGGCCGAAGGTGTCATTTTAGGCTGTACTGAATTTCCACTAATGATTTCCAATGAAGATTTAACCTTCCCTATTTTTAACACGACAGAGATTCATTCAAGGGCGGCCACCCATTTTATTTTGAGTTCGAATTAAACCAAGACGTATGGAACATTATGAAATTAGCAAAACCGATTTGTTGGCTATTGAAAGAACAAGATTGGCCAACGAACGTACATCTTTGGCCTATTTTAGGTCTTTTATAGTTTTTTTGAGTTCAGGGTTTGTCATTCTCAAAATAGAGGTTTTAAGCAACCTTCAGGTATTGGGTATCTCTTTTATTGTGATAGCTTTTATTTTTCTAATCGTTGGAATAGCACGGTTTCTCTACGTCAAGAAGAAGATTAAAAAATTCTATAAGTATAAATAGAAGTACATCTCTGAAAAACACTCCGGTATAATGCCTACTCAACGTACTTTTCCCTCAAAGGTATTTGACATAGAGTTATTTACTCAAATACGATTGTAACTCCCTGGAATTAGGCTAACATATTTCAACTGTACTTTTAAAGTTAGATTTCTCTACCAACAATTCTACACGGCTGCCTATTCCAAAATCATATGAGGTGCTAATCAAATGGCCAATTAGGACAAAATTTTGAGTATCCACCGGCAATGACTTCAGGCTCCTCCTGTGGATTATCCGATTAGGGCAAATGGGCTCATGTTGGAGAAGAAGGTGGTGCCCAAAAAAAGGTATATTTCTTAAAAGAAACTGGAAAAATATTGGGGTAATAAGGAGATCCATTCCAATGGAAAATGGATTTCTGTACCTGCACTATGAGAAATTATCTATGTATGAACGGATAGGAGATTAGTTTTTATCTCCAAAAATTTCACAATTTGTATTATCTTAAACAACGTCGTTAGTAAAGAATAAGTCCAATAAAATATCACACCCATTAGCATGGTCTAGTGTACTGTTTTTTACTTTTACCTGGAGCCATTTTTTTTTGGCAAATTGTCAAACTACTCTTCGACAAAAGAGAACAACACCTCATTTAATGCTATTAAAAAAATGTCTGCCGGGGAAAAGATCGCACAACTGCAAGGCATTTGGATGAAGGACTGGCTGGAAGGCAGAATATTATCCCTGGATTTATGCCGGAAGAAAATACTTCATGGTATCGGTCATTTCAGGCAGTTTGCAGGATCCACTGATTTACATCCAACCGAACTAAAGAAAGTGATCAGTGATATTCAACAATACCTGATCCACGAAGCACCAAGCGGAATACCAGCCTTATTTAGCGATGAAGCGATATGTGGCTTTTCGGCTAAGGGAGCCATTACACTTCCACAACAAATTGGAATGGGCTTCACCTGGAAAGTGGGTCTATTACGAGAAAATACGGAGATGACGGCCGAGCGCATGACCAAAGTTGAAGCAAGTTTGGTCCAAGTATAAATATGCCAGTTCCGAAAAAGAAGCTGGCGTAAAATGCTTGAATGCAGGTTTAGATGTTGAATTACTTTCAGGCAGATACTTATGAGAATATCGTTACACTAGCATAGGAGATCACCGGTACGAACAGCAATGAAAAGGTAGGGATCAACGTGGTGAATTTAGACGGCAAAGTGGTATACAAAGCTACCGCAAGCAATTATTCTTCTACTATTACGGTCGGTAGCAAAGTGTAGCCAGGCATGTACGTAGCCTGAATAAGTAGAAGAGAAAAATAGTATGAAAATCCAGCCAGGCCGGACATCGAACTCATCTGTTTTTACATTTTTTTTAATCCGAATTCTCTGCTTCTGACTGCGTTGGATTATGGAGAAGGTCAATCAAACCACACTCCTATCCTTCTCCTATCAAATCAGGATTACTAAACTCTTAAAAGGGAAATCATAGGAATATGTAATCGATTACATATTATTACTTATATTTGTAATCGATTACATAAAATACCAGTAATGGATTATTTAAAAAGCTTGCAACTAATAGGCGTAACAGCACGAATTAAACGTATTAGCGACAAACTAATGCATGATGCCCGACGAGTATATGATTACCTGGATTTACCTATTGAACCTAACTGGCACCTTGTCTTTTTGCTGTTAAAGGAAGAAAAACAACTTTCTGTAACTGAAATCTCCGGAGCATTGAAGTTTTCCCACCCTGCCATTATCAACATCATTAAAAAAATGAAAGCCTCAGGCTATGTAACCAGTACGACAGACCCTAAGGATTCCCGAAAACAAATCGTACAACTTACTGAAAAGGCAAGAAAGGAGTTGCCCAACCTGGAAGCTGAATGGGACAAAATAAAAATAGCTGTAGGCGCTATTTTCAACGATGAATTTTTAGAGCAGTTGGTTGAAGTTGAAGAGAACATGACCGAAAGTGATTTGCTTGACAGAGTGATCGAAATTAAAGCCAAAAGGAATGAATAACAGCGTCTTTAGCCTTAAAAACTGTATCGAAATTCTACACAGTACACCTGCAGTGCTTGCAGCATTACTAAAGGGGAAAAGTGACATATGGACCATGAAAAATGAAGGGGAGAACACCTGGAGTCCAATCATGGTACTGAATCATTTGGTCCTGGCCGAACGAGATAATTGGATACCCAGAATAGAAATCATTCTTTCAGACAGTATTGATAAGACTTACAAAACATTTGAAAGGCAAAGCGAGACATTTGAAAAAAAATCAATGGATGAATTGTTAAGAGAGTTTAGCACTATAAGGGCTGAAAACTTAAACATCCTGAATTCAAAAAGAATTTCAAATGATGACCTGAATAAAACAGCGGTACATCCAGCCTTTGGAAAAGTCACATTGAGCCAGCAAATAAGCACATGGAGTTTGCATGACTTAGGACATATAGCTCAAATATGCAGGGTCATGGCCTTTCAATATAAAAATGAAATAGGCCCCTGGAGTGAATACTTATCCATCGTAAAACACACATAATTATGGAAGAGATACTGAGTATCCCATATCACGTGGAAAATACCACCCTGAATGATCTGGATTTTGTATGCTGGCTATATGATGAGGCCATCAAGTACCAGAAAAAAAACAACTATTTCGGCTGGCAAGAAATGGATAGAGAATATTTGCAAAAAGAAATTGAGCGTAAACTCCATTATAAAATAGTACAAGATGGTACTGTCATCTGTGCATTTGGTGTTGTTTTTTCAGACCCCTTGATATGGAGAGAAATGGACCAAGGGAGGTCCATCTACCTACACAGAATTGTTGTTAACCCAAATTTTAAAGGTCAAAAGCAATTTGCCAAAGTGTTGCAGTGGGCCATTAATTATTCGGCTGCCAATGGTTTGAACTCTATCAGAATGGATACCTGGACGGCTAATCCATCCATCATAGATTTCTATAAAGAATATGGTTTTCAATTTGTTGAAGAGTTTAAAACCGGAAATGCTGAAGACTTGCCCGTGCAACATAGAAATTTGGATGTGACATTATTAGAATATTCAATAAAATAATTATGGAAATAACCAATGTAGATAACTTTTTACGCTATTACGAAAAAGTAAAGAAAAGGACGCAAAGGTTGTTCCATTGTATCCCTGAAGATAAAATAGAATGGACTTATCAAGAAGGTAAATTTACAATGGGAGATGTAATAAGGCATTTGGCCAATCTTGAACGTTATATGTTTGCAGAAAATGTTCAATTCAAAGAAAGTAAATATGCAGGCTGTGGAATTGAATATGCTAACGGACTTGAAAATGTATTAAAATACTACAATAAAAAGTACCAGGAATCTATCCACATATTTTCACAATTATCTGATACAGATCTATTAAAAAAATGCCAAACGCCCGGAGGCATTGAAATATCAGTATGGAAATGGTTACGAGCCATGGTAGAGCATGAAATACACCATAGAGGTCAACTCTATTTGTATTTAGCTATGATGGGTATAAAAACACCTCCGATGTATGGATTAACCTCTGAAGAAGTCATTCAAAATAGCGTAAACTAACAGAATCATGGTAGATATTTTCGGCTACCTTGCTGTTGGGATCGGTTTGTTTGCTGTTACTAAAAAAAGCTTACTATCTTTCAGGTTATGGCATGTTGTGTCCTGCTTATGCTATATGGTTTATGGTATATTAAACCCTGCGTATCCTATATTGGTGTCCGGAGCTTTGTTTATCGTAATTCATCTGTATCGCTTGAATAAAATCAAACCATTTAGGAACAATAAAAATACACCACAGCGAGGGTAATCGTTGCACAGCCCAAAAAAAGATAACCTTAAGCTATAGAAAGATTAAAGTACCTACTACTTACCATTTTAACTTCATTATAGAGAGTTTGACCATTTTGGGGAGCTTGTATCTCATTAAAACACCCAATAATTGTTCAAAAAAGTATAAAGTCCAATGGAGTCATTTTGACTATTGTTACGGTCTGTTTAAAGGTAAACTTCCGGTATGAGGTCCAATGTTCGAACAGGAACGCATTATGCTTTGCTACATGCACTCCGGAGGGGCCGTATAGCGGGTATTCGTAAAAACGTTAAGCCCCACGCTCTTCGGCATTCATATGCCACCCATTTATTGGAACAAGGTATCGGTCTACAAAGCATACAAATACTAATGGGATATAATAGCCTAACTATCACTGAAATTTACACGCACATGGCCAACACGGCTGTGAACACCATAAAAAAATCCATTAGATTAGCCCGATTAATAAAAAAATAACAACCACCTAGGTTTTCTTAGCTGAGTGTTCTGCTCAAATAGGAAGAATACAAAAACAGTATTAACAACAATTTTAATTAGTTGACTAAATTTTCAATACCAGAAAATAGGAACATGAAAATTACGACGTTACTAGCACTAATTTGTTTTTTCAGCAATCCCCTCTTATCTCAACATTCAATCGATTCCCAAGCTGACCGCTTACATCAGTATTTCGGGCATTGGGTGAGCAGTGTCCATGCAAATACGGATAGCATTGGTACATTCCCCTATATTAAAATGAATAACACCTCAAAAATAGACAATAACTCTATGCACGTAGAAGTGCTTCAATATCAAAACGAAAAATACAATCCCTTGCTCACAGAATTGATTTGCTATGATTCAAAAAGTGAACAAATTATTGCTTTAGGACAAAATACCGAAGGTGTTGTTTTCAAAGGAACAGGAGGGTTTTCCAATGAAAACAAATGGGAAATGCAGGATGTCGATATGTTAGATGACTTTTACATGCAGGTCAAATTTGATTTTCAAGGTTTAACTAATGTATTGGTAGAAGGATTTGATGAATCAGGCAAAAGTCTTTGGAAAACCCGGTACATCAAGTCTAATCCAAAGGATAAAAACATCGGCATTCAATTGGTTTCCGTCCATCAGGAAATGTTGAAAGACCCAGTAGCAACCCTACAGGAATTGGGTAGAATGGGCTACAGTTATGTGGAGACTTTTGTTTATAATAATGGCACATTTTACGGAATGTCACCTAATGAATTTCGCGAAGTAGTAGAAGCCCAAGATATGCAATTTTTAGGTTCAATGACCTTTCACAACCTTCCTACCCCTAACTATTGGGAAAGCTCTATGCAATGGTGGTCTAAGTGTATCGACGACCACTTGGCAGCAGGTGTAGAATATTTGACAACCTCCAACAATCAACTCAAATCCATAACAACCACAGCTGAATTGCAACGCTATTGCGATTATTATAATGCCATTGGAAAATTATGCAAAGAGAAAGGTCTGACCTTTGCCTTTCATAATCATGCAGATGAATTTGGAATGGTCGAAGATGTTCGGATATATGATTATTTTTTGGAAAATACCGACCCTGAATATGTTCACTTTCAAGCTGACATTTATTGGATGGATGTTGGAGAAGTAAACCCTGTGGACTATTTCCAAAAACATCCAAAGCGATTTTTAAGTTGGCATATCAAGGATTATAAAGAATTGGGTGCAAGCGGGAAAATCAATTGGATGGAATTATTTCATCACCCCGATTTTGAAGTGCCAGAATATATGGTGGCCGAGGTAGAAGATTATTCTTATCCGTCGTTGTACAGCGTTCAGTTGGCTTGGGAATATTTATACTATGAAATATTAGATTAGACATTTTCGCAAAACTCTGTTTAAAACAAATAAAAATTCAGCGGAACATTGTATATGAAGGTCATGCCCGGCAAAAGCTGGTCCCCTTTCAAGATATTCATCATAACTAAAAAATCATAGACACCCTCCGGAATGGCAATGCTTTTTAGCAGGACCGTTGGGCTCCACTGGGCTGGTAGCAAATTTCATATGAGTATTCCTGAACAACTTCGAAGAATTGTAAAAGCCGTACCCGCATTTATCTGGAAATGCAGTGGAAGTGATTTATTCTAATGGTAACCTGGTTTTGGCGTAGCTAACTTCTCCATTATTATGTCGTTGGATTTATTGTCAATTGGCATAATACAACTCAAACCAGCCTCTTATTCCTAAATGCAATCCCAGAGCCGGATTTTAAGTATTTCTCAAAATTATAAGCCTTATTTCTATCACTAAAAGCGGTATAAGTAATCAATTCTACAGGTAGCCTCTCCCTTGTATATTTGACCTGACCTTGACCATGCCTTTTAATTCTTTCATCCAAATTACTGGTACAACCTGTGTAATACGTGTTATCACTGCATTTCAAAAAATATACATACCACATAAACGAGCTTTTATTTAAAAAAACAAGAATCGAAAATGTAGTGGACGTGTCCACTGAAACCCGAAGAAGCTTTAGCAGTGGAAGGGCAAAGCCCAACTACGCTAAAGCTTCGTAGGGTGAAAGTGGAGCCGGAGAGATTCGAACTCTCGTCCAGAGAAGGCAACTATCGTATCTTCTACATGCTTAGCTATGCTTTAGGTTTTCGAATAAAGCCAGGTAGATAGCGACCAAACTTTATCTTAGTTGCGATAAATTTCACACGGACATCACAACCCTGCCAGCGCTAGTACTGTTTATCGACACTCCAGATCAAAACCTACAATACAAAGGTTTTGGAGAGTGTGGCCAGGAACCAGTCTAACTGGTTAACCTTTTAAGCCTGCTATCTCAACAATTAGTTAAGATTAGGCAGCCATGGCGTATTGATTTTCGCCAAGTAAATTGTGAGATTATCTTTCAAGGCTCTCACCTCACGAGCCTGCATGCTTACACACGTAATCACTCATCCTGTCGAAACCGGTCGGCCCCATAGTATGTGGTAACCTTTAAGTATTTCAAAAAGAAACCTTGCGATTAACGGGTATTTCAAGACTGCAAATATAGTGCGAATTAACTTTCAGATACAAATAGATGTCATAATGTCTGTTTTGACCCAATAGATCAACTTAAGTAACTTCGCGGCTATGAAATATTTTTGTTTGATCGTGTCACTTTTTGCCGGTTGCCAATTCGTCAGTGCCCAAATATTAAAAGTGGATAAGGGAAGTATAGATTCGGATTCCTCACAGTATTTTTTGGGAAGTGTTAATATGGATTTTAATATTAACAACCGAAGCACCACCGTTGATCAGGAAGTAACTTTCAAAGGGTTAAGTGCACACGCTGATCTTGTATATGTTGCCGAACAGCATGCTTACATGCTGATCAACACCATCAATTATTTTACCTCTACCGGCGGGCCGTTGATTAGCACCGGCTATGCTCATTTTCGCATTAACTTTCTTAGGCGAAGAAAACTGTCTTACGAAACCTTCACACAAGTACAATACGATGATGGCAGGAATATGCCATTTCGCTTTTTACAGGGGGGCGGTATCAGGATTTCCCTGTCAAGAGAAGACAAGGTGAAATTTCACCTTGGTATCGGAGGCATGTGGGAAACAGAACGGTGGAAATCACTCAGTGTCGAAAACGGAGAAATAGAAAAAGAGATCTGGAAAACGTCTAACTATATCAGCGGACAGTTTAACATTAATGAACTGGTGGACCTACACCTGATCACTTATTATCAGGGTGGAAATGACGTGGACTCCGACCTTTTCCGCAATAGGGTCAGCGGGGATGTGGTATTTAAAGTAAAGCTTACCGATAAGCTTTCATTTCTTACCAATTTCACTTTACAATATGAAGATCGGCCCATTATCCCTATTAATAATATGGTGTACTCATTGACAAATGGGTTAAAATGGGATTTCTAAAAGATTAACCTTAGAATGGGTTATTGGATGGGAGCCTTATAAAAAAGAGGCTGCCTTTTAGCAAGACAGCCTCTTTTTACCTGTATTTATTTAACGACTTACTGCTTGATAAGCAAGCTTGAAGATCTTAAAGAATTATCTTCCGCAAGGATCGTTAGTGTATAAGTACCGTCTGCCAGATTTTGAGTATGTATCTGGGTATCTATCTTACCAAACGTAGACTCAACGGTTCCTCGGAATACTTCTGTACCGAACAGGTCGTGTACTATCATTTCATAACGACCATCTTCCTCTACTTCCATACTCACGTCAATTTTGTCTACAAACGGATTAGGGAAAGTGATAATCGTACTTTCCACTTCCTCGTCGGGAACATTGTTTTCAGAGAAGCTAAGTGAGAAAGGCGACGCCTGTGAAGAATGCGCATTAATACATGCAATACCATCCACATCAAACCCGTCAGCATTCGGACCAAAGTCCTCGGGATTAGAAGTATCTACCACTTTCACATAAGAAATATCCATCAACCCGGCTGAAGCGATGTCAAACTCCGTGTCTTTACAGGCTTGACCTACAAAGAAGAATTTTTCACCATCCCGTGATACAAAAACGTCTGCCGTTTCAGGGTAGCTGTCACATGAACGGTTAGCATCACGGAACGACGTTTCGATAAGTAAGAAGTCATTTCCGGGCTGATCGAACACGGTATTGTTAAGTGCAATGACTACAGAACCACCGAAACCCAGTGAGACAAAGTTAAATCCGTCTCCCTGTTCAGGCGTTCCTATGGCATTCGTGGCATTACTACGCTTGCCCGATATCGCCCGGCCGTCATTTCGCTTGCCCTGATCAAATGCAATAAGCTCTCCACCGTTACAGGCGTTATTGATATCACACATTTCTCCGCTGGAAGCTTTTACTACCTCTTGCAGTTCACCATTTGCGTCTAACCACTTTATCTTGGTAGTATTCGGACCTGACAATGCTTCGGTAAAAAAGAAAGTATCATCATTGGCAGCCACGTTGATCATGCCCATCTGAGTAGTCCCTACCACTTCCCAGTCGATCATTACCACAAATGGGTTAGGGTTTCTCACTCTCCACCTTCTGAATAGCTCAGGATTGTTAGAACAAACAGAAGTAAGGTTAAGGTCAGCGATCTCACATGGATTAAATGCAGACTCTTCTATGGTTTCCTTCGTATTATCATCTTCATCCAGCCATTTTAATTTGAGTGTATTTGGCCGGTCTGTCAATGTAGTACTGTAGAACATGTTCTCACCTGGCTGCAGAGTAATGCTATCCGACTCGGTAGAACCGATAATGAACCAAAAAGCGTCCCATTCAAATGTATTGGGGTTATTCACCTTCCAGACACGCTGTGCATCCGGATTATCAGAACATACGGATTCAAGCTCCATATCCAATACCACAAACTCCATTACGGTAAGATCTACGATCACCTCCGCTACCGGTTTGTTCGGATCATTGCTGTCTATCAAAATAGTTTCGATATAGCTTCCGGGCAACAGGCCAACAGCGCTTATATTCAGGCTCACATCTACATTGCTGCCGGGTGTGATGACCCCGGTGCCTCCGGAGAGTACGGATACAAAGTCAGGCGTTGAAGCGATGTTGTAGTCAAGATCACCGGCACCCAGGTTACTGATATTAAAGCCGCCTTCTGTTTCAAAGCCCTCAAATATGGAAAATTTCAATGTATCAGGAGCAATGGCTATGGTTGGAGGCTGAAGCACATCCAATATAGCCGGTACCGTCACTTCCGGGTTTCTCAGGTCATCGCTACAAATAACGAGATTTGCCCCATATCGCCCAGGCTGTATCATTGATGCATCAAATTTCACCTCAATGTCTACAGAAGAACCACCAGGTATCGTATCGGCTAGCTGACTAAGTGTTAAGCCTGTTACTCCAATAGAAACGTCATCAATTTGTGCATACCAGTCAAAATCACCCGTCAACGGATTGTAATAGCGCCATCTTACGATAAATGTTTCAGCGCCTGCCAGGTAGTCATCCAGTTGTATCGTTACCAGTTCTCCGGGAGTGCTGAAAAAAGCACCATGATCTTCGTTCCAGCTCAGCATGGTAGTCCATGAAGCACCTCCATCCACACTGATATCTGCATCCAGGAAGTCTCTGTTTGACAAGTTTTGATAATTGGCCAGGTATTCCAGTACCATGCCGGGTCCTGCCACCTCTAACTCAGGGGTCCAAAGCTCTGTATCGTATTCTGCTGTACCAAAAGCATCGCTACTGGCAGTAGCTGCTTCACCGGTACCTGTATAGTTACTTTCTCCATTAACAGCGGCAAAACCCCAAACTACACCCGTACCTTCATTGTCTACCACTTTCCAGCCTTCGGGAGCAAAAGTATCTCCCTCAAAATCTTCAAACAGTACGGTCAGCCTTCCGCTGTTGGCGCTCAATAAACCTTGTGGTGTTTCAGTACCGTCACTTTCCACCATACTATCCTCACTATCGGCCAGTTTATTCAGGATGCCCTCGTCATCCCTCCAGTCTTTCACAGGTAAAATGACCTTATCGATTGAAGATATAGCAGGCAATTCCAGGTCAGATTCGATATTGATCTTAAAGATCAGGTCAGCCTCACCTTCGTTAGCAATTGTCAACGTCTTCGATACCATTTCACCCTGGGGAATAGCTGCTTTGACAGAGTCCGGATTAACAGCAATTACCTGCGCATCAATCACAGTAAGTATAGTAGAAATTACAAACTCAGATGCGGTAGGATCATTATTTACTATAATCAGGTCCTCTTCATAAACTCCGCCTGTAAGGTTAGTCGCATCAAACGTAACTGCTACGTTCAGTGACTCACCTGCTGCCAGGGTAGCTACAGATGGCGATACGGATAAGCTTGGCTCAGGTATTCGACCATCCACTATCTGTAAATTGTCTATATCCATTACAGGACCTGAGATTTCCATAGCACCCAGAAGTACCACCTGCTCAATATCCCCGGTAAAACCTTCGCCTGTAAATACCTCTTCACCGTCAAAGTATACTGTAAACAGGCTGGTAGCTCTTTCTACCTCTATGCTTACTTCAAAGTACCCTTCTGGTATAGCTACGTCAATAGGGCGAAGCTCACCACCATTATCAGCTACCACACCACTTATTGTACCATCAGCGTTAAAGATCACACGTGTGACGACAAGTTCCGCAGTGTTAGATTGTGGTATGACCTGCCAGGTAGCCCCCAATCCATCAAGATCTATCCCTACCGACATGGAGGATATAGCATCCATACCAATACCAACTTCAGGTGTAAAGGCCAATGTCTGACCAAGGCCATCCGCTACAGATCGAATGTGCTGACTACCACTTAATGAATTCGTAGTATCAATGACCCAGTTAACAAACTGACCGGCCCAACCTTGCTGCCCATTGATATCCCCCGGACTGAAGGTATCAAAATTAGTGGCATACTGGATATCTGCAAATTCTACCGGTGGCTCTATGGCCATAGCACCTTGAATTTCAGGGAGCATGATAGCTGCGGAACTTATTAAATCCAGAGGTTCACCGTTGCTGAGTGTTTTATCTATTGACATGGTACGGACAGTAGAAGCTCCCGCAGCTACTGTACCTACATTTAAGAAGTTTTCTTTGAATTGAATGTTCAATGCACTCTCCCCTTCATTGCTGATGGTCAGCGATTGAGTATCTGACCTCCCCGCTACCAGCTCTTCAACGAGTAACGTTGTATCAGTTACTATTTTAGCAGCGTTCAACTCCTGCATACTTACCACTACACCTACTTCAGGGGTATTCAGGGCATTGCTGTTTACAATGATACCTGCTACGTAAAACCCGGGATCTACCACTGTAGGATCAAAGCGTAATTCAACTTCAGCCGTCTCTCCTACTTCTACGGTCCCGGATGTTTTATCTAGTGCCATCCACACTTCCGTGTTTTCAATGATCTCCACATCGTCAATCTGTGCATACCAGTTAAAATCCCCTGTATTAGGATCGTAGTAATGCCAACGGATAATAAACTCTTCAGCCCCTGCCAAAGCGTCGTCCAAAGGCATATTTACCTGCTCCCCTGGGAGACTCCTGAAAGCGCCATGATCCTCATTCCAGCTTAGTAAGGTCACCCATGTGGCCCCTCCATCTGTACTTATATCAAGGTCAAAGAAGTCCAGGTTCTGCAGGTTTTGATAGTTGACATTATATTTAAGGGTCAGATTTTCCCTACCTGCCACATTTATAACGGGCGTCCATAATTCTGCATCGTGTTCAGCTTCTCCAAACTCGTCACTGCTTACTGTGGCAGCTTCATCACTGCCGGCATAGTTACCCTCTCCGGCATCTGCAGCAAAACTCCATTCTACTCCTGTGCCTTCATTATCAATACGGGTCCATCCTTCAGGCGGAAATATCCCTCCTTCAAAATCCTCAGAAAATAACACATCTCCTATGGTGATAAGTCCCTGGTTAGGCAAGGGCACGTCATTAATAATAGAGCCTGCATTGTCTTTATTAAGCTTTGAGGTGACACGACTATCCATGAGTCGTTTTTCCGGGGCAGTCATCAAAGCCATTTTATCTGACATTTCCGTCGTGGATATTCCAATATCAGCGCCTATGACCGTTAAATTATAATCCAATACCTCTCCTCCGGTATTTTGTATCTCAACAATACGGGTAGACATAACATTGAAATCCACTACTTCCTGAACTACGGTAGGCTCTACCAGGATCGCAGGATCGCCGATAACATTCAAGGTTACCGGTACGATTACCGGATCATCATTCCCCTCATTGATGGTGGCTACAATATTGGTATTAAAAGTCCCAAAATCCTGATCCGTAGCATCAAAGGTAACATCAAGATCCACAGAAGAGCCGGCTGTGATTATACCCGTTAATGGTGTCACACTTACAAAAGGAGCACCTCGCTCCACTTCTCCGTCTAATATTTGAACATCATCTATATCGAGTATAGAGCCAGCTATTTCCATAGGTGATAATAACACCAGTTCTTCTATATTACCGGTAATAGCCGGGCCGCTGAAAACTTCTTCATCGTCAAAAGAAATGGTCATTTCCCGGGTAGCCCTTACAATCTCGATGTCGACTTTAAAATACCCATCCGGTATTGCCACTGGTATTGGAACAAACAAACTCCCATCTAATCCATCTGAAATCAAAACTTCTATACCTCCTGTGGCAGTAAAACGTAGCCTGGTGTTCACCAACTCTTCACTCGGCGACTGCGGTATAATCTCCCAGGTGGTTCCGGTGCCCTGCAGGCTTAACATGACCGAAAGGGAAGATACAGGATCCGTACCTATGGGAACAGAGGGTGAAAAAGCTAATGTTTGCCCAAGGCCATCGGAAAGGCTTCGCAACTGCTGTGAACCCTGTGCCGGATTGGTAGTTTCTATTACCCAGTTAGCGAACTGTCCTACCCAACCCTGCTGGCCATTGATATCGCCTTCGAGAAAATCTTCAAAACCCGTACCGTATTGTTCCGTAGACATCCTGCCAACAGTATTGTCCAATGGGATGGATCTGGATGAATTAGCATCTATAGGGACTCCGGTAAATGGTGAAGCTCTTTTAGCCACCGGTGTGGCAGCTTTTTCGGTTTTTAGCCTTACTTGCTTAATAGAAGAAGTCCCTACACCCCCGGCTTCATCTTCCAGGCTTATATCGAACGTTACATCTTCATCGGAAACGTTGGTCAAAGTCAACGTTTGTGTTGACGTTTCACCCTGTTCCAATTCTTCTGATAGCTCCAGGGGATCAGCTACAACCAGCTGCTCTGGCGCCTCAAAGAAACGCACGTCATCCATAGCCATATCTCCAAGGAAACCATCCGTAGCTACGGCTCCTCTAATACCTCTGAATACTACCTGCAAAGTATCCGAATAGCCCTCTAATGAAATGATTTGCAACAAATAAGGATCTTCCTGGGCTGTTTGTACAGGACCAGTTCGTGAAAACACATTGGTTGCCGTACCGTCTAATTCCACCACTTCTACTTCAAAAGAAACGATATCATCCCCAAATAAATGATACCAAAATTCAAAAGATGGTCGCTCCAGACCAGTAATCACTACGGGAGGAGTGATTAACTCCGTAGTATCGCCCACTACACCCCCGGAAGATTCCGTATAGACATAAAATCCATTGGGCGTACCCGTGGTATGATCTACCAAAGGTCCCGTAGCCCCATTAAAACCACCGGTTGGGGTTGGTCCATTTAGTACAGTCCATGTATAGGGTGGTGCAGCTGTTACCTGCCAGTCACGAGGGAAAGAGCCCGGGCCATCTTCGCCATTTTCAAAATTTTCAACATATGGAAACTCCGTAATCACTAATGGTGGTGGGTTTACCGTAACCGTAAAAGATTCATTTGCTTCATTAGCTGCCTCATCAGTGGCTGTTAGCGTAATCAATGCTTCACCAAATTCATCAGGATTATAGGTGAGTGTAAGTTCCGTACCACTCAGGGTAGCAGTGAGTAGTGTTGCATTATCATTTGATGCAGTAAGTGTAAGGCTGGATGGTGGGTCCAACGTTGACTCAAAAACATTCGCCAGGTCGAGAACAGTGGGTTCGCTATTGACATCCACTTCAAAATTAGCCACCGGGTTGGTCACAAGAATGGCTGGAGGAGTCACTTCGAAGTTTGCGGAATAAAGGCCATTTCCATGCGTCCCTAACACCACCAATCCATCAGAATCTCTTTTTCTGATCTGCTCGATAACTACGTTACCTATACCATCAGGGCTTTCCTGTGTCCAAACGGTAGAAGTTCCATCCAGCAGTTCAGTAGAATAAAGGCCGGTACTGGTAGCGGCAAAAAAGCGATCGTTAAACCCTACACGCGTTACCCAGCGCACAGAAGGGCCATTACCGGTTCCGTCTACATTTTCTTCCAGGTTACCGCTGATGTCGGTCCAGTTGCTTCCACCATCAATGGTTCGAAAAATACTGACGACCCCGTAATTTGAAAAGGATACAATGACGTCATTTCCATCACTTGGATTCACGTCAATACTGGTAATATTGCCCGATGGAAAATTTGATCCGGCTACCGAAACACCTGTCGGGTTACCTGTACTGGCGTTTTCTACTTTTATCAACTCACCTTCAGTAGAACCAAAATAAAGAATATTCGCAGGAAGAGTAGAAATACCGATCGCGGATACGCTTCCTGAAGGTAACGAAGCATTTGTTAATTGTGTCCATCCTACCACCGGAGTTGCATTAGGAAGGTCATCGTTTCTCCAAACAGAAGTACCTGCCGCCATGTACATGATCTCGTCATTATTAGGATCTAACTCAAACGGGTTGACGAACAGAAAGCCTGATGCTCCGTTAGGGGTTATAAAATCGAAGGTCAGGGGTGAGTCACTGTCTGCATCACTATATTCCTGACGGAATGTAGTGCCTCTCTGAAAAGATACATAGCGTAAAGTACCATCATCACTGAATGAATTATACGCACCATCTGCTCCGGCTACCTGCGTCCAGGGGTTTTCCGAACCTGTATTATTAATAAACCAGGTACTGTTATCCTGAAACCCAGCCTGTAATTGATCACCGGGGCCTATAGAAAGGGCATAAACCTGTGTGGTGAGATAGCCATTGTTCAAAGATGTCCAGGTAACGGATTCATTACCTTGGGGACCACCGGCATCAAAAGCCCGGATGTCATCCGTGATAGAGACACCTCCGTCATGACTTGAAATAACTTTATCGGGATTAGATGCAAAGAACTCCATGCCATGCTGATCGGGATGATGATTGGTGTAAACTCCAAAATCATTGGTTACCGCATAACCACCGACCCAATTGGTAGCATCTATACCGGTAGCAAAACCGTCAAATGAACGATAAATATTGGTACCACCAATGAAAACAATGTTTTCGTCATTTGGATGTACTCTTACAATCAGGTTATATCCTCCCTGCGGCTCAAAGTCGCCAACATTACCGCCAAGAGTGGGGATGTTAGCCGATCGATTTTCCCATACCCCTCCGGCTCCGGTTCCGTCACCGGAAACATAGGTATATTTCCAAAAGCTCATACCCACTGTACCCGAACCCGGAGTTACAGATAAAAGATATAATACATTTTCATTCCCTGGAGCAGTATGGATCACCGTCCGTCCGAAAGATGCCGGGAAAGCCGCCGGAGTAATGTTCGTCCAGGTACCTGCCGCTCCATCTGTAGATCGAAAAAGACCTCTATCAGCTGCATCACCACTTATGGTAGCATACAATACACCTGTTGAGGTGATATGAATATCCGTAGCATCTGCAAATTCACCGGGGATTACTTCTTCAAATGTAGCGCCTCCATCCGTGGAGCGATGTACTCCAACAAAAGAAGCTACATACAGATCACCATTCAAAGGATTGATATCCACTCCCAATATCAAATCAAAAGGATCATCACTGGAAAAAGTACCGGGAGTATTATTTTGTGTACTGGGAAGTACATTAAAAGTAAGTCCGCCGTCAGTAGATTTATAGACACCATTCCCTCCGTAGAATGCACCATTGTCACTGGCTGAGTTACCAGATAGCTCACCTGTACCATAATACCAGACATTCTCAAATCCCGGACGTGGGTCCTGAACGATATCTGTTATACTCGGGTGCTCCTGACCCGGGGTGATCTTAACCCAGTTCAGCCCCTGATCGGTAGATCTCCACAATCCTCCGGAAACGCCTCCTGCCAGAATGATATTTTCATCCGTTCGATCAATGGCCAAAGCCCTGGTCCTGCCACCTACATTAAATGGCCCCCGGTTCACCCAGGGCGTAGACTGATCACCTGCAGCGAATGCGGCCCTTGAAAAATTTGGTCTCTTAAATGAATTCTGCAGACCAGAGCGGCTGGATCTGACATAATTCAATTCTTTTTCACGAAATGCATCAGGAATTTTACCGGTGCCGGGGTTGGCTAAACGAGCAAAATCGTAGGCCGCACGAAGTGCAGGATTGTCCCACTTTCCGGTGACTCTCAAACCTGGATTGACCTGTTTCGCCAACTTCTTATAGTTGTACTTAACATTAGGCCTTAGCCTGGTACTGTTCTTTGTGTCAGAGATTTGTCCCACACTGATCAGCGGTAGGAACACCACTGCCAGTAACAAGATAAATCTCGTTCTGGTAACTGTTAGATTCATTGGATTTTGGTTTAGATTGTATATAATTATTATTGGTTATTCTTAATTGAGTTAGCAGGGGTATAAATACCCTTCCATACAGATAGGCAAATGGCGCCAAAGGCAATCCATAGCAGTAATTAATATTCAGGACAGTAGTATTTCCCGGACAGGAAATACAGTATGGTTTCAAACCCCGGAGTACGGGGTATTTCAATAGCTTATAAGCGGCATTACCGGCAATTAATTTTAGCAACATTACAAGATCGTACGCCCCCATTAGTCAGTGTCTTTTCACATTCATTTAATCGTCTAAAAAAATGCAGAAAAGAACCGCTGCAATAAGTCAACTGTACAATTCTTGGAACCTCAGGCTAAAAATAAAACAGCTCTGATCTCAATGCCTACTCCTCTCAATCCACCTGTAATGCAAGCTAAAACTTAATCCGGGAAATTATAAGGTGATAATAATAAAATATATTACATATGAAATATAATTTTTCAAAGCAACATGATATGAGTAAAACTGCACTCAATTGCACAATACTTACAGTAAAAAAAGAGAAGGCCTGATATAATTAATAAATAGTACAAAAATTAGATAGTCAATACCTATAGATTCAAAAAAAACTAACATGTGTCCAGTCTGAAGTGTCAGTACCAGGTGATGATCTTTACGAATGATTCCTTTTCACCATATAGTATCCATACACCATCACAAGTAAAATGGCTAATCCTATAAGAGCAGGTAACAGGTAGTTTTTTTTCGGCTTGACAAAACTTAGGGTGTGGGGATCACCATGTAGAATAAAGGGAGCCCAATAATAAGGGTTTGAAGTGTTATTATCTGCATTTTCGAGGTATTGGAGCTTTGCCAGTTGGAGCGCTTTATCTTTTGAAACACCTCTAAAAAGCTGATCCATAAAATAGCTCATAACTTTCGATGTGGCATAGTCATTTGCTTTCCAAATGCTCATAGCCATAGCGTTACAACCGGAAGACTTAAAAGCCCTGCCCAAAGACATGACCCCTTCACCTCTTTCTAAATAACCATAACCGGTTTCACAAGCGCTTAAAACTACTATTTCAGCATCCAGATCCAAAAATTGCAGTTCTTTTAATGTCAGGAATCCATCTGCGCCAGGCAGCAGTTGCCTGGAAGGATTAAAATCGGCAAATACCAACCCGGAATGATTAAAATTTTGCTCGTCTACATAAGCGTGCATGCTCAAATGTAAAATGCCATTCTTTTCAGCCCTTGTAAGAAAATTCCTTTTGGTGGCGTCGGCTCCCATTAAAGCCTGACCATTAAAAAGATCTCTGGCATAAATCACTTCTTCGCCATTATAATTCAACTCACCGATATCACGTTCGGCAATCCATTTCAAAGAGTCTTTCTTTTTAGTCATCAAATCCTTACTGGACTTTACTGTATAAGCTGGCGCCACTCCAAAGTAATTTTTCGTCCTTTCCATAGACGTAAAATCAGACATAATACGTAGGGTAGCAGAATAATCGTAGTTAAACGAATGATCGAAAACCAGAAATGGCCAATGGCTAAAGCCTTCCTCCATGGGCATATTTTTAAGTAACAAGTCAAATGGCAGATAGCCAAGATGACCATCCGGAAAAACAGTCACATGTTCCTCTTCTTGTATTATTGGCTTCACAGGTGCTATCAAACAGTTGTATAGATAATACAAACTATGTGCGAGGGCCCTATCGGCCGTTCCATCCACCTTTCTCACTGCAGATAAAACGCTTTGAGTAGCATTTGCGATGCTATCCGCATCAGGAACGTGCATTAATTCAGCATGTTCTTTATCTGCAACTAAGAGATAAAAAGCACTTTCCCCACGGAAGCATGATAGTAAATTATCTTTATCGCTCATTAAAGTCCGGTAATCGTGCAAGGTGATCTCAGGGAAGTTTTTACTCAGTTTTACAAACTCAGGAAAAGAAGTCATTATGAAAGACTTTAGCGAATCCAATCTATCCTCGGTTTTTTTAAGATCGCTAAAAAACTGTGATATCCGGGCGCGGTCTGTAGTCTCCCGGATCTGCTGAGATAAACCAAGGTGGGTCTGCTTTATTTCATCTAATAAATCTATTAAACCGTCTGGTACATCCAGTTCATAAATGGCACGGTCACTTTGCAGGTTTTCACGTAAAAGCAAAGACTTGCCTTGTTCAATAAACTGAAATGCATACCCTGCCGTTATATCAGAACCGAGTATATCCTGCCCGATCAAACAGGTATTCAACGCTTTATCAACCAGTTTGCGATGTGTGTAGATATATTGCTGTCTGGCCAGGTTACCTACCCTGGTTTCCCGTTCACGTAAGGATAGCGCTATGCAAAGCCTAAAAGCATCCAGGCTGGCCGTTAAATAATGTTGCCGTCCGGTTGCTTCAAAATAAGACCTTAGGATAGTTGCTTTCACTTGTAAAGTGGCAATAGCCTCGGTAAGAAAGATCACATGATCTAACGCCGGATTATCTTCTACTTCCTCCCAGGTTTGCCCATCTGCAAGTGAAAACAGGTTATCCTGTACCTTTACCAGGGCTTGATCAAATTTTCCCTGTTTCGCAAAAACAGTAGCTATTTCGTTAGCTATATTATAGGAGCTATAATGCGTTTTGCCCGGGTTATTATCATGCAACTGCTGCGCCTGGTTAAAAAAATCCAGGGCAAGGTCTTCTTTCCCCAGCTTTAGATATTGTTTACCTCTTAAGGTCAGTATTCGATGTTGCAATCGACTTGATGTATCTTCGTAAGGTTCTATTTGGTCCAAATAAACCAATGCGCTGTCATACTTCTCATAATCCTGGTGAAGACTAATGAGCCCATAGTAAGTACTTAGAATGGTATTGATATAACTATCAGGTTTTGAAAATTCCTGTAACAAGGCAATGGCTTTATGATAAGCCTCCAATGATCGACGGTAGAAAAGCTCACTCCGGTTATCATAAGCTTTGTTATACCATGCCCCACCCAAATACGCCCAACCCAGAATTTGATAAAAGAGGGTGTCGTCATGGCCGAAGTATTCTGCTAAATTGGTCGGAAGTAAGGCCAGATATCTTTCGTAGTAAAACAATGCCTGATTAGGGTTATCCACAGAAAGGTAGGCGTTACCTAAATGACTGTGGTATATAGCGTAACCAATGCTATCTTCTACGTTTTGGGGTTCATTTTTTATCAGCAACTTATATAGTTGAATGGCCTCATGAAACTGAGTCATATCATACCTATGATGACCTTTAACCTCTACGTAATCATAAAAAACACTACTATCTGCATTCTGAGCAAAAAGGGGCACAGCACAATAGCTTAAAATACTATCTCCTTCAAAGATCCATTGCTCTACAGCAGGTGAATAAGTGCGGCCATACTCATTGCTTATTAATTCACTTAGGAGGTAGAGCCAAACATCAAACTGTTGATTTTTTTTCGCATCATCAAGATAGGGTCTTAAATAAACCTCAAACTCCATCTCCCGTTCAAAATCATAATTCTCTATAAGAGTTATGACCCTGTCTAAAGAAGTCTGATCGCTTTGGGAAAACAGTGAAAAAGAAAGCAAAAAAAGAAAAGAAAGTAAAACTCTCTGTTGTACCTTAAGTCGCATCCCACTAATATAAAATAACTTACCTTCTATATATACAATGGCCTGTACAGTTTATAAAACCATACAGGCCAAACATCTAACACTAGATTTGCTATTTTACCACTTTATTACTACTTCGTCCAATGGCATAGACAACATATCTTTCCCCTTCTCAGTATGTATCTCAACCAAAATCGTGACTGGCTGACCGGGAATGTACTCTCCGGTATATCCCCAATAAACTTTGGCCTGTTTGTTTTCAGGATCGTAGATGCTATCTTCTATTTTTCCAACCGGTATCTCATCTTTCCCTTGTACGATGATACCTTCAATATTCTCAGGCATTTCATTAGAAAATAGTACCATCTCAAATTGATCGAGATCGATCATATCCCGATCATTTCTACAATCACCACGAGGTCTGGGTGGACATATTGGCTTTCGTAGTTTGGGGCGTAGTAAAGACCTTGTTACTACAAGGAACAATTTTAGTTCAGCAAATTCCATATGCTCTTCCAGTATTTGTAATCTCTCCTCCACTCCGATATCAGGAACAAAACCTTTCTCTATGGCCCTGATTTCTTCTTTAATTGTCTCAATACTGTACATTTCGCCAAAAGGGTAAGGAGCCTCTTCCGATGTTTGGGACAATTCTTCTCCATTTAGATAGTCCGTCTTAAGCCTGTTTTTTTCAAAGATCTGATCTCCTTCCAGTTGACAGCCAAACAGGCCTAAGCCAATGGATAATAAGATCATCATGTTAAAGTGAGTGTTTTTCATTTTCAGTTGGTTTTAAAGGTTGATAAATGTTAATGGGTATGTTTCTTTCCTTATCCTCAGGGCCATTAATTAGTCAGTGAGGGCCTTGAAATTTGGTCATACCGCTGCTTTATGCCCTATGAAAATAAAATGTAAACACTCATCACCATTTTATTATCAGAGATTTAAAATGCCGCTTAGTTTTTTTTAACTTCGAGACAATGGAGCAATTTGTAGTATCAGCCAGAAAATACAGGCCTCAGGGTTTTGAAGAGGTAGTGGGTCAGGAACATATTACTACTACGCTTAAGAATGCCATTGACAATAATCAACTTGCGCAGGCACTCCTTTTTTGTGGCCCACGTGGTGTAGGTAAAACTACTTGTGCACGTATACTGGCCCGCATGATCAATGAGTTTGATGAGGAAAATGAAGCTAATACACTTAATATCTTCGAATTAGATGCGGCTTCAAATAATTCGGTGGATGACATCCGTAACCTGATTGACCAGGTAAGGTATCCACCGCAATACGGCAAGTATAAGGTCTATATCATTGATGAGGTACATATGCTTTCCAACGCAGCGTTTAATGCGTTCTTAAAAACGCTGGAGGAGCCACCGTCATATGCTATCTTCATCCTGGCTACTACTGAAAAACACAAAGTGATCCCCACCATATTGTCAAGGTGTCAGATCTTTGATTTCAACAGGATACAGGTATCGGATATTTCAGGTCACTTAAGAAGAATATCGGAACGTGAAAATATTTCCGCTGAAGATGAGGCGTTGCATTTAATAGCTCAAAAGGCAGACGGTGCCTTAAGAGATGCGTTATCAATATTTGATCTTATCGTAACATTTTCTTCAGATAGAAATGTCACTTATCAGTCTACCATTGATAATCTTCATATCCTGGATTATGAGTACTATTTTAAATTAACAGACTATTTGCTCGCTGAGAACCTAAGTCAAACACTACTTCTTTTTGATGAGATCTTAAAGCTTGGGTTTGATGGTCATAATTTTATCATAGGGTTAAGTGAACACCTTCGTAACCTCATGGTATGTAAGGATAATGCTACTGTACAGCTCATGGAGGTTCCTGATAACACCAAAGCCAGGTACATTGAGCAAGCTAATAATGCCTCATTATCTTTTGTTCTTTCATGTCTGAATATAGCCAGCCAGTGTGATCTCAGCTACAAATCCAGCAAAAATCAACGGCTCCATGTAGAGCTTGCACTGATGAAAATGGCACATATCAACGCTGCTGTCAATTTAGCCATTCATCAGGAGGATGGATTAAAAAAAAAAGTAATGTAGCGAGCGAGCCAGCTCCAAACGAACCGACAAAAAGTGAATCGGCCAGGCCTGTTTCAGCTCCTGCAAAAGAAAGTGTATCACCTGCTGAACAAGGCACGAAGCCAGACACACCTATTGCTCCATTAAAATCAACTGTACCTAAGTCAGTTAACCCTACAACTAAAACCAGGCCATCACACTTAAAATCAACACCTGGAATAGCTGACCTGAAAAATATCTCTTCTATGCAATTACCTGCAGAAGAGGACGAGAGCAAAAAGCAAACAGAAGAAACCTACGGTTCTGACCCTTTCACACTTGCAGACTTAAAAAAGCAATGGGACCACTTTGCTGAAGCCAGAAAAAAGGAAGGTAAAGATTCCGAATATGCCGTACTTAAGCAAGAGATCGAACTAATTGATAATCATAAAATAGTATTGAAGCTCACCAACGCTGTAAAACTCAACATACTGGATAGATTCCGGTCGGACCTGATCACCCATTTAAAAACTGCCTTAAACAATGGTGCTATAGAGTTAAGCGCTGAGCTGCATGAAGAAGAGTCTGTACGAACTCCTTACACTAACAAAGAAAAGTTTGAATATATGGCAGAAAAAAAGCCTATTCTTCATGAGTTGAAAAACAGGCTAGGATTAGATCCCGATTTTTAGCTATCGTTATTCCTTATAGTTTTTAAAATTGTAAACTACACCAAGATTCAACGCCTGGCTTAACTGAACTTCATCTACCTGATCAAAGTCGTACACCATGATCAGGCCTAAGCTTACATCCATAAAGTCGTTTACTTTAGCAGAAAGCAATAGATCCAAACGATGGTCTATCTTATCAAACTCCAATTCTTCATAGTTGGCAAATAGAATGTACTTCCATTTCAGGTTCAGGTTTTTGGCTATGTCCTTATTAAAATCCGCAACGAGCTGAAAAGCCAACCATTCTGTTCTGATATTATCGCCAAGATCCACACCAAAAGCACCTTTTAACGGATCCTCTGGTGACGGAGTATTGGCCAGGTTATCATTTGAAACAACGGTGATCCTCGGGGAGAACGGGGATAGCCTTAAGCTGAAATAGTCAACAGGTTTATATTCAAAACCCAGTGATGTGGTGATAAACGCAGGTGAAAACAGGCCTGAGATCAAGCTATCATACGTTTCACCATTAGGTCTTTCCTGGTCATAGGCAAAACCATCGGCAAACTGTGTGAGAAGTGATAGTGATGTGAACAGTGACCATTTCGCATTGAGCTTTCTTCCATATTTGGTATCTAAAAAAACTCTGTCGAGTGATTTCCTGCTACTTTGTCCATCATTCTTCAGCACACCATAAGCCAGGTCAATTTCATTGTCCCATGAATGGACGTCCCTGGTATAATTTGCTTTGTAGTTCAAAAATGTATTCACCCCTATGGAATTAACACCACCCCCTGTCCAGTTATCTGAAAAAGAGGCTTGATTAAAATTTATCCCGGCCCTAAAGGCCTTTTTCCAATAAGTGGTGTCAGGGGATTGAGCGTTCAGGTAATAAACGTTCAAAAGTACCAATAGCGACAAGAGTAAGTTTTTTTTCATGGTCCGGAATGGGTTAAGATGAGTTTTAATTTGCACAATTTTAATTGAACATCAACAGGTTAACGAGCATATTCTATGAATACACTCTTTTACTCGTTAATTCTTAGAGTAGGTACGATAAGCAGTAAAAACCTGTTAGAGGTTATTAACCTTCACTTCTTCCAGAGCAGTTTCAGTAAGTGGCTTCGTGATGAATTTTATCACATGATTATTATTCACAATCTTGTCAATGTCACGTTTGTTATCTGAACTGGACAGAATGATTACCTTACACTTGTCCTTAATAACATCACTGAATTTTTCAAACTCATACAGGAATACAAAGCCATCTACAATAGGCATATTAATATCCAGAAATATGAGATTTGGAAGATCGTCTATATTATCCTGGTTTTCCCTGAGATAATCCAGTGCGCTCTTCCCTGAATTCTTAACTTCGACCCGGTTGGCAAACTTCGTTATTTCAATGATACGTTTACTGATAAAGTTATCTGTATCATTATCATCTACGAGCATTACCAGTTCTATTGGCTTGGAGTCACTCAACGTTCAATTCTTTTTGTGAATAATATGTTGGCGTAAATTTGACTAAATATATCTCTTTTTAATCAAAAAAAGCAACTAGTTCAGAGTTGATTGCGAAGGTATAATTAAAAAAAACAAATCCATTCCACCAGAGACATATTTATTTGACTTTCATAGAGTTTTTGATCTTAATTTTCTCTCCTAACTTAATACTTAGTTCTTTTTTATCATTCCATTGTACAATATCCTGTATAGTAACACCATGATTTCGAGCTATACTGTATAGTGTATCTCCTTCAATTACTGTATACAGTATAAACTTTTCATCCTCCTCAAGGGTTTCTTTAGGTATGCTTTCAGCAGATGCTCCACTGCTTTGTTCCGGATATACCGTCAACTCTTGTCCAATGCTTAATTTGTCATTAATTTTCAGATTATTCCATTCCAAAATGTTCAATACACTAACACCATATATCTTTGAAATAGCATAGAAAGTTTCCCCTGCAACTACCACGTGTGTTCTGCGAACAACGTCCCGGGAAAGTTGTGATGTGCCCGTTTGGTCTTGTTGACCGGCGACCTCCTCGTCCAATGTACTGATAGATGAAGGCTCTTTTTCAGTCGTAACATATTCCTTGTGCTCCTCATTCAAAGAATCTGATGGTGACAAAGGAGGGGCATCTTGCAATTGTTCAAGTGAATCCAGTTTTTCAGGTAATGTTAATGGTTGTGTTACTCTTTCATCGATTTCCTGGTCTTTTGCCTCTTCTTCGGACGTAGTTACTTGTAAAACTTCTATTACCTCTTTATCAACTACCTGAACAGGAACCTCAGGCGCCGTTTCTACCTCCCTGTATTCAATAGGTACTTTTGCAGGTCTTATATAACGAAGCCATATCACACGACCAGGTTTAATGGCATCGTCTTTCATACGATTTTTAAGACGTAGTTTTTTAAGTTTGACAGCATATTTCTGAGCAATATCCCAAAGTGTCTCACCTGGCTGTACCACATGGTAATGTGTTTTACCTTTCGACTTTTTTGGTCTTAAGTAATAGGCCTGACCAGCTTTCACTTTGTCATCTATATCCAGATCATTGTATTTAAGGAATTTGGCAAGTTCCAGTCTGCCTTTTTTAGCTAATTGTGGGATCTTGTCTGTCGGACCAGCTATAATACCTCTAAGTCCATTAATAACTATAACACTCCCAAAATTAGCCTTTTCAGCGCCTTTGATCTTCGGGAATTCTGCCGGATCATCAAAGTTATAGGCTATTTCCGGGATGCTGCTTAAAGTAACAGTATTCTCGTTTCGATCATGATTAGAAGCCAGTAAAGCTGGTGAAGAGGCATCTGAAGGTACAATAACAACGTAGTTTTTGTCTGAGGGTATTTTACCTCTTTTCAGCCACTTATTGTATTCTTTTACTTCATCTGCGTCCACACGATAAATGGCTGCGATCCCGGACAATGTTTCATTCGCTTCCGCATGATGCTCTATCAACTTTAATTGTCCCTCTCCTTTTATTGCATCCTGGTAGGCAATCTTATGTGCAAGGTATTTCTTTACATACCAATAGGTTTTTTTATTGATCACCATCGATTTATCACCACGATATTTCTCAACACCGGCTTTTAAGGCTGCTCCTGCCCCCATCTGGTAAGCCTGAAGGGCCATTAACCAGTTATCAAAATAGGTGAAATTGTTTTTTTTCAAGTACTTGGCCGCCCCGTGAGAGGCCGATACTATATTCATACGTTCATCAACATGCCGGTCCACCCTCAGACCTACTTCCATGGCGGTAAAATCCTTGAACTGCCAGAAGCCTACCGCTTTCGAAGAAGAAACTGCATCTGACACCAGACCACTTTCCTGTAATACCAGGTATTTGAAATCATCCGGAAGTTTTTCCCGGGCAAATACTTTCTCGATAATAGGGAAATAACTCTTTGCTTTTTCTACCTGAATATTAAAATAGGTAGGGCTCCTGTGAAGCCGGTCTACATCTTTCTGGATCTCCGCCCTGGCGCCATCAGCAATACGCAATTTTAGATTGGCAAACTCCATTTTCGCAGGAACCCTGGGTACCTGGGCTCCGCAAAAAACAGGCAACAGCACCAATAGCGCTAAAAATCGTGACCTCATAAGTGATTTACAATTTTCTGGTTATCATCAATCCATCTCTGATTGGAAACAAAACGTTTTGAACACGGCTATCATTATGAACTTTTTTATTAAAATCATCAATACCTTGTGTGTCTTTATCTTTTTTTTCATCCAGTACTTTCCCACTCCAGAGTACATTATCGGCTATAATATATCCTCCCTTATTCATCTTTTCTATCACCAGATCAAAATAATTGGAATAATTGATCTTATCAGCATCAATGAAAACCAGGTCAAATGTGTAGTCCAGAGTGGGTATAATATCAAGTGCATTACCGATTTTATAAACTACTTTATTCAATATTCCAGCTTCTTCCAGGTGATGTCTAACTCTGTCTTCCAGCTCTTCGTTAACATCTATTGTCACCAATCTGCCTTCTGACTGCATACCTTCTGCCAGGCAGAGGGCTGAATACCCAGTATACGTACCTATTTCAAGAATATACTTCGGACGTATCATATGCGAGAGCATAGATAACACTCTTCCCTGCAAGTGGCCTGAAAGCATCCGTGGCATGATCACATTAGCATGGGTATCTCTGTTGATACCATGCAAGAGCCTTGATTCTGGCTCAGTATGTAGCTCAGCATAATTCTGGATGTCCTTATTGATAAATTCCATGGTTATCTTTGGTATTTTGATACTTCGTAGGTTTCTATTCAAATTTCAAATAGCGGGTCATCTTCCTCAATTAATTTTCCGGCAGGTAAATAAGCTGACTAAGCTGATCATCCACAAACATTTCCCTGGCAATATCCTGAAGTTCATTGGCCTTTATACTTTTTATCCTGTTGAAGATACTTTCAATCGTATCAATTCGTCCAAGGTCCAGCATACTTTTCCCCATCATAAGCATCAGGCTTGTATTATTTTCTTCTGCCATAGCAAGCTGCCCCATAATTTGCTCTTTTGCATTGTGGAGTTGCAATGTGCCCAATGGCTTATTTTTTAATAGCTGTAGTTCTTTTTTCACCAGGCGCATACTACGATTCAATTGCTTGGGTTCCGTCGCAAAAAATATAGCAAACAAACCGGTATCTATGTATGCCTGGTAAGATGCGTCCACAGAATACACAAAGCCGTGCTTTTCCCTCAATGCCAGGTTCAGCCTGGAGTTCATACCTGGCCCTCCCAAAATATTGGTAAGTACAAAAAAAGGTATTCTACGTTCATCTTCCAACGCATAGGCTTCACAGCCAATCGCACAGTGTGCCTGTGTCAAACTTCTGTTCACCTTTCTTTGTACTGCTTTATAACCGGTAAACAGACTCCTCTTCTGTCCGGCATTCATAGATGGCACGTCCTTTAAGTATTTCTCAGCGAGCCTGAGCACCTTCTTAAAAGGTAAATTACCTACCGAGCAAAAAACTATTCTTTCGGTATTAATATGTTCCTTAATAAATTGCTTAAAATCATCACGACGAAAAGATTGTACACTTTCAGAGGTCCCTAAAATATTCATCCCCAAAGCGTGGTCTCCAAACACCACGGTATCAAATTCATCCTGGATGGCATCGTCCGGCGCATCATAATACATGGCCATTTCTTCCAGAATGACATTACGCTCCCGTTCTATTTGCTTTTCAGGAAATATAGAGTCAAACGTAATGTCAGATAAAAGCTCAAACGCCTTTTCATAGTGTGAATCCAAAACGGAAGCATAAAAAGTGATTTTCTCTTTTGTAGTATAGGCATTTAACTCACCGCCTACCGAATCAATACGATTCAAAATATGAAAGGCTTTTCTCTTTGAGGTACCTTTAAAAGCCATATGCTCCCAAAAATGAGCTATCCCTTGATTCTCATGTGATTCATCCCTGCTACCAATATCCAACATAAATCCGCAGTGAGCTACCTTAGTATGCGTCACCTGCTTATGAATTACCCGTATCCCGTTCGGGAGTGTATGTATTTCGTATTCCTTCATCTCCTTTTCAAACAATGCGCAAACTTAACTATTTTTTGAGCTCTCTAAGCATAGTTACAGATGTGTGGAACTTATTTCTTATGCCTGTTTTGTATAGTCAAAACAGGCTAGAACCACTTCCACAAAAATTTGACCTTTCTAAACAAATCAGATAACCAGTTTCTTCTTATCATTAGTATATGATTATCGGCCATAAAACTCTCGACCTGTATGGTAAAATGCTTTTTGAAACGGTCATAATAAAACCACCTTTTCATAAGTCTAATCTTATGCCAACGGTTTATTTTAAAGAGGGAGAAAGATATAAGCAACAATTTGCTGAATACCATGATGAAGCCTGCACCATTATCCCGGAGTTTGGCACACACTTCGAACGTTTTTTAGAGCCGGTAGATTCCCAGGGAGACCTGCCTCAACCGAATGAAATACACCGGTTCTACTTTGATTCCCGTGAAGGGATGCAGGCTATGGTATCAGATGAAAGAATGCAGAAATTATTTCCTAAAATAGATGAATCGCTGGATAATCTGATCTTTATGATCGGTGAAGCAATCCAGTAATAGGAAAAGTATTTTAAACTGACTTAAAGGAAATTAAAAAGGCCGCTTTGAGCGGCCTTAAATTATAGTATCACTGAAATTGAATTTATTGAGCGGCTTTGTACCTTTTAGTCACTTCATCCCAGTTAATAACATTAAAAAAAGCTGCTATATAATCTGGTCTCTTATTCTGATAGTTAAGGTAATAAGCATGTTCCCATACGTCAAGTCCTAAAACGGGTGTTCCTTCACAACCAATTCCCGGCATAAGCGGGTTATCCTGGTTAGCGGAAGAGCATACTTCTACTTTGCTGTCAGCTTTTACACACAGCCATGCCCAACCTGACCCAAATCGAGTTGCAGCAGCTTTAGAAAAAGCATCCTTAAATCCATCAAACGATCCATAAGCAGCGTTAATAGCATCTGCCAGATCACCTGTAGGTTCGCCGCCGCCATCAGGCGACATCACTCTCCAGAAAAGATCATGATTGTAATAACCACCGCCATTATTTCTCACAGCAGCGTTATCGGTGTGACTTGCCAATAACTCTTCGATAGACTTTCCTTCCATAGGAGTATCTTTCACAGCGTTATTCAAATTATTGGTATATCCTGCATGGTGTTTACCATGGTGGATCTCCATAGTTCTTGCATCAATATGTGGTTCTAAAGCATCATGCGCATAAGGCAGATCGGGTAGTTCGAAAGCCATAGTTGATTTCGTTTTTTAATGGTTAAAATTAGAAGAAAGTAAATATAGCAAGCAATGGGTCGGTAAGAAAAGGAAAGAGACAGATTATATTGATGACGTCATCAGTTTTTCCTATGGTCGCGAAGCTTTTGAAAAAAATTCAACACCAATTGAGAAGACTCTTCCTGTAGTGGTCCGCGAACCACTTCGGTTTTAGGATGAACCATTTTCGGATTGATGGTTGTAAAGCCTCTCTTATCATCACTCGCAGCATAAACGAGTTTAGTAAGTTGCGACCAGTATAATGCTCCGGCACACATACCACATGGCTCCAATGTCACGTATAAGGTGCAGTCTGTAAGATATTTAGTTCCTAAATGATTCGTAGCAGCGGTTACTGCCAACATTTCAGCGTGTGCTGTAGGGTCACTCAGGCGTTCTGTTTGATTATAAGCACGTGCAATAATTTGATTATTGGCCACTATCACCGCACCAACAGGTATCTCATTCTCATCACGTGCCATTAGGGCCTGCTTAAAAGCCTCTTTCATAAAATGACCATCACTATGAACAGTTAAGCTCATCAAATATTCTTTTTTACTTTGATGGAAGACATGACCCGACTGGCTTTCCCCTGCCACTCTTCTTTAAAGCGACTGTGACAGTTGAAGCTGAATACAAGTGTTTTCCCGTTTACAATAAGGTACTGTATGTAATTATATCTGTGAATAGGCTCTTTTTTATCCAGTGAATAAGCCTCTCCATTGATCCTGGAATCAAATTCAAAAACGATGAACTTCCGACCATCAATCTCCACTACATCCTCCTTGATCATGTTCACCTTGTCGTAAAGATTGAAAATGCTGGCCTTAAAAAAATCTTTCGCAATAAATACATCACGTTCTCTCCATGCGGTAGCAGAAACATTTACACTAAAGTCCACCAATCTGGATTCATTCGTGTAAGCGCCTACCGGGCTTCGCACTGAAGGATAACGCTGGGCAATATCCTCGGGAGACATGGGGTAAAAGTTGTCTGGCAATGAAACCGTAATCGACTCATTTACCTTAGTCTTGACCAGCTTATTTTGAAAAGGTAGTACAAATAATACTATCGACGAGATCAGTATGGATTTAAACATAATTAAACATTGAACATAAAAATTACATTCTTACAAACCAGGATTCCAACGATTTTATTACGACCAACACACTGCTTTCTCAGGAATTAAATTTGCGAAAGCTGCATTATGTTATGCAACATAAAACAAACCCCTTAAATTTGCGCCTCAAAATTAGAAATAAGAATGCTACGAACACATACCTGCGGTGAATTAAGAGTAAATCATGTGAACACCGAAGTAACACTTTGCGGATGGGTACAACGAACACGTAATAAAGGAAGCGTTATATGGGTGGACCTCCGCGACAGATATGGCATTACACAGCTAATTTTTGAAGAGGGCAGCACCACTACGGAGCTCATGACTCAGGCAACAAAATTAGGACGTGAATTTGTAGTGAAGGCTTCAGGAACCGTGGTAGAACGATTAAGCAAGAATGATAAGATCGAGACAGGTGATATTGAAGTAAAGGTTAGTGCGCTTGAAGTTTTAAACAAATCAAATGTACCTCCCTTCACCATTGAAGATGATACTGACGGCGGTGACGAATTAAGAATGAAATACCGCTATCTTGATCTAAGGAGAGGACCTGTACGTAATAATTTACAATTGCGCCATAGAATGATGCAGGAAACCAGGAGCTACCTGGACGACCAGGGCTTCATGGAAGTCGAAACTCCTGTCCTGATCAAGTCCACTCCGGAGGGAGCAAGAGACTTTGTAGTTCCATCAAGAATGAATGAAGGAGAGTTTTATGCGCTTCCACAATCTCCTCAAACTTTTAAACAACTTTTGATGGTATCGGGCATGGATCGGTACTTTCAGATTGTTAAATGCTTCAGGGACGAAGACCTACGTGCTGACCGGCAACCTGAATTTACCCAGATAGACTGTGAACTTTCCTTCATAGATCGTGAGGATGTGCTGACTATCTTCGAAGGCATGATAAAACATCTGTTCATGTCGCTCAAAGGAATAGAAATAGGAGATATAGACCGTATGAGTTATGATGATGCTATGCGCCTCTACGGTTCTGACAAACCTGACACGCGTTTTGATATGCAATTTGTTGAATTAAACGGAGTGGCTCAGGGTAAGGGGTTCAATGTATTTGATGCTTCAGAAATAGTAGTGGGTATCTGTGCCAAGGGATGTAGTAATTATACCAGGAAGCAGTTAGACGCACTTACAGATTATGTAAAAAAACCTCAGGTAGGTGCCAAAGGCCTGGTATATGTAAAATGTAACGAAGATGGTTCTTTCAAGTCATCCGTAGATAAGTTCTACACACAGGAAGATCTGAAATCCTGGGCGGAAGAGATGAATGCCTCGGCAGGTGACCTTCTATTAGTATTAAGCGGAGATAAAGATCATACACGTAAGGCTATGAATGAATTACGCCTTCATATGGGTGATGCGCTCAACTTACGAAACAAAGACGAGTACAAAGCACTGTGGGTACTGGACTTTCCATTGCTGGAATGGGACGAAGAAACAACACGTTTTCATGCAATGCATCATCCCTTTACTTCACCCGTCCCCCAGGACCTCGATAAACTGGAAAGTGCCCCTGGAGAGGTAAAAGCTAATGCCTACGATATGGTAATAAACGGAGTAGAGGCCGGTGGTGGCTCCATACGTATCCATGACAGAACCATACAACAGCGGATGTTCAAACAATTGGGTTTCACCGATGAGGAGGCACAAGACCAATTCGGCTTTCTCATGGATGCCTTTGAATATGGTGCGCCACCACACGGGGGTATTGCCTTTGGGTTTGATCGATTATGTGCATTATTCGGAGGTTCTGATTCAATACGTGACTTTATTGCCTTCCCTAAGAACAACTCAGGTCGGGACGTAATGATTGACAGCCCTAGCCCGGTGGATAGGGTGCAACTGGATGAATTGGGTATTAGTCTAAAATAATGACTTAAATATTAGTATTAAGCGGGCTGTAAGTCTGGTTCCTTGTCCTTGCCAAACCTTTTAAGTGTTTTGTAGTGTGATACAAGTGCGCCATAGAAAGTTTTATTTTCATGATAAGGCACTCCATGTTCTGTGGCTACCTCTTCTACAATTTTGGAGATAGCAGGATAGTGTACATGACAAATATTAGCAAACAAGTGATGTTCTACCTGGAAGTTTAGTCCACCGCAAAGGAAACTGGCTAACCAGCTTTTACGTGCAAAATTAGCAGTAGTATGCATTTGATGAACCGCCCATGACTCTTCTACAAACCCTTTTTCATCTGGTTCAGGAAAATCTATTCCCTCTACGGTATGAGCTAACTGAAAAACGAGCCCCAAAACAAGCCCCTCGGCCAGGTGCATAAATATGAAACCGATGATGAACTGCCACCAGGTAATATCCATAACCAATAATGGAACTACTATGAAGAGTGTATAATATACAGTTTTAAAAAAGAACAGATTAAAATATTCACCTCTTGGATGATTGGTATTTTCAGTGTGACCTATTTTAGGACTGAAAAATTTTACATAATCCTTTCTGAATACCCAGGATAGCGAGGCAAGGCCGTATAGAAAAAAAGCATAAATATGCTGATATTTCATAATAGGTTTCATCTCTTCTAATTTTGACAACCTGACAAGACCAGGGGCTACATCCAGATCTTCATCATGTCCTGGGATATTGGTATACGTATGATGCACCATATTATGGGTAATTTTCCATACATAAGCATTAGCTCCTATCAGGTTAAAAACATAGCTTAAATACTTATTCACATAACCATTGGATGAATAACTACCGTGAATCGCATCATGGCAAACATTAAAACCTATAAAGGCCTGCACCATCCCAATGGCAATGGTTAAAGCAAAAGTTACCGGCAGGCTAAATCCTCCCCAAATGATCAATATGTAAAGAGCCACCAAAAGTCCTAAAAACAATACTGTTTTAAAGACCATTTCTCCATTTGCGTTTTTGCTGATATTTCGCGACTTGAAATATTCATCTACTCTTTTCTTTACTTCTACATAGAACCCCGGACGATTCTTTCCATTGAATTTTATTTTCATAGTCTGAATGTTATTCGATTAACGCGCTTTTTTTTAGTAAGCAAAGGGTTTATCCATCTGGTTGTCAAGCACAACAAACTCTCTATAACCAAAAAATAAGGACACTTACAGAAAAAGTTTAACAATAAAGGAGGATGTTTTGTACAAATATTGCCAAGATAAGCTGAACAAAGTTAAGGAGCGAAATAAATAGGTAATTTATTTGTGGACCTCTATGTCCAAAACTAAAACTCCCTCTTAGATAAAACCGTGATATTTAAGAGGGAATTCTAACAGATTCGGAAAACAAAGACTATTTCAATGAAGGCGGAAGTTTGATGTCTGAGGGTAATACTTCATCGGCAATTGGGTCTGAATATATCATTTTCATGGGCACCACACCGGCCCAAATATCAAGGTCATAATCTGGCTTGTCATCATTAGGCCCACCTGAACGAACCTTAGCCGATGCCTGTTCTATCTCCAACTCCAATACTTCTGTGGCCTTTAATTCCTTCTCATTCGGTAATCTCACTTCATCCCAACGTCCTTTTAAAACCTGTTCCGAAATAATAAAAAGGGCGTGTTCTTTGAGCTCTTGACTTACACTCTTGGCAGTACCGTAGACTATTGTTGAACGATAGTTGGCCGAATGATGAAAAGCTGAACGTGCCAGCACAATACCATCTACGTGAGTAACTGCCAGTGACATGGGCACCCCTTTCTCAAGATGACGAATCATTCTGCTGGAAGTGGCCCCATGAAGATATAATTTGTTACCCTCTCTGCCATAGAGTGTAGGAATAATAAAAGGTTGACCATCGAGCACAAAACTAACGTGGCAAACAAATGCGTCATCCAAAATTTTATACACGGTCTCCTGGTCATAATGACCGCGAGTAGGAACGCGTCTCACCTTGTTCCGCTTATCTATAGAATATTCACTCATAGTCTCATGGTTTATACATTCTTCCCCATCGACCTATTAATAAAATTATAACATCATAGGCCTGCGTAAATATAAACCCAAACCGGATCATCCAATGGTACCATTTTTAATTTATCATATAGTCCGGTTTGCATCGCAAAATGATTAAGTAAGCTATGTGTAAGGCTTACATTTGCTGAAGCCAACGCATCAAAAGCGTATCATGTAGGGTGTAGTTGCTGCCTGTTTGGATGATAAATTCCTTTTTGATCAATGTTTTTAACGCTGTACTCACCGAACTGGCAGCTCCCAGGGCATACTGCTGCAGGAAACTCTGCCCCAAGGGGTTTTCAACGGTTTCAGCTTTTGCCAGCGCGCCTAATAGTTTCCATTGAAAATGTGTAAACAATTGTTGGTAACTGGAAAACAACGGGACTTCCTGTTGAATAATTTCATGGAAAACCTCTCCTAACAGGCCATTATCCACGTGATCCGTTCTCCCATATAGTTTATTACAAACCAATTGTACATAATAGGTTTGCATCCGGGTCCAATCAAAAATTTTGTTGAAGTGTAAAGGGTCAATAGATTTTCCTGCTTTTTCAAAGTGTTCAGTGATAAAATTCAAGTAAACAGGTTGGGGTAATGTATCTAATGGAAGCAGTTGAGCACTACGATAAAAAGGTCGTGACTTTTCGCTGAACATGGATTGCATCATATGCCTATGACTACCACTGAATACAAACCGGACCATGGGGTAAGCCTGTACCCAGGTGCGAAAAGTAGCTTCGGCATGCTTCTCCGGATAATTGACAATTTGCTGAAATTCATCGATACAAATAATGACCGGTTTTTTTCTTTCTGATAAAAATTTACCGATAGCTTCCAAAGAACCGGGAACAGAATGAGGCCCCACCATACCAAAAGTGATTTGCGGTGTACCATTTAAAGGATCTATACCAAAAGTAGCCCCCACCGAACCTATAAGCTTCATAAGGGCGGTGCCTATACCTGTGTTCAGCGACCCAAAACGTTGTACAATTTCTGAAGCTATACGTTTATTAGCATCCGCCAGATCCGTAGTTCCGAGTAAGTCTACAAATACACCTTCAGCTTTTTTTACTTTTTCCAATTGATAAAAAAAATGCTTAATCAAAGCTGTTTTACCCGTTCTCCGCCAGGCATACAAAACCGTATTTCGTTCATTATTGAATTGTTCAATAAGCCAATCCAATTCTTTTTCCCGATCGCAGAAGTATTCAGGGCTGTGATATCCTGAAAGAACAAATGGGTTAGTAGGTTTTCTCATTACGCGAATAACATTACGTATTTTACGTAACGTAAGTTACACAGTAATGATTTACCGTCAAAACTCAGACCATCGATCTATTCTTTAATTACAAAATCCGGTGTATTTTTATTGACTAAAATTACACTCAATAGGGTCCGGTTATGTTTCCATGGAAATCTACTATACGAATTGAAAGCGATTCAAATCGTCCTAAATATTTACAGATCTCCGACCGTATGATCAGAGAAATTAGCATTGGAAGGCTCCAACCGGCACAGAAAATTCCAGGATCGCGTAAAATGGCTGAACTCCTGCAATTAAATCGTAAAACAATAATTCAGGCCTATGATGAGCTCACAGCTCAGGGTTGGTTAGAAATCCGATCTTCATCAGGCACATATATTGCGCATAACCTACCAATACGGAAATCGATTCCCCTCACAGCAACGCCTGTAATAACAGTACCCTACCCCACTGATCTGCCTGAGCAATACCCTTTCATTGAAAGCTATTCCGCACTGCCGGAGGGCGCCTTGCAAGTGGACGGGGGTTCACCGGATCACAGGATAGCTCCTATCGACTGGATATTTAAAGAGTGCAGATCCATTGCCAAAAGTCGCTCAGGGGGCAAACTACTCACCTACTCAGATGTGCGTGGTGATATGGTATTACGTAAAACTCTGGCGCATTACCTTTCTGAATCCAAGGGAATGAGCGTTTCTAAAGAAAACTTACTGATTACCCGTGGCAGTCAAATGGGTATTTTTCTTGCTATCAAAGGACTCATAGAACAAGGAGATACTGTAGTGGTAGGAAGTACAAGCTATGATGCGGCTGACTGGGCAATTCAATACCACGGCGGACAGCTACAACGTATAACGGTCGACGGGGAAGGATTAGACACCGAAGAGCTTGCGCTTCAGTGTGAAAAATCGAACGTAAAATTAGTATATGTCACACCACATCATCATTTTCCTACCACCGTCACTCTTTCCAATGCTCGAAGAATACACCTGTTGGAATTAGCCGTGAAATATAACTTTATCATACTGGAAGATGATTATGACTATGACTTTCACTACCATAGTAGCCCTCTTCTTCCTCTGGCAAGCTTAAACCACGGAGGGCGTGTGGTCTATATCGGGTCATTTAGTAAGATATTTGCTCCTAATATAAGAGTAGGTTACCTCGTGGGCACACCGGAAATGGTAGAAGGATTCAGTAAGATCCGTCGTATCATTGATCGACAAGGTGACCATATTATGGAACGTGTCATGTCAGAAGCTATCCATACCGGTGAGTTAAACCGGCATTTAAAAAAAAGCGTACAAATCTACCGCCAACGACGTGACCAACTCGCTTTTTTATTGTCTTCAGTACTTTCAAATACTGTTTCTTTTAAGATCCCTGAAGGAGGTATGGCCATTTGGACCACGTTTAAGAGTACTCCCCTCCACCAACTAAATCCATACATCAATCAATTAGGTGTATATCCTGATATTGACAAACTGTTTTCGAAGAAATATAACGCCCTGCGCATTGGGTTTGCCTCACTGAATGAAAATGAACTTACAAGAACCGTTGACGCGTTTTCAACGGCCCTAAAACAAATGAATACCTAATAATCTGTAAGAAAAACAGGCTGTTAGATTACACCGCCCTCATTTTAAGTTTTTTTCTTAGCTCTTCCACTGAAGATTTAAAACCGGCATTGGTATCCATCATATCGTTAACGGATTGTACTGCATGGATTACCGTACTATGATCACGTCCTCCAAAATGGTAACCTATGGCTTTTAACGAATGATTGGTGTACTCCTTGGAAAAATACATGGCCACCTGGCGGGCGATTACGATCTCCTTTTTCCTGATTTTGTCTTTTAACGAGCTCACTTCTACTTTAAAGTATTCAGACACTGTTTTCTGGATGTAATCTATACCCACCTCCGTTTCTATGTCTTGCACGATGTTCTTCAGTGTCTGCTTAGCTAGCTCAAGATCAATCTCCATTTTATTCAGCGAGGCATGTGCGATCAACGAGATCAAGACTCCTTCCAACTCTCTTACATTAGTGTCCACACTATACGCCAGGTATTCAATCACGTTATCAGGTATCAAAATACCATCTGATTGCATCTTCCGCTGGATAATAGCCACCCGCGTTTCATAATCCGGTTGTTGGAGGTCAGCAGTAAGTCCCCATTTAAAACGTGAAAGTAATCGCTCTTGCAACCCTTTCAAGTCACGGGGAGGGCAATCACTGGTCATTACGATCTGCTTGCCTGCCTGGTGCAGATGATTGAAAATATGGAAGAATATTTCCTGTGTCCGCTCTTTACCCGCCAAAAACTGAACATCATCAATGATGAGGATATCCACCTGCATGTAAAAATTCTGGAATTCCTGGATCTTGTTATTCTTCAACGCATCAATAAACTGGTTGGTAAACTTCTCTGAGGACACATATAATACAAACCGATCACCCAGCTTATTCTTGATCTCATTACCAATGGCCTGAACCAAATGCGTTTTGCCAAGGCCTACCCCACCATAAAGCATAAGTGGATTAAAAGAAGTAACTCCAGGCTTTTGCGCTACAGCATATCCCGCTGACCGGGCTAACCGGTTGCAATCCCCCTCTATGTAAGAGTCAAATGAATAGTTGGGATTCAACTGGGACTGTTGGTAGAGGGTATCTACTGATTTAAGTTCAAAGGGAGATTTATATTCTTCGCGTCGATGGGCTCCAAACCCGTTACCTGTGGCTTTGTTGGGCAAATTAACAGCCAATGGCTTAGACTTACTGTTTCCACGATCCACTATCACAGAATACTCCAGCCTGGCCTGAGGCCCTAACACCGAAGTGATCGCTTTTTTAAGGATGTGTATATAATGTTCTTCAAGCCATTCGTAAAAAAACTGGCTCGGCACCTGGATGGTCAACACATCTTCGTGACATTTGGTAGGAACAATCGGTTTGAACCATGTATTAAAACTTTGCTCTGCTATATTGTTTTTAATTACCCTGAGGCAATCATTCCATACAGATTCACAATCTTCAAGCATCAACCAAAATTAAAACCTAGTTAAAAGATTCAAGAGCCAGAAATCAGCTGGCGAAAAAAGGGTAACAAATTTGCCAAAAAAATGACGAAGATAAAAGGATAGGCTCATAGGAATTATGGAATATTTTTTTGCCTTAAGATATATGAATATGAATTCTTTAAAATGTATAAATAGGATATTAAACCCTTTCAACTGAATCAAAAAATCACGCTTATGGCTTAACTTTACCTGAGTGAGACAATATGATTATGAATCAAAATCAAAAACTTCTATTTTCTCATTTTTCCAAGGTAAACAAGGAAAAATGGGCGGAAAAAGCTACTAACGATCTAAAAGGTGAAGACGTCTTCAAGAAGTACACCTGGGAACTTGAACCCGGTATACATATTTTACCTTATTATGATCCATCGGATCTGCAAGCCAATGCTCAATATGAAGCATTTCACAACAGATTGGCTATGCCTGATCATCCTACGGCCAACGCACGCGTATGGCACAACCTACAACATTTAACTGTTGAAGACGAAAAGATTGCCAATCGGGAAGCCCGGGATGCCTTGAACAGTGGTGCCGATGGAATAATATTCAATATACCACACAGTGTTGATTTTAAGTCGCTTTTGGAAAATATCAAATTGGAGCATTGTAACATTTCATTCCAATTTTCGAGGGAAAGTGCCACTGACCTTGCGGAAGGGTTATTTACTTTTTTTCAATCCTCAGCATTGAAACCTGAACAAATCACAGGGACCATAGAATTAACCGAAGGTACTGTTAATGAAAAACTGGCGATGTTCAATAAGTTCAAAGACTATACCCAGTTCCGTGTCCTTCTTAACGAGTCAAAAACTGACACCCACGGATTTTCAGAATCCATAGCGGCCCAGCTGAAAGCTACTATTCAACTTATTGAGGCAGCACAAACCGCTGGCAACCCATTGGAGGAAGTATTGACCAAATGCACTGTAAACACTTCTGTAGGCCCTGATTATTTTGCTGAAATAGCCAAGATAAGAGCTTTAAGAATGCTCTTCTTTCAGGTAGCCCGTGCTTATGACGTTTCCACATTTTTACCTGAACATGTTAAGATACGAGCTGTCTCAGACCCCTGGATCAACGAGGCCTATCAACCACATGGAAATATGCTTAAAGCCAGTACCGGAGCTATGGCAGCTATTTTAGGTGGATGTGATGAACTATTGGTAGTTCCGGAAGATAATGATCAATCACTCATGGTACGCATTGCTCGCAATGTATCTTCTATTTTAAAAGAAGAAGTCTTTCTGAAAGGCTCAGCAGACCCGGTGGCGGGCTCTTATTATTTAGAGAATCTTACCAATGACATTGCCCAAAAGGCATGGCATATATTTCAGTCCACACTTGAAGAAGAAACAGTATCATGAGACCAGATTTTAAAAATATAACCTATAATCAGTTCCAACCAGAACATAAACAAGAAAACCTGGAGAGCTGGTCAGCAGCAGAAGGCATTAAAATTCCTCCTGTTCTACATAAAGCAATATTAGACAACCTGGAGCATATTGGCTTTGCAGCAGGCATTCCACCCTATTTACGTGGCCCGTACTCCACAATGTATGCCGGCAGACCCTGGACCGTAAGGCAATATGCAGGTTTTTCTACTGCACAAGAGTCCAATGAGTTTTATCGCAAAAACCTGGCAGCGGGTCAAAAAGGCCTTTCAGTAGCCTTTGACCTGGCTACACACAGAGGATATGACTCAGACCATGAACGTGTAACAGGTGACGTGGGTAAGGCAGGAGTAGCCATTGATTCGGTACTGGATATGAAAGTACTTTTCGATCAGATCCCACTGGACAAAATGTCCGTTTCCATGACCATGAATGGCGCAGTAATCCCCATCATGGCATTCTACATCGTAGCGGCTGAAGAACAAGGTGTAAAACCTGAATTACTCAGTGGCACCATACAGAATGATATTTTAAAAGAATTCATGGTACGGAATACCTACATTTATCCTCCGGCTCCTTCCATGAAGATCATAGCAGACATTTTTGAGTATACTGCTCAACATATGCCTAAGTTCAATTCCATTAGTATCAGCGGATATCATATGCAGGAAGCCGGCGCTACGGCAGATATCGAGCTGGCATATACACTGGCCGATGGTTTGGAATATCTGCGAACAGGAATAAAAGCGGGACTGGACATTGATCACTTTGCTCCCCGTTTGTCTTTTTTCTGGGCGGTTGGTATGAACCATTTCATGGAGATCGCAAAAATGCGCGCAGGACGTTTGTTGTGGGCAAAAATTGTAAAGCAATTTGAGCCAAAAAATGCTAAGTCGCTGGCATTACGCACTCATTCTCAAACCTCCGGGTGGAGTCTTACCGAGCAGGACCCTTATAACAATGTGACGCGTACCTGTATAGAAGCGCTGGCAGCAGCACTGGGTCATACACAGTCCTTGCACACAAATGCTCTCGATGAAGCCATTGCGCTACCTACAGATTTTTCAGCAAGAATTGCCAGAAACACTCAACTATACCTGCAAAAGGAGACCAATATCACACGGGTAGTGGACCCATGGGCAGGTTCACACTATGTTGAATACCTGACCAATGAGTTAGTGCATAAAGCCTGGAAATTAATTGAAGAGGTAGAGGATCTGGGTGGAATGGCCAAGGCCATGGAAAGTGGTCTGCCTAAAATGAGGATTGAAGAGGCCGCAGCCCGTAAACAGGCCCGTATAGATTCCAAAAAAGATGTTATAGTGGGTGTGAACCGCTATCAGACTGACGAAAAGCCTGATTTCGAAATATTGGAAGTTGATAATACCAAAGTACGACGTGAACAGATTGAACGTCTTGAAAAACTAAAATCAGAAAGGGACAATGAAGCGGTAACGTCAGCTTTAGATAGCATAACACAAGCTTCGGAAAAAGGAGAAGGTAATTTATTAGAACTCGCTGTTAATGCAGCTCGTCATAGAGCTACACTAGGAGAGATCTCTATGGCAATGGAAAAAGTTTTTGGCAGGTACAAAGCCACTATTCGCTCTATATCAGGTGTTTATGCAACAGAACTAAAAATGGATAACACATTTAACGAGACAAAGTCATTGTCCGACAAATTTGCTGAACTGGAAGGACGAAGACCCCGTATCATGGTGGCTAAGATGGGACAGGACGGCCATGACCGCGGCGCTAAAGTCATTGCTACCAGCTTTGCAGACCTGGGCTTCGATGTGGACGTTGGCCCACTTTTCCAAACACCAGATGAAGTAGCAAGACAGGCAGCAGAAAATGACGTTCATGTCATTGGTGCTTCAAGCCTTGCCGCTGGTCATAAAACATTGATCCCTCAGTTGATCGAATCACTGCAGCAATTAGGCAGAGGAGACATAATGGTGATAGCCGGTGGAGTCATTCCACAGCAAGATTATGATTTTCTTTATGAAAATGGTGTAGCGGGTGTTTTCGGACCGGGAACAGTGATATCTGACGCAGCCAGGGACATATTAAATAAATTAATGAAAGACTAACTATTTAATATCCAATTAATTAAATTTAGAGATTGCTTTAATTCATTTTAAACAGCGCTTTAGCTGATTGAATAAAATGTTTAAAATGCTGGTCAAACCCAGAAAATCTCTATTTCAACATGTGTTAACTGCATGGCAGTGGTTTGGTCCATACTCAATTGTAGGTCAACCTTAATCACTTTAGCCATGCAGTACAACTACATGCGATATTTATGCTTCTCATTGTTCATCCTGCTCTCGGTGCCAACAGCAGCTCAGGAAGGGGGGAAATATGGCAAGATATTATTAAAGGCCGATGCACAATACGAAATAGGTGCTTATGTAAAAGCCAGCAAATATCTGGAGAAGTACAAAAAGAAAGTAATCAAAAAATATGGGGCCAGGAATGAATACTTGCCCCTATTTTATATAAGGAGGTCTAAATTCAACCTGGCTGAAGGGCTGCTGATAGACTTTGAGAATTCGATAGAGCAGGCTATCACCGCCAGTAGCGCCATCTATGGTGAAGCGTCTAAAGAACATGCCATCACGCTTCTTGACATAGGTGAGATATTAGCCCACTACGGTGACTACCTAAGAGCAGAGGAATACATTCGATCGGCACAAAAAACCCTGGAAGCATCAAAAGCACTAGATGACAGGTTAAAAGCCAAAAGTGACTTAACCCTGGCCAGGGTGCTAACGGGCCGTGGGTTTTATAATCAGGCCCTGAGCTTTATCGATGAAAATCTGGATTATTTCAAATCGAGGGCCGTAAGCAAAGAATCATTCGTAGATGACAAAGGAAGATTACAAAGTAAACGCCTTCCCGAGGAAGAAGTAAATGAAAGGCTTGGTGACTATGCGGAACTATTAACACTGCATGGCAACGTATTTCGGAAAAGAGGTAGTTACAAAGAAGCAGATGCCGCTTTCAAACTGGCCAGAACCTGGATAGACAAGAACCTGGGAAATGCCAGTCTGGCCTATGTTCAAAATCAACTCGATTTCGGTCAGTTCCTCTTAGAAAATGGCCTTCGAGACTTTAGCAGTGACGACGTAAAAAATGAAAGATTTGATAAGACATTAAATCATCTCAAAAAAAAGCATGAAGAATCACATTTCCTTGCCTTTGAGCTCTATGAGCAACTTTTGAAGTACTATCTGAAGACCGATAGCAAATCAAAGTATAAAAATCTCAAAATTGAATATGAAAAGGCGATCAAGAAGAATTTCAAACGTAACAGTATTCATTACATTAATTTAGAAACCATTGAGTTTGACGCCAAGCTTGACAAGGAAAAAACAAACAATTTAGCCTCCAAAGCAGCCGTTCAGGCCAATAGTAATGCACTTCCTAAATATCATAAGAAGCGCATCCAAATTCTTGATTTTCTTTACCGGCTGGCGCTACAGGAAAAAAACTACAACGCCGCATCAGCAAATCTTAATGACATCCTGGAGATCAAAAAGGAGCTGTATGGCGACGATTCCCCGGAATATCATTTGGCACGGATTGAATTGGCTAGTTACTACGTAGATTTCTCGGATAAAATCAAAGAAGCAGAAGCCATTTACAGTGAAAGCTTTGAAGGTATAGTAGAACCACAGATAGACACCTGGCATAAAGATTATGTATCGATACAAAATCATCTGGCTAAATTTTATGCCAGTACAGATCAATACGCACTGGCTATAGCAGCCATTGATAAAGCCAGTGATGGTGCAGCAGTTAAATTTTCATCGGTAGACCCTGCCTACGGTGAAGTACTGAATAATCAGGCACAGTTATACCTTAGCCTTGCTAATTACGACAAAGCCGAAGAAAGTCTGAACAAATCGCTGGCGATTTTCAAAGAGTATCGTAGAGACGAAAACTGGGTCATTGAATACATTAATACTCAGGCCACACAGGCACAACTCAAAGTGATCCAAGGGCTGTTTGATGAAGCGGAAGACATCATGAATCGCTCCAAAAAAACACTTAAAAGGGTCAATAACCCAAGTAACTACAATGATCTCGCCTCAAGCCAGGGATTAGCCAGGGTATACATGCCCCTCGGCAGATTTAGAGAAGCTAATGAGTTACTAGACAGAATTATAGTCGAATATCAATTGCGCTATGGCTCCAGTTCCCGTAGGTTGATCCTGCCTCTGGTATATCGTGGTCAACTGGAACTTACTGAAGGAGAATACACATTTGCAGAAAAAACGGCAAGACGGGCCAATCAGATCGCCACCTCCATCTACGGCGAAAATTCTTCTAAAGTAGCACCTACACTCTCACTATTAGCAGATATTTATACCAGTATCGGAGATTATCCTAAAGCGCAGGATAATATTGAAAAGGCAATCAGAATCCAGGAGGCCCAATTTGGGCGTCAACATGTAGATGTCGCCAAATCACTGGCCCAGCTTGGTCTGATTAAATTTTACCAGGGTGATAACCTTACGTCAGCCGAAAAAATCATTGAAGAAGCAAAAGATATTATCGCTGCCAAACTTGGAAATCGCAACCCTACTTATGCTGATGCGTTAACTGATCTCGCAAAGATTTACATCTCCGAAAAGAGGTTCGATGATGCATTCAATGCGCTTACTCTGGCAGAAACGATATGGCTCTCTAAAGCAGGCAAACGCAACAATATCAATGCAGCCAGTATTTACTCACTCATAGGGGATATCCATTACTTACAACGCGACTATGATAAGGCGGAAGAAGAGTATGAAAAATCAAAAAAGATCTATCAAAACAAATTCAGTAAAAACCACCCTGAGTATGTAAAAATACTATCCAAATTGAGTAAGGTGTATTATATGGAGGGAGACACCAAAAAATCCAGAAATTACATCGAAGAGGCATTGGCCAACCACCAAAACTTTATTCGAGCCTTTTTCCCGGCTTTAAGTGAGCGAGAAAAAGCTAAATTTTGGAATACGATACGCCCTGACTATGAATTTTACAACACGCTTGCATTCAAGATTGCAGCAGAAGATAAAAGAGCAATTGGTGACGTGTACAATAATGCTTTGCTCACCAAGGCAATCTTACTAAATTCCTCCATCAAGATCCGTGAACGTATCGCCAATAGTAATGATGATGAATTGAAAGAGAAGTACAATGACTGGCTTGCAAAGAAAGAGGAGCTCACCAACGTGCTTTCCATGAGCCTGCAACAACTCCAGGAGAACGAAATTGATCCGATAGTACTTACCCATGAAGTAGAACAGATAGAGAAAGAGTTAAGTCAAAAATCGGAGCTTTTTTCACAAAGTGTAGAGGACAATACCATCGTATGGAATCAGGTTCAGGAAAAACTGGAACCTAATGAAGTAGCTATGGAAATGGTAAGGTATCGATACTTTGATCACGTACTGACAGACTCTGTAATATATGCCGCCATGTATTTGAAAAACAAGAAAGAGCAGTCTACTCCAGGGGTAGTATTATTAGGTGATGGTAAGAACATGGAAAACAAGCTTTTCAAGTTCTATCGTAATAGTATCATATACCGCATCAAAGACCCATACAGCTTTGATGCATACTGGGAACCGATCATGAGTGCCCTGGGTACTTATTCTACGCTTTACTTATCTGCGGATGGTGTTTATAATCAGATCAACCTGGAAGCAATACCGATGGAAGATGGGAAATACGTTATTGACAATTCTAATATTGTGCTGGTAAGTAACACCAAAGATATCTGGACAAGGAGTACCAGAACACGACTGGTCCAAAACGAGAAAAAAGCTTCAATGTTCGGAAACCCTGAATTTTATCTGACAGCCAGTACAGGTGATATCAATCCGCTCCCGGGAACCCAGGTAGAAGTACAAGAACTAAAAGACTTACTAAGAACAAGAGGATGGGACACTTCCTCATACACCGACATCTCCGCCAGTGAAGATGAAATAAAGCGATTAAATAACCCTAAAGTATTTCATATTGCTACACACGGTTTTTTCACCCCGGCAGAACAGATGACCGAATCAGACCGACTGGTACAGAGTGAAAGCTCCGCAGCGCGTAATCCGTTACTAAGAACAGGCCTGCTGCTTACAGGAGCCGGAGATTTACTTCAAAAAACAGAGTTCAACTACAATGCTGAAAGTGGCATCTTAACAGCTTATGAGGCCATGAACCTTAACCTTGACCAAACAGAGCTTGTGGTGTTAAGTGCATGTGAAACAGGGTTAGGTGAATTAGCCGTAGGGGAAGGCGTTTACGGATTACAGCGTGCTTTCCTGGTAGCAGGAGCCAAAGTACTTATTATGAGTATGTTTAAAGTAGATGATGTAGCCACTCAAAAACTGATGAGCAAATTCTATAAAAAATGGCTCGAAACAGGCAAAATGAGAGAATCATTTATTTTGGCGAAAAAAGAACTTAGAAATGAATACCAGGACCCTATTTTCTGGGGGTCTTTCATTATGATAGGTATGGACTGATCAGAAAAATTTCAAAATTGTAGGTAGGGAAGTTCACACTTCCCTATTTTTATTCGCTCAATAGCCGTTTATTTAACGCCACCATGGAGGGAATAAAAAAGCAAAAAGCCTGGAAAGAAAAGCTTTATGTCATCATTTTTGAAGCCGATACTTTCTTGGGTAAAATCTTTGATATCATCCTGCTCATTGCCATACTGCTCAGTGTATTGGCTGTAATGCTGGAAAGTGTAGTAAGCCTCAAAGAAGATTATGGAGATGAATTATATATCATCGAGTGGATATTCACCATTTTCTTTACGATCGAATACGTGATCCGTATCATTATCGTTGAAAAACCCTGGCGTTATATTCGAAGTTTCTTTGGCATTGTAGACTTACTGTCAATAATCCCAACGTATCTCAGCCTGTTTATTTTAGGAGCACAATCTTTATTGATCATCAGAAGTATACGATTGTTACGCGTTTTCAGAGTACTGAAAATGGTGCGTTTCCTGGGAGAAGCATCACAACTCACCAATGCACTTAACGCCAGTAAGGCCAAGATAATCGTTTTTATAGGCGCTGTATTTGCCATGACAGTAATTATGGGTACGCTGATGTATATGATAGAAGGTACGGAAAATGGCTTTACCAGCATTCCCAAGAGTATCTATTGGGCTGTAGTAACTTTGACAACAGTGGGTTACGGTGACTTAGCGCCACAAACACCCATGGGGCAGGGCTTAGCAACACTTATCATGATTTTAGGTTACGGGATCATAGCGGTCCCTACCGGAATTGTAACGGCTGAAATAACACAAAGCAAAGTAATGAGAGAAGTGAATAATAAAATTTGTTCTGAATGTAACGCTAAGGAACATGATCTTAATGCCAATTATTGTAAGTTTTGTGGAACCGCTCTTTAGGCTATTAGAAATGTAATCAAAATAGGTTATACAGCCTAGCCTCGCTGGTCCGTCTCGTCTTTCGAATGATGGTTGACAAAACGTGATAAGTTTTCTTTTACGACTTCCCTGTTATTCCAAAATTCACGACTAAATACACCTGTGAAATTCCACTTCTTCTTACTGAGTACAAAGGGTGTATAAACGTGTGCATCTTTGATCGACTGACTTTGATAATAAAGGTCATCATCTGTGAGAATCAGTCCTAAATATTGTTCACTACTCTTCACAGTAATGTCAGCAAATGGAAGTTCTTCCTTAAAAGTAAATGCATCGAAATTATCAACAAGCCACTTATCCAATTGTTGTTTCAGGTACCAATGCGCATGACGCTTGTCTGCAGGCATAAGTGAAGGTTTAAATTTACCCTTAGAAACATCAAGGGCATATTCCAGGTATTTCTTGAGCAACTTGGGACCATCATTCTTAGTCTCTTCCACCTTTAATTGGGAAGGCATAATACTACTAATGACCATTATTTTTTCTCTGGCCCTTGTAACCGCTACATTCAACCTATTTTCGCCGTCAGCTGCATTCAGGCTACCAAAATGCATCGCCATTTTACCCTTTGCATCCGGTGCATAAGCTGTAGAAAACAGGATAATATCTTTCTCATCACCCTGTACATTTTCAATATTTTTGACAAACCAGTTGTTTGGAATTACCTTTTCAGAAGATGTGGCTTTCTCGTCTATTAAGTCCAGGATCAACTGTTGCTGTTTAGCATTAAAAGTCACTACACCAACCTCTTTATCAGGATGATGATCCAATATCTCCATCAAGACTTCTACCACTTTTTCAGCTTCAATGTGGTTAGTATTGTTTTCCCAGATCCCATCTACTTTTAAATATTCAATAGCCGGTTCAGCACTGTTTACCACATCATAATCTGGTAATAACTTCAAATTGCCTTCATAGAAGTGCTGGTTAGAAAATTCTATCAGGTCAAGTGATTTACTACGATAGTGTCCTTTGAGTTGAACAGACATCAAATGTTGGTCTGCCAGGGAGAGCAAGGAGTCTACTTCCAGGGCAGGCACATCGGTATCAATTTCATCGCCATAGCGTACCTGATAAACATCGGATGGCTTAAGCTGCTTATCATCACCGGCAATCAATAACTGCCGTCCCCGATACATTGCAGGTATACCACGCTCAACAAAGCACTGCGAAGCTTCATCGAATATCACCAGGTCAAACATAGATCGCATCGGAAAAATGGCTGATACGGATTCCGGAGAAGCCATCCAGCAAGGCATCAAATCAAATACCTCTTCATAATACTCACCGATCAACTTTCTCAGAGGCCAAATTCGCTTCTTTTTGGTCACCTGATGATGAACCTCACGATAAGTGACCATATTATTTAAACGGTTATACTCAGCTTTTTCATAGGTCCTTTCACGTGCTCGCAGTAGTAGCATTTCATTACTGATCTGCATTTTATCTCTAACACAGTTCTGTAATTCGGCAGTCGTTTTAAGAAACCGGGAAGAAGACACCGTTCTCAATACCGGATATTTTGTTTCGATATGCTCAATCCATGCTGTTCTAAGACTATTTTGAAAAAGGGCTTCCACCTGCTCCGGGGATGGGTCCGGAAGTTCATCCATTATCTTGTCCACCGCCTGGAGTTCATAAGCCATCATACCATCCCGCAGCTTATCAAACTCGCAAAGAGATTCAAAATCCCGCCTTAACGTAGTCTTCATTTCGTCAATGAACCCTCTGTTTTCAAGACCTTTAGATATTTGACCCTCATTTAAATAGAATAACCATTGTGCTTTCCGCTCCGGAATATCCTTTATGAGTTGATAAATGTGCTCTAATTGATCTCTAAACTCTTCAAATGTTAGTTTTTGCACATTGAAGAACTCACGGAAATTCCTTAAAGAGTTGAAAATCAACTTCGCTTTTACGGCTAGTTTTATAATATAGAACCAATTCTGGAAATGTCCCTTCTCATAGCGCTCAGGGATGCCTGTTACCCAGTCTCTACCACGAAGTTTAGTGATATTATGCTCAAGGTTTAGCCGATTATCAATCTTTTCTACCATGGTATTAAAACCTGCCCGGTTTCTTTTCAATTGATTCTCAGACAACACCCTCCTTATAAGGAATTTATCTTTTGAAAAAAGCTTCCAATGTATCAGCCTTAAAATACTACGGCGTGCATTCATCTCGCGTTGTAACGTCTCCTGAAATTTTCCAAGCATATCTGAAGCCAGGGAAAGCTCTGGACCCACCCCTTTGTAACACTCCATTAACACACGTTCTGTATTAGACAGCCACAATACACTGGTCTCATCATCAGAATAAGACGCCATATGTTGAAAAAGTCGGTACGCCTCCTTGTTCTTCAAAATACCAAGCATTTCTACAATATAGTCCCGCTTACCGAGAAAATATTCACAGTCTTTTAAGGACAGCCGAGCTCCTATTTGTGCTTCAAGTAAAGCTCCTATTTCATCTTGATATGATGGAATATCATCCAAAATGTCAATTATTTTACGCTCATCAGTTACAGTGTAGTTTTTAAAGGACCGCCTCTCTTTCCACGGATAATTGGATGCCCGGTGATTTAAAGCATATTCCGCATAATCTTTGAGCTTGGCTGAAAAAGCAGTAATATCTTCGAAACGAAACTGGGTATATTCTTGTCTGAAATTAACCACCGGCTTTTCTCTGTCAGAAGTTAAGTAAAGTTCTTTGACAGATAATCCACATTCAGATTCATCGAATAAAGCATATTTAAATTCTTCAAGTTCAGCGGTAATTTGGTCTATGCGTCTGCTGTTTTGAAGAAACTTTCGCTCCAGTTGTATACTGTCCAGGCCATTATTTTTAATCTTATACTCGTCAATGCGGCCTATTTGCCGAGCCACTTTGGCATAGATATTCTTTCTGTCGTTCCTGAAGTCATGCACTAAGCCAACGAAATCTGTCATGTCAATGTCATGCATACGATCATATACTACATCCAGCGCCGCTCTCTTCTGACAGACCACCAGTACTTTTTTACCAATAGCAATATGATCGGAGATAAGATTGCAGATCAGCTGAGATTTGCCGGTACCGGGAGGGCCCTGTACCACTACAGAATTGCCATTTTTAATTGCTCTAATGGCATTTTCCTGGTGCGCATCCATCTTAAAAGGCGTCACCATTTTCTCCTCATCTACACTATCAAGAAACGTGTATTTCTTTAAGCCCGGATGTGTTTCTGGCTCGGCCTGTGTCCTTTCCTCAAAAAAGCGATCTATGTCCTCGATTTTATTGTCTTCAATCAGTTTTACATAATCAGGCACCAGCTGTGACCCTGCCTGTGGAAAAATGCCCAATACTGCTTCCGGAAACATCTTAAGCTCTCCATTGGCATGTTTTTCTTCAAATTCCGGTTTTTTAAAGACCTTAAAAGGTTGTAGGACCGATTGAAAATTTTCCTGGTTAAAATTGACCTCTACGGGACTGTCCTTCAGTAGTTGATACAAAGCTGTACGGAAAACAGTACTGTCGTCATCAAATTCCTCAAAGGACCGGTCCAGAAAATCATCCGATATTGGAATATCATTGTAATGTGAATAGGCAAGAAAAAAGGATTTATTGAATGTTATCCCTTCGTAAACACGCGGTGTAAGCAGCCAATTGTCTTTCTGAATATCTAATGTGACGGGAAAAAACAATACCGGGCAGGAAACAGACGTACCATCGTTAAATTTGCCTCTTACAAAAGGCCATCCAACATAAAGGTCTTTTGAACCTCGTTCTTCCTGAATAAATTCATCAATACGTCTAAGCTTTTTAAGCCTCCGGCTTACCAAATTTGTATCCTCATGACGAGGATCCATCAGGGGGCTTAGTACTTTTCTACGACCACCAATCAAGTGTTCTATAATGGAAAATGACCCTGATTCTGTAATAAAGTTCAGGTCATGCAGATCTAAAAATTGATCGGCTGACAACCTGCGCAGCATTAGTGAACGGTTATTGCCGGATAGATTAGTTAGCCTTTTAAGATATGATTTTAGCACTTCGTGCATGTGAGATCAGTATATTGAACTACGAATATATGGTTTCAATTAGTAAGAATTAGAACTTTAGATAAGGTTCTATTCGCGCCAAAGTTAACGAGTCAATTAAATGCATAGTATCCAAATCTTCAATACTTGTGAACTGACCATGTTGGAACCTGTAAGCTGTGATGGCCCGCGCTACTTTTTTACTAATATAAGGATGTCGACTGAGGTCATAATCATCGAACAGATTAATCTCGATCCACTTAGGGTGGTAACCAGATGAAATGAACGTAAGTGTATCGAGTTGTAAAATAACTGAATCAGCGAGTCCGTAGACCTCATTGAATTGTTTTTTTGATACAAAACCGCCCAGTGCATTTCTGTAATTAACAATTCTCCTGGAAAAAACTTTCCCTATTCCTTTCAACCGCTTTAACGCTGTCGTATCCGCCTGATTTATATCGAAGACCTGGATTTTCGCCTGAGGTTTTGAATAATTCTTTTTTATTGAACTAGTAAAAGATTTCCTGTTTGTCCGCTTTTTAGGGGCATCATAGGTTCGAAATTTTTTAGGTTTTAGTGGTTCTGTGTTGTCCAATACAGCATTTATTCTGATAACGGTCAAAAGGCTATCCATCTTTTTTTGATCGGTCATCTTATACGCTGTATCTGGTTTGGCATATTTCATCCAAAAAATACCTGCAGTCATTGTAAGTAATAGGATTAAAAATATTACAAAGCCGTTAGCTTCGGTAGTTGAAATACCGAAGCTATTCTTAAACCAGATAATGAGTTTCTTCACACTACACCTTTAAACCAAACTAAAGTGAAACACGTTAATTTAAAAATAAAGCACATCTTTTTTTAAACATGAGGCAACGCTCACCATTCACCGCTACGTATGATATACATCAGCAATATTATATGATCATTATCAGCTTTACTCTTTCTTTATCTGAATAGCTTTGATAAAATGGTTTAATTTGAATCTATTATAAATAGTAAAACTCTTTTTAAAGAATGCTCTTTGTAATTAGTTTTGTACGTGAATTTTAGGTTAAATGGTAAATTCGTTCAGATTCGTTGGCGTTTCGTTTAAGAATACTCCTCTGGAAGTCAGGGAAAAACTGGCCCTCGATGAGTCACTGGTAAAAAAGCTGCTGGTTTTTTTACGTGATTTTTCAGAAGCTTCAGACGTTCTGGTATTAAGTACCTGTAACCGTACTGAAATTTATTATAGTCATGATTCTGACCTTTCCAATGAAATACTCAAGGGACTATGCTTACTCCGTGGTGTAGAATACAATGACCTCACGGATTATTTCCATACTTCCGAAAACAACACGGAAGCCGTCAGGAGATTGTTTAATGTAGCCTTAGGTTTGGAGGCACAGGTGATCGGAGACATGCAAATCATCAACCAGGTCAAAAATGCGTACCAATGGAGTGCAGATGAAGATATGGCCGGCCCCTTCCTGCACAGGTTAATGCATACCATATTTTTCACCAATAAACGGGTAGTTCAGGAGACACCTTTTCGGGATGGGGCAGCTTCTGTATCCTACGCTGCAAAAGAATTAATTGAAGAAATCACCACCGATATAGTAGATCCTAAAGTATTGATATTAGGTTTGGGAGAAATCGGCGAAGACGTTTGTAAGAATTTTGTAGGCTCAGCATACGAGGTTGTAGTGGCAAACCGCACGCTTTCCAAAGCCCAAATGATAGCGGCTGAATGTGGTTTTAAAGTAATATCCTTTGAAAATGCCACCGAACAGATCCAACATGCAGATGTAATCATATCATCCATTTCAATGGATAAACCTTTCATTACGAAAGAGATGATCGATGCCATTGACTTACACTCTTTTAAGTTTTTCATAGACCTTTCAGTGCCCAGAAGTGTAGATATGAATATAGAAAGTATACCAGGTGCACTGGTATATAATATCGATAACATCCAGAACAAAGCCTCTGAGGCGTTGGACAAGAGAATTTCGGCAATTCCTATGGTAAGAAATATCATTGAAGAGGCCATAGTTGATTTCCAAGACTGGTCAAAGGAGATGATCGTTTCCCCAACCATCAAGAAACTTAAAAATGCACTCGAAGAAATTCGCAAAGAGGAATTGGAAAGGTACCTTAAAGATGCATCCGAGCAAGAGTCCAAGATGGTCGACAAAGTGACCAAAAGTATCATGCAAAAAGTAATGAAATTACCTGTGCTTCAGTTAAAAGCTGCCTGCAAAAGAGGTGAGGCAGAAACATTGATCGATGTACTGAATGACCTGTTTGATCTCGAAAAACAGTCTGTTGAGATTAAGAAGTAGCTCCTGCGCTACTAAATCTCCGAAGTTTAAAAGAAATATAACCTACGGATTTTGTCCGGTTGGCTTTTCATGCTTTTTTTTGCACAAAAAATTAAAGCATGTTACCTCATAAGCTGTCCATTTACATTTTGCTTTTTTTTCTGACCTTTAATGCCTCAGGCTGGGGCATCACCGGCCATAGGGTGATAGGCAAAATTGCAGAAATGCACCTTTCAAAACGGGTAAAAAAGAAACTAACCGCAATCCTGTCCAATGAATCTCTCGCTGAGGTGAGCACCTGGATGGATGAGATACGTTCGGACAGGCAATATGACCATACACATGACTGGCATTGGGTAACCATACCTGATGAAATGACCTACCAACAAACCGAAAAAAACAAGAACGGAGATATCATTGCCAGTATTGAACGATTAATAAAAGAGTTAAAATCCGGAGGGCTAACTGAAAAGCAGGAGACCGAACATTTAAAAATGCTGATACATTTAGTAGGTGATATCCATCAGCCCCTGCACGTGGGAACCGGAAAAGACAAGGGCGGTAACGATGTCAAGGTAAAGTGGTTCTGGGAAAATTCAAACCTGCACCGAGTCTGGGACAGCGGAATGATAGATAAAAAGCAATACAGCTATTCTGAATTAGCTGACCGCCTCAAACGTACCTCAAAGAGAGACATCATACAGTTACAAGCTGCTTCTGTACTTGATTGGGCCAACGAGTCAAAATCATTCCGTAAGCAATATTATGACCTACCTGAAGATAACAGTATTAATTATAACTACATGTACCAGCACTGGAGCACTGTAGAGTTAAGGTTACTTCAGGCAGGGGTCAGGCTTGCGGGAATATTGGAAGATATCTATGGTTAATTTCTATCACTATGTGACTTTCCGGTAATAAAACATTTGATTAACATAGTCAAGGACTATGGTAAATTCCTTCCATAATCCGGACCCTATTGAACCTTCTGCGTTGTTGATTTCGCTGCTGCTAAATTCCCTTTTTAACATGTGGTAGTCTGTACGTACAGCTAAATTCTTCAACTCAAGCAAGTTATTCACATCTTTGTACCCGGCAATACTACCGTTGATCCCTTTACCTACCTCACAACGCAGCTTTTTTACTCCCTTGAAGTAGTTTGTATCATCTTTCATAAAAAGAATGACATTACGTGACGAACCTGTATCAATATGAAAAAAACCATTGGCACTATTATCTGGTGTTATCCCATAATCAAGTTTTATGTAAGGTTTAGTATCCTTCAGAGTCAATTCCATTGACTTATATCCGGAAGGAGGAAGGTAATAGCCTGGTTCTGTCAAAGTGATCACTTCCTGTTTATAATCAATTGTTACAGCAAATCGGCTAAATACCTGATAACCTATGATACCATGAATGACAACCTCATCATTATAAGGAAAAAAGTATTTATCATTGGCTATCAAAATACTGATCCCTTTACCTAATGCATCACCAAATTCCACTTGGTTATCCAGGGATAAGCGAGCCGTTTTGTGGCGATTTCTACCATAACCATTTAGCACGATCTCTTTAGGTAAAAGTTCAAACTTGCGTTTAAAGTGGTTACCAAATAATATAACCGAACGTCCTCCGGTATCTAATACCAGGTTGAGTTCCATCTTATTATTAATCTTTACAGGGACAACGATCAGATTATTGATCAATCGAAAATTGATAAAACTTTCCTGCTTATCATTGATAAGTTCGAACCCTTTGTAATCGTCTGCAAAAGAAAATTGCTGTAACAGAAAGGACAGCATAATTAGGGCATACCGCACCTGTGACGGCCGTTGCCAGTTGTTATTGGAGTTGAGCATGTTGTTGTTATTTGACCAACTTTAACTTACTACACTCTTTTCAAATTATGATCCCCCAAAGCGGTGGTTTTTTAAGGCGACATATTCACCCTACATTGTGATCTTCTAAAAGAACGCATTTCATTCAAACATGAAGATTATTCACAGACTTCCTCCTTGAAATGCCACGATAGTTATTAATTTTATGAGCATAATGATAGATTTTTCAAAAGATAGAACCAGAGAATCAAGGTCGGCCATAGAACGGCTTTACATTAATATGCGCCACCTTTTTATCAGGGGGAGTTATAAACCGATGGGTATATCCGGTAAGTCGCTCATTGATGCCTTATTGGTATTGGAACCTGAAATATACGGCTCTATTAAAGACCCGGTTAAAATTGAGCTGGATGGTCTACTCTATGTAATGGAAAGGCTTCCTGATGGCATCGAAGAGTGTCAATTCATCAAACTGGTATCAAGGGAAGGTTTTGAAGAAGCCGGATATGTCCCTATCATCCCTATTAAGAGAAGGAGAAATTGCTTTCGTATTGATAAAAACAGGATGTACATCGAAATGACCCGAGGGCGGAGTGATATTTATGATATACTCACACACCTCACATTTCTATACATTGAGAGTGAAAAAATCAAGAACAAGGCACTGGACCAAAAAGGAAGAATATCACAAGATTGGCTCAAGTTGGAAGAAGTGGTTGTGATGGAAGAAAATAACGAGGACTTCGATGAGAAAAAAGCTACAGTATATCTGAGCAACTTCTTAGGCAGGACAATACAGGAAACACAGGAAGGTGTACTTAAATTCCAGAATGGAAATAATAAGCACAGCTTGTATCACATCATATACTGGCTTGGGAAAGTTTCCATAGAAGAGGCGCAACAACAACGTCAACGAGAGGTGACTTTTTCAGAACAATTGAAAGATTCCGTAGGTCAGCATATTTATGGCGGACAATGGGCCGGTAAAATAAAGGCATTTTTATTAGAAAAAGCGTGGTCTCAACGCCCGATACATATTATCAGTGCCAATCTACACAGTATTCTTAATTCAATTTATGGTTTTGCAGCCTTACCAGACCATACATTTTCATCCATTGAAGAACTGGCTGTGGAAACAAGCCAGGATAGCGAAAAAAAACTACAGCCCCGCATCAGAGAATATGCCCTGCAACATGGCATGTATGAAATTAAAGATGATACAGGCACTAATCTCCAGGTGCAGATCTTTGACCTGGATGCTGTCGATCAAGATGATCTAAGCCCTGAATTAAAAAACTCAAAGCTGGCAGGTGAGAAACCGGTACTAATCGTAATGGATTATGCCTTTGGAGAGCAGGCATTTGAATGCATGGACGAACTACTAAAACCTTTAGAAACCTCCGTCAGCACTCTTTTTAATATAAAGTCCATCTCTATTGTAGGTAAAGCTGGTATTCTAACGGGTGACAAAGGAGATATAATGATACCTACTGCTCATGTATTTGAAGGAACAGCCGACAATTATCCGCTACATAATGATTTCGCGAGTGAAGATTTCGTCCAGGATGACTACCAGGTTTATGAGGGACCAATGATCACCGTACTAGGCACATCGCTACAAAACAAGGATGTCTTAAATCATTTTGTAACATCAACATGGAATGCAATTGGACTGGAAATGGAAGGGGCTCACTACCAAAAAGCTATTCAATCAGCTGCCCGCATCCGATTAAGCATAGATAAGAATGTAAAAGTACGGTATGCTTATTACGCATCGGATAATCCACTGAAGACAGGAAGCACTTTAGCCTCAGGCAGTTTGGGTATGGAAGGCATAGGACCTACCTACCTGATCAGTATCAAGGTACTCCAAAAAATCTTGGCAGGATCTTGACATTCTACACGTCAAGATCAATAGCCACCGGACAGTGGTCAGAGCCCATGTACTGGTTGTAAATATCAGCTTCTTTTACCTTGTCAATAAGCTGTTTGCTTACAAGAAAATAATCTATTCTCCACCCTACATTCCTGGCCCTTGCATTAAACATCTGATTCCAATAAGAATATTTCACTTCTTCCGGATGCAAGTGACGAAAACTGTCCACCCACCCTTCTGCCAGATATTTTTCAAATCCGTCTATCTCACGCTGCGTATAACCTGCTGACTTATTATAGTTTTCTTTAGAACGTGCAATATCTATGGCCTGATGTGCTACATTAAGGTCTCCACATACGATAAGAGGCTTCTTTGCCTCCAGCTTCTTCATATGGTCCAGAAAAGCTACATCCCAGGTTTCCCTGTAGTCCAACCGTTTGAGGCCTGACCCGGAATTAGGAGTATATACATCTACCAAAAAGAATTTTTCAAATTCAGCTGTGACCACACGTCCTTCCTGGTCATGTTCTTCCAGTCCCATGTCTTGCGTAACACTGATCGGTTCTTCCTTACTCAGAATTGCAGTGCCTGAATAACCTTTTCTGGCCTTGGAATAATTGATAGATGTATGATAGCCTGAAAGTAGCGATAAAGCTGTTTTAGCATCTTCAAATTGCGCTTTGGTCTCTTGCAAACACAATATATCCGGTGACATCTCGGCCACACTTTCTAAAAATCCTTTTTTAACAATGGCACGAATACCATTCACATTCCAGGAAACAATTTTATAAGACATGTTGGATTCTTTTATTGTCAGTAACGATGTTAAAACTCTTACAGTGAATCCAAAGCTAATGATTTTCTATTTTACGATCTGACTTTTAAAAAAGGCATTTATTTTATTTCTCTGAAATATTCAGTCAGATAGATTTTGTACACGCCGGTAGGCAATGTAAAAAAACAATCAGATATCGTACAGGTCTATTTTATCTGTATTATTGTGTTTTAAATAGTTTAGCCAACAAGTCATCAATGATCCTTGGCGTAAGTTGCAGGTGTAATGCGAGCTTTTTACACAACTCTATCTCATTAGGGTCGATGTCGCTGTCTACTGACATAAGGGATATAAAGTCATAAATCTGCTCTATCTTCTCGTCATAAGATTCCGGGGGAGTAAATTGTATGGATTCAGGATTATCACGTACAGCAATAATATCTTCATCTGACATGCCCAGACGATGAGCCACTGAAAAAAGAATGTGACGTTCTTCCTTAGCCAAGTGTCCGTCGGCCATAGCAATAGACATGAGGTTCTTTAAATGACTCTTGTTTTTATCGGTGGGTGCTTTCTTTGAAATATTGAACATAACATTTGACTTTACATACTTAGTAATACTTTTATAACGCTTAAAGTAACACAGTTGCAGCAAAATTAATTGTTAAAACAAAAGATTAATCTGTATATTTTATTCCTTATAAATCACTAGCTACAAAGTATTTACATTGGAATTTCAGTATATTATATTTGGTTTGAATATTGGCATTCTAAGAGTACTATAATTTGATTTACCTGAGTATTTTTATATTTTGAGCACATGAATGTATTAGGTATAGACGTTGGAGGTAGTGGTATAAAAGGTGCAGTAGTTGACACAACAACCGGTCAATTGATCAATGAACGTTACAGGCTCCCTACTCCTCAGCCAGCCACACCCGCCAGGGTTATCAATACGATAGAGGAAATAGTGAATGAGTTCAATTGGAATGGTTTGGTGGGATGCGGTTTTCCAGCCGCCATCAAACATGAAATTGTAAAAACTGCCTCTAATATCGACCACTCATGGATTGGTTTAAATGCTTCGACTAAAATAGAAAAAGACACCGGGTGCCGCACCCATCTTGTAAATGATGTAGACGCTGCAGGATTTGCAGAAATGCAATTTGGTGCTGGAAAAGATAAAATGGGGACTGTTTTGATAGTAGCATTAGGGACCGGTATAGGTACAGCCATTTTTACGAACGGGCAACTTCTTCCCAACACAGAGCTGGGGCATATTAAGCTAAACGGTATGATAGCAGAGCACTATGCAGCTGATTCAGTACGAAAAAAAGAAGCATTAAGTTGGGAAGAATGGGGAAAAAGAATCGATCAATACCTTACTGAAATCGAATTTCTTTGTTGGCCCGATCTCATTATTTTAGGTGGTGGTGTCAGCAAAAAGTTTGAAAAATTTGAAGAATACTTAACGCTGGACACTCAAGTAGTACCGGCCGAAAACCGTAATGAAGCAGGTATCATCGGTGCGGCCCTGGCAGCAGAAAGAGAAGAATTCATTCTCCAAAATACCCCTTTCCACTTGCCATAAGAGTGGCTAGCAAGGGAATCAGGAACATCAACAATAACTCTATACGGATCACTTTTTTGATGATACCCGGAATTACAACCGTATCATCAGGCTCTCCTTTATGATGTTTGGAAAAAAACCGTGTTGGAATAATAGAAAGGACTCCTACGATGATAAACAACCCCACCTTCAGGTACAATATCCAGTTTTTAGAATAGTATTCAGCCGGTTTACCTAACCAAAACCACAATGAGAGACCAGCCATTACCACTACGATCGAACTAACTCCGTAAATCCGATCTAACACTAATAACCGCTTCATTTTGGCACGTGAAACTTCAGGAGCAATTAGTAAATGTTGCGCCACAATACAACTCACTATTGTAAAAACACCAATAAAATGAAGGTATCGGACGAGAATAGTTACTTCCATAATTGCCTGAAATTAAGTTTAAACAAACTATTATAGTTAATTTAGAGAGGAATGGCTTGATAGGATCATGAATATTTTTTTTCGACTTGGGGTAGTTTTATTTTTTTCCCTTACACTGTCGGTTTCTTTAGCAGCAGATTACGAAATTTTTAAATCCGAAGGGAAAGTAGGGCTTAAAGATGATTCGGGAAATATACTAATACCGGCAGCGTATGATGAACTAGGATGGAGTTCTACTAAAAAAGAACCTGTCAATGGTGTGATAGGGTATAAAAAAAATCAAAAATGGGGACTCATCAGCCTGGAAAACAATATTATAACAGATGGCCTTTACACAAAGTTATACCCGGCAAATCAGATGTTACTCATTGCTGCCCGGCGAGGGAAAGTATCAGGTTATGACTTTTTAGGAGCCATTAACGTAGAAGGTAAAATTGTATTGCCCTTTAAATATAGCTCTATTGACCTTTCTGACTCACGTGCTATTGTAAGCTACAAATCAGGTTCTTCCATACGTTACGGACTGGTTGACATGGGAAGCAGGGAGTTGATCCCGATAGATTATAAAGAGATCAAAAAAGTGAGTCATTGGTATGCTGTGAAAGGGCCATCCAACAAATTTGGCTTGTATGACTACTTTGGAAAAGCAATGACCGGATTTGATTTTGATGATGCTGAATTTCTTGCTCCGGGTTATGTCACTGTAAAAAAAGACAATGCCTATGGATTATTTGGAAAAGAAGGTAAGTTAATAATCCCTGTCCAAGCAAAAGCTATACGTCTTAAAGACCAGGTAATAGAAATGCTTTCATTTAATGAATGGACAGAACTGGACACAGACCATAAGGCCGGAGATCGGTATTCCTATGACAAAATCACTCCACTTGGCCAAAACTACCTTGTAGAGTCAAATAACCGTCAATGGCTGATAGATTCGGATAAAAAAGCGCTTACTTCCAAGAAGTATCACAAACTGTTGCAGGCCGAAAACGGATTTATAGTTTTTTATCAAAATGGTCGCTGGGGCGTAATGGATAGAACATTCAAGCCAGTGATGGCAGCTACAGCTGACTCGGTGCAGTTAGATCATGGTTTGTTATTTTCTCAAAATGCCTATAAACTCTGGCAAATTTACGATACCCTTGGCATTAAAAAATCCAGCTACAAGTATGAATTAGTAGGTAAAAAGACCGGTTATCTCTGGCCGGTAAGGAGGAATGGCTATTGGGGGTTTATAGAGCAATCCGGGAAAGAGGTGATCAGGGCTGTGTATGATAAAGTCGGGGATTTTCTTCATGATAAAGTAGTGGTGGGATTTCACGGTGAAAGCGGTGTTATTAATAAAAAGGGGGAATGGGTAGTGTATCCCGAAAAAGCCGTGATCCAATTACTCACTGATGATCTGTATTTAACCAAAAAAGGTAAATTGACTATACTAAAAAGCCTTACCAATGGCACGGTCTATTTTACTGAAAATGACATTGAAATAAGGGGGAACTATCTACTGGAAAAACTTCAGGATGGAAAATTTTGGAAAATAGATTTTGACGGGCGTATAGCCTATCAACGCCCTCGTGACGAAAGATTTGAAGAGGTAAGAGAACCATCAGAAGGGCTGTACCCGGTAAAAATCAATGGCCTGTATGGTTTTATAGATAATAGAAATCGACTAAGAGTGTCTAATCGTTATGAAGATGTAGGTAATTTCAAAGAAGGACTGGCTCCATTTAAACTCAATAAGCGCTGGGGGTTCATTGATAAATATGAAAACATAAAAGTCCAGCCATTGTATTCCAGGGTAACTCCTTTTAACGATGGCTTATCCATTGTTACCTCAGCGAAAGGGTATAACATGATCAATCAAAAAGGTAAAAAACTTAGCTCATATGACTTCGAAGGGTTAGAACGACTGGAAAATGGTAAGTACCTGGTAACTAGAAACAACCTGTTTGGTTTACTCGATGCCATGGGTCAGTTGGCTGTAAATGTTAAGTACGAATATCTCAAAGACCTGGATAATAGCTTTGTTATTATAAAAAAGTTTAATCAATATGGGTTGATCACCGATGAAGGAGTAGACAAAATTCCCGCTATCTATGATCAGCTGATCTACAATAAGCATAAAAAACTTTACCTCGGAATGAAAAAATCCCAATGGGTGAAAGCTACACTTTAATAAATTCATTAGATTTAGTGCGCACTCGCGCGTATTTATGGCTGAATGGACCACGGTAATATCATTAGTAGTTTTAGGGCTTTTTTTGATCCTGCTGGAACTTTTATTTGTTCCGGGTACCACTGTGGTCGGAATACTTGGTTTTGTTGCCTCCCTATTCGGGATTTATCTTAGTTTTAGTTACTTTGGCAGCAGTACTGGCTGGTTATTTGTACTGGGTTCATCTGTTTTCTTTGCTGTATCATTATATTTTAGTTTCAAGTCCAAAACCTGGGAGCGTTTTTCACTAAAAAGTGCTATAAAAAGCAAGGTAAATGAAGGGCTAATAAATGAATTGAAGATTAATGATGAAGGAATGGCAATTTCCACCATTAAACCCATTGGGAAAGCTGAATTCAAAGAAAAAGAATATGAAGTAAAGTCATTGGGCAATTACATAGAACCAGGCACAAAAATCAAAATCATAAAAATTGACATCAACAATATTATCATAGAACCAATATAATAGCATGGAAGGAATACTCTTAATAGGTTTAATATTTTTAGGGATAGTAGGTGTACTATTATTCTTCTACTTCATTCCCGTAGGGCTTTGGGTTACAGCAATATTCTCAGGGGTTCGGGTAACACTTGGTGAACTGATCGGAATGCGTTTCAGGAAAGTTCCGCCGAGCGTCATTGTAAACTCTTTGATTACAGCCACTAAAGCAGGCCTTCAACTGACCACACGTGAACTTGAAACACACTATCTGGCTGGTGGAAATGTACCCAATGTAATTCGTGCCCTTATTTCAGCTGACAAAGCCAATATTGAACTGTCTTTTAATCAGTCTACGGCTATTGATCTGGCCGGAAGAGATGTATTTGAAGCGGTACAAATATCTGTTAATCCAAAAGTAATTACTACCCCAAAAGTAGCTGCAGTGGCTGCTGACGGTATCCAGCTAGTGGCTATCGCCAGAGTAACGGTACGTGCCAACATCTCACAGCTTGTGGGTGGTGCCGGAGAAGATACCATTTTGGCTCGTGTAGGTGAAGGTATTGTGACCTCTATTGGTTCGGCAGGAACTCACAAAGAAGTACTGGAAAATCCGGATAAAATATCTAAAGTAGTATTAAGCAGAGGTCTTGACGCAGGCACAGCCTTCGAAATACTCTCTATTGACATTGCTGACGTAGACGTTGGTACTAACATCGGTGCCAAGCTTCAGACGGACCAGGCCTCAGCTGACCTGAAAGTGGCAGAGGCAAAAGCAGAAGAAAGAAGAGCAATGGCAGTAGCATTAGAGCAAGAAATGATAGCCAAGGCACAGGATGCACGTGCTAAAGTAATTGAAGCGGAAGCAGAAGTGCCAAGGGCAATGGCGGAAGCTTTTAGAAGCGGTAATCTCGGCATCATGGACTATTATAAAATGGAAAATATCAAAGCAGATACTGATATGCGCGACAGTATTGCTAAGCCAGGATCAGGTTCTGGTAGTAGTAAATAATATACTACCCTTTTGATTTACAGGTGAGTAGAAAGCAATTTGGTTACTCACCTGTAAGTTCTTATCTCACATAACTTCCGGCATTGATATCAATCGTGGTTCCCGTGGCATGTTTTGCTAATCCACTGGCTAAAAAGACAACCGTTTGAGCAATGTCTTTAGGTTCCGTCAGTTCATTTAAGGAGAGATCATTTAGTACATACCCTTCTCCATAGGTGTCAATAAAATCCTGGGCCATATCCGTGCGCGTAAAACCCGGCGCTACACCAAAGGCCGTTATGTTTTGCTTACCATAGGCCCTGGCGATTGATTTTGTAAGTGCGGTCATTCCACCTTTGGAAGCAGCATATGCCAGGTACTCTGATTGGTCACCACGAAATGCCGCACGTGAGCTTATGTTAATGATGATGCCATGTTCCCTCTGTATAAAATCAGATATGGCCATTTTACATAGCAAAGCCGTAGCAGTCAGATTCACTGTCATGGTTTTATTCCAGTTTTCAAGCCAATCTGTATTTTCTTCCTCAATAGGTGCACTTATCGCAATACCTGCATTATTGACCAGGACATCGATTCGACCATACTCTTTTAACACTTGTTGATAGAGTTGCTCTACCTCTTTCATTATGCCGAGGTCTGCTTGAAAGGCCTGTGAATTCTTACCAATTTCAGTGCTCAATGCTCTGGCTGAATCCAAATTGGCATTGGCATGTACAGCTACGATTCCGCCACACTCACTTATTGATCGTGCTATGGCAGCCCCTATTCCACGACTGCCACCGGTCACCAGTACTACTTTATTACTTAAATCTATGGTCATCTCTTTATCGTTGCCTGAATATAATAAATTCACCAGGCCAATGGTAGAGGGATGAAGTATTAGTAGCCGATCGCTACGACAGACATCATTTAGCAGGAAAAATTTTAGTATCAGGATGAATGGCATACCAGGCAAACCAATAGAGCGTAACACTTGGGTAGACATCCCCCACTTGATTAAAGACTACTACAGTTTGCCTCTTCTTATCGAATTGTACCGTGAGTCCCTTATACACCTTATCAGCGTTCTTCTTACGTAAACGAGAAAAAGGGAAAGCTATATATTCACCGTCCAGCTCAATACCTACCACCAGTTGTTTATTCAATAAAACGTGATTTTCATGCTCCACCGGAAACATCAATTGATCTGTTAATCCATAGGCTGAATAAGGTGAGTGATCATAATTTCTTACGTAACCGGTTTCAGTGGATAGCACTAAAGTCTTAGGGTATTGTTCTTTCCATTCGGCCCAGGTCACCATTTGTGAGGTGATAACTTCTAAGGCTTTGCCTGAATTCGTTCCTGCTACAGACGCCCCTATAAGCTGCGACCAAAGTGATTGTGTTTCACGGTCATAAAGTAGCACATCACTATTATACAACAACCCTGAAACACCGAAGGTATAAGCTCTTCCCTTCACACAAGCATTAAATACCAAGCCACTTCTGCATAACGCACAGTAAGTTATTACTACAGGTCTGGTGGAGATCTCATCATTCACAATCTCATGCCAATTCAGTATTTTTATAGGATATGCTTTTGCTATACCATTTATTTCTACCCCTATGATTAAATCATTTGGCTTGATAAAAGTAGCATTGGAAGCACTTTCAAACCTGGGGTGATTGATGGCCGGAATGCCATCTTTAGGAGGGCCACCTTGTTTGATCTCACTGAAGGAAATGGTGAGATCAGACAAATTAAATCCGTTTTTTTGCAGTTGTTTTTGTGAAAGTGTATTAGTGTAAATAAAAATACCCAAAACCAACGCTGACAGACGAGCTAAAATTGGTTTGCGTGTAACGCTATACATCAGGATAGGTTAAAAGTGTTATGCTCTTAACGAATGAAGTGATTCAAAGTAGTGTCAGACAGAAAACAAAAGATATCTTTTTCTTAATTTTCCCGTTGAATTAATGAGGTCAAAAACAAACTTATGAGATTTCTAACCAGCCTTATTTTATGGTGCATTTTATTGGTCCTCTGCTGGCCCATAGCACTGTTATTGTTGTTTCTTTTTCCTGTTATCTGGCTCATATCAATACCCTTCCGCCTTTTAGGTATTGCTGTTGGTGGGGTTTTTAAACTTATTGAAGCCATATTTATGCTGCCCTTCAGAATACTTGGCGCTAAATAAACACTTTCCGCACTCAGTCTGCCAGAATACTGTTCAACTCCAGGTTAATATAATAATGATGGCCCTGAATAGATTTCTTCTCTAACACACCCAGATCGGAAAGTACGTTGAGGTAGTTACGTGCGGTATTCTCGGCATACAGCTTCTCATCTGTAAGATGCTTTACTTTCGTATAAGGCTGTGAGAAAATAAGGTTCAGGAGTTGATCAGGCCTCCTGATATCTGTTTCTGCTTCAACTACCTGCTGTATGTCTTCTTTGGCCGCAACGATCCTGTTGATCTTTTCGAAGGTAAGGTAAGAAGTCATTTCAACAGCTTTAAGCATATATAAAATCCAGTTTTGCCAATCTCCCTGCTGTGATACACGCGCTAACGCACTATAATATTCATTTTTATGCTGGATAATATAGCGACTTAAGAAAAGGATGGGATAATCCAACAACCCTTTTTTATTTAAAAAATGAATATTAAATATCCTGCCGGTACGACCATTACCATCCCTAAAAGGATGGATAGCTTCAAACTGAAAATGTCCTATTGCCATTTTCAGCAAGGGGTCTAACGGATATTGCTCATCATTATTCATGAAAGCCAGCAGGTTTTGCAACTTCTCCTCTATGATACCTTTACCGCGTGGGGGAGTATAAATAGGTGTGCCGGCATTTGGTCCGCTACCTCCCTGACGTATATAAGTCTGTGCAAAATGCGGTCGAAAGCCTTCATTAGTTTGTTTCACTACATGGCACATTTCTATGAAATAAGCCAAATCAAATTCCGCATTTTGATTAAGGTATTCATAACCACGCCAAAGCGCCTCACGATAACGGAGCACCTCTTTTACGGCCCCTTCAGATGGCTCATCATGTTGTTCACTAAAAGCTTTATAAAGCTCATCATCTGTTGTGAAAATGTTTTCGATCTCACTGGAGGCCTTAGCCTCCTGTAAACTGATAGAATTGATGAGTACACTTTGATCGGGGATAGCAATGCTTCTGCCGTATAATTTTCCAAGTGCTTCTTTTGCCTTGCCAAGCTGTTCATAAACTTCAACAGTTTGGTATAACGCCGGAGAGAGGGGTAACTCAGGTAAATTGTTCCAGGGAGCGTTGCGGTCAGGATTAATGGGGTAATAGATATTAGACATTAAAAAGAGTTTGTTTTAATGTTTGAATCTGTTTTAGACATTAAAAATAACCAAAAAGACCAAGTAAACATTAAAATTTAATCAAATTAATGTTTGCAATCATAATAGACCTCAAAAGACCTAAATACTACCTTGCGTAAACTCCACACTATAAACAGCAGCTAAATGATGACTTAAAACTTCCCAATTATCACCACGATTATGCGATAAGTAAACGTTACCGGTAGTAGTACCAAAAGCAACCGTTTCATTATCATGCACCATGGCATGTCTATAAATGATATCGAAACAATGCTCTTGAGGAAGGCCTTCCCTAAGGTCTTTCCACGTTTTTCCACCATCATCGGTACGACATACACAAAGTGCATTATCCACCGGCACCCGCATTTCATCTTTAACCGCTGGCACTACCCATGCTACATCCGCATTATTATCATCTACTGCCACGGCAAAACCAAACTTCGCAGGGCCCTCTTTTTCGCTCACCTCTTCCCAGGTTTTAGCCCCATCTATAGATCGGAAAATACCACAATGGTTCTGCTGCCATAACACGTCCGGGTTACTGGCGCAAGAAACCAGTAAGTGCGGGTCTTGACCCACTTCAGCATCCGGATCAGGTAAAAAATCTGCTTTCAGTCCTTTATTTCTTACTTCCCAGTTCTTACCACCATCCACAGTTTCAAAAACACCTGCTGCACTTATCCCCACATAAATATGGTCGCTATTACGTGGATCAACCAATATGGAATGTATTCCGGCATAATCTCTACCTCCTCCAAACCATTGATCTTTACGTGAAGGTTGATCCCAAAGACCACGGTTGAGCTTAAAAGAAGCACCATCGTCAGTACTTTCAAATAGCCCTCCCGGTTCAGTACCCAACCATATCTTACCGGCATTATCTACTCCTCCATGCGACAAAGCCCATAGATATTTAACCGCCGCAGGCACACCATCTTTTACCTCCTCTCCTTCCGGAAATTTAGGAGTTGTCAGCTCTAACCATGTTTTTCCCTCGTCCATGGATTTATGCAGTTTACATCCCCAGTGTCCGTGGTCAAGGCAAGCCCACCAGATATTATTTCTGTCATCCACCATAGTAAGGGAAACAGGAAGCCCCCGAAAAGCCAGGAGATCAAATTTCCATCCGCCCGAACTTTCCTTGTAAACAACTAATCCTTTACGCGTGCCTAAGAGTAGTTTTCTTGATTTCATAGTAATGATGTTATGATGCAATTCTAAATTTCTTACGCTCTTTTAGCCTCCTGATAAGGCCTGTAAGATGTACACTTCGTCATCATCACTCAAATGGTCGGTAAGTTTTATCTTGTCCTTAACCATTTCATTACCAATGAAAATATTAACATGTTTCCTTAACTCACCCTGCTCATCGACGATGTAATCTTTGATACCTGAATACTTCTGATTGATATTATCGAGTAATTCTGCCACATTTTCCCCATTAAACTGACCTGTATCTAAATCAGGATAAAAACGCTTGAGGTTAGGTGTAAATTTAACGTTAGGCATATGACACAACCAATGGCAGAACATCGAATATGGTACATATACGTCATAAATGCAAAGAGGTTGAACAATATATGATCTAATAATACTTGAGATTTTTACCGGAAGGCTATCATGAAATTATAGTATCCCTAAACAAACAAATTCGCAAATGGCTATAATTCTTTAGTTTTACCCGCTTTGAAAAACTTTTAAATCCCACAAGTAATTACATTATATGTTTTCCAAGTCTTGTGAATATGCCTTACAGGCTATTTTATACATATGTTTAAACGCCCAAAAAAACCGGCCCGTAGGGTTAAAAGATATAGCCGAAGCTCAAAAAATCCCCCTTCACTTTTTGAGTAAAGTTCTACAGGAATTGGTCAAACATAAAGTCCTGGATTCTGCCAAAGGCCCTAAGGGAGGGTTTTCATTAGTCGATGACCCAAACAACATGTATTTATTAAAAATAGTGGAAATAGTAGATGGGTCGGATCTGTTTGACCGATGTGGTATCGGACTTAAGGAATGCTCAGATGAGTATCCTTGTCCCATACATTTCGATTACCAGCTCGTCAAAGAAAAAATAAAAAACTTATTGAGTGAAAAGACTATTTACCAACTCTGTATAGACGTAAAAAACGGAGACGCCATCGTTAGCTTTAGTGAATGAGCAGTGGATCAGAACGCCAATCTGGCTTTCTAAGAATAAAATACACTTAACCGATTGTTTAACAGCAATTTAAACCATTGTTACTGACAGACAAGAAAGATACGTTTGATTTTCGGTTCTTTATTTTAGATATTTAGGTCTAAATATCTAAAATAAATTGAAAAAGCCAGAAATACCACCATAATGAGCGCTATTCCCTCACTGAAAAAGAACCATTTATACCGACTGCCCTGGTCTGCCAATGACAATCCCATAGGGTGGGTAGAAGTCACTGACATATGTAACATCAAGTGTGAAGGTTGTTATCGATTAATAATGGGTGACGGCCACAAAAGCCTCGAACAGATCAAATCCGAGATTTACTTCATGAAAAAGTGGAGAAACTGTGATAACATCTCTCTTGCAGGTGGCGAGCCCATCTTACATCCCGATATTATTGATATTGTAGGTTTCATCAAATTTCTGAAGATGAAATGTGTGATCCTGACCAATGGTTATGCTCTTAATGACAGTATGATCTCTCAATTAAAAAAGGCAGGGCTTACAGGCTTTAGTTTTCATATTGATACCACACAAATACGCCCGGAATTCAAAAAGAAAAAAATTGAGAGTGAAATGAATTTGAGTGACCTGAGACTCCACTATGCAAAAATGGCCTGCAAAGCCAAGGTCAATGCGAGTTTTGGGATTACCGTCCACGCTGAGAATTACAACGAGGTTCCCGAATTTATCCAATGGGCCATCAACAACTCTAACCTGGTCAGTGGTATATCTTTGATCACTCACCGGATGATGCCCACCAAAGGAATAACCTATTTTGCTAACGGAAAAGAAGTAAATGTAGGAGCTGACAGCCTGGGGTATACTTCGGAAAATAACAGCTCAAATGAAACACCAGCAATCACCTCAAAAGACCTGTATTCTTTGATCAAATCACACTTTCCCGGGTATGAGGCTACCAGCTATCTCGGAGGCACCGAAGATCACACCTCTTTCAAATGGCTCATCGGAAATATGATTGTGGATAAGCGTGGTCGGATATATGGTGGATATGGGAAAAAGGCCATGGAGTTAATACAAACGTTCCATCATTTCTTCAACGGCTCATATCTGGTCTACCCAAACCGCAAAGTGGGAAAGGCCATATTATTGTTGTCACCATTCGACAAGTTTTTAAGAAAAGCCTTTTTGAATATTATCAAACAAGGTTTAAAGAACCCTATAAGATTCTTTAAACCTTTGAATGTATTAGGCATTGGCATAATACAGGCACCTGATATCTTACCGGATGGCAAAATTGATATGTGCGATGACTGCCCTGATATGTGCCTACACGAGGGTAAAATGGTAAACTCCTGTAGATTGGACGAATGTAGAATCTATGGTTCATTCCTTGAACCTCGTATCCAAAAAACGCAGGAGAAACCTATTGACCCTATTTTAAACTGATCAGGTTATATCCGCCATATAGTCAGTCAAAGAAGCAGGTTTATCTACAATAAACCTCCAAAGCGTTCAAAAGCCGCCTTTTCCAATAACTCTCGTTGATCAGGGTGAGATATCTCAATCAAGGCTTTGGCACGCTCTCTCAGGTTCTTTCCAAAAAGGTTAGCCACACCATACTCCGTAACGATATAGTGTACGTGGGCCCTGGTAGTGGTTACGCTGGCACCTTCTTTTAAATGAGGTACTATCTTTGATATACCTTTGTTAGTGACAGAATGCAACGCAATAATGGGTTTACCACCTTCTGAAAGTGAAGCGCCCCGAATAAAATCCATCTGTCCACCTACTCCTGAAAACTGTCGCGTACCTACGGAATCTGCACAAACCTGGCCGGTAAGATCCACTTCTATGGCACTATTAATAGCGGTCACTTTTGGATTTCGACGTATAATGGCTGTATCATTGGTATACGCAGCTTCTTTCATATCTACCATTGGGTTATTATGTACAAAGTCGTATACTTTTTGTGAGCCTACCACAAAGGCCGATACTATTTTATTGGGCTTCACCACTTTGTCTTCACCGGTTACTATTCCTTTTTCTACTAAGGGGATCAAGCCATCAGAAAACATTTCCGTATGTATTCCAAGTCTTTTATGATTGCCCAGTTCACCAAGCACTGCATCAGGAATAGCCCCAATACCCATTTGGAGAGTTGCTCCGTCTTCTACCAACCCGGCTATATAGCTTCCTATTTTATGATCTTCTGCAGTAAGAGGGCGTGCATGAGCCGAGAATATGGGCTCATCTACCATAATAGCACAATCGATACAACTTGCATGAATAATTCCGTCACCGTGTGTACGTGGCACCTGTGGGTTCACCTGAGCAATCACCACTTTGGCCGTTTGAATTGCAGGTAATGTAATATCGACAGACACACCCAATGAGCAAAACCCGTGCTCATCCGGAGGTGATACGTGGATGAACGCTACATCAAGAGGCAAAATATTGCGTCTGAAAAGTAAGTGAATTTCACTTAGAAAGATAGGCACATAACTGGCGTTACCATTTGCTACCGGCTTTCTTAGGTTAGGGCCAACAAAAAGTGAATTGGTTCTGAAACTTTTTTTGTATTCCTCGCTGGCGTAGGGTGCTTTTCCATCCGTATGGATTTGTATAAGCTCTACATTTTCCAATTCATCCGCCCTTGCAGTCATAGCCTCGGATAAACGCTCCGGGGTCATAGCAGCCCCCTGAATAAATACCCTGTCACCCGATTTAACACAGGATGCTGCCTCTTCCGGTGATACTATTTTAATCTCGTTCTTAAGCAGATCTGCCTCTTGTGGTTTGGTTATCATGATCTTTCTATTTGTATTTTCATTCAATGATTAGTAATAACTTCAAGTCTTGTCTTTCATTCAAATCTTAATCGAGCCTTTAGCATTATCAAAGTAAAAAGCTCATTAAAATACCCGCTGCCACTGCCGAGCCAATTACTCCGGCTACATTAGGCGCCATGGCATGCATCAGTAAATGGTTAGAAGGGTCTGCCTTTAAACCTTCATGTTGTACCACTCTGGCACTATCCGGTACAGCTGACACTCCCGCTGCCCCAATCAAAGGATTGATCTTGTTATCCTTAGAGAGAAACAGATTCATAAATTTGGCAAATAGTAATCCTCCTGCAGTGGCGATAATAAAGGACACCGCACCTAAGACAAAAATAAATATAGACTGAGGTGTAAGGAATACATTAGCCTGTGTTGAGGCTCCAACCGTTACCCCAAGGAGTATTGTTACAATGTCGATCAAAGAATTTCTGGCGGTTTCCGCCAGCCTTTTCGTTACCATTGATTCCTTCAGGAGATTGCCAAAGAAAAGCATCCCAAGTAAAGGCAAAGAGCCTGGGGCTATAAATCCGGTAAGCAGTAATCCCAGTATAGGAAACATTATCTTCTCTGTTTTTGAAACGGCCCTTGGTGGTTTCATTCTGATCAATCTCTCTTTTTTAGAGGTCAGCAATCTCATAATAGGCGGTTGTATCACGGGAACCAGTGCCATATAAGAATAAGCAGCTATGGCTATAGGGCCGATAAGGTTCTGAGTTCCATTCAGTCCATTCGCCAGTTTTGAGCTAAGAAAAATGGCCGTTGGACCATCTGCACCACCTATAATACCAATGGCTCCGGCTTCTGCCTCATTAAAGTTTAAGACTACAGCACCCACAAAGGTCAAAAATATACCTATCTGAGCCGCCGCCCCCAGCAACATAAGTTTTGGGTTCGAGATCAGGGTAGAAAAATCAGTCATTGCACCTATTCCCAGGAAGATCAACGGAGGGTAAATCCCTTTCAGTACTCCCTGGTACAGGTAATTAATGACACTGCCTTCTTCATAAATACCCAGGTTAAGACCTGCGTTTTCCAGAAAGGGGACATTACCAATCAGGATACCAAAACCGATAGGTACCAAAAGTAAAGGCTCATATTTGTATTTAACGGCAAGAAATATAAAAAACAGGCCTACCCCTATCATAATCAGGTGACCCCAGGTGTAGTTGGTAAAGCCAGAATATTCGAAGAATTTATGAATACCTTCCATAGTACTATTCTATTTCTATGAGCAGGTCGCCCTGAAGTATGTTATCCCCCGGGTTCACTTTAATTGATTTTACAATACCATCTTTTTCTGCCAATACATTGTTTTCCATTTTCATAGCCTCCATCGTGAGTAAGGTCTCATCTGTTTTCACAGTATCTCCTTCTTTCACTTTGACTTCTATGACTACACCGGGCAAGGGTGCAGTGATTTTACTCAACCCGGCAGAAGAGGTCAATGGTTTGACCGTATTTGTTTTAGGTGTTTTTGCACGTACCAGTTTTGGGGTTTTGGGAGTTTTAACATCCTCCGCCAGGGCCACGGTATAAGGTGTCCCATTTACTTCCAGCTCTACGAGGTTACCCTCGAATGATTGAATATCAACCGTGTATTCGTTGCCATTTATAGTGAACTTGTAATTTTTAGCCATTATCGTCTAAAATTTATTACCGAATATATTTTTGAGCTCCAGGGTGAATATGTCCTGGACATTTTTTGCAGAGTGAGTACCATATCCTCATCGTCGTGTATTTCGTTAAGATAATGGTGTATAGCAGCACTGATCGCCGCATTTACTTCTCCTGAAATGTCGGTCACTTCAGATTGCTTCTTTTGCCAGTTTCCATTGTTTGCCAACGTTTCCTTGGTCTTGGTCCTCATCTTACTTAGCACGGCGATCAGCTTAGGCAATGAGCGAAAAACCATAAAAAGCAGTACCAAAGAGGTGAAAACTGTTACATAACCTATCACTGCAACCATAATAGTGCTTTCATGGACCAGCGACGTATCGAATACTATATCCATATCGTCTAAAGTGGAATGTTTGAATGTTTCTTAGGTGGATTGTAGTCTTTCTTAGTGGCCAGTGTCTTCAGCGCCTTGATAATTCTGAACCGGGTATTTCGTGGCTCTATCACATCGTCGATATAACCGTATTGTGCCGCCTCATACGGGTTGGCAAATTTGGTACGGTATTCTTCTTCCTTCTCTGTGATGAATTTTTCTCTCTCTTCATCATCTGCTATAGCCCGCAATTCTTTGAAGTGCAATACCTCTATGGCCCCCTTAGGTCCCATTACGGCTATTTCACCCATAGGCCAGGAATAGTTCACATCACCACGCAAGTGCTTTGAACTCATTACGTCATAAGCACCGCCATAAGCTTTACGTAAAATAATGGTGATCTTAGGGACAGTAGCCTCCCCATAAGCAAACAATAATTTAGCACCATGAAGTATAATACCCCCGTACTCCTGCGCACTGCCGGGAAGAAAACCAGGCACATCTACTAATGTGATAATGGGTAAGTTAAAAGAATCACAAAAACGTACAAACCTGGCCGCTTTTCGAGATGCGTCAATATCCAGTACCCCTGCCAGGAAACTGGGTTGGTTGGCGACGATACCTACAGGCATACCATTGAATTTGGCGAAACCTACTACTATATTTCTGGCATACTGGCGATGTATTTCCAGAAATTCGTGATCATCCACTATTGTGTAGATAATGTCCTTAACATCATAGGGCAGATTAGGGCTCTCAGGTATTATTTCATTAAGTGCATCATCTATTCTGTCAATCGGGTCCGTGCAAGGAGTAATAGGTGGGTCTTCCAGGTTATTTTGAGGAAGGTAGCTCATCAGCTTTCTGATAAGTAAAGTAGACTCCTCCTCATTTTGGGCTACAAAATGGGCTACACCGGATTTTGTAGCATGCACTTTGGCCCCACCCAGCTCTTCTTCAGTGATGTCTTCCCCGGTAACCGTTTTAGAAACTTTTGGGCCGGTGACAAACATATAACTGGTCTTATCAGCCATTAATATGAAGTCTGTCAATGCAGGTGAATAGACCGCCCCGCCGGCACAAGGACCTAATATTGCTGATATCTGTGGTATGACGCCCGAAGCCATAATATTACGTTGGAATATTTCAGCGTATCCGGCCAAACTTTTAACCCCTTCCTGTATACGCGCTCCACCACTATCATTTATACCAATTACAGGCGCTCCTACTTTTAACGCCTGATCCATGATCTTACATATTTTAGCGGCATATGCTTCCGAAAGTGACCCGCCAAATACTGTAAAATCCTGAAAAAACACATACACCAGGCGGCCATCGATAGTACCATGCCCTGTAATTACACCATCAGATAAATATTTTTGTTTATCCAACCCAAAGTCAGTGGTATGGTGTGTAACGAACATATCATATTCCTCGAAACTACCATCATCCAACAATAAGGCAATACGTTCACGAGCCGTGAGCTTTCCTTTAGCATGTTGACTATCAATTCTTTTTTGCCCGCCACCCAACTTAGCTTCGGCCCTTTTATCAATAAGTTCTTTTATCTTATCTCTATGCGACATGATTAATTCGCTTTTTTTGAACAAAACTCTGTTAGTACTCCAAAGGTGGATTTTGGGTGTAAGAAGGCAATATCGAGTGATTCAGCGCCCGGTCTGGGTTCTTCATCGATGAGCCGGACACCTTTTTCTTTAACCGTTTTGAGCGACGTGTTGATGTCATTAACAGCAAAAGCAATATGATGTATGCCCTGACCTCTTTTTTCAATGAACTTCCCTATCGGACCATCCGGCGTAGTAGATTCAAGTAGTTCAATTTTTGTTTCTCCTACCTTGAAAAAAGCCGTTCGAACCTTTTGATCTTGCACTTCTTCAATGCTATAACACTTGAGGCCCAGTACATCCTCGTAGTAATTGATCGCCTCGTCAAGATTATTGACTGCAATGCCGAGGTGTTCTATGTGTGTAGGGATCATAATGATTAACTTTTAGTGATCTTTTATATTTATTGATGGTCTGATGACGCCTGCATGCGTCCTTTAAAGTTTTATATTATGCTGAGGACGCAAAAGAACAACCGTGAATGAACTAAAAACATGATAAATGTTAGCTCATAATATGATATAGATAGATGGAAAGTGACCCAAAAATAAGGTTTCAAGGCCCCTGCTCATTGATTCCCTTATGCAACCGTTTTAATCAGCATAAAACGGTATGACATTCATCATAACCAACAAAGTACCATCTTATTAACTTCGCTGAACATTATACTTCGGTCCGGATATTAGATCAGAGTATCGTTACTTTTTAAACCGTCCTGTCTATGCCTACCTTCCTTTTTGACAGTGTGGTCTTCGGACCTATCAAGAGCCGTCGTCTTGGAGATTCTCTCGGATTGAACTTGTTATCTACCACGGCCAAGATATGTAACCTGGATTGCATCTATTGTGAGTGTGGCTGGAGCAACAATCATGCTGATAAAGACAAATTTGTCAATCAGAAAACGTTGAAAATAGTACTTGAAAAGATCCTGACCCGCCTGGTCAAATGTGGACGTACTTTAGACTACATTACCTTCGCTGGAAACGGAGAACCCACTTTACATCCACATTTTGAAGAGATCGTAGATGATGTGGTCGCATTAAGAGATGAATGGGTACCAAAGGCTAAAATAGCCGTACTGTCTAATGCCACCACCTTAAAAAAAGCCTCCGTAATGAGAGGGTTGAAAAAAGTAGACAGCAGAATACTCAAACTGGATGTCGGCTCAGATGAATACTTCCAGCTTATCAATAAACCTATAGGTGAAATTTCCCTGGATGAACTGTGCCATGACTTACAAGAAGCATTTAACGGGGATTTTTGTATCCAATCCATGTTTATAAAAGGTGAGATAAATGGAAGATTAGTGGATAATACAACCCCTGAAGAGGTGCGGCAGTGGATAGAAAAACTCGCTGTGATAAAACCTAAAGAGGTAATGTTATATTCTATTGACCGTGATACGGCATTGAGTTCCTTAACCAAAGTTTCGGAAGAAGAACTACTGGCCATTGCAGACAAAGTCAGAACATTGGGACTGGCCACTTCTGTTACTGGCTGAAAAGCTATTGGTCCAATTCAACCCCGTTACACGTCCACATTATAATATCCTCCTCTATTCACCCTTCTCTTGAGTGACTGTGATACAATAAGGTATCCTGTTGTAATGAGATTTCTCAACTCGCAAAGCTGAGGTGACAGTGTTGACGATTTGTACAAATGTTCCGTTTCCTTGTAAAGTAAACCTAATCTGCTTGATGCTCGTTTTAATCGTTCGTCTGAACGTACAATACCTACATAATCACGCATAATAGCCTGCAGTTCTCTTCTGTTATGTGCGATCAGTATATGTTCTTTTGGTGTTATAGTACCTCTGGCATCCCATTCGGGAACATCCCTAAAATCCATAGGAGAGCTACTATCTTCCATAGCCTTAAGAAAACATCGCTCGGAAAAAACCAATGCTTCAAGTAATGAATTAGAAGCCAATCTATTAGCCCCATGAAGCCCAGTACGGGCATTTTCTCCACAAGCATACAATTGCTTTACGGATGTTCTTCCAAAATGGTCCACTTTGATACCTCCACATAAATAATGTGCGGCCGGCAGAACGGGTATCATATCCTTAGCCGGGTCTAAGCCCAACAGCTTACATTTTTGGAAAATGGTCGGAAAATGGGATTGAAATGCATCCATTTCAAGATGTCGGCAATCAAGATAGACACACTCGTCACCGGAATTTTTTAGCTCTTTGTCAATGGCCAGGGCTACAATATCCCTGGAGGCCAATTCTCCCCGGTCATCATACCTGAACATGAACCTGTCTTCATTCTTTGTTTTCAGCATGGCTCCAAATCCTCTCACCGCTTCGGATATTAAAAAGGCAGGGGAAACACCTGGCTGATACAAAGCAGTAGGATGAAATTGAATAAACTCCATATCCATAATCTCTGCCCTGGCCCTGTAGGCCATAGCTATACCATCACCGGTGGCTATGACAGGATTAGTAGTATGTCCATAGACCTGCCCTATTCCACCTAAAGCCAATAGTGTAGTCCTGGCAGTACATGTTGAGACCTGATTAGTATGACTGTTTAAAATATAGGCACCATAACAAGTACGCTCGTCAGTATATTCTTGCTCAAGATGATGTTCTGTGATCAGATCAATGGCAAAATGATGGGATAAGAGCCTGATATTTTTCATAGTCGCAACTCTTTTGAGCAATGCTCTCTCGATTTCCAAACCCGTGATATCTTTATGGTGCACTACACGGTTCATCGAATGCCCCCCTTCTTTGGCAAGGTCTAACTCACCCGTATCAGACCTGTCAAATCTAGTTCCCAACCGCATTAATTCTTCCAGCTGATGAGGTCCTTCCCGTACAACAAAATTGACAACCTCTTCATCACAAAGTCCGTCTCCGGCTTTTAATGTGTCCTGGATGTGCTTTTCTGCCGAATCATACTGGTCCAGGGCTACAGCTATTCCACCTTGCGCATACTTGGTATTTGTTTCACCTTCATTCGCCTTGGTAACCACAGTTACACTGCAATTCGGACAGGCTCCTGCTACTTTTAAGGCAAAGCTAAGTCCGGCTATCCCTGAGCCGATCACTAAAAAATCTGTAGTGGGCATGAAACGTCATATTAAATGATAAATGTAACATAGGTTTGATGGGTGTACCCTTTTATAATAAGGAAGTATTTCTATTCTTAAGGTCTCTTTTCGAATGAACAACCTCAGTCAACTGCTGCCTCACATTTGTTTGCACGCGGATCATTTTCTTTTTACTCATTTCAATAGGTTTGCTTATGGATACAAGTGTACCACATCAGATCAATTCTTCATGAAGCAATCCGGACATATTTAATAGGCTTATTTCTTTAAGGGTCAGGTAAAGTTAATTTGGCTGAACTAAAAGCACTTTGAGACGGATCACAAATACATATGATAAATATGGGTTATTATAGTGATTAATCTCATGAAAAAGCACTCTTTACTTCAACAATTTTGGACTCCCATCAGCATGGTTGGGTCACAGATTATCTTTTGTACGTATGCCTTAAATTACCATTCATGAAGGTTATTGAAATTCCGCCCTGTACACATTGCACAAATAACAATGATTTGTTTCAATGTTTGAATCGTACGGACCTTGAAGACTTTTCATCCTCAAAAAGAGGTAATGTTTTTAAGAAAGGTCAAAACATATTTTACGAAGGAAATCATTCACACGGGCTTTATTGCATTTACAGCGGCAAGGTAAAGCTCACCAAATGGGGGAGTGAAAACCGTGAGCAAATTATACGGTTTGCAGGAAAAGGAGAAGTACTCGGTTATAAGGCGTTACTCAGCGATTCTCCCTACAATGCTACGGCTACGGCTATTGAAGACTGCCAGGTATGCCACATTTCCAAAAGTGTTTTTTTAAGCAAGCTTAACGAAAACAAAAAACTGGCTTTCAGTACCATCCAGTTAATGGCTGGGAACCTGCGCACTATTGAAGATACATTGATCACGGTCTCTCAAAGCCAGGTCAAGGAGCGTGTGGCAAGAGCCTTATTACTGTTGAAAGCAAAGTTCGGCCTGGAAGAAGATAATGTCACACTTTCCGTGACCCTCAGTCGGAGAGAAATTGGCGAGCTGGCCTCCACTACTATAGAAACAGCCATAAGAACACTTTCTCAACTCAAAAAAGATCAGGTGATAGCATTTGACCGAAAAAAAATCAAGATTATTGACATGGAGCGTCTGTTTAGCATCGCTAAGCTAGACTATTAATTTGCTGGGTTCTGGGTTCTGGGTTCTGGGTTCTGGGTTCTGGGTTCTGGGTTCTGGGTTCTGGGTTCTGGGTTCTGGGTTCTGGGTTCTGGGTTCTGGGTAAGGGCCAACGGCCATTTTATGGTTAGGTTTTACTCACGGATCATTGCTTGCTGAATATTGATCAATCATTGGTATTTTCCTCACTTTTCATGTGCTGTTTTTTTACTTATTCCTGACTGAATTTTATCTTTTACTGATTATCGTCAGCGTATGATGCACATCATAGTTTGGCTCTGGTTTCATGGGTTATATTGCATTGTGGTTAAGGTTAGAGATGGTGTTGATCTTATTCCAAACACCGCTATTTTTTCTGCCTATTCTTGAGAAACAGTTGGCTGATGTTCAGTTCTGAATTGCGTTAGGAAATGGGCATCGGCCTTCTTATTAAATGTATAAAGCTACATTAATCATTACCAGTTACAATATATAAAATCTATGGAAGCCCTAATTGAGGACATCAAAAAAGTCGATAGTACCTTTTCTTATGAAGAAACATTAAATGCCTGCCTGGAATATTTCAAAGGCGATGAGCTGGCCGCTACTACCTGGATGAAAAAGTATGCACTGACAAATCATAAAGGTGAATACCTGGAACTGACACCGGATGATATGCACAGGAGAATGGCAAAGAAATTTTCCCAGATAGAAGAACACTATTTGAATACCACCCACCTGAATGGAAGCGCTTCCCGGTTATCGGCATATGGTCAAAGTAGAAAGTACCTGGATGAAGAGGCGATCTATACATTATTCAAGGATTTCAAGTATGTGATACCCCAGGGAAGTGTTATGTCCGGCCTGGGCAATGATTACAAACTGGCCTCTCTGTCCAACTGTGTCGTAATGCCGGAGATCCAGGATTCTTATGGAGGTATTTTATACACCGATCAGCAATTGGTTCAGCTATTCAAACGACGGTGCGGAGTAGGTATTGATATTTCAAGTTTACGCCCTGAAGGGTGTGTGGTATCAAACGCAGCCGGATCTACCACAGGGGCGGTTTCTTTCATGGAGCGCTTTTCAAATACCACACGTGAGGTAGCACAAAATGGAAGAAGAGGAGCATTGATGATCACCATGGATATAGCTCACCCGGACGTAGAGCAATTTATCACTATGAAACAGCAACTCACCAAAGTCACCGGGGCCAATGTATCTGTCCGGCTATCCGATGAGTTTATGGAAGCTGTAAACAATGATACCACATACCAACACCGTTGGCCCATAACATCTAAAGATCCAAAATACACAAAATCTATAAAGGCCCGTGACCTTTGGGAAATTATCATTGAGTGTGCCCACCAAACAGCTGAACCCGGTCTTATATTTTGGGACAGGCAACATAATTATTCTACGTCCTCCGTTTATCCGCAGTTCCAAAATGTCTCTACCAATCCCTGCTCGGAGATCGCCATGCAAGGCGGTGACAGCTGTAGGCTAATTGCTATGAACCTCTACAACTTTGTAGAGAACCCATTTACTGATAATGCAAGATTTAGGTTTGAGCAGTTCTATCAGGCATCCTACGAGGCACAGCGCCTCATGGATGACCTGGTAGATCTTGAACTGGAATGTGCAGACCGCATCCTGGAGAAAATCCACAGTGATCCTGAACCCGGCCCTATAAAACGTATTGAACGTGAAACATGGCAACTGCTTCGCGATACTGGGAAAAAAGGACGAAGAACAGGGCTCGGTTTTACCGCACTGGCAGATACGCTGGCAGCGCTGGGACTGAAATTTGATTCAGACAACGCTATTGAGATGGCTGAAAATATCATGAAGGAAAAATGCAGGGCAGAATTTGATAGTTCTATTGATATGGCTATTGAAAGGGGGAAATTCGAAGACTTTAACACGGAAATAGAAGAATCCTCAGACTTTGTAAAAATGATGAAGGAAGAGTTGCCGGAAGTATATGAAAGAATGATGGCAAATGGCAGAAGAAACATCTCATTAAGTACTGTAGCTCCCACAGGCACATTGAGTATGCTCGCCCAGACTTCCTCGGGTATAGAACCTGTTTTTTTACTTTCTTATAAACGCAGGCGAAAGGTTAATCCCAGCGAAAAAAATGTGAAAGTCGATTTCGTAGATGATATGGGTGACAGCTGGGAAGAATTTACCATATATCACCCTAAAGTAAAAGAATGGATGGAAGCCACAAACCATACCAGTCTGGAAAAAAGCCCCTATTACCAGGCCACAGCACAGGAGATAGATTGGAAACAACGCGTGAAGATGCAGTCTATAATACAGAAATATGTTACGCATTCCATCAGCTCTACGATCAACCTGCCCAACGAAGTAGAACCGGATGTAGTGGCCAACATTTACATGGAAGCCTGGAAAATGGGGCTAAAAGGAATTACTGTATACCGTGACGGTTCAAGAGAGGGAGTGCTAATATCCACAGATAAGAAAGAGACGTCCGTAGCCAACGAAATCGTAGAAACACAAGCTCCCAAACGACCCAAAAAACTCAAAGCTGAAGTAATCCGCTTTCAAAACAATAATGAAAAATGGATAGCAGTAGTAGGCCTTTTGAACAATAAACCTTATGAAATATTTACCGGTAAAGCGGAAGATTCTTTTTTCCTTCCACATTGGGTAGTGAATGGCTGGGTAACCAAAAAAAGAAATAAACAAGGAAAAAGCAGGTATGATTTCAAATACCTCGATAAAGACGGTTATCGCGTAACCATTGAAGGGCTGTCCCGGTCCTTTGACAAGGAGTTTTGGAATTATGCCAAGTTAATTTCCAGTGTATTGCGCCATGGTATGCCCATACATTTTGTGGTAGAACTGGTGGATGACCTTAATCTTTACGACGATTCTATTAATACATGGAAAAAAGGAGTTTCAAGGGCATTAAAAAAGTTCATCCCTAATGGGACACAACTCAAAGGACACGCTTGTCCGGAATGTGGCGACCCGGATGGGTTGGTATATGAAGAAGGCTGCTTAAAATGTAAAAGTTGCGCCCACTCTAAGTGCGGATAATAAGCTTATAGTATGATCTTAATCATAGTTTAAGCCTAGGGCAAAACGTTCTTTTGTATCAAAACTCATTATTGATTTACATGAAAAATACACCTCATAGTTTCCATATCCCTGTCATGGGGACAAGTTTTACCATCGATACACCTTTAAAAGTGGCTAAATATGGTATAACATCTGCCATATCTATTATCGATGACGACCTCGTTGAAAAAATGAGAGGTCATTACTGCAAGCTTTACAACAGAAGCTATGAGTTCATCACCGAAAAAACACTCGACCATCGGGCAGAGAGGATCAGAAAATATCTTAACCTGATGAATGGTTTGGTGGAAGACAAGTTTCTAGAGCTTAAATACGCGGAATTCGGAGAAAACGGTGAAATCGACAAATACTTCGAAATGTTGCCAGACGATTCGGGCCTGAAGCAAAAATACCTGGAGATGATACGTACACGTAGCAACGCTGACCGCTACGTAATGCAGGAGCAACTACGCAGAAAAATAGTAAAAGGTGCGGTGGATGTTAATATCATGACCAAACTGGATAAAATCAATTACGATAACAAAAAACAGCAACTTCCGGTCGAATATAATGACGCTCTTGCCGCACTAAGAGGCTTTGCAAAAAGTGAGCTGGAGTCAACCGTCGTGCTTTCTGCCGGAGTCAATCCTTCTTTGTATGCCTATATGGGTAATTTTAAAGACTTTTACCCTGACTCATCCGGCTCTTTCAAGAAGAGGATTGCACTTAAGGTCAGCGACTACCGCTCCGCCCTCATCCAGGGTATGTATTTAGCAAAAAGAGGGCTTTGGGTATCTGAATATCGCATTGAATCCGGGTTGAACTGTGGTGGACATGCCTTTGCCACAGAGGGGTACTTATTGGGACCTATTTTAGAAGAATTCAAGGTCAAACGGAATGAGTTGATCCAAAAAACATTTGCTATCTGTAAAGCTGCTTTGGAGAAAAAGGACATGGTTTGTCCTGAACAACCTTTTTCACTGGATATTATTGCACAAGGGGGTGTCGGGGATGCTTCAGAGCACAACCTTTTGTTAGATCATTATGAAGTAGATGGTGTAGGTTGGGGTACTCCTTTCCTGCTGGTACCAGAGGCCACCAATGTGGACATTGATACCATGAACATACTTACCAAAGCCACGGAAAAAGACCTTTATCTCAGTGAGAAATCACCTTTGGGGGTACCTATGAATTCAGTTCGGGGAAATTCCAAGGACCTGGAGCGTCAAAAACTGATCAGCAAAAACAGACCTGGTAGTTCATGTCCAAAAAAATACCTGGCGCTAAACCGTGAGTTTACAGAAAAATCTATCTGTACAGCTTCACGTCAGTACCAGGACTTAAAAATAAAAGAGTTGAACAACAAAGGGCTGAAGGGTAGAGAATACACAACTGCTCTTGAAAGCATAGAAGCCAAAGAGTGTCTGTGTGCCGGTCTGGCAGCTTCTGCGCTGGTACTTAATAATATTAATACAAAGTCTGATGGCTCTGCTGTTTCAGTCTGTCCTGGGCCTAACCTGGCCTACTTCTCCAGGGTGGTATCGCTGAGAGAAATGGTAAAGCATATTTATGGAAAAACCAATATTATTGCTTCCGACAGCCGGCCTCACGTGTTCATCAAAGAAGCCATGCTTTATGTGACCTACCTGAAGGACGAGCTTTTGAAAGCGACCGGAACGGAGGAAGTAAAGAAATTACGTTACTTCAAATCGTTCAAAGAGAACCTGCTACAAGGTATCAATTACTATAAGCAGCTGTTTGCAGAAACAAATGTGATATCTCAGTCCATCCAGCAGGCTTTTAAAAGAGAATTAAACAGGCTTGAATCAGAGATCATATCACTAAGTACGCCTGAACCGTTAGCGATATGAACATATGATATAGTTGTATAGGGCGGGGGGAATAGCCAGACTTACAAAACGCTATAACCCTTGCCTGCTTTAATTTCTTCATTGGATTTGTACTCACTTATTCAGAGCATTGAGTGATACTTGTAGGAGCAGAAAGCCATTGTTACAGGCAAAATATATAAAGTGTTGTCCACCGAATCCGGAGAAGTGAACTGTATTACCATGTTCAAATCATGCTTAAGATACCCGTTTCATTTAAAAGTCCTTTGGCTTGTTATTTTATTGGGTTGTGATTCCAACCTGCCCCATACTAATGAAGAAGATCAAAAAGGCCAGACCGCACTAGTTCCTCAGCATAAATTTGCAGGAACAAAAACATGTGTATCGTGTCACACTAAAGAGTACCAGGACTGGCAAGGTTCTCACCATGACAAGGCAATGCAGGTCGCCGACTCCCGTACGATATTGGCTGACTTTGACTCGGCAAAATTTTTAAGTAACGGCGTACTGAGTATTTTCTATCAAAAGGACAACAAATATTTCGTACAAACCACCGGACGTGACGGTCAACCCCATGAGTATCAAATTATATACACTTTTGGCATACATCCATTACAGCAATATATTGTAGCATTTCCAAAGGGCGCTTATCAATGCCTGCAAACCGCCTGGGATACAGAAAAGAAAAAATGGTTCGACCTTCAACCTGATCTGGATATCGCACCTAACGAGTGGCTACACTGGACAGGAAATGCAATGAAATGGAATACTGCCTGTGCAGACTGTCACTCTACAGACCTACGCAAAAATTTTGATGTAGGCTCGGAAACCTATCATACCACTTTTGAGGAGATCAATGTAGGTTGTGAGTCCTGTCATGGCCCTGCTGATAAGCATGTAACGTTTTATGAGACTAATGCCAAGGGCACCCCGCCACCACTCTACATGCATAATAATATGCGTCCAAAAGAGTTGGTACAAAAATGTGCGCGTTGCCATTCGCGTCGGGCCCAGACCACTTCTTTTTTTGACTACAAGGGGCATTTTCTGGACCATTACGATCCCAGCCTCATTATAACTCCTACGTACGAGCCGGACGGACAGATCCTTGATGAAGATTATGTATATGGATCATTTGTACAAAGTAAAATGTACCAGAATGGCATCACATGCCGCGACTGCCATAATGTACATTCCCTTAAGTTAAAAAAAACCGGGAACGCACTCTGCCTGAATTGTCATGAGCCAGGTTACAATACTCCGTCGCACCATTTTCACAAAATAAATACAGAAGCATCCCAATGTATCAACTGTCATATGACCGGTAAACTCTATATGGGCAATGATTTCAGAAGAGACCATAGCTTCAGGGTACCCCGTCCTGACCAATCAGTGGAATACGGCACACCCAATGCCTGTAACGGTTGTCATAAGGACAAAACTCCTAATTGGGCAGCTGATGTCATCGTTTCTCACTTCGGCGAAACCCGCGAAGACCATTTTTCCGATCACCTGCTGGCCGGATATCATGAAAATCTGGAAAGACTCCACGAATTGATCTCTAATAAAACCTATCCTGAAATAGCGCGCGCCACGGCTATGTATTACTATGCGTCCCGGATTTCCCCCGCCGAAGTAAAGAAAATCGAAAAATTTCTTAATGACCCGGACGTGTTAGTAAAAAATGAAACGATAAGAGCTTTTAGTCAACTTGGTTTGGGAAACTATTTGCCACAAATCAAACCACTACTTGAAGACCCTGTCCGCCTTATCCGGCTATCAGCGCTGGAGTACGTAAATAAATACGAGCCTAATACTCAGCGCACATCCATATATCAGGCAGCAGAACAAGAGTATATGACATTCATGGATATGTCTGCTGACCATACCTCAGGACAGCAAAGAAAGGCACAATACCTCGAGGCCAAAGGGGATGTCACCGGAGCTATCCGGGCCTATCGAAAAGCCATAGAAATAGATAACCACTATAATCAGGCACGTATGAACCTGGCCCTGCTTTTATATAAGGAAGGAAACACGTCTGAGGCAGAAGCGCTGTACCTGAAAGTGATAGAACAAGAGCCTCATGTGAGTTATCCACATTACATGCTGGGCTTACTCTATCACGAAACGGGTAAAAATGAAAAAGCCATTGAATATTTAAGGCAGGCTTGCTCAAGAACTCCTGCTATTCTTCGCGCTCATTATAATTATGCACTTATACTTCAGCAGAACAAGCAGTACGACAAATCCATTAAGGCGATCAATGAAGCCTTACTTACCTTCGTGGATAACGAGGAATTGTTATACATCAGGCTGGTGGCAGAGCTTAACTCAAAACAGTTACAAGAGGCTTACAATACCTGCCTGTTACTAGTTGAACTGGCACCGGCAAATCCTAATTATCAGCAGACATTGCAGGAAATAAAAAGGAACTTAGAAAGTAATTAGATCAACGAATTGGCTCACGTTCAACGATTGGGAAATTACTTCTTCCTTATATCCCCGGAACCTCAAGGACGTTAGAAAACCAGAAGTAAAACTAAAATAGCTGCATTCCGGTGAATTTACTGTAACCTTGGTTACAATATCATTACCATTAATTTTTCAGGTTTGTATGAACTGATCTACCACCGTGAGCAAAAAAAGTATTCAACCACTTTATCTGTTAATAACGTTAAGCGTCACGATAGGCCTGGCGCCATTTTTCCCTGAACCCCATATAATAGGAAAGATAAAATGGCTGGCCGGGGGCGGCGTAGGAATGGAGCTTACGGACTACCTCGATCTTTTATTCCACGGGGTTCCATGGGTTTTGTTGTTGGCTTATTCCGGCTTTAAGCTGAAGCAGGCGATCATCAAAAAACAGTAATACGAAAAGTCTGAATTCGGTTCAATTACATTTAATAGGCGTTTATCAGGTAAAACTCCAAAATAGCCTACCCCTACCCTTTTGTTAGCCATTACTCAGGGTGCATTTCCCGGTGGCGCTTTTCAAACCAGGGGGGCGCTTCCAATTCATTCTCATAAAGATACTCCACCATTTTCGTGATCATTTCTTTGCTCCAATTGAATTTTGGCATTAATCCAAAACGATTCACAGGCCCTTGCATAAGAGCTGACTCCTCAGTTGGTTCAAGCAAAAAAGCAGACATTTGAGCAACAAAAGTTGCCTGATCACCATCTGCTGCTCTTAAGTACCTGCTTTTTACTCCTGCCAATGGAGGCGCTATAATGTCATCGTGAGAAGCTGAATTTGGCGAATGGCAAGAGTAGCAGTTTTGTTGGATAAGCGCCAACCCATCGTCGAGGTTAATAGCTTCCTTGTCCGTCTTAAGCTTCAAAAGGTCTTCCTTTTTAAAAGTTATACTCCAGATCCCTCTCAGATCCCCTACCCTGTGCCCTTTCGCCTTATCATCAGGATAAAGTGTGTTGATCCTGGAAAGTGTGCTCTCCGTTATTTGATCATTACCCATACCATGGCAGCTTAAGCACATCTTATTTTTTGTTCGAATAGGAGCCGCATATAACAGTTCATTTTTGCTTAATACCTGTACAACAGGTTCCAGGTCTTCCTTTTTGGACAGTTGTTCCTGGTAGGATCTTATGATTTTTTCTTCGACAGGATCCGGTGTATTATTCGGGTTTCTCATTTTCAGTGAGGCCCTTTTGATCTTTACCTCCATTCCGGTTTTAAGGGAGTCCAAAATCGGGTACGCCGTCAGGTTGCAAAATTCTACCGCAGCCTCAGGGCTCTGAGTACTTATTTTTTTCATGAGTTGGCTCCCAAGGGCCTGCTGAGCCAGAGAGGAGATGCGATTGCCCTGCTTCAAAGCCACACTTTTAACCGATGGGGCAATATCTACCGTTTTTTCTTTTGGATCCTTTGGGTTAGAACAGCCTAATACTATGACTAAGGGCAGGAAAAACAAGTATTTCATCTCCGGGTATTTTTACCCTAAGTTACCCCAACCCTCAAGACCTGGCAACCCGGTTTAGCGCTTATGTGACTTAAGTAACAGAGTGTTGGTCTTTGATGATAAATTGACCGTTTTACACATAAAATATCTTATTTTAGGGCAAACCGGAAACCTTTATTGGTAAACGGTATTATTTCACCGCCCGCCGTATACGTCAAAGCAGTGCCTTAAAGTTTAAAGGCGTTTTCCCAAACCACTTTTTAAAAGCATGAACAAAAGAGCTTGGTTCATGATAACCCATCAGGTAGCTCACCTCCTTTACACTTAAGTCCTTTTTCAGGTAATCAATGGCTAGGTTTTTTTTCACCTCTTCCAACACTTTGAGGTAGCTGGTTCGTTCGGCTTGTAACTTCCGTTGCAGGCTTCTCGGAGACATATTCAGGTTCTGTGCTATTTTTTCCAGGGAGGGAAGGCCCGGGTCAAGCATGGAATAGATCATTACTTTGAGCCTTTCTGTAAACGGTGAGCTGCCGCTCTCCTGGTCCATCAATCGCTTACGGGCTACATTTTCCAGTGCGATCAGCAACTCGTAATCTGCATAAATGACCGGCTCATCCAGGACCTTTTTATCAAAAATGAGATAGTTGCCGTCATCATGGTATGCTATCCTTGTTTTAAATACCCGTTCGTATTCCGCTTTATTTTCGCCCTCACGTCCAATGCTTACCACCAGCGGACCGTACCGCTTTCCGGTAAGAAATTGTAGTTCCAGGGAGGCAAAAACCATGGAAGAGATAATGAAATGCCCGGAGGCAACAGGAAATACCTCCCGGCATGCCGTGTTCATTTCAAAAATGAGATGAAACTGGTGACCTTTTATCTCTAAGTTTAATCGCAGTACGTTGCTGATCAGGTTAAAGTATTCACAAGCCTTAGTGATGGCCTCACGGACCGTCCTGCTCACCACGATCAGCTGCCCGACCACACCCATGGCCGCATGGTTATAAAGCTCTCCAATATGTAGTCCCAGCGCGTTGTCGCCTGTTTTATGCGCTACAAATTCGTACAATACTGCAAATTTCTCAAAGGGTACTGTTTCCGTATAAGCCCATTCCGGTGAACCCTTGCCCGTACCTTCAAATACTTCATCAGCGTGCACTCCTCGCTGTCCGGCAAATTGCACCAGGTGATCCATGATTGATTTGGCTATGAAGAAATTATCCATATACTAAAAGTATAGCATCCGCAGGGGTATTGAAACAGCTTGTCGTAAGATATTGATTTGTTGTCGTCAACGAACAATTTTACAGGAGGGCTATCTGGTAATTTTGTATAAACAAAATAATACGATATGAGTCCGATACAAAAATGGTTATCCGCTAATGCCACTTTCTCCATCATCAATGGCACTGCCTGCCTAACCGCAAATAATGCTTTGCAGCGACTTTTTGGATTTGAACAACCTTATGTACTCCCTTCTCTTGGAGGGAATTTGTTGCTTTTTGGGGTCTTTCTGATTTACGTGGTAGTCAGGCAGTCCGACAATAAAGGCTTAGTCACTACGATCATTTTTCTGGACGCCGGTTGGGTAATTGGGAGTTTGGTTATTGTAGGTTTTCAGTTGTTTGGCCTGGCTGCGGTAGGCTATACTATCATTATGACCATTGCACTGGTTGTGGCTTTGTTTGGTTGGCAGCAGTACCGGTTCAATGGTTAAGTTCTCCACGTACCCATGGCGAATCATCGCAGTCTGTCCTGATAATATTTATACTATAAATGCTTTACTTCTTCCTTTAAAAAGAACGATAGATGAGATGGTGAACTGCTTTATGATGGTATACTATAGCAAGCTGCTACTGCCTGATTCATTTGATCACTCTAATTTCCATTTCAAGCCCGAGTACGTCAAAAAGATGCATCAAACTTTCTAATTCAGGGTTAGCCAGGCCCTTTTCAATATTGCACAGTGTTCTCTCCGACACTCCTGCGATATCTGATAGATCTTCCTGGGTAACCCCTTTAAAAACCTTCGTCGTTCTCTGATGGTATTTCCTATACTTTTCTTATCCATATCCAGCAATTTATTGCCGATTTCACAAGGATCGCCATTATTTTCACTCGAATCGAGTTAAATCAGCAATTTGTTGCCGGTTTTAACAGAAATCTCTACATACGATATCAATAATAACACAACCGGCACTTATTACCGCTTTTAAAATTGAAACCACCCCTCAGACAAACGCTGTATCAAAATTCCAATAAAGACTTGGGAGAAACACTCATTGCATTTGCCAATGCATTAAGAGTAGCTACAGTAATGTTTAAATCGCCTTGTTCCAGCCGGGTAAGCTGGCTCCGGGCAATTTCCGCTTTGTCACAAAGCTCTTGCTGAGTAAACCCCTTTTCAGTTCTCAATTGTTGCACTCTCTTGCCGAGAGCTTCAAGAAATTGTGGGTCGTTTTTCATTAACCTCAAAAGTGCAAACAAATTGATGAATTTCTTGACCTGTATATAGGTCAAGAAATTATTATTAAATCACCCCTTCTGGAGCGCATTTAGCAAAGCGTAATGCGTTCTCATTTTCTTCTAAGGCTGAACATTCAGCATTTGTAATGCGCATATTTTTGGTGAACTTATTTTAATTAGCCCTTATGGTAAAATGTTGAGGTATCCATACCCCAAAAGCTACCTCTAAAGTATACCCGGATTGCAAATACTATCCCTAAATCAGCACGCATGGCACTATCGCTATAATGTTCGTCAGGAAAAGTGTAGTAGATTGAGTCCCGAAATCAAATATGGCAGATACCCCTTTGAATCATATCGTTCTGCCCATCTTTCAATATCATGTCGATCTACGAATTTCAATTCATTCTGGTAGAAGTTTTACGTCACAGCAGGTTTCTCTCAATATCTCACAGGGGTCAACATCTATCGCCAAGGCTATTAGATATAATTCTCTCACCCGAAGTTGAGTTGATTCATTTGAGCTTAATTGGCTCAGTCTTGATTCACTTATACCGGTTCTTCTCGAAACCATTGCCTTATTCACTGATTTCTTGGTAAGGTAAAGTCCTAATTCAGTCATGAACACCTATTGATTATCGAAAGATAAATGTAGCCTTTTTAAACCTTCTTGTAGAATATTGAAAGATTTGTTTGTCTATTCTGTCGATAATAAATAGATTTGTTTCGATTATCGAAAGAATTCTATTCACTATCAAAACACAGATTATGAGAAGATACACCAAAGCAGATTTAGAAGCACTGGTTTCATGCCAGCTCGAAAACCTGAATGCTATGCATGACCTACTTCGAATCATGAAAACCCAAAACGAGTTGTTGGAAAACGCCAATAAAAAGCTGAAAGATGAAGTAACTGACTTCAAAGTCCATTACTACAAAACCGGGAAATCTGGCAGACCTAAAGACTAGGCAATGGTAAATATACTGCGAGCTACAAGGTTTTCACCTCGATTTTCTGGAAGGATTGGGCAGGTAGATTTGAGTGTTGCAATCTTTTTAAAAAATGGAGGAAAGACCTGGCAACCAAAATAGAATAAACAAACAACCAAAAGCTACAGAAAAGCCACCAGGGCAACGTATCATTAAGCACATCTGGTTCATTTCATCAACAAAAAACAAAACACTAAACCACTTAACTTATGACCCCCCAATAAACTCCCCCGTTTCATCCATACACAAATCAAAAAAAGGAAGAAAACACTTAGCACGTTCACTTTAATTTAATAACTTCCTTCTCATCGTCATTGCGATTCCGAGGATACGAGGAAGAAGCAATCTCCCAATCGTAAGACGCAAACTGAATACTTTTACGTCAACCGAAACGGAGCGTGCGGCTATGGCGATCTTTAATTGAAAAACCACTGATCCATTACACACTATTAGACTAACAACCCACCCGCATTATGACCACCGAAGCTACTTTCGCACCCAAAGACCTTGGATTATTCAGCAAAATGATCATCCACTTTCTCAACCGGGAAGCGCGTCACGTACACGCGAAAAAAGTTGCTCACATCTTTAAGGTCTTTTCCGAGGTTATCCAGGATTCTATTTCAAAAGGGTCCGGACGAGAGCTTGGCTATTTAGGTTATTTTAATTCGGAGCACCTCGCCGCCTGGAACCATACGGTCATTAACCATTTGATCCACTGTGAGGAAGATGAAGCAAAAAAAGAAAGGATTATCTCGCTATGGCATGAAATTGAACTGATCATAGACGATCAGATTGAACAATTTAAACGTGAAGAGTTGGCCGTATGCTGGGGATTAAAATGAGTTGTTTCTTTATCTAACTGATATTAATCGTTCCAGCCGCCTATAAAGGATTACAAGTACTATGGAACTTCCATATTTATCCTATGGCATAGATTTTCAGCCTGTCACTTAAGGCTTAAACCCGGCCAGAGGCCTTTGCAATAGGGATTACTCGGCTGGAGCCAAGCAATTGATATAGATTGATAGGGGCCTTAACCATAGGAACGTTTTCATGGCAAACATCTATCCCGACTGCCTTTACAACGTACTTTCACCACTACTCGTCGAATAAACACATCATCGTGGTTACCTCATTTTAACTTCGTCTTTAGAGATGAAGGTGGCATTACCATTACTTGATAAGAATAAGCAGTTTTTATAAAAACTCATCCGGAGTTTTTTACAACCAGTCCTATTTCAAACTCAAGTTCGCACAGAGTAACTATCTGATAAATTGGTTACTATATTAAGTAGTAAGGCATTAAACACGTGTTAATTAATCACAATCAAGAATGAACAAATTATTTAAAAATCAATTACTTTTTAGCCTTCTGGCTTTATTTTTTTTAGCGGCATGCGGTGATGATGATACTCCTGCTGCAGAAGAAGAGAAGATCCCTGTAGCCATAGACAATCCGGATGAAGTGACCAATGCACTTACCGTAGAAGGTGCTACTCTTAAGACCGGAACACCTCCGGCACCCTCAAACGACACTGCTGCCCCTGTATTGGACGAAAATATAGGTGATTTAAAAGTAATCACGGGAACTGATTTGATCGTACCTATTAATGAGACGAATTCAGGTGATGTAGCTGGAGTTTATATTCAGGTCAAAGGAGCCTCAGAGTATTATGATGTACCGGCATCCAAACTGGCCACAGGTGGTCGTATAGCATTTGGCCGACTGCAAAAGACAGGAAGAACGATGGAAGATCTGACATTATCTGTCGGTATCCCGGACAATTTAAGCCCTGGTGAATTTTGTGTTTTGTACTGTGTATATGATCAGGAGAGCAGGGTCTCTAATATTATAGAAGAATGTATTACGGTATTAGCTTTTGGGGGTGAAGAGAGTGCATTCCTAACAGATAATGAGTGGGAAATGGTATCGCAATATGAATTCGAAGAATACAGTGGTTCTACCTACGAGGAAGAGACTCTTGTAGGTGTAACTAATGAAGAAACCTATACCAGCTCCATCCCTTGTGATGATCAATCCAGCCAGGAGGTAGAAGTTACGGAACTGAGAAGAATCGACTACATATACGCTGCCTTTTCAAAAGAAGGAGGATTCCAGTTTAAGATCAGCGAATATGAAAAAGAACGGGACTACGAAAAAACAAATTGTACCGACGGCCTGATTTATGAAGAAAAAACGGTAGTAGAAACTTTCGATGGCGCATGGTCATATGACAGCAACACTGCAAAAATCACGCTGATCGGTACCATTGAAGATGATGATATTGACAGTGAATTCGAAGAAAGCACTTTCGTAGAAATTTACGATGTGGTTTTGGAGAATGGAAACCTTAAATTATCGAATGAAGAGGGCACTAAAGGTTCCGGTGAGGATTATTATTATTTTGAAATAATATTCAAGCCCAGAAGCTGATCATTTTAAAGAATAAATTAAAAGAGGCCGTCTCAAAAGTGATTGAGGCGGTCTTTTTACTTTTACAAGGATTGAGTTTTTGATTTAACGTTTAGCAAGCTTCTTTTTCAAAAAGGCAAGAGTTGTCCTAAGCCTATGCCGCCTTTTTGGCCAGGTTATGAGCTATAGCAAGCAATCCAGCTTCTATTTCCACTTTTTGAAGTCCTTTCAACATAAATCTACGGAAGCCCCGGTTGTGTTTTATGGCTCCAAAAGTCGCCTCCACATCCCACGGCCTTTTGGAGCGATGAAGTAATCCCTGTGCTGAGGTAAGGTTTTCCCTGACTTTTTGCTTATGCCTGCGCAGGTTGTGGTTCAACTCTACGATTCGATTACCTTTAGCCTTATAGCACGCGCCTCGAAGCGGACATCCTTCACAGTGAATGGCCTGATATTGTGCATAAGTTTGTGCATAACCTGACGAGGTTTTCGATTTTCGATCTCCTATTCGTTTCATAGGTTGGCCCATAGGACAATACACCGTATCTTTCTCCTGGTTGTAATACAGGTTTTGAGATTTAAAGGGGTCTTCTTTCCATTTTTTGGATTGCTCTTTATGGAAATAGTTGTATTTGATGTAGTTATCTATTTTTTCTTCTTCCAGATAGTCATAATTTTCTTCACTTCCATAGCCCGCATCGGCACAGATAGCTTCAGGTAAGGCTTGATAAAGGTCGTGGTAATGCTGTAAGTGTGGCTTGAGGGTGAGGGTATCATTGGCGTTTTGATGAAGGCTGTAGTTGACGATAAACTGATTCGAGGTACTGATCTGCCAGTTGTAAGCGGGTTTGAGTTGGCCGTTGAGCATATGGTCATCTTTCATCCGCATAAAAGTAGCCTGTGGATCGGTCTTTGAGTAGCTGCTTCTGCTGCCTAAAACAGCTTCTTTTTCAGCGTATTCAGCCAATTTGGAAGGCCAGTTTCTACGGGCATAATTGAGCTTCTGTTTGACTTTTTTGCTGACGGGCTTTCCTTCCAGGGCTTGATCAATTTTAGCTATAGTGCGACTCACTTTTTTACTATCGATCTCTTTAAAGTCAGCTGGGACCTCATCGGTGAGCTCTTCTTCGGCCAGTTGTTGGGTATACTTCCATAGCTCATCGAGTTGTTTAGCGATACGCTCTTTACTGGTTTTGATCGCTTTTCCCCATACAAAGGTGTACCGATTAGCATTGGCTTCTAGTTTAGTACCATCAGTGTAGATCGTCTTGATACTGACCAGCCCTTCTTCTAGCAGTAGCTCTACCACCTGACCGAAAACCTGTCGCAAGGCATCTTTGAGTCGCTCACTCCTGAAGCGGGCAATGGTGTTGTGATCCGGTTTATTCATAGCAGAGAGCCACATAAAATGAATGTTCTCTTTTAAAGCTGCTTCCATCTTGCGGGAAGAATAGATATTGGTCAAATAGCCATACACAAGTACTTTGAGCAACATGCGTGGATGGTACACCGATGTACCGCCAGGCTTGTAGTGCTTGAGTAAGGGGTCAACATTAATACGATCGATCACATCATTAACCAGACGAACTGGATGGTTTTCCTCAATTAATTCTTCCAAAGAAGNGTATCCCTTCGGTGTTGGGCGTGTATTTAATTATGATTATTTTCTTATAGGCAGTAATTCATGTAACTGGTTGATCTTATACTCAGGGATTTTTCTCAGGGTTTGGGTAAGCCACTCTAATGGGTTGATATCATTGAGCTTGCAAGTTCCAAAGAAAGAATACATCATAGCTGCTTGCTGAGCGGCATTGTGAGAGCCGGCAAACAAATAGTTCTTTCTACCTAATGCCAATGGTCTGATCTTGTTTTCCACCGCATTGTTATCAATCTGCCAATGGCCATTTTCTGTATACCTGATCAACTGTTGCCATTGATTGAGACTATAAGTGAATGCTTTGCCTATGGCGCTTTTAGGCAAGACCTTGGAATAATTCTTCTCCAGGAAGCTTTTCATCTCATTCAACACGGATAAAGCTTCTTTTTGTCTGAGCTGGTAGACTGCCTGCTGATCAAGTTTTTCTTCTCGGGTTTTTCTTTCGATAGCATAAAGCTGTTGGAACATATTCAAAGCAGTACTGGCCAATGACTGATCATTTTCCAAAGCCGCCTCAAACTTTCGGCGGGCATGGGCCATACACCCCAGATGGGTAATATCCACTCTTCTGCCCAATTCCTCATAGCCCGCATACCCATCAGTTTGTAGACAGCCTTTAAAATCCTTTAAGATTTCCTGAGCTACCGACTTACCCCGGCTTTGATGATATTGAAAAACCACCATCTTACATTTAGGCAGTAAAAATACCCACTGGTACCCTTTATGGGTACTTCCTGGCTTTTGATTACTCAATACCGGGATGGGGCTCTCATCGGCCTGGAGGTAATCGGTGTTGGTGAGTTGTTGGACCATTAACTCATAGAGTGGCACCAGCAGTTCACAGGTTTTTCTGAACCAACCCGACAGGGTGGATTCAGGGATTTTCATCCCATCTCTTTTAAAGATTTGTACCTGGCGGTAGAACGGTAAGTGATCGATAAACTTACTTACCAATAGATAGGCCAACAGGCTGGCCCCTGCATTGCCGTTAGGGATCACCTGGGTAGGCAGATCCGCTACCTTAATGCTTTCAGCCTGCTTATAAACAGGGCGTACTGTCTTAGTGACATAAAACTTACCGGGGGTGTATTCTAATACCTCACTGACCTTTTCCCCGATCCGGACACTGTTTTGCCAATCCACCCCTTGGGGCTCGATGAGTCGCTCCTCTCTGGGAAGGTAAGCAGGTAATAACAACCGTTTAGCCTTACCAGTCTTCTTAGGTTTCTCTCGCTGATAGGTGATGGTCTGTTGTGCAGCGGCTTCAACAGCTTCCTGTTCTTCAAACAAAGCGTGTTGGGCAATATCCGAAGGAATAAAACGCTCTCGCTTACGGCCAAAGATCATACGCTTTAGCTGTGCTAACTCTTCTTTTAAGTAAGCATTTTCCTGTCGTAAAGTCAGGACTTCTTCCTGTAAGTCTACTTGTCCCTGCACAGGGTAAATTTACGGCAACGAAAACGATCTGACGAATTAAAAAACAGCTTTATTCAACTGGTAACGAACTTTTTTACGCACTGAGTCCAGGCGGATACCTTCCACGATCAACATCAACTCAGACCAGCTTAACATGAGCGCTCCATCTACAGCAGGACGTTCAAATACGCCCCGCTCAAGGCGTTTATAATACAAGGTAAATCCACCCGATTCCCAATGCAATAATTTGATCAGGTTACCCAGCTTGTTAAGGAAAACATATACCCCACCATCCATCGGGTTCCTGCCTAACTCATTACGCACAATACCTGAGAGGCTATCAAAGCCTTTGCGCATATCAGTGGGATGTTGATACAAATAATACTGGTGGGAACTGGTCAAAGAAAACATTACACCAGGTGGATCAGGGCAGCAATGGTCGAACAAGTGGTCGATTCAGGCAAGACCAGCTTGACTCCATTGGGATAGACTAACTCAATGGAAGAGCTTAATGTCGGTGGGATGGCCACAAAACCTTCAGCCTTAGCCTGACCTTGAGACTTTCTGTAACGGGTGCGCCAATAGGAAAAGGTGGACAACTTAAGGCCATGACGTGCACAAAACGAAGGCCTGTCCAGGCCACTTGACTCCCACTCCTTCATCAACTCAAACATCTTAGATTCCTTGCTCATCGCTCTTTTTGTGAACAAAAATCACTATTCAGAAAGCATACAGCAATACGCCCAACACCGAAGGGATACNACATGCGTGGATGGTACACCGATGTACCGCCAGGCTTGTAGTGCTTGAGTAAGGGGTCAACATTAATACGATCGATCACATCATTAACCAGACGAACTGGATGGTTTTCCTCAATTAATTCTTCCAAAGAAGGAGGAAGTAGCATCACTTGATTAGGACTGTAATCTTTAAAGACTAGATTTGAAGTAGTACACACAACACTAAGTTAACCCTTAGTCATCAAAAAGGCCGACAGCTTCTCGCTATCGGCCTTTACTTTCTTTACCATAAAAAGAAGGTGACTTTTGAGACACCCTCTTTTCTTTTGCATGAAAACTACACCAAGAAGAAGTTTGGTCTTTGATCATTAGGTGAGTTAGTGGCTTACCCTGTTTATGGACAATGTGCACTTCGTATAACCCACTGCGTTTATTTGAACCAGTCAGCCACTATGAGTTCCTTGGTTCCGTGTCCCCAGGAATAAAAACCACTGCCTGATTTCACTCCCTTATGCCCGGCTTCTACCATATTTACCAGCAATGGGCAGGGGGCGTATTTAGGATTTCCAAACCCGTCATGGAGTACCTTTAGAATAGAAAGGCAAACATCCAGTCCGATAAAATCAGCCAATTGCAATGGTCCCATGGGGTGTGCCATACCCAACTTCATTACTGTATCTATTTCCTCAACACCAGCTACCCCTTCAAATAACGAATACACAGCCTCATTGATCATGGGCATTAAGATTCGATTGGCTACAAAACCGGGGTAATCATTAACTTCCACGGGTACTTTACCTAATTGCCTGGATAAAGTCATCACTTTTTCAGTGACCTCATCTGATGTGTTGTATCCCCTGATCACTTCCACCAGTTTCATAACAGGTACCGGGTTCATGAAGTGCATACCTATCACTTGTGATGAGCGCCCGGTAACGGCAGCAATTTTAGTGATAGATATAGAGGAGGTATTAGTAGCTAATATCGTATCCGGGGCACAGGTTTTGTCCAGTTCTTCAAATATCTTGAGTTTTAACCCGGTGTTTTCCGTGGCTGCCTCTATGACCAGTTCTGCATCTTTTACGCCCGAGGCGACCTCCGTAAATGTTGTAATATTAGCAAGAGTGCTGGTCTTTACTTCTTCGGTGATCACCTCTTTTTTGATTTGGCGGTCAAGGTTAGCCGCTATAGTTTTAAGGGCTTTATCTAATGCCTCCTGTGCTATGTCAATCAGAGCAACGTTGTATCCATTTTGAGCAAATACATGGGCAATGCCATTTCCCATAGTACCTGAGCCAATTACAGCTATATTTTTCATTCCATCAGTGGTTTGTTAAGGCGGCAAATATAGAAATTTTCCCGGGCATAGCGTAGAGGTAAGAGGCATGGGAAAAGAACATTGAATATACCATATTGAACAGACAACCTGGAATTTTGACTAACTTCGCCCCTATGATGACCATTGGTAATTTTTACGAGCTGGAAGTCCTTCGGGAAGTGGATTTTGGAATGTATTTAAAGTCTGATCTGGGAGATATTCTTATCCCCGGCAAGTACATTCCTGAAGCAATTAAGGTGGGTGACAAGATCCGTGTTTTTCTTTATCGGGATTCCGAAGACAGGCTTATCGCCACTACGTTAGAGCCCGCCGGCATAAAAGATGAATTTGTGTCATTGACTGTAGCAGATGTTAATCCGCATGGTGCATTCATGTCATGGGGTTTAGAGAAAGACCTGTTTGTTCCCAAAAGTGAGCAGCATATGCCCTTTAAACGTGGCAATCGGTATGTAGTGCGTATTTGTCTCGATTACAAAACCGATCGTTTGATCGGCGTGGGAAAATTGAATGCCTTTTTTGAAAAGAAAGTTACGGGTCTTCAGGAAAAGGAGCAGGTGGACCTATTGATTTACGGGAAAAGTGACTTGGGCTTTCAAGCCGTTATCAACCAAAAGTACCAGGGGTTGGTATATCACAATGAAGTGTTCAGTCAGCTCAGCGTTGGAGATGCCCTTAAAGGATACATCAAGACACTTCGGGAAGACGGAAAAATTGACCTTTCCATTACCCCTTTAGGAGTGGAAGCGATTGCAGATAATAAAGAGCTTATCCTCAATAATCTGTCGATGAGTAACGGGTTTTTACCTTTTCATGATAAGTCCAGCCCTGAGGAGATCTCGGAGACTTTTGGTATGAGCAAAAAGGCCTTTAAAAAAGCAATTGGAGGGCTGTTAAAAGAAGGCAGGATCAAATTATCTGATAAAGGGATTACCCAATCAACTAAATAAAAGCCAGGCTTGGGAAAAGATGCGCGCTGTTCTATGGGTTTTTGGTATTTGCACCGTGTTTTTTGGACTCATTTGGCTTTCAAAAGACCGGATCATTACCTTTTTATTTCCTGAAAGAATTGAGGTGACCACACAGGGTAATGTATTTGCCAATGATATTACCATTAAACACACCACGTGGGACAAAACGGATACTCTGACTGTTTATCATATCGGAACGCAAAAGCTCCATGCCATCAGCGGTCCTGGCTTGAATTACTTCCTGGTATTTGAAGGCAATGATCTGATCGGAGCGTTCGAATATTACAGCAGACAGTCACATGGCAAGCGCTATCACTTCTACATTTCTGGGAAACAAGATTCGTTATGGATGGATATGAAAATATCGGGATGGGGGAGTAGTCGCTAATCATTCGTTGTAGATCAGCACTTCCTTTGCCAAACCCATCGCATTAAAGCGAATACTGAGGTATACGTTGTCCGTAAACGTTGTATCAGAGTTACAGCTTTTGTGCGGACTCAAATGATAAATGAAAAATTTCTGACTACGTTTATATAATTCATTCATATCAGGTTTGCCAAGTAATTCCACCAATTCGGTTTGTGTTGATCCTTTGATATTTTCCAGGTTTTTTTTCAGGTCATCGTACATTTCCATTCGTAAACCTTTACAACCATTCGGGTCTTCGGCCCAGCGCTCCCTGTCTATACCTGTCAGTTGTGTTGAATTATTGCATGCCACCATTAAAAGTAAGCCGAGCTGCCAAATGTATTTTTTCAATTTTTATCTATGATTTGTTCTGCCTTAACAAACCTAATTAATTGAATTCAGTTTAATAAAGAAAGTTCTAACTTCGCGCCCAATTAAAGAACTTATGATAGGTAGATTTATAAAATTCTTTTGGTTCATTTCTTTATTCGCCGGTTTGGCCGCGCTGCTTTATGTCTACGCCGGACTTTCCCAGCAGGTAGTATATGGGGCTGAGGCTGAAACTATGTTTACAGATAGAGAATCCTTTTTTTATATTGCCTTGGGCATATTGACGGTGTGTAATTTTTCCTTTTACGCACTTACCAAAAATATGAAATACAGGAATGAGGAGATGAATACCTTGCTGGTGAACTGGCAGCTGAGTTTTGCTATCGTATTGAATGTATTTTATATTATTGGAGTTAATTTCATATTCCTGTTAAACAGTGGCGAACACTTCAATTATGACAACTTTGGTTTCCTGATCATCATTTCGTTGAGCTTGATAGTGCTATGGGTATTTGCACTGCCCATATTAGTGATCAGACAAAGAAAATCTATTTGACTTTTCTATTTATAGAGATAATCATAAGTTATTAATAATCTGATAATTAAATACTTATAGATGATTAAAAACTATAAGCATTTAATTGATTCTATTCTTTTAATCGCTTGAATTAGTTTGAAAATTCGTGTTTATTCGCCGCGTGACGGTGTTTAAAATGAGTGAGATTTATGGCAGCTGATAATGTAATATATAATGAAGACAGTATAAAGTCCCTGGACTGGAAAGAGCATATCAGGCTAAGACCAGGAATGTACATAGGAAAACTAGGGGACGGTTCTGCGCAGGATGATGGTATTTATGTGTTGGTAAAAGAGGTCATTGATAATTGTATCGATGAGCATATGATGGGATACGGAAAAACCATTGATGTCAAGATCTCCGACCACCGGGTGGAAATACGTGATTATGGCCGGGGAATTCCATTAGGTAAAGTGATCGACTGTGTTTCTAAGATCAATACGGGAGGTAAATATGATTCCGGGGCATTTCAGAAATCGGTTGGTCTTAACGGTGTAGGTACCAAGGCAGTCAATGCGCTGTCCAATTATTTTAAAGTACAATCCTTTCGTGAGGGTGAAACCAAATTGGCGGAATTTCAACGAGGTGAAGTAACGAATGATGCGAAAGTGATTAAATCAAGTGGCAGAAATGGTACACTCATCGCTTTTGAACCGGATGAATCAGTATTTAAGAATTTTCACTTTATACCGGATTACCTCAATGACCTTATCTGGAATTACGTTTTTCTCAATGCCGGCCTTACCATTAATTTCAATGGACAAAAGTTCCATTCTGAAAATGGGTTGAAAGACCTGTTGGAAAGAAAAACAGATGTAGAAAGCCTCAGGTATCCTATCATACATTTGAAAGGCGATGACATAGAAATGGCGTTGAGCCATGGAAGTCAGTATGGGGAAGAGTATTATTCATTTGTTAACGGGCAGTACACTACCCAGGGAGGAACACATCTCGCGGCTTTCCGTGAAGCTGTAGTACGGACTGTGCGTGATTTTTATAAAAAAGATTTTGAGGCTACTGATGTACGGGCAAGTGTGGTAGGTGCGATAGCCGTACGTGTGCAGGAGCCGGTTTTTGAGTCACAAACCAAAACAAAGTTAGGTTCGCAAAATGTAGCTCCGAACGGGCCTACTATGCGTACATTTGTCAATGATTTTGTCAAAAAGGAACTTGATAACTACCTGCACAGAAATACGCAGGCTGCTGATGCATTGCTCAAGCGTATATTACAGTCTGAAAGAGAGCGAAAAGAAATAGCAGGAATTAAAAAACTGGCGAATGACCGGGCTAAAAAAGCGAACCTGCACAATAAAAAATTAAGAGACTGCCGTATTCATTATAATGAAATAAAGAAAGACCGTCGGGATGATACTATGATATTTATCACAGAGGGTGATTCCGCCAGTGGCTCGATAACAAAATCCAGGGATGTTCAAACACAGGCGGTATTTAGTTTGAGAGGAAAACCGCTCAACTGTTTTAACCTTACCAAAAAAGTAGTTTACGAAAACGAAGAATTTAACCTGCTGCAACATGCGTTGAATATAGAAGATGGTATTGAAGGGCTGCGCTACCGGAAAATAATCATAGCTACGGATGCTGATGTGGATGGAATGCATATACGGTTACTTTTACTGACCTTCTTTCTGCAATTTTTCCCTGACCTGGTAAGGCATGGGCATATTTATATCCTGGAAACACCTCTTTTCAGAGTGAGAAATAAGAAAGAGACCATTTACTGCTATTCAGACGAAGAGAAAAAGGTGGCGATCGATAAGCTGGGAAGTAAGCCAGAGATAACGCGTTTTAAAGGACTGGGAGAGATATCCCCGGAAGAATTTGGAAATTTTATAGGAGGTGATATCAGGTTAGAGCCTATCATACTTCAGAAAGAAACGACAATCAAGAAGTTACTGACTTTTTATATGGGGAAAAATACTCCGGATCGGCAAGAATTTATTGTTGAAAACCTGCGAGTGGAAAAGGATTTGGTAGAAGAGGAGGTTTGATTGCGGCTTTATTGCAATAGTGTTTATTTTGCATTTTTATTAGTTTAACACTTCTAAGACACTAATTCAAACATTGATTAATGGATGACCTGCTTTTATTTGCATTGATCATTTCAGGGAGTGAGGCAGCGCAATGATCGTATTTAATTTAATTGCCAGGTTAACTACCAATAATGGCAATAATAAAATCAATAAGACCACTTTTGCTAAGGGGCTGGCGGGAAGAGCTTTTTTTACCTTTGCACTAGCCAATGACCTGCCTCAATCCCTTACATTCTTTGCTGCATTGAAAATTGCCACAACGATCAAAGAGGAGGACAAAATATCGAACGATTTTTATTTACTGGGTAACCTGTTATCCATCACATGGGGTATCATGTACAGTAAAATATACTTTAATTATTTCGGCTTATGAATAACGATATGGAAGAAAGCGATAACGGACAACACCCGGAAGGAGAAGATATTATTCATGACGTGCTTCCCGTTTCAGGGATGTACCAAAACTGGTTTCTGGACTACGCTTCATATGTGATACTGGAACGTGCTGTACCAGCCATTGAGGATGGGTTTAAACCTGTTCAGCGCCGGATCATGCACGCATTGAAGGAAATGGATGATGGGCGGTTCAATAAGGTGGCTAACGTTATCGGAAGCACCATGCAGTACCATCCGCATGGAGACGCCTCTATTGGAGACGCTATTGTAAATATTGGTCAGAAAGACTTACTCATCGAAACCCAGGGAAACTGGGGGGATATCCGTACCGGTGACAGTGCTGCTGCTCCGCGTTACATCGAAGCACGTTTATCAAAATTTGCGCTCGATGTGGTTTATAACCCTCAAACTACCGACTGGCAATTATCATATGATGGAAGAAAAAAGGAACCGGTAACCCTGCCGGTTAAATTTCCATTGGTGATCGCCCAGGGTGTAGAAGGAATTGCTGTCGGGCTTTCTACCAAGATATTACCACACAATTTCTGTGAACTGATCAAAGCCTCCATTGATATTCTTAAAGGAAAGAAGCCGAAAATATTTCCTGATTTTCCTACCGGGGGTACTGCCGATTTTTCTGAATATAACCAGGGATTGCGGGGAGGTAAGGTAAAAGTAAGGGCCAGAATAGAAGAGTACGATAAAAAAACGCTGGTAGTGAAGGACATCCCATTTGCTACTACCACTACCAGTGTCATTGATTCCATCATCAAGGCAAATGACAAAGGTAAGATCAAGATCAAGCAGGTGGTAGATAACACTGCCAAGGATGTTGAGATATTGATATCGTTGGCACCCGGGCAATCACCGGATATTACCATCGATGCACTTTACGCATTTACAGACTGTGAGGTATCCATTTCACCTAATGCCTGTGTGATCATTGATGAGAAGCCCCATTTCATGCCTGTTAATGAAATCCTCAAGATCAATACTGATCAAACAGTGACACTGCTTACCCGCGAGCTGGAGATCAAACGACATGAACTCATGGAGAAAATACTGTTTTCTTCATTGGAACGAATATTCATTGAAAACAGGATATACAGAGACATAGAAGAGTGTGAGACCTGGGAGGCTGTCATTGAAACCATTGATAAAGGGTTAGATCCTTTTAAACCGCAATTTTACAGGGAGATCACAGAAGAAGATATTATCAGGCTTACTGAGATTAAGATCAAACGGATATCCCGATTCGATTCTTTTAAAGCGGACGAGCTGTTGAAAAGGCTGGAAGAAGAACTTAAACAGACAGAATACAACCTTGCACATATCACTGAATTTGCCATCAACTACTTTACTAACCTCCTGGAAAAATACGGTAAGGGAAGGGAAAGAAAGACCATCATTAAATCCTTTGATAGTATTGATACTACTATTGTAGCTGCCAATAATCAGAAGCTCTATGCCAATCGAGCCGATGGTTTTGTGGGGTATGGACTTAAAAAGGACGAATTTGTCTGTGAATGCTCGGATATTGACGACATCATCGTTATACGTCAAGACGGAAAAATGATGGTATCCCGTATAGCCAACAAGGTATTCATGGGGAAAGATATATTGTACGTAGGAGTTTGGAAGAAGGGCGATGAACGCATGACCTTTAACCTGATCTATCTGGACGCTAAAACCGGCCGCTCTATGGTGAAGAGGTTCAATGTGACAGCTATTACACGTGATAAGGAGTATGATCTGACCAAGGGCGCTAAAGGCTCTAAAGTACATTATCTGACAGCCAATCCGAATGGAGAGGCGGAAGTTGTGACTGTTAAACTTACTGCAGGTGCCTCGGCACGTAAAAAAGTGTTTGACTTCGATTTTGCAGAAATTGACATAAAAGGTCGTGGTGCAGGTGGAAATATCCTGACCCGCTACCCTTTACGAAAAGTGGAGTTAAAGACGGAAGGAGTTTCAACACTGAGTGGGCTGGACATTTGGTATGATGATTCGGTGGGCCGGCTGAACAAAGACGGTAGAGGTCAGTTTATAGGAAAATTTAATGGCGAGGATAAAATCCTTGTGCTCTATAAAGAAGGTTCCTATGAGCTTACTTCTTATGAAATGACGAATCGCTATGAACATCAAAAGATCGCAGGTATTGAGCGTTTCAGTCCGGAAAAAGTTGTTTCGGCGGTGCATTACGATGGGGAAAACAAAAACTATTACGTGAAACGATTTTCTATAGAAACTACCACCATAGACAAACGCTTTGGGTTTATCAGTGAATCACCAGGCTCAAAGTTATTAGTGGCTACCACTCTCTCAAAAGCTACTGTAGCTATTGACTATACCAAAGGGAAAAGTAAGGAGAAGTTTACCGAAGAGTTGATACTTGATGACCTAATAGATGTAAAAGGGTGGAAGGCCTTAGGGAATAAGCTTTCTGTTCACAATGTAAAAAAAGTGAATTTCATAGGTGGTGAGGAGCCGATAGTAGAGGATAAAACCGTAGTAACCTCTCCGGAAGCCCCTGACGATGCTGAAGCAGCTTCGGGCGAGCAAAAAGATAAAGCGGCTGATAACTCGTCTACGGATACTAAAGAAGACAACGGTTATGGAGCCGGCCAAACCATCGAGTTGGATTTTTGATCATGTGTGGTGATCAGTCCGGTTTTTTTGAGTTTCTGTCGCAATACGTTACGGAAGGTAAAAAGCAGGCTATAGAACGGGTTTTAGAACACCGGACACGCTACCTGACGGTGGTGTTGGAAGATGTTTATCATTCGCAGAATACCAGTGCAGTGGTACGATCTTGTGATTGCTTCGGTATCCAGGACCTTCATGTTATAGAGAACAAACATCATTATGAACTAAATCCCAGGGTAGTTCATGGAGCTTCTCAATGGGTAGATGTGATTCAATATATGGAGGAAGAGCATAATTCTGAAACATGCTTTTCCACGCTTAGGGAGAAGGGTTACCAATTAGTAGGTACTGTACCTGACCCAATGGCGCCAAATATCCATGATTTTCAATTCGAACAACCTACCGCACTGGTATTTGGCACAGAAAAAGAGGGTTTGTCTGATATGGGTAAAAAATATTGTGATAAACTCGTAACCATCCCGATGTATGGCTTCACTGAGAGTTTCAACATTTCTGTAAGCGCTGCCCTTTCCATTAATTTACTCGCACGGAAACTTTTTTCTTCCAATTTGCATTGGAGGTTATCGGAGAATGAAAAACAGACGCTTAGGTTAAAATGGTTTAAACGGATAGTGCGTAACTCAGATATAATGGAAAAAGAATTTTTTGGGTCCGGGAAATATTTGTGAAATAACACGTTGTAAGCAGCAGACTATTTTTTTACGCCTTCAATACAATGATTTATAAAACATTTCAGCCTTTTCATTTGCTGCTATTCATTGAAAACTTCCTATCGCTTCGCGCGTTTAATTGTAAAGTTTTTTGAATAAAAAGAAACCCTTTTGATCTTAGAGATACTTTATAGCTAATAGATGTTTTCAATTTAATCTAAAAGATTAGTGTTAAAAAAAGTTACCCCTCTGATATTGTCTTTGATAGTGTTGAGTTTGAGCTCCTGGGCTCAAAAAACAATTATTAAGGGGAAAGTAATAGATGCTAATTCAGGTGACCCTGTTCCTTTTGCCAATATTGTTTTCCAGGGTACATCCATAGGTACAAGCACAAACTTTGAAGGGGTATATCAATTAGAGACGGATAGCCCCACCGATTCTATGACAGCGTCATATGTAGGATATATTACCCGTTCGAAACCTGTCAGAAAAGGACAGACACAGGTCATAGATTTTCAACTTTTTGAGAATGTCATTAACCTGCAGGAAATCGTATTTGTAGCGGGTGAAAATCCGGCATTTGAAATAATGCGGGATGTTGTTGATAATAAAAAGAAGAATAACAAAAGATCTCTCGAGGCTTATCAATATGAAACCTATACAAAGATTGAAGTTGACGTAGATAACATCACAGACAATTTTAAGAAAAAGAAGATCGTCAAGAAGATCACCCAGGTAATGGACAGTGTAGAACGTCTGGCTGGTGAAGACGGCAGGCCGATATTACCCGTGTTTATTTCAGAATCACTATCAGAGTATTATTACCGCAATGAACCCAAACTTCAGCATGAAAAGATCCTTAAATCTAAGATAACAGGTGTGGGAGTAGGGGACGGGTCACTGGTTTCACAATTTATAGGATCCTCTTTCCAGGAATACAATTTTTATCAAAACTGGCTCAATATTGTAGGCAAAGAGTTTGTCTCACCTATTGCGGACTCATGGAAGGTATATTACGAATACGACCTGATAGACAGTGCAGAGATAGAAGGCCACTATTGCTATCGATTAGATTTTTTTCCCAAAAGTGAGCAGGATCTCGCCTTTAAGGGAAGCATGTGGATCACCAAAAATGAATATGCACTGAAACAAATTGATGCCACCGTTTCTCCATCAGCGAACCTGAACTATGTTGAAAAGATAAAAATACAACAGGCTTTGGAACCAAGTTCGGCTGGTCCATGGATCCCTACCAAAAATCGCGTACTCTTAGACATTGGTGAAGTAACCAACAACATGGCGGGAGTGCTGGCTAAATTCTATACCAGTAACAAAAAGATTGTGGTGAATAAACCACGTGATCTGAAATTTTATGCGATGCCCATACAAGTGGCAGAAGATTTTAAGATAGGTAATACGGACGAATACTGGGATGGGCATCGACACGAACCCCTGAGTTTAACAGAGTTGAGTGTTTATCAAATGATTGATACCCTGAAAAACATTCCGGTTGTAAAAACATATACAGAGATCCTAAAGATAGCCATCAATGGTTACAAGAAAGTTGGAAAAGTTGACATTGGTCCTTATTTGGGCGTATATGCTAATAACAGTATTGAGGGAAACCGCTTTCAGCTTGGTTTTCGTACGAATATTGATTTTAGTAATAAATGGATATTTGGAGGTCGCATGGCTTACGGAATGAAAGATACCAAGATAAAGTATCATGGCTTTGCAGAACGTATTTTAGACCGTAACCGATGGACCACTGTTAGGGCAGAGTTTGGGCGCGATATTGATCAGGTGGGACTGGCAGCGGAAGACCTGATTGGTAATAGTGTTTTTTTGGCTGCCACGCGCTTTGGTGATCTTATAAGACCGTATTATTATAAACAAGGTAAATTCACGGTACAAAGAGAACTCTTTAAAGGTTTTACGCAAAAAGCCCTTTTTCGATACCGGGATTTTAACCCGGCCGTTGGGTATAATTTTGCCTATATAACGGATCTGGAAGCTAACGATCCGTCTCCACCTCTGGCCAATACGTTTAAAACTTCAGAACTGATATTGGAAGCCAGGTACGCTAAGGATGAAGTCTTTGTGCAAAACGATAATCAACGCCTGAGTATCGGAACATTGAAGTGGCCAATATTTACACTCAGGTATACGCGAGGGCTAAAAGGCGTATTTGGTGGTGATTTTGATTATAATAAAATCACATTCAACATAGAAAAAGGATTGAAAATGGGCTTTTTCGGGACCTCTAACTTTTCCATTACTGCCGAACATATTTTTGAAACGCTTCCTTATCCGTTGTTGAAAGCTCATATTGGTAATGAATCCGTCTTTTATACTACAGCAGCTTTTAATCTCATGAATTTTTCCGAGTTTGCCAGCGATAGCTATGCTTCACTCAGATACAATCACTTTTTTCAGGGATTTCTATTGAATAGAATCCCGCTGATGAAAAAATTAAAATGGAGACTATTGGCTTCTGCCAATGTTTTATATGGGGACCTCTCCAGTGAAAATCGTGCTCTGATACCGGAGTTTGATGGTGAGGGCCGGGAGGTAGAGCCAATAAGTGGCCTTGGTAATGAACCATATGTTGAGGTAGGGTATGGTATAGAGAATATCCTGAAAGTGATCCGTGTTGATTTCATCCATCGTCTGAACTACCTGGACAAGCCGGATGTAGATAAATTTGGAGTTAAGGTTAGCTTTCAGTTTATCTTGTAATCTATTCAATGATCCATTTTACCTGGATTTCTATGAGAGTATAATAATTCTCAAGGCATTTTTCTTCTTACAATCCATCTGCTCTACTTTTGTTTTGCCAAGCTATCCGCATATCGTGTATCAACCTCACCTGCTTTATAAAGCACATGGACTTAATATATTAACTTTGTAGGACGCTATAAAAGATCTAGTGCTTAGATTTACTGACATGTATTTTTGTAGAATTAGTATAGTCATTCTGATGGTGACAGTAATGATGCAGTGTGTGCCACGTTCAAATGATTCCATAGAGGATGTATCAACCGAAAATATCCGGTTGGTGATGGAATACCTGGGTGACGTCGTGAAATCTGACCCCTCGAATAGCAAGGCCTATTTTCGTATAGCGATGCTTCAGAAAGAAAACCAAAACCCTGAAAAAGCGCTACAGGCCATAGATCGTGCCATTCAGATTGAATATGCTGATCCTAAATACTTTTTGACAAAAGGCGATATCCTGACTGACCTGGGCAATGCACAGGAGGCAATTGAATGGTTACTGAAAGCCGAAGCAGCAGGAGATAAAAATAGGGACCTCTATCGTTTGCTGGCACAAAACTATTTAAAGATGGACCGCCCTGATATGGCACGTAATGCTGTAGACAGACTGCTGAGAATTGATGATAGAGATCTAAGCCATGTGTTAGCCGGCAAAGCTTACCTCGAACTGGGCGACACCACATTGGCGATAAACCAATTTAAACAGGCTATTTTACGCAATGCTGATAATATTTCAGCCCATTCCGGACTGGCGGATATTTACGAAGCTCAGGGTGATCTAAAAACTGCAGAAGAGGAACTGGACATTGCATTGGCACTCGAAAATGGTAATCTTTTATTTCTGAGGAAAAAAGGTGAGCTGTTATCCGCCAGGCAATCATATGACAGTGCGCTTCAGTTATACAAAAATATCGCAGCACTTCAACCCGAACATAAGTCTTACCTGGACCTGGCCACCATCTTTTATCGTATGGGACATTTTGACTCCACGTTGCTTACTCTTGATCAACCTTTATTGAATGATCATTATTATGAGGAAGTATTATTGCTGAAAGCCAGGGCCAAAAACGAGGTGCGTGACTACAGCGAAGCTATATTACTTTATTCACAAATACTGGAAAAGGATTCTACTCACAATTTAGCGACCACCGAGCTGGATAAGTTAAGGAGAAAAGTATCATATTTGCAGCGTCAGGAACAAAGACGCCGGGCGTTGGATTCGGTTGTCAATAATCCACCGCCATCTTTGAATAGAAAAGGAATAGAAAATTAAGAATAAATGATCAAGATCACCTTACCAGACGGTTCTGTAAGGGAATATGAACCAGGTGTTACCAGTCATGAAATAGCATTAAGCATTAGTGAAGGACTGGCACGTAATGTACTTTCCGCAAGAGTAAATGGAGAAGTGTGGGACTCAAATCGTCCGATACAGGAGGATGCGACGGTACAATTACTGACCTGGAATGATGATGACGGAAAGTCCACATTCTGGCATTCTTCAGCTCACGTGCTCGCAGAAGCGCTTGAAGCTTTATATCCCGGTGTAAAATTTGGCATAGGTCCACCTATAGATAACGGGTTTTATTATGATATAGACCTTGGAGATCAGGAGTTTGGTGAAGATGATCTGGAGCAGGTAGAGAAAAAAATGCTCGAACTGGCTCGAGGTAAAAGTCAGTTTGTGAGAAAGGACATCGGCAAAGCAGAAGCAGTCGATTACTACAATGGTAAAGGGGATGAGTACAAGCTGGAGCTACTGGAAGGCCTGGAAGACGGACAGATCACATTTTATGAGCAGGGAAACTTTACCGACCTCTGTCGGGGCCCACATATTCCGCACACTGGTTTTATCAAAGCCATCAAATTGATGAACGTAGCGGGAGCATACTGGCGTGGTGATGAAAAGAGAAAGCAGTTGACTCGTATCTATGGCGTTTCGTTCCCGAAACAAAAAGAGTTAACAGAATACCTTGAACTGCTTGAAGAGGCCAAAAAGCGTGACCATCGTAAGTTAGGAAAAGAGTTAGAACTGTTCACTTTTTCAGAAAAAGTAGGCATGGGTTTGCCATTGTGGCTACCCAAAGGCACTATTCTTCGTGAAAGACTGGAAAACTTTATGCGCCGGGCCCAGATAAAAGCCGGGTACGATCCTGTGGTGACACCGCATATAGGAAGTAAAGCACTTTATGTTACCTCAGGGCATTATGAAAAGTATGGTGAAGATTCTTTTAAACCCATTAACACGCCACATGAGGGGGAAGAGTTCTTATTAAAACCTATGAACTGCCCTCATCATTGTGAAATATACAAGTCAAAACCCCGGTCCTATAAAGACTTACCGATACGGTATGCGGAGTTTGGTACCGTTTATCGCTATGAGCAAAGCGGTGAACTCCATGGATTGACCAGGGTAAGAGGTTTTACCCAGGATGATGCACATATTTTCTGTCGCCCTGAGCAGGTAAAAGAGGAGTTTATCAAAGTTATAAACTTAGTATTATACACTTTTAAAGCTCTCGGGTTTGACAATTATACCGCCCAAGTATCTTTACGTGACCCTGAAAATAAGTCTAAGTACATTGGAGATGATGCACTATGGGAAAAAGCTGAGCGTCAGATCCAGGAAGCGGCAGATGAATGTGGTTTGATCACTGTAACAGAGGTGGGAGAAGCAGCATTTTATGGCCCTAAGCTGGACTTTATGGTGAAAGATGCGTTGGGCCGTAGCTGGCAGTTAGGCACAATTCAGGTGGATTATACCTTGCCAGAACGTTTTCAACTCGAATACATTGGCTCTGACAATCAGCGACATCGACCAGTGATGATCCACCGTGCGCCATTTGGTTCTATGGAACGTTTTGTAGCGGTATTGATAGAACACTGTGCCGGTAACTTCCCATTATGGTTAGCACCTGAGCAGATTGCGGTGCTTCCCATTTCTGAGAAATATCATGATTATGCTCAGCAAGTGCTTACAACGTTGAGTGAGCAGGATATCAGAGGTTTTCTGGACAATCGTGATGAAAAAATCGGACGTAAGATCAGAGATGCTGAAGTGCAAAAAGTGCCTTACATGCTCATAGTGGGAGAAAAAGAGGAAAGTGAGGAAAAAGTAGCGGTACGGAAGCATGGTCAGGGAGACCAGGGAAGCCTCGCGCTAACAGAATTTGTAGAAAAATTCAGAGCGGAAATAGTATTGTGAAGTTATTTCTTTCCTTTTTATAAGCCTTTTTGGTTTTGATAAATCGAAAATATATATGGATATTTGCATCCCTGTTGGCGGAAGCAGACGGGAACTGTTTTTTTATAATTAAACTTAGGAGGTAAAAATTAGTAAACGACCATATCAGAGAAGGGGCTTTCGCGGTAGAGTGGAAGAGCCTTACAAAGTCAATGAAAAGATCACAGCTGATCGTGTGAGGCTTGTGGGTGAGAATGTACCCGTTGACGTGTATCCTACGGATAAAGCCATACAGATGGCTAAAGAGAAAAATCTCGATCTCGTAGAAATATCTCCTAAAGCTGATCCTCCGGTTTGTAAGATCATTGATTACTCTAAGTTTAAGTACGATCAAAAGAAAAAACAGAAGGAGATTAAGGCCAAAGCTCAAAAAACGGTGATCAAAGAGATCCGGTTTGGCCCTAATACCGAAGAACATGATTTTAATTTTAAATTGAAACATGCGATTAGCTTTTTGGAAGATGGGTCTAAAGTGAAAGCCTATGTTCATTTTGTAGGAAGGACGATAGTTTTTAAAGAGAGAGGAGAGATCCTATTATTGAAATTTGCTCAGTCTTTGGAAGACTATGGCAAGGTAGAGCAGTTGCCTAAGCTGGAAGGGAAACGTATGATCATGTTCATCTCTCCTAAGGCACTTAAGAAAAAGTAAGAATACAGATCGATCAAATTATATAGTAATGCCAAAAGTAAAGACGAAATCCGGGGCCAAGAAAAGGTTTAAGTTAACCGGGACAGGTAAGATTAAGCGAAAGCATGCTTTCAAAAGCCACATTCTTACCAAAAAGGGAACAAAGCAGAAGAGAGCTCTGACACACACTGGGTTAGTTAACAAAGCTGATGAACCTAATGTGAAAGCAATGCTTAACATCTAGTAGAAGATGTATTAATGCTGTCTGAAAAGACAGCCAGGTTTAATTGTATCACCCGATCATATGGCCCAAAAGAAGTTGAATTCAACTCGCCTGTGATCAAAAACAAAAATTAAAATGCCAAGATCAGTCAATCATGTAGCCTCAAAGGCTCGTAGAAAAAAAATCCTCAAAGTAGCCAAAGGATACTGGGGTAGAAGAAAAAATGTATGGACAGTAGCTAAAAATGCTGTCGAAAAAGGATGGACTTACGCATATCGCGATAGAAAAGCCAAAAAGAGAGATTTCAGAAAACTTTGGATCCAAAGAATTAATGCCGGTGCTCGTATGCATGGAATGTCTTACTCTCAGCTGATGGGTAACCTTAAGAAAGCAAACGTAGATTTGAATAGAAAGGTACTGGCCGATCTCGCCATGAACCACCCCGAGGCCTTTGAAGCTATCGTGAAAAAAGTAAAGTAAGTAATCACTAAAGATCTGTAGTGTAAACCCCGGCCGAAAGGCCGGGGTTTTGTTTTTTAAAATTCAACCAATAATGGCCATTTCGTTTAGTGTGAATTCCTCTATTGCTCCATCAGTAGCTTTGGCGTAATTAGCCAAATGAGAGTTATTTACATGTTTTTTCCATAGTTCACGACTGGTCCAGTTTTCATAAAACAAAAGGAGGTTTTGGTTTTCGTTATCCTGGTGCAGGTCATAGTTAATGCAACCTTGCTCTGACCGGGTAGTGTCAATAAGTTTTAATAACTCTTGTTTGACCAGGTCTCGTTTTTCATCTTTTGCTAAAATTTTGGCTACAATGGTTAATTTTTGATTGCTCATGATTTGATTTTCGATCTTTAAGTGTACTATATTTATAGGATCAGCTTTTACTTAAAACTCACTGCGCATATCCAGGCTAAGGTGGTTTAGAAACTATTGATCTGCCTGCTTATATCCAGGAAACATAGTCTATAGTGTTTCAAATAAAATTGCCCCAATGATTTTTATTTCGTTGGTATCTCAATCTTTTCGTTCCAAATATATTTACCAAACCACTGCCAGTTATGCCACATAGCTGCCAGCCTTTCCTTTGGTTTATTAATTCCGTGCCCAAACCCTTTGTAAATAATTAACTTTGTATCTACGCCTACATCCTGAAGGCCTTGAAACAACTCATATGCATTAGCAGGAGGGACCCTTTTATCAAATTCGCCATGTTGTATCAATGTAGGAGTGGAAGCACTATTTATATTTGTCATCGGTGAAGTCTTTTCATATACTTTCTTGTCTGACCAGGGAGTAGCTTTTAAATACTGCCGGGTAAACGGGTGGATATCCGTATTGACATAATAGGTCATCCAGTTTGAAATCCCTGCACCCACAGAAATGGCTTTGAACTTTTTTGAGTTAGTGGTCAAAAAAGCGGATATGTATCCTCCCTGACTCCATCCCATTGAAGCTACTTTATCGCCGTCAATGATGCCTTTATCCTCTAAATATTTCACCCCGGATAATACATCCCAGGAATCTCCCACACCTAAATTCTTGACATTTAATGACCTGAATTTTTCGCCGTAACCCGCTGAACCTCTATAATTTGGTCTTAATATTAAGGCGCCTTTGTTAAGCCATTGGAGCATCGGATACACATAAGAAGGTGTTGCACCGGGTGTGGATATACCTGTTGGTCCACCATGGATGATCACCATAAGCGGATACTTTTTGTTAGGATCGTAATTCTGGGGTTTATGCAGGACGCCCTCTATGGCCGTGCCATCCTCACTTTCCCATGAAATAACCTCACTTTTGGCCACTAACCAATGCTGAATTTGTCTGGTTGACTGAGTTAATGGTTTTGGAACGTTTAATGGATAGCCACCAACATACACTTCCGTTAAGTCATCGTCGTTTACTCCTGTATATGCCAGTTTTTTGCCATCTTTTGAGAAAGAAAAATTCCATACCCTTTCAAGGCCGTTGGAGAGTATGGTGGCATTGCCTTTTTTTGGATCTATTCTTATCATTTGCCTGACAGTCTTTTGCCAGGACAAAGCAAATATTCCGTTTTTGTTCCACTGCAGGCGAAACAGGTCCTCATCAAAGTCTTTAGCCAATTGCTGATTGTCAGAACCGTCCACGTTAATTCTAAACAGCTTTCCATTCAGGTAATAATTGGAAGTACTATCGTTAAGACTTGTTTGATACAGGATCGACCTTCCATCCGGAGACCAATCCACCAAACCATCATAACTCATATTGTTAACCAAAATTTCATAGCTTTTAGAAGCGATATCATAAATGGAAATATCTGCTTTAAAAAAGGTATTTCTTAGAGGGTTAGGTTGATGTTCAATAGCTAATTTTTTTCCGTTGGGTGACCATTTGAAACTATTTACAGAAAAGTTGACACTATCGAGTAATAGTTTCGGTTTTAGCTTCCGGGTGTAGACGGAGTCTTTAATCTGTTCAGGCAACGGCATCTCATTCAATCGTGATGGATTGAAATCTGTGATCCAGATTTGGTTTAAGCTATATTCTGCGTCTTCAACAGCAAAGCCACCATATTTCTCTTTTCGTTTTTTTTCTTCTTTGGATTTATCTTCAGATTGGAGAAAAGCTATTTTCTTACCATCCGGTGACCATTCAAAGTCGAAGATATTGTTTTCAGTGTTAGTGATCTGAAAAGACTCTCCCCCGACTAAACGGATCACTTGCAGTTGTGTTTTCTCTCCTCGTTTTGACAAAAAAGCTATCCATTGACCGTCGGGAGACCACTTTGGGTGATTACTGCTATGATTAAGATTATTTGTGAGCTGAAATGGAGTTGCTCCATTTTTTGAAAGCCATAGTTCTCTATCATATCGGTTTTCTTTCCAATCTACCGATTGTGACTCAAACACTACATGATTGCCATCAGGTGATATGACAGCATTAGACACAGACTGTAGTGAGATCACTTCTTCAAATGAGGGCGCTTTTAGAGCCTGGGCATTTGACATGCTTGTAAGGCCTGAAATTAATGTGATTAGAAATGCTCTTTTCATCAGGTTAATGGTTTAACGTTTGGTGTATGGTTTTTTAGTACAATTTATCCCTTAGGTACTGGTGAAGGTTCTGCTTTTCATTAGTCCAGGCTAAAGAAGATATTTTCTATCCTTTGTTGACTTTGATAAATTAGACCTTTTTTACGCCCTTTGATTCAAAATCTACTTCATTTGTATTGCTTATTATCATTCCGTCGGAAATAAATAACTCTTTTATTTTTTGGTCATCAATAACACAGTTTACATTAGTGAAAAGGTCAAAAAAACAGTGGTTAACTTGTCAATATCCTTCCTGTCTTTTGTATTACTTAATGGAGAAAAAAGCAACACACTATCGTTTTCTGATAGATTTAATGTCTTTTCAAAATGAAGCCCTATCTTATTCAAAAGCTTGATTGAAGCAATATTATTAGGATCAGTGATAGCCACAACCTTATGTATACCCAGGCTATTCTTGGCATAAGTCAAGGTTGCGTTTGCCATTTCAAACCCATAACCTAATCCTGAATATTCGGGAAGCATGGCAAACCCAATATCAATGTTTTCCAGTGTAGCTCTATTTACCAGGCCACACATTCCAATGGGTGTGCCGGGATCCTTTAATTGAACTAACCAAAGACCATATCCGTGTTCCTTATAACTTTTTATTGGGCCATTTTTTAAATAATTTTCAGCACTGTCAACACTCTTAACGCCCTTATCTCCAATAAATTTGAGCCAATCGGGTGTGTTGACCAATTTTAAAATAAAATCAGCATCGCTTATTTCAAATTCACGAAGGGAAAGCCTTTCTGTTTCAAGTATTGTTTTTGGTGCCATTTACGATTCTCTAATCACTGTCAACGATAGTTTATCTCTAAACCTTAAATTACAAAAACTAAAGTGTCTTCCGCTTAAAAAGGCCCGTTTTGAGGACAGGCTACACTGGCTAAAAGCATTCAGATATAGACACTTTGTATATTTATTATTTCTCGGTTCCTATCAACTCATTCAAAATTTGACTTAATTCTTCTGACCTGTTCATTACCATGAAATGCCCGGCTTTTTTTATGATAAAGGCACTTTCATTTTTTGAACATCCCAAAAGCCGATCTGACGATCCATGAATTCTGATCATGTTACCAGGTATTTCCACATTATTCCATTTTGTAATTCCCTTTAGCGCCCATCTGAGAAAATCTACGTCAGTATCCGCTATAATTTTCCTGAGAATACTTTGGTACCTGGGCTCATGTACTCCGAATAACCAGCGGGTCACAAAAAATGGTGGCTTCATCAAGAAATTTGGTATTAGATTCAGCAATCCAGCATGCCCAAATATTCTGAATGCAACGGGAATGTCAGATTTGCTGGAAGCCGATGAAATTAAAATGATTTTCTTAGGCTGAAGAATTTTGTTCAATTCAATGGCCAACATTCCTCCAAAGGAGATGCCAATGATTGAGAACGGTTCATTTTGATCAATTTGGATAGAAAACCTTCGCGCATAATCTTGTAGCGGTTCATTTGATGCTGGTCGGATCCACGAAAGAGGCGTCAGTTCGAAATTAGGATTTAACTCCGAGAAAACCCTCTCATCTACTCCAAGTCCGCCTATTGCATACACTTTCAATTTTTGATCGGGGTTTTAATAAGAAGTAATGTTTCGACTATGCCGGCATAAGATTGAAAGGAGTAGGGTAAGCTCTTTGCTAAGCACAAATAATATGGCCCTTATTACCTATGGGCGATTTTGTTGGCTTGTACCACATGTCTTTCATTATGATAAATAAGTACCCTAAAAGTATCTCCTAATTTCAATTTCATCCACTTCGAAATACTTATAGAAGTTTTAACCTTACTTAAATCTTTGTTTCCGGCTATGTCTAATAATTCTAAGGTCTTCTTTTGTTGTCTGATAAACCGGTCAATACATTTTTTATCCAACGTTTTGTTAATGGGGTCCTTATCTTTGAACGTCGTCATTTTATTCAGCTTTTCTTTGGGTAGCATGCTTTTAGCGAAATAATTCCCCAGAAAACCTGATTTAAAAATAGGCGTACCTTCCTTATTTGACGCTGACATTCTATTTTCAATTTCAGGAAGGTAAAAATCCCCGTATAAATTTAAGTGTTCAAGACATTCTAAAATACTCCAACTCCCCGGGGCATTTCGCCCATTCAGCATTTCGATGGATAGCTCATTGAACTTCTCTGCTTCTTTCAGGTTATTTTGTGTTCTTTTTACCAGGTCCTGCAGCAGATCTTTTGATGCAATATTCATTCTCTTTTTACTACAAACCTCTCTATTTTGTTGTGTTAAAACATTGATTGAAATTAAGATTTTTTAATCCTTGAAAGTGTTTCCGGTGTCATTCTTAAATACGAGGCGATATATTTGTTTGGTATTTCCTGGAAAAGTTGAGGGCTACGCTTTAAAACCCTGTTATATCTTTCTGAAGGAGAAGTCGTTAAAATGTCCCTTTCTCTTTCCATTTGTTGTAAGATAAAATTTTCCAGGATCGTGTACCATATTCCTGTGTTTTCAGGAGAAGACACAACCCAGCTCATAAGTTCCGTTTTTTTGACGGCTTTTAACCTGGTTTTCTTTATGGCTTGAATATAGAAGTCAGATGGCCTTTCATGTATAAATGAATCCAGCGCTGCAATAAGATTGTTTTTATAGCCGAACCGAATGGTTTGTTCCTCAAATTCATCCACAATAAAAATCCTTAAGCTACCATTTACCACCAGGTAGAAGTCGGTGTCAATGCTGCCTTTTGTTTTTAAATAGTCATTCCTGTTCAGCACGAATTCTTTATACCATAAGCGTTGGTTGCTTATTTCCTCGATCAGGATTGAAATAGGATCCATTTTTTTGCCTGCAGGTAGATACACCTAATTATGTCTTTTGTTATATAAAAGTTATAACAATTGCTCCAGGAGGAAATCAACTTGTTTTATTGCACCTTCTTCTTGGTGGAAAAAAATGATCTCTACCTTCTTGCCTTCCTCTTCCAACATCCTGCGATATACCTTTATGTCTTTGGAGTTGTCTTTGTTGATAGATATAATCTTATCTCCTTTTCTTAGTCCCAAATTGTAAGCGGCAGATTCAATGGCAATATTGCTTACCGTAACTTCATCATTGTCTTTTTTCAGTTCGATCCCACTCCTGGAAAATTCAAATGCATTTTCGAAGTTAGAATTTGCTTTTAGGTATAGCATTTTTTTTCTGTAATCTAATATTACATCAAACCTGGAGATGATGACATTACCTAAGATGCCTAAATGGGTCCCGTTTCCAAAAACTCCGGAATCACTCATTGAAACCTGGGCAGCCATTTCACCTAAAGAAGAAGTGCCGATTTTGATCGATTGAATAACCGCCTGTTTGTACTCAGAGCTGGTGTGCAGGCCTCTGCCACTCAGCGTGATTGTCTTTCCGAATTTTTCAAACAAGTCGTTTGTTGTGGCAAATTGTTTTCCAACTCTTAAAGTCAGACCCGCACCAGAATCAAAAAGTACCCGGGTAGTTAAGGTCTCGTTGTTTTTTAGAACAATGGATATCTCAAATTGTGGAATATTGGTATCGTTGTCAAACTTAAACGGGATGGCCTGGTAGTCAGATATGTCAATGTCTTTTATCTTTTTGTAGAATGATAGTTTCTGATGGATGTAATCTATTTTTGTTACGTATTTTTCAAGTAGATCATAGCCTATTGCCCCATCAAATTTTTTTTCAAAAGCTGACAGATCAGACAAAATAAAGTGAAGATTTTTAAGTGTAAAGTTGTCGGCAACGGTCAGGCTTTGATTAGAAACATATTCTAATGATCTCTTAGCATCCGCGCCGGTTACTTCAATTTTTCCATCGACTTTCATGCCTGTTTTTTTTGCCAGCCCGGCATCAAACAAGGAAGGTTCTGCCCCTGTATCAAACATGAAATCCCTTTCCACCCCATTACCGTCTTTAACCTTTATGAACAGATGATCCTGGTGTATCTCGAAAGGCAACTCTGCTATCTGTGCGTTAAGACTTAAAACAGAGACAGTAAAAAGTAATGTATGTATAAAAAAGGATTTCATGGATACTTTAAGTATAGTTAAAGTTTTGCTCTATTCAGAGGTCAAATATAGAGAATGCTTAATGCTCTTTTACAAGTTGTTATGAGCTTTTCTACCTACAAATCTAATGACAGAACCCCTGCCAATATGGTATTTTCCTTCATTTAAAAGAATTTCTTCCTCTTCTAACATCAACATTTCATAATTGCCAAAATCGGCCATCAATTCAGCTTTTGAATAAAGCATATCAATGTCCTTTGGGCCTCCCACCTTAGGATCAAGCTTGTTGTAGTGTAAGTGATTTTTGCTGAAAGCCTCTAAAATAACGATACCACCCGGTTTGAGATAGTCATTTAACTGCTCGTGAAACATCGACTTTCTATTAGCAGAAAAATGAGCGTAGACAAGCCCAATGGCGTCGAATGTTTCTTTTTCAAAAGTAAGTTTTTCAAGATCTCCAACAATATACTCAAGTGTAACCTGGTTTTCCCGGGCAAGCTGTAATGCTTTTGACTGTCCTTCTGCACTTAGGTCAAGCGAGGTTACTTTCCATCCGAGGCGTGCGGCAAATACGCCATTACGTCCTTCTCCATCCGCTGGCATTAATATAGATCCAGCCTCAAATTTCGTGAGCCACTTTTCAAAAAACACGTTAGGTTCTTTACCATATGCAAATTCTCGATCTTTATATCTTTCATCCCATTTCTGTTTCATATTGGTTCTGTTTAAACTTCTGTTAATAATTTGATTACAACGTTTTGTGAGCCGGCAAAAATAATTGTCAGAGCAGCCTGCCGGATAGGACAATAATGTAATTTCACAGGACTTACCCGTAGTTATTTATGTCTGAATGCTTCGGGCGAATAGCCGGTATGTTTTTTGAAGAACCGGATGAAGTAGGAGACATCTTCATATCCCAGGTGGTAAGCTATTTGATTTACCTGGTTTGTGGTGGCAAGAAGATATCTTTTAGATTCCAAAATTATATATTCATTGATCAATTCTGAGCACGTTTTACCTCGTGTTGCTTTCGTGATTGCATTGAGCTGATAGGAGGAAAGGTTCAACATACCGGCATATTGAGATACCTGCTTATGGCTGGAAATATGGGTCTCCAAAAGCTCTGAAAATTCCTCAAGTCGTTCTTGTTCGTATGAATTAACACTATTTGAGGGGTTGTCGCTGTTCTGCCGGATAAGTTCAACAAGGAAAATACCCAGGTTCGCTTTGATGACCTCCTTATACCCTTCTTGTTTGTCAGTGTATTCCTGGAAAATATATGTCAAAATAGAAAGTAATTTTTCGAACCGGTTGACTTCGGATTGATAAAGATTCAAATTACTTGCTTTGCGTAATAACTGGTTGGAGAGCGTGTCATAGGAATAATAGAAATCAGTTTTAAATTGCATCAAGTATCCTGTACTTCCTGCTTTTAGCGTGAGTTGGTGAACCTGCCCGGGGCGCATGAAGAAAACAGAATGGTCGCAAACTTTGTACGATGTAAAGTCTATTTCGTGATCACCAGTTCCTTTTTTCAAAGCCAGTACATAAAAGAAATCATGCCTGTGAAGCTCCTGGATCATGTCTTTTTCGGCAAGTAGACCCTGAACATCCCGTATGCTAAAGCTTTTGAAAAAAAATGATTTTCCTTGTGTTGCATCTATATTCCTTATTGGAATATGCTCCATTTTAGTTTTATTGCTTCTGCTATCGGTTTGCCTCAAAATGTCAAATTGCGAATTATAAAAAGCTTTCCATTAGCGTAAACAGTGTTTTCGGGAAATGGTTGTAGATAGCAAGATGAACTTATAGTCCATTGGTGACTCAAATGTTCGTAACACTCATCAATGTCTTAATAGTTCTAACCTTTGAGGAATTTGACCGATAACTAAACCTTGCACATTAAGTTTACTTCTTTTTGATGCTCTTTGTTTTCTCCATAAACCCCTTTGCTATTTCATCTACCAATATATGATAATTGCCCCATGACTGGTAGACTTCCTGCCCCCATTTTTTGATCATTTCTTTACACGCTGATGCTGACTCTGAATGGCTAAGTACGTCTGTTGTTGTTATGTGTCCGCGTTTTGAAATGGCCGGGGGTGTCAAAAACTCATGTTGCTTATCGATTTTATAAGCATTCAAGTAATCACTTAACTTTGGAGATAGCTCATAGTTCCAGGCCATGTGGTATCTAAAAATCAAGTGCAGCCTTAACAAATGAAAATGGTTATTCCACCTGCCGTGAATTTCAGGGTGCTGCAAAGTATGAGCGTCCACACTGATAAAGCGATATATATGGTTTTCTGCTTTTGAATAGTCAAGGCTTTGAAAGCCTAAATTAAAGATCTCAACACATTCATGTACTCCTTTTATGGTATTGGCCCCACAGAATTGGCACCTACCTGTGTCAAGAAGTGTAATCCCATTCTTCCTGGCTAAATCGATGTAATTTTGCATGAAATACTATGGGTTTGTGGCTAACCTAATAAAATTATCCACAAACCCATAGCCTAACTATAATAATATCCTAGAAATTGAAAAACTGAAAATATTGCGTATGTCTTAAACTGTCATGACTTACGCGATAAACCTGTATTTTCTGTAACACATTATTTAACTTCTAATCTGACATTTTCATATCCAACGAAGCTTATATGCAAGTCATTGGGTCCATCAGCTTTCACTTTGAAAGTGCCGTCAAGGTCAGATACGGTCCCTGTTGTAGTTCCGGTGACCACTATGTTGGCCCCTGGTAACTCCTTACCTTCATCATCATAGACAGTGCCGGACCATTGGCCATCGGAGTATTGAGCGTCTACCTTAAGCCGATCTTTTTTCAGCTGAACTTCCTCTACAACAATTATGCCCTGTGCGCTGTTATCTGCATTAGACTTACCTTCGTTAAGCTTGAAAACAATGGGTAGTGTCATGCGTACTCTTACCGCCTTACCTCTTTGAGATCCCGGCTTAAACTTGGAGGCGTTTTGTACGACTCTCGTAGCCTCGCTGTCACAGTCGGCGTCAATCCCTTTGATGACCTTTACATCTGATAAGGACCCGTCTTTTTCCACGACGAATTGTACATATACACGTCCTTCAATACCTCCAGTCCTGGCTTCTTCTGGATACTTTATTTCACTTGCAACGTAATCATAGAGCGCGTCCAGACCCCCGGGATACTGTGGTAGTTCTTCCACCACCGTGTATACTTCACCGTCCATTTTGTACTCATCAGCGTTGCTTTGGCTAAAAATATCTTTTGTTTTCCCGTCCTGCTCTTCACTGCATGCGAATACTACGAAAAGTATCACACCCAGAGCACCAAGTGTTCCCAATTTCCATGGGCTTACATTTTTTGCTTGTTGTTTCATTGCTATTAGTCGTTTTAAAATTAAACCATCATGAAACGAGCTGGCCAGGCTCAGTCCATTTGTTCTCAAAGTAGAACTGATCAGTATAGACGAATATTGGTCAATGCCGTACGACTTAAGTGCACATGCATCAGCCTGATATTCGTGTATTTTTCTAATTTCTTTATTGATGAACCATGTGGTGGGAAGCCACCAGAAACATACTTTAAACAGCTCGAAGAACATTAAGTCATAGGTGTGTCCCAAAGAGGCATGTGCCTTTTCATGCTTTAAGATAACCTCATAATCTTCTTGGCTTTTATCGATCTCATCACTTAGGAAGATCCAGTTGAAAAAGGTGAAGCTTCCTTTAATATTTGCGACTTTAAGGACATACAGGTCATTAAATTTTTCACAGCTGCTCCTGCGCTCTAAGTAGATCAGATAGAAAAGACTGTTCAGAAATTTGATCAGAAAGAACACACTAATGGTCACATATATCCAGATGAGCAAGTCAGGGTTCCAGATCGAAGCATCGGCCTTAGTAGTTACGGTCATAGCATCCAGCTGGATGGTTTCCAAGGGCATCGTATGTATAGGGTCATTGCTTTGAAATAATAGCTTTGGCAGTTTGATCAATGGGATGATAAGCGCCAGAAGGGTGGAGGCCAGAAGATAAAATCTCATTTTAGCATACTGTCGTTCTTTTCTTAGAAAAAACCAATACCCCAGCACCAGTGCAATATGGATAATCGAAAATTCTGTTAAATAATTGCTCATGCGTCTTTGTTTTTGAGGTCATTAAGGAGTTGCTCCAATTCACTGAGGCTAAGGTTGTCCTCCTTGGTAAAAAAGGAAACCATTTGCTGATAAGAGCCACTGAAGTACCTTTTTACAAATCCTTTCATAAATGACCGGGTATAAGCTTCTTTAGTGATCAAAGGGTAATATTTATGGGACTTACCATGTATTTCATGTCCTACGAATCCCTTTTGCTGTAAGATCCGAACGATCGTAGATACGGTATTGTAGGCAGGTTTTGGTTCAGGTAGTTTGGTGATGATGTCCTTTACGAATGCTGAGTCCAGCTGCCATAGGACTTGCATGATTTCGTCTTCGGCTTTCGTTAGTTCTTTCATTACGCTTCTTTGAAACTATTCGATTAGTTTAAACTATATTATTAGTTCAAATATATCGGGGGAAAACCACTTGTCCAAGCAAACAAACTAAAAGTTTAGTTTTGATGATTGGATAGATGTAAAAAGGGGTGGTCATCGCAGGAGATAGTGAGTGATGGCCTCAAAGAAGATGAAGTCAATCTGACTTGGTAAGCCGGAGAATGGGTGTTTCAGTAGTTGGGTTCATGAAAGCAATTCCATTTCTTGTTGTATGTTTTGTTTTGCTTGTGCTTCAAACGTTTTATAAAAAATATCTGTCTTGAATATTCTGTCCATTTCCAAAAAATGGGTTAACACCTTTTTGCGACCTGGATTGTAAATAAGGTCTGGGTAAATGCGATACTCCTTTCTTACGTTCTTATAATACTCGGAATATTTTTTCCAATTTTGCCCTAATACGGAAAGGTCAGTATCTGTAAAATAATTCGTGTCGGAGTCAGGTGATTTACTATGGGATTTGGTGGCTAGAATTTGTCTTTTGCAAAGTTTTATTGTGTCATCAGGAACAGAAATTTTTTTCATTCGTATTTCAGCAAGTTCAGCACTTTTTTCTTCGTTATTTGATTTTAGTGGGTTGTATACTACATCGTGATAATAAAGTGTGAATAATATAGCGTCCCAATTGCGTATTTCTCTTTTTATTTTAATGCATTGAATTAATAGACTTTCAAGATGTTGTAGGGTATGATAATGTCTTTTTTTACTCGAATAGTTTGTCTCGATTTCGTTCCATAGTTCATTGACCAGGTTTTTGTTATCTGTATATTTTATCAAAAGTTCTAAGAAAGTTTTTTTGAGCACTTTTACTATTTTATTTACCGGTAACCAACTAATAACAGGAGCCATTCCTGTTATCAACCTTTCAAATATACTCAAATCTTCAGGCACGCCCGGAGGACTTGTTATTCAGAAATATAGTGTTTGTAAATATTTGATATACAACTTTTACTATTAATACGCGTTTGTCCGGGAGGTGAAATTAAGCTGTGATTCCTGCAATGTGGACCAAAACAAGTTTGTCAAAAATATGCGCTTAGAAATCCTACATTTGCCGCTTTACAAGAAATTGGAATGCATTTGTGTTAGTGTTAGAACAAAAAACTAATATTCTACTTCTAACTCCAGGCCCTTAGCAGATTCAATACACCTGTTCATGTCACGAGCGCCAATATGTGCATTGTATAGTTCTCTTTCCTGGTTGAGTTGTTTTACTGTCTCATATAACTCCTTGTAATGGGCATTTGCCACTTTTTCAGCAGTATCATAGCCTGCTTCAAGTAATACATAGGCGAAGGTATGGTTCACCCAATTTATACGGGAAAGGTCTGCTAATTTCGTAAGCTTCATTATTTCACTCTTACTAATTCCTGCTTCCTTGGAAAGTGAGGTTCTTTTTTCGTCAGTTAGTATCTTGTCATATAATGTAAGCGTATTTTTTATTCCTAGTTTTTCGAGTGTGGCGACCGTTTCTTCCCCTATGCATGTAAAATCTTTTATTCTATTCGGTTTCTGTCGATAGCCGTTTACCACTCTTTTGAGTACAGTTAAGTAATTCTCCTGTAACCCGCTTTGTTTTGAGAATTCATGGATTTTGTTTTTGTCCTTAAGGGCTATTAATAATTCGTCAAGGTTCTCAATGTTATATTTCTTAATAACGTCAAGGTTTTTATCGATATCTTCTTCCAGGACTTTCCAACTTGGGATTAAGTCAGCCCTTTTTAAGACTTCTTTGTACTTATCAATACTGATGCTTTTTAAATTAATATAGTATCCCATTTTATCATTCCTTTATATTGGTATTTGCTCTAGTCAATATGGAGAACAATGCTATTATTCCCAAGCATGATGTTGGTTCGCCTGTGAGCTTTGACCAAGTCTATGCAACCAATAAGCCGGATCTTTCCTATATGCTCATTAGATAAACACTTGTCTTTAAAAACTAGTGCCTGTTCAATGAATAATTATTTTCTCATTTGTTTGAGAGCGCCTGGAAAATCAGGATACACATTTACACATTCAGGTTTTCTGAAGGCACTTCTTCACCGATAAACCCCAGGTTCAACCGGTCTGAAAATTTGTTGCTGAAGATTTTGTTGGGATTAAATTCTCTGAAAACCTCTTGCCATTCTTTCAGTTTGGGATAGTTGGCCTGGATTATCTCAGGTTTGCCGTCAAGGATGGTGTTGATCTTCCCCCAGTGGGGGATACCCTTGTTTTTCAACATAATCTCCTGGTACCCAAGCAGGATCTCGTCCAGTTTTGGGGTATGGAGAATAAAAGGAGTATCGATATAGGCTACCTGTCCGCGGTATTCGGGTGAAAGGTAAGCGGGGGATTGGTCTACAAAACGTAAACCCATTGGGGCGGTTTGGTAAAGTTTATCGGCCTTGTTGCTCTCAGCCTTTTTGAACATTTCCTCCAGGGCTACGACAAAGTCATTTTTATTGCCGGTCATATCAAAGGCAAACTCACTGTCATAGGCCCTGATCTTTACAAATTCAGCGCCTTGATATAATATTTTATAGCCTTTGTTGATATAGCGTTTGTCTTTAAGGGACCGGAGAGAACGGTCTATCATTTTGGGCATTTTAGCAGCGTTTTTATTGGCTATTCTTCGTATTACCCAATAAGAGACGGGAAGACGCCCCAAAATACTGCTTATCCAGTTTCGGGTGGCATCACCTATGGACCTGCCACGTTTTTTTTCGATCAACCGGTGCCTTACTACAATGCACGTATGGTCTTTTTGGTCATTTTCGTAGGGATTGACCTGTACCATTACTCCCCGGATAGGTGTAGTACCGTCTTTCTCATAGAACAGACTTCTGTCTTCCAATTGAGGTTTAATAGTACTCCACTCGTAACACTTTTTTGTTTCCTCCAGGTAATACATCTTTTCCATTTCCAGGATAAAAGAATATACAATACCGAAACAGCCAAGACTAAGGATAGCGCTATAAAAGATCTTGTCATTCTGGACCAACTCCACCCCGGTTTCGTTATATTGGTCCGCGTTTGTGATGCCGTTTGTAGGTTCTATGCGTAAGCATTTACCTCCATGTGTCACTAGTAGCAGCGAGCGTACCATGCCGGGAAAGGAGGGTAGGCCTAACCCAGTGCCGTGTGTGCCCGTGGCAATGGCGCCTGCCAGCGTTTGATTGTCTATACCTCCCATATTGGCTACACAGAGGTCCATGAGTTCCATCCTACGGTTAAACTTCTGCACAGTCATTCCACCCTCTACATGCACCAGGTTTAATGTATGAAAGTCAGGCTTGATGGTGTCCTTGTCTAAGGATAAGAGCTTGTCCAGCTTTTTGAGATCTACCAGATAACTTTCAGGAACAGCTACATCGGAAAATGAGTGGCCGGAACCCACGGCTTTAATACGTTTGTTCTCACTTTCGGCACGTTTAACCAGTAATATTACGTCCTGTAATGACTTAGGAATACAATAATATGGCATCCGCCCACCAAACTTTTTGATGGTGTTAAACCAACGTTTGTTTTTAATGATTCTCATAGAAAAGTGATTTACAGGGCATAATGGGAATGGGCGCTACTTAGCTAATAGTATTACAATAATATGATTATTTTGATAAAAAATAAAATTAATGACCATATCAAAAAAAGAGCTACCCCTTATTTGGAGGTAGCTCTTTGACAGTTAATAGGTTATGATCAGTATAAGAAATTCAGTGCTGTTTTGTCATTGGCGGTAAATGGGCGGTCCCCTTCGGGGCTTCCACATGCCAGCATCCATGAACCGGCTTCAGGTCCAACGGGTGTTCCTGGAATATAGTTAGCTCCAATACCACCGTCACCTTCGTTATCAGGAGCACCACCGCAGCTGAAGCTTCTGTCCATATAGTCGGTATGACGGAAACCTATGCAGTGACCCATTTCATGAGCTATGGTAGTAGCGAGACCATTTATGTTTACCACATTGTCATAGAACTGGCGGGTCAATAGAATTTCGTTGAAAGGATCTCCTCCTGCTGTTGGGAACCCGGCTGATCCCAGGATGCCAAACCAGAAATACCAGAAAGGCGAGGCCTGAATGACCATGTCAGCACCGGCAGCGGAGCCTACCTGTTGGAATGTGAGGTTCAGAGGCTCTGCATTGTACCTCGCAATGGCAATGTCGGTAGCATCTCTATAACGCTGTGGCATATTCACAAAGACGGAAATGACGCGTGGAGTACCCGTTACCAGGTTGTCCGTAGAATAATGCTCTTCCGTAGGAGTGGTGCCGGCAGGTGACATGTTCATGATCTGCTCTTCGGTCAGTAAAATGTCACGCTCTACAATATACCCGGTCTCTATCTTTTTTACATCGAAATCCACTGTATTGAAACCAATGGCTTTTAATTGATTTAATATTTCCGGGGATACTTCATCCTGTGGAGTGGCAGATTCTTCTTCCTGACTACAGGCAAATACCATTAAGGCCATCAGGGCAATGCCCCATAAAGAGAACTTTTTCATAACTAATTGGGTTTAGGTTAATTAAATAATTATCTGTTAAATTAAATTATTTTAAGATTAAATTAAAATTGAAAAAGATAATGAATATTACCTTGACAGTATCGATGAAGTATTTTAGCTAAAATATACTTAGGAGGAGTTGATTTACTTGGTTTTGATAGAGGTGCCAGCTAAAAATTTAAGTGTTATTTCAGCAACTTTAGCTGCGAAAGCCGCATTTTGCGCTCTTAACTCAGCGTTGATCAAATTGATTTGAGACTCTCTCAATTCCAGTGCGTTAGACAACCCTATCTCATACCGCTCTTGAGCTATTTCATTGTTCTCTTTGGCTACTTCCAAGTTTTCTCTTTCGAGGGTAAGCAAGTCTAAATTATTGCGATAGTTGAGGTAATTGGTTTTGATGTCCGTTTTTATGGCCAACAGACGATTTTCATACTGAAATTGTGCAGTTTCAGAATCAATTCTTGCATTCTGTTTTCTGCGTTGCAGGTTAAAACCGTCAAACAATACCCAGGAAGCAGAAAGACCATAGGTAATATTATCTGAAGTGTTTTCTACCACGAAACCTGCCGGAGATTCTGAATTGGTATGGGTAAAATCAGCAAACAGACCAACGCTGGGAAGCATTTCACTTTTTAGAAGAAGCTCATTTTGATGGCGTAACAATTCTTGTTTCTTCAGGCTGGTAAGTTCGGGGTTTTGCATCTCTACTGCTGATAAAAGATCATTTAGGTTGAGTTCATTATCAAATAACAGTGTGTAGTCCAGGTCAAATTCAATGGAATCAGTGTCCAGTGCCATAAGTTGGAGCAGATCAAACTTCCCTCGTGCCAGCCGTTCGATTTGTTGTATATAATTGGATCGGTCTGCGTTAAGGTCAACCTGGGCCTGCAGATATTCAAGTTTAGAAGCTTTGCCAAGCTCATACTTTTGTTTTGCCACTTGAAGACGATCTTCAGACAGGGTTACATTACTATTCAGCAGACGCAGTCGTTCTTTTTCTGCTGCTGCCAGATAAAAGGAGGACTGCAGTTCGAAAATAGTGGTTTGTATTTGGAATTTAAGATTTTCTTTTTCGAGTGCGGTCAATTCTTTTAAGATATCACTGGCCACAAACATTCCTAATCCATTGAAGATAGTCCAATCCAGTCTCGCACCATAAGAGAGGCTATTAGATTTAACTCCGGACTCTTCACGTACATCTCCTGATGCTCTTAACTGATCAAAAGACTGCCGTCCGAAATTACGATTGAAAGAAGCGGTAACACGAGGTAAAAAACCTGCATTACCGAGGGTAGCATCGTTTTCTGTGATCTCAAAACTGTTTTCTGCTATTTTGATATCATAATTGTTTTCCAGCGCTATCTGTACAGCATCTTCTACGGTAAGGATATCCTGGGCGCTTGCCGAAGAACAGATACCGACAACAAGAAAAAGAGTGATCAGTTTTTTCATGTCCTGGCGAGTCTTTTTTGCCTGCTGGTAATGAAGACGTAAACAGCAGGAATAACAAAAAGTGTAAGTACGGTGGCAAATAACATCCCTCCAATAACGGCAATACCCATGGAAACCCGGCTTTCAGAGCCAGCTCCTAAGGCCAGGGCTATAGGTAATATGCCTAAAACAGTAGAAAGGCTGGTCATTAATATGGGACGAAAGCGTGCTTTAGCAGCACCTAAGATAGCTTCTTTTACACTCATGTCCTGGGCTTTGCGCTGGTTGGCGAATTCCACAATTAAAATCCCATTTTTAGTCACCAGGCCTATCAACACAATAATACCGATCTGGCTAAAAATATTGATGGTCTCTCCAAAGGCATACAACGAGAGCAGTGTGCCTGCCAGTGCCAATGGCACGGTAAACATAATGATCAGAGGATCACGAAAACTTTCAAACTGCGCGGCCAGTACCAGGTAGATCAATACCAGGGCAAAACCAAAAGCAAAATACAGGTTTCCGGAACTTTGCGTAAATTCCAGTGAAGTGCCTGCCAGTGCAGTGCTGAATGAGCCGTCCAATACTTTTGCAGCTACCTCATCCATTGCCTCTATACCATCACCTAGGGAGTTTCCGGCCGCCAGGCTGGCAGAGATAGTGGCTGAAGCGAATCGGTTGTAACGATAGAGTTGGGGAGGAGTACTTTTTTCTTCAAGGGTGACCAGGTTATCCATTTGTATCAATTCACCATCTTCATTCTCAATATAAATAGATTTAAGGTCGAGTGGGTCGTCCCGGTCACTTCTCTCCATCTGACCAATGATCTGGTACTGCTTACCGTCCTTAATGAAATACCCGAAGCGCTGACCACTCAGCGAAAGCTGTAGCGTCTGGGCAATGTTTTGTACCGACACCCCCAGATCACGTGCCTTGTTACGATCAATAGCGATATTTATTTCAGGCTTGTTGAATTTTAAATCGACATTCACGAAGTCAAAAACCCCGGTTTGATTGGCTTCTTTTATGAAAGATGGTATAACCTCTTTGAGTTTATCCAGGTTGGGAGCCTGGAGCACATACTGAACGGGAAGGCGGCCACGTCGGTTGCCTATGGTCTGTGGCTGAGACACAAAAGCCCTGGCCCTGGTATTTTTAGCGACCAATGGTTTTATTTCATCCACTACCTGGCTTTGGCTTCTTTTGCGGTCTACTGCATCTACCAGGTTCACCACGGCAAACCCTGAATTGACGCTGGAGGATGCTCCAAACCCGGGAGAGGTAATGGTTAGGATACTTTTATTCTCAGGCACTTCATTGCTCACCAGTTCCAATATCTGGTCCATGTAGAAGTCCATATAATCAAAGGTGGCACCTTCCGGGCCGGTGGCATATATTCTAAAGTTACCACGGTCTTCCATAGGTGAAAGTTCCTTCGCAATGTTTTGACCCAAGAGGTAGATCGATACTCCGGACAAGCCAATGACCACAAAAGCCACCCATTTGATATTCATAAAGCTATCCAGCGCATTTCCATACACCCTGTTCAACCATTTGAAAAAAGGTTCGGTCCTGGTATAGATCCACTGCTGCTTCTCACGTTTCTTCAGCATATTGGAAGAAAGCATAGGGGTAAGTGTCAGGGCTACAAAACTGGAAATGATCACAGCCCCTGCCACAACCACGCCGAACTCCCGAAACAGTCTGCCGGTGAGTCCCTGTAAAAAAACAATAGGAAAAAATACCGAGGTTAATGCTACGGTAGTACTGATTACAGCAAAAAAGATCTCTTGTGCTCCTTTTTTACCTGCTTCGTGGGGTTCCTCTCCATTTTCAATTTTCGAATAGATGTTTTCCAATACCACTATAGCATCATCTACCACTAAACCGATGGCTAAAACAATTCCTAAAAGTGTTAAAACATTGATCGAGAAATCGAAGGTATACATCAGGAAAAAGGCCCCTACCAGGCTGATAGGTACTGTAATGATGGGAATAAAAGTGGTACGCCAATCTCTCAGAAAAGCAAAAATAATAAGTGCTACAAGGCCAAAGGCAATGTATATCGTTTGCTCTACTTCATTGATGGATTCGGTAATGTATTCGGTGTTATCAAAGGATATTTCCAGCTCTATGTCCGATGCCAGGTTCTTTTTGATACCTTCCAGACGTTTGTAGAATTCTTTTGAGATATCCAGGTTATTCGATCCGGGTTGTGGAGTAACTACCGTGATCACCATGGGGACCCCGTTATTTTTTAACACAGTACGTTCATTTTCCGGGAAAAACTCTGCTCTGCCTATATCTCTGAACCGGGTCACACCACTTTCGTCTTCTTTAATAATAAGGTCATTGAATTCTTCCGGGGTATTTAGCCGCCCGAGCGTACGTACTGAAAGTTCAGTAGTGTTGCCTTCTATTCTTCCGGAAGGTAGTTCCAGGTTTTGTGCATTTACTGCATTGAAAACGTCCAACGGAGTTACTTTGTATGCCGCCAGCTTAACCGGGTCCATCCAAAGGCGGATAGAGTAGCGTTTTTCTCCCCATATACGTACTTCACTGACGCCCGCTATGGTCTGGAAGTTTTCTTTGAATACGTTGTTGGCTATTTCTGATATTTCCAATAAGCTACGCTGCCGACTGAATATGCGTACACCAATAATGGGAGAAGAGTCCGCATCTGATTTGGACACTACAGGGGGTTCAGCATCGGGTGGCAGGTTTCTTACGGCCCGCGAGACCTTATCTCTCACGTCATTGGCAGCCGCTTCCAGGTCACTATCAATACCAAATTCTACCCGGATGGTACTTCGTCCGTCACGGGAAACGGAACTTAATGATTCAATGCCCTGTATACCGTTGATAGATTCTTCCAGTGGTTCGGTAATTTGAGTTTCCACGATATCAGCATTGGCACCGGCATAACTGGTAGATACGGTAATGATAGGAGGGTCTACGCTGGGATATTCACGTACACCCAGAAAGTTGAATCCCACGACACCCATGATCATGATCAGCAATGACATGACAATGGCCAATACCGGCCGGTCTATACTTATATTGGATAAACTGCTCATTCAGTTGTCAGCGTTATATCTGCTTTCATTCCAGCCCTTAGTTGTAGAATACCTGTAGTAAGTACAGTGTCCCCGAGATTGATCCCTGAAGTGATCTGTACCTGGTCAGCGGTACGAATACCTGTTTGTACGGGGCGGTTCTGGACCAACCCATTTTCCATGACAAAAAGCTTTTTACCACTCAATTCGGGGATCACAGCTTCGGTAGGTACCATAATGGCTTCTTCAAAAGTCTCTAAGGTCAGCTTGATCTCTGCAAACTGGCCCGGCAGCAATTGGTTTTTCGGGTTAGTGCTTTTTGCACGTATACGCAGACTACGTGTTTGAGGGTCGATCTGGGGTTCTATAGCGTAAATACTTCCACTGAATTCTATTTCACTGGCATCTGTTTTAAAAAGGACCTTATCGCCAGGGTTCACCTCATTAGCGTATTTCCCAGGGACTGAAAAATCCAGTTTTATAGGATTTATGCTGTATACGGTGGCAATATCATCCGATGGATTCAGGTAACGACCGATACTGACTGACCTTAACCCAATGATACCGTCGAAAGGAGCTCTGATCTTATGTTTTTGCAATTGTACCTGTAACACTTTAATATCTGCTATAGTTGTATTCAGAATGGTAAGCGATGTTTCGTATTCTTCTTTGCTTATAGCTTCTTTAGCAAGGAGCTGCTTCTGTCGGTATTCAATATCTTCATTGAGCTTTTTAGCGAACTGAAATTTTGCTATCTCTGCCTTGATCTGTTCATCGTTCAATTGGATCAGTAGTTGACCTTTTTTCACTTTCTGACCTTCTTCAAACAATATGTCGGCTACAACACCCGCTACTTCACTTTTCAACACTACCGATTCATTAGGAAGTAAAGATCCTGTGATTCTCAGGCTGTTATCAAGGGTGCTTCTTTTAGCTATAACACCGTTGACAGGTAACGGAGGCCTACTTCTACTTTCTGCAGAAGACTCCTTGGGGTGTTCTGCACTGAAAATGTTAGGGAAAAAAATAAATACTGCTGCTATTGAAGCTATCACCAGCACCAACAACATCTTGATTGTTTTGTTCATGAATCAACTAAAACACAAAGGTAAAGCCATTAAAAGGGGATTTGCCTGACCGTTCATCATAATTACAGAAAAAACAGGATTTATGTCTTGTTGTAAAGGTTGGAAGGCAGCCTTTTTGCGCTGAATGACTGTGCATTACTAGTGTTAAGTTAAGTGTTAGATGACGGTTAACTATTTTTCCGGTTCCGTTCTTAAAGTCAGCAGTTGGCCATAAACCATCGGTAAACCTATCATTTGCCTATTGCCGACCGATCGAAAGTTTCACAATACCGCAAGTATAATTCATCATGTAACCTATGCATTAATTTGAACTTAACTTAACAATAAATAGCAACACACTTATTTGAAAAGTGGTTTTACATCATGTAAATCTTACCACTATTGCTACATTGACTGTTTAAGGCAGAACAGGTATCCTTCCCGGTGACCTATGTCTTATCCGGGAAGAATGAAATCTGGATATTAGTCTTCCTGTATTTTGATTTGCTGGATCTTGTCGCCCTGGCGGATGTCATCTACTACTTCTACACCTTCCACCACTTTTCCAAAACACGTATGGTTACGGTCCAGGTGTTGAGTATTTTCACGACTGTGGCAGATAAAAAACTGACTGCCACCCGTGTTACGTCCTGCATGTGCCATGGATAACACACCACGATCATGGTATTGATTGTCTCCGTCCAGTTCACAATCAATTTGATAGCCCGGGCCACCGGCGCCGGTACCATCAGGGCATCCACCCTGGATCACGAAGTTGGGGATAACACGGTGAAAAGTAAGGCCATCATAATATCCGCTTTTAGAAAGCTTAATAAAATTCTCTACAGTGTTGGGAGCATCATTGTCATAAAACTCCACTTTCATAGTTCCTTTGTCTGTTACGATCTCGGCTGTTTTCATAGTTGCTTTTTATTTTTGCAAACCTATTAAAACTTTGCTAAAAAACTGAGTTTTAAATGTATCGCAATGGCGGAGGTAAAAGAGGTAACCACCTTGATGACTTTTTGGGAGAAGGAGAGTGCTTTAAGTGTTTTAAATTAATTTTGACCTATGTTGAGTTATAAGACCAAAATGAAACTGATTAACTGGTGGCCGCCAATGCTGGGCACCGGGATCAGCCTCAAATCCATTTCTGATGACTACACTCGTTTTGAAGTGGAAATGAAACTAAAATGGTATAACCGAAACCTCATAGGCATTCATTATGGCGGGTCGCTTTATTCTATGTGTGACCCCTGGTATATGTTTATTCTTACGGCTAACCTGGGTAAACGGTATGTGGTAGTGGATAAATCTGCCAATATCCGTTATTTAAAACCTGGTAAAGGCACCTTGCGTTGTGTTTTTGAAGTCAGTAAAGATGAAGTTAAGGATATCAGAAGCGAGCTGGACCAGATTGGTAAAAAAGACTATACATTCCTTTGTGAAGTGCGTAATGCGGCAGGTGAGGTAGTCACTGAGGTGGATAAGATCGTTTATATCAGGAAGAAAGACTTTGACTGGGAGGCCTTTAATCAAAAATCCAGCGTTAGCTGAAGCCCGGGAGGCTCTTCCTCTTTCATTTCATGATTAAGATTGGATACGGACAGTCCCAACAGCCGTATTTTAATGTTGTTCATGTCCAGAGTTTGAAGCAGTTCCTCAAACAGCGCTATAATTTGTTTTTCATCTTCAATCCAGGTCGTCAGCGTTTTGCTTCGTGTGATAATCTGGAAATCAGAGAATTTTACTTTTAGCGTCAATGTCTTGCCTTTCGTGTTAGAGTGCTCCATACGTCCGGTGAGTATTTCAGTAATATGCAATAGTTGCTCCCTGATCTGTTCCAGTTGAGTCAGGTCTTGTTCGAAGGTGTTCTCAGCTCCTAATGATTTGCGAATACGATTAGGATTGACCTCACGCTCGTCCTGGGCACGGGCAATCCGGAAGTAATAGCGACCAGCCTTACCAAACCGGCTCACTAAATCCGGCTCAGACAGTTGTTTCAGGTCCAGTCCGTTATAAATGCCCATTTTATGCATCTTTTCAGCGGTCACCTTACCAATCCCAAAAAAACGTTCTATAGGTAGTTTTTCTACATATGCGATAGCTTCATCCGGGGGAATAACAAATAGTCCATCCGGTTTATTGACATCGGAAGCTGTTTTTGCAAGAAACTTATTGATAGAAATACCTGCAGAAGCCGTCAGGTGTGTTTGCTGCCTGATCCGGGTTTTAATTTCATGGGCGATAAGAGTGGCGGATGGTAACGATTTCTTATTGGTAGTTACGTCCAGGTAAGCTTCATCAAGAGATAATGGCTCTACCAGGTCTGTGTAGTTATAAAAAATATCCCTGATCTGATGGGATACTTCTTTATATGCGTCAAAGCGAGGTCTTACAAAAATAAGATCAGGGCACTTTCGGGCAGCTATTTTGGAAGGCATGGCAGATCTTACACCAAACCTCCGGGCTTCATAGCTGGCTGCGGCCACTACCCCACGGTCAGAACTTCCGCCAACAGCCAAAGGTTTCCCTTTCAGGTCAGGGTTATCACGTTGTTCTACAGAAGCATAGAAAGCATCCATATCGATATGTATGATCTTCCGCATAGTAGTATTACGTCATTTGCCTTGAAATTGGTTATCCGGTATTTCCAACCGCTTAAATAATTGCTTTTTGCTTCGGGTATTTTAATGAACATCTTCAACAGTATAATGAAGAAACGAGTTTTTCTACATTAAAGTAAAACATATCACCTAAACCAAAAGGAGGACAATTTGAAACGAAGAGATTTTGTGCAATTGGCCGGGCTCGGAGCAGGCGCTGTAATGCTTCCAGGTCAGTTGACAGGCAATGCCATTCCTGTTGAGGCGCTACTCGCCCCGGGTATGGACATAGCTGCAAAGAAACGTATGGCTGATGTCGCCCTGAACACCGCCAAAAGCTTTGGCGCCAGCTATGCTGATGCGCGCATAGGGCGTTATTTGAACCAATACGTTTTTACACGTGAAGATAAGGTGCAAAACGTGACCAATACGGAATCGTTCGGTATTGGCATACGTGTGATCGCCAATGGTACCTGGGGGTTCGCCTCTACCAACAATGTGACAGAAGACGGAGTAAAAAAAGCTACTGAACAGGCCATTGCTATTGCTAAGGCAAATGCCAAGATACAAAGCGAGCCGGTCAAACTTGCTCCTGTGAAATCCCTTGGTGAGGTAAGCTGGAAAACACCACTCCAAAAAGACTTCAAAGAGATCCCGGTATCAGAAAAGGCGGATTTGCTGTTAAGTGCCAATGCTTCAGCCATGGAAAACGGGGCTAATTTTGTGAATTCAGCCTTGTTTATGGTAAATGAGCAAAAGTACTTCGCTTCTACAGAAGGCTCTTACATTGATCAGGATGTGCATCGTATCTGGCCTACATTCGGAGTAACAGCGATTGACCGTTCCCAGGGTAAGTTCAAGTCCCGGCAGGCATTAAGTGCACCTATGGGTATGGGATATGAATATATGGATGGGTTGTCTTCTGAAAAGGTAGAAAGCCCGGCAGGTTTTAATTTGTTCAGGAAGAGCTATGATATAGTGGAAGATGCTACATTGGCAGCCAAACAAGCTAAGGAAATGTTGGAGGCCAAATCGGTTGAGCCAGGAAAGTATGACCTGGTACTCGAACCTAACCACCTAGGACTTACCATTCATGAGTCTGTAGGTCACCCTCTTGAGCTGGACCGGGTATTAGGCTATGAAGCTAACTACGCAGGTACCAGTTTTGCCACTCTGGACAAATGGAAATCAAAAAACTTTCAATACGGGAGTGATATTGTGAACCTTGTGGCTGATAAAACACAGGAAGGTTCATTAGGGGCAGTAGGATATGATGATGAAGGTGTAGCCTGCAAAGAATGGGACCTGGTGAGAAACGGGATACTGGTAAACTACCAGGCCATACGTGATCAGGTGCATATGATCGACCAGCAGGAGTCACATGGCTGCTGCTATTCCCAGAGTTGGAACGACGTTCAGTTTCAGCGGATGCCTAACGTATCCTTAGAACCTGGAAAAGAACCCTATTCCATTAAAGAAATGATCAAAGATGTGGAAAAGGGTATTTACATCGCAGGTCGCGGTTCATACTCTATTGACCAACAGCGTTATAATTTTCAATTTGGTGGTACAGTGTTTTATGAGATCAAAAACGGTGAAATAGGGCCTATGCTCAACGATGTGGCCTACCAGTCTAATACCCAAGAGTTCTGGAACTCCTGTACTAAGATCTGTGATGCCAGTGATTACCGGATGTTCGGATCATTCTTTGATGGAAAAGGCCAACCACCGCAGATCAGTGCGGTGTCACACGGCAGTTCTACCACACGGTTCAATGGCGTGAATGTCATTAACACCGGGCGGAACATTTAATCATTGTTGCAAAAAATTGAGATCATAACATGGCAATATATTCAAAAGAAGAAGCAAAGCAGCTGTTGGAAAAAGCGTTGTCTTTTTCTAAGGCAGATGCCTGCGAAATAACATTGAACGGAAGTGAGAGCGGCAATATCCGTTATGCGCGAAATTCCGTGTCTACAGCCGGTCATCGTTCAAACCAGACGATGTCCGTACAAAGTAGTTTTGGAAAAAAATCAGGAGTAGCTACTATTGATGAATTTGACGATGCTTCACTGCAAAAAGTGGTAGGCCGTTCAGAAGAACTGGCACAACTTGCACCGGAAAATCCGGAATTTATGGAGCCACTTGGCCCCCAGGAGTACCTGGATTCTAAAACGTATGTCGAAGCCACTGCTAAAATTAACCCGGAATACAGAGCCCGAGTGGCATCAGATAGTATCAAACCGGCAGCGGCTAAGGACGTGACGGCAGCCGGATTTTTAAATGACTCCGCCGGATTCACGGCGATGGCTAACACCAATGGTTTATTCGCTTATAATCAGTCTACAGATATAAGCTTTACCGTGACCATGCGTAGTAATGATGGCACAGGTTCCGGTTGGTCTTCCAGGGATTTTAATGATGTCAATAAATTTGATGCAGCGGAAGCTTCGGCGGTGGCCATCGATAAGGCCATACAGTCCAGGAATGCCAAAGCGATAGAGCCTGGTAAATATACAGTAATATTAGAGCCTGCGGCATCTTCACAACTGCTTCAGAATATGTTCAGCGCATTTAATGCCCGTACTGCGGATGAAGGCAGAAGTTTTATGAGTAAAGAGGGCGGCGGCACTAAACTTGGAGAGAAAATAGTAGATGAGCGTGTGAACTTCTGGTCAGACCCGCAGCACCCTGATGTGCCTTCCGCTCCCTGGAATGGTGAAGGGCAGGCAAGAAAGAAAATGAATTGGCTGGAAAACGGTGTGGTGAAAAACCTTGCTTATAGTCGTTACTGGGCGAAAGAAAAGGGAGTAGAACCAGTGCCAACACCCAGTAACGGTATCATGACCGGTGGCGATGCTTCACTGGAAGACCTCATCAAGGATACTAAAAGAGGGGTACTGGTCACACGATTATGGTATATCCGAACGGTAGACCCGCAAACCTTGCTTTACACAGGTTTGACACGTGATGGTACTTTTTATATTGAAAACGGTAAGATAAAGCACCCGGTGAAGAATTTCCGTTTCAACGAAAGCCCGATCATTATGTTGAATAATTTGGAGGCATTGGGAAAACAGGTGAGGATCAACGGCAACCTGATCCCTTATATGAAGGTGAGGGATTTTACATTTACCAGTTTGTCAGATGCGGTGTAAACCACTGTGATATTTATTGGATCCACATGAAAATTTGCTCCGGTTTTTATGTGGACCATATCATAGGCATTTGTTTTGTTATTAACAGGTCAATTTAACTTAAGGGTTTCCGGTGTTTGTCTTCAATTTATTCACGGATTTTGTTCTGGCAGACAGACGTAGTTTTAAGTTACTGTCAAATACTTAAAATGGAACGGTATCGCCAATTACCTGGAACCCCTGGTTCATTGACGATCAGAAGTCTGGTTTTATTATTGGTGTAGTTTTTAACTGGATTTCATCACAATACAACATCCTTTTTTAGCCATATCTGTGCTAGATTTCGGACCTCTGTATTTTTACAACGGACCTCTTTTTCTTTAATGGTTTATTCTTACCCAATTGGAATTGAAATTAGGCGATACATGTAGCTTATCGATGGTGTATATAATTTAATGAATTAAAAACCGCCGAACCCGAAAACCCTACCATTAGTCGAAACATTCCAAATTGTATAATAAACAACCTTACTTTCGAGGAAATCATAGATCATGTTAGTTGAACAACCCCATATTGGCAGTATTCTGGCGCAGTGCACGGCTTCACAATTAAATTTTTTAATGGTGGGTGAGCACAGTGATCTGGACATTTCCAGTTTAGTACAACAGGCCAATGAGGTGGGAATTCGATTAGCAGGTGGCATTTTTCCAGGTATTTTGCATGGTGACCGGCATCTGGAGAAAGGGGTGATCATTAAACCATTAAATGTAAATAGTTCGTTCATGCTGTTTCAGGGTTTGACGCAACGTCATGAACTTCCTGAAATAGATGAAACGAGCCATTCTGCTATTGTTTTACTGGATGGCTTAACAAATGGTATTCCACACTTTTTAGAAAGTATCTATGAAAAATATGGTGATAACCTGAACTATATTGGCGGTGGATGCGGGTCCCTGTCATTGAAGTCTCAGCCCTGTATCTTTACGAATGACGGGTTTTTTCAGGATGCAGGATTACTCATTTACGTGCCAGACCAGCTGAAAATCGGAGTGCAACATGGGTGGAAAAAAATTGAAGGCCCTTTCCTGGTCAATAAATCTGAAGGGAATGTGATCTATGAGATCAATTGGAAGCCGGCTTTTGAGGTGTATAAAAAAGTAGTAGATGCACACAGTAACACCGCCATTGAACAAGATAATTTTTTTGGAATAGCTAAAGGTTACCCTTTTGGAATTTTCAGAGAAGGGTATGAAAATGTGGTGCGTGATCCTATCATGACATTGGATAAACGCACATTGACGTGTGTAGGAGAAGTGAATAACAATACTTCAGTAGATATATTGGTAGGCAGCCCCCACGACCTGATAGCTTCTGCAGGTAAGGCAGCCGAAACGGCTGTGGATGGAGTGGATACAATGTCTGTTTTGGTGGTAGATTGTATTTCCAGAGTGCTATTCTTAGAGCAAGATTTTTCAGAGGAACTGGAAGTTGTAAATAGCGTAATTAAACAAAAAAAAGATTCAATTGAATTGGAAGGAGTCTTATCTTTAGGAGAGATATCCTCTTTTGGCGAGGGCTACCTCGAATTTTTTAATAAAACCATTGTAGTTTCCAGCTTCTATTAAAACCATTGAATGGAAGATAATTTTTCCCAAGTAGCGTTGCTCTATGAGCTCAGTCTTACGAACGTTAAACATCGTAATCCGGAAGATATTGCCGGTAATTTTATACGTAAGATCCTTTCAAGGAAAGCGTTGAACTACGGAGCCGTATGGCTCAAAGACGTGGAAAAAGAGGGAGTCGTTCATTTCTCCAGTTTGTATGCGATGCCGGTAACCTGGGAAGCCGTAGATACCACTCAGCAAAGGATAGATCAGTTGTTTAAAGAAGGTAACCTCGCGCTGACTACCGAATCTTTCTTTTTTGGAAAAGAGCTTACGGGACATTTCGCGTACTTTCGGTTACTGGATATAGGTATTCTGGAGTTGTATTCATCCAATGACGCTGAAAAGCTATGTGAAGATAGCGTTTACCCTCTGCTGGATGTGGTCCAACAACTGGCAGCTACCATAGAAAGTGGTTTTGCTTTTAAAAAGCTGAAAGATGAGATAGGCCATCGAAAAAGAGCAGAGAAGTATCAGAAGAATAGTGAAGAAAAATATCGCAAGATCATTGATAATATCCATTTAGGACTCATGGAAGTCGATAATGATGAGAAGGTACTCTTTGCCAATGAATCATTTTTAAGGCTTACGGGATATAAATTAGACGATATAATAAGCAAAAGAGCTTCTGATATTTTTTTACAACCGGATGCCACACAAGCGCGCGAACAACTTAAAGAAGAACATAAAAAAAGACTGAACGGAGTATCCAGTTTTTATGAACTCCCCATTATAGATAAAGAGGGGAATGAAAAATGGGCCATGGTGAGTGGTGCACCTATTAAGGATGGCACAGACCAGGTAGTGGGGTCCATCGGTATTCATCTGGATATCACGGAAAAGAAAGAGCGGGAACTGTCTGAGCGAAAACTACTGGCAAAACTTGCAGAGCAAAATCAAAAGCTAAACGAACACCAAAGTTATTTGAATGCAATCAACGATTTTGCTACCCGACTGATCAAAGCACAGGGAATTGAAAGTATTGCGAAGGAGATCACCGAGAATGTAGTCAAACAATTCCGGTTTACAGACTGTATGGTGTATCTGGTAGATGACGATAAGAAATCACTTACACAGGTATCTTCGTATGGTGTCGATAATAAAAAGGGGATACTTAAAAAGCCTGTTTCTATTCCCATTGGAAAAGGAATACCCGGACAGGTGGCTAAGACCGGAATACCTGAAATTGTAAATGATACGTCAAATGAGCCCAGGTATCTTCATGACGGTGGTGGGTTATCAGAACTGGCTGTACCTATTATTACGGACGGAGAGATCGTAGGGGTGATAGATACTGAACACTCTGATAAAGGGTATTATACGGATAAACACCAGGAGACACTGACTACCATTGCCAACCTTACAGCTACCAAAATTAAAAATGCACTCATTCGTAAAAGAAGTAAACGAGCGGAAAAGGCATTACTTGAAAGTGAAAGTAAGTTTAGGTCAATCATTGATTCAGCGTTAGATGCCGTAGTAACCATTAACATGGCGGGTGACGTTACCGAATGGAACCCACATGCTGAAGTGCTTTTTGGCTACAGTAAAGAGGAGGCGCTTGGAAGGCCTTTATATTCATTGATTATACCTCATCACTACCGGAAAGCACATACCGAAGGGATTACACGTTTCAAAAAAACCGGGGAGACAAGGGTTTCTAATAAGCGTATAGAGATAACGGCTTTGCATAAGGACGGAAACGAATTTCCCATAGAATTAAGTATCAAGCCTGTTACCATAGGTGGGAGGACTTTTTTCTCTGCATTTGCAAGAGATATTACACAGCGAAAGCAGGCAGAAGAGGATATGAAAATGGCGCTCGAACAACAAAGAGAGCTTAATAAAATGAAATCGCAGTTTGTGGCCATGACCTCCCATGAGTTTCGTACACCGCTTACTACCATTCAAACAAACATTGAGCTGCTTGCCTTCCGCCTGGAGAAAGAAGAACTGGCAGCGAAAGAAAAAATAGAGAAAAGCCTTGATCGTATTAACTCAGAAGCAACACGGCTGACGGTGTTGATGAATGAAATATTATTGATGGGTAAAATAGAGTCCGGTAACATTCCTTTTCATCCGGTGCCTACCAACATTCATGAGTTGGTGAAAGAGGTGATTGACCAGTCTTTTTCCAATCAACGTGATGGTCGTGAAGTGGCTATAAAGATGGTAGGGAAAGAGCGTGACATACGTATTGATCCCAATATTTATACGCATGTCATTACAAATTTAGTGTCTAATGCATTTAAATATTCTCCCGAAGCCGGTAACCCCGAATTGCATTTAATATTTCATAGGGAACATTTAGAAATGCGAATAAAGGACTGTGGTATGGGCATTCCCAAGGCTGATATCCCCAAGCTGTTCAACTCTTTTTTCAGAGCAATGAATGTTGGAAATATTCAGGGCAGTGGCCTGGGGTTAGCAATTGTTAAAGAATTCATAGACCTGCACAAAGGTACGATTGATATTACCAGTGAAATGGATGTGGGCACCACATTCATTATTGATCAGCCTTATTCGGGAGCAAGTGCGAATTAAAATTACAGTTTATGAAAAAGGTTTTAGTGATTGAAGATGATGTAAACATCAGAGAAAGCATCGTTGAGTTGCTTGAAATGAAAGAATATGATGTGATGGAAGCGGAAGATGGTGATCAGGGAGTGGAAATGGCCAAACTGAACAGACCTGATATTATATTATGTGATATCATGATGCCCGGAAAGAATGGCCATGAGGTACTTGCTGTTATCAGAAATGAAAAAGGATATTCTAATGTGCCTTTTGTTTTTCTTACGGCCCTTTCACAAAAAGAGGATATACGGGCAGGAATGAACCTTGGTGCAGATGATTACCTTACCAAGCCCTTTAAGGCCCGTGAACTCTATGCTACCATTGAAACAAGGCTTGCCAAACAGGCTGAACGTGCGGAGGAAAGCACCTCAGCGCCTGACCCGTTCCAGCAACGGGTAATTAACGAGAATATTGTGGCACCCATACAGGGACTTAAATCATCTTCCGCTACATTACTGGAATATTTTAATGACTATGCGAAAGATGAAATTGCCACTTTCATCCAGAAATTAAACGCTTCATTGGGCAGGGTGGAGCGTGCTACCCGTAATCTTGTCGCAGCACAGGCTATTGAACTCTCTAATTACGATGAGAAAACAATGAACGGGCTGATCACAGGCGTGACCTCCGACGGGTGTCGTTTGATTAAAAGTATCATACAGGAAACGGCTACCAACTGGGACAGGTTGGAAGACATCTTTGTGAAAGATATACCTGAACATACCTTAAACCTTCCCGAAAACACTTTTCGCACAATAATGTCGGAACTATTATTCAATGCCTTTAAATATTCAGACAAAGGTACTTTGGTAACAGTAGAAGCAGCTTGTGACAATGACCGCTTTGTCATTACCATTAAAGACAATGGCATTGGAATGGATACGGCATTACGAGATAAGTTGAATAATGAAGAATTACTACATCCTTTGGAAGGTAAATATGGCCTGTATATTGTTAAGTCCTTGATAAACAGGACTGGAAATGAAATGAAAATAGAGTCTGAAAAGGAAAAAGGAACTTTGATTATTTTAACATTTCAATAAAATTTCGGTTATATTCATAAGCTATTTTAATTAAAGCATACTTTATTTCATTTATTCAATACATTAAACGTTTATGAATTCATACAAAGTACTTGTGGTTGAAGATGACCCTAGAATATCGGAATCACTTTCTGAAATGTTGGAAATACTAAACCATGAGGTGGTGGGTGTGGCCGAATCGTACGACGAGGTGGTAAAGATAATGGAGAAAAATGATGCGGATGTTGCACTCCTGGATATACAGATCAAAGGAGATAAAACCGGTATAGATGTAGCTGAGCTGTTGAAAAATGATTATCATATTCCCTTCCTTTTTACCACAGCTTTTGCCGATGCTGATACTATAAAAAGGGCTACCAAACACAGCCCTTATGGCTACCTGGTAAAGCCGTATGGTATGAAAGATATCAATGCCGGTATCGAATTGGCGGTGAATAACCATAAAAATGTTTCTTCACTCAAAAATGAAGAAGGTAACTTGTTCAATACGGATAATTTATTTGTAAAAGTAAATTCACGCCTTGTACGTATAGAACCCAAAGACATTTTGTTTGTTGAAGCTAAAGGAGATTATGTGCTTTTCAAGACAAAGGAAAAGGGCTATATCGTTCATTCTACCATCAAAAACATAGAATCAAAATTAGATCCTTCTATTTTTGTTAAAGTGCACCGTTCTTACATTGTTAATGTGAGTAAGATCGTAGATATTGAGGAGAATAACTTACTTATTGGAGATTTAGTGATACCCATAAGCAGAGGGCAAAAAGGTACTTTACTTGGTCGTTTGAATACGATCTGACATAGTATTGAATTTATTGTAAAATACCGGTTTATCCATTATTCTATATTTTATCGCTAATCCGATCCCTGAAAAGCTAAAACCATTATTAGTAACGGCTGATATTGAATTATGCTGACCATGCAGCTTCATTTGTAAACGTCCGATCTCTTTTTCGAAAGCCACATTCACTCGCCAGGCAGGCTGTTCCTGTCCGTCACTGAATTGATAACCAACGGCCAGGTCAGCGCTAATGGCTAATTTAAACTTTTCCGTTTCGTCCTTTTTGAACCCTGCAAACCACTCAATGTTGTGAAACTTTTCAGGGCTGTAGTATAATTCAGGCACAGATCTGGAAAAAGTCATGGTGGAGTAATTGATCCCGGTTTTAAGCAGGGGCTTGTCTAGCAAATTTCGATAGACAGAAGTAAACAATAGTGACCGCTCGTTTCCATCACTGAATTGTGTGTAGTAATATTCAGAGTACCAACCTATTTTAGGGATCTTCCAAAAACTAATGTTTTTCAAAATATAGTGGTCCATCATGATGTCTAACTCAAGGAGGGCTTTGTTGAAGTTTTGTATCTCTCTTTCATGAGCTACTATCACTTGCTGGCTTTTACTTAACCTAAAAGAAGCCTGTACTTTATAATTTAAAAAATCAAGATCAATTGTTTCCGAAGTCGCGCTGGTGATATCAATGTTTGCTTCTACCAGGGTAAGTTTATTGATGCGGTAAGAAGAACCTACGATGAAAGTGTTGGCATCGGCGATATCATCGGTAATGGCATCACCGAAAAGTTCATGCTCGTAACCAAGATTTACCTTGAATAACGGACCCAGACTTAATGAAGAGTAGCTCGTAAGCCGTTTTCTCCAACTGCCGTCACTGGTTTCCGACAGGAAACCTTCTGTACCAATATAGGGCGCATGCCCATCGTTAAGTCGATCAATAAAACCTAGTACATCTTTTTGTCCGGGGTAAAATGTCAGTGTTTTAAAGGCTCCCTGGTAGGCCAGATGATCCAGACCCAGCGCATGATTGGCATCGGCCATACCCAGGTTCCCTTTAAATGATTTAGGCGCATAGCCGAGATACTCCTGATATTTACTAACTCCACCGGAATAATCTGAAAAATAGATCAGTACTTCTGCTTCTGAAGCTATCACCTCTTTATTCTCCGGATAAGTTTGCCTTAGCTCTTTTACGAATTCACTGGCGTCTTTTAATTCGTTATTCCAAAGTAGTGCTGTCACATATTGAAGTTGCATGGCAAGCTTGTCTTCCTTTGTGCCTTTCTCAGAGAGAATTTCTATTCCTTCTTTTACCACCTCTAACGCACGCTCGTCGGCGCCCAGAAAATGCTCTGCGACACACCACCCCTTATACGCTTGTACTTTATTATCAATTCTATGTTCGTATATGTCGCGGGCTTCGGCAAAGCTGCCTTCTAACAAATGAATGGTAGCTTTCAGCATCAAAGATTCCTGGTCCTTTGAGTTAGCAGTAAGGTTTTCATTGACTAACTTCTTAGCACCGGTATAATCACCTTTTTGTGAAGCCAGATAATCTGCCAGGCCTAAACGAATAAATTTCCGGGATATCCGGGCCTGTTGATTGTCAGGATTAATAACAAGTGCTTTTTTGATGTAAGTATATGCCTCATCATATTTTTTTTGCATGGACATACTATTAGCATAGCCCATAAGGGCTACGAAGTTTTTCGGATTAGAAGATAAAATATCACTGTAGACAGCTGCAGCGCTAGCGCCATCGTTACCCCATAAGTGAGACTCCGCCATATTTAAAAGTACCTCTTCGCTCTGAGGGTTTTGATTGAGGAGGCGTTGGAAAATACTCTGTGATTCAGATACATTTCCCGAGAGCCCTGTAGCCCTTCCATAACAGATCAGGGCCGTAGGATTCTCCGGGTCATTTTCTAAAAAATTACCGAAAAAAATTTTTGCCTCTCCAAACTGACCGGATTCCAATAACTTGAAGCCTTCAGACATGTTTTGAGCCAAAACGGTAAATGAGTATGTTAAAAAAAAGATCAAGACAGTTATATGACGTATGGCGCAGGCCGGTAATCGATACGTTTTCAATACTATAATATGATGCCGGATCATGTGGTGTTCTAAGATTTATGCCATTCAAAATTATCCTTCTTAAAAGGTTATGATTGAATATTTCGATGAGCAGTAGCTTAGTGACGAGAAAAGGTGCATTTCAACTTGTGAAACGTTTCTCCTACCAAAGGAATGACCTTCCTGAAAGATGTCATGACCTATACCTATTTGCTTTGGCCATCATAATACGAGATGCAAATGATTCTCGTTTCCCTTATGCCTTTCAGTTTGGAAAAGCGAATAAAAATGAGGTGGTAATGCATCAGGTAGCTATGAATTTACCAGCTGTATCCGGGATAGGTGATTCCTGTTGCATTCACCTTCGATTTTCATCCAGTCGTCGAAATGCTACCGATCGTGAGTGATTTAACAATACATTTGATATAAATGAGAGACCTTATGATACGAGAAATGATTTTACAAGAGACTGTCAATGGAAAAGTATCAGCGCCTGCCGCTTTACAGCTTTCAATGTTTGGAGAAATTACCTCTGATAACGCTCATGACATTTATCACAAATTGAGGGGACAATTGGATGATGCGGATAATATTAAAGTAAGTCTTTCAGGCGTAGAGAAAATTGACCTGGCAGGTTTTAATGTGTTGATAAGGATCTATATGACGGCGAAGAGGCTTAAAAAAGAATTGACTTATGTCGATTGCCATGATAAAAGACTGGCGCACCTTATAACGCTCACACGGTTTCATCATGTTTTCCATACGGAATAGCGCTTTATCACGAAGCTGGCTGCTCAGGCAGCTAAACCCTTCACTGATCTTTATGATCAGTGCGATGGTGGTGAATGCAGGAAATTATTATTACAACGTTTTTTTAGGAAGGTATGTAGGCCCTGAAGTATTCGCTGAAACAGGTCTTTTAGTGACCTTACTTTTGCTGCTTTCTTTTTTGGGGATGACTTTTCAGATAGTGGCAGCCAAATATGTAGTAGACTTAACGGCGGGAGATAAAGAGCGCTTTCAACGAAATATCACAACGATCAGTATAAGCATTGGTCTGTTATGTTGCTTACTGTTATGGGGAGGAGCAGAAACCTTATCCGTATTTTTTCAACTGTCCAATCCATGGGTGATTAAGGCCTTTGCAAGCGGAATACCTTTTTATTTTTTATTGAGCGTGCAGCGTGGCTTGTTACAGGGGCAGGAGAAATTTATACCTCTGTCCGTGTCTTATCAGGCAGAAATGCTGGGCCGGTTCGGTATTACGTTAGCCATTCTGTTTTTGATTGACGGTCAGGCTGGTATTGGAGTAGCTTCTGGCATAGCTGCTTCTATTGTCTTTGCCGTACTTTTTACAGGTAAGGTTCGGTTGACTTTTGATCTGAGGTCTTTAGGGAAAACTCCCAGGTACGTATTGCATTTTTTCATTTTTACTGCACTATACGAAGTAGTGCAGATGGTGATCAACTATTTTGATATCTTGTTGGTAAAGCATTATTTCTCATCGCTTATGGCAGGTTATTATACTTCCCTGTCACTGATAGGCAGAATGATCTACTTTGTTACCTGGATGTTTGTGATGCTGTTGTTACCCGCAGTGGTGAACCGCAGGAAAGAGGGTAAACCTTATCAGTATTTACTTAACAGGTATGTTCTGTACATTTCTCTGATCGCTTCGGCAGCAGTATTGAGTTGTTACCTGTTTGCTGACCTGATCGTAATTATTGTTTTTGGAGAACAGTATCTTCCTATCAGTCCGTATTTATGGAAATATGCCCTGGCTACCAGTCTTTTTGCCGTAAGTAATATTTTTACGTATTATCACCTTTCTCTCAACAATTATAGGCCTATGTTCATTACAGGTGCTTTTGCTCTTTTGCAAGTATTGAGCATGGTAGTGTTCCATAAAGACTTCAGTCAGATCATTCACATTCAGATAGGTTTCATGGCAATGGCTGTGCTAGGTCAGAGTATATACCACAAGGCACATGGCAAATACTAAAGCCATCCGGTTTTGGCGGAAATCAACGACGAATGGAATTCGGGTGATTGGTCGAGTACTTTCAGGCATTCATCGAAATATTATCATTATGGGGCGACTCCGGCGTACATTTACATCAAGATAATAAAGGAATAAAGTGAAGAGGGAATAAAGTGAAGAGGGAATAAAGTGAAGAGGGAATAAAGTGAAGAGGGAATAAAGTGAAGAGGGAATAAAGTGAAGAGGGAATACTCTTTGACGGTAATGTGAGGTTGGGAAGAGATGATCAAAGAGTAAGACAGGTGGGGGTGAAATATCTTCCACCTGTTTTTTTTATACTGTTTTCACGACTGACTCTTAAGCCTATGCTACCATATCTGGTAATTCAAAGTATTATTGGACGGTCTTTTTCAGATACTTCAATGACCCATTCCGGAAATAGAAAACCTCAAATTTGGCTGGTTATTCAAAATATCAGGTTTATTCTGTGACCTTGGGTTAATAGCGTTAAGAGTTTCAACAAAGCACTGTACTACATTGCCAGGTTTAAGTGCAGCTGGTCTGTGGCCTTTTATGTAATCTGCGTTAGAAAACTTTTCATTTGGCTTAATCCCCTCAGGTTGTTTTGGTTGGTTTATTCAGGCCTTCCCTGAAAACTAAAATGATAGGAAATGCACTCAACGGTGTATTGCATTACGATTGTGGACAACAGCGACTGCATAATGATTACTAAAAACAGCATTTTGAGGGCCTTAATTTGATTTTCATTGCCCTTTCCTTGTTCTGAAAGATAATGATCGGGTTACCTGGTACGTATAAGTAGCGAGAATTTCCCACCAAATCGGCTGTAGGTTCAGCAATCTCCGGTATCCGGTCATCAGTCCTGAATCTATTATACGCTAAACCCTAAACTCTATGTGCCATGCGCTACGCTGCATGTGAAACGCCAAAATGGATCAGATACCAATCTGCAATATCAGACATCCCCAGGGAGGTAGAGGCCCGATAGTTTTTGACGCCTAATGCATGGCGATATTCTTCATCGGTAAGCACCATTTCTAATGCGTTTGCCAGGCTTTCCACGCTTTCAGGCTCAAAGTAGGAGCCACAATAACCCTCAGAGTCCATGAGCCTTTCCAGATCTCCTAATCGAGGTAAGACAGCCGCTTTTCCATAACTACCCGCCTGATGTAATACACCGGAGCTTCCGGTGGTAGAAGTGTATGGGAACACTACCACGGTACTTTCTTTGAAAATACGTTCTACATCCTCTTCAGGGACGTATCCTGTAAAGGTAAGATCAGGAACGTGTCGATAGGTCTCCTGTACCCCAGCCAAATAGCCTGGTACATTGGGGCTGTCCGTTCCCGCGATCACCACCTCAATATTCAGGTCTCTTTTTTGACGTAACTTCTCAACAGCTTCAATAAGGATTTCCACTTTTTTGTATGTTCCGAATTTACCGAACGTCATCACTTTCAGGGACTCTTTTTTGTCCAACTTATCGAACGAAGGCATTTTAGGGATATCGAAAGTTCCGTGAGGAATAAGCGCTATATTGTCTTTTTTATACTTGTTTCGAAGTACTTCGACATACTTCTCAATGGTAACGCCTACTACATCTGATTGAAGTATCATCGTAGTAAGCGTATTGCCGATCAGTTGATATATTTTTTGCAAAAGCTTGTTGTCTGTGAAACCGGCACTACCTAAGTCTACCTGCTCAAGAATATTATGTAATAACGTTACGGTATGGTACCCTTTCCATTTGAGCAGCATGGGTGTCATCAATCCAAGCGCCGCAGGTACCTTTTTATCCGCGAATAAAAGGAACTGCAGGTTAAACAAGACGACATCGGGTTTTTCATGTTTTACCTGGTTGAGGATACTTACCGGGTTTTTCCAGCTATTGAACGACCAGCAGGGTACGAGCCTTACTTTTCTATGCTCACTTGAGTAAGCGGAATTATCCGGCAGATGATTGGTAAGGACGACTATTTCTCCTACCTCTTCTTTTCGTGCCAGATGTTTTATTAAGTGATATCCGTACTCGTTTAACGTAACTTCACTGGGCGGATAAGGCGAAACAATAGCTATTTTTATCTTGGTCATCACAAAAAATCGATTGGTTGGTTATTAAATATATGGCTCAAATACCTTTTGCGAGTATTATTTCGATGAATGGCTGGATGGTGACGATGAAGAGAAAAAGTAAGCAATTGGCAAAAGAACGGTAAGCAAAGTTTGGGTGGCAAACCGGCATTGGTCCTAAAGCTACATGTTGGAGTTTTATAGATAAATTTTGTTAAAATCACTCATTAATTGAAAGGCTTTCTTCTTTTTGTTTCTATTGCCAATAAGTCCGAAATTCTTTTGTATGTTTTTTCTCCAGGGTATTTTTCCTACTACATTGTCAGGTATTTTCCTGAAATCATATAATGTCCAAATGGCATAGGAAATGGTGTTTTCCCGGATTACTTTGGTCAGTTCGGAAAGGTATTGGTATTGATCTTCTTTTGTTTTTCGGAAAGGATACCACCATGAACTGTAAGAGTGCTGACCCATTTCTTCCAGTAACAATGGTTTATCAAAGTCTGCTTTCAGGTAGGTTGGCAGGTCTTCCGGAGCTTTATAATAATGGAACGAGTAGTAGTCCACGTCATTTTTTAGCGTGGTGATGTATTCCGGGGAGCTCCACCCAATAGTGACCAGGTGATTCGGGTCATAGCTTTTGATCCTTTTACAGGTAAATGATAACCATTCCATCACCGTTTCTTTTCCTTTTGATTCAAAATCCAGATCAGGTTCATTTTTGATGTCCCATGAAAAGATAGCCGGGTGATCTTTGAAGCGTGTCACAATGCCTTCCGTATGTCGGTCTGATAAGGTCCATTTATTGACATCATAACCTAAGAAGAAATCGAATAAGGTAATGATCACCTTAAGCTTATGCTTGTGGGCGATATCCAGTAAATTTCCGAGTTTAATGATATACTCTTCCTGTACCTCGGCACCGCCAAACTTCTCATAAGGTACAAAAACACGTAACGTATTAAAATGGGCTGATTTGATGAGTCCAAAATCTGAATTGAGCAACGAGGCATTGACATTATCCCAGAATAAGTGCCAGGGAAAATCAGCAGGATAGTAGTTGATCCCTTTACTGATAAACCTGACATTATCGACCAGGAAGTGCTTTCCTTCCGTTTTCGTACATTCATTTGATGTTGATACACTCATTGGAATTTCCGTTTCTGAGCGTACTTTATGTCTTATTCTCCAGAAATTATCTTCTAACAGCAGCATAACATCGTAAGAGGTGGTGTCATAACCGGAAAGAATGAACTGCTCGTTTTCAAAAAGCTGATAATGGCTTATGTTCGTATCCTTAAGTACCACCAGTGTACCGTCCTCTGAATAGAAATCCAATGTTAGATCATGGGCTATTGTAGTACTTCTTATTTCCTGCTGCTGCTGTTCTGTTTCGAAAGCTGCGAGCATTACTTTATCTCTTGATTTTTCGGTGAAATGGTCTTTTAAGCCAGCTGTTTTCCTTCCGGCAAGTGTTTCGTTTTGATAATAATAAGAAGCCAGGTAATCTTTGGTGATCTTTTTCAAAGTGTGTTTTTCCATTTCACGTCCTTCATTTTGCAAAGGCTCCCATGTATACGATGGCTGATACAACAGCTTTGTTTGATTGGCTGGTCGGAATTGAATGATCGTTTTATCAGCAGTTTTGAAGTAGGCTACCAGCCGGGAGGATACAATGAATAAGATGATGGATATCCCTAGAAAAGAGAGGATCACATAAGTCATATAAAGTTTTTTGATTTTATTCATTGCACTAAGATTTGTTTATAAGCAATTTGCCCCCCACAATTCAACACTACATCATATAAGCCACGGGTCAGATTAAGCTTTTCAGGATCAAAAGTTGCTTTACCACCGGCGGTGTATAACACTGTTTTATAATGCTCATCTTTATGGCATAGTGTGATGTTGATTTCTGTATGATCAGGTACAAACTGATAGGAAAACCCCTTTATCGGACCTATTTTCATCATACCTTCTTCAAAAGCCACAGGATATGGCTTTACAGATGGCAAATACTCAATACTACTTTCAGTGCTTTTGGTATAATCTTCAATAAAGGCTTGTACTGTCCATAACATAGCCTCTTTTGGGGCAGGCAGACGAATGGTAGCTATGCCATTTACCATACCGGCGGTGGCGTAAGTAGTGGTACCCAGGTTACTGACAATCTTAAAGTATACCAAAGTACCATCGGCGATAATATTCCTCAGCTCGTCTTTTATTACAGAGGTTTTTATGGCGGTGACCTGTTTTCCGTCTGCATACTTATGGCTGCGATCATATTCCAGGCTAAAGGTTTCGGGACGATTAGGGTATAGTGTGACATTAAATTCACTGTGGCTGGAACCATGGGAAGCCACCGTAATGACCGGCGTACCGGATTCGTCATCAGAGAAGAACCGGGTATAACTATGTAGTGTTTTGGTGTTTACCGATCGTTTTTTAAAAGTACGTTTGAACAGGTATTCATAATCTACAGCAGTACCCCGGGGCCATGGGTTGTCCAGTGAATCTACTCCGGTCCCTATCACCATGGTAAAATCTTCGCCTCCCGTCAGGATCTGTTTGGGCCCGCAATAGGCTTCTACTAATGGAGCATAACTGGTATCCGGCAGTATGGTAAGCTTTTCTTCAGACAGTAGTTGGTTTTCGAAAAAAAGCTTTAGCTCAACTTCTCCCGAATGATTCCATAATTCAGAGGAAGTTGGAAATGAGACCACACACTCAGCGGCATTAGCCTGCCAGCTATGGAGTCCAAAGCTGTGTAGTACCAACAGACGTAAACGGGCGCCTTCCTGTATGTCTATTGCATACGAGATACCGGGCAATTTACCTGCTATTTGTCTCTTACCTGTCAATAACATCACATGATGTGCCGGTGATGCGTATAGTTGGTGTGTGATCAATATGATGAATAAGATAACTCTCAATTAAAAAGGCGTTGGGTTCCCTACATAATTATTGAGACTTAAGCTGACCGATGGTACGTCGATCCACCCGGTCATGATAAGATTTCTGTTCCTGTCTAAAGAGCCTCCCTTATACTTAGCCCTTATGGGTGTATTGTCAAGTCCATTCACTAGTATCTCATCTGCCTGGTAAGCCACGATCTCGAGCCCTTCCAGATCAGGCCTTTGTTTTCTGAAATCTTCATTCCTTCTGGGTTTGACGCTTTTTTCTACAAAAAGATGGTCCACCCACACTATTCGATTTTGGTTATTATAATAGGCCAGTAATATTTGCGGGATGGTTACTGTGCCCGTACCCTGGTTGAACAGTTTACCAACGATGTTCCCGTCTTTCATGATGACATCGGTAAAAGAAATGTCCTTATACAGATCTTGCGTAGTTACGGTGGCGAGCGTTTCCAACTCAAATGAACAGGCCCTTTTTCCCAGGTTTGCTTCTACAAATGTATCGGGGTCAAAAGGTATGGAATCCTCTTTGTTATAAGTGCCTCCAAGAGATTCAAAGTCGATGCGAAAAGGAGTGATTTCCTTAGGTGCAAGCTTGTGAGTGACATGGAATTTTTCAGTGTATTGGATCAGTAGGCTACTATCCGTATCGTATAGTTTAGCTTTTAGACTTATGTCTGCCGGGTAGCTGTCAATATTTTGAAGCATACCCACTACTGAATATTTTCCCTGAAAGTATACCAGAGCGGCTTCTAATACATGGAGCACAGGCCTGTCCAGGATGTCGGTATGAAATGTTTCTTCTGTGGTGATCTTTTTACGCCCCTGATTCTTAAAGTTCGTGGCATTTGTAAATACAAATTGGTCAGCGGGTATGGCATATTCCAATGGCTCAGCTTGCATTAGCCACTTAGTCCCTCGTTTTATTAATACATGCTCTTTAGTCCGATGAAAAACTTCCAGTGGAGTGATAAAGGTCAGGTCTGTCTTGATAAAGGCATGATCTGATGTAGCGCTGACCACAGTGGTGCGAATGTCATCGAGTTTTCCATAAGACTCTACCAAACCATCTGTTACTGATTTTTCGAGCATAAACTGTTGAAGCGTATAGGCTTCAGGCGAATTCAGGTAGCCGTAGGCTTCTTCAAATTCGCCAAAATCAAGTGCGTTGTAGTAACTTATCACTGTTTTGGAGGGAGTATCTTGTTTGAGATTAATGAGGTAAATATTACTGATGATCAAAAAGACAAATAATAGTACCAGGTAAAACCAGTACTTGGACAGAAAATAGGTGATAGGGTGGATGGTCTCTTTGAGGGTTTCCGGGTTGCCATAACTGTCTCTGTTAACATTTCCCTTGACAATATGATTGATCCAGTGCAGTTGGACATTGAAAAAAAAGGTCATGACAAGGCATAGCATAGGAACGGTACCCCACATAATTTTTTGATAGATTGGGATATCTTTTTTAGGGAGCAGGGCGGGAAGGGCGCTGACATCTTCGCGTTCCCAGACCATAATACCATTGTCAAGTAACTTGACCCGGTGCCATCCGCAGAAATACAGAACCGGATCGTAGAATTTATCATTTGAAAAAATGTATTTCAGATGATACTGTTCCGGGTAGGTCAAAAACTGTTGCAGCGTTCCGATACCCTCACTGCCTTTATATTTAGAGTTCTCCAGGCGTTCAACTGCCCTGGAGGTCAGCTCAGGGACCCTTCTGGCAGAGTGATAATTACCATCTATGGTAAGTGCAGTAGTATTGGCCGATAACCAGGCCATCTGATCGCCAAAACCAAGTGTGAGGAACCTCCATTTATCATGCTTGTCTGTGTTGATAAAATTCAGGAGTGGAGTAATCTCTACCGTCTTGGGCTGAAGAGGTCGAAAATAACTCAGGTTCATAGTAAATCCCGCACTGCAGAAAATGGAAATGACCATAACTCCAATGAGAAAATTATATACTTTCCTCGAGTTGTTGCTCAGGATACGGTTTCGTATAGGCCCTTCAAAAAAGCTCCATAAAAATTCGCCGGTTACGGGTGTAGCTAAAATGGTGGCCCAGAAGGTGAACCGTTCCAACGTTAAAATTGAAAATGCATTTTCACCTAACAATAGTTTAGGTATTGGGGTAGTACCACCTGTACCAAGTATGAGTAGCAATCCAAATGATAATCCTAAAAATATGTTCCGTTTAGAAAACAGCCGGTAGGCTATATAAGGCAGCAGTGCCAGCAGAAAACCCCAGGGGATAATGAAAAAGACCAACCCGGAAGAAAAAACCTCAAAGAAGTTATCCCTTGACCCATGAGGTATAGGCACTTGTGTAATGGGATCGTTTTTAGAATATATCCAGTAAGGGAGTATGACAACTACGGCTACAATGATCACACAAAGGCCTGTGGCAATGACACGTGGGAAGTACTTACGGAAGTATTTTATAAACAATAGTACGCCTATACTCCGGTAGCTTCCTGCTTCTTCTTTAGCTCCATCCATTACGGCAGTACCCATTAACGGCAGTACGAAAAAAACCATTCCGAAAATAGGTGTAACGTGGTGTGAGCATACGGCTACAGCAATAATGCTAAGCCCATTTCTAAAATAATTGAGTTTACCATAACGTACCCAAAGGTATATTTCAGGGAGGGCATGAAGTAGCCAGCCAATTCCCAACATCATAGGTAACTGGCCAAACACATGAAAACTTTCCACTACGGATGGAGTAAACACGGCCACCAGGGCAGTATAGCCTGCTGCCCGGTCATTTCCGGAAATCATTTTTCCGAAGCGATAGGACCCTGTGATGTATAATATTATAATGGCATATCCCAGGGCATAGGCGCCGAACTTCAATCCTCCCAGATAAGAGAATAGGGCAATCAACTGGTGCGCCATAGGCGGGTAGCTGGTCAGGCTGAAACCGGTATACCAACGCATTTCCCAGGGTTCAAACCAGGAATGGGCATAATGATCTGCAAAAAAGACATGTACATACACATCATAGGTATCTTCCAAAGTGCTGAACATGGTGCCTCCATGAAAGAGCAAACCTATGGCAAGCGCCAATACAAGCAGTAAATAGTGGTCCTTTTTGAGCTGCATTCATACAAAAATACCCTGAGGGCAATGTAAGGGCGTTTTTTTCGATGAATGGTAGAAATTTGGCGGGGAAGAGTCAAAAATGCTTTACCATACGATCAAACCCGTATTAGTGCCTCTTAGACTTCTAAGTGATACCCTCTAACGAATCATCATAAAAAGTGTAGCTGACCTCATTTAATTCGCAAATGTGACAGTGCAGAAAATCGAGAAGAGATGAATCACGGAATAATAATACCATGCTATAATGAATCCAGCCGGCTTGATATCGATAGTTTCCTGGATTATGCTACGAATAATAAGAAAGCGACCATCTGCTTTGTGAATGATGGCAGTTCAGATGCGACGAGGTCCACTTTGGCGCACATTAAAAATTTCGAAAGTGACAATGTGCATATTTTTAACCTCGCTGAGAACAGTGGAAAGGCACGGGCTGTCAAAGAAGGGGCGCTCTATCTTTACAATGAAACTGAAGTAGATACCATTGGTTTTATCGATGCAGACTTATCTACTGACTTTAACGATTATCATCACTTGCTGGATACGATAGATAACAAAGAGGATATTAAGGTGATTTACGGTTCCAGGGCAAAAAGCGATGACAACAATATCGAACGTAATCCCATCCGAAAATTCATAAGTTTTGTAATACGCTACATCATATTACTGATCACGCGGTTGAATATTCAAGACACCCAGTGTGGAGCGAAGGTGTTTGACAGAGAGCTGGTGCCTAAAGTTTTTAAAGCTAATTTCAGAACCCGGTGGCTATTCGATGTTGAGATACTTTTGCGACTTAAAAGTTTGCACGGTGTAAAGAAATTTAAAGCGATGTTTTTTGAGCAACCATTACAAAACTGGGTGCATATGGACGGTTCCAAATTGGGTCTGAAAGACTCCATTAGTATCCCCTTGAATTTGATCAATATCTGGCTTATTTATGATTTTTTCCCACCGTTCAAGCCTCATATTAAGCACTTTAAAGACCATATCACCCAACCTTTTGCAAGGTTTGTAAAACGATCAATGTCTAATAAAGCCGTACAATTAATAGGTTTTCTGTTAGTACTTATTGAATCTGTCTATTTAGTGTTTGACAACTTGTCGCCAAAATTAATCGAGGTACTTGAAATTGTACGCGTATCATTGTTGCCGGCGTATCTGCTGATCATCGTTTTCGAGCTTTTCAAAAACAGGTTTGGAGATGGTGCCAAATTCAAAAGATGGGTGGGGAAACTTAAAATGACTTTCAGAAATTTATCCAATCAGAATACCTGATCCGTTTTTTACCTTACGGCTGCGGACTGTTTTTAGATGATCTTTTATACCGTTTAAATAAAGCCGGTTTGCAATCTTATGTTATTGGCTGCAATTTAGAATAGGTATAAAGATCAGATACGTAGTGAAGAGATCGGAAATAGCGTTAGGTAATCAGGCTTTCTTTTTCACGAGGCTTCAATATGAGTCCGGTGATTGGGATGTAGACCAGCGTATGCCTTCCAATCTACTTCATTCGCTGGTGGAATACACCACCTTAAAAGTAGATACGCAGGAGAATATTATTCCACTCAGTAGCAGTAAGATCTTTGAATGCCCTTTCTGCTATTTATCAGGCCACAAACTGGTACAATTCAACAGAGAGGAGCGAAGTAATTTCCAACGTTATGTGGAAAATGGCGGGTTCGTTTTTGTTGATGATTGTAATCATGACATTGATGGGCTATTTGCCAAGTCATTTGAGTCCCAGATAGCACGATTATTTGGCCGGGAAAAGCTAAAGAAAATAGGGAATGATCATCCCATTTATACTACCTTTTTTGAATTTGAAAATGGGCCTCCCACCACGTCACAGGAGTTAAATGGCTGGGGCGATGATCTGGTGCATGACTACCTGAAAGCTGTTGAGATCAATGACCGTATAGGTGTGCTTTATAGTAACAAAGATTATGGGTGTGAATGGGACTATGATTTTAGAAATAAAAGGTGGTATAAAATTGATAACACGCGTTTTGGAGTAAACATCGTCATGTATGCACTTACATCGTAAAATTGATGGATAAATTCACCTTAAGAGAAGCAATACTTGATGACCTTCCTCATATCGTCAATATGTTGGCAAGTGATAAGTTGGGAGTGCAGCGAGAGTCGTTCACAGATCCTTTGCCGGAAGCCTATGTTCAGGCATTTGATCAGATCACCGCCGATCCGGCCCAATATCTGATGGTGATGGAACTTCAGAGTGAGTTGGTCGGTACGTTGCAGCTGAGTTTTTTGCCGTACCTTACCTATCAGGGGGGCGTCAGGGCTCAGATAGAAGCCGTGCGTGTTCATAATGATCATCGCGGTAAAGGATTAGGAAGAAAAATGATAATGAGGGCCATAGAAATGGCCCAAAAAAAAGGCGCGCACATGGTGCAGTTAACCACTGATAAAAAGCGACCTGAAGCTATTCGGTTTTATAATGACCTGGGCTTTACAGCAACACATGAAGGAATGAAATTACATTTTTGATGACAAACGAAGAGCTGAAAAATACAGAGCAGGAAGTAAGTCAGGTGGTCAGTAAGCTCGGATTACTAAAGAGTGAGATGCAAAAAGTGATCATTGGCCAGGATGAGACGATAGAGCAGTTGATCATTACGTTCCTGGCAGGCGGACATGCCTTGCTTGAAGGGCCCCCCGGACTTGCAAAAACACTTATGGTACGCACACTTTCCCAGGCGGTGGATCTGGACTTCCGGCGTATACAGTTTACACCTGATCTTATGCCTTCGGATATTATAGGCACAGAAATACTGGAGGAAGACCATACCACTGGAAAAAAGTTTTTTAAGTTTAATAAAGGACCCGTATTTTCTAATATCATCCTGGCAGATGAAATTAACCGGACCCCCCCAAAGACGCAGGCTGCCTTATTAGAAGCTATGCAGGAATTTGAAGTTTCCTATAGTGGTAAAACCTATCAGTTAAAACGACCTTTTTTCATTTTAGCCACGCAAAACCCTATAGAACAAGCCGGTACCTTCCCACTTCCTGAAGCCCAGTTGGACCGGTTTTTATTATACATACAGATAGGCTATCCTGGAGAAAATGCGGAAACAAATATTCTGAGGAGTACGACAGGTGCTGGTTCAGTTTCGATAGAAAAGGTACTGGACGGACCTGATATTATCGAGTTGCAGGAACTTGTGCGTGAGGTAGTCATCGCGGACGACCTTATCGCTTATGTAAGCCGGCTGGTGAGGGGTACAAGACCTCAAACCACCACGAGCGAATACGTCAAAAGCTGGGTAAGCTGGGGGGCTGGTCCAAGAGCCGGACAGGCGCTTATACTCACAGCCAAGGCCCGTGCCCTATTGAAGGGTAGATACGCGGTGATACCTGAGGACATACATGTCATGTCCAAACCGGTATTGCGTCACAGAATATTGATAAATTTCAAAGCGGAAGCTGAAGGAGTATCCTCCGATGACATTACCTCTGAGCTGCTTAAGGTGTATACGTTACCATCAAATGGTTTGAAATAGTGTTAAGTGAGTACAAAGAGCTGCTGAAACCTGAAATCATCAATGCTATCAAGGGCCTTGAACTGATATCCCGGGTAATTACAGAAGGCTTTTTAAAAGGACGGAACAAAAGTTCTAACATAAGCTTAGGCCAGGAATTCAGTCAATACAGAAGCTATGAACCCGGCGATGACCTACGACTATTAGACTGGAAGATGCTGGCACGTTCTGCACGTTATTACATCCGCCAATCCGAATTAGAAACCGATATAGCTGTTACATTTATATTAGATGCCAGTCATTCTATGCAGCATACGGAAAACGGACTGTCCAAAGTTGATTATGCGAAAGTATTGATTGCATCTATGGCATACCTTGCCCGACATCAGGGAGATAGTATTGGCCTATGGTCAGTTAATGACCTAAGAGAGCATAAAGTGTATCCGCGAAATGACAAACAACATTTTCAGCGAATTTTACATTATTTGATTGAAACTAAGGCGCAAGGACGGTGGCCGGGCGATGCGAAGATGGAACCTGCACGTTACAGCAGTGGCCGGGAGCTTGTTATTTTTATCTCTGACATGTATGAGCACGAAAAAGAACACGTAAGCTTTCTTAAAGCTTTAAAGACCAGGCGAAATGAAGTAGCCGCTATTCAATTGATCGGTAATGACGAATGGCAATTGAAGTATCCTGAGGCGGTGACTTTACAAGACCTTGAGACTGGTGAGAAAGTAAAGATCGGAGGTATGCGGGAGGCCTATAGGTCAAACCTCAATGAGCATCACGAGAAACTTCGTCAGACGATGTTAGATAACCAGGTGGATTATCATACCTATTCACTGCAGGAGCCAATGGATGATGTGCTGGTTCGGTTTTTACAAAGGCGGAAAACGTTATTGTGATGTCATTTTTAGCCGGTGAATATCTTTTTGCACTAATGGGGCTACTGGTGCCTCTGGTCATACACCTTTGGAGTAAAAAAGAAGGTAAAGTGATCAAAGTAGGTAGCATACGTTTTTTTCCGAAACAGGAAACCAAGAAATCTCAAAGTATCAGGCTTCATGAATTGGGCTTACTTGTGTTGAGGTGTCTGATGGTTATCTTTTTGGTTGGCATACTTGTGCAGCCTTTGATCCGGACAAAAAAGAACAGACAAAAGCATGTGATATTGGTGGAAGGTGAATTATGGGCAGATGATCGTTTTACGCTGATAAAAGATAGCCTGATCCGGTCTCAGGGTTATGAGCTACGTCTTTTGCAAAAAGGATTTCCACTTGCTGAAGAAGATATAAATGTGCAGCAAGAAACCATACATTACTGGCAGCTGCTTCAAAGTGCCAGGAAACTTGAGGCAGACAGTATCTCGGTTTTTGCACAATCAAGGCTAAGAGCATTCAAAGGAAAGAGGCCAAAAGTACCGTATATTCTACAATGGTATACAGTGCCAGGCAATAAAACCAGTGAGTTTATTGCAGAAGCTTATCACGGAACCGACGGCATCAACGTGCTGAGCGTCCGGACAAGCCCGGACGTGACACATATTAGGCATTATGTCATAAATGAAGCGGGTACAGCAGAAGTCAAAAGTAAAGAGGAAGGAGGGAACCACTACGTTAAAACGGATGGACAAGAGAACTGGATAAAAGCCAACGTACCTGTTCAGCAACGAATTTATATATGGTATGATCAGGCTTTTACAGAAGATTCCTACTTCATGGAGGCAGCTATTAAGAGCATAGAGCAACACCTGGGAATAGCTTTTAAGGTGTTGCGCCAACTGTCATCGGAATACCAGGAAACAGGGCCTACAGACCTTGTCATTTGGTTAAGTCAAACCTCTTACCCGGGAGGAAGCAGTAAATCAATTGTTTATGCACATGATCCTGTGTCTTCCATGATAATTCAACCTTCATTACAATCAGAGAAATATTATTTAACGAATAAACTATCTTATGATGTGGTCTTTCAGGAAGACCTGATTGCTCATCTTCTGCCGCTCATTTTTGATCTTTATCGCACAGATTCACTGATCACGGCTCTGGATAAACGAGTTGCGACGAGTGATCAACGAAAAGCTATCCAGCAAAATGTTGATATTCAAGGCGAAAGGTCACAGCAAGCGGGAATCCCTTATTTTGTATGGGTTTTATTTGCTGTCCTTTTTTTAGCGGAAAGAGTATTGTCATTCATGAGAAAACAATGAGCCAGGGTAAAAAAATATTGCATAATATCAAAACGAGGTGGCGGTTCTATCGATGGGTGGAGACATCCATTTATGCGGTATGCCTCGCGTTGATTGCTTATTCTTTTGCCGGGACAGTGGCGGCATTTATTACGTTTATCATGGGCTTATCAATGATCATGTTATTGCTTAGACCATGGGACCTGAACATGGCCACTGTAGTTCAGTTAGTGAACCTACAACTAAAAGCTATTCATTACAGTGCGGAATGCTTACTGGCCAATCCGGTAAGTCTTACCCGACTGGGAAAGATCCAACAGCGTAAAACAGCTTATTTACTTGCTGAAAAGCGCCGTCAGGTAAAAGTGCCAATACCCGTTAAACGCATTGCATTGATCTTCTGTCTCTTTTCAATGGTCTTTTTGGGTACACGTTATGTACCATTGACAAATCAAATGACCTCACCTCACATAACAGCCGGAGACCTTGTATTGCCTGCCGATACGCTGGCAGAAAACTATAATTGGCCAGTGGTGGAAAGTCTTATTGTTGATATTACCCCTCCCAAATACACTCTCCTTTCTTCCTTCACTCAAAATGGCCCCGGTATTAATGTAGTTGAAGGTGCTTATGCAAAGTGGGAAGTACGGCTTTCACATGCTATTGATGGTATTGATTTAATCACTTCTGCCAATAAAGTCTATCCTATGAAGGCTGAGGGCAATGTTTATACCTGCGGTGCGAGGTTATTTCAAAACGGATTTTATAGTTTCAGGTTCACAAATGGAATAAGAGAATATGTCAGTGATCTTTATGAAATTAAGGTCATCCCGGATAATCCCCCCGAATTGGTGCTGAGAGGTGTGCCGATTCATACTTATTTCGATTACAACCAACCGAAAGTGATAAATATTACGTGTGATGTACAAGATGATCATGGTATCACGGATGTTTATTTGATAGGGACAGTTACCCAGGGATCAGGAGAATCGGTGAAGTTCAGAGAAGAAAAACTATTCTTTGACGCGGGTTGGGAAAAAGGTAGTAAACGTTTAACACTTTCCAGGCGCATTGACCTGGACCAGCTAGCAATGGGACCTGGTGATGAGCTGTATTTTTATGCTGAAACTCTTGATAATCGTTACCCTAAAACACAGAAAAATCGCACAGAAACTTTTTTTGTGGGTGTAAAAGACACGACGAAAGTAGAATTCTCATTAGCAGGCTCACTGGGGGTAGATGTCATGCCCGATTATTTTCGCAGTCAGCGTCAACTGATCATTGATACCGAAAAACTGATCAAAGAGAAGAAAACCATCCCAGCGCAATCATTTAAATCTAAAAGTAACGAACTGGGGCATGACCAGAAAGCACTACGTATCCGGTATGGAAAATTTATGGGAGAAGAGTTTGCTACTACTTCGCCTGGTCAGGAGAGAGGTGCACCTGAACCCGATCCAAAGACCGGACCTAAAGACCCCCTAAAAGCATTTATGCATGACCATGATGGTGACAATGAACATCACCTGGTAGAAGATCATGACCATGATGACCATAGCGAAGATAAACAAAATAAGGAAGGAAATGACCCATTACATGCGTATCAGCATATACATGATGATACGGAAGAAGCCACCTTTTTTACCATGTCTGTGAGGCAAAAGCTAAAGCAGGCGTTAACAGAAATGTGGGATTCGGAACTCTATTTACGTCTTTATCAGCCGGAGAAGTCACTGCCTTATCAATATAAAGCATTGAGGTTATTGAAGGAGATAAAAAATCATTCCAGGATATACGTACATCGGATTGGGTTTGAACCTCCTCCCATTAAGGAGGAAAGCCGCTTAAAGGGGGATTTTGATGAAGTGATTAGCCGTACCAAGACAGTATATCATGTTTCCACAGAACCTTATACGAGCCTAAGAAATTCAATACCTTTACTTCAAAGACTATTGACCACAAACGCGACCCTTGACATAGAACAAAAAGCACTGCTGGAAAAAGCCGGTGATGAGCTTGCAGGATTAATAATTCAACAGCCGGGGCAGCACCTGGAAACCCTGCAGAGTTTGCGTAAAGTGCTCACCTCGGATAGTGATCCGGTAAGCAGGGCTGCTTTAATTGAGAAGGCCTTGAATGGAGTTGTCCAGGCCGTGCCTTCATTGTTACCAAAACCTTCCGTGGAAAATACCGGGGAACACATACTCACGCAGTTGTTCCGGTTAAATCTGGATTCAATCAGGAGGCGGAAGCCATGATTACCTTGCCGGATACAAAATACCTGTTCTGGATATGGGCATTGGGGCTTCTATTGTTTTTAATATTGGTGATCGTTGAATTTATGCGTAAAAGCGATCATTTTTATTACAGGATCATTGCTTTGTCAGGATGTGTCCTATCTTTAATGGGGATAGTACTGAAACCTGCATTTCCTGAGAAGATACAGCGCAAAAACCTCATAATTTTAACGGATAATTATAGCCAAAAAGTACTGGATAGTTTACAGAGGTATAGTGCCAGCCAGGTGGTCCGGTGGGATTCATTGTCAGTAGATCTGTCCCGGTTTGATAAGTTTCATTTGCTGGGTGCGGGTATCCCGGTATATGACCTTTGGCAGATGAAAGACAAGTCGGTCCGTTATGTTCCCGCTGAACTTCCGGAAGGAATTACCAGGATCAAATACGCTTCCTATATAACCGCAGGAGAATCTGTCATTCTTCAGGGGGAATACAGGCAGTCAGAGGCAAATCATGTAAAACTTATACTGAATGGTCCATCCGGAAAAAAAATGGATTCTACCTCCGTATCCATAAGCGGAACCACACAATTTTTATTGAAAGGGCCTTCTTTTGCTACAGGAGAGCTTTTATATACGTTGGAAGTACGGGACACTACATCCTTACTTTCCAGTGAGACCGTGCCCGTAGTAGCCCAGGCTCCTACGGTAATGAACGTGTTTATTATTAATGACTATCCAACATTTGAAACCCGTAGCCTTAAGCAGTTATTGGTCTCCGAAGGTCACAAAGTAACAGTAAGGAACAAGGTCACTCAAGATCGTTATAGCTATGAATATTATAATACCCGCGCCAGGCAGATCGATCGGTTAACGTCCGGATTACTACAGGCAGTTCACGTAATCATTATTGATTTTGATTCTTTCAAAGGACTTACGGATAGCGAGTATCAGGAATTACACAGGCAAATGACGGAAGCAGGGCTGGCTTTGTTCATACAACCTGATGAGGCAATGTTCCACTCGGGTTTGGAGAGGCTGCCGTTCTCATTTTCGAAAGCCGATTCTAAGGAGACGGTGCTGAAAGTGAATGATGAACCTTTATCCGTGCCTACCTACTCCTATAGACCTGTAATGAAATTGGGAGTGGAGGCGATAACGAATTTTTCAACATTTCCTGTTTTCTTTTTCCATCATTCCGGTCGTGGGAAAATAGGGTCTGCCTTGTTAACAAAAACTTACCAGATAGGCCTGCAAGGGGATACAATAAGCTACAATCGTATTTGGAATACGGTATTTGATCGCCTGTTGGCGGATGTCAATGAAGCAATAGAACTTGACCGGCAAATGGTTTATGAAAATGAACCCCTTCAAGTATTCTGGTTTTCAAAAGATGAGAAGCCCTTTGAGGTTAAATACAGGCAGGAACTGCTACCTCCCATTCAAACTGCATTGATCCCGGAACAATGGAGCAGTCAGCTATGGCCTGATAAAAAAGGATGGGACGAACTGGTATTTATTCGTGATTCATTAAGGCGATATTCATTTTATGTGCATGATGCCGCAGACTGGAAGACAGTTCGTCAGTTTGAAAGAATAAATGCTAACATTCGTGCCTTTGGAGCGTTCACTAAACTATCTGAGAGCATCAAAAAGAAGGATGAAGTCACTGAACAAATACCAATAGAGCCCATTTGGTTTTATTTGATCTTTTTGGGATGTGCAGGATATTTGTGGATAGAACCAAAATTTTAACGCGTTCTTTGCGTGTAGGCTGGTTTTATTGTTTGATATTTTTATAAGTGTATGAAGTCTTCAAAAAAGATCTTTTTGTTTTTAGCCATAACATTTTTCATTGGAATGATATATTTAGGGTATGATATTTCGAGTAGAACCACGTTCCCTGGTTCTAAACCTCAATTGAAAGAAAGAATAATTAAAGATGCCAAAGCAGACTCCATTGAGTTGGATTCAGGGCGATCTTATTGACTTGAAGTTCTATGATTAGAAAAAAAATTGTGTTATTCCATTTTGGTATTAGAAAATTTCCTGTATATTCGTCTTAATTAAAGCCAACTATAAACGATGAATTATTCCCTGACAGAGCACTTTGTCAGGGAATTTTTTTAGCGCTGTCTGATATCATTTGAATGTGGCATTGGGCATTATAGACTATTACCTTTTGTTTTGATATTTAGCCGGTGCATAGTGCTCAATAAATTTCTGCTGATTCTGACAATATGATCAAATAAGTGTGGTGATTATTCGGGTGTGTAATGTGCTGGTTTTTAAATTCCTCATCATCGTTTCTAAGCGCTATTTATCGGCCTTAAGATACGTTGGTCGATGAAACTTTTGTCATCAGGTTCCGGGTATTTAGTTTTCAATACATAAAGCCAACTATAGACAACGAATTATCCTCCGGAGCCAGGTCTTCGGGGGATTTTTTGTATCCACTGATATCTCATTCGTCTATTATATCCCGTTTTTATTATTCCTGATATCATGTGCTAAATCAAGTAATATACAGGCGACCTTGTTTTAATGCGTTAAGAACGCTATTAAAAAAGGCAACACACCTGTTATCTGTCACATTTACTTTTTATCGTCACTTTTAGAGGTTGATCGAATGAAGATTTATTTAGCATCATTTACTTATTACATTTATACCAGTTAAAGCCAACTATAGACAACGAAAAATCCCCCGGAGCCAGGTCTTCGGGGGATTTTTCGCTTTACATATAAAATGTTTGGCCGTACTTTGCCAAAAAAGCCTTCCTAATGTATCGTTCACGTCCTACCGGGGCTATGGTTTAATCGCATTATTAATTACTTTGGAAAATATTTTTTGCTGAGGCAACCGATCCTAATAAATATCCGTGTTGTGTAAAATTTAAAGCTAAAAGAGTCAGTAAGTATACTAATGGTGCTTATTAAGGGATGTCAGGAAGGAGACCGTGAAAGTCAGCGATTGCTGTATAAGCACTATTATGTATACTGTATGAGTATTTGTGTGCGCTATGCCCAGAGTGAAGAGGAAGCTAAAGAAATATTAAATGATGCTTTTATTAAAGTATTTAATAAAATTAGTCAGTATGATACTGATAAGCCATTCAAAGGATGGTTGAGAAGAATAATGATCAATACGGCTATAGATCATTTCAGGTCCAATAAGAAGCATTATTATCATGCAGATATTGACGATGGTTATGATGAGCCTGTGGAGGCAAATGTTGTTGGTGATCTTTCTTATGAAGAAATTTTGCTATTAGTTCAAAAACTAAGTCCGATGTATCGGTCTGTATTTAGTTTATATGTAATAGATGGGTATAATCATGAAGATATATCCGGGAAGTTGGGGATTTCCGTAGGGACGTCCAAGTCGAATTTGTCTAAGGCCAGGGCAAATTTGAAGAAGATGTTGGTTAAAGCGAACAAAGATATTTATGAGCAATATGTCTGAGAAGGATCTTGATAATCTGTTCAGAAAAGCGGCTGATGAGTATACCACACCTTTTGACGAAGAGGCATGGGACGCATTAAATGACCGCCTGGATGGGAAGGGGGCTGGGCTCATGCCTGACTATTATAAAATAACAGGGGGTATAATACTCATGTTCGTTTTATTATCATTGTTCATATGGTATTCAGCTTATAATAATCCGCAAACCGTTACTGAAATCAGTAAGACGGAAGAGTCACAAACGAGCTCGAAGAGTTTCAGATCAAAGCGTGAGCAAGAGTCTCAAATAGCATTTGAGGCACAGGATAAAACACGATCATCACAGTCGCAATCTGAAGCACAAGGTCATGTTAAGGACAACTCAGGCAGGGCTGAGACCGGCAAGAGATCAGCAGAAAACCTGAATGATCCGGCTACTAGCCTTGATGAGGAAGGAGATACAGGCAACGTAGCTGAAAATGACCAGCGCACCATTGAAAACTCCTCTCAAAAAGATATGTATGAAGAAGGCATTGACAGGGTAGGGCAGGAGAGTGCCGGGGTAAGGCGATCTTTAACTTCCGAGGTGTCTGATAATGCATCGTCCAATGATAAACGTACCAATGCATCCCCCACCATTGAATCAATGGATGAAAAAGCAGATCCGGATAAAAGGACACCCCCTAATGCCATCGTAAAACCTCTTGGGTCCCGGGAACCTGAAACAAATGGTAATGCGTTATCCGACAGGAGGCCTGCCAGACCTCAAGAGCATCAAAAATTAAACTTAAACGATGATCAGGCTGCTATAGCAAATGTTGACGAAGAGGACTCTCATTTAACAGGTTACTCTACGGATGATGGCCCCACAATTATTTCAGGAAAAACAGAAGAAGGCTTTCCGTATCTTTTAATAGGGTATAGGGAAGGTTTTGATCATTTATTGATGCTTCCGGAGGTTGACCTTGAAACCGTTGAGGTAGAAAAGGCCGAAGAAGTTGTAGATGAGGAAGAGAAGGATGCGGATACCCCGGAAAAGGATAAAATTTTTGCACTAAAATTTATGCTGGCCCCCGATCTGAGTTCAGTAGGCTATTTTAAACCGGATGAACCAGGCTCTAACATAGGGATTATGTTAGAATATTACCTGGGGAAAAGATGGAGTATATCAGGCGGGGCCATCCGCTCAAGGAAAATCTATTTCACGGATGATGCGCTGGACATTGGCCGGTATGCTTCCAATCCTAATGTTTCCCGCGTAGACGCGGCTTGCACGGTGATTGATATTCCCGTGAACCTGAGCTATTATATACAACAGCATAAGCGTCATAACTTCATGGCTACCCTGGGTTTTTCCAGTTATTTGATGCTTTCTGAAGATTATCGATATTTTTTAGAAGTTCAAGGCAACCCTACGGAATGGACACAACGTATTGAAGGGGAAAATAATCATATTCTTAATATGTTGAATTTGTCCATTACTTACGAAAGACGCCTTAATGAACATTTCTATTTACAACTGGAGCCTTTTGTTAAAGCACCCTTGTCAGGTGTGGGTGAAGGGGAAGTTGACCTGGTAAGTAGTGGTCTTTTCATCAACCTGAAATACAATTTTTTAAGACCCAAAAAGTAACAATTAACACAACAGGATATTTGAATTATGCGAGGAAAATTAAAGAGCCTTGGTGCTATAGGTATGGCCGTTTCAGTAGGTTTTATAGCTGCATGTACTGGTGAGAAAGACCCGGAACCGGCATTTGATTGCAGTCTGTCAGACTTACAGATCGTTGAAGTCAGAACACAGGAATTGACAGGTTGTACGTCGTTGGACGGTATTATAGAAGTAACTTCTACCGGAGGGGAAGGAGACAAAAGTTTTCAGTTGAATGAAGGTGCGCCACAACCCACCGGTCTTTTTGAAAACCTGGCTTCCGGCACCTACAGATTATCCGTTACGGACCAGAATAAATGTACCTCACAGGTGGAAATAGTGCTTACGGCTGTGGATTCTGATCTGGTGATCTCTGATGTTAACTCAACCCTCTCAGGGTGTGAAACATCTAACGGGGTGCTTACGATCAATGCCAGTGGACAGGGGACCCTAAGGTATAAAATAGATAATGGTGCTTTTCAGGAGGGAAATGAATTTGGAAACCTACAGGCAGGAGAGTATACCGTTACTGTTATGGATGATATCTGTGAAACGACCAGCCTTCACCGGATACAGACCGGTGTATCTTTTGACGATCAAATAAAAACAATTTTATCTACGAATTGTATACTTTCAGGCTGCCATAATGGTGGTAACAGTTTACCTAATTTTTCTAATTTTTCCGAAGTTAAAGAAAAGGCTTCCGGCATCAGGAGCCGAACACAAAGTGGCAATATGCCTCAACGCAGCTCCGGTTTAACACTAACACAAGAACAAAAGGACCTGATCGCCTGCTGGGTGGATGATGGAGCACTAAACAATTAAATCACTATAAACTTTAAAAAATGAGAACCTTATTATTAGCTGGGCTGGTATGCATAACATTTACAGCCTCTGCACAAAAGTACAAGTCAAACAAAAGCTACGTAAAGTTTTTTTCAGAGGCCACTTTAGAGGACATAGCCGCAGAAAATAAAGATGGGGTCAGTGTAATCGACCTTGCTACCGGTAACGTGGTTTTTTCTATTCCTATTAAGTCTTTTGAATTTGAGAAATCTCTTATGAAGGAACATTTCAACGAAAAATATATGGAGTCGGAGAAATATCCTAAAGCAGTGTTTAAAGGAGTTATTGATAATGTAACTGATCAGGCTGGTATTCAAAAAGTGAAGGCAAAAGGTGATATGACCATTCATGGAGTAACGAAGAAAATGGAGGTAGAAGGGGAAATAGACAAAACAGGCGATACGGTTTCACTGAAAACCCAATTTAAGGTGCGCCTGGAAGACCACAAAGTAAAAATACCAAAGCTGCTATGGCAAAATATCGCCGAAGTTGTAGAAGTAACCGTTGATTTTGAATATAAACCTATTGAACAGTAATGAAGTATTTTTTCATAATCCTCTTCTTTTTAGCGATATCTCAAAGTTCTTTTGCCCAGGATGATCTGATGGATCTGCTGGATGAAGGGCCAAAAAAGAAAGAGCCTGTATATGCCACTTTCAAGGGTTCCAGGGTAATTCTGGGCCATTCAGTGAAGTTAAAAGAAAAGAAAGAGTTGGAATTCCTGATAAGCCACAGGTTTGGAGCCCTCAATTCCGGGGCCCACGAATTTTGGGGGCTGGACGCTGCCAATATCCGGTTGGGGTTAGAATATGGACTGCTGGATAATTTGAACATTGGTGTTGGAAGAAGCTCTTTTGATAAAAGTTTCGACGGGTTCATAAAATATAAGCTGGTACAGCAGTCCAAAGGACCGGGAAGCTTTCCTTTTTCTATTGTCTTATTCAGTAGTGTAGCGGCGCGAACTACGCCAAGGCAAGAGGATGACGCAACGTATGACTTTAATGACAGACTGGCGGGTACCTACCAGATTTTGATTGGAAAAAAGATAAGTCCTGCACTATCACTACAGTTAATGCCGGTTTTTGTACATAAAAACCGGGTGGCACAAATCGATGATAATGATCAGGCAGCTATTGGAGTAGGGGGACGGATAAAACTGACCAAGAGTTTGGCATTGAATCTTGAATACTACTACCGGCTTTCACCGCCGGACCAGACAGAATTTCACAATTCGTTGTCCGTAGGGCTTGACATAGAGACAGGTGGGCACGTTTTTCAACTCCACTTTACAAATTCTGACATGACATTGGAAAGAGCATTTGTTACTGAAACAACAGGGGACTTTTTCGATGGAGACATCCGTTTCGGGTTTAACATTTCCAGGACTTTCCAGCTGGGTGGAAAGCGTATATAGCTATTATTGTTAGGTTGGGGGACCGCTATCGGAGTATGACGCTGAGTTATGCTCCGATTTTTTTAGCTAAACAGGCCATTTATTTCTGCATCAATACGCTGTATTACCAAAGAACGGTCTTCTATGTTGTTGACAAAATCCAGTTGATTCACATCTATCACCAGGTGTTTTCCTAAATCATAACTGCTTATCCAGTTCGTATAGTGCTGATTTAGATTTTTCAGATAATCCAGCCGGATGGCATTTTCATATTCCCTGCCACGCTTCTCAATTTGACTGACCAGCTTGGGGATATCTGCTTTTAAATAAACGAGCAGATCCGGAGGCGTGACGTGCTCTATCATAGATTCAAAAAGTGTCTGATAGCAGGCATAGTCCCTGGCATTCATAAGGTCGGAAGACTTGAGATTAGCGGCAAATATATAAGCATCTTCATAGATCGTTCGGTCCTGGACGGTAGACACCTTGCTCGATCGTATATTTTTAACCTGTCTGAACCTGCTGTTAAGAAAATAAACCTGCAAGTGGAACGACCATCGCTGCATGTCTTCGTAGAAGTCAGCCAGGTAAGGGTTTTCTTCAACGGATTCTAATTCGGCATGCCAGTTGTATTGTTTGGCAAGTAGTTTGGCAAGGGTGGTTTTTCCGGACCCAATGTTTCCGCAGATGGCTATGTGCATAAGTATTCAGTTAGAGCCTCAAATTTACGATCGTTAAGGAAAGCACTGGCATATAAAAACAAAAAGGTCGACCGTCTGTCGACCTCTTTTTAACCTAAATGAAACCTTATGAAGAAGTTTACGGGTGCAAAGATATTGCTGACATCTACTTACCATTCAAAACGTTAGTTACGGATTTATTATAAAATGATTGTTAGACTTAACCATTTGATAATGATCAAAGAAGCAGTTTCTAAACTTCACACTTCAAATTCTATGTGTGGAGTTATTTTGTCTTCGTTATTTCCAAAATACTTTTCGTTCAATCAGTACTATTAAGAGGTTCCTTTATTTATTATTATCAGCGATGGAAGCTCTGACACTAAGAATAAAATTTCTTCCCGGAGCGCTGATGCCGCTTGAGTACGGCCGGTAATGTCGGTCGAGTATATTTTCCAATGCTGCAGTAATGAGAAAAGTCTTGTTCAGTTCGTATGCTCCGCTGATATTTAATGTATACCAGCCTGGAGAACCATCTTTGGACTGATCAGTGCGATGTCGCGCATATAAGTACGGTTTATCCACTATTTCATTATCAGGGATATCATCACGAAGGCGCGGACCATTGAACTCTGAAAAGAACTCCGCTCTTAGAGCATCTTTCTGGTAGATAACGGACCATCGCCCAAACACAGGTGTGGTATGGCGAAGGGGCTGATCATTGGTCCTGTCGTTACCTGCAGTCTCTGTGATACTCAGGCTAGAGGCCCAGTGCGTCGAAATATTCCAGTCCAGCTGTATACTTCCACCGTAGATAATGGCCTCACTGGCATTGACTTGAGCCAGCACTTTTCGGTTAATTCCATCGGTTAAAACAGAGTCCTGACCATTCACTGTAAAATCCCCTCGTACAATGGCGTTATCCAGGAAAGTGATAAAGCCCGTAAGCCGCCAACTGAACGTATCCGAATTTTTGCTCCAGCTTACCTCCGTATTGTAACTAAATTCAGGTTTTAAATTTTCGTTGGGTACTATGATGGTATTGTCATTTAACTCAAATACCTTTCCCACGTCATCTACATTGGGTGCACGAAACCCTGAAGAAAACAGTAAGCCCAGTTTCTGATCTTTGAGCCCTTTATAGACGATACCCAGACTACCATTCAATGCACTATTATTAAGGTCTATTTTACCAGCGTCAATAAAAGTGGCCTCCTGATTTCTCGTAGTTGCTGTCAGTCTTACATTAGTAAAGCGCATCCCTCCGCTTAAAATGAACTTTTCAAGACGATGGGTATAACTGCTGTACAATGCGGTAGAGTAGTAATCACTCCCCCCATCCGGATATCGCGAACTGGTATTGGTTATCTCCAGGGTGTTAAGGTCTTTTCTAATGCCTTTGGACTGTACATCATTGTATAGAAACTCACCCCCGTAAAATAAGGAATGAATGCCTATTGGCTTATCGAAATCGAGGTTTACGGAATACAAGTCTACATCCTCTGTTCGGGTACGCAACCGGGGGCTTCCAAAGCTACGGTCATTTCGGCTTTCGCGATAGTCCTGGTAGGCGGCCACAAGTTTGGCCTGATGGAATAGTTTTCTTGGAGAGGTATATTCCACTCTAAGCGCATGCATCCCCCAACGTTGAGGCCCATAATACCATTCAGCATTCGTTAACAAGTCTGTACCTGTTACAGGTTCTGTAAGAGCGTCGTACCTGGGAATATCAGTAGTATTGCTCCAGTAGAATCCATAAGACAGGTTAAGTTCTTTGCTTGGTCTATAGGCAAATTTTTGGATGATGTTCCAGCTATCGAAGCCACTGGGAACCTGATTTTCGGGTTTGTCATTGGGTATGAGTATATCTGTACCATTTGCCGCCTGATCCACGAATGAGTTCCTCTTTCCAAATTCAGGGTAATCATCAGGCCGGTTACTACCGCTTCTCAGGTCATCAAAAGAGCTGAATGAGAAGGAACTGAATGAAGCTAGTTTACCACCTCCTATTTTAAGGTCCAGGTGTCCGGTTTTTTCGTTCGTAGCAGTAGAACCACGTAATAATGTGTTGCCCATTACAAGTATCGATTTATTGGTAGCGAACTGCGGGTCTTGTACATGAAAGTCCATCACGCCTCCTAGAGCATCACTTCCATAAATAACTGAGCCTGGCCCCATAATGACCTCAGTGCCTTCCAGGGCATTAGGGTCTACACTGATTACATTTTGAAAGTTACCACTGCGATAGATGGCATTGTTCATTCGTACTCCATCCACCACAATTAACGTAGAGTTAGCTGAGAAACCTCGTAACTTTGGGCTGCCTCCACCAAGCTGACTTTTTTGAACAAATACCTCTCCTGAAGTGGCAAGCAGGTCTGCGGAGGTTTGTGGATTATGGTAAGCTACCTGTCTGGCTTTAATACTCAGTATTCTGTTGGGGATCTCCGAGATATCCTGCTCCCACTTATTGGCCGAGACCACGACACTTTGCATTTCGATAATAAGGTCTTCTAACGTTACTACATCATTAGGTACCTGACTTTTTATCACCGTCAAATCACGGTAAGATGGGTGTTGGAAATGGAGCGCTTCAGTATTTTCAAATATGCTGATATCTGCCTTACCTTCCATGTTGGTCAAAATGGAGGTTTCTCTGGCTTTATTAAAAATAACAACATTGGGAATGGGTACACCGTGTTTATCCAACACCTTTATTTGCTGCCCAAATGCGGCTGTAATACTCAATATACACCACGCAATCATAAAAAAATACAGCCTTGTTTTCATAGGGAGTGAAGCTATTGAAAATAAATAGCAAGTCATATGATGACTCTTATGTTCGGTTGATTTATTATTTAAAGCTTCAGCTTCATTTCCGGCATGCTACCATACGGCCTTCCTTGAAAAGATATTGAGCAGGAGTTCTTTTGAAAGTTTATCCGGTATTATTTTCAGGAATCAGATGAAGTAATGCCAAAAACCTCATGTACGGCATGGGTAAGTCAATTTTTTTATTTTAGCGAAAAGTGTTTAGTAAGTAGCTCTTAGTTTATTGAACTATTAGGGCCCTTCCTGTACAAGTTTTATGTCGCTTACTTCTACGAAACACGGTATAGACACGGACTGGGGTTGATATTCCAAGGTGGGTTTGTCCATATAGGTACGGGGTTCTACAATCCCCTTGATCTGTACTCTCTTACCTTTGAAACGATCAGCTTCTTCAGTTGGGCGGACTGATGCGGGCATGTATGGAGGTAAAAGGAGAACTTCCAATGTTTCACTTATTTTTAGACTGTACCTGCCCGTATGTACTCCCTTTGCCGGCTTTTGAGCTAGTTTGCTCTCCACGTAAATACCTTGCAAGGTCACCGTCTGTCCGGAGATCTTCTCAATGTCTTCAACAGTATTGATTTTCATAGCGCGTTGATTCGAATTACATCCAGTATAGAACAATACTGTTAAAATAAGTGGTAAGACTTTCATTTATTTTTTCTTGATCCTTATTGTGGTAGGAGATTGCCCATGTAGATTGGTATCTTCATGTTGTTCATGGAATGTTTGACCGGCCTTATGTGTTCCGTACATAGCAAAATCCCATTTTTTGTTTTCTATAGACGGGTCACCGACAGCGTAATTTTCCAGGGTCACCTTATCTTTTTTATCGTCACTTTCTGCTACTACACCACCCCAATGAAAATTCCAGGTATCACTTTCATAACCCGGGACGGGGCTTCCTCCGCTGGCCATGGTATAGCCTTCACCCACTTCCGGAACGGCATAGCGATTGATGGCTAGATCCTGATCTATAGACGCTTGTTCGCTAGGGGTAAGCCCGTTGTAATATGTCCAAAGAACTTCGGTTTTTTTGTCATTTTCAAGAATATAATCCTTGATTATTTTGTCTTTATCGCTGGGGGTGGTAGCCGTACTGTAATCTGATGCGAGGACACCTAGCTTCGCATCTATCACGGTAACTGCGTCCAGTACCTTTTTAATTTTGGTCTTTTTACTTGCACTGGTGGTACTCAAGCCATACGTATGGTTAAGCCAGGCATTCATAATTTCACCTCGCATGGAGGAGGGACCTTGTGCAGCAGTTTCTATCGTAGCGCCACTTCCGGGTGATTGGTACATTCCTACGCGTGATTCACTGCCCACCACAACTCCCGCGCTTTTGCCGCAGTCGGCCCATAGATCCATAGCTGTACCAGCGGTAGAGTTCTGAAGGTTTTCCGGTAAGACTTTCTTTAATGTTTTTTTCTTTGTGCCATCAGATACCTCTATGGTTGGCGACATTTCTTTCAGTTTTATCCCTGAACCTACCGATTTCAAAGCGCTATTGGAAGTAGCGGCCTTACCAGAGGCCAGGTACATTACATGGTTTGGATAACCTACTTTTACTGTTGCGCTCAGGTCATCAGCCACCCGATAATTGTCAGAACGTATATTATCTACAAAGTATCCCTGGATGGGGCCTTTACTATTGGCGGTGGCTTGTTGTTCAATTGAACCTATGGCGGAAGGTTCTCCTCTGGCGGCTCTGACTCCGGCTGTGTCTGCTTCTTTCTCTAATCCGGGGTCGTCATTAATGTTACTTTGACCCGCCTGCACTCTGCCTTGCCTCTGCTGTACAACATGCGCAAATTCATGACCTATAAGCTCCTGGCCTTTACTGCTTTCAGGATTAAATTGGCCTGGAGCGAAGTGCACATTTTCACCTTGAGCAAATGCCAGTGCTCCAAAACTTTTTGCCTGTGCTGAATTGGTTTTGATCTTTACGGAAGAGAAATCAGTATTAAAAGATTCTTCCATTTTTTTCTGAATAACGTGCGGTAATGGACCCATGCCGATACTGCTGTCATTTGTCAGGGGTGTATCTTTTTCTGACGGATCAAAATTAGCATTTATATGCGATGGATCTACAGCTCTTTGTATCCTTTGACGTTGGGACTGATTCTTAGTATGAATATCAGGATCACGAGAAAAACTAACCTTGTCGTTACTTTGTTCTTTGAACTCCATTTGTTGGCCAGGGGTTTTAAATGAATAAATATATAACTTATCCTTAAATAACGCAAAATCATGAAATGTGGTAATGAACAAAATGATCTGGGTATTTTTATGCTGATTTCAATTTATCTTATTAAAACGCTGACATCCTTACCTTCTACAGATAGAAACCTGTAATAATCTTGAGCGCGAATCTAAAGATAATTCGAAACCTGGTATCTCCTGAAATAAATTTGATACAAGGAAAGTTTTGACAGAGTATCTGAGATCATACTTCTTTACATAATTGTGCCCCTGGTAAATTCTACATACAAAGCTCCGTTCTTCTTGAGAAACGGACATATAGCTACAGTCATCCCAAGCATTTTGCGCGAGGTGAGTGATATACATTACGTACGGGAAAGAATAGATACACCCGATGATGACTTTCTGGATCTGGACTGGCTTACTGCTTCATCAGGAACATTGGCAGTAATCACACATGGGTTAGAAGGAAGTTCCAATCGGCCTTATGTTTTGGGAATGGGTAAATACCTGTACCAGAATGGGATCGATGTACTTGCCTGGAACTGTCGTAGCTGTAGTGGCGAAATAAATCGTCAGGCTCGGTTTTATCATCATGGTGAAACTCAGGATATTGAACTGGTGATTTCGCATGCGTTGCAAACCAGGGCTTACAAAGCCGTGGTTCTAATCGGTTTTAGTATGGGAGGCAGTATTACGTTAAAATATCTTGGAGAAAACGCACACCTGGTACCAAAAGAGGTGAAAACAGGGGTAGCGATATCTGTACCTACGGACCTGCGTAGTAGTGCAGATCAATTTGAAAAGGCCCATATGGCATTCTATAGAAAGCGATTTTTGAAAAAACTGGAACTGAAGGTGAAAGTAAAGGCTCAATTATATCCTGATAAGATTGAATATTTAGATTTTTCAAAGATCAGGGCTTTCCGACATTTTGATAATACGTACACTGCTCCTTTGCATGGATTTACGGATGCAAATGATTTTTATGAAAAAGCCAGTGCTCAAAATTACATTCCCGGCATAAGGGTGCCATTTTTGCTAATTAATGCATTGAATGATCCTTTTCTTACTCCACAGTGTTTTCCGAGGAGTTTAGCCCGGGATCATCCGCTTTTTCATTTAGAGATACCTGACTATGGAGGGCACGTAGGGTTTACCCGGTATAATAGCAGTATTAGCTATATGGAGATGAGAACATATGAATTTGCAAAAAATATGCTTTAATTATTTGCAATAAATGTATTACTTGTGACGTCATTGTGATAGAAGAATTTTTGTGAAACAGAGCTATTTTATTTTTTTACTTTCGAGTTACTTCCTAATCTTTTCCGGGGACCTGGGTGCCCAACAGTTGACGGAGATAGCTGACCTGAGAAAAAAGCTGGAAACTGCTAATGACACTACATTGGCTGGCATCTACTTTGAGCTCTCTATGAAATACCAGCATATGAAGCCTGATTCGGCCATGTATTTCGCTGAGGAGGCCATTGTTCACAGTCGAACTATCAACTACCAGAAAGGAGAGGCGGACGGCCTGATAAGTTTAGGAAGGTTGAAGAGGGATAAAGGCGCTTACGCGGAGGCGTTGGATGACCTTTTTATGTCTTTGAAAATATTTAGGGACATAAAGGATAAAAAACAGATAGCCAATGCCCTGAATGACATTAGTATAGTTTATGCAATTTCCGAGGATTATGAGCAATCGCTTGATTTCTTTAAACAGGCGTTAACTATGTTTCAGGAACTTGGAGATGAAAAAGGGGAGTCTTATGCATTGAATAATATTGGTATCATTTACCAGGAAATGGGACTTGATAGTACTGCACGCGACTATTTTTTACAATCCTTGCATATAAAAGAAAAGAATAATGACGGCTATGGCATATCCAGAGCATACAGTAATCTTGCTTCCATTATGGAAGAGTATGAACTCTATGACGAAGCCCTCCTGTATTATTTCAAAGCTGATAGCGTATACCAGACCCAATTCGACTTAAGGGGAGAGGCGGATAATTATATATCCATTGCTAACCTTTATCATTTAATGAATGCTCATGATTTAGCACTAAAATATGGTTTAAAAGGACTTGAATTGAGTTATGAAATTAATCTCCCACCCATCCGGCAAGATGCCCTGCAGGTATTGACTATTATATATGAGAGTCTTGGAAATTATAAAGAGGCACTTAAATATCAAAGGTCTTACCAATACCTTACAGATAGTCTTTTGAATGTGGTGAGTCTTGAAAATGTAGAAAGACTTAAGGAAAAATTTAATACAGAAGAGAAAGAAAGAGAGATAATAGCTCTAAAAAAGAACCAGGAATTGCAGCAAGCCCTGGTAGAGAGAAGGACTATACAAGGTTATCTGCTTATCGGGTGTGTAATGTTACTATTACTATCGTCGGTTTTTCTATATATTGCCTACTCAGCCGGTAGGAAAAAGAAAAATACCTTGTTAAAAATGAATCGGGATAAAGACCGGTTTCTTTCCATTCTGTCGCATGACATAAAAAGTCCGTTAAATACACTTAAGGGGTTTTCTCACCTATTATCTTCCTCAGTGGATCATCTGAGTCAGGATGAGATAAAAACTTTTGGCAATCGTATAAATAGCTCTTTGAATAAGTTGACACAACTTATAGACAATCTTTTAGAGTGGTCTATGGTGCGGACAAATGTGAGTGAAATGCACTTCGATAAGATCGATATGAAAGAGCTTATACAGGATGTGGTAGAACTTTATCAGTTGACGGCTGAGCATAAAAAAATAGAAATAGTCACCGATGCTTCTTCTGATGCATTTGGCTATGCCGATTATAACTCGATCCATACAGTCTTGAGAAACCTTTTATCGAATGGTATAAAATTCTCCCATCCTGATAGTAAGATTATGATCAAGACCGAGTCAGACAAAGGACAGGTAAGGACTTCCGTGAAGGATTTTGGAGTTGGTATCGGTAAGGAAGTGCTGAATCGCTTATTTAGCTTAACGAAAGATAAAGTACGAAACGGTACTGCTGACGAGAAGGGAACAGGTCTGGGTCTGGCGCTTTCCAAGGAATTGATCTTAGAAAATAATGGAGAGCTTAACGTGATGAGTCAGCCGGGACAGGGGAGCGAGTTCAGTTTTCTAATTCCTGCTTATCAATAAGTGTATGTTATTCGAGGGTATAAGGGAAGTGTTTTCTTTGTACTCGTAACTAATTGCAATGCGTTGAAATAATCATGATAGATATGAAAAAAGTCATTTACGCTTTTATGATCGTGTTTTTGGGGTGTACTGCCAAAGAAACTACGGAATCCGATATGGGAGAAGGCAAAACAATAAAGTCAGTACCCATAGATATTACAGGCACATGGGCAAATCTATCACTGAAAGTGGATATTGGATCTGATCCTGATTCAGTTGTTGATGTACCGGCAGGTGAGTGGGAGAACGTATTGCAGATCAAACCTATTGTCACCACATTCAGGAAAGACAGTACGTTTGTTTCGGAATACCGAAATTTGGGAGATTCGCTTTTTATGACCAGTTCAGGAGTGTGGTGGATGCAGGGCGACTCTCTTTTTATGGAAGAACAGGGAGTGATGAATTCGTATTTTGTAGAGCTTTCTACAGATACAGCCACATTTACAGCTTACCTGGACTGGGACCAGGATGGTGATGCGGATGACTTATACAGTGGAATGCAGATTAGAAAATAGAACTAATGCTCCATATGTGATAAATCATCACACATGGAGCATTAGTTCATTCTAAAAGCCTTCTCCGGATACAAGATCATAGAAGCAGCGTCCTGGTTACACCCTTTTCTGTATTCAGTGAAGTGGTAAGAATTTTCTGTTTAACTGACTTTGCTCTTAACGCACTTCACCTCACAAGAGAACAAAATAAATGTTCAATGAAATGCTTAATATTTAGCCAGTGATTGATCTATCTGATCTGCATAGGCCAGAATACCACCTTTCAGATTATAAAGGTTTTTGAACCCGTATTTTTTCTCCAGGGTCCGGATGGCCTTAGCGCTTCTTACACCGCTTCTACAGTGTACCACCACTTTTTTATCTGAAGAGATTTGATTGACCTGTTCTTCTATGTCACCCAAGGGGATAAGTGTGCCTCCAATCTCTGCAATTTCAAACTCATAATCCTCACGGACGTCTATGAGTTGAAAGCCGTTACCATTACTTTGCATTTGAGCCAGCTCTTCTACAGTGATTTCCTTCACTTCTTCTTCCTGTTCTTCTTCACCACCTATTCCACAGAAAATTTGATAATCAATCAGTTCAGTAACTGGTTTTTGGTCGGGATCTTTGATCAGTTTTACTACCCTTGTCTCAAAAGTGAGTGCATCAAAAAGAAATAACCTTCCGGAGAGTGGGTCGCCTATTCCTGTGATCACCTTTATAACTTCGTTGGCCTGCAAACTGCCTATGATGCCTGGCAGAACACCAATCACACCACCTTCAGCGCAGCTGGGTACCAGACCTGGCGGCGGTGGGGCAGGGAAGAGGTCACGATAATTAGGGCCGCGCTCACCTTTTTCATTTACATAGTTGAAAACTGATACTTGTCCGTCGAACCGGAATATGGAGGCATAGACGTTCGGTTTGTCTAAAATTACGCAGGCGTCATTTACCAGATACCTTGTAGGGAAGTTATCTGTACCGTCGGCTACCAAATCATAGTCTTTGATAATATCCAGCGCATTTTCGGAAGTAAGCTGTACATTATAGGTATTGAAAGTTATATGAGGGTTTAATCCTTTTAGCCTTTCTACCGCGGCTTCTACTTTAGGACGGCCAATATCGTTTACTGAGAAAAGCACTTGACGCTGTAAATTGGACTCATCTACAACGTCAAAGTCTACAATTCCTAAAGTGCCTACTCCTGCAGCAGCAAGATATTGTAACAAAGGTGCCCCAAGACCACCGGTTCCTACTACCAATACCTTGGCTCCTTTAAGTTTACGTTGCCCTTTGATGTTAAAATCAGGGATGATCAAGTGCCTGCTGTACCTTTCCAGCTCAGCTTTGTTGAAATTGATTTCTTCCATTTTGCATTTAGTTTATTCCACCTGCTATGGCAGGTATGATACTTACTATACTGCTACTGTCAAGTTTAGTATTTTGATTGTCCAGTGCTTTAATGTCGTCTTCGCCAACGTAGATGCGCACAAAACTTCTGATATTTCCGTCTGCATCAAACAAGTGTTTTTGCAGTTCAGGAAAATTATTAGCCAGTCCTTTGATGGCTTGCTCCACAGTACCTTCAGAAGTTTCAATGGAACTCTGGTTTTCTGTGAATTTACGTAATGGTGTTGGAATAATTAATTTTGCCATTTTTCTATTTTTTATTAATGTTTAATTCTTCTTTCTCAAATCGTGACGCATCATTTAGTATCCAGCTGGTCACTTCTGCACTGATACCTTCCATGACACTTATAATAATATATGAAAACACGGGTACCGCACTTATTCGGTCGTGTTCTGATGGCACTGCAGGGTGGTTTGGGTGGGAGTGGTATACTCCTAACAAATCCAACCCATGTTTTAATGCATACCTTTCTCCCTTTAAGTAATCTTCCGGTGATATTTCAAAACGTCTGCGTTGGTCTCCGTCTTTTGTATTGTTTATCACCAGTACTTGGCTGACTGTTTTTTCGTCTCCATATTGACCATAAAAAAAACCGCAGCATTCATTTGGGAAACGTGTTTCAGCATCGTGTTTCATAGCTTCCCATGCCGAATTATTTATTACTATCTTCATATCTTATTTAGGATAAGAACAAACCATTGATGATCTCACTGTATTTATCAGAGCTGTCAGGAAACAGTGTGACTATTACACCTTCGTCAATTTCGTCAGCCAGCTTCAGTGCCCCGGACAGGTTAGCTGCAGAAGAAGGGCTCAGTATTAACCCCTCCTTAGCGGCACATAAACGTATCATCTCAAGGGCTTCGTAAGAGTCGATCTCTTCATACCTGTCAGGAAGTTTGTCATGGTAAATGCCGGGAACTTTAGCTGTCTCCAAATGCTTCCACCCTTCCATCAGATGAAGGGCACTGTCCGGCTGTAGTGCTATCAGTTCTATTGCAGAGTTGTATTCCTTTAATCTTTTTCCTGTGCCTGAGAAGCTTCCTGTAGTGCCTAATCCTGTAATAAAATGAGTAATTTCTCCTTTTGTTTGTGTTATAATTTCTTCAGCGGTGCCATAATAATGAGCTTTCCAATTGTTGGGGTTATTGTATTGATCAGCATAAAAGAATTTACCGGGATCAGACCTGTAAAGTCCCATGGCGACATTTTGGGCTTCATCGGTAGATCCAAATTCAGAAGTGTAAATAATTTCTGCTCCCAGGGCTTTCAGTAGCATCTTACGTTCTTTTGAAGCATTAGAGGGGAGGCAGATGGTAACAGGAATGTTCAAGGAAGCTCCTATTGTAGCGTAGGCAATCGCTGTGTTACCACTTGATGCGTCTAGCAAGGTTTTTTCTTTATCTAACTCACCGTTTTTAATCGCATTTTTGATGATGTTGAAAGCAGGCCGCGCCTTTACGCTACCTCCGAATTGTTGCCATTCCAGTTTTGCATAAAGCTTTACACGTTCTTTTTGCAGTATATTGTTGAGCGGGAAAAGGGGGGTGTTCCCGATAAAATCACTAAGATGTGTAACCTCTTCCTGAAGTTTTTCTTCTGATATAAACATTGTATTTGCTTTGGATTAAGCCCCGGTTTATAAAAGGAAGAGCAATAAAAAGGCCCTTCCAAATACTGGAAGGGCCTTCATTTCATTTTTTTCAATAACCTTATACTATATAATAATGAAAGTCCCTCCGTTTCAGACAACAGTTACAACAACACATTGTATTTTGACTAGTTCTTTTCATTATCAGTTAAAACAACGCAAGATTGGTTTTTAAGTTCTGCTAAATAAACAAAAAAAAACAAAAAGCAAACCATTTGTTCGTAATAGTCTGAAAAACAATTTGTTATATATTGGACTATAGTTAGATTTTTTTCAATACTTTTTCAGCAACTGTATCTCCAATAGAAAGTGATGATGTCGCAGCGGGTGATGGCGCATTACATACATTAACGGCTCTTTCATTTTCCAGGATCAGAAAATCATCGATCAGTCCACCATTACGATCACATGCCTGTGCCCGAACACCAGCGCCACCAGGCATGAGATCAGCTTCGGAAAGTTCGGGCATCAGTTTTTGTAATGCCCGGGTAAAAGCTGACTTTGAAAATGAACGATACATTTCACCAAACCCTGTCTTCCAATACTTCGATGCTACTTTCCGGAAACCAGGCCAGGCTAAGGTCTCTGCCAGTTCACCCAGATGAATATCTGTTTTGGTATATCCCTCTCTTTGAAATGCCAGTACGGCATTAGGGCCTGCTTCTACGCCACCTTTGATCATACGTGTAAAATGTACTCCTAAAAATGGGAAATTCGGATCGGGTACCGGATAGATGAGATTTTTGACTAAATGCTGTTTTTCAGGCTTTATTTCATAGTATTCCCCCCGGAAAGGGATGATCTTCACAGATGATTCCATACCTGTGAGTTTGGCTACCTTATCGGAATACAGGCCTGAGCAATTTACAACAAGCTTTGTAGAGTAGGAAGATCGATCAGTGATTACCACACTTCCTTTTGCATTCTTTTTAACACCGATTACTTTCTCATCAAAGTGTAACTCCCCGTCATTTTTACGGATCACTTCGGCATATTTCAGAGCTACTTCTTTGTAATCTACAATTCCTGTCTGCGGTACGTAGATGGCTTCTAAACCGTTGACATGCGGTTCGTATTCTTTGAGTTGTTCCCTGCCAAGTACTTTTAGGCCCTCCAGACCATTTTCTATGCCTCTATTATGAAGGGTGTGCATCAGTGGGATTTCTTCTTTAGAAGTAGCCACTACCAACTTACCACAGAGTTCAAATGGAATATCGTACTTCTTACAAAACCGGATGAGCATTTCATAGCCCCGTATACAATTGATTGCCTTTAAACTTCCAGGCTTATAATAGAGACCGGAATGTATTACTCCACTGTTATGCCCGGTTTGATGAGCAGCAACTTCAGACTCCTTGTCCAGTACCAATATTTTTAAAGAGGGATTCTTTTCTTTGAGTTTCAAACTGGTGGCAAGTCCTACAATACCTGCTCCAATAACCACAACATCATATGCCATACTACGCTAATTGAATCAAGCTGCGAAATTAGGTATGAAAAAGAAAAACCCCTCAAAATTGAAGGGTTTTAATACTTGTGTGGCGTTTTAATTATCTTTCAACGATATATATTATTGTTGCTTATTCTTTTCAAAATCCAAAGAAGCAGAATTAATGCAATAACGTAACCCGGTAGGTTCAGGACCATCCGGAAAAACATGACCGAGATGACCGCCACATCGGGTACATACCACTTCTTCTCTGACCATACCAAAACTTGTGTCCTTTTCTACTGTCACATTCTCTTCATCAATTGGCTCATAAAAGCTAGGCCATCCGCTCCCAGATTCGAATTTAGTGCCTGATGAAAATAACTTTTGATGACATGCAGCGCAATAATACGTCCCCTCTTCATGATTGTCCCAAAATTCACCTGTAAAAGCTCTTTCCGTACCTTTTTCCCGAAGTATATTATACTCTTCTTTCGTTAATTCCTTTCTCCACTCTTCTTCAGATTTCACTATTCTATCGTCCATATTTTTTATTATAGTTTTTCTTGATTCCTGACCTGTACTGCATGAAAAAAACAATATACCCGTCAGAATCAAAATACCATGAATAAAATTGATGTTTTTCATGTTGAAAATTTTTATCTACATGTATCTTAAACTCAATCTATCAGATAAGGTTTATAGAATAAAGTATTTACCGGCAAGATGTCCAACATCAGACATTTTTTAGGCGATCTTTAATTCAAAAGCGTGATATTGATCAATAATTTATTATTTTGGCTTTATTTTTTAGAAGTAAGAAATTCTGTTGGCTTCATTATATTTGGTTGCACTCGTAATTTCTTTAATTTCGCTTCTCTATGAAGAAATTATTGTTTTTGCTTTTATTACCTCTTACTAGTATACTTCCATCTTTTGGTCAAAATTATCAACTTCATTCAGTTTATATTTATAGCTTCATCAAGTATGTACAGTGGCCCAATACTTCTGATTCGGAGTTTATCATAGGAGTTTATGGAAATTCTCCTATAACAGATCATTTGAAAAAAATGGCTGCAGTAAAAAAAGCTGGAGATAAAACCATTATAGTTAAAAACATAAATAATTTAAGTAATACAGCAAATCTCAGTATACTGTTTGTATCAAAAGCGGTGTCTGGTGAACTGGATTCCATCATTAGAAAAATGATGGGTTCCAGCACTTTGTTAATTACTGAAGTAGAAGGTGCAGCTGCAAAAGGCAGTAACATCAATTTCGTAATCAGGTCCGGTAAATTGGCTTTTGAACTGAATCGTAGTGCCATGGATCGAGACAATTTAAAAGTATCGTCAGAACTGACTCGTTTGGCGATCATTATTTAGCAATATAAACTTATAGAACAACGTAACATCATGCGTAAGATCAGGTTTTCCATTGGGAATAGAATTTTTGGAGGATTTTTAGCACTCATCATTTTGTTTGCTGTAAATGCTACTATCATTTTCTACACAGGTAACCAAATTGATAATGTTGTAGACCGGTCAAGAGAGGTCATCAGGCCCTCTGAAGATGCGATCAATAACTTTATTCTGTTAGTCACCCGCTCCAAAATGCTTATTATCAACTGGGTATATGTCCAAAGCAATACTGATGACAAGGAAGCATTGAAGGACTTGCACAATTTCGAATATCCACAATTGAAGGACGATCTGGTTGAACTGAGGGAGTTATGGAGTCTGGATAGTCAGAAACAGGAACTGGATTCCGTTTTTGCTCAGTTTGAAAGCCTGCTGGCTATTGAACAAGACGTAATGTCACAACTGGTCACTTTTGAGAATTATGAGGACCCACTTACTAAACTCCTGGCAGAGGATGCCATAGAAAGTCAAGTGATCCCTATGACTACTTTGATCATTAACCGCTTGAAAACGGTGGCACAGCTTCAGCAAGAAGTTACCAGAGAGTCTAGTGAGATGCTATCGCTTGCTACCAAACGGCTGCGTACTATCACTATAGTATTGGGACTAGTGTCAATTGTTATTGGATTATTGTTTGCCTATTTCATGGCCCGTTCTATGACGCGACCGGTGAATTATATTAAAAACCTGTTGCTCAAACTTGGTAAAGGAGAATTGGTGGATGATCAGGGTAGAAAGTTCAATAATGATGAGATTGGAGAAATGTCTGTGGCGATGGACAATCTTATCAAAGGGCTTAGGTCCACGACTATTTTTGCTGAGAATATCGGAAAAGGTGAATATGATTCAGAATTTAGTCCTTTAAGTGAAGAAGATGTGCTTGGCAACGCGCTGATAGAAATGAGAAATAACCTTGCCCGGGTGGCACAGGAAGATAATAAAAGGAACTGGTCTACTGAAGGACTGGCAACCTTTGGAGAAATTCTCAGGAGAAACAATGACGATATAGAAAAACTGAGTGATGATATCATTCGCAATCTCGTGAAGTATACGGGGTCGAATCAAGGGGGATTATATATTATTGATGATACCAATACGGATGATCCAAGTATGAGCTTAATGGCTTGTTATGCCTGGGATAAGAAGAAATACGTTGATCAAAAAATACACAGAGGAGAGGGACTGGCCGGACAAGTTTGGCAGGAAAAAGATAAGATCTATCTAACGGATGTTCCTGACGACTACGTTAAAATAACCTCAGGACTTGGTGATGCAAATCCAAGAAGTATCCTTATCGTACCCCTTATGGTCAATGAAGAGATTTACGGAGTGGTAGAGGTTGCTTCTTTCAGAGAGTTTGCCGATCACGAAGTCGAGTTTGTAGAAAAGATAGCAGAAAGCATTGCTTCTACAATATCTTCTGTTAAGATCAATGCTAAAACACAAAAGCTTCTGGAAGAATCACAGGAAATGACTGAGCAGATGCGTTCACAAGAAGAGGAAATGCGTCAGAATATGGAGGAATTACAGGCCACCCAGGAAGAGATGCAGAGAAGCCAGGCAGAATCAGAAAGTACGATGGAGGCCATCAATGAGGCTTTAGGTACGATAGAATTTGATCCTGAAGGTAAAATACTGAACGTGAACAATAACTTCCTGAATATTATGGGGTATACAAAAGACGAGATAATGGGTGAACATCATCGTATTTTTGTACCAAAGGAAGATCGTCTGTCTGAAGAATATAAGCAACTTTGGAAGGACCTGGGTTCAGGCATAAGCAGGAGCGGAGAATTCAAAAGGATCAATAAATTCGGTGAGATAAAGTGTCTTTTGGCAAGTTATACCGTCGTAAAAGGAAGAGATGGCGGCGTCAATAAGGTGATTAAATTTGCTTTTGATATAAGTAAAGAATAAGCAGCAGTGGCAACGTATGCAACGTTCAACGCAATATGTTGCTTAAGGGGTGGTGACAGACTTAATGATAGATTTTAACTCCGTCGGACTGTAAGCCAGGTGATGAACTCCTGTTTCTTTTAATTTTTTGTCATGACCCTTCAGAATGTGACTTGCTCCGCAAAACCCGATTACTTGCATGCCTGCAGCGATAGCTGATTTTGCCCCACTGAGGCTGTCTTCAATAACAAGACAGTCATCAGGGCTCTTTTTGGTCGTTTTAGCTGCATGCAGGTATACATCAGGATGCGGTTTGGGGTGTTCTACCATTTCTGCGGAAAAATAATGTTCACCAATAATATCACCGATATTAAGAAATTTGATGGCTTTTTCAACCTGCCATATGTTGCTATTTGATGCCAGTGCTATTGGCAAAGGTAGTGATCTCAGCAATTCAGGCATGCCTTTGATTACCTTGAGATTACTGTATATTTCACGTTCAATTTCTTCAGCAAAATCAATTATCGACTGATTAGCCTCGGGTTTGATCTCAAGGTAGGATAATATTGATGTTAATGTTTTGCCTGTGTGGTTGTTCAGATATTCTTCTACTGAAATACTTATTCCTAATGGGCTAAGCTTATTCGTTACTACCTCGGCTGCTACGATTTCTGTGTCCACTAACACACCATCACAGTCAAAAATTATCTGTTGGATCATGATTTATATATTAAAGATGCAATGTTAGTACTTCCAAGGCAGTGATGGTGTGAATAAATTGTATAAATTGCGATAAAAGGTTGTAAGCACATTGAAGTTTGAAGATTTTGGCCTCGACGCGAGGCTTTTAGAAGGAATAAATGCTATCGGTTACCAGGAAGCTACTCCGATACAAGAAAAGGCCATTCCGCCGATACTTTCAGGAAAAGATATAATAGGTTCAGCTCAGACAGGTACCGGGAAGACTGCTGCATTTTTGTTGCCAATAATTGACCTGATCTTACGTTCGGAACATGATGGGAACATTCGTGCGTTGATCGTGGTGCCTACCCGGGAGCTGGCGGTACAGATAGACCAGCAAATGGAAGGGTTGTCCTATTTTACAGGCATTAGCTCTATAGCTGTATTTGGTGGGAGTGATGGGAGTTCTTTTACACGTGAAAAGACGGCCCTTACTACTGGTGCCGATGTAGTTATAGGTACACCTGGTCGATTAATTGCACATCTGAACCTTGGATATGTTAAAAGTAACCAACTCAGGTACCTGATATTGGATGAAGCTGACCGAATGCTGGACATGGGTTTTCATGATGACCTTATGAAGATCGTTTCACACCTGCCGGAAGGTCGTCAGAATTTGTTATTTTCTGCTACCATGCCACCAAAAATGCGGACGATGGCAGATAAAATATTGAAAGATCCGGTAGAGGTCAAGATCGCAGTATCTAAACCGGCTGAACGCATTTTTCAAGCGGCTTTTGTGCTTTATGATACTCAAAAGATCCCTCTGGTAACGCATTTGCTTCAGGCGAAGAAATTACAAAGCGTTATAATATTTTGCAGTACCAAACAAAGTGCTAAAGATTTAAATCGAGAGCTTCAAAGGCTTGAGTTCTCTTCAGAAGATATCCACTCTGACCTTGAACAGACTGAAAGAGAGAATGTGCTGAGAGAATTTAAAAATAGAACATTGGGTATCCTGGTCGCCACGGATATTCTATCGCGGGGTATAGACGTAGAAGACATTGATTTAGTGATCAACTACGATGTGCCTAATGATGGTGAAGATTATATTCACCGTATTGGACGTACGGCACGCGCAGCTTCAAGAGGGGTAGCTTTTACCCTTATAAATGAAAAAGACCAGGCAAATTTCCTGCAAATTGAGGAGCTGTTGGGAGAACCTGTGAAGAAGGCAAAAGTACCTGTGCATTTGGGCGAAGTACCGCAATACAATCCAAAGAAAAACCGCGGGAAGGGAAGACGCCCGGGAGGGAAACGGTCAACCAGGCGAAAATAATTACCTGTTTATCTATCTACATTTGAAATGCAAAATTTATTCCTCCTGTTTCATTCCGAGATGAAGAAAGCAGTACTTCAAGCAATAATTCCAATTTGTAAGGATGGCAAAGTTGCCTACGGCATGACTTAAATAAGCAGAATCGTTCTTGAAACCACGAAGTCATCCGTAGGAATCCTTGCAGCAAAGAAAGTCATTGGTATGGATTTGCAGCAGGGTAAAGATGCCTATGGTAAAACTTAACATTCAGGTCGTTAAAGAATTCTCAGATGGCCTTTGCTGCTGAAAAGATCTTTGCGAGATGACTTCCGGATTTTAAATGCGTATTATAATCAGTTAGTCATTTCGTAGCAAAGCGAAGAAATCTTTGCCATATAGCAAGTCCGCCACATTCTTTCTACCTGGTTAGATGTCTTCACCAGGTTGCGACATGACTTCGTAAATGAAAACTAATTGCGACAATTTGAAATGCAACCCCTGAATTGAGGGACTGCCTGCCCTTCGTACGACTTCGGAAGGCGAGGTACTACCCTAAACCTCCGTTAATTGGTGGACTCTCGGATCGTTCTCTTCTGTTTTTTATACCGAACTCAGGTTAGTAAGCCGAATAAAACGAACCTATACTACGGGTTAAATTATTATAAATAGGATCGGTAAAAGCCACAAACATTTGCTGAGGAGAAGGAGGGGATTTCTCCTTGCGCTTGCATATCTTGACTTGTTCATCCGTCAAAGCTCTTTCGTCACCTTTGAAGTATCCCCATTTTGCATTCCATACATACTGTCCTCTGAACTTTTGGTTTTTCAATACGGCATTTGTATTGCCATTGATTACTTCCATGCTCAGTACACCGTGAGACCGAAGGGATTTGGTTAAAGTAGTAACTTTGGCATGTACCGTGCTGTAAACAGCTTGCTTGGTGCCATCTTTCAATTTGACCGTACCCACTTTTACACTGTCTTTGCTTACAGATTCTATGACCTTTTCAGTATGTGAATCGCCTAAAGCAAAATCATCGAATTGTAACCTTAAAAAATGATCTACATAAGGCAATTGTTCTGATTCTGCCTCATACGGCGTGTAAAACCTTACAAACGGGGTTCTTTTGGAAGGTTTATGCAGATAACTCTCAATTTTATTCTGAAAGAACTCAGCGCTTAAGTTATATTGAGTAGGAACGGGTATTTGTTCTACCACTACTTTTAAAGTGGCCTTAAACTTTGACTCCTCAAGTTTATCTCTCACATCTTTGTATTCAGACACGAACCCCTGAACATCTTTAAACCTGTAAAACGCTTCTTTAGCATCTTCGCGTGTATCCTTTTCCAGGGCCTCAATTCCGGCTTCATAACTTTCTTCTGCTGCTCTTTCTTTCAGTTGTGCTACTTTGGTGTAATAATCCACCGGGTTAGGAATGATCCGCATAGCTCCTGGTGATCTACGAATTTCTTCATACAAAAAATTGATCTTTTCATAGTTACGGAAGGCCTCACGATACTTAAACTCTACATCCGCTGAAATAGCATTTATCGCATTTCTTTCAAAAGTTTCTACAGCCAATGGATAACTCTGTTTAAGTGTCTCCCTGGATTTCTTATGGGTGGGGTTCTGACGTAACCTGCTTACGGATTTCATCACCGCCTGGTAATAGTCACCTTGCTCAAAGGATTTTTTGCCGGAAGAGCAGGAAAACAGTGCTAAAGAACAAAGGAAAAAGAATGAATAATAGAATCGGCTCATACTTGAGTTAAATTTTGACAACAACTTACAAATAACACATTTGATGCCAATATTTCAATGATACCTTACAGATATCTCTTTATATCATTTCATTATCTCATTCTCAGTGTTGATCTGTAGTGTTTTCATTGTCATTCACCAAAAGGTTAAAAAGCCCTGCTATTATCATGGAGGAGCCTCCTAATACTAAAGCGAATATAAATTCTCCATTGAAGAATTGTGTAACAAGAAACCCAAGGATACTGGCGGCTATGATTTGTGGGATGACAATAAAAAAGTTAAAAATTCCCATGTAGTATCCCATTTTATTGGCAGGTAGTGAAGCTGATAACATAGCGTATGGAATAGTGAGAATACTGGCCCAGGCAATGCCTACGCCAACCATAGAAATGATCAGAAGAGTTGGGTCCCGGATGAAATAAAAAGACACTAACCCTATACCTCCACTTGAAAGAGCTAACATGTGCATGAACTTTCTGCCAACAACCCGGGCAAGGTAAGGTATCGCTAATGCGAAGATTGCGGCCACACCATTATATCCTGCAAATAGCAATGAAACCCAATCAGCACCTTCATTATAGGTGACGGTAGTTGGATCTGAAGACCCGTAAATATGACTGGTGACCGCTGAAGTAGTGTATATCCACATAGCAAACAGTCCAAACCAGGAAAAAAACTGGACAAATGCCAGTTGCACCATGGTCTTGGGCATATGCTGAAAATCCTGAACGATCTGTACAAGACCATTTTTAGATTGAGAGCGTTGCATAAACATGGCTGCGACTACATAGGTCAGACCAAAAAGTGCGAACATGCCTGCAAAAACGTAGAGTTGTGGTTCCAGCCCTTGAATAGCAAACCAGACGGAGAGTGAAATAGCTACTGCGAATAAAAGCGCCCCTATTTTAAAATAGTAAAACGGGCTATGTCCTGTATTAAGGGATTCTTCCTCCTGTCGCACGTCATTGTCTGTAATTTCCTCTTCAGGAGGATATTCCTTTGTGGTAAAAACCGTCCACATCACAGCAAAGAAAAAAGCAAAAGCCCCAATATAGAATGACCATTTAACGGAGCTTGGTATCTCTCCTTCATCGGCTACATTGCTTATCCCTAGCCAATTGGTGAATATCCAGGGTAAGGCAGAGGCCACCACAGCACCAACACCGATAAAAAAACTTTGCATCGCAAATCCTTTTGTACGTTGTGATTCGGGAAGCATGTCACCAACGAAAGCCCGGAAAGGTTCCATACTTACATTAATCGAAGCATCCATGATCCATAAGGCTCCAATGGCTACCCATAGTACCGAAGAATTAGGCATAAGTATTAGAGCTGAGGAGGCCAAAATAGCGCCAATAGCGAAAAAAGGTCTTCTACGACCCCACTTAGGATGCCAGGTACGATCACTGTAATAGCCTATAATAGGTTGCATGAGCAAACCGGTGACAGGTGCGGCAAGCCAGTAAATAGCCAGGTTTTTGGTGTCACTTCCCAGGGTTTCAAATATTCTGCTGGTATTTGCGTTTTGTAAGGCAAAACCAAACTGTATGCCCAAAAAACCAAAACTCATATTCCATATTTGCCAAAAACTCAAACGAGGTTTGGCTGATGAGATAGATATATTTTCCATAAGTAAATTACCAGCTGATCGTCAGCGGGCCTGTAGTGTAGTCTAGAAGTAGGTAAGGTAGATCCTTTAATACGAACTCTTGTCGGCGGTCTCCGACAGGATCAAAATTTGAGATTTTTTGGATGTAACGATAGTCTTCATAAAAAGTATCAGCCAGTTTGCTATTCACTTTAAATCGGGAGCTTTCAAAACCATGGAAGCAGATTTTTAGTGCGTCAAAACGGGAAGAATAACTTCCTTCAACTTCCGCTATTTTTAGCTGTGACTTGTCAGGATCAAATGCTATGGTACGTTGATGGAAGTCCCCTTCTTTGTAAGCGTAGGACTCTCCGTCATCTTCGTAATAGAAAAACTCGTTTTTATCCTGGCCATAATAAATATGAATTTCCAAAGTGGTTCCCAGGCCTTGCGTATTGTTCTTTGCATAGGGAGCCATAGGTATAATAGCAGAGCCTTTGACGTATAACGGTACCGTTTCAATAGAGCATTCGGCAATGATTTGTTGTTGTCCGATATGCTTTTTATCCGTGAAAAACTCATACCATTCACCTTCAGGTAAATACACTTTAGCCAAAGAAGCATTACTTTCTACTGGCGCCACCATTAGGGAAGGCCCAAAAAGATATTGTTGTTCAAAAAGACCATCATAAATGTGAGCATCTTCCGGGTAGTAGATGGCCAGGCTGCGTGAAACAGGTATTCCTGTTTTTGTGGCCATGTAAAAGCAAGAGTATAGGTAGGGTAGCAGTTTATAACGGAGCGTGATGAAATTACGTGATACTTCTTCTACCTCCTCACCATACGACCATGGTTCGGAATCTCTGCTATTGACCATAGAATGCCCGCGAAAGAAAGGAGAAAAGGCGCCAATCTGAAGCCAACGTGCAAAAAGAGACTCATGTGCATTGCCTACAAAACCACCAATGTCATAGCCGGCGAATGCGATTCCGGTAAGCCCTAAGCTATTGACAAGACGTACTCCAAGCATCATGTGCTCTTCGTTAGCCACATTATCTCCTGTCCATACAGCTGCGTAACGTTGTATACCCGAAAATGCGGACCGGGTTAGGTTAAAGGGTCTTTTACCGTTGAGAAGTTCACGTGTACCTTCATAAGTACTACGTGACATTTGTAGGCCATAAACATTTCTACCTTCGCGGGACGACGTCTTATTGCCGTCAAAATCAAATTCTATAAGTTCTGGTAGCGTATTGCCCCAGGTGGCTATCTCGTTCATATCATTCCAAAACCCGTCAATACCAATTTCTGAATAGCTCTTCAAGCTATTCTTCCACCATTCACGAGCCTCCGGTTTGGTGAAGTCCGGGAAATAGCACCAACCCGGCCATACCTGACCGGAATAATGTGTTCCATCCGGGTACTTTAGAAAGATGTCATGTTCCTTTCCGGATTCATAAGGGGCATATCCATCTTCTGCCTTTATGCCCGGATCACACATGACAACCACATGAAATCCTTGTTCTTTTAATGTTTGGATCATGCCGGCAGGATCCGGGAAGTGATTTTTATCCCAGGTAAAGATCTTGAATTGATCCATATAGTGAATGTCAAGCACGATAACATCCGCTGGAATGTCCTTTTCCCGGAATGTTCGGGCTGTACTCAATACTTCTTTATCAGGGTAATAACTGTATCGGCACTGCTGATAACCAATACTCCATAATGGAGGCAATTCCATCCTTCCGGTAAGCTGTGTATAGTACTCGATAATGCCACTGACCGAATCGTCATAAATGAAATAATAGTTCATATCTCCGCGATCCGCAGCGAAGCTCATGAAACGATTATTGGAAGCGCCGAAGTTAAAATGCGTCTTATGGCTGTTGTCAAAATAAATGCCATAGGCCTGACCAGCATGGATACCGATATAAAAAGGTGTGGAGCAATAGAGCGGATCTGACCCATTATGATAGGCATAATTATCGGTATTCCAGTTCTGATAACCGTTTCCGCGTCTGTCCAGTGATCCGGTCTTTTCCCCAAGGCCAATAAAGCGTTCGTCCGGTTGTAATTTTTTGTAGGTACTTACCTGTTCTCCTATCCACGAAGTACCGAATGCTGCGTCGTCTTCATTGATCACATTACCCTTTAGATCCTTGAATACAAACCTAACGGGAGTGCGATATAGGATCAACTGTATTTTGGATGTAGTGATTACCAATGACGTCTCACTTTCTTCCAATTTGAAGTCCCCGGATGGTGTATCAACTACTGCATAAGAATGGTCATTGTATTGAGCTAATGTAGCATGTATCCTGATGGTATGTGGGTTGTAAACAACTACTTTAAATGTGCCATGAGAAGTGTGACCTTCAATGCCATGGTCTATTTTGGTATATCGTCGTAAATCACCTAATGACTGATTTGTATTATGTTTGTCTATGTCCGTCATAAAAAATGATCGTTTTAAAAGAGGTTTTCATAAAGAGATAAAAACGTCTGCTGATGAATCTAAAGTAGTCATAAATATTCCAGATTGATAGGAGGTAGGTGGTAAAAAGTTCCGTAAACGTTTGCATGAACAGAAATGGCTTGACCACAGTGTCTTATTTTGTTATTATTAGGAAAAGTGTAGCTTGTGATGATAAGGAAAATGAGATAAACACCCGATCGTCTAGGTAGGATGGATTGAGACTTTGCAGAATAGTGCCGTTTTTCGGTGACTTTCCTCAGTTTTTGTCAAAAAAATGACAATTAAATTGGCATTTGAAAAAAGGATAGCTAAATTGGTTGACCAGTTGCTGGTAGGTTAATTATAGGATATGAGAAAAGAGATTTTAAATAACTTCAGTGAGATCGTCATCGAGAAACCGGTTGACAAGATCATCCATCAAATTCGTGAGCTCATATCGTCCGGACAACTACAGCCGGGGGATAAGTTGCCATCAGAACGTATGTTAAGCGAGCGGTTTGGTGTAGGTCGTACCAATGTGCGGGACGCTATTAAGAAGCTCGAGTTTTATGGCATTTTAAAGACGTTGCCACAAAGCGGAACTGTAGTGGCCGGGTTTGGTATCGTTGCTTTGGAAGGACTCATTACGGATGTGTTAATGTTAGAAGGTAATGATTTCCATTCATTGGTAGAAACCCGGGTGCTCCTGGAAAGTAACTCTGCCAAGCTAGCTGCAATGAGACGAACGGATGATGACATTGTTTCTCTTTCCAAGGCGCTGAATGCTTATGAAAAAGCTGTGAAGGCAGGAAAGTCGGCAGTTGAAGAGGACCTTCTGTTTCATTTGGAAATCGCCGAGGCCAGCAAAAACTCCGTATTAAAATCGCTCATGTTAATTGTGACTCCTGATATACTCACTGCATTCAAGGAAAATGATATCTGCGGTGGAGACCGGCCTGAATTGGCCCTGGAGGAACATCATGCCATATTGGATCACATAACAAAACGTGATGCTGTGCACGCCGAGCAATCAATGAGAATTCATTTAAGTGACATACTCAATTTTTATAGTGAGAACACAACCCCTAAATAATATCAATGAAAGAAAAAAACGGATAAAACAAAATGGATTAACTAAGAGCTAATCCATTTAGGCAGGATTGTAATCGGTGGTGGTATCGCGAAATAGTTCCACCCATTCCAATGCATTGTATCAACAAAGATAATTGATATAGCACAAAATATCAATGTGGTGATAGCCTTTCCCTGCCTTTATAGCGCTGAGCCACTCTACCCCAAATTCAGAAACAATGAAAAAAACTTTTACAAAAAGATTTTTATGGGCACCCCTTTGCCTGCTTTTTACCGCCCTGGTAATAGGCGATCTGGCTGCTCAGGAGGCTTACACGTTAAATGGGCGTGTTACGGATGATACTGGTGAGGCATTGCCCGGTGTTGCAGTATTAGTTCAGGGAACCAGCTCAGGTACAGTGACTGACATTAATGGAGCTTATACGGTCAATGTTACCGGAGATCAGGTTCTTGTTTTCTCCTTCATAGGATACAAGACTACCCAACAACCAATAAATGGAAAGACCCAGCTTGATATAAGTATGGAGGTTGATATTGAAGAACTGGAGGAAATTGTGGTCGTAGGTTATGGTACACAGAAACGATCACATTTGACCGGATCGGTATCAAAGGTAAATAATGAGAATTTAGATCAGATACCTTTGGCAAGGGTGGATGACGCGCTCGTAGGCCAAATTGCAGGTGTAATGGTTTCACAAACCAATCCGGCAGCTGGTGAGGCGCCTGTTCTACGTGTAAGAGGACAAGGGTCAATTTCTTATGATTCTGATCCTTTAATCGTATTGGATGGGATCGCTGTGGGAAATGACAGTGATTTTCTTTCCAGTCTGGACATGAATGACGTAGAGTCTGTAGAAGTGCTTAAAGATGCTTCTTCATCCGCTATATATGGCTCCCGGGGAGCTAATGGTGTGATTATGATAACGACCAAACAAGGTAAGGAAGGTCCTACAAGGTTTTCCTATAATGGCTACGTTGGATTTAAGTCGGTCCCTGACAATGACTTACTTCCCCAACTCGATGATTGGTATGATTTTGTGAGGGCTAATAATGGAGGTGAGCTTACTGAACGGGCACAATACATTCAAGAATTGGGTACACGAACAGATTGGCAGGATGTAATGATGGATGGAGGAACCATTACCAGTCATGCTCTGTCAGCCAGAGGGGGTACTGAAAATACCAAATATACCGCTGCACTTAGTTATTTGAACGATGAAGGAGTTTTGCTTACAGATAATTTTGAAAAGATCAATTTCCGTTTGAATGTGAATACCAAGGTGAATGATAAAGTAGAATTTGGCCTCAATCTAAACCCTTCACATACAGAGCAGCGAAGGTTCCCCATAGGAGTGCATGACGCCATTCGTCAGGGCCCCTGGCTGCCATTGTACCTGGACGAAAATAATTTCCAATATGTTAATTTAGATCCTACCAGACCTAATTATGGTGACGCAGAATACCTGTTTTCAAATGCGGCTATTGGTGGGTATGCCATGGAGCGCTTTTTCGATGATTATGATTTGGTTAATGGTCAATCGGTCAATGACGGTGGAACGGATATCTCTGCTACTTCAAATCAAAATGCTTTGGCCAAAGTTTTGGAGCGTGATCAGCGTAGATTCCAAACCATGTTATATGCCAACACCTTTGTCAAGGTAAATATTAATGATGATCTATTCTTTAGACAGACTTTTGGGGGTGATTTCAGGTATATAAGAAATACTAATTGGACCGGAGTTTTGGCGTCAAGAAATGGTCCGGGCGATTCTGAATCCACACGAACGACTAACCTTCGAATGCACGCTGTTTCTGAGAGTACCATTAATTATTCCAAGAACATCGGGAATCATTCCGTGAGCGCTGTTGCCGGATTTGCCTATGAACATTGGCAATATGAGGAATCGGAATTAGAAGCGGCTGGCTTTGATAATGATTTTATCCAAACGATTCCAGAGGCTAATCAAAACGGTGGTTTTAGCTTAGAAGCGGAAGAGATCCTGGTTTCTTATTTGGCAAGAGTGAACTATGCTTATGATAATAAGTACCTGTTTTCTTTTAGCGCCAGACGGGATGGAAGCTCTAAATTTGGGCTGAATACGAAGTTTGGATTCTTTCCTGCTGCTTCTGTGGGTTGGAACCTGACCGAGGAATCTTTCCTTTCTGGTAATAAAATTGTTCAGGACCTTAAGCTTCGTATGAGTTATGGGGAAACCGGTAACAATAACGGGATAGGTCAATATGGTCACTTTGGACTTATTTCTCCTGTAGGTACCGGTTTTGGTTCTACTGGATTCAATGCAGACAACATTCGAAATCCGGATCTTGGATGGGAAAAACTAGTGGAAATTAACCCGGGAATAGATGCTTCTTTCCTATCCGGACGTCTGAATTTTTCCGTTGACTACTACAAAAGAACCAGTAAAGATCTGCTATTGGATTTACCTATACCCTCAGTCACCGGCTTTACGACAGCATTGGTCAATAGGGGGGAGGTAGAAAATGAGGGAGTCGAGATCGAGTTATCCAGCATGAATTATTCATCCAATAACCTGACATGGACTACCACGGCTAATCTCTCTCGTAACAAGAATACTCTTACGGACTTTGCCGGAGCCAGTGGCTTGATAACTACTGTCGATAATAAAAGAGCATTGGAGTGGATAGCCTTAGAAGGAAATCCTGTTTCATCATTTTACGGATATGTAATGGATGACAGCAGGCAAATTGATCCCCAGTTTATCAATAACCCACTTTACCCTATAGGCGGTCAGACGCAAGATGTTTATGTGAAAGACCTGGATGGAAATGGTGTAATAGACTCCAATGACAGGACAATATTAGGTTCACCCTACCCGGATGTGGTTTGGAGTGTAATCAACAACCTGAAGTTTAAAAATTTTGATTTAAGCTTTATGTTCCAGGGCTCACATGGCGCTGAGGTGAGGAATATAATTTCTGAATACGTTTTTAACGAGTTCGCCAGTGCCCAGGATTATACAGGTAGTTTCCCCGATGCGGATCTGGTTAGAAGAAGAATTAACACAGACGACGATATTCAGGATGCCTCTTATGTGGTGCTAAGGAACCTTAATATAGGTTACAGAATTCCCGAAAGTTTTCTCAGCCCGGCGGGAATAAGAAGTGCAAGAGTATATGTGGCTGCTCAGAACCTCCTTTATATCATGGCAGATGGGTACCAGGGATATAATCCTGAAGGGATTGACCGTGCTTTAGACAGTCCTCTGACTTACGGGTATCAAAGAGGCCCGGCACCAATCTATAGGTCTTTTTCTGTGGGTGTAAATATTGAATTCTAATACAATGGAACTTATTAAAAAAATAACAAAACTACTTACGCTGTTGCTTTTGGCATTGGCCTTGGCAAGTTGCGGTGAAGATACATTGGAGCTAACACCTATTTCAGCCATTGCCGATGAAGAATTCTACCAAAATGATGATGATTTGGCGTTAGCAACATTGGCGATCTATGATGGGCTTCAAGCTGTGCCCTTACGTGAATTTGCGCTTACAGAAATGAGATCAGATAATGCGGAAACCAACATTGGTGAAGGGGAATGGGCGGAATTCGAGACTTTAAATGTACAGACTACTAACGGAGCAGTGGCTACCTATTGGGCTGATAACTATAATGTGATTTTCAGGGCCAATGTCGTTCTGGAAAACCTCGATGTGATGACAGATGAAGCTTTGAAAAGTCAATTTGAAGGAGAAGCAAAGTTTGCACGTGCCCTGGCTCATTTCAATTTGGTGCGAGCTTTTGGTGCTGTCCCTTTGGTAGATAGGGTCTTATTATTGACAGATACAGAGCATTTTGGCCGAGATGAAATTGCAGAAGTGTATAGTGCGATCACTGCTGACCTTATAGACGCCGCAGCTTTGCTCCCGTCCAAGGGTGGGATAGAGTTTGGTCGTGCGACTTCCGGTGCTGCTCAGGCTCTTTTAGCAAAAGTGTATTTGACCACTGACAACCATTCATTAGCAGAACCCTTACTCGCCGCGTTGATAGCTGATCCAAATTACCGACTAGTCGAAAAATACAGAGATGTGTTCTACGATGAGCAAAACAGTGAGATCATCTTTGCTATTCCATACATTGATAATAATGCCATTGAAAGTCAGGATTTTTCATTTGAAATGTCTGGAGGAGGAACCGCCAGTGGGTTAAATTATTTAACGGATGACTTCCTTTCCTCCATGACCCCTTCGGATACAGCCCGAAATGCAGTTCTTAGTAATCCGGATAATCAAAAGACAACAGGTAAGTTCCTTAATGAAGGAAGCAACGCAAGGCTGGCTGGTAACGATTGGATCGTTCTCCGGTTAGCGGATGTCTATTTGATGCATGTCGAAGCTATTATGAATGGTGCCGGCTCTACACAAAGTATTGCAGCCATTGAATCTTACAATGCCGTTCGCGATCGTGTAGGTTTAAGCGAGCTGCTTACGGATGGCAGTGAGACCATTACCTTAGAAATGTTGCTGAATGAGCGAAGATTTGAATTGGGATTCGAAAATCATCGCCTGTACGATTTAGTTCGTACCGGGCAAGCTATGACTGTCCTGACTGCTTTTGCGGATGCCGAAGGTTATAATTTTAACGCTGATGATCTTTTATTGCCTATACCTCAAAATGAAAGAAATGTGAGTGAAGGGCTTCTTAGCCAAAATCCAGGATATCAACAATGAGGCAATAAGTGGACATTTCCGCATCATGGTTAAAAACAGAATTATGAAAAACCTGGTATATAATCTTTTTGCAAAGACAGGCGTTCCGGCATTCACTCTTATCCGGCACGACTTTCTGGCAGCAAATTATATGACCAAAGAAGGTGAAGGTGCTTTTGCCGATGTGAAATACCATGATCCGGAAGTGTCCCATCCTTAAATCTCAACTATACAATGCGATACATAGCGATCATATTAATACTTCTGATAATAACCCACGCCGGGTTTTCTCAAGATCATCCTTCCATTATTCTTACCAAAGGGGGAGTAGAAGAGATAAAAAGGCAGCGAGAGAAACTACCTATCATGGATCAGTCGTTTAACCAGGTTGAGAAAGAGGTAAAGGAAGCTATGAAAAATGGGATACAGGTTCCTTTACCTAAAGATTTGGCGGGTGGCTATTCTCATGAACAACATAAGCGTAATTTCTTTGCGCTTCAGAAGGCGGGAGTGCTTTTTCAGTTGACAGAAGATGAACGTTATGCTGTTTTTATACGAGATGTTTTGTTAGAATATGCGAGGTTATTTCCTGGTATCGACAGGCACCCCGCTACACGTTCTTATGCGCCGGGAAAGTTTTTCTGGCAATGCCTGAACGACGCCAACTGGTTGGTGTATGTAAGCCAGGCGTATGATTGCATTTATGATTGGCTGGACCCTAAAGTGAGGAAAAAACTGAATAAGCAGCTTTTTAGACCATATGCCGACTTTCTATCCAATGAAACACCGCAGTTTTTTAACCGAATACATAATCATAGTACCTGGGGTAATGCTGCTGTGGGTATGATTGGTCTTGTAATGGATGACGAGGAATTGGTACAACGTGCGTTATATGGCGCTTCAAATGCAGTTTCTTCCAACCTTAAAAAAGACAATGATGGAGGGACCATTGATTTGTCCGGAAAAAAAGAAGCTGGCTTTCTGGCCCAGATCGATCATGCTTTTTCACCCGATGGCTACTATACGGAAGGACCGTACTATCAACGTTACGCAATGTATCCATTTCTGATCTTTGCTCAGGCATTGCAAAACAAAAAACCGGACTTAAAAATATTTGATTACAAACAGGGAGTGTTGATAAAGGGCGTATATGCTTTGCTTAATCAAACAAACGCTGCCGGTGAGTTCTTCCCACTTAATGATGCGCAAAAAGGCATGTCATTTCTATCCCGGGAACTCGTGACAGCAGTAAACATAGCTTATCATTTCGGAGCGCAGGATATGTCCTTGTTGAGCATTGTTCAACAGCAAGGCAGGGTGCCTCTCAATGATACAGGGTTAAGTACTGCCCGTGCTTTGACTTCAGGTAAGGTTGCTTCATTTACTAAAAAAAGCCTGGAGTTAAAGGACGGTGCAAGTGGTACTGAAGGAGGTATAGGTATTTTAAGAAGCAGGGCAGCGGAAAATGATTTTGCTCTGGTTATGAAATATTCGAAACATGGTATGGGGCATGGGCATTTTGATAGGCTTTCCCTCACTTTTTACCAGGGGGAAGATGAGGTTTACCAGGACTATGGTGCGGCCCGATGGGTGAACATAGAGCAAAAGGATGGTGGCGGATACCTGAAAGAAAATACCACCTGGGCCAAGCAGACCATTGCGCATAATACTGTGACAGTAAATCAAAAATCGCAATTCAATGCTAACGTTGGTTTGGCAGACGAGCATCACCCAACCCCTTATTTGTTTGATACTGCCAATCCCGAAATGCAGGTAGTAAGTGCGAAAGAAAGTATCGCTTATTCAGGCATAGAATTTCATAGAACTACAGCGTTAATTGAAAATGATCTGTTTAGCAATCCGGTCTTATTGGATTTCTTTCGGGTCACCTCAGATAGTGAGAACGCTACTTATGACCTGCCCTTTTACTTTCAGGGAGAAGTTATGAAAACCAACTTTACGGTAGAGCAGCCTCCTTATGTCAAAAGTTTAGCTAAGGGCCATGGCTATCAGCATTTAGGTGTTGAAGCGATAGGTCAGACCAGTTCCGGTAATGCAGTATTGAATTGGCTATATAAGGGTCACTTTCACACTCTAACGGCGGTGACAGGGAACCAGGATAGCCTGATTTTTGGACGGATCGGTAAAGCCGACCCTTCTTTTAACTTACGTCGGGACCCTGTATTTATGCTTAGAAAAAGTAATGTCAAAAACGCTTTTTTTGCTTCGGTTACAGAGTCACATGGCAAATATTCGACAGTAACAGAAATAGCTACCGAGGCTTATGGAAATGTAAAAGCATTAGAGGTATTAAGGAATGATGCGAACTATTCCGTTCTGCAGGTAATCACTAAAAATGACAAGCGAATGGTGTTTGCGTTGTGTAATGATAATAATGAGCCAATGGCCCGGCACAGCGTGACCCTTGATAATGAGACGTTGCAATGGGAGGGGCCCGTTGCACTAATTCAGCGAAAATTAATGAACTGACAAATGATGGAAAAATTAAAAGCAAGTGAAGAATTTTTATTCGGAAACCAACTAAAATGGGAAGAGGTAGGTCCGGGCCTGAAAAGGCAGATCATGGGATATGATGATAAGATCCTGATGGCAAGAGTGCTATTTGAAGAAGGTGCTGTAGGTACTGTTCATGAACATTTTCATAGCCAGGCGACGTATGTGGTTAGTGGAAGGTTTGAACTGCAGGTGGGCGAAGAGAAGAAAGAGATCGGCCCTGGCGATGGTTTTTACATTCCGCCAAATGTTGCACATGGGGCAATATGCCTGGAAAAAGGAGAATTAATTGATGTTTTCAGCCCGATAAGGGAAGACTTTTTTGAAACCGTATAAAATGAAGGTTAAAGGACTACGCTGGATTATTATTGGGCTTATTTGCCTGGCTACCGTCATCAATTATATTGACCGGTCAGCTTTGGGTATTATGTGGCCCAGTATATCCGAAGATGTTGGGATGACCAAAAGTGATTATGCCCTCATCTTAAATATTTTTATGGTGGCCTACGCTGTTGGGCAATCTGTATCAGGACGCATGTTTGATAAGATTGGTACACGTATGGGGTTCGTCATTTCAATTACTGTGTGGGGGATAGCTACTATTCTTCACTCAGCAGCACGAAACTTATTGACATTCAGTGTTTTTCGTGCATTGTTAGGGTTGGGAGAAGCAGGCAACTGGCCTGGTGCAGTAAAGAGTAATGCTGAGTGGTTTCCGTTAAAAGAACGTGCCATGGCTCAGGGTATATTTAATTCCGGTGCTGCTCTGGGTTCTGTCGTTGCTCCACCGCTCATAGCGATCTTATGGGCAGCTTTTGGATGGAAAATGACCTTCATACTGGTAGGTGTCCTGGGGCTCCTGTGGGTGATCCCCTGGATCTTGATCAATAAGGCTTTGCCTGCCAAACACCCCTGGATCACTGAGGAGGAAAAACAGCATATTTTGGGAGAATCGGAAGAAAAAGAAACTACCGAACCTTCACAAAGCCTGAGTATGTCACAGATCCTTAGTCATCGGGCATCTTGGGCAGTATTAGTATCACGTTTTTTTGTAGAACCTATATGGTGGCTGTTTGTAGGCTGGATGCCTATTTATCTGGCCGATCAATATGGTTTCAATGTAAAAGAGATTGGCTTTTTCGCGTGGGTGCCCTATGTTGGCGCAGCGTTGGGAAGTCTTTCGGGAGGGTATTATGCCGGTGAGCAAATGCGTAAAGGAGCTACAGTGGATAAGGCTAGGAAACGTACTATTAGCATTGGCGGACTGATTATGTTTTTAGGATTAGTAGCTACTGTGCTTTTTGCAGATACAGCCCTGGTCTTTGTGATCATAGTCGCTTTTGTATTGTACGGATTCCAGTTCGTTATCAGTAATATACAGACCATCCCCAGTGATCTTTTTCAAGGGCCTTCTGTGGGTTCTCTGGCAGGATTGGGAGGTACTGTAGGCGTATTTTCTGTGATTATCATGAACTTTTTGGTTCCGGTGATTTCAGCTTATTCCTATGTGCCCATATTTTTGATGATAGCAGCTTTTGTGCCTTTAGGAGTGGGTTCGATCTATTGGTTGGCTAAAGAAATTAAACCCATTAAATAATAAGTATAACATTTAATTAAGTCCATAAAAACAAGTAAACAATGCTTTTAAAAAACAAAGTGGCCATAGTCGCTGGTGGTGCCAGAGATATTGGCAAGGCAGTTTCTAAGAAATTAGCCTGTGAGGGAGCCAAAGTAGTTATTAATTACTTTGATAATGAAGATCAGGCCAGAGAGACGCTTCAGGAGATTCAAGATGAAGGAGGAGATGCCATGATTGTACAGGGAGATATGACGAAGAAATCAGATGTAGATAATTTGATCAGTGAAGCCATTAAAAAGTATGGTAATGAGATCAATGTATTAGTCAATGTAGTGGGAGGTCTGGTGGCCCGAAAGAAACTGGAAGAGATGGAAGAAGATTTCTTCGATAAGGTGATAAAACTTAATTTGAACAGTGTCTTCTTAACCATGCAGGCTACTGTACCACATATGCCGGAAGGGTCTTCTATTGTAAATTTTGCTTCTCAGGCCGGACGGGACGGCGGCGGCCCCGGGGCTTCTGCTTATGCCACGTCAAAGGGAGCTGTGATGACATTTACCCGGTCCATGGCCAAAGAGTTAGGACCCAAAAACATACGTGTTAACGCACTGTGTCCGGGTATGATCGCTACCACCTTCCATGATGTATTTACAAAAGATCAGGTACGTCAGAATGTGGCGAATGGTACTCCGCTAAAAAGAGAGGGTACTGCACAGGAGGTAGCTAACCTGGTGGCATGTTTAGCTTCTTATGAGACATCTTTTGTAACAGGAACAAATATAGATATCAACGGAGGTCTGGCTTTTTCGTAACTTAACGGTATGAAGATCATTACATTTGGAGAACTTCTCATGCGTCTTACACCTCCTGGCTATGGCAGGTTTGAGCAAACCAGTAGCTACCAGGTAAATTATGGGGGCGCAGAGGCCAATACTTCCATTACACTAGCCCAATTTGGACATGATGTAGATTTTGTAAGTGTGCTTCCTGATACGGATATTGGGAAAGGTGCACTTAGAGAGATGAAAAAGTGGGGGGTGAATACCTCCCACATTCAGCGTCATGGCCAAAAAATGGGACTGTATTTCATGGAAAAAGGAGTTTCCATTCGTGGTGGTAACGTTATTTATGATAGAGAAAGATCTTCTTTTAGCGATATTAATGCGGATACTTTTGCCTGGGATGAAATTCTCAGCGATGCTGACTGGTTCCACTGGACCGGTATTACACCCGGGCTATCTGCGGGAGCAGCTGAAGCCTGTAAGAAAGCTATTGAAGTAGCGCACAAGCATAATGTCACAGTGTCCTGCGATCTCAACTACCGGAGAAAATTATGGAACTATGGAGTCGCTCCTTTGGAAGTAATGCCGGAACTCATTGGAGGCTGTGACATTGTATTGGCCAACGAGCATGATGTGGCGAATTACCTTGGGATCGTACCAGGTAAAGAGGATTATAAACGACTGGACCGTTTTGAAGAAAGAAGTTATGCCTTTGTCAGTAAAATGTTGATGGATAAATTTCCCCAGGTAGGTAAGGTGATCAGTACGTTGAGGCAAACCATCAGTGCTACACACAATTTATGGTCTGGTGTAGTTTATGATGGATCAGATTTTACATACGGACCAGTTTTCGATATCAATAACATTGTAGACCGTATAGGAGGAGGGGATTCATTCATGGGTGCCTTTATTCATGGAGCGTCTCGATTTGAAGAAGATAAAAAAGCCCTTGAATTCGCATTGGCTGCATCTAGTTTAAAACTCACTATCCCGGGAGATTACAATATACTTTCTGAAAAGGAAGTAATGAACTTCCTGTCGCAAAATGGCAAAGGAGAGATGAACAGGTAACGGTGAAAACCTGGCACTGACTTAGTACAAGTCGAAGATCTTTTTTTAAGCACCATCCGGGCCCCGGTGCTTCACAGGTATTGAAAGAAATACCATTCTATTGCCTTGTAATATTTAAAAGCTTAGGACTATCCATTGGACAGACCCGGGCACCCTATTGTAGTAATTAATCCAATTCCAAACTAAACCTAATTATTATGACAAACCAACAAATTTCAGAAAGGAGTGGAGGCCACTGTTTTCTACGGGCATTGCACTATACAATGACCTTTTTAATTCTTGCTTTTTTTGCAGCATGTACGGAAGAAAATAGTGTAGACCCTATGGTTCAAAATGCTCCGGAGGATGTTCCGGAAATAACGTCGAAGACCAACATCAATGCAAGGTCGGCGGCAGTATTGGCCGTTTCCAGTGTTTCTGCCAGTTCGCATGACGGAAATGTACCGCAAAATACGCTGGATGGCAATTTTTCCACACGATGGTCTGCCAACGGAGCCGGGCAGTACATTACTTTCGACCTGGGGTCATCCAAGACCGTGGGTAGCATGAAAGTAGCCTGGCACAAGGGAGATCAACGAGTAGCTGACTTTAAGATCAGAGTAGGTAATTCCACTTCCAGCATGAGTACGGTCTTTGATGGATTGAGTAGCGGGAATACAACTTCACTGGAGAGCTATGATTTCAATGATGTATCCGTCAGATATGTACGAATTACTGGGTTTGGGAACACCTCGAATACCTGGAATAGTATTGCGGAAGTGGAGATCTTAGGCAGTGATGGTACCGGTGGTGGTGGCGGTACTACAGGTTATCCCAGCAGCTTGCTCAATCTCAGTGCCTGGTCATTGACCTTGCCTATTCCTGAAAACAATGATCCTAACAATCCAAAAGATATCTACCAGCCCGCATTGAATACGTTTCAACACAGTACTTACTTTCGTTTGAACAGTGCTGGCAATGCGGTAGTGTTCAGAGCACATGCAGGGGGTACCACTACACCAGGGTCAAGCTATCCCAGGTCAGAGTTGAGAGAAATGCAACCCGGCTACTCAGGAAATAACCCTAAGGCAAGTTGGTCTACGAATTCCGGCAGACATACGATGTATATCCGGCAGGCTATCACCCATGTGCCGCCGGTTAAAAAACACGTAGTGGCAGGTCAGATCCATGATGGCGGTGATGATGTTATCGTCTTTCGGTTAGAGAATAAAAAGCTTTTCATAGACCTGAACGGAAATGATGGCCCCGTTTTAGACAGCAATTACAATTTAGGAGAAATATTCGAGGTGAAATTTGTAGCGCATGATGGCGTGATTGATGTTTATTATGGCAATATGAACAGCGTATTCTGGACGTATGATGAGCCGGAAGCCAATACTTCAGGTTGTTACTTTAAAGCAGGCTGTTATACACAGTCTAATACGGATAGGGGTGACGCAGCGAGCGCATATGGTCAGGTGCTGATCTATGATCTCTCCATTTCGCATAATTAGATTTTGCCGTATGACCACATTAAATGTTACTGGTTTTTAGCTCCGGACCAGTAACAGGATCAAACCCACCCTAATTAAACTTACGCCCTTGCGAAGTTTTGGGTGGGTTTTTGTTTGGAGTCCCAATGGTCAATTATCGAGATCAGCTTTTAACTTACTGGAGTAAAACACGAAATTTTATTTGTGACGTTTTATGCCGGAATTTTTATAACTACGTAAAATGGGCAATTTCGATAAGCATAAGACCGGCATGACTCAAAGTGGAGCACTTAGAAAACCAAGATCTTTTTTCAGCAGATAGGTTTGGCCGGAAGTAAAAGAGAACTCAATGAACTTTTTAGAAATACGAAAGCTATCCACCGGGACAGGGCAGTAGAATGAATAGTTTTCGATGAATCGCTGTGATTTTCTCAATGTATGATTTCCTGATAGCGCTGTGGTCAGTGATAGGGCTGCATTTGCCGTTACCTGGAGCTTTTCCGGAAGCACCTGTAATTCATTGTCAGAATGATTGACTATTTTAAACTTCAGATGTAGTGTATCCCGCCACAGATAGGCATGAAGTTGTAGATTAACTCCTGCCAGGGCGAGCTCATTTTCGTCAACATATACAAAATCCGACTTCCCAAGTTGCTCTTGATAAGCCTGTTGCACTTGCTTGTCTAATCGAGGTTTGAAAAACCGTATGTGCGGTTCTAAGGCATGATGTTGCCGGTAGTTTTCCCATACAGTATCGGCTAACTCAAAATGCAAAGCTGCTGTAATGGACCGAAGTTTTAAGCTAAGCGTATAAGACTTATTTAAATCACCTTTTAAACCCGTCTTCATGAATAATTTACGATTATGGGTAGGTTGAAATTGAAGACGGAGCTTTTGAATGTTACCGGATGTTATAGCAGAGTCATTCAAAGGATCACTAAAATTGCCCTCTGGCGTCTGTAGCGTGATTTCAATATCCTCCGAAGTTATTGACTTCTCTTCGTTATACGCAAGAAATAAGCCTGCCATCATTTTTCCGTCATCCGATGAAGCCAATAGCTGACCTTTGATAAACAAGCCCTTTACACTGTCTTTGCTTTTAAGCGTATAGCATATGTCAAAATCAGAGTGTTCACCTTTTTGCCCGGAGAAAAATGTATTGGCTTGCTCTTCATAACGGACAGTACAGCTAAAGAGCATCAGGAAATAAATGAGGAAGGGTAAAAGTTTTAACATACCTGTAAATCAGTAAAATACCCCGGCAAAACCAAAGAAGAATTGCCGGGACATATGTCAACAGTAAGTACGTCTCGTTACTTCGGAGACCAGATAGAATAGCTGTTCGGTGGGCATTGGATCTTTACCCAGGTGTCTCCCTGCGTAGCAGGCTCCCAGTTGGAGTTACCGGTGAAATCTTTGATCACCGTATTAGACCAGTTGGTGGGTATCCATCTTTCTACCCAGCCATTGGAGTCATTCAGGTAAACCACTAATCCTGGAGAGCCATTCCTTCTTGCGATGTACTCGTCATTATCTGTATAAAGTATGGAAGTATTGCCCACGGCTTTATTTCGATGGATCCAGATCAGGTTATCCAGTTTGGCTTTATCCAGCCATTCCTCATAGTCACGATAAAATACAGTAGGATATCCCTCGTGTGTCATAATGTAAGCATAGGCATGCATCTTGTCCCAGATGATGTCCGTATCATGGTTGGCTACAAAAGTTACCGCCTTTGCAGGATCACGTTTCCACAGCATGTCATCGTTTAGCTTGTTCAGGTTGTTCCCGTCGAAAGCTTCATCCATTTTGTAATAAGCAGCGAAATCAAAGGCAGAAGACTTGCGGTCTGTGCTGTTTACCCAGTTCTGCAGCAATCCGGCGTTTCCATCCCAGTATTCACCTACGGAAAAGCCACCTACTTCATTCACCCAGTCACGTACTACCCAGCCGCCAAAACCTTTTACGTAGTCGAAACGCCAGCCATCAAAGCCCATCGTATTCTTGTAATATTTGCCCATACTGTCACTGCGCTTCCACAGCCAGTCCTGTACATAGGGCACAGAATGGCTCACGTCCGGAAAGCCACCGAATATGCCTTCATCTGAATTTCGGATGTTATTGGGGTGGAAATCACCATATGACCGAAAAAACTTCCCTGATGCCGGGTTATAGTCGGTATACGTATTGGCTCCTGCGTACGGGTTCCATTCCAGATCGCCACCACTATTGTGATTGATCACCACATCAGCGTATACGTCAATGTTGAACCCGTGTGCCGTACTAATGAGGCTTTGCAACTCTGTTTTGGAGCCAAAACGGGTTTCGGTAGAACCTTGCTGGTTGTAATCCCCAAAATCCCAGTAATCGAACGGATCATATCCCATTGAAAAAGGACCATTTTGGGCTTTGGAGACGGGAGGGAGCCAAATGGCTGAAAAGCCGGCAGCATCCCAGGCAGCAAGTTTACTGGTAACCGTATTATACCACGTGCCTCCTGCGGGCACGTCCCAGTAAAAGGCCTGCATCATCACGCCGCCTCCCGGCCCCGGTAGCCTGCCGACGGCACTTCCCGGATGGGAAACCTCCTCTTCAGGAGTAACTTGGATCACCTGATTTTCAGGCTGGACCTGTGGCTCACTACAAGCCACAAGCAGTGCCATGACACCGAAGTGCCAATGGCGGTGTAGTTTGGATTTTAACATAACAATTAGGTTTAGATTGGACTCACAATTTCGAAAGAGTAGCTCTTAAATACCGGGTTAGGTAAGGATAAATGGCTTTAAGAAAATGGAAACGTGTGTGCAACCGTTTGCGAGGATTGTTGCAGGGTTTGGATGTAAGATTAAAGCGCTAAGTACTTTGAAGAGAAGGACCAGTAGCCTCAGATATGGGATCAGTAGTTTAGCTGGTAAGCTAATCATCCCACAGCGTTAAGTTATCCCGTGATCATCGATCAAAAAGGGTGTCTATACGTAATTGTCCTGTGGAGATCGGGTAGACACTTTACTTCCTTCCTGGATTTATAGCAGTGTAAGTGTCTATCCACTAAACTGACTTAATTTTTTCACTGCAAAGGCGCAGAGAGAACAAAAGAAACCAGCCTACCAAAACCTATAAAGAGTGGTTTCTTTAACCGTTTAATGTGTTACTTCTAACTGATAAAATTTCACAACGGCCTTTGAGCCAGGTTCTTTGGTTTGCAGGTAATTACCTGCATTGAAATAATTTTCAAAGGGCCATTTTCTGGTACTTGTATCTCTGTAAACGATGGGCTTCAGATCATTTAAGTGTACTTCTACCCGGCCATCGGACACCACTATTTTAATATTCGCTTTCTCGAATGATACGGTGCCTTTAAAGTATCTACCCGAATCATCCTTCCAGGCACTTTTTTCCAGTAAATCATTTCCTGAAGTGCTTTCGTCTTCGAGTACTTTCCGCTGGATCCTGATCCGTTCATTCTGCCAATAGACTTTTAATAGCGGCATAGAAATGCTTTTTTCTCTATCCATTTTCTCATTCTGTTCTTTTGTGCTTCTACCCTGGACTTCGAAAAGAAGAGTTCTGTGATATTTTTTGGAAGTTTCCTTTGACATTTCAGTGACCTGGAATTCTGCCGTAAGTGTGCCTCCTTCCTGCATGGTCCAGTTTTTACTGCTTGAACCCGGTTCCATTTGCTCTCGCAGGGTATTTTTAGTGTACTTTGCCTTTGATTTTCCAGGGCTGGGATAGGCTTCCATCACCAGGCTTCCGTTCGTTGGGTCCAGGTAAAAGAAGGGTTTGGCAAACTTGTCTTTCTGAAAGTTTGAGAGCTTCCATTCTGATGCCGTGTATCCGGTAGGTAACTCAAGTTTCCAATGCGAAAGGTCGATTTCTCCCGCTTTCTGACCAAACGTCAGAAGGGGTAACAATAACAATACGGTAATTCTTATCAATGTCATGTTTAATGTTTTACTTCCAATGAATAATATTTCACATAAGCGTGTGATCCTGACTCTTTGGATTGAAAATAATTGCCTGCTTTAAAATAATTTTCAAATACTCCCCATTTTTGCATATGTATATCGTTATATACAAAAGTTTCCTTATCGTTCAATGATACTTCCATACGCCCCTCACTTACTTTTATTTCCAGGGTAAACTTGTCCGTTCCCACTATTTCCTTGAAATTTCTGCCTTTATCATCCCCCCAGGCCTTTTCATGTAAAATTTCAGGTTCCGATGCGTTCGTGTCTTTGAGTACCTTGGTTTTAACTCTTATTTTACCCTCATCCCAGTAGATCTTTAAAATAGGCGGGGCGTTGTTATCGTCTTCCCCGATGAGGTCTCTTTGTTCATTGGTAAGACGACCGTGAATTTGCATAATGATCACCTGGTGATAATTTCCCACCGCGTCTTGTGTTACCTCCGGTACCGACAAGGTCCCTCTCATGATACCCCCGTCAGCAAAAGTCCAATTCGTAGAGTTCTTACCGGGTACCATCTGTTCTCTCAGCTCTGTTCTTGAGTAAGAAGAATTCCTGGTGGAAGAAGCAGGGTATGCGTAGAATACGAGGGCCCCGTCCTTTGGGTCTTTGAAAAAGAAGGGTTTTAATGCTTCGTTATTCTGATAGTCTAAGATCTCCGGTGGAGACACTTCTGTGGGTCTTCCTGTTGGTATGGTTACTTTCCAATGGTTCAAGTCAATGCCCTGCCCCATAGCTGTACTCAGGCTTATTGAAATAAAAGCGAAAAACACATATGAGCGTTTAATCATGGCTAACCTCCAGTTCATAATACTTTACTTTCGCAGAAGCTCCTTCATCTTTTGTGACGAGATAGTTTCCTGCTTTAAAATAATTTTCAAAAACGCCCCACTTTTGCATGTGAATGTCATCGTAAACAAAGGTTTCCGCATCGTTTAACGTCACTTCCATCTTGCCTTCTGAGACCACCACTTCAAGCGTGAATTTTCCGGTACCTACCTCTTCAGAAAAGCTCTTGCCCTTGTCGTCTCCCCAGGCGTTGGTAAACAGGATCTCAGTGTTTGACGCATTTAAGTCTTTTAACACTTTGGTTTTTACCCGCACAAAACCGTTGACCCAATAGATCTTTAATACAGGCGGAGCATTGTTATCATCTTCACCGATCAGGTCCCTTTGGGCATTGGTCAACCGGCCATGTATTTGCATAATGATGACTCTATGCGGTTTTCCGTCTTCATCCGTCGAAATTTCAGGAACAGCCAGCGTACCTCTCATGCTACCCCCTTGGGCGAATGTCCAATTGGTGCTGTTACTCCCCGGCACCATCTGTTCCCGAAGCTCGGTCCTGGAAAAAGAGGAGTTCGCGGTGGAAGCCCCTGGATAAGTATAGAAAACGATAGATGTATCCGAAGAGTCGTTGTACATAAATGGAATTAACGTTTCATTAGTAGCATAATCGAGAATTTCAGGAGGTTCTACCTCTAGCGGCTTGCCATCTGACCGGGGTATGGGCAAGGTCACTTTCCAGTTATTAAGGTCAATATTAGTGAAGCTACGATCGGTGTTTGGCTTTTCGACCTCGTCGTCCGGTTTAGGTGAATCAATACGCTCGAGGGGAGTATCGGAAGAATCACTATCGCAGCTAAAGCATAGCAACGATATCATCAAACAGAAGGTAAAAACACTGAATAAGCCAGGTGCCTTACTTCGAATTTTTAACATCCATGAATTGTTTTTCATAACACAAACTAGTTTACCAGTAACTGGTCGACCAATTTATGAATGATTTCAATAAATACAAATGATTAAAGTCATTTTCTCGAAAACGTTTGCTGGAAATCAAGCTATTGGGAATCATCAGGCTAGGGTGTATTGGTTTATTGTTTCGGGTTTGTAGGTTCACATTAGCATCTTAATGCAAGCTGGCCAGAGGCCTCAGTAATATCTATCACTCGCCTAAGAGGCAAGCGATTGTTATGCTTTTTTGAGCGTGGAAGTGACTGAGAAGAGTACAATCTTTCCGTTCATTACAGCGAAAACTATGTACATGAAGTTTTCGTTAGTATTTCATATATTTGTACCATATTGGTACGCAAAATTTACAACATTATGTTAGTGATAAGCAGCAGGGAATTTAGACAGAACCAGAAGAAATACTTTGAAAGAGCGGATAAAGGAGAGCATATTATCGTTCAAAGGGGAAAAGACAAAGCCTACGCTTTAACTCCAGTAAGCGAGGATGATATGTACTTCAATGCTGAAATGGTCGATAAAATCAGGCAGAGCATTTTAGAAGTCCGGCGAGGGGAAGTTCAAAAGGTATCCACTTCTAAGGAAATCAGTGACTTATTGGGTCTATGAGTTATACGTTAGAGTTCTCTAAAACGGCTTTAGAAGATATTGAAAAACATAAGAAATCAGGAGACAAATCTACACTCAGGAAAATTGAAAAATTGCTCAATGAACTGATGGAGCACCCTACCACGGGAACCGGGCAACCTGAAATGCTGAAACACGATCTCGCAGGGTTGTACTCTCGCCGGATCAATAGAAGACATAGATTAATTTACTCCATCAAAGAGCAGATCGTTACTGTATACGTGTTGAGTGCCTGGTCGCATTACGGAGATAAATAGCTATGTTTCATTCCACGCAAAACTCGTCACTCTCAAGCTGTTCAGATATCCGGGTGATCACTATTGAATAGGTCTCAGGCCGGGATGACTTATATAAAAGAGAAAATAATGAAAGGTATGGTGTGGGTATGGGTTTTACAAGCTTTCGAGTTGAGTTATTGAAGAATGTCTAAGGTATACTCAGCCCGTACTTTATTAGTTATTAGTATCACGGGATTGTCATTAAAAAGCATATAGACATCTGTATTACTTCAGCAATCAGCACCTTAATGCAAACCGGTAAGGAGGCCTAAGTGATACCTATCATTCTCCCAAAAGAGGCAAGCGATTGTTGTTATGCTTTTTTGAACATACAAGTGACTTAAGAAGTCAATATTGGTCAATTTGTCATTATCATTTTCCTTGACCTTACGAGATGGCGGAATAAAATCATAGGATGACCGACAGGGTGATTCGTTGTTGCAGGCTAATAATGTAAGTAACAAAAAAACAAAGAAAAAAAAAGAGGCCGTCTCAAAAGTGATTGAGGCGGTCTTTTTACTTTTTTTACCATAAAAAGAAGGTGCCTTTTGAGACACCCTCAATTTTTATCAAACTGAAATAGTCACCAAAAATGAATGGTCCATCGACCCTATTAATTTTCGGCTATTGAAAAGGTATCAGCATAACCCACGGCCGCACCGGTATTCGTGATGTAGATGGCTATGGTCGTATTAGCCCCCGAGTTAAATGGAATATCAACAGAAGTAAAATCCCCCCTACCAGTACCATTTTCGCCGATATGAGAGGCAATGGTAGCGCCACTAATAGCTGCTGGATCATTAACCTGACCAGCAAGTACTGCTACCAAAACAGAAATACCAGGGCCTTGACTTTCAATGGAATATTTGTAAGAAAGTATGTAGTCTGTATTTGCTTCTACGGTTATTTCCTGATAAGCAATTCGATCATTGGATGTTGGGAATTTGGCAGCGCCACCACCATCAAAGTCACTACTACTTGACACCTGGATAACTCCTCCTAAATCACCGTTTCTCCACGGGCCTTTTGTATCTTCATTATTACCTAAATCAAATCCAGGGGCCAATATTACCGGAACAAAACCTTCTGCAACGATTATGTCCTCGGAGGCTTCACTGGTTATACCGGAAATACCCGTAGCAGTAAGTGTAACTTTATATGTACCAGCTTCCGGGAAAGTATAAGTAGGTGATACCTCAGTAGAAAGGAAACCATCTCCAAAATTCCATAAAAAGCTTTCTGCATCTGTGGAAGTATTCGTAAAGGATACCTGCAAAAAGTTATCCGGGTCCTGAACGTATTCAAAGGATGCTGCGACAGGGTCGGGGATCACTACATCCAGTTTGAAGGTGTCCGTGGTAAAAAACCTGCTTTCAGCCACTAACGTTACGGTATAGGTGTCTATCCCGGGGAATTCATGCACTGGATTTTCTTCCTGAGAGAGCTCAGACCCGTCCCCAAAATCCCAAACATAATTGGCTGCATTTAAAGAACTATTAGAGAACTCATACTGAAGTATGTTACTTGCACTGGGTTCTGCTGTAAAGGCAGCTGTAGGAGGGATAAAATCTGCTTGTGTGATTTCAATAGTAAAGTCATCCAATCTTGCTACATCAGACTGTCTGTTAAAAAAGTAAATCGCAATTTCATCGCTATCTCCCGAATTGAAGGTAACAGACCCGGGAACAAAAGTAGAGGGGTCTTCTTGATTGGTTCCTGTGAATGATCCTATTGTTGCCGCTTTTGCCTCTTCTTCCGAACTAACGGGGCCACTTAAAACGGATACCGTTACAAAACCTCCGGGTTTATTATCCTCCAGGTTGTAAAAGAAGCTCAACCTGTAGTCTTGTGCAGTATCCACTTGTACCAGTTGATACCCAATTCGTTCACTGGTCTCGGTACCCGGTAACTTTACCGATTGTAATCCACTATGGACATTGTTATTTGGCTGTGTCGGATCAGACCTCTTTGAAATCTGTACAATACCTCCCAAATCCCCATTAAGCCAACAGTCACGTCCGTCACTTCTGCCTTCTCCATTATCACAACCCCCAGCACCGGGACTCAAAGGTTCAAAGCCAGACTCGAAAATGATCGGCTGGAACGGCCCTTCGGCAACCTCAATGTCCCGAAGCAGGGTATCTACAACACCTAGCTTGTCGGAAGAGATCAACCTAATGGTATAGGTGCCAAACTCGCCGTACGTATTTACAGGGTCCGCTTCCATGGAGGTGTTTCCATCCCCGAAATCCCATTCGAAATTAACGGCACTTTGCGATTCATTCGTAAAAGTTACCATCAACTGATTTTCTGCATCTTGTCGAAACGAAAACCCGGATTCAGGTGGAGTCAAATCCGCGATACTCCCCACATCGGGCAAGTCTGTTTCACAACGCATCAACGATGCTGCCACTACTAAAACTGCGCAGTATAACGAGACGAGTTTTAATTTTCTGCCAAAATTTTTCATAATATACAATTTAATTGCTGTAGCCTGGATTTTGAGTTAATACACCTCTTGAGAGGTTACGCTCATTCTGAGGTATTGGAAGAAGAAGGTCCGTACTTGTAAAAGAAGCTCCGATTTCCAACGCGTGCTCAGAAAGGACTTCTACTTCCGCACCAAATCGGAAGAGATCAAAGAACCGGTGGTTCTCATAAGCCAGCTCCATTCTTCGCTCTTCCAAAAGATCACTTTTACTGATAGAGTTTACGGGAGTGGTGAAGCCGGCCCTGTTGCGTACACTATTATACGCGTCAAGTGCTAAGGCATCACCCGTAGTTTGATTTACGCCCATTACTGCTTCTGCATACATCAACAGTACATCAGCATATCTCAAAACGATCCAATCATTTCCGGATTGTTCTAGTATCGAACCGTTGGGCAGGTATTTTGTGACAAAAAATGTCCCCGGATCATTACTGGATTCCGTAAAAAGGGCCCGGACGGTTTCACCTCTTTCGAAATATTTATTCCGGATATTTTCGGTGGTGAAATTGAAAAACCTAAACCCCTTATCCGTCCATTCTCTACTGTAGTTTTGGCTTGTTTCCGGGTTGTCTTCTACGTAGTTAATCGCAAAGATCACCTCGGAGTTTCCAGTACCGTCGTTTACTTCATTGTAAAAAACATCGCTGTAATTAGCCTCTAAGCTAAATTCTCCCGAATTAATGATCTCTTCACACAATAACCTTGCGGCAGTGTAGTTATTACCTGCATCCGTATCTTCCGCCCCTGCCAGCGTTAAATGCACTTTTGCCAGCAAAGCTTGAGCGGCTGCTTTAGAAGCCCTTGTACGATGGGTATTATCCAGGTTTTTTACTGCAATTTCGAGGTCTTCGATGATTTGATCGTAAATAATACTTTTTTCAATCCGTGTAAAGGAGATCTCCTCTTCCTGGGGTGTTATGACGCGCAATGGCATAGGAACGTCACCGAATAAGCGAACCAATTGAAAATAAACGTAGGCCCTCGCAAATTTAGCTTCACCTTCAAAGGCACCCCTTCTGTCGTCACTGGCAGCATCTAGGTTATCCAACACCAAATGTGTTCGGAAAATGATGTTATACATACTCTCATAGTAATTCCGCACGACAAAGTTTTCAATGTTTACGGCGTACACCTCGAACTGCTGGAAGTCTGAATCTTCATTACCTCCATTTTTAGACTGTGTGTTGTCCGTACGCATCTCCGTAAGGATAAATTCTATTTGCGTAGCTCTTAAATCACTAAAACTCGTACTATTTTCACCTTGTAACCCGTCATAGATACTTAGTATGCCATTCTCAAGTTCGTCATCATTCGTATAGTAAGAATCACCACTTACAAATGAAATAGGATCCGGCTCGAAGTAATCGTCGCATGAAAAGGCTGCGAGAAGTAGTAAGAAAGATAATTTGATATGAATATTTTTCATGATACTGATCCGTTAAAAATTAATATTGACTCCCAGTACAACCTTTCGTGCAATAGGAGCGCCACCCCTGTTGTAACCATAGGTTAAGGCGTTAAAATCACCCGACTGTCTAATGGTTTCCGGGTTGAAGCCAGTGTAATCACTGGAAGTTAAGAACAACAAATTAGTACCGGATACATATACCCGGGCAGATTTTAGTCCTAAATTTTCCATAACACCAGAAGGTAAGGTATACCCTATGTTCAGATTTCTTAAGGCTATGTAAGAAGCGTCTTGTACAATGGCATTGGTTTGGATCTTAGGTCGGACAAAACCGAAATTCGGAGTAGTGTTAGGGTTTGCCTCCATATCAGATCCACTCCAACCAAAGACATCAAAATCTCCAATGTTTCGAATTTCCGCTCCATGACTACCTTGCCACATGAAAGAAATGTCAAAATTATTGATGACTATTTCGTTGGAAATACTCCAGATAAAATCCGGGTAAGGGTTGCCCAGGATAGTCCTGTCATTATCATCAATGAGACCATCTCCATTCAAATCCTTCACATAAGTCACCTCGTTTTGCCCACCAATAAAATCGAAAGGTCGTTGGATGAATTCCAAAGGAACGGCTTCATCTACCACAAATCCATAAAAGTTTGAAATTGGATCGCCTACACTCATCAGCCATTCAGACCCTGATCGGCTACCGTCATCAGGAGATAGAATAGTACCATTGGCGTCCGCAAAATTGGTTAATGTATTTTTATTGGCCGATCCGATGAAAGTAGTATTCCAGCTGAACCCATCCGTATTTATATTGTTCGTGCGTACTTCAAACTCTACCCCTTCATTCTTTACCTCTCCGATATTAATAAGTCCTCCATCAAAACCTGTTGTTGCAGATACAGGCACATTTAACAAAAGGTCGTCACTCGTTCTTTGGTAATATTCCAGACTACCGGTGATCCTGTTATCGAAAAGTCCAAAATCAATACCAGGATTGATCTCAATAGACCGCTCCCATCTGAGGTCAGGGTTGGCAATGTTCAGTGCTCGAAACGCCTGGCCGATCTCATTTCCTTCCGCGACCGGTGTTGCTAAAAAGATGGACTGGTGAGCATACCATTCCTCTACATTGTTAATCAAGTTCACATTGTCGTTTCCTGTTACCCCGTAACTTGCTCTTAACTTAAGATTACTGAGAATAGACGAACCGGAAAGAAAATCTTCTTCAGAAATTCTCCAACCCAATGAGAAAGCAGGGAAAGTTCCGAATCGGGTATCAGGGCCAAAGATGGAGCTACCGTCGCGTCTTACACTAACGGAAGCCAGGTATCTGTCGAGAAATGCATAATTAACCCTACCGATAAAAGATAGGAGCCTGCGTTCTCTCTGGTAAGTGTTGCCGCCAACGAGCGCTACGGATGCTCCCCCCTCAATTCTGGGTATATTATCGTTAGAGAAACCTCTTGCCTCAGTTTCTGTCACCCGGTCTATTTCCTGTTCGCCGGAAATACCTATCGTCGCATTGATTTCATGATCGGCCACTCGCTTTGAATAGTTCACCAAAAAGTTTTGAACCAACCTGAATCGGCTTTGGTTGAATTCACGTGCTAACGCGTCCGAAGGGTCGATAGAATGCTGCAAGCCCTCATACCGTGTTCTCAGCACATCCTGAAAACTTATCGTGGCATTTGCATCTATATTAAAGTCGTTGTTGATCTTATACTTAGCGCCTAAGCTGGAAAAGACCTGGAAACGTCTGTCAATGATCTCCTGCTCCAGTACCCTGGCAACGGGGTTCACCTGGTTGGTATTACTTACGCCGCCCAGATCAATAGAATCTTGAAATATATAGTTGTTGAAATGCACCTGTCTGACATAATCGCCGACCTCCAGGTCAGGAAAACTCGCTATATCAACAAATTGTAGTGAGTGCTCGGTATGAAAAGTAGGGATATAGGGTTCTTGCCTGAATACTTCTCGCGTAGCATCCGGAAACCTCTTCCTGATAGTGTATGAAGGGTTAACATTCAGGGAGAACGAGAACTTGTCGGAAACTTTCGTGTTTACCCTCGCTTTAAAGTTGGCTTTTTTGAAGTCATCGGTCAGCATAACACCTTCATCGTGAAGATAACTTAAAGAAGTACTGAATTTTGTCCGGTCGTTTCCGCCACGCGCGCTGATGGAATGACTATTTACAAAACCACCATCAAAAAAAACATCCTGCCAATCTCTTGATCCGATTAATTGCTTGAATTGTGTACGGGGCGTGACCACTCCATTATTATTAGCGATTTCAAATGCAATCTGATCTTCCACAGAGTTGTCATAAGCATCGCTTCTGATAGCTTCCTGATACCCTGTGAACCCATTGTAAGTAAACTTGGTGGGACCTTCCTTTCCTTGTTTTGTGGTGATCATGATGACCCCGTTAGCCCCCCTTGAACCGAATATAGAGGCAGAAGCAGCATCTTTCAATACCTCAAAAGATTCGATATCGTTCATGTCTATATTTCCAAAAAACTCAGAATCAACAGGAGCGCCGTCAATCACCAGCAAGGGCCCTGAGCCAGCATTAATAGACCCAACACCTCTTACCAAAATAGTGGGATCTCCTCCTATACCGTCTTCAGAGGTCGTAGAAATTTGTACGCCTGATATTTGTCCGACTAGTGCATCATCTACACGCGCAAAAGGAAGTTGGTCCAGATTTTCATTGGTTACTTTTGAGATCGCCCCGGTCAAATGTGATTTCTTTTGTGTACCATACCCTATGACCACTACTTCTGACAGCTCGGTAATGTCTAATTCCATGGTAACATTAAAGGTTGTTCGGCCACTTACAGGAATTACCTGGGTTTTAAAGCCTACAAAAGAAAGGATCAAAACAGCATCCGGATCTACTTCCAATGAAAAGTAACCATCTACATTTGTAATCGTTCCCTGGGTAGTGTTTTCTACTTTTACAGTCACGCCGGGGAGTGATTCTCCATCATCCGAAACAATGGTTCCAGTCACCACTTTGCTTTGAGCACTTACATCAAGGCCATGAATTATTAGTGCAAAGAAGACAATCAACGAACCGAGTGCCTTTCTTTTTATTTTAAACATTTGTAAAATGTTTTTCATTTTTAAAGATTTTGTTGGATTAATTTCTTTTTTACATGAAGGAATATTTAGATTGATCATTGATTTTCAGAAAATGACTATTTTTGAAAGGTCAAAGAGCATCTGTTAACGCAAGCAATACCGATCTCCAAATTGATATTAAAACGTGTTAATGTTCCTCTGCGATGAATGGACTGGACCCTTGGGCAGTCCATTTTTTTTACTCTGAATTCATTTTTCTCATAAGGTGGTTTATAGATTAGGTGTTTGTTTTAATTTGGATTAAGAATGGTCGGTTTTTAAGGTTTTGACATATTCACTAATGTCTTTCAAATGCTCGCGCATTGCCTCGCCAACTTTTTTAACATTCTTATTCACAATATGATCTAATATTATTTCGTGTTGTTCTAACGCAATTTTCGACCTCTCTTCTCCACAGACTTTGTGTTTTGTGAAGTAGTGCATGATTTCGGGTGTGATGACGAGCATCAACGAGTTGAGAACAGAATTTTGACTGGCATCAGCAATTTTTAAATGAAATAGCAAGTCTTCTTCCAACGCCGGCCTGTTTTCTTGCAGCGCACGTTTGTATTCCGTAAGGGCGTTCGTGATGGTCAGGATATCATCCTCCGTTCTTCTTTCAGCTGCTAATTCGGCGGCATTCGTTTCCAGCAGTACCCTGGCCTCGACTAAAGATCGAAAATCACGTTTCTCCAGCTTAAGAACATCAGTGATCAGGCCGTTTAATGCTACTCTTCCCAGCCCTGCTACTACTGTTCCGCTTTGTGGAAGGGTTTTTAGAATACCATAGAATTCCAGCTTTCTAACGGCATCTCTCACACTGGTTCTTCCGATACAAAATCGTTCACTCAGCATTCGCTCCGACGGAAGCTTATCGCCCGGTTTTAACTGACCTGAAGCTATTAGCTGTCTGATCTGCTGAATGATCTTATCCACAGGCTTTTCAACTATAATCTCACTGAAGTTATTTAGTACATTATTCTCCATAATTTAAACTAGCATACCAGTAACTAGTCTGTCAGCAACTGGTTGACCAATTTATGAATCATTTTAATAAATACAAATGATTAAAGTCATTTTCTCGCAAACGATTGCGGGTAAAACGCAAGATAAACAGGCTATTGCGACCTGACTCTGTTACATATAGTTAGGTCGGCTTGAGGCCTGTTCATTTTTAGCATTACGCTACTTTATAAGGTATTCTGCCGGTATTTTTGTTGGTATCGGAGTGCTATGTTACTGCCCGCGCCCCGGGTTTTATTTTTCTACTTCTTTGCTGGAAAACTTTTCATGACGAAATGTAATCTTCAGGCTGCCTTTGTGGTTCGTTGTAAGCGATGAGCTATGATGCCACTGAGGTGCTAAATGATTCATTTGTGCTTAAAGTTTCAAAAAAGCTACTAGTAAAATCGGGTTAGCCCAAGGTAAATGGCTTCAAAATGGTGATTCAGGCAAGCACCAGAGAAGCGTTGGACTAAGGTAAAGAGAACTTGATCTATGTTCACCAGAATTTACGAGAGCTTAAATACTAATGTAATATATACTAATGTTTTGTTCGGCTTTATTGAGATACATTCTGTGATCAAAAAAATTATATAAATTTTTTGAACAATAATTCATTGAGCTTGGAGACAGTTGGACTATGCAATAGTATATATGTGCTTTATGACTTTTGTCATATGTAACCTTTGCTATCAATTTGGTTTTTTAAATAGCAAGGTCTTTTACATTTTTGTCTGGTGTCTTTAGCTTATTGTTTTATAGTCGATGCAATCAAAATAATTGCGTGTTCAGTCAATGAGTATGGCAAAGTTTAGAGCAAGGAATGCCGAATTTTATAAGTGTATATCAACTAATGTGCCTTCTTCTGATGCAGCAAGCCTGGGAATATATGGTGTTAATCTCATTAACGCATATACGGCGGTGTTTTCTTTTTCAATACCCATATATGAGTTGAAAGGTCGATATTTATCGTTTCTCATACCTATTAATTATTCTGCTTCAGGACCAAAAATAGACAAACTACCAGCATTAGTAGTCGATGATTGGAGCTTCGCTGCTGGCTGGTGCCATTGCAAGTTCTACAAAGAAAATCTGATTCAAAGAATTTTAGAATTTGAAAAAATAAGAGCTTCAAATAAATAGATATGAAAAACAGAAAGTAGTTATCAGGTTTTATCAAAGCATTAAGTCTGACACATGGATACAGAGATAGCACTATTCAAATGGGAAATCGGAGTATTAAAAAAATAAGTAGATGAGAAAACCAATATTATTAATTCTTGTATATTTAATAAGTTGTGCCGCTAGCATAGCCCAAAACGGTTCGATAACATTACCCACTACCCCAGAGGCTGCTGCACTACACAAATTTGTTGATGTACCTGTAGATTTGAACTCAGGTGTTCCAAAGATTTCAATTGATATATTTGATCTCAAGTTTAGAGATTTTTCTCTACCAATTAATATCAACTATCACAGTTCAGGCATCAGAGTATCTGAAATATCAAGTAACGTAGGTGCTGGATGGAGCTTAAATGCTGGGGGGCTGATTTCTACTACCGCTCGTGGTGCAGCAGATATGAACGGTAATGGCTATTTCAATAGTTCTCCTAAGACAATATATGATAAATACCTTATTAGTGGCTTTAATGAATATAATGGTACTGATCCCTATGATGATCATGATGCATTGGATGCAATTGCAACAGGTCAACAAGATGGTGAACCAGATCTATTTTATTATAATTATTTAGGAAAAGGGGGAAATTTTGTTTTTGATGAAAATCTTGATATTCGACAGATTCCACATAGTTCAAGCTTAATCGAGTTACAAAATAATAAATTCTTAATAACAGATGAGAAGGGAGTTGTATATCAGTTTGTTCAACGAGAAACCGCGAAGGTTATTGCATCATCTAACTCGAATTGCCCCAAACCAGATTGGTTTAATGGTAATGCCTTTTTAACTTATACTCCGACATGGCATCTCCAAAGTATTGAAGCCCCAAACGGTGATTTGGTAACCTTGCAATACGAACCGGTGAATTATTCATATGATTTTATTTCAAGCCAATATTATTCTCTTTGGAAATTTTGGGATGGACTTCAACAAACCGGTTGTGGAGGTTGTGATAATATTCCCTTAACGACATGCACGAATCAAATGGAGGTGACTGGTGTGAGGCTCGTATCCATTAGTGCAAGTAATGGACATACAATAGCATTTTCTTACAATTCTACTCAAAGAGAAGATCTTCCTGGTACTAATGCCCTAAAACAAATTGATATTTCGAACGGTTCTGAGTTGGTCAAATCTTGGACGTTGAACCACAGCTATTTTGGGAATTCTGAAAAACTTAAGCTAACCACTATTGGCGAAAATGGAAAACCACCTTATATTTTTTCATATAATGAAGCAACAAGTTTTCCATCAAGACTGTCTTATTCACAGGACCACTGGGGGTATTATAACGGTAAAACCAACTCTAAATTAGTTCCAGGTACCTTTATCAGATCGGAGTGGTTGAGTGGTGGAAATAGAGAGCCTGATCCGGCTTATACACAATTAGGCATTCTTACTTCAATTCAATATCCGACTGGTGGGAGTACGGTCTTTGAATATGAACAAAATGACTATTGGTTTGAAGGTGATGAAACGGTTAAAACTGGGAAGTTCAGCCCTAAATTAGCATTGACGAACACAGAAATACTATACCCTGCCATAACCAAAACTTTCACAGTTTTAAAACCAGGTTGGGCTACTATTAACTATAATATCCAATATGACGATGGAAGCTCGAACAATCCTCCTCCCGGAAATATTTGCCAGGCAAAACTCACGTTAGCCGGTCAGGAGATAAGTTCAATTATTTCAAGTACTCCTATGTCAGAGATTGTATTACTCAATCCGGGAGTATATCAAATGGAATTGCTAAGTACAGCAGACGGGTTTTCCGGATTCTATCAAATTAATTGGGTTGAAGAGGATGTTGTTTTTAAACAAGAAAATAAGTTGGGAGGTGGCGTAAGAGTGAAAAGAATAGTCGATAAACCGTCTGTGACATCTGAATTTAAAATAAGAAAATTTTCATACAATGACCCCTCTAATACAATGAGATCAAGTGGGATTTTTAATAATAACATCAAATATACCTATGATTCTTACACAAGAATGATTTGTTCAGGAAGTATTAGTGAGTGTAAGAAATTTAATACAACTTCATCTAGTGTATTGCCCGTTAGGGATATTCGTTATCAATATGTTACTACATATTATGGTGAAAATGGAGAAGGCGGAAAAAGTCTCAATGAATTTTACAGATTCGATGATTTATATCCCTACGCTGATACATGGCCATTTACGAATACTACAAGTTATAATTGGCAGGATGGTATGCTTAAAGAGACTCGTCACTTTAAGCATCTTAATGGCACTTATGCCGTAATACAAAAAGACCATTATGAATATGAACTCAACAACAATCGGGGTTCTTACACATTGGAGCAATTCCCAAATTTAAATAATATTCTTGCCGTTCAGGTAACAACTCTTAGGCCTTATAATCTCATCGGCCTCATACCATATTCCAGTATTCTTGACGCTAAAGTATATTGGCATATTTCAGCATGGAATTATTTGAAAAAACATACTAAAGAAGTGTACAGCCAGGATGACTCGACCCAGGTGACCACGTTTATTACGGATTACCATTATGATAATCCTGACCATATTCAACTGACAAGGGAGGTTACTGCCGACAGTAAAGGCAATACCCTTGAAACAAACTATAAATATCCCTTGGATTTTACTGCACCAGCTGTGGCTATTTCAAAAATGAATGAAAAGCATATAATCACACCAGTAGTAGAACGTACCCGGTGGATAACAGAAGGACCTGACAAATCACTTCTTTCTGCAAGTGCTACAAACTACCAGTATGTGATTGACAATGACATAATAGTGCCACATCAGAGCTTTGAATTAACTCCTATCAATACAATAAATTATACCGAGTCTGTTGACGGACAGGTGTTTGACAATGACTATAGATTGTATAAGACGTATACTAAATTTGATTCCAAAGGGAATGTGCTGGAATATACAAGTATAGATGGTTTGCATACCGCATTTATATGGGGATATAATAATTTGTATCCCATAGCAAAAATTGAAAATTCCACTTATGCTGCGGTTTCAGCTATTTTAGGGGCTGACCTGGGCTTGTTAAATGGTAATAGTCTAACGGAAGATCAGATCAGGACAAAAATCTACAGTTTACGGAGTCATGCTAATATGGTCAATGCACGGGTCACCACATATACCTACAAGCCCTTAATAGGTGTATCCTCAGTAACTGACCCAAATAGTATTATTACATATTATGAGTATGATAACTTGGGACGGCTAAGACTATTACGGGATAATGATGGAAATATCATTAAACGTTATACTTATAATTATAAAGCTCCCTAATGGTATAGGAATGACCCTCAATTTTATAATTATGAAAAGATATCATATATTTTTCTTAGCTCTGTGTTCAAGTGTATTAACAGTTTGTGAAACATATGCTCAGTCCAATGAAAACTATGTACGTGTAGAAACCATGCTCACACCTGTAACCACCCAGGTGGCTGTTGATGCACTGTCGGTATCTGGAAAAACTACCGTCTATGACTACTTCGATGAGCTGGGCAGGCCAGTTCAGCAGGTGGTGATGTCAGGAAGCCCGATGTTAAAGGATGTAGTAAAACCCGTGGCCTATGATAAGCTCGGGAGACAGCAGTTTGATTATCTGCCTTATGTAAGTGCTTCAAAAAATGGTACTTATAAGGTAGATGCGCTGAGTGGTACTACTGGCTATACAGACAGCCGTCAATACATTTTTTATCAGGGTACCGGTAAAGTAGTCAGTGATACCAAACCATATGGTGAAAACTCTTTTGAGCCATCTCCGTTGAACAGGGCGCTGAAATCTTATGCTGCTGGACAGGCATGGGGTAACCCATCTACAGGAGGAGGTAACAAACCTATAGCTTTTAGCTATGGGACTAATGCAGCCTCCGAAGTTATAAGCTGGGAAATACATGATGACGGCACACTTTCAGTTGCTGCCGGGGGGTACTATGGTCCCACTGAGCTTTACAAAAGTACTACCACTGACGAAGAAGGAAATAAGATCATTGAATATACAGATAAGCGGGGCAGGGTAATATTGAAAAAAGTACAAACGGCTGAGAGCCCTGTGGAAACGCGGCACGCCGGCTGGGCCTGTACGTACTATGTGTACGATGTTTTTGACAATCTGCGGGTAGTACTACCGCCGGAAGCTCTCAGACTGCTCACTTTGGGTGGGGTAGCCGCTTATGAGCTGAGTGGAGGTAACCTTTTGTCCGAAAACAAAACCTTTGGTCCTTTAGAATCAGGAGATGCCAACGTTTATTACTACACTCATGGTGTGACAGTGACGATGTCCCCGGGCTTCACTTCAGGTGAGGGGTTTCGAGTCTTAACATTTATCCAGGCACCTACCCAACAATTTTTGGATATGTGGGCCTTCCAATACAAATATGACGGAAGAAAGAGAATGATTGAAAAGAAAGTACCCGGTGCAAAGCCGGTTTATATGGTATATGATAACCGTGATCGGTTGGTCCTGACCCAGGATGGTAATCAAAGGGATGCATCAGTAACCACAGGACGAGAATGGACCTTTACTAAATATGATGCCCTTAACCGACCCATCATGACCGGAATATATACCCATGGCAGTGTAGTGACACAGGCGATGATGAGCGGTCTGGTCAGTACCACGGTATTTTATGAGAGCTACAATGGTAGTGGTGCCTATGGGTATACTAACACGGTTTTTCCTACCACGGCTATAGAGCTACATACCGTAACGTATTATGATACTTATGACTTTAAAAATTTGTTACCAGTGGGTACTTTCGATTATAGGAACAACTTGCTGAACGGGATTCCTTCTCTAGCATTTAGTAGTGTGAAAGACCTGGTGACAGGCACCTGGGTTAGAGTATTAGGTGGAAATGATTTCATGGCCAGCGTCAATTACTATGATAAGTATTACCGGGTAGTGCAGAACGTTTCACACAACGCCCAGTTGGGTATTGATATAATGACCAATTTCTATGATTTTCCGGGAAGAGTATTAAAGACCAAAACCAATCATAATTACGGTTCTGTTTCAGCGCAGACTATACTTCGTGAGTTTGAATATGACCATGCCGGAAGGTTGGAAAAAATATGGCATACCTATAATGGAGGTACACCGGTATTGCTGTCGACCAATGAATATAATGAAATAGGGGAGCTGATAGATAAAAAATTACATTCAGAAGATAACGGGATAAGCTATGCCCAGTCAGTAGATTACCGCTACAACATTCGTGGCTGGCTGACCCGGATCAATAACAGTGGCCTGTCAGAGTCGGAATCTCAGGCAGACAATGACTATTTCGGTATGGAACTGGGCTATAACAATGCTCTGACAGGTGTATCGGCCACACCCGTTTACAACGGTAACATCAGTGCAGTTAAGTGGAGTGAAGATCTGGGAGACAGTCAAAGAGGTTATGCCTTCAACTATGATCAAATGAATCGGATCACGGGCGCAAACCATTTCAAGAACAATGCATCGACATCCCATTTTGGGATAAGTGGTGTGGGATATGATTTGAACGGTAACATCAAAACGCTGACCCGGAAAGACGAGGCAGGGGACAATATGGATGTCCTCAGCTACGATTACGGGTCGGGCACCACGCAAAGCAACCAATTGCTATCCGTATCCGATGCGGGTAACAACAATGAAGGTTTCAGGGACGGAAATACCCTTGGCAGTGACTATCTTTATGATGCTAATGGCAATATGACCAAAGACCTTAACAAAGGCCTGTCTGATATTATTTATAACCACCTCAATCTGCCGCAGCGGGTGGAAAAGGACACAGTTAACTACATTCTTTACACGTATGAGGCATCCGGAACAAAGCTGAGGCAGCAGGTGTATGAAAATGGTGCTCTGGTCAAAACGACAGATTATGTGGGCGAATATATCTATGAAAACGGCGAACTACAACTGGTCCAACACGAGGAAGGGCGTATCGTTTTTGACCCGGCCACCGAGGCGCCGGAATACCAGTACCACCTCAAAGACCATTTAGGCAATAACCGGGTGACGTTTACGACGAAACCTAAAACGATTGAGTTCACAGCGAACTATGAAAACGACCCGGCAGTGCCTGATGACCTGGGATTGTTTGAGAAGGTAGATCACATCACTCTTACTTCCAATGACCTGTTCGACCATACCGATGCAACAGGAACAACGTACACGCACACACAACGACTAACAGGAGGATTAAACTCCCAGATCGGTTCGGTGATCGCTGTCCCTGTAGGTATGGGAGACACGCTCCACGCAGAAGTCTTTGCGAAATACAAAGACAACTCAGGCAATGGCAACAACAGCGGGGCATTGGCTTTAGCCAACCTGTTGGTCACTGCCTTTACAGGGGGTACAGGTTATACGAATGAACTGGGCAACCAAAGCATTCACAACAACTTCCAATCGGGTACTTTGATCGGTACCACAGGATTTGCTCATGAAGATAGTGATGCTCCTATGGCCTTTTTGAATGTGATGTTCTTGCCGGAAGGTGAGCTGATCAGTTTGGACAGTGCGGTATCTTTTGCCTATGATCAGATAGATGCCGCAGCCCAGCAGCCTAATGCATCTGTGAAAGCCACCCATGACCGATTGCATATTGATAACTTTCAGGCTCCTGGCAATGGGTATGTGCTGGTGTATCTAAGTAATGAGAGTAGTGTGATGACGGAGGTGTATTTTGATGACTTAAAAATAACGGTTAATGAGCATCCGGTGATACAGACAGATAACTACTATCCCTTTGGGTTGACACACGGTAACGGGTTCCAGAGGGTAACCAGTCTTAAAAATGACTTCCTGTTTACTGGGAAGGAGCGAATTAATGATCTTGATTTGAGTTGGTATGACTTTGGAGCCAGGATGTATAATTCAAGCATTGGTAGGTGGCATAATCTAGATCCATATGCTGATAAATATTTTCCATTATCACCATTTGCTTACGTGGCAAATGACCCTATTTCTTGGATTGATCCTGATGGCAAGCAAATTATTAATCCTCAAAAATTTGTTTTAAGTAATAAACATCTGATAAAGGCATTGAATAAATTTGATAAAGCCGTTGCAAAGATCACAGGACAAAAGAGAAGTGATTTTACCTTTACTATAACCGGTGGAGATCGATACAAAAAAGATGGCAAGATTTATTCAGCTACTGATGATTCGTGGATTAAACATTCTCATAAAAATTCGAGGCACTTGCGAGAACGGGGTGGGTTAGCAGTTGATGTTCGTAAATCTAAGTTTTCTGATAAAGTTTTGAAGAAGGCAGCTAAGAAAGCAGGGTTGAAGTTTGTTTCAGGCTCGAACTATACGGATGGTCATTTTCATATGGCGCTGGACCCAACCGAACACACTCAGAAATATTTGGATGATCCCAACATTAATAAAAACTATATACCAGGGGAAGCAGACTTTGCATTGCCAGATCAAAGTACAGCTGACATTGAAACTACGGAGGAAAACGATGAAAATTTAAGAATAGAGATAAATAACTTTGTAGAAGGAGAAAGTGATACCAATATCTTAAACAATTTATGGGGTATAATCAAGAAGTTTTTAGGAACGGACAATGAACCTGTAAGCTCAGAAAATTATTAATAAAGATGCGATTTAATTTAGTTACCATAGTACTTATCCTAACAACAGCATGTTCAAATCAAAATGCTAGTCAACCCGATTTTTATTTTGATTTTGTATCTGTTAGTGTTGGGCCAAGTAAGTATGATAATGTCTCCGGTCGATTTAACCGAGTTTTAATCAATAATAAAAGTGGGAGACTTAATTTAATTGTAGAGAAAATATTAACAGATGATGAAGGGTTTGATAAGAGATTGGATAAACGCATCGTTATAAACAACCTCAATTTTGGGAGTGAGACAATTTATGATATCCATGTTACTAAATGGGTCGACACAGATACTTTTCTAGTAAACAAAGACAATGAATGTTATATGGTAGAAGTGATACCTGACGATGTTAGGGTAATCAAAGGTTGTAATAACCAGTGAAACACCAAGGTGCTTACTCTTGCCTAAATCGACCTAATGCATATCCAATGATACCGCCAACAAGAGTTCCAATGGTTACACTATCAATGATTTTATAAAAGCCAAGAAGCACCACCGCTACGAGAAGGATAAAGACCAAGCCTCCCATCTGAGCGTAGTATTCTTTCAAGAAACTAGGTTTAGATTATATCTACACCTTCTTATCCAAGAGAGCAAACTACACCTAGGAGGGTAGATCACGATAAAAAAGGGAATTTAATTGGAGAATCTAAAAAATAATAATACGAGGTTTACGGTTTACTTTGTTGCAAGCTTTACTTTATTTGCCCTTGAAGGTTGTACAATTACAAAAGAACAAGACAGGACAAAAAGTAAAGGGATCATTCTTTTTTCAAAATATAATACAGATTACTTTTTCCCCTTAAAAGCAGATCAAGTAAACTTTGAATTAGAGGACTTTATGTCTTATAATTATGACACAGGGTTTGTCGTCATATGGTATCAAGCAAAATGGAGGGATGATATATTGGGCAGTTATTCAACTGATATTTCGAATGATCAATCCTTTAAGAAAGTTGCTTTTGTTCAAATAGATTATTTGAAACCTAAGCCACATTCTCTTGATAGTGTATATTCTTTTGCGTTTGATTACTTTGGCGAAGAGAAATATATGATATACGATAATAAGGATCGTGAATTTAAAGGTATAACAGGTTTAAAATAGAGCTTAATCCCTCTCTAACTTCAGGCAAAGGTTGAAGTCTACGAATGGAAACGAGCGTCTATGACCCCATCTGAGCGTAATATTCTTTCAAGAAACTAGGTGTAAATTGTATCTACACCTTCTTATCCAAGAGAGAAAACTATAGCGTAGATTGCAACTCATAGCCGTCAAGATAAGCAAGAGGATTTGAATATTTTTAGGGATTAGGCAAAAGCATCCTTTCTAGGACACCCAGTGTTTTTTCCCATATCTTTATGTTTTATTACAGTATTGAAAAAGGGGGTGTGATTACCCTTAGCCCCCTTTTTCTTGATGTAAAGATACTTCATAGGGAAAGAACGAGCTTACTAAATCGGTTGAAAAGTATGCTGAAATTTTGGCTAAAAACTTCAGTCAAACCATTGATATACAGCTTGTTGAAGATTTAGCAAAAAAGAGTGGTTTTGTACAGCGTAGTTCTAAATTATCAGTTCGAGATTTTCTTGAGATGTTGATGTTTGGTAACCTTCAGTCTGCAGGAGCCAGTTTAAATGATTTTTGTGCTTACCTTTCTGAAGAACAAGGGTTTTCTATTAGTAAGCAAGGAATTGATGAGCGCTTTAATAAAGAAGCTGTTGATTTTTTAAAGTCATTACTTAGTACTGAGCTAGAAAAAAAAATTCAGGTTAACCTATCCTCCAGCGACGGTCAACATTTTAATAGTTTACGGGTCAAAGATTTCACCAGATGGAACCTATTGGCTAACTGTTCTACAAAGTATAAGGGGTATGGAGGCAATCAAGGCGTATCAGCTGCTATGGTAAGTATTCAGTATGAATACGATTTGTTAACTGGTAAAATCATAGATCTTTCGGTTAACAGTGGAACCAGGAATGACCATAAAGACTCCATGGAACTAAAAGAGAATATAAATAAAAACGATTTGGTCATTCGAGATCTGGGGTATATATCCAGGAGCTTTATAGAAAATGTTATAAAAAAAGAGGCATACTTTCTTAATAGGTTACCTCCGCAATTAGGCGTTTATCAAGTAAAGGATAAACAAAGAACAGTCAATTTTAAAGATATTGTACAAACGATGAATCGAAAAAAGATTGACCACTTAGATCAAGAAGTTCTTGTTGGCGATAAACAATATCATAGGTGCAGAATGATTGTTACCAAAGTGCCAGATCATATCTACTCAAAACGAATGGCTCTGGCAAAGAGAAGGGCAAAAGACAAAGGCTATAGTGTGAGTAACGAATATAAATCTCGTGCCAGGTTGAACGTATACCTCACTAATGTTGATAACAAGAAAATGTCTACCCAGATGGTAGTTAAGCTTTATAAAGCCCGATGGCAAGTAGAACTTATCTTCAAAGTGTGGAAGTCTTTAGGAAAAGTCAACGCTCTTTCGAAAATGAAAGTAGAACGTTTTGAATGCCAACTAATGGCTAAACTTATTTGGCTGGTGACCAATTGGAAGATGTTTTTCGTTGTCAATAGCTGGATGTACAGCACTAGCCAAAATAATATGTGTAGTCTATGGAAATTCTTCAAACAAACACTTCGAAAACCACTCCTGTTAAGGGATATGCTCTGGAGAAATGCATCCATTGAAAAGTGGTTATACTCCACTTTTCAAAAAGCAAACCAAAACCTTAGACTAGAAAGGAAAAAGGGGAAAACTCCCTTTTACGATATATTCAATCAATTTCAACTCTTAACTTGACGGCTATGAGTTACAAACTATATCTAGGAGGGTTGGATGTGGCAGATATAGCTTCGCAGGGCTTCCTTGGTTTAAATACACCTCAAAGTGCAGCTTTTGGTGCGGTTGTGGATTTCAAGCCTTTCTCAAATGATAAGTTTCAAGTCAATCTAAACTCTGATGCGGCTGTAGATTTTGTTACAGGATATGTGGCAGGACGCGTCTCAAGCATTCCGGGTATTCAGCGTAGCGGAGTAAAACCATTGATCCAGGCTGGAGCAGATTTATCCATGAAAGTTATAGCAAATGGTGTAAAAGTTAACATAAGGCAAAATGAAAATAGAGAACATTAAATTTGGTTTATCAATAGCTTTTTTTGCTGTATTGGTGCTATCTGTTATTGGATACTTGATGTACGAATATATCACTAAATCTAATTCAGAGGTCAGATATACTGTATGTACTATGGTAGATAATTATTCCTCTTCAAAAGATATTGGTAAGAAGTATGAATATACTGCCAATGGAGAATTGTTCGAGAATATATGTACTTCTCATGCATGTGCCGAAGCTAAGTTAGGTTCAAAGTATGTATTAAAGTATTGGGTAGATGATCCAAAACTGACAGAAATATATTTTGATTCCCCCATTGCAACTGATATAGTAGTCCCAAAAGATGGTTGGAAAGAACATCCATATCGTAAAAAATGAAAAGTTCACAGAACCTGTTCGATAAGATACTTATAGTTATGGTGGTGATTCTGTCAAGCTATTTTGTGTTCAACAATCATGGGTTGTTAGTTATTATACTGGTATTAGTCTCAAACTCGTTGTTATTGTATTTTGGAATAGTACGTCCTCTGGTAAAGAATGCAAAACAACCCAAAAGTTGAATTTATAGAAAGGGTAATTTATAGCGTTGGTCTTTTTACTTCTCTCTCAATCGCTCGGGTTTCCGAGTGACAACTATAAAATAGGCCTCCGGCCGGGATGGATTATGAATACGAAAAATTCATGGAAGGGCTGGTAGAGATATCGGTTTTTGTAAGTGTACAGAAAGCTAATTGTTTTTAAGCCTTTCCTATTTTTATTAAGTCGGCTTGTTTCTTACTAGTCCGCATTTATACTAGACCTGTTACCGTTGATCAGACATTGAATCAGGCTCGTTTGAGCTAAATTTCAGAAAATGAAAAGAAACCGAGATACATCAAACACCAAAAAACAAAGACAGCAACATCACAACCACAAACCCGGTCAAGGCCAAAAGAGAGGTCATGACCGTCCAGCTATGGAAAGTTTCTTTTTCCGTAATTCCCAGGTATTTGCTTACGAGCCAGAATCCACTATCATTGACATGGGAAGCCATGGACGCTCCGGAGGCAATGGCAATAACCAGCAACGCTTTGGACAATTCAGAAACTTCACCTGTCAACGTAGGGGCCACAAGACCGGCGGCAGTGATCATGGCTACGGTAGACGAGCCCTGTAAAACCCTTACCAATACTGCAGCCAGGAAAGCAAAAAATAGAATCCCCATGCCGGCATCCGCAAAATAGGTGGCCATCATTTCACCGGCGCCGGTATTGATCATCATCTGTTTGAATACTCCACCTGCGCCTGTCAGAAGAATGATGATCCCTGCTGGGGCCATGGATTTCGTCGTAATGTCCAGCATTTGTGATGCGGAAAAGCCTTTTTTGAGCCCCAAAAAATACCATGCCAGCAGGTTGGCAATTACCAGGGCCACAAAAGGGTGACCGATCATTTGTAACCATTTTTGAGCAATGTAATACATAGACTTTTCATCGGTTAAAAAACCGGATAAAACGGTATTCGCAACGATCAGAACAATGGGAACGGCAATGATGATAGATATTAATCCCACAGGAGGAGGGGAGAGGGGCGATGGTGAATTATCTTCAAAATAAGGGGCATGCACCTTTATTTTCTTGCCAATGTATTTCCCGAAAACCGGTCCACATAAGATCGCTGTCGGTATACCTGCTATAAAGCCGAAAACGATTACCCACCCCAGGTCTGCTTTAAGAATGTCGGCTACTGCCACAGGGCCTGGTGTAGGAGGGATAAAGGCGTGAGTAATGGCCAGGCCGGCCAATAAGGGAATGGCGTATAAGATGAGAGATTTTCCGGTCTTGCGTTGTAGTGCGTAGACCAAGGGGATCAAAATGATAAAAGCCACATCAAAGAAAACAGGGATGGCCACCAAAAAGCCTGTAAGCATAAGCGCCCAGGAGGCTCTTTTTTCTCCGAACTTTTCCAATAAATAGTTGGCCAGTGACCCGGCACCCCCGGAGTGCTCCAGAATGGCCCCGAAGGTTGATCCCAATCCTACCACCACAGCTACAAAGCCCAATGTATTGGCCATCCCCTCCTGGATAGTGCTGATGATGTCCAGGGGGTCCATTCCGGCGATGATACCAACGGCTATGCTGGAGATCAGCAATGAAATAAAGGCCTGGAGCTTAAATTGCAGTACAAGTAAAAGCAAAAGGCAGATCCCCAGGATTACAGCGGCCAATAGAGAAAGATCGATCATCGGAGCTATAGGGTTATTGGTCAATGACTGATTTTATACCTTTACGCAGGATGTTGGCAAATATCGAAAATAAAGTCAGGATCTTTTTCACGAGAGTATATTCAGTTCTGCCCGTATTTTATCTGCCATTTCCTGTGGAAATAGACGAATATCTACTTTTATAGCGTAGTCCGGAATTTCCAGATCATGAAACTGTGATTTCAACAGATCCGCTTTCATAAAATGGTCTTTCCGGTTTTCCAGTCGGCTTCTGATGAGTTCATACGTTCCGTCCAGGTAGACCCAGTGTACATGGTCTACCTGTGACGATAACTGTTGCCGGTATTTTTCTTTCAAAGCCGAGCATGCCAGGATGGCTCCCGTAGACTTGCTACAGGTTATCAATTTATCATTAAGTATCTCCAGCCAGTTTTGGCGATCATGGTCATTCAGCGGGTGCCCGCTTTTCATTTTGATGATATTTGCTTTCGGGTGGAAATCATCTGCATCATAGAATGGGAGGTTAACCTGTTTTGACAATAATTGACCTATTAAGGTTTTTCCACTGCCGCTTACTCCCATAATGATGATGACCTGTTTCAAAAGCGAATGGTTTTAGTTTTCCTTCAAAGAAAAAGAATTTTGAAGTCCTGAAGATGAGTTAGGGCCTACCCATACACGAAACAATCCGGGTTCCGCCCTTTTTTCAAGTTGGTGGTTCATAAATTCAAGGTCTTTTGAGGATAAGCGGAAGGATACTTTTTTAGTTTCCCCTTGATCCAGCGAGATTTTCCTGAACCGCTTGAGTTCACGAACGGGGCGTGTTATGCTGCCTACCACGTCCTGGACATAGAGCTGGACTACTTCCTCACCATTTCGGGTACCGGTATTGGTGACGGAGACGGTGACCGTTAGTGCTTCATTCATTGCCAGTTCTTTATGGGATAACGAAAGCTTTGAATAAGCATAATCCGAATACCCCAAACCATATCCAAATGGGAAATGAGGAGAGAAGCCTGCGTCCAGGTAATGGGAATTGTTGCCCAGAGAGCTTTGCCAGGCCCCTACGGGGATCTCATCGATGTGAACGAACGATGTGCTATCCGCAGGTCTTCCGGTGTTTTTGTGATTGTAAAAAATGGGGCACTGACCCGCCGTTTTAGGCCAGCTTACCGGTAGTCTTCCTCCCGGCTCACTTTTGCCATAGATCATATCGTATAAAGCCGGCCCTCCCATACTTCCCGGATGCCAGCACATAAGTACCGCATCCACTTTATCGATAATACGTGAGATCGCGATCGGCCTTCCTGCCATGATCACTAAAATAATGGGTTTGCCCAACAGGGCTAATTTTTCAATGAGTGACTCTTGTGCACCCGGCAAGCCGATATCCGCCCGGCTATGGGCTTCTCCGGATAGAATGGCTTCCTCACCACCTACAAAAAGGATTACATCCGACTTTTGGGCCAGTCTCAAAGCCTCATCAAACCCTTCTTTGGAACGGTCCCTGCTGAACGTTAGCCCGGGAGAGAAAAGCACTTCAGGACTTTGCTCGTTAAAGGCTTTGAACGGAGTGATTGATTGGTCTGCTTCACCGTCAAATGTCCAGGTACCCAACTGTTCTCTGGGTGCATTGGCCAAAGGGCCGATTAGAGCAATTTTCGTCCCCTTTTTTAAAGGAAGCAATTGCTCATTTTTTAGCAGTACACTGCTTTTGATCGCAGCTTCTTTTGCCTTTTGCAGGTGATCAGGAAGGTAAAACCTTTTTTCGGTGTCTTTATCCCTGTAAGGACGTTCAAACAAGCCCATGCGGAACTTGACCTTCAAAATATTTTTTACATAAAAGTCAATTTGATCCTCGGAGAGGCTTCCTTCTTCAATCAGACTTTCAATATGATCTTCATAGGCTTTGCTGGTCATTTCCATATCCAAACCGGCATTTGCAGCCAGTTCGGCCGCATGTTTTTCATCCCGGGCAAAACCATGGTCGATCATTTCGGTAACGGAATTCCAGTCACTCACTACAAAACCGTCGAAATGGAGTTCCCCCCTGAGCAGGCCTGTCAGTAAGAATTTGTTACCTGAAGCCGGTAATCCGTTTATTTCATTAAAAGAGGACATTACGGTAGGCGCTCCTGCTTTAATGGCAGCTGTGAAAGGAGGAACATAAAGATTTCTAAGCAGTGGTTCATGAATGATAGCCGTATTATAATCTCTGCCCCCAATGGCGGCACCATATCCTATCAGGTGCTTAGCACAAGTCACCATAGAAGTAGGGTCTTTCAAGCTGTTTCCATGGAATCCCTCTACGTATCCTTTTGCCAGTAAAGATGCCAGGTAAGGATCTTCACCCGGAGATTCAGCGATTCTTCCCCAGCGACTGTCCCGGGCAATGTCAAGCATAGGAGCGAACGTCCATCGTATCCCGACGGAAGAAGCTTCTATGGCTGAAATTCGCCCACACGCCCTGGCTACTTCAGGGTCCCAGGAGGCGGCGATACCCAGCGGGATGGGAAAAATGGTCCTGAAACCATGGATGACGTCCCTGGCAAAGATCAAAGGAATGCCATGCGGGCTTTCTTCTGTGGCCAGACGTTGAAGTTCATCCACATAATCGGTATTCATGACATTGAGAAAAGCCCCGACCTTTCCCTCTCTCACAGCTTGCTTCAGTTCCTCAGGAAGGGTGCCTTTAACGCGGCTGGAAGTACCACGAAGAGCAGTCTGCCCGATTTTTTCCCGGAGTGACATGATGGCTACTATGGAATCAATACGAGCGTCGAAGGACATTTGTGCAAATCCACAGAAGCTGTTTACGAGCAGAAACCCGGTTATTAAGACATGTAAGCGCTGCATTTCCCGTTTAATTTGAGGGTAGAAGTAAGAACATATAGCGTGTTTTACTGATTAGGTGATCTGAGACCATTGTAAATGTAATCATTGGAAGCAGCCGTACTGACTTTATCAGCGTGATTGATACATTTTTCCAGCTAATTAGGAAGATTACCCATGCCCGGTCAGGAAATATAATAATGTGTAATGAGCTAAAAGTAGCTTATGGATATTCCAAAGCTTTTTCATCAGGAAAGCTTTGCAAACAGAAATGGCAATGTTTCTACTAAGGGAAACAATAATCCACTCAATTCATTAACTTCCTGGAAGATTGCCGAACGATGAGTTTGGTCTTTAATACTTTGGTCTCCGGCTCAATGATATCTTCCTCTTTTGCTTCGATCTCTTTGATCAGGAGCCTGGCAGCTTCCTGGCCCATTTCAAAACCGGGCTGATCAATGGTGGTCATGGTAGGTTCGGTAAGAGCGGTAAAGCGCCAGTTGCTAAAACCTACTATACCAAATTCTCCGGGTAACTTCAGGCCATGTTCACGTGCTGCCAGCATGGCGCCGAGCGCAGAAGTGTCATTACTGGCAAAGACTGCGTCAGGAGGTTCGCTCATCCCGAGTAGTTTGGTGGTAAGCGCCCTTGAAGGCCGTTCATCATCCGCCAGGTTTTCATAAACTACGTAGTCGGGATTAAACTTCAGGCCGTGGTCTTCCAGCGCCGTTCTGTAACCTTTCAAACGTTCATCACTTATTTTAAGGTTTTTGGCTCCTGCTAAATGGGCTATTCGTGTGAAACCCTGGTCAATCAGATGTTGCGTAGCTTCATAGGCCGCCGCATGGTCATCTACCACCACCTTACTCGTATTTAACGCATCACAGACCCGGTCGAAAAATACCATAGGGACGCCACGATCATAAACTGACTCAAAATGATCGTATTTGGAAGTTTCTTTGGACATAGAAATGATAATACCGTCTACACGGTTGTTGAATAGCGCTTTAACATCTTTGACTTCCTTTTCATAGGATTCATTGGACTGTGCTACGATCACGCTGTAACCTGCGCTGTATGCGATATCTTCAATACCACTGATGACCGTCGAAAAGAACCAATGTACAATCTGTGGGATGATCACACCAATCGTGTTGCTCTTACTATGACGAAGGCTAAGGGCAATACTGTTAGGTTGATAGTTAAGTTCATCCGCTAAATCAGTAACTGCTTTTTTTGTTTCGGGACTAATGTCCGGGTGGTCCTTCAACGCTCTGGACACGGTGGAAGGGGAGATACCCAACGCGCGTGCAATATCCTTGATAGTGACTTGACTACTTCTCATGGCTAAGGTTGAGTAATTTAGGTGTCAACAAATATATACTGTCTGAGTCAATTATTACCATTTGGAGGCGACAATATGAGGAGGATCATGTTATAAAAAGCCCTCTTTTTTCGAGGAAAAAATGCTACGTTATCCGCAAACGTTTGCGGTTCCGATTTCGTGATTATTTTGCATAAAACGCTAGTTTTTATGCCATTATCGTAGTTAAATTCGATGTGTAATTCAACCTTATTTCAGAATTTTATGAAGAAAAATTTACTAGTCCTTTGGGTCCTGGGATTTCTATTCCCCTGTTCAATATTCGCCCAGACAACTGTGCGGGGAACAGTGACCGACGCTTCGGATGGAGCACCTCTTCCGGGGGTCAACATCCTGGTAAAAGGTACCTCTACAGGTACGGTAACAGATTTCAGTGGCAATTTTTCACTGACTGTAAACGAGAGTGATGTCCTTGTTTTCTCTTTTGTGGGATATAAACCGCAGGAATTAACAGTGGGTACTCAATCTAATCTAACTATTTCAATGGATCTTGACATAGCCCAACTCACGGAAGTTGTAGTAGTGGGCTACGGTGTACAAACAAAAAGGGAAGTGACCGGCTCTATTTCCAAAGTAGACGGACAGGAGCTAATGAGTACTTCAGTACCTAGTTTTGAGGCCGCCTTGCAAGGAAAAGCAGCAGGCGTTCAGGTAATTCAGGGTAGTGGTACGGCAGGCGCCGGCTCGATGATCAGGGTAAGGGGTATTGCTTCCCTGAGTGCCGGTGGTGATCCGTTGTATGTGGTAGATGGTATTCCCATCACACAGGATTACTTCCTTAATGATAACAGAGGGGCTTTCAACAACAACCCTTTAGCGACCATTAACCCCAATGACATTGAATCCGTAGAGATCTTAAAAGATGCCTCTGCAGCCGCTATTTATGGTTCTCGCGGTGCGAACGGGGTTATCCTGATCACCACTAAACGTGGTAAAAGTGGTAAACCAACCTTCAACTTCAGTACTAAATTTGGTATATCTCAACCTACCCGAGAGGTGGACTTACTGTCCTCTGAAGAATGGTTGCAACTCAGACAAGAGGCCTGGGAGAACGATGGTAACGTAGGACTGGCCGAATTACCGGGACAAGTTACCTGGGAGCAAGCCAGGCAAACAGATACCGATTGGATTGACCTTACCACACAGACGGGGATCAGACAGGAATATAATATTAGTATGTCTCAAGGGAATGAAAAACTGTCTACTTATATAGGCTTTTCTTACAGTGATAATGAGAGTTTCCTTGTTGGTAATAGTTATGAAAGGCTTAGCGGTAGGGTTAACCTGGATTATAATTTTACCGACAAACTTAAAGCATCCGTTACCACATCCTTGAGTCAGGGGGTTAATAACCGGGTAAGTGGTGCCTGGGATGGTGGATTAGGCGCTGCAATGTCAGATGCTTTGGTCATTTACCCGGTAAGAAACGACGATGGCTCTTTCTTTACAGGAGGTAATAATCCTTTGAGAAAGCAGGAGCTGAATGAGTGGAGAACACGTGAAAACCGAGTGCTGTCTACGTTGAAATTCAATTACGCACCCATTGACAAACTCCAGATCAACGTTTCCGGTAGTCTTGATTATATGGATATTCTGGATGATCAATTTGAACCACAGGAAATCACCAATACAGAAAACATCGCCAAGCGCTACCCGACCTGGGTAACCAATTATACGCTTTCAGCAACGGCAGCCTACGATCTCAACGTAGATCAGAATCATAGCTTTAAATTCTTGGTAGGCGGAGAATACCAGGAATCACTTACTGAAAAGTGGAATAAAATAGAAGCATTCGGTGTGGATGGCCCGTTGTTTGATGATCCGGCCATTCCGGACAGGTTTGATGACAATGATAATCCTTTACCCAATCCGGTCTATGAAACAGCGCCGGATGAGATATGGTCTTTCTTAAGTTATTTCACAAGAGTAAACTACAATTACAAAGACAAGCTATTTGTAAAGGCATCTGCTCGTGTGGATGGTTCCTCGAGGTTTGGTAGCAATAACCGTTATGGTTTCTTCCCAAGCCTGGGAGCAGGTTATGTTTTATCTGAAGAAAGCTGGTTTCCTAAAACTACAGCGATCAATTTCTTGAAGTTAAAAGCAAGTTGGGGGATTACCGGTAATGCGGACATTCCTAACTACCAGCGATGGGGTACCTTCCAGCGGAGAGAAGGAGATGACGGGAACCGTTACAATCAACAGCCTATCATCTTTCCTGTCAGACTGGAAAACCCGGACTTGAAATGGGAAGTTCAACGTACGTATGACATAGCGGTTGAGATAGGATTCCTGAATGATCGTATCACTGCGGAGGTGGCATACTTTGACAAGAACTCCAGTGACGTGCTGATAGATAGATTGGTACAAGCTTCTACAGGTTTTGAAAGGTACTTTGAGAACATCGCCGAGATCAGTAATAAAGGCTTTGAGATCGGCATCAAATCGAGAAATATTGATGGTGTGTTCGGATGGACTACGGAGATCAATGCTTCTCATCTTAAGAACGAGGTATTGGATATTGGAGCTACACCTCCTGATGCCATTGCCGGTTCCGGTGATACCCGGGTGGTGGAAGGATTACCTGTTGGAGTGAACTTCCTGAACAGGTTCGCCAGGGTAGATCCTGAGAACGGGCTCCCGATTTTCCTGGATAAAGAAGGAAATGAAACATATGAGTTTAACCTGGATGATAGAGTGCCCGTAGGAAATGTGGTTCCGGACTGGACAGGCGGTATTACCAATACATTCAATTATAAAAACTTTGATTTAAGCATTCTTTTCACCTTCACGTTAGGAGGAAATATTTATGACGATTCCGGCAAGCGGCAGCTGGGTGTAGTGTCAGATTGGAATATGAGGAGCGAGATCGCCGATAGGTGGAGACAGCCAGGGGATGTGGCCAAATTCCCAAGATTAACAATGGAGGCGAACAACTATGGTGGATTGGCTAGTTTCTGGAATTTGAATACCACCCAATTCCTTTATGACGGTACATTTGGAAGGATAAGAAATGTAACTTTGGGATACAATTTACCGGATGAATTCGTAAGTAAAATGAAACTCAGAAATGCCCGGGTCTATTTCAATGCTACCAACCTGCTCACTTTCACAAAATTCCCGGGGGCCGATCCGGAAATTGTGCGTGATCATGAAGGGCCCCAGGGTAGAAACCTAAGCCCTAATGTGACTTATCTTACTGCACCGCAAGAGCGTGCTTTCACGTTGGGTGTGAACATTGGCTTTTAAATCTAAAATGGTAGAAAAGATGAAATTATTAAAATATACGTGCTTTATCATCATGGGTACTTTGATGGCTTGTGATGATCTGTTGGAGCTTGAGCCGAAAGGCGAGATCATCGCTGAAGAAGCGTTGCAAACTCCGCAAGATATGCAGGAACTTCTCAATGCGGCTTACGATGCATTACGAGGAGAAGGAGGTGATTTTTTAGGAGGCCGGGTTCAGGCGATCTCGGAAGTGATGGCAGATAATATAGACGGAAGTCAAAATAATCTCAATGATGCAGATTTTAGAGCCTACTATGATAGGTCCAGTTCTTTTTTTACAGGGTATACCCAGAACATGTTTGATGAACCCCATTTTGTCATTTACAGGTCGAACGTGTTATTACAAAACCTGGACATCCTGGAAGGATCTAACGATGCAAACCGTATTGAAGGAGAGGCTAAGTTACTACGAGCCTTTTGTTACTTTGAGCTCATAAGGCTGTTTGCACATCCTTATGGTTTTACACCTGAAAATACCCATTTGGGAGTTGTACTACGTACTGAACCTTCTCCCGAAGCGAGAGACCGGGATACTGTGGCAGAGGTCTATGCGCAAATTGTGCAGGACCTGGAAGATGCTACTACATTACTTCCTGATGAGAACGGTGTGTATGCGGATTCCTGGGCGGCAAAGGCCATATTATCGAAGGTTTATTTCCATATGCACAACTTTCAGCGTGCGTTTGACCTGGCCAATGATGTGATAGAGAACGGGCCTTACGCCTTTAATACCAGCGCAGATGAATTTACGGAAAGATTTTCTCCGGGAGGATCAGATGAAGCTATTTTCTTTATGATAAGTAATGTCAATGATCATAGGGGAACGCAGTTTACAACGCATTTCAGATCAGATGGAGATAACCCACCCACCTTAAGAATTTCCGAAGAACTGCATGCCCTGGCGACTTCCAACCCAAGTGATTTGCGTGCTCAATGGTATGATGTGTCTGATGAAGGTGCTCAAAATCAGGCCATTTCAATTACTAAATTTGATGGGGTTAACTTCTTCAATGTCCCATTATTACACGTGACTGAAGTGAAGTTCATTAGAGCAGAAGCAGGTGCCGAATTGAACCAGCCCGCGACATTAGCCACCGCTATTGGTGATGTTAACGATATCAGGGTAAGAGCCGGGCTAACCCCTTTGCCTGGTAGCACAAGTCAGACGACTCTACTCAGTACGCTCCGAACAGAAAAGAGATTGGAGTTGGTGGCTGAAGGTCAAAGATTTCACGATTTACGAAGAAGGGGAGTGAACGGTGAGTCTACGTTAAAAATACGTGGAGCTAACTGGGACTGCCCGGGTATGGCGATCCAGTTTCCGGACATAGAGATAGCCGGCGCTGGCGGAACAGATGTTTTTACTCCGAATCAGGAAGGTGGATGTTAAATAAATGATAATGAAAATAATTAAAATATATATACCGTTCGTTTACCTGATGTTAGCATTGAGTGTGCTGTTATCAGGTTGCATAGATGATTCGCCTGAAATAGGCGAGCCTTTCAATCGTACCAGCGAAATTGCAGGTACATGGACATTGACAAAGGTGATGCAAAATGATGAAGATGCCATCAGTAAAGGGTTTCCTGCTTTTGTTCAAAGTTTAGAGGTGACCCAGCTGTTTCCATTCGAAGAACTTGTACTAAGTCTCGGGTTTGATGATCAGGGTAACCCATCGAATTTTCAGGTCAATCCCGGAGATGCGCCTAATATCGTAGATGCGTTGGAAGGGACATGGACATTAGATGACATGGATGCACCTAGTGAACTCCAATTTGAAAACGGAAATACGCTCAATATAGAAACGTATTTGGGACTTGGAGATGGGATATTAAATCTTAAGCTGACCAGATATCAAGTGAATAGTAAAAATGAAAAAATACCTTTTTTGAGTTACCAGTATGAATTTATTAAGCAATAAAGGATTATGAAAAATATTATTTTACTTATACTAATGATTTTGCCTTCTATGATCGTGAAGGCTCAATCCGTGACTGCTAGTCCGGCCGTATTTACTGCTGTGGATGAGGTGACATTGACTGTGGATGTTTCAGGATCCAGCCTGGAAGGGTATGCGGACAGGGTGTGGATATGGACCTGGCTTCCGGGAGGGTGTCCGGGAGAGGCAAACCCTGATTGTGATGCACCTACCAATATTAACCCTGCCGGAGGAGAGGATACTGAAGGTGCTTTAATGACAAGGGATGAGACAAACCCTAATATTTATAGAATAACAATGACTCCCGTCGATTTTTATGGAAGGACTCCTGCAGAAATAAAGGAATTAGGAATTAAACTAAAGAGCTCAGATTGGTCGGATGGAATTGATTCTGGTGAAAACCTTTTTATAGATGTTCAGCCTTTGGTATTCATTCCGAGTCAAAATCGAAATTTTCCAGTCAAATTCACTACCGCTGATATTGTTACCTTGTATTTTGATCAGTCTTTAGCTGAGAATTCAGCAATGAAAGAATTGGAAGAGATCTATGCCTATATCTTTGTAGAAGGTACTAAAGCGGATGGTAGTGCTTTTAGTGATGTTAAAAAGGCAGAATGGGGAGATGTCTCTACCACACCTGAACTTCAGTTAACGGACAGAGGCAATGGTATATTCTCTCTTTCATTTATTCCCGAAGACTTTTTTCCGATAGAGGAAGGAGATCAGATAACAAAGATCAACTATATCTTTCGCAGTGCTGATGGGAATACTCAGACGGCTACATTCGATGCATTTCCATTGTTAATAGATTAACTACGAAGACATGAAAAAAATTAGTTATATATTTTTGGCCCTTGGTCTTTTAGCCTGTGATCAGGAAGATTTTCCAAGCACTACGGGCTTGGAAAGTCTAAGAGACTTCAATTTGAATCCCATTGAAGGGTCAACCGTAAATTTAAGTTCTATCAATCGGGATGGAGAAATAGTGGTCGAGTGGGGAGAGGCCAGGAGTGGCCTTAATTCAGATGTAATATACACCTGGATGCTGGATGAAGCAGATGGTGACTTTTCCGATCCTATTTTGTCCTTCAAATCAGATCAGGAGGGATTATCCAATTCCATTACCTTTACTAACCAGGCGTTAGATGATCTGCTTATAGATTTAGGATTAAGCATTGGAGAACAGCTAGAAGGTCAATGGACGGTTTCTGCTACTAATGGTGATATTACAACGGTGGCTGACCCCGCTGTTATTACCATAAGAAGGTTCATAAACGAAATAGCGCCATTTAATCTTGCTACACCGGCCGATAACCAATATGCAGGATTATTTGACAGCGATCCTGACAGTGAAGTTGTAATACAATGGGACAGTACATTTGCAGGGTTCGGTACAGATGTTACTTATCAATGGGTAGCAGATACTGCTGGCGGCGACTTCTCGGAACCACTGGTGACATTAGATGCTGAGCAAAGTGGTACAGAAAATGAGTTGACCATCACTCACCAGGCATTACTTGACCTGTTAGCAGATCTGAATGTGCCGATGGGTACTTTTGTGACATTGGACTGGAAAGTTATTGCGGCTACTGAGGATATCACCAAAATATCTGAGGATGTGTTTTCTATTTCATTAGTAAAACCTGTGGGGCCTTCGAAATTCATGGTGGGAGCAGCCACCCCGGCAGGATGGGGTTGGGACAATCCAATAGAAATGTTTCAGGTCCAAGAGAATACATGGGTTTCTTTCCTAAATTTTTCTAATGACGCGTTCCGGTTTTTTGCCGTCAGAGGAGATTGGGATTCGGGCAGCAATTACCCATTTTATGAAGGTGAAGGGTTTACCATTGATGCAGCCTTCGAAGATGCTAATGACGATAGTAACAATTTTAGATTTATAGGAGAGATCGGTGCATACAAAATAACACTTGATGAAAATAATAAGGCTATCACATTAGATTAATATAATACTTCATTTGAAAGAGGGTCTATAAAAGGCCCTCTTCTCTTTTTATGAAAGCAATATTTAGCTATCTTCTCTCACTGGTTTGTGCAATGTCAATAGCACAAACGGTTACGACTGACCCTTCCTTTGCCCTTGCCGATCAACCATTGACCATTACCGTTGATGTAACTGGCACTAGTTCTTTGGAAGATGAGACCAACGTCTGGATCTGGGCATGGTTACCTGAGCTGGAACCTGATTTTGATGCTCCCACGAATGTGAACCCCGCCACATCGGCCCAGGATCTGGCTAAATTTACTTCTACCGGGCAGGCCAATGAATACAGTATAACGTTTACGCCTACCACCTTTTTTAATAAACCTGCGGATGAGATCACGCGTATTGGTTTTCTCGTAAAGGCAGTTACGTTTGATGATGGGAAAACCATTGATTTATTTATTGACATAAATAAAGGGGATATAGCTGTTAAATTTACCCGACCGGACGCTCCGTTTCTTTTCGCGGATCCATCAGGCACCATTAGCGTTACAGCGGATGCGTCGATACCTGCAGACCTTACTTTGTTTGTTGACGGGGAATCAGTACAGAGCGTGAGCGAGGCCAGTCAGCTGACGTTTGATTTTGTAGCCGCATCCAGTGGCTCTGTTCCGGTCAGAATTGAGGCGGATAACGGGGGGAGTATGGTTTCTGATGAATTTACGTACGTAGTACGGGCAAACCCTACAGGTACAAGGCCGGCAGGGATCATTCAGGGGATCAATTATGACGCAGATGCTACTAAAGCTACTTTTTGCCTGTTTGCTCCGGGTAAAAATTCCGTGTACCTGTTAGCAGATTTTAATCAATGGACGGTTTCAGAGAACTATCAACTCGCAAAGGACGGTGATTATTTCTGGCTTACGGTCAACGGCCTTACTCCCGGGAAAGAATATGCTTTTCAATACCTTGTAGATGAAACATTACAGGTAGGAGATCCCTATGCGGATAAGATCCTGGACCCTGCTGAAGATGGGGCTATAGACGAGATAACCTATCCCAACCCCACACCTTATCCTGATAATGAGGTAGTCGAAGGGTGGGTGTCTGTGATGCAGACGGATCAACCGTCGTATCCCTGGATCGTAAATGATTTTGTGCCTCCCGCCAGGGAAGACCTGGTGATCTATGAATTACTTGTTCGTGACTTTGACGTGGCCCATAATTACCAGGCAGTTATTGACCGGCTGGATTACCTGGAAGACCTTGGAGTAAATGCCATACAGCTTATGCCCATCATGGAGTTTAATGGTAACCTGAGCTGGGGTTATAATCCTGCTTACTTTTTTGCTCCTGATAAATATTACGGTACGAAAGATGCGCTGAAAGGATTTATCGATGCCTGTCATGCACGCGGTATGGCAGTAATACTGGATATGGTACTGAACCATACCCACGAAAGAAATCCATTGGCAGCGCTTTACTGGGATGAAGCGAACAAAAGACCGGCAGCAGACAGTCCCTGGCTTAATCAGCAAGCTACCCATCCTTTTAATGTGTTTTTTGATTTCAACCATGAATCGCTCAATACACAGCATTATGTGGACACCGTAAACCACTACTGGCTGGAAGAATACCGTTTCGATGGATATCGTTTTGACCTGAGTAAAGGATTTACGCAAACCTTTACCGGAGACAATTTAGGTGCCTGGAATGCCTATGACCAATCACGTGTGGACATTCTGACCCGCATGGTGGATAAGATATGGTCGCATCACCCGGAGGCATATGTGATCTTTGAGCACCTTTCAGACAACCAGGAGGAAAAGGTATTGGCGGATTATGGGATCATGCTTTGGGGGAATATGAATGAAAATTTTAATCAGCTGACCATGGGGTACGAAGAAAGCTCCAATATAGATTGGGCCTATTATGCTACCCGTGGCTGGAATGACCCTAACCTGATCTCATACATGGAAAGTCATGATGAGGAAAGGCTGGTATACCGGAATCTGACGTTAGGGAACACTACCCGGGGAGGACATAACACGACCAATTTAGACATAGCGCTGGAGCGTGTTAAGGCTGCTTCTGCTGTTTATTATGCTATTCCCGGACCTCGCATGCTTTGGCAGTTTGGAGAGCTGGGATATGACATCAGTATCAATCAAAATGGTCGTACGGGTAATAAGCCGATACCCTGGCAAACAGCTGCTGACGGTCTTAGCTATGACACTGATGAAGACCGTGTTCGGTTGAATAAGGTGACGGCAGAAATTATCCGTTTGAAAACATCTTACAGCGTATTCAGCTCGCTGGATTTTACCCTTGATGAAAGTCAGTCACTTGTGAAAAAGATCGTGCTTAAAAATGACCCTTTTGTTGAGAGTCCGTTAACTCCGGATGATATGAATGTGGTCATTGTGGCCAATTTTAATGTAACCACTACGCCAACAGACCTGACCTTTCCACATACCGGAAACTGGTACCATTATTTTGCAGGAGGGGAGCTATTGGAGGTTTCGGAAGCTACGATAAATCTGAATTTGCAGCCTGGTGAGTTCAGAATATACACAGATGTGGCATTGGAAGAAACCGAGGCTGAATTGATCGGTTACGTTACACCTTTGGCGCCGGAGCTTTTAAGCTTAACGGAAATACAGGCAAAAGGTGTGCAATTGCAATGGTTGGACAATTCAGCAGTAGAAGTCAATTATAAAGTTTTACGCTCTGATAATGGTGGCGCATTTGAAGAGATCGCTACCCTGCCATCCAATACAACAAGTTATTTGGACGAAGAGGCAGTATCACTACAAGAATATGCCTACAAGGTAGTGTCTTCTAACAGTATCGATGCTGCTGAATCCAACGTCCTGACCATTACCACCACAAATGTAATTACCTCATTGGTCATAGAGCAGGTACCAGGCTTTTCAATATACCCTAACCCCACCCAGGACAGGCTGACCATTGATGGAGGTGCCGTAGTTTATGATTTGAGCATTACAGACCTTTCCGGTAAAGTAATACACACTGAAGGCAGCATAAGCGGGCTCTATCAGACATCTGTACAGCATTTGAACAAGGGTATGTATTTAATTGTAATACATAGTAAACAAGGTATAAATGTGGGGCGGGTAGTGAAAAAATAACCAGACAATGAGTGTTAAGCGGTGCTTCTAAAATGTAACACCCTTTGAAAAAATAGCTGATCTGAGGATAGATTAGCCAAAACCAAGCTACTTCCAGGTGATAAGAAGGCGGGCTAACTACTAGTGTTGAGCCCGCCTTTTACCAATCATTACCTGGTCCCACCTTCCGGAAGTCCTTTTGTAAAGCACAGGAGATATCAATGTTATTTGTGATGCTCACAATGACTATCGGGATTTCAGGCTGATAGACAGAATAATTTGTTCATTATCAGTTAATCTTATACTATTTTTAGTAGATTAAGTAGGGTGGGATGTACGTCATCGGACTTTGTAGGAATACGTATTGCCTCCCCATCAAGAACTAAAAATAGCACTATGAAAAACCGTAAAATCCTGTTAAGTGAAAATGAAATTCCTGACAAATGGTATAACATCCTTGCCGATATGCCGAATAAGCCATTGCCGCCGCTCCATCCCGGTACCAAAGAGCCTATTGGCCCTGATGCACTGGCGCCTCTCTTTCCAGAAGCGCTCATAAAACAGGAAGTGACCACGGATAAATGGATTGAAATACCTGATGAAGTGCGTGATGTGTACACCTTGTGGAGGCCCACGCCATTGTACAGGGCATTTGGATTAGAGAAGGCATTAGATACACCAGCCAAGATTTATTACAAATACGAAGGTGCAAGCCCCTCAGGGTCTCATAAGCCCAATACGGCCGTTGCACAGGCGTATTACAATAAACAGGAAGGTGTAAAAAGGATCACTACGGAAACAGGAGCGGGCCAATGGGGGAGTGCGTTGAGTTTTGCTTGTAACTTATTCGATATTGAATGTGAAGTTTATATGGTAAGGATCTCTTATGATCAAAAACCTTACAGAAAGATAATGATGAATACCTGGGGGGCCAAAGTGATGGCTTCACCTTCTGACAGGACAGAGGCGGGGAGGAAGATATTAGCGGAAACCCCCGATTCTACCGGTTCATTAGGTATTGCCATATCAGAGGCCATAGAGCGTGCAGCTACCCGTGATGATACCAAATATGCTTTAGGCAGTGTATTAAATCATGTAAAACTCCATCAAACGATCATTGGGCAAGAGGCTGTTGTTCAAATGCAGAAAGCGGATGCTATGCCTGATATTGTCATTGCGCCCTTTGGAGGTGGATCTAACTTTGCCGGGCTGGCCTTTCCGTTTTTAAGATATAACCTGGAAGAAGGAAAAAGTATCCGGTGCATTGCCAGTGAGCCGTCCTCCTGCCCCAAACTTACCCGAGGTGTATTTAAGTACGACTTTGGAGATAATGTAGGTATGACGCCACTATTGCCCATGTATACATTGGGACATAATTTTGTTCCGGCTCCCATTCATGCCGGTGGACTGAGATATCATGGAGCTGGTGTGATCGTAAGTCAGCTGCTTCGAGACAGGCTGATAGAAGCCACGGCACATGATAACCTGGAAGTATTTGAAGCTGGAGTTCTTTTTGCAAGGACAGAGGGTATCATTCCTGCTCCGGAAGCCACTCACGGTATTGCTACCGCTATTAAAGAAGCAGAGCGATGTAAGGAAGAAGGTGTTTCCAAAACGATCCTTTTCAATATGTGTGGGCACGGAAATTTTGATATGAAAGCCTATGAAGATTATTTTGCCGGTAATATTGTTAAGCATGAACTAACACAAAGCGATGTAGATAAGCTTATTGCTGAAATTGATACGCCTGATATATAATAGTGGCGTAAATCCTATGTTATTAGAATGATCAAATATGAATACAGTCAATATCTTAGAAAAATTCGAGAAGTTCAATGAAACATGGACCCCGAAAATAATTGGAGAACTCAACGGTCAATATGTAAAACTTGCCAAGATCGAAAATGAATTTGTCTGGCACAGTCATGAGGATGAAGATGAGCTTTTTATGGTATTCAAAGGTACATTACACATGCACTTTAGAGATAAAACAGAAGTAGTAAAGAAGGGAGAGCTGATTGTTGTACCCCGGGGAGTAGAGCATAATCCACGCACAGAAGGGGGGGAAGAAGTGTGGGTTTTGCTCTTTGAACCTAAAGCTACTAAACATACGGGTGTGATAGAACATGAACGTACGGTGAAGGATCAAAATTGGATATGAATTTCACCTTATCGACCCGTAATGGTTTGTAGTCCATATAAAAGGGTCCTCAAAACGTCTTCGAGAACTTAAAACCCAATGATAAAGAAGTAGAAATCATCAATATGGCATTGATCAGTAAAAAGAAAAACATTTATCCTGTAAGTCAACGGCTAAGGCAATACTTAAAGCGGCAACAGCGAGAGGTGAAGCTGCCCATCCAATACAGGGACCTGTTACGGTATGAGAATTCCATTGCTTTGCTGGATAAGAAACAAAATGATACGCTTTGGGAAACCGTTTTTTACGCTCAGCATGAAATGGAATATATCCATTATAGTTTAAAGAAGGTCTATGCCATGTTAAAGGCAGACGGTGACCTTTCTGTAATGGAACATCTCTATGTAGACCGTATCGATCTGTGTGTGTATGGAAATACGCAACCCTTTCGAGTGAGAGTAGTGAATCGGATCAATGACAATTTTGATTATTTTTACTTGAAGAAGGCAGATGCCTCGAGAGTTTATGGCCTGGAGTTGGAGCACTGGCTGTCGCCTAATCGCATTAGTTACTTAGTGGATAACGATACGCTCATCGAGCAGCATATTATAGGTGTTCCAGGTGATCAATTCATTCGTCAGTACCTTGAGGATGTGAACCTTAATAAAATACGACTGTCAAAGGAGTTTGTCAAATTTAATGAACGTTGTTTTATCCGGTTATTAGGTGATATGCATGCCAATAACTTTGTGGTCAACATTACTCCTGACTTTGATGATGTAGACTATAGGATACGGGCCATTGACTTTGACCAGCAGTCTTATGAAGGCCGAAAATCCATTTATTTACCTCAATATTTCAAGGAAAATAATCCGTTAATACAAATAGGGCTGGATTGCCTCACCATAGAAACAGTGAAGCAATATCAAAAAGAAGAGCGATCACTCATTGCCCGCAGGTATAAACTGGGTAAAAAATTCATCAAAGAATTGTTGAAAGCGATGTCTGAAGACGATATCTCCAAGCCGGAATATATTGCAACACTCCGTGCAGAACTTGCAAAACACTATAGTGATGATGGCTTTTTAATATGCGAAACTATGGGGGCATTGGTCCAAAAAAGCCTTAATAAAGTCCTTGAGCAGAAGCAGACGTATCATTTTCCGATATCGGACTGACTGAGACGTTATCCATATAACAAATATGAATTAGTCTGGTATTTTTCTTTAAGCGTTAACCCGTATTTTACAATATATAAGAGGACAGCATCTTAGTTATTCAATCGTGCATTGACAATCTTATAATTTTTCCGTATTTTATACTACGATTTATGTAATCAATGATGGGGTGAAATGTTTATCCTACCATAAAGTAGCATCACTTTGAAAAAAAAGTATGTTTAAACAGTTAATAAGTGTGTGCAAATTGGTGAATGTTTCATGATTACCTAACTTACTTAGAAAAGTACTATTTTGGTGAATTTTGTGATTTAACTGTGGTAGTGTGCTCATCAAACACGACTACCATGAATAAGTTCGCTTAAATACTGGTTAAGTATCTCATTTTTAATTATTTTCATCTAAAGAAAATGATAAAGGTAGTGTTAATTTTTGCGGAAAATATTTCTTTAGATCATTAGCATGTCGTATTTTCGGTTTTCTTTTGGATGATCTTAGGATAGGGTTGTAGGTAAAGTTTATTTGTTCAGAAGAATTGAGTTTTTGCCTTAATTTATGTATTTATAACAGGTTACGTGGAGTGCCTGTTCTTAATCTATGAGAGTATTAATAGCCCCTAATAATTTTAAAGAATCTATCTCAGCCAATGACGCGGCCGACGCCATTAAGCAGGGTCTTTTAGCAGCGAACCCTTCGATAAATACAAATTGCCTGCCTTTATCAGACGGAGGAGAGGGTTTTGTCAAGGCCCTGGTAGCAGCCACAGGAGGATCCATAATAGACGTCCGGGTAAGTGATCCTTTGGGTAGACAAATTGACACCTATTATGGTGTGATACATCAAAAAACAGCTGTTATTGAAATGGCACTGGCTTCTGGTTTGGAACTGATCCGGGAGCAGGAACGTGATCCCTGGATGACTACTACTTACGGCACAGGTGAACTTATAAAAGATGCTATAGATCGAGGGTATAAAAATATTATTATTGGGTTGGGAGGGAGTGCGACAAATGATGCCGGCATGGGTATGATCCAGGCTTTAGGAGGTGTTTTTTATGATAAAGATGCCAGAGTGCTTGGACAGGGCGCTAAATTCCTGGACCAGGTAAAAGATGCTGATATCATAAAATTTAGAAGAAAGACCAAGCGTGTACGTTTTATTGCAGCATGTGATGTTACTAACCCCTTAATTGGTCAGCGCGGGGCTACTTATGTTTATGGTCCACAAAAAGGAGCTGGCCCTGAGGCCCTGGAACGTTTGGAAAATGGCGTGGTAAGGTACAGTGAACATGTCAATGCCATGATGAGCCTTGATTATACGAGGTATCCGGGTGCTGGTGCAGCAGGAGGATTAGGATACGCCTTACTGACATTCATGCGTGCCAGACTTATACCAGGGTTTGACCTGGTAGCTGACTATACAGATCTCAAAATGAAAATTCAACAGGCTGATCTTATCATCACCGGGGAGGGCAAAATAGATGCTCAGACGATGGAGGGTAAAACCATCGCTCGACTTACCCGCCTTGCCAAAAAGCATAAGAAGCCCATCGTAGCACTGGCTGGAAGAGTAGATGATGATATTGATCTTAATGGCAAAGGTATTGAAAGGCTTTTAACCATTACGGATCGTGCCAAGAATGAACAAGATGCGCTGCAGAACGCTGGCTATCATTTAAAACTGCTGGCCCAGGAGATAGGGGAGAGTCTTTTCAAAATTTCCGATAGCAGATAGTGAGCTCTAAACGCAACTAAAAGCTTACAGCCCTTTCTTGAAGCAATGTTTTAATTCAATAAAATGAAGTCTTAAGAGAATGTGCCCTGGCTTAACAAAGAGGAGCTAGTAAAACTTTTTTCCAGGACTTTTTCAGCAAGATAGGATGACTTTTTAGGTTTTTAGCACGCTACTATTCAAAGTAAGTATTAGACTTTGTTCACTGTCAATATTCATCTGCAAGCACGTTAAACTGTAAAGCCAACGACATATCTGAAAAATCCAAGTTGCTTTTGAACCCGATAAAAATACCTTTGCGATTAACTGATATCAATTTTTGAATTGTTCAAGCCAGAGAAGGGCCTGATCTTTATTGGTAAACATTTTTGTCGGTTTGGCAGGTTTGTTGATTTGAATGAAGAAGTTGACAATCATCTTGAATACGCTCGACCTGACCAATATAGCATTAGCTGTAATTAATTCATTACCTTCTTTGGCGAAGTAATCTCGGGCCTCTTTAGTGATATTATGAGTTTTGGCAGAATCTACAAGGCAGGGATATTCATTGTTTTCACTAAATTCCAATCTTTCCGAGACACAAATCTTAGCCACGTTTAGGTCAATGACATCTACTTCTTTATAATAAAAGTGAAGTATTCCGTTTTCAACAAACATGGTAGTATATTCGTTTTCCCTGAATTTCATATAGTTATATGTCTTTTAGACTGAAACATTGTAAAATACTATAATGTTACTAATATTATTGATATTGATTTTAATTACAATCTACATAAACAAATTGGTATGGCAAAAATCAGACATAATAACATCATTGATACTGTTGATGAGGTGTTTACGTTAGCTAAGGAAACGGGCAGTCTGCATTTGTATGCAGATGACGAACCGTTGAACGGCCGCACACTTTCCATTCAGGGAAAAAGAGTTTTACATTTTGGCACCTGTGGTTATTTAGGGTTAGAGCACCATCCAAAAATTAAGGACGGCGCTATTAAAGCAATACAACGCTATGGGACGCAATTCCCAATGTCCAAGACCTATGTGTCCAATCCTTTGTATGAGGAGTTAGAAAGTTTGATAGAAGATATGTATCAGGCCCCCGTAGTTATTTCAAAAAACTGTACATTATCGCATTTAGCGACTATTCCAACAGTAATAAGAAATTCTGACCTGGTTATACTGGACCATCAGGTACATACCAGTGTTCAGGATGCGGTAAAAAAACTCTTGAGCAGAGGGGTGGTTGTGGAAATGATACGACATAGCAACCTGGAAATGTTGGAAGAAAGAGTGAAAAAGCAGCGTGGTAAGTTTGATAAGATCTGGTATATGGCTGATGGTGTGTACTCCATGTATGGTGATTTAGCCCCTGTGAAAGAGTTAATGGCCTTGTCAGATAAATACGATGAACTCTACCTGTACCTGGATGATGCGCATGGCATGAGTTGGGATGGAAAACATGGTACAGGGTATGTAATGGGGCAAATGGGGACTTTGCATCATAAGACGATATTGACCAGTACAATGGGGAAAGCCTTTGGTGCCTGTGGAGGACTTACACTTTTCCCCAATAAAGAGTGGCATCGTAAAGTGAAGACCTTTGGAGGACCGTTAACATTTTCAGTCCAAATGGAACCACCCATATTAGGTGCTGCCGTCGAATCAGCCAAAATACATTTGAGCCCAGAAATTGTTTCACTGCAAAATGAGCTTCAAAAGAAAATAAGCTATGCCAATTCACTGATCTCTAATACAGATCTTCCGATGATCTCCTCAAACGTTAGTCCGATATTCTATATTGGTACAGGTACAATGGCCATGGGAAACCTTTTGATCAAAGAACTGATAAAGGATGGTATATATATTAACCTGGCACCCTTTCCGGGCGTTCCTGCTAAAAATACCGGGACAAGAGTTACCGTATCCAACAGTAATACACTGGAAGATATTGAAATCATGGTAGATAAGCTTCAATATCATTTTGACGCATCACTGAGAGAGGTGAGGCTGACCCGTACCAAGATATGGGAAGCTTTTAAGATCGAGCCACCTAAAGAGACCAATAAAACCCCTGAACAGGCCAGTGAATTAACCTTAGATCGATGTGAAAGTATCCATGATGTAGATGAAAAAGTGTGGAATAACTTTTTAGGGCATCGGGGAATGTTCGACTGGCAAGGGTTGAGGTTTCTTGAAGAATCATTTTCCAATAACGAAAAAACTGAAAGCAACTGGTTGTTTCGGTATTACACCGTTAAGAACAAAGAAGGGGAAGTGATACTCATGACCTTTTTTGTGATTGCACTTTATAAAGAAGACATGTTCTCAGAAGTCTCCATATCAAAAACGATGGAGGAGAAAAGAAGAACAGACCCTTACTACTTTACTTCTAAAGCTATGGTCATGGGAAGTCTGTTCACGGAAGGGGACCATTTCTATATTAACAGGTCTTCAGTTCAATGGAAAGAGGCGTTTAGCTTGCTACTTGATGAGGTATATCACGAACAAAAGTTACACGATGTCAAGAACATTATTTTACGTGATTATATGGCACAGGATGAAGAAATACATCGGTTTATGTTAGAACAAAGCTTTGTTAAAGTAGATATGCCCGAATCTTGTGTTTTTGAAGATCTGAACTGGGTGGGGGAAGATGGTTTTGTGGATATAAGTTCTAAAAAAGGGAAAAGGCACTACAGACAGAAGATCAAGCAGTATGAAGAATACTATGACATACAGGTGAAAAAATCCTTGGAGAATGACGAACTTTCCCAGGCGATGAAGTTGTTTCAAAATGTAAAAAATAACAACTATGCCATCAACTCATTTGATTTTCCGGATAAACTGTTTCATACGATGAATGATGAATCCTGCTGGGAATTTTTAATGCTTTATCTCAGGACAGAAGAGAAAGAGGAGGCAAAACTGGTGGCCGTTGGCTTTTGCCATATCAACGTAGAACAGGTGTATAGCCCTATGCTTATCGGCATGGATTATGATTACGTCTTTGACTACGGTGTTTACAGGACAGCGCTATATCAAATGGTGAGAAGAGCTAATACACTTGGATGCAAAAGAGTTAATTTTGGGATATCAGCCTCTATTGAAAAGCAGCGGATCGGATGTGAACTGTATCCTAAAGTAGCCTATGTTCAGGCCAAAGACAATTATGAAGCGCAAATGATGCAAGCTACGATTGCTTTGCAGAATGATTGATACGCATTAAGTATCGTTTAAGGTGAACCAAAAGCAACTGCCTTTCCCTTTTTCAGATTCGAGCCAGATTTCACCCCCATAGTGCTCGATAATTTTTTTTACGATTGTAAGACCAATTCCAGTACTTTCTATTGTATCCCTTGGTACTAGTGTCTGAAATATTACAAAGATCTTTTCATAATGTACCGGGTCCACGCCTATACCGTTGTCCTTAATGTAAAAGTGGGTTTTATTTTCTCTCTCTACTATTCCAATATTTACCTCACCCTTTTCCTTGTCGTTATATTTGATGGCATTGGATATCAGGTTTTGGAAAACCTGTATCATATGTGTTTTGGCAACAGTTACAACAGGAAGCTTAGAATCTATGCTAAGGTTGATATGAGCCGGAATACTCAGCAGATCCACCACTTCATTTACCAGGTCATTCAGGTCTATGTCAAATGTAAGCTCTTTACTTAAACCTATTTTAGAATAGGCAAGTACACCTTCCAGGAAACTGTAGAGACGTCGCACACGCTTGGTAAGCATGGCCAGGTTGTTTTTGGACTCCGTGCTTAACACGGCTTCACTGTCTTCCAATATCCATTGAGCTAACATGGAAATACCACGAAGAGGTGCCTTCAGATCATGTGACGTAATGTAAGCAAATTGCTTAAGTTCTTTATTTGAATTCTCCAGGTGCGTTACCAGTTCTTTTTGTTTTGCCTCTGCCGCTTTTCTTTCTCGTATGTCGCGTGCAATGATCACTACACCTTCACGACTTTTCATAGGAGATAACTGGACTTCCAGGGGGATAAGGTTGCCTTCAATGTTCTCAACATTAAGTTCAACTTGATAAGACTCGTTGTTTTTTATGATATATTCTATACCTGCAAGTGTAAAATGCGTTTTAACCTCTTTTTCCGTGAGTTGGCAGCAAGGTAGTGCTGTTATGGTGTTACCTTCAACATCTTCGCCTAAAAGCACCTTGCCCGCTGCGTTGCAGGTTTCAATTATTCCTGTTTTATCTACCACGATCAGTATTTCACTCATACTGACGATAACATCATTCAAATAATGCTGCGATATCGTTTTTGCCTGTAATTCTTCGGCAAGCATTTTTAGACCTGTAGCCAACGCATCATATTCATCACCGGTACCCAGAATGGAAGCTTCTCTACCGAATTCCAGATCGGCCAATGCTAATATTACCTCAACAGCTTCGGTCATGCGTTCTTCCGAATACACTTTTGCTGATTCAAAATCGGATAATTGTTTCTTCGCAGTCCCTAGTTCTTGAGTAAGGCTTTTGTTTTTGGATATTAACCGATTATTAGCGATGCGAGCGTCCTGCAGCTGTTTATTCAGGGATTTGAGGGTATCCAGTATCTCCTTTTCAGATCCATAAGACTCGTCCGAAGCTCCTGACTTTTCCAGCCCGGACAAATAATGCTGGATCATTTTCACTCCTTTATCTGATATTAAAGACATGCAACCAAGGGGTCAATTTATTTAATTTATCGCCTCTATTGATCAATGGATATTACTGCAATATTCAAATTATTACAATCATTACCTCGCCAATCTTGTTTTTCTTTTATAGAAAACAATTTTATATCACTTAACATTGTTTATCGTAAATGGTTACATTCGTTTTTGTATGGAGGAATTTATCATTTTTTTTAGTGACATTCCTACTAGTTTTCGAGCAGGAATATTATTAGGAGGAATTTTCTTATTTTGGGTGTTAGAAGGGATTATTCCTTTGTTTCCATTTGCCTATAATAAGTTCAAACACGCGGGTCTTAATTTATTTTTTACGCTTACTACAGCTATTATTGGCTTTGGGCTCGCCTGGTTTTTGGTCCGCGCATCAGATTATGTAGCTACAAACGAATTTGGTTTGCTTTATTTGGTCGAATTACCGCTTTGGGCACAGGTCATTATAGGGGTATTATTGTTAGACCTTATAGGGGCATATTTTATACACTGGTTAGAACATAAAGTCAAATGGATGTGGCAATTTCATCTCATTCATCATACTGACACTACGGTGGATGTGACCACAGGTCTGAGGCACCATCCCGGGGAGACTTTTTTCCGGATATTTTTTACCATTCTTGCCGTGGTGATCGTTGGAGCTCCCATCGGTATTGTTATGTTATACCAAAGCCTGTCCGTATTATTTGCGCATATCACGCATGCCAATATCAATATGCCTGCGAGTGTGGACAGGGTATTGTCCTATTTTTTTGTTACGCCGAATATGCATAAGGTGCACCATCATTATGCACAACCCTTGACGGATACCAATTATGGAAATATTTTTTCGATATGGGACCGGTTATTTAATACTTTCGTACAGGTAAAAAATACAAAGACCCTGACATATGGTATTGATACGCATATGAGGCCGGAAGAGAATTCATCTTTGGTCAACTTGCTTTCTATTCCATTTAAAAAATACAGGCCTCCTGTGGGGGCTAAATTCGGTGAGGAAAAACCCGAATGAGAGAAAAATATTTTCATTACTCCATACCCAACTCTTCGAGCTCTCCCTGTCAGATAGTAAATAGTTAGTAGAATCGCTCAACCTTATTTAGGGACGGACATCCATGCTCTCTGCTCCCAGCACCATGCTCTAATAACCTGAGGCCATGTCATCACCCCTGGGATCGGCCCCTCCTTCAAGCCGTCCGTCCGGCAATACCAGGATGGCATCAACACGGCCATATGGCTGGCGTGGTTTGAGATTATGACCTTTACCCGAAAGTGCTTCCTGAGTAGGTGCGTCCAGTACATCTTGCTCATAGAAAACTATATCAGGTTTCCATTGATGGTGTACCCTGCCGGCAGAGACAGCTTCCTGCATGGTCATGCCATGTTCCAGTACATTAAGAACAGTCTGAAAAACAGAGGTAATAATGGTGGAACCACCTGGTGTTCCCACTACCATCAGGAGCTTTCCGTCTTTTTCTATTATGGTAGGGGTCATGGAGCTTAACATTCGTTTACCGGGCACTATAGCATTGGCCTCACCACCTACCAAACCATAAAGGTTAGGAAAACCAGGTTTTATACTGAAATCGTCCATCTCATTATTAAGAAAGAACCCGGAACCGGCCACTACTACTTTCGACCCATACCCACCATTTAGTGTGGTGGTTACGGAAACAGCCATACCGTTTTGGTCTACAATAGAAAAATGGGTGGTCTGTTCAGATTCTTTGTAGGCAAAATCCCCGGCGCTTATGCTATCACTGTTACTTGCTATTTCAGGAGAATAGTCTGACATACGCTTCAGGACATAATCTTCTTCCAGTAATTCAAATTGTGGAACATTATAAAAATCCGGATCTCCAAGATGTGTAGCGCGGTCTGCGTAAGTTCTTCGTTGTGCTTCTGTCATCAAGTGAATTGTTTGTCCGGAATTATGCCCCATGCCCGCCAGGTCATGGGATTCTACGGATTTTAAAAGCTGCATAAGCGCTATACCACCACTGGAAGGAGGAGACATAGATATGATTTTGTGCTCCTTGTATGAGCCAATAATTGGTGCCCTCCACTTAGCCTGGTAGCTGGTAAGGTCATCGTACGTAATAAGTCCCTTTCCCAGCTTCATCTCAGTGACAATATCATCAGCTGTTTTACCTTTGTAAAAACCATCTCTGCCGTCAGCGCTTATCCTTTTTAATGTTTCGGATAATTCCAGCCATTGGATGGTATCTCCTTCTTTCCATTCTTTGATCAGAAACTCCGGAGTGACCGTATTGTAGGAGATCAGATCTTTTTGATTATTATTCAACCCATTTGCTTCTTTAAGCGTAAGCGGAAAGCCTTTTGAAGCTAGTTCAATAGCGGGTTGTAACAGGTCTTTCCATGGCATTGAGCCATATTTCTCATAAGCCTTGACCATGCCATCTACAGAGCCCGGTACGCCGACAGCCAGGTGCCCACGCCTGCTGAGCAGTTCTATAACTTCACCGCTTTCATCCAGGTACATGTCTCTGGAGGCTGCCTGAGGAGCGGCTTCGCGGAAATCCAGTGCATCGGTTTCACCTTCGTTCGTTCTGATGATCATAAAACCACCACCACCGATATTGCCAGCAGCCGGATATACTACTGCCAGAGCAAATTGCGTGGCAATAGCAGCATCTACCGCATTACCTCCCCGTTTCATAATGTCCACACCTACTTCTGAAGCCAATGGATGAGCGCTAACCACCATCGCTTTTTCTGTGATAAGGCCTGGAATAGGTTCTTTGACGGCCTCTTTCGGAGCAGGCGAGCAACAAGTTAAGAGAACTGTGAACGAGGTAAGTAGAACAGATATATGCTTCATAAAAGATGGAAATATTCCTGAATATAATTAAATGCCTTTGATCAGTTGACATAAAGCCTAAAATAGAAGTACTTTACTCAGGTAAATATTTATGAAAGTAGGACGCAGGCAACAAAAATCAGCTCAACTAAGGCTCAAAATTCTTAGCGTAGCCACCAAATTAGCAGGGAAAAAATCTTTTGATCAACTATACGTTGAGACCATTTGTGAGAAAGTAGGAGTATCTAAAGTCACCTTCTTTAAATATTTCCCTCAAAAAGATGACATTCTTCTTTATTATTGGCGTGTATGGCTTTTTGAAAGGGCAGTAGAGTGTTCCATAGAGCCAAAGCAAGGTTTGGACGGTATATATTATCTCAATGAAAAACTGGCAGATACCTTTGTAAAGCATCCAGGTATCATATTGGGGTTGATCAGCTATATTACCAGGTTTGATCGCCCACCCGCCCCGATACCTTTGAAAGCGTTGGACAGGACATTACTGCATTCCAAAGAGGAAGTTGAGAAAATAGAGATATTGTCATTGCATCAGATGCTGGAAAACTTTGTATTGGAGGCTATTTTTCGAAAAGAGATCACGTTAAGCAGTGATACTAAAGAGATCTCCAAGGTGTTTTTGTCCATTATGTATGGATCTTTGGTTTCCGGACATCTTTTACAAGTCGATTACGTGAAATTATACCTAAAACGCAACATGGATATGGCCCTGAACGGACTGAAGTGATCAGGCCATGATGAAGAAATCTACTCCTTCCTTGTATCTAAGTTGTTGTAATAAGGTTAAGATAGCTTCCCTCCCCGCTCTGTCACGAACAAAAGACAAAATGAGCCTTGAACCGTTTGCATCCGCTTCGGGCAAGTCATTAAAATGAATGTATTTTGAAACGTTGTACCTTTTCTTTACATCAATAAAGCGCTCTATTGTAATCCCCCTTTTAATAAATGGGCGCAGCCGCCTGTTTACTTCTTTACCACTGCCAAATACCCAGATTTGTTTGATTCGATCTGAGTTACCTGCAAGCCAAAAGTGAAAATAATGTGCTTTTACGTCAAAGAATTTGCCCGGCGCATAGTTAAGGTTGGTTCTTGACAGCCGTTGCTTACTGTCATACCAGCATAATACCTCCTGGTCCAGTTTATGCATTCTCACACCATTCGATAACCATCGTAGCCAAAGCTCGTAATCTTCGGGTAATGACTGTTCATTGTACCCGCCATATTGAGCGATGAGTGACTTTCTGAACATTACCGAAGGGTGTGCAAATGGAGACTCAAAGAATCGTTTATGGACAATGTCTTCTTCCTTTACGATTGCATTTATCGTATCTACGTAATGCGCGTAACCTGCCTGAGTGGTGCGGTCTCCCATATAGGTCACCTGTCCGGATACCAGGCCCACGGAAGGGTTCTGATCCAGGTAGTATGCCTGCGATGAAAGTCGATGGCACGAGGATACATCGTCTGCATCCATTCGGGCGATGTACTCACCGGAACTCATTCGGATACCGAAGTTCAAAGCCCTGCCGATCCCGCAGTGAGGTAGAGTATAAATGGCAATACGTTGGTCGTCCAGGTCTCTCAGATACTTCAAAGTTCCATCCGTAGAGCCATCGTTGACGATCACCAGTTGCCAATGATCGTACTTCTGGCACAGCATCGAGTCAACTGCGCGTTTTAAGGTATTTGCTGCATTAAATACCGGGAGTACAACACTTACTTTAGGCTTACTTTTGTGTTCTGCCAAAGTTTTTGAGAAAATCAATGAACATCTTTTGTTCTTCTTTTGAAGTGATCAACGCTGTAAGGGTATTCAAATAGCTTTTAACGTTGACTTTATTACCTTCCACCGGAGGTTTGGGTTTATACCGGATAGGATCATTAGAAATGTCCTCTTTTTTTGGTTGATCTGTAGCCTTATGTGCAGGGTCTAGTGCATCTGCGCCGGCAAAGCTCTTTTTTGATTTTTCCAGATGCCCCATCTTTTCTTCGATAAGCCCTTTGTTATTAAGCGATATAGCATCTTCAGGGTCTAATGAAATTGCTTTTTCATAGTCTGCTATAGCGCCTTTTAAGTCGCCTGCCCGCTCTTTTATAAAAGCCCGGCTGCTGTACCTGAAAGGCTTTTGAGGTTCCAGTTCTACTGTCTTATCAAGGTCAGATAAAGCACTTGTCATATTCCCCGCCAGGTAATGTGCTACACCACGTTCGCTATAAAATAGTGCGTGACGGGGCTGTAATTCTATTAGTTGATCAAAATCTGAGATAGAAGCTTCGAGCTGTTTTAGCTTAAACCGGGCTTTGGCCCGGTTATATAGGGTATCGATATGTTCAGGTTCATGAGAAAGTACCTTGTCGAACAATGGTATAGCTTTTTCAAATGCCTCTTTCCTGCAGTATTCAATTCCTTCCTTAAAATAAGCCTGTACTATCCGGTTCATTGGTAGGTTCCTCTAATTCTTCAAGATTAGTTTCTTCTTCCTCTGTAATTTCCTCCTCTTCCTCTTTCTGCTTCTTTTCTTTCTTCTTTTTTTCTCGTGGAGCTTTTACGTATTTAGATTCTTTGAGTATTTTAACTCTCACGTACTTCACTCGTTTTTTCTTTCTGTCTTTCTTTTTATTGTAATAACTGTTGCGATTTACCGGCTTAACATGTTTTACCGTGATATACCTGGTTCTGCTACATCCAAAAAGGATCCCAATAAAAAGGAGTAATATCGTGATGAGTCGCACCAAAGAATCTAAACGTAAAGAAGTTCGTTTTTATTGAAAAAAGGAAGACTTTCTTATGTAATGATGATCAGGCCCGTTTGGCTTTTTCCCATACAGCCGATTGTTTTCCTCCTGCATATCTCAGAAACCCTCTATAAACCGACCAGTTCATGAAAGTGAAATAATAGGGAATAAACAACAACTTAAATTTTACTTTTTGACCACGTAGAGCATAACCAAGAAGAGAAAGTGTATAAAAAGCCAGCTGTGCTGCGAATAGGAGGGGATAGAAGGGGTGTAAGCCCAGTAGAAGATAGTTCAAAACAATTACTACAGGTAATAGCAATGGTGTTAAGGTCCATCGAAGTACCCTGTGCGACACATATTGAAAGGTAACTATGCCATACTTGAAAAAATTTAATAAACCGACCAGTTTGATAATGGATTGGATACCACCGGCAGCGATACGGATTTTCCTTTTTTCCTCTTCTTTTGTGGATGCTGAGCCCGTCTCCATGGCATAAGCATCGGGTTCATAGACCACTTTGTAGCCCTTAGTCACGATACGCATGCTAAGATAAAAATCTTCAATAATGATATTTTTAGGCACCATTTCATAGAGATCAGTTCTGACCGAAAATAATTCTCCGGCGGCGCCTACCACCGTCCCCAGTTCTGAATCCATTCTTTTGAGAAAGGACTCATACTTCCAGTAAGCTCCTTCCCCGGAACCTGCAGCATGTTCTTTATCACCCTGATAGATTTTTTTCTCCCCGGCTACAGCGCCTACCGCACTATTTTTGTAATGCCTGGCCAGGTGGACCATGGCCTCGGCGTTCAGGAAGGTATTGGCATCACAGAAAGCGACCAACGGAGTGGTTACAAATTCCATAACCCGATTAACCGCCGCCACTTTTCCGCCCCTCTTGTCCGTATGAAATACCCGGATGCGTTCATATTTGCCCAGTACCTCGCCGGAGTTATCTGTAGATCCATCTGTAACAAAGTAGAGATTTAGTTTCTTCTCAGGATATGAAAGCTCCAGTGTGTTTTTTACTTTCTCATCCAGAATGTCAGCTTCATTGTAGCAGGCAACAATCAGTGTAAGTTCAGGTAGCTCATTAAAATCATAATAATTCTCAGCGGCAGGTTTCAAGATCCGCTTGATCTTTACCAGTAAATACAATACAATTCCGTAGCCTAAATAGGTATAAATGATGATACTTAGGCTTATCCAGAAGACGAATTCAATTAGGTCCATGAAATGCTTAATCTATAGAAAAGTAAAATTATAAGAGTAAGCGATAAATGTAAGTCAATACACCAATAATAATCTGATGAGTTCAGGATTAAACTTTAAATGAATAATGTTTTGTCTTTTATCAGGAGGGTCTTTGTCAACTTCATTATGGTTTTTATTGCACCGGTGATGAACAAATAGCCAAGAGCTTACCGGTTACTTGCCATTCATAACTTTGGTGATCTTATGATAATCTGCATAATTCAATATGAGCACAAGGACCAGACTTATGATAACGACAAGCATGACACATACCTTGACAAGAAAACTTAAAACCTTCAACACATTTTTGGGATCAGATAACTAATGGCTCTCAAAGTTTAAAACAATGAGTCATCGGATATCCCCTATGCATTGTGTGTTTTTTTGTGCTGATTATCCGTCAGTTAATTCATTGTGTAATAGGTTGAATTACTTCTTTAAAACGCGACTCTCTCTCCTGAAAGTAAGCCTCGATAAAACTGATCATTTTCCCAAATCAAAATTTCACCCTTTTCACCTTTTTTGATGCTCGAATCAACGCTGAATATTGTTCCGTCGAAATGAGACTTCACCTTTTTCATAGAAGTATGGCCTACCACAATGTGTTTTTTATTTAAATGTTCAAGGATTTCCGTTGCCTGTTGCTTGGTGAAATTCTCGTCTTTAAAGTATCCCCTATACCATATGGGCCCGTCAGATTTTGCCAAAAACTTAGCCGTATCATTTTTTGCAATGTCTTTCTTCGTTTTGTCTATTATTTTTTTGTAAAACAGGCGGTTAGTGGATTGAATGTCAAAACCTTTACTTGCAAATTCAGGAGAAAAGCCCGCATGTGCAAAAGCTATGTCGTTAATTGTAATAGCCACAGGTTTTGTCCTTAACCAGTGACCTATTAATGTATTTGAACCGAACAATTCATGATACTTCATGTCCATCTTTTCAGATATTAACTGGTACTTGTCATGGATGTATCTTAAGTCACCATTCAAAACCATGACTTCATGATTCCCCAGAAGTAAGTGTACTTTTCCTCCTGCTTTTATAGCTTCCTTTTCCAGCTTATACAAAAACCAAAGAGTTTCCGTTACGCTATCGCCTCTGTCGAATACGTCTCCGACAATAATAAAATGTCCTTTTCCGTAACTCCATTTTCCTTTTTTATTGATGATTTTTTGGGCTTGGAGTAACTTAATGAATAGGTCATATTGTCCGTGAATATCGCTGAGGACCGCGATTTTGGAAATGCCTGTAAAACGTTGCCCATAATCTATGTTATCCGACGGGTTTAGATCAAGGTATTTGGATTGAAACGCTTCGCACGAACTGATCTTTAATTTTTTGAAGCGATCTTTGTCATACTCCTTTTGAACCAGTTCCCCACCTTCAATCCATTTTACTATGATTTTGTCCGTATCATAAAATATGTACGGACAATCATCAAACTGCGCTTTTAAAAGAGATGAGTGAAGGCAAATACATGCCAGTATTATTGTACGAATAATGAGACTCATTTTAAAGTGGTTTTTATTTATCAGGTATTATTTGAAACATAACCTCGCTGACAACATTTAATTTTTGTTGTCCAGCCAGGGTTTGGTTTTATGGTTGATGGACAAACATCGTGGTAAATTCCTTTTCCTGGCCAATGATGCGTACATAATAAACTCCCGGATTCCATTCCTTAAGATCTAATTTAATCTCCTTTGAAGCGGATATATTTGATAGCTTCTGTTCATAGACCACGTGCCCACTCACATTTGTTACATACAATGTAGGATGCCCCTGTTTAAGGTCAGAATATTGAATGGTCAGGATATCCCGTGCAGGATTAGGGTATAATGTCAAAGTATTTTTGTCCGGACCTGGTCTCACGCCAGTGACCAATGGGGCACTGGAAATCACAATATTATCGATGGCCATATCACCTCTGGAACCACTGCCTGTCTCACCTACAAATCTTAACTGGATGGTGTTGCCTACATACTCATCAAGAGTAATAACCGCATTATTCCATTGATTGCCTTTGTTTCCTTGCTGCACCCATACGCTTGCCCATGTAGCTCCTTCATCTTTTGTTAGTTGCAATGAAAGCTTGCCTATGTCCGTACCAAACAGGTGATATCCAAAAGTGACATTAAGTGTACTCCGATCTTGCAGATCAAAGCAAGGACTACTTAAAATACCCGTGGCATTCATGTAATCAGACGCTTCGGTATACATAAAATAATCACCATCCAACGCTTCATCCGGCCCGGTGTTACTTGAGGAGGTACGATGTCTGATCCTCCATCCAAAATCATCATCAACATTCTGTCTCCATTCGGTTCCTCCTGCAAAATCTTCAAAACTTTCTTCATAGGGAAAAGAGGTGATCGTGGATATGCAGCTATTTTCAGGTGCAGTTTGTGAACAATCCACCAGGTAGTATCGGTCCATCAGTAACGAAGCTAATATCCGTTCTCGCTGAAGTATTGAAAACCTGTTTCGGCAGGTTGCTTGTCCTCTTCCCATGTAATTAAAGCCATCCGGGGCATACCGATCACCGGCGCCATCCACAGCAGTTCCGTTATATATGCATGCATTGAAATCACTTCTGTCCCCCGGGTCCGGAGGCGTATCACATATAAAATCACCTGCCACCCGGCAATTATTACCGCTAACTAATTCATTTCCCCGGGAAGTCTCGTAGGTATGAAGTAAAGAAAAATAATGGCCTAACTCATGTTCTACTGTACTTGTTAAGGCTCTTTCACTAGTTATAACAATTCTGTCTACCTGATCCTGGGGGAATTTGGCATAACCATTCACGTCTGTTATATCAGCAAAGAAATAAATGTTCAGAATGAATTTGTCATCATATTGATCGAGTAACGGGTCGTGTAGGTCTTTTTCAAAATTAGTATGTAGGAAGGTATCATCGATGAACTTGGTTTGCCCGCAGGAAGTAAATGAAATTCCCATTATTGAGAATGACGTATTTATATTGTCTATAACCTTTAGCAGGTCCTCGTCGCTTACCGCAGCATCGTTACCCTCCGTCGTCCGGCTTACATGGAATTGAACTGGAATACTCGTACTGGTAGCTCTGCCTTGAAGCCTGTCCTTGTAATGTCTATTTACCAACTTCTCTCGTTCTGTCAAACTGTTTTCTAAGTAATCCAGGTATTGTTGGTTGGGAACCGTACCACATTCCTCTTTGGACTGGCCAATAGAGTTTTCTATTTGACTTTGAAAAAGGATGAACAGTATTATTATTCTATAATTGATTATTTTGATATACTTCATAGTGAACATTTTTTATAAACCTGTAGGCATACTTTAGATATGCCTTATTCAGATTACTGTAAGTTTGACCTTACAAAAAACTCATCTCTCTCTGCACCATCAATGTCTTTAAAATAGAAACGCGCCAGCATGGCATCTCCATTATAATTGAACTCGCCAAACAGCGCTCCGTATTGACCTCCATTATTGCTATGATAAACATCAGCCCACCATGGATTCAGGTCCAGGCCTGCTTCTCCGTCCCTGATGCTTCTGCCACCAAGGCCGGAAACAAAGGCAAATGACCTGCCTTCATCGTCTGAAGTCGCCAAATTGTCTTTTATAAGATTAACAGTATTATTTGTGGTGGAAATAGTTTGTGTCTGAAAGTTGCTCATCTCGTAGGTCCGGCTATAAGAATGCTCATGAGCCGTGGCTATTATAGCTCCACCTTTTCGTGATTCCTCATATACATCCCATCCGGCCTCATCTGCTTTGCCGCCAATTTGCATTAGTCGCTGATTTTTGTGCCAAAATGATATCCTCCAGATGGCCGAATTTCCACTTAATTGATCACGGATATAATTACCTGCCTCGGTGGAAGTAATACCAAATTCATCTGGTGCAGATGAAACAAAAAAGATCCCCTTGTATGAAAACGAACTCATCACACCCAATTGTCCTGTCCACTCAATTCCCAGTCTTTTGAACCTGCTTTCCAAAAGCTGTTGGTACCCTCCGCTGATATTCCAAAGGTGATCATCATGATTGCCCACCACATAGAAATATGGAAAATCTTCTCCTAAAACAGCATTGACATTGTTTTCAAATATCAATGGTGCATTACGATCATAACCCAGGTCACCCGAATGTACTACTACATTTGTTCCTTCGCTTTTAATAAGAGATAAAACTGCATCTGCCGCTGCATCAACCTCAGAATCTCCGATAAAAGCGATTTTGAAGTTTACAGGGGTTTGATCATTATTTATTACCACTTTTTCTTCAACAGTAAAAAACGGGCCTTTTACGGTTTGATTTGCAATGGTCACGGATATATTACCGGTGGTAGCACCTGCCGGGACTTGTGTGGAGATCTGACTTACTGAAGAAAAAAATATTTCAGTGGCTTTGATGCCATTAAAATCAACGGTAACCTCAGTAGCATTAGCACTGAAATTACTGCCATTGATCGTAATTGCGTCTCCCACTTCCCCTTTTAAAGGGTTTATTGAAGTGATTGTTGGCAGAGGAAGCTCTTCCGTTTTATCACCTTCATCACTTGAGCAGGAGCTTTGCATTCCCACAAAGCACCAAGTGGTTATCCAAACCAAAGCATAAATATTTTTCTTATTCATGGATGCAGGTAATTATTGATGTTTTTGATTCATATTGTATACTTAATAGCACAATACTATTTCTTTCCGAGAAGTTGGAATATTCTTCAATGTCGGCTGAACAGACCAGCGCTATCATTAAAAAGGGAACAGAAGAGTGCTTTTTTCAGAAGCACTCTTCTGTTCAAAAGATTAATTAAAAGTGATGGATAATTCGGCTCCATCATCAGCTCTGGAGGATGAATAATTTTCAGCCTCTCTTCCTCCGGAAGTGCTCGTGGCACTAAGGCTTACACCACTTGGTTCTATAATTATATTAATGCTATTTCCTGACTCCCAATCGTCGCGGTTCACAATTTCCTGGATTATACTGGACAGGTCAACTGTTTTTTGAGCATCTGTTCTATCTCCTTCATTGACCCATGGCGGAATATCCCAAATTACGTTTGCCGTGGTAAGTGGCCTTCCGGAAAGCTCCCGGTTAGATTCTTCATAAGGGGATGCATTAGCGCTATTTTCTCCAAAAATAATAACCTGTACGGGGTCCGAACCGGTATCGTCACATTTAAATTGAATGCTGGCCTCTTGAACGTCTGCTCCCTGTGGTATGTTAACCTCATTAAATCGCAACCCAATTTTAACCAACCCCTGGCCGCTACTCATTTCTCCAAATTCCAGATCGCTACTGCTTAAATCCATATCACCTACTGCGTCATCACTGCCCGCTTGTAATATCATAATCTCTTCTACGTCATCATCGTCACTGGTAAGAGGGATTAACAGGGTGGTACTGGTTACCGTAAATTCAGGACCAGCCACTGAAGCGCTACCAAATACGGTAATACTGACAGTCCCCGTAACAGCGCCCACCGGTACCCTAACCGTGATAGATGTAGTTGTAGCTGCTATGACCTCGCCTTCTATACTTGAGTCTGCCTCCCTTCCCTGGAAGCTAACCGTATTATTTGTTAGTATTTCACTAAAACCAGTCCCTGCAATGGTGACCTCTATTCCAGGGGTTCCCATGGTTGGGTCTATGGAAGCCACGGTTACTTCAGGTCTTGTGACCGTGAATACAGAGCCTGTAACAGGATCGTTCCCAGCCACGGTCACGGTAATAGGGCCCGTCAAAGCTTGTGTGGGAACCGTAGTAGTAATGCTTGTAGATGTGGATGCTGAAACATCAGCTAATTCTCCATTGAAACTAACCACATTGTCTGTTGGTATTTCACTAAAATTAGTGCCTGTTATAATAACCGATGTGCCTGGTTCGGCAGTTGATAGTGAATAGGATTCAATTTCCGGCAGTTCGATTGTAAATGTAGGCCCTCCTATAGCAAATGAAGTTCCCACTACGAGATTTACAATGCCTGAGGTAGTAAAATCAGGTACTTCAACTGTAATCGTTGTCTCGGTAGATGCAATCACTTCTGCAGGGTCTCCGCCATCAAAAGTCACACTGATGTCCTCAGGGTTTTCGCTGAAATTTGCACCTGTAAGCGTCACAGTAGACCTCACCGGCCCACTAGCCGGGCTTACAGTGGTGATATCCGGTAATCGCTGTGGGGAGTTAGAAATTCTATCGGCATCCTCATCTTCGCATGCCACTAGTCCGATCATTAGTAGAGTTAAGCAGAAGAGGAAACACTTAACCGGTATATTTTTTATGTTTTTCATTACTTATTCATTTAAAAAATAAATCTGAAATTTTATGGTAGTAATAAAAGTTCCGGAGCCATGCATTATGCATGATTCCGGAAAATAGTTATTTAAGCTCCCAGTCTATAATCAAAACAGGAGCAGCACCTCCGTCAAAAGTTACAGCTTCTCTACCATCAGTGTTAATAGTTACACCAATGCTTGGTCCGCTATGTTCCATTATGAAGTTTATGCTGTTGCCAGCAGCCCAGTCGTCTCTGTCCATAATTTCCTGAACAATAGCAGATAAATCCAACGTTTTTTGAGCAGCCCCACTTTCACCCTCGGTCGACCATGTTGGAATATTCCATATCGCATTGGCCGTAGTTTTATCTCTGCCAGACACTTGGAAATCGGCATTCGTATACTCGGGAGCGTTACCAATGTTTTCTCCATAAATGGTCAATTGAACATCATTAGACCCGGTGTCATCTGCAGTAAATTGAATGGCCGCTGAAAGAATGTTTACATTCGATGGAATTTGGATGTTGTTAAACCTGAGGCCGATAGTTTGTAATCCATAATCCGGGCTGCCTGCGGTATCAAACTCTCCAAATTCAAGATCGCTACTATCAAATGGCGTCATACGCCCATCTTGTGCTTCTTCCACATCATCATTAGTTGCAGCAATAGGTACTTCTACCGTTCCTGAACTTACATCATTGTTTATTATGGCTATGATCAATTCTCTCCGGTTCGTTTCGGAAAGGCCTTGCCCCGATGGCAGCGAAAGTGTGATCGTTTTATCATCATCACCAACAGAATTGTCAATTAATGTGATCGATAGGTATTGGTTGTAGGCTGCATCACCGCTTTCTCCAAAAGAAATGTTCAGATCACCGGTCAGGACATAATCCACATCTCTCACAGCCGTACCTCCCAGAGTAATGGTTGTACTTTTTCCGGGCTTGATAGAGCTTATCCTTATTTGAATAGGCTCAGGATCATTTTCAAACTTCCCTATACTATCCACATCAAAGAATATGCGGTCAATATCCTCATCCAAAAGAGGTCCGATATTATCTACTTCGCACGACAGTGCTCCTAGAGCAGCGAGTATTATATATATGTATTTTTTCATTGTTTCTAATATTTAAACCTCTTAATATCCATCATTCTGTTTCATGTCAGGATTTGCCAAAATTTCATCCTGAGGAATTGGGTATACAAATCTAAAGTCGCCCGGTTGTAAGGTGCAGTTAAGTGTTATGCCTCTGCAGTCAACTCCTCTGTTGATAGCTTTGTTTGTTCTTCTCAAGTCAAACCATCGATGTCCTTCAGCTACCAGTTCCTTTCTTCTTTCCACCTGGATCGCTTCTTTAAGCTGTTCTCCACTGAGGTTCTCTGCAACATAAGCACTGATCCTATTACCTCTTAAGGTGTTTAAATCCGCCATCGCATCTGCATCTCTACCATCAATATTGGTATAAGCTTCAGCCCTGATGAGGTACATTTCGCTGACCCTAAGCACCTTGGCATTGTTCAGGCCGTTTTCACCACCACGCCCTGGATATTTAATGGTCAAATAGACATTGTCACTTATCGTTTCAGTATCTTCTAATACAAAAGTGCTGAATCGAATATCATTGGTTTTATCATAAAGATCTCCCAAAGAAGCGGTATAGGTAAACTGTTGCGGCATATTGAGAATTACATTATAAAGGCGACTACCTAAAGTGCCCTCATCTCGTGTAGCAAATAGAACACTAAACAAGACTTCGTCATTAATGTCATCTTCTTTCCATATCCCCGGATAATCACTAATACCGGCCAGGTTGTTAGTACTTATGACCTGTGAGGCATAATCTGCTGCATCTTCCCACTCTTCGGCGTAAAGTGATACTCTGGCGAGTAGGGCTAATACGGCTCTTTGGTCCATAAAATAAGGTCCATTTTCCTGTATATCTTCATCAACATCACCCAACATAGTCCTGGCTTTATCCAGATCATCAAACACCTGATCATAAACCTCAGTTACTGTGGCCCTTGGTGGAGTACCTATCTCAAAAAATGTAATAACCGGTACTGCAAGTTCTGTGGAGTTTCTATTGTACTGCTCTCCATAGTATCTGAGCAGGTCAAAGTGTCCTAAAGCCCTCAATGCATGGGCCTGTCCTACAATTCTGTTTTTAAAAGGCCCGTCTTCAAACTGATCCGCATTATTGATAACGGTATTGGCTCTAAAAATAAGCTGATAAGCTTCTCCCCAAACATCAATGTCGTTGCCTGCCGTGTACAACCAGTTGGTCTGGGTCCTGAAACGACCTCCGTTGGTAGGTCCTATTCTCATGTTATCGGCGAGTATATCTGGTAAATACACCATGGACTCTCGATATAATCCTTCACTCCTCAAGGTCGCATAAGCACCTAGAAGTGCCAATTCCAGGTCTTCTAAATTTTGAATCGCGATTTCAGCGGACAGCACGTCCGGTTGGACTATATCCAATTTGTCATCACAGGAAAGCACCACTATTAGGCATATGCTCATTAATACATATTTATATATCTTGATCATTCTGTTGTAGATTAAAATTTAACATCAACTCCTACTGTGTAAGTAGACAGTGCCGGATATTCGGCCCGTTCTTCTATGCCGGAGTTTTCAGGATCCAAACCGGAATAAGAAGTAAACGTAAGAACGTTCTGACCCTGGAGGTAAACGTTCAGTCCCGATATATGCAACCTGTCCGTTATCGTAGGAGGAAGCTGATAAGCAAGTCTCACATTTCTTAGCCTGATGAATGAGGCATCTTCAATGAACCCCGAATCACTAAAATACTCACCTTGTCTTGCACTGGGTATATCGGTTATATCACCAGGCTGCCTCCAAAGTCGCAGAGCATTCGTAGAAGCGCTTCCATTGCTTGTTTTTGTGGGATTATCCAGTGAAGTCCTTGCGGTATTCATGATGTACTTTCCTTCAGAGAAGGTAAATAACATTCTAAGAGTAAATCCCTTGTATCTTAGGGTGTTAGTAATGCCCCCAAAAAATCTTGGTGTTGCCGGTAACTCCGCAACACGATCGTTAAGGTCAAAGACTTCCGTTAATTCTCCATTGATGTTGTGCCATAAAAACCTTCCATTAGCCGGATTTACACCAGCCCTCCTTACTCTAAAGTGCATGGGATACTCAAGCCCCTCTCTGACCAGTATATTGCCGTCTAAAAATTCGCCATTGGGTAGTTTAGTTATTATTGTTCGGTTTCTAGAAATGTTAAAGTCTGTACTCCACTTAAAACCGCCTTTATCAATATTATTACTGCTAAGATTGATTTCAATCCCTCTGTTTCGCAAAGATCCGGTATTTCTCAACTGATCGTCAAACCCAGTAGTTTGCGAAAGCGGTGTGAAAATCAGCAGGTCTGTTGTTACCTCATTGTACCAATCAACGTTAAGGGATAAAAAATTATCAAATAGCGTCACATCAATTCCCAGGTTTAATTTTTGAGTTTGTTCCCACTTTAGATCGGGGTTAGACAGGTCTTCGGCAATGCCATTTATCCCTCCGTAAGAGCGTGGAACAAATATAGGTCGGGCTGCTGTATTACTAATATTTTGATTCCCAACAGTCCCATAACTGGCTCTGATTTTTCCATAATTTAAAAAGTCTAGTCCCGATGTGAAGTTTTCTTCACTGAAAGTCCAACCTAAACCCACAGAATAAAAGGTTCCAAAACGGTTATTGATCCCAAACCTATTGGACCCGTCACGCCGCACTCCTGCCGTTACATTGTATTTATTGTTGTAAGAATAATCAATGGTTCCAAATAGTGATGACAACGCATTTTCATTAATGCCTCCGCCAAAAATTGGGATGAAACCATTTTCGGGAGTACCTTGCGCACCACCTGCTATTGTATTGATCTTATCAAAACCAAACACTTCTACAGAAGTTTCTGTTTCCTTTTCCTGGAAAAACTCCTGATAAGCAGCTACCTGAAAAAAGTGCTCTTTGGCGATATCAAAATTATAATGGAGAGAGTTCGTCCCTGTTAGCAGGGTTCTCCTGCTAAAAGAATTTTCTAGCAGTCCTTGTCCACCTTGACGGGTTTGGCCTCTAAAGGATTGGGGGTCTACAAAGTCAACGTCATTTTCCTGTCTGTAGTTTAAGGACCAGTTCGAGACAACGCTCAACCCTTTTAGGAACGGAAATTTATACTCTCCCCTTAGACTTATAATAGCATTATCAGAGTCACGGTCCTCTATGGTTGTATTTGTCCGTTCTACAATATTTCTGCCTTCCAGTCCCAATACATATTCGCCTGTTACCGGATGTACCACTGGATTATAGGGGGCGGTTCTTATAGACCCGTAAAAAGAGTTGGATCTGCTAAAGCTTCCCTCGGACTGACTGTCCCTGGAATCAGTATGAGCCAAATAGACATTGGACCTTATCGTAAAGTTTTTTATTTCATGTTCAAGATTCAGTTTGACAGAATACCGGTCCAGATCAGACCTTAGCGCTATTCCTTCCTGGCTAAAGTAAGCCCCGGATAAGTAAAAAGTGGTATTTTCATTTCCTCCTGAAAGAGAGATCTCATGAGACTGTATCTTACCATTTCTAGTGGTGACATCCAGCCAATCGGTATTGATCTGCTTAAGGGAGTCAATGTCTCTCTGATTAAAGCCAACGGTAGAACCAGCCCCAAGCTCATGCTGTAGGTCAATATTTTGCGCGGATGTAAGTGGCTGGACTCCGTCATTATAGCCAGGCTTAGGCGAAAAGCCAAAATAGGTGCTGTATTCCATTCTTGTCTTTCCTTTCACTCCTTCTTTTGAAGTGATAACTACCACTCCTGCCGCTCCCCTGGAACCATATATCTGGGTGGCCGCAGCATCTTTCAAAATACTTAAGGAACCAATATCATTGGGATTAATAGCTGCAAAATCTCCGGCTGTTATTACGGTCCCATCCAGGATATATAATGGATCATCATTCGTATTTATTGACTTGATACCTCTTATATTAATAGCTGCTGATCTTCCAGGCTGACCAGTACCGGACTGAATAAGAACACCGGCAGCGTTACCTTGCAGGATATTATCGAAAGTAGCCATTGGTACTTTTTCAAGCCTGTCACTACTTACTGTGGCCAGTGACGAAGTAAGTTTTCTGGCATCTTTCTCTGTATAACCCACTACCACTACTTCTGACAATGTCCTGATATCTTCTTCTAAAACGATGTTAATAATTCCTCTATTACCCACTTCCACTTCCTTGGATCTATGTCCGATATAAGAAACTATTAAGGTTGAATTTTCAGGGACCATTAAAGTGTAATTCCCATTAATGTCCGTAATGGTGCCGATAGTAGTGCCTTTGACTACTATACTGACCCCAACCAGGGGTTCTTCATTTTCATCGGTTATTACACCCGTTATTTGAATATCCGCCACTTCATCGACGGCTATTTCCAAGCGGTCAGCTTTGGAAGACTGGTTTATAGATACCACATTAATATTATTATTAACCTGTCTGAACTTCAGGCTTGCCTTTTTCGATAAATCAATTAATAACTCGGCCACAGTGGTGTTTTTTTGTCGCCTTGTTATGGTTATATCTTTATCAATTTGATTATGGTCAACCGTGAAGATGAAATTTGTCTGTTCCTCGATCTTATTAAAAACCTCCACTAAAGTGGCGTCCTTGAAGCCTATATACACATTCACTTCTTTTACACTCCTATATTTCTGCGCATTCCCTTCTGCTGCCAAAATCAAATTTGAAAATATGCACATGACAACAAGGCTATAGACAGTGTATTTGGAGAGCATGATAATAACTGGTAAAAGTTTATTTTTCATAAATTTGTGCGTTTGTTTAATACTGATTAAATGAACTTTTAGTGCTCTTAATGGTCGATTAGTATATGTTGGAGCATGGATTAACCTGTCATTAAGGGCGATGTTATGACCGGTGATATTTATCACCGGTTTTTTTTATTAGCTTGTATTGAATAGCATGTCAATAAAGTTTTATTTGAATCGAATGATTACCTCGTTTTTACCTTTTTGGTAGTCAAATTTTAAGGTAAAAGCCAAACTCTTAAGTACACTGCTTAAGGGCTGGTCTTTGAAGGTCGTAGACAGACTTACTTTCTTCCTGGCAGTGTTTTCGACAGTAATGTCCACACCATACCAGCGCTCTAACTTGTTTTCTATGTCTGCCATGTTAGCTTGTTTGAAATAGATCGTTTTATTCTTCCAGGCAAGTATCTCTTCCATGTCAAAAGAACCTTCAGAGATTTTGGAAGATCCTTTATGGTAAACGGCTTGACGACCAGGCTCAAGAACTACTACCTTATTCTGAATATCACTGGAATCTATGGTGGCGACAGAGACCTTACCCGTAGACAGCGCCACGTTAGTATAATCTTCTTCAGGAAAGCTTCTTACGTTGAAAGAAGTACCTAATACAGTTGCCTTCAGTGCCTTGGTATATACAATAAACGGCGCTTCCAAGTCTTTTTTGATTTCAAAAAAGGCCTCACCTTCCAGGTGAACTTCTCTCAAACCATGATCAAATTTCTTGGGAAATGAAATTTTGCTCTCAGAGTTTAGCATAACTTTAGAGCCGTCTGGTAAAGTCACCTTCGATTTCTGACCTCTTGGATTGGATTTATGAACTGCTGCCAGAGGTATGTCCGTAGAAGTTTCCTCGTCAAAATCAATGAATCTATAGGTGCCAAAACAGATTATCGCTAAAATGACCAGAGAAGCTGCAATTTTGTAGAGGCTTGAAAGCTGGTTTTTTCGCTTTTTTTGGTATTCACCGGCAGTGATCTGTTGCTTGACCTTATCGGCAATGCTTGTGAGTTGGGCTTCACTGATCTCATCTTCCGCGAATGTCATTGAATGAAGAATGCGTCTTGCTTCTTCCATTTCAATTGTCTTTTCGGGGTGCTCTTTTAAAAGAGTATGCCATATCTCTTTTTCTTCAGTTCCCCTGTAGGCCAATAATATAAAGGCTTCATCAAACAGGAAATCCTGGACGGTATACTTTGAATAGTCTTTCTCCATTGTCAGGTAATAGTTAAGATTAAATACCCTTTACAAAAGAATAGAGACACTCGAATTAAATTTTACCCCATTGCGGTGAAAAAAAATGATGTAAGATCAAAAATGGAATACAGAAATGCTTAAGAATTTATAAAAAATCAGAGAGAAGTAGGGTGCAAGCTAGCATACCTAATTTCATATTCTCTTTTAGCGTGTTGATTGCCCTGGACATCAGTTTATAGATCGCCTTGGTTTCTATTTCCATTACCTGGGCTACTTCAGCAAAAGATAATTTTTGTTGATACTTTAGGAAAATAGCTTCACGTTGCCTCGGAGTTAGCCTTTTTAGCGCTTCCGCTAAGCGGTCTTGTTGGCTTCGCTGTTCTTCTTCATTAATGAATTCTGACTGGATGGAGGGCTGCAGAGGAAATTCATAGTCCAGCAGGTCATCGGATAACCCCAAAGACGTACGTTTTTTTAAGCGGTGAATTTCTCTCAATAATCTTCTTTTGAAGGCCTTGAATAGATAAGCTTCAACATTTTCAACGTCTGATAATCTATGTCGTTTTTCCCAAAAGTCAACAAAAAGATCTTGAATGACATCTTCAACCAGTTTATCATCCTGGGCTATTTTAAAACCATAATTATAAAGAGACCTAATATACCTTAGATAGATAGTATTCAGAGCATGCTGATCGTTTGCCTTCAATTGAGTCCACAATTGGCCATCTGATAATTTTGAATGGTCCGGTCCCTCTTCTATCATCAAATTTAAAATGCAACTATTTCTAACACAGCGTCAAAGAAAGCATAATTAACAATGCATGATCACTTTTCCGAGCGAAATATAGTAAACAATGACTTAACCCGGAATATAGTAAACAAAAGCTTACTAATTAATAACATAGCCTTCATCTATGGTGTAAAATACAATGAGTTTTTCTAAGATGCTTCTAATTTTTGGAAGCCTTTTCCATTTTGCTTAGAAAAATATAGCGTTGTGATGTAATTGTTCGGAATAAGTACAAAAGTGTTCCTGAAGTGGGATAGACAGACGGTGTGTTTTTTGTTCTCAGTGGGGCTTACCCTTTGGGTCTTGACTTCAGTTTGGTCCTTAAAGGGAGTAGGATATTTAAACAGAGGCGAATATAACCTGATTCTATCTATACAGGCATAAAAAAAGCTCTATACACCATGTATAGAGCTTTGTGAGCGGTCCGGACGAGACTCGAACTCGCGACCTCCTGCGTGACAGGCAGGCATTCTAACCAACTGAACTACCGGACCAAATTGTATTTTTAAATCCCTTTCGTTTAAGGTGGTGCAAATGTATAGTGACTGGAATATAAAAGCAATAGATATTCTGAAATTTATTTTATGAATTACTTCAGGCTGTTAATATCATTGACCGACTATTGAAATAGATATTAAATGATATTTTTGTACCTTCCTTAACCAGAATATATATGCTACTGGAATTTGAAAAGCCTATTGCCGAACTAGAGGCGAAACTACATGATATGAAAAAGCTGGCCGCAGATAGTGATGTGAACATAAAAGATGCGGTGACTTCGCTCGAAAATAAAATAGTTACCCTTAAGCAGGAGACATTTGAAAATCTAACGCGCTGGCAGCGCGTCCAGTTATCACGTCACCCTGAGCGCCCTTATACACTGGATTATATCTATGAAATTGCGAATGATTTTGTGGAATTGCATGGTGATCGCAGCGTAAGGGACGATAAAGCCATGGTAGGGGGTTTTGCTACTATAAACAAACAGACCGTTATGATTATTGGCCAGCAAAAAGGCCGGAATACCAAGCAGCGCCAGGAGCGTAATTTTGGTATGGCTAATCCTGACGGTTATAGAAAGGCACTTCGATTGATGAAAATGGCCGAAAAATTTGGTAAGCCTATTGTGACACTTATTGATACTCCGGGGGCCTTTCCCGGGCTGGAGGCTGAAGAACGCGGACAAGGTGAGGCTATCGCGCGTAACCTGCGTGAAATGTTCATGTTAAAAGTGCCGGTAATCTGTATTATAATAGGAGAGGGTGCTTCCGGGGGCGCATTGGGGATTGCCATAGGTGACAAAGTACTTATGCTTGAAAATACCTGGTATTCTGTAATTTCGCCGGAGTCGTGTTCCTCCATATTATGGAGAAGTTGGGATTACAAAGAAGAAGCTGCTGAGGCATTAAAACTAACTGCTAAAGATATGGCGGAGTTAAAAATAGTTGATGGCATCGTTAAAGAGCCTTTAGGTGGAGCCCATACCGATGTGAAATGGATGGCAGGTCAGCTTAAAAAGGTGATCATTGAAAATATTGCAGAGCTTAATAAGATTGACCCTGAAACAAGAATAGCGCAGCGTATTGATAAATTCTGTGCCATGGGGACATACCAGGAATGATAAATATCAGGGATATAAAAAAACCACAGGTGAATAGCTTGTGGTTTTTTTATATCCCCCTATTTTTAGGTGCACAGTATAAATATACCTTATAATTAACCCGAAAGTAGCATATGAAACTTCACGTAATCAATACAGGATTTTTTAAACTAGATGGAGGAGCCATGTTTGGCGTAGTGCCTAAGAGCATTTGGCAAAGAACAAACCCAACAGATGAAAATAACATGTGCCAGTGGGCCATGCGATGTTTATTAATAGAAGATGGAGAGCAACTGATCCTTATTGATAATGGAATAGGGGATAAGCAAAGCGAAAAGTTTTTTAGCTATTATTACCTTAGTGGTGATGACAGCCTTCACAATTCATTGAAGCAATCAGGCTTTTCAGCCGACGATGTCACTGATATGTTCCTCACCCATCTGCACTTTGATCATTGTGGCGGAGGTGTTAAAAATAATGCGGGTGAGCTAACATTTGAAAATGCTAACTACTGGTCAAACAAGGACCATTGGCAATGGGCCATAGAACCTAACCCCAGGGAAAAGGCCAGTTTCATGAAGGAAAATATTCTTCCCATGGAAGAAAGCGGTCATTTGAAATTTGTTGATTTTGATAAACCCAGTCCGTTTTCGCAATTCGATGTTTTAAGTATGGACGGCCATACAGATAAACAAATGCTGCCCAAAATCAAATATAAAGAACATACCATCGTTTTTGCGGCAGATTTATTGCCGTCAATTGGACATATTCCCGTACCATATGTTATGGGATATGATACCAGGCCACTGCTGACCATGATAGAAAAGGCAGATTTCATGCAAGAGGCGGCGGATAATAACTATGTTCTCTTTTTGGAGCATGACCCTGTTAACGAATGTTGTACAGTAAAACATACCGATAGAGGGGTACGTCTGGATCAAACGTTCCCACTAAAAGAAATATTATAAATAGCAGTATGCATGATGTAGGCCTTGTATTATCGGGTGGAGGAGTAAGGGGGGTAGCTCATCTTGGGGTGATCAAAGCCCTTGAAGAAAATGATGTACATATTTCAGCTATTTCAGGTGCAAGCGCCGGCGCTATAATAGGGACATTTTATGCAGCCGGGTTTTCTGTAGAACGGATCCTTGAAATTATTACAGAAATTAAAACTGCCCGCTTTTTACAGCTGGCGATGAGCTGGAAAGGGGTATTAAAAATGGATGCTATTAATAAGTTCATAAGCAAACATTTAAAAGAAGATACCTTTGAGTCTTTAAAGATACCCCTTTACGCGGCGGCAACGAATATTAAAACGGGAAAAACTACCTATTTTGATAAAGGACCATTGGTGCCGGCCATTTGTGCGTCCTCCTGTATACCTGTGTTATTTGATCCGGTGGCGTTTGACGGCCAGCTATATGTGGATGGAGGGATACTAAATAACTTGCCGGTGGAGCCGATAAGGGAAAAGTGTGCGTTGGTGATAGCCTCTCATTCCAATCCGGTAGACTCCGATTATGATGCGAAAAACGCTAAGGATGTCATGGAGAGGTCGTTGATGATGGCCATTACGTGCAATGTTTACAGCAGACGGCACTTATGTGATTACTTTATCGAGCCGGCCGGACTGGAAGAGTATAAAGTTTTGGATATCAACAAAGCAGAGGAAATTTTCAAAATAGGTTACCAGGAAGCTATTACATATTTAGAACATTCCGATTTAAAAGATAGGCTTTGAAGACGGATGGTTAAGCTATAATTTGAAGTTATTCATGTAATTTTTAGCAATAAATGGTGGCCCCTTAAGTTGAACTATAGCCTGTACAATTTGATCGGTATAAAAATTGTTTTCACGGGTTTCCATATGCGCTTTTTTCGTATCATTGAGAAAACTTAAAATAGTATTATGAAAAAAATCTCCCTAGTTGTCTTATTTGCTTTAATGGTTGGCGTATTTACTGCGCAAGGTCAAACACGTATCGGCGGTGGCTTCGCTTATGGTACTGATGTAGAAGAATTTGGTCTTAACCTGAACGGTGAATTCTTTTTAAAAGATAATCTGGCCCTGTCCCCTGAGGTAAATATTTTCTTTATTGAAGGAGATAATGGCTTTTGGACGCTTAATGCCGATGCTCACTTTTATTTTGCAGGCTCCAGTGCAGCTTCAGTTTATGGTTTAGCAGGTTTAAACTTGTCTACGTTTAAGTTTGAAACTGCTACTGGAGAAAATGAAACCGACTCTGAACTTGGTTTGAACCTGGGGATAGGATCGAACTTCGATATTAATTCTGTGATTACACCTTTTGCGCAGTTCAAATTTGTGATCAATGATTTTGACCAGGCTGTTTTGTCATTCGGGATCCGCTATGACTTGAATTAGCGGTACTTGAAGTACGATTCATAGTCAGGTTTCAACAAACCAATCTATTATGAAAAAATTAACACTTTTAACCATTGTCTTATTAGTAGGAATAGTAGTGCAATCCAATGCCCAGGCTGGCTTTAGGTTAGGGCTGAAAGGAGGGCTTAACTTTGCCAATATAGATACGGATACGGATGCTAGTTCCAGAACGGGATATCATGTGGGGGCATTCGCAACTATTAAAGTATCGAAGTTCGCCATACAACCTGAATTGATCTATTCATCACAAGGAGCTGAATTTGAATTTAGTGGAGTTGAAGATGCTAAGTCAAATTTTAATTATCTGAATATCCCGGTATTGCTCAAGCTGTATTTAATAGGAGGGCTTAACCTTCAGCTTGGACCACAGTTTGGGTTTCTTTTAAACGCAGAAAGTGATAATGACGTTTTGGAAGAACTTGCACAGACTTCTGATCTCAAAGATGCTTACAAAGGCTCGGATGTTAGCCTGGGGATAGGAGCAGGTATTGATCTTCCATTTGGCCTGACAGCAGATGCAAGATATAATCTGGGGCTGTCAGAGATTGATGATAATGTTGCTCTGGCTTCTCAAAAGAACCAGGTTTTCCAGCTTTCCATTGGCTACAGGTTCATAAGCCTTGGAAAATAATGATCATAATCGGATGGCGAATTCGCCATCCGATACTCAATTTACATGGATCAGGTAGTAGTTCTTCTTCCCCTTTTGGGCAAGCAGGTATTTATCCTGTAATAATAAAAACTCAGCTTTCTGATTTGGATCTGTAAGCTTCTGTTTATTAATACTTACCCCACCGCCTTGTATCAGTCTTCGGGCTTCGCCTTTGGATTTAAAAATAGTGCCTTCTGTAGTTTCCGAAAGGAGTTCCGTTACATCACTGGAAGCCTCTAAGGCTGCTTTTGTTACATCTACTTTAGGTACTCCATCAAACACTGCCAGTAGTGTTCGTTCATCCAATGAAGTCAGATCATCTGTAGTAGATTTACCAAAAAGGATTTGTGAGGCTTTTACCGCCATCTCATAGTCTTCTTCAGAATGTACTCTTGTTGTGATGTCTTTAGCAAGGGCCTGTTGTAATTTTCTTTCATGAGGAGCTTCGGCATGTGCTTTTTCAAGTGCTTCGATCTCATCTTTACTGAGCAATGAGAAGATTCTGATGTAAGAAGAAGCGTCTACATCAGAAGCATTCATCCAATATTGATAAAAAAGATAAGGAGATGTTTTTTCAGGATCTAACCATACATTGCCTCCCTCGGTTTTGCCAAATTTGCTGCCATCCGCTTTTTTGATCAATGGAGTGGTTACTGCAAAAGCCTCACCCTGGCCTTTTCTTCGGATCAGTTCTGTGCCTGTAACGATATTTCCCCATTGGTCTGATCCCCCCAGTTGTATTTTGCAATGCTTGTTTTCGTATAGCCAGTAGAAGTCATATCCCTGTACTAACTGATAACTGAATTCTGTAAAAGACAGCCCGGTTTCCAGACGCTGTTTCACCGAATCTTTTGCCATCATATAATTTACCGTAATGTGTTTACCTACATCACGTATAAAATCAAGGAAAGAGAAGTCTTTAAACCAGTCGTGATTATTTACCATTTCTGCCGCATTATCACCACATTCAAAGTCCAGGAATTTTTCCAACTGTTTTCTCACACAGGAAAGGTTATGTTGTAATATGTCTTCCGACAGCAGATTTCGTTCGGCAGATTTACCGGAAGGGTCGCCCACCATACCGGTAGCGCCACCTACCAAAGCGATGGGTTTGTGTCCTGCTCGCTGGAAGTGCACCAACGTCATGATCTGTACCAGGCTACCAATGTGTAAAGAGTCGGCGGTAGGGTCAAACCCAATGTATCCGGCGGTCATTTCTTTGGCCAGTTGTTGCTCTGTTCCAGGCATAATATCATGTACCATGCCCCTCCACTTTAACTCTGCTATAAAATCTTTCATATCATTCATTCATCAGGGGTGCAAATATAGAGAACTCGTTATGGAAACTTTTTACTTTTGCCGACGCGGTTTGAAAATAATCGTTTCAAGTATCCTGTCATTCAACACGATAATTAACCGTTTGAATGCTGTATTCTTTTCTTCCCTTAAAACTGAAACAAAACGCGATTATAACAGTCTATAATAAGAGTTAACCTAATACCTGCCAAAACTTATGAATCTCAGACAAATAATTATTGTGGTCATTGGCCTGGTCATTCTTGTAGGGTCAGTAGCGCTTTCCGGCATGCTGTCTAAGATGAAAGAGCCACCAAAGAAAGAGGAACCGAAAGAAATTCGGAAATATGTAAAAACCCAACCGGTAAAATATGATGAAGTCCAGACCAACATTGTTGCTTTTGGACGGGTCAGGACTGCTGAGATGTTAGACCTGATTGCTGAAGTCTCCGGTAGAATGACCTCCGGGTCAAAGCCTTTGAAAGAAGGTCAGCGGTTTTTTAAAGGAGACTTACTGTTTAAAATTGATGATACTGAAGCCCGGCTTCAATTGCAATCCAAGAAAAGTGATTTCCTTAGAGATCTTGCGGCTATCCTCCCAGATATGAAGATCGATTTTTCTGATAATTATGAAGCTTGGGAAAGGTATTTCCAATCTATAGAGCTCGATAAAAACCTTCCGGAGCTGCCGAATTATAAGTCGAGTAAGGAGAAGACATTCATTGCAACAAAGAGTATCTTCAGTAATTACTATTCTATTAAAAGTGATGAAGCCAACCTGAGAAAGCACCGCTATTATGCGCCATTCAGCGGTAACATTTCTACGGTTGATTTACAGTCAGGTTCATTTGTAAACCCTGGGAATAATATTGGTAAGTTCATCCGTTCTGATAAACTCGAATTAAAGGTGGATGTGGACTCAAAGGACATAGAATGGGTGCAATTGGGGGGAGACGTATCCATTACCTCAGAAGGGGGAAATCAATGGAATGGTGTGGTAAACAGGATCGGTGAATATGTAAACCCTGAAACACAATCGATCGATGTATTCATTGCTATAGCACGTGGTGAGCGCAGGCTCTATGATGGTCAGTACCTAACGGCAGAAATACCGGCAAGGAAAGTGGAAAATGGTATGGTGATTCCCAGGAATTCTATCTTCAATGGGTCTGAAGTCTATGTGCTGGCTGATTCCATATTAAAAATAAGAGAAGTAAATATACTTCGCTATAATGAGGAGACGGCCATTTTTGACGGACTGGCAGAAGGTGAACAAGTGGTAGTGGAACCTCTGATCAATGCGCATAATAATATGAAAGCCTATAAATCTGAGGTAGTTACAGAGAAGGACATTGATTTGGAAAATAAATCTGCCAGGGCAAAATTAGTAAATAACTAAGATCATGCTGAATTCAGTTAAAGGCCTGGTAGAATACTTTGTAAAGTATCCCATTCTGGCCAATATCATTATAGCACTAACACTTATTGGGGGTATTGCTTCGTTTTTTGGGACCAAAAAATCGTTTTTCCCTTCCAGGAAAATTAATAATATTTCCATCCTGGTGGCATATCCCGGCGCTTCTCCGGAAGAGATGGAAGAGGGTGTCACAACAAAAATTGAAGAGTCCATCACCAGTATTGCTGGTATTGATGAAGTAAACTCGAACAGCTCTGAAAATAATGCTTCCATATCGATAACGGTGTTGGAGAATTATGACATTGATGAAGTGTATACTGAAGTGAAGAATGCAGTGGATGCCATTAGTTCATTCCCACAGGACGCAGAGAAACCGGTTATCTATAAGATAAAACCCACTACACCTTCACAATGGCTGGCCATTACCGGAGATGTAGATCTTTATACCTTAAAAAAATATGGAGAAAGAATAGAAGATGATTTGCTTGCTTCAGGTGTGGTATCCCAGCTTAATCTAATGGGCTTTAACGATAGGGAAATATCTATTGAGGTCACTGAAAATGATCTTCGCAGGTATGGCATAACCTTCGATCAGGTCGCATCAGCTGTCCGGCTGAATAACCTTGATATATCTGCAGGGTCGATCAAGTCTACTTCGGAAGAAATACTCATCCGGTCAAAAGCAAAAGAAACAGATGCTGAGCTTATCGGAGATATTGTTTTGAAGTCGAACGAAGATGGCAGCAAGTTACTGTTGAGAGATATTGGCACCATTAAAGAACAGTTTGCAGATGTGCCAAATAAATGGACGATAAATGGTCAAAGAGCAGTTTTCGTACAAGTACTTAAGCTGGAAGATGAAGATCTGCAAGAGATATCAGAATATATTAACACCTACGCGGATGAATTCAATGCATCCAACTCCGTAGTGCAGCTGATCGTTTCTTTTGATTTTATGGATTACCTGAATCAACGCTTAGAGATGCTAACCACCAATGGGATGATAGGTTTGCTTCTGGTACTTGTTGCTTTAGGACTATTTTTAAGTATACGGCTTTCTGCCTGGGTAGCGTGGGGTATACCCTCCTCTTTTTTGGGGATGTTCATCCTTGGAGCGTTCTTTGGGTTGACCATTAACATGATATCTCTTTTTGGGATGATCCTTGTCATCGGTATTTTGGTAGATGACGGTATCGTGATCGCCGAAAATATCTATTCACATTTTGAGAAAACGGGAAACCCCATTAAAGCTGCCGTAAATGGCACCATGGAAGTGCTACCTGCTGTTACCACTTCGGTTACCACGACTATTGTTGCTTTCATGCCTTTATTCTTTTTAACCGGAGGTTTTGAGTTTTTAAAAGATATGGCCTTTGTGGTGGTAGCCAGTCTTAGCTTTTCTCTGTTGGAAGCATTTTTTGTTTTACCGGCTCACCTTGCCAGTAAGTCAGTACTTTCAGTGAAAAGTGAGGACACAAGAAGCTTTAAGATCAGAAAGCAAATTAACCGGTTTGTAGATTGGATGCGATATGATCTGTATGGAAATGCACTGAAATATACCATGAAGTATCGTGTTATATCCGTTTGCACCTTAATAGCTCTTTTCCCCATTATGGGTGGGCTGTTTGGTGGTGGGTTTATTAAATCCACCTTCTTTCCAAATATTCCATTTACCAATTTTGAAATTGATATCGCCTTTAAACCCGGTACGCGTGAGCAGGTAACTGAAGGCTATCTCAGGAAGTTTGAAAATATAGTATGGGAGGTAAATGATGAACTTAAAGAACAGGTGGGTGATGGGAAAGACATCATGAAATTTACATTTAGCGGACTAGGCTCGACAAGTGATGGAGGCGATAATGGTAGCCATGCCGGTCAGATATCTGTTTTTTACAGAGAACTGGATGGTACAGGCATTAATGAATATGACATTATAAATGGGATCAGGGATAAGATAGGGGAGGTGCCGGACGCTGAAAAGCTGCTGGTAGGTGGTCAGAACAGGTTTGGTAAACCTATTTCCATACGATTACTCGGGGCAGATTATGATGAGCTCCAACGGGCCAGAGACGATTTAAAGAATGAATTACGTAAAATAACTCAACTCAAAGACGTACAGGATAACGTACAGATTGGCAGAAGGGAGATGTTATTTGATCTGAAACCTGAAGCCTACTTCATGGGACTTACTCATTCGGACATTACCAGCCAGGTAAGGCAAGGCTTTTTTGGTGAGGAGGTACAACGACTCCAAAAAGGTTCGGATGAAGTACGTGTATGGGTAAGGTACCCCGAAGGAGACAGGATCAGTGTGACACAGTTGGAGGATATGAAGGTCAAAGTCAATGACTCTGAATTTCCGTTAACCCAGTTGACAGATTATGACATTGAGCGTGGGTTAAGTGGAATAAGACACTATAACGCTAAAAGAGCTATTACCGTGGAAGCGGATATGGTTGACCCTTTTGGCGAAGTACCACCAATCCTTAAAGACGTACAAGAGAATATTATTCCCAAAGTTTTACAGAACTATACCTCTGTAGAGGTCGATTACGGAGGGCAATCAAAAGAAAGTGAACGGGCCCAATCCCAGATAGGGTTGTTTTTCGGAGGGGCATTTCTGCTTATTTTCTTTATTCTGATGCTCACCTTTAAATCCTTTTACCAGGCGGTGATGATCATAGCTATGATACCACTTGGGTGGATAGGAGCTTCCATTGGGCACGGCATAGAAGGCCTTCCGGTTTCGTTGCTAAGCGCCTGGGGTATGATAGCACTATCCGGGGTGATCATTAATGATGCAGTAGTTTTTCTGGCCAAATTCAATACACTGGTGAAAGAAGAAAAGCAAGGTGTCTATCAGGCAGCTTACAATGCCGGATTAGCGCGTTTCCGCCCTATTATGCTTACCTCTATTACCACGGTGGCGGGTTTGTGGCCGTTGATCATGGAGAAGAGTTTTCAGGCACAATTCTTAATTCCTATGGCAGTTTCTGTGGCTTATGGTGTGCTGATCGGAACATTCATTATACTTCTCTTCTTCCCTGTTATTATTCTTTTCTTTAATGACGTGCGGCGGTATGCTAAATGGCTATGGACAGGTACTAAGCCTGAAAGAGAGGATGTGGAACGGGTATTGATAGATGAACGCAGACTGGAGCAGTACAGAGAGTCCGCATGATAAAATTACTTGTGTTAAATATTTTTAATATGTTGAAGTTTGGTATTTTAATACTGTGTTGTTCGAGTTTTACACCATTATTTGGTCAAAATCAGTTGTCACTTTCAGATGCGATAGCTCTAAGCTTAAATAACAATTATGATATACTAATAGAGAAACGAAATGTTGAGTTGGCTAAAAACAATAATAATTGGGGTGAGGCGGGTTTGTTCCCGTCCTTAACAGCACAACTTACAGGTAGTCAAACAATTTTTGATAATCGAGAAGCCTTAAGTCCCTTTTCAATTATAGGCAAGACTAAAACGACCCAAGTGGTTCCTTCTTTAGCACTTAATTGGAGTTTGCTTAATATTCACAATATAAAGATTAGTAAACAACGTTTAGAGACACTACAACGAGAATCAGCAGGTAATGCTTCTATTGTAATCTCCAATACCATTCAGTCTGTTATTCTAGGTTATTACATTGCTTTATTGGAAGAGCAAAGATTAGATGAATTTGCCAGGCAATTGAAGCTGAGTAGAGATCGGTATGAACTTATTAAGACACGTACTGAGTTGGGCAGTTCTATTACGTCAGACCTATTATTAGAGGAAGAAAATTATCTTTCCGATTCCACAAATTATATAAATCAACAATTAGCTTATCAAAACTCTGTTTCAAATTTGAATTTCCTATTGGGAAATGAAGACGCTCAACAAGTTTATAATCTTACCGATGAATTAATAGCTGATTTTGATCTTATAGATTTTGAGAGCTTACTTGGGAAAATGGAAACATCAAATGTGGATCTTCGGACACAATACTTAACCCAATCTGTATTAGGGTATGATCTGGCGTTGCGACGCGGGGAAAGGTATCCACAACTTACATTAGCTGCCAACTATGATTTCACCAGAAATGAACAGGACATAAGTGATTGGCCTTCTGATGTCAGAAATGGCAATCAATTACCTGAGCAAGGGAATAATGAAAATATCACTTATGGTGCTAATTTTACCATTTCATTTACATTATTTAATGGAGGAAGGATCAATAGAGCTATTCAGAATGCTATAATTAGTGAAGATATCGGTGCTGTGCGTGTAGAACGTTTGAAGTCTTCTCTTGCAAGGGATCTTAAACAAGCTGTGGATCAGTATAACTTTCGTCAGCAACTTTATGCTATCAATAATAGGAGGTATGAGTCTTCACTTAAGAGTCTAATGATATCTGAGGAAAAGTTCAAAAATGGATCAATCAACTCTTTTGATAACCGTGCCGTTCAAAATACAAATGTTTCAGCCGCAATTGCTCGTTTACAAGCTATTTATAATCTCATTGATTCGCAGGTAACGATTTTACGTTTAACAGGTGGTATAATTGAAACATATGTGAATGACTAAATAATTACTGCAAAAGAATCTATAGGAAAGCCGGTGAATTATGTCGCCTTTTCTATTTTTGAGGATCATTTTTAGAAACCTTTCGTATGCAACAACCAGATGCTCTTAATCAAGTCGCTGAATTTCATAAAACATTTCAACATCCTATTTTAGACCGGCCCGGTATACCAGGTCCAAAGCGGTGTGATCTTCGTGTGGCACTGATATCCGAAGAACTGAAGGAGCTGGAAGATGCGATAAAAGACAATGATATTGTGGAGATAGCGGATGCTCTTTGTGATATTCAGTATGTGTTATCAGGTGCTATACTGGAATTTGGATTGGGAGATAAATTTAAGGCGTTATTTGACGAGGTACAACGGTCTAATATGAGCAAGGCATGCGATACCGAAGAAGACGCCAAGGCTACGGTAGCTTATTATCAGAAGGAAAAAAACACACCTTGTTACTATGAACCAAGAGATGGCAAGTACCTGGTGTACCGTACGTCGGATAATAAGACACTCAAGTCCATAAACTATTCTCCGACAGAGTTAAAAAAGATCCTTGAAGGTTAGTAATCCTGCCCCATTAAAACCTGTTGCCCGGTCAGTACTTTTTGTGATGGTATGGGAGCGGCTATGCAGCAGGTGGATCCTAACAAAAATTTACCGATTTCCTGACCCAGCATAAGCTGACTTCCAATAATTGTATCAGCATTTAAGACAATAGTGCCAACGGCAGGACCGCCTACTATTGAAAGATACCAGAGACGCCCAGTATTATCTTTTAACTTTATATTGACACGTTCATTGCGAAGCGCAGGTAGTGAAGGGTCATTTTTATACAGCCAGGGTCTGAGTAACACAAGGTCGCCATGTATATGCTTGATTTCAATGACCGTTGCTGCCACCGGGCTATGGATCCGATGGTAGTTGTTGTTATGCAAAAATACATTGCTGAAATAATAACCATCGTCAATCTCGTTACCCATTGCTCCAAAGATTGTTTTTATAGTCCTTACATCTCCTTTCACGTTTATAGCGGGTAGGTCAATTACCTTTCCATAGTCACAAAGCAATCCTTCACAAGGCCATATAAAGTCACTGGAAAAAACCGGAAGTGTTTTGTAGACACGTGTAAAGAAATCCTGAAAGCTGGAATAGTTGTTACTTCCTGATGCCGACCGGAACTGGTCCAGGTAATGGGGGTCTGTGTAGTTAAACTTACAATAAGGTTTGATGATATATTTGGAAAAGTGCTTGTTATATAGGTTGGCATATACCTTCGAAATGAATCGTTGAAACTGTGAAGGTAAATTACCCCATATATTTAGCGAAAAGTACCGATATACTAAATTGTAATCCATATTGACACGTTCATGGAAGTATGAAACGCATACGGAGAGAGTAGGATAGCCCGTAACTCAGGGTTTTATACAAACTACGTTTACCGTGCTATGAATGAAGCTTTGTTAAGGTTAGATATAGAACTCCAATTGGAATACTGAGGAAGCTTTTTCCGGGATAGGCCTTACTGCAAGTATTGATTGTGTATTGAATATGGTGATAAATTCTGTTCGGCTGATCCTTTCCCGGGATTGTCCGGGTTGGCTGCGGTGGTATTGCATACGTCCGGACTTATTCGCCGTAGCGGTATAAACAAAATTATACCTCAATGGAATAGGGGAGGGGACGTAACGCATCATGTTCAATAGCTATTGATAAAATCAGCGTAAACCATTTTTCTATGCAACTGATTGTATTGATCAAGTAATGTGTACGCCATATCAGGTACATAACCCCACTGATCCTGCAATTCCTCGATCTTGGCAGATAGTTCCTGAATGTAATAGCCTATCTGCCGTTCGTCTTTGCAGTTACAAGGTTTTTCAAAGTTCATTTTGGCAAACCTCGCAAACTCAAACTGTAATTTCTTCTTTTCAAAATTAGTCATAGTGTGTGTATTTTTGCACAAATAGAATTGTGTAAAAAAGGTTTAAATTTCTTATAAACACAAATATTTATATTTTATATCTAGATTTTATGTGTAAAAATGCACAAATTTTTTAAAAATAAAGACATGCTGATCGGATATATTATCCTTAAGTAATTGATAGTCAGTGGAATTTATGGCTTGTGAGGATTGTTTTAAATCTGTGGGGAGTACGTTGGCTCACTTTTTTTATGTGGTCATAAAAATATGAGCTGTCAGATGGTCATGAATGAAATCCCAAAATGCTTGGTGTAAGCAAGTATTGAGTATATTAGTAGAATCTAACCTTAAAACTGTGAATATTAATGGAAGAGTCAACAGCAAGTGGTTTCCTGGCCACTTTTCATCAGATCATGATGTTTGGATCAGCGGCCGCCGTGGTCATTGCCGTTTTGATCTATATCATTCATAACGTCAGGGTCTCCTCTCTGAATGATTATAAAAAGAAATACGATTTCATCCGGGAAAATGAGATCAAATCTTACAAATACGCATTCATTGTGTTGGCAATAGGTGTGGTTTTTATTATTAACACCTATGGAAGTGGCACACTCGAATTTGATGCGATTTGGTTCTCAGTACGTGCTTTTATTGCCATAGCAGGAGGTACCTTAGTAGGATATATAGGTTCATTAATATTACAATATTACTATCCTACCAAACTTGACAAGAAATTAAAGAAATGGAGGTACATGCCACGTGTTAATTCTGAAACTGGAAATAAAATGCGTTTGTTGAGAGAGGATGAAGAGGATGTGCACCTGGATGAAGGTATGAGGGCTGAAGAGGAAGTCTTTTCCATGGATTATGATGTTTGGATCGATGAAGTTACCGGGACTACCAAAGTGGAGAAATATGAAGGGCGGCTTGAAGCTTTACAGTGTAATAATTGTGGCTTTTTCACTATGAAAGTAGTGAGAGAGGAGATCATCCAACAAGCTACAGATACATCTGAGGGCGAACTGGTCAAACATTATGAATGTCAGTATTGTGGTTCGATAAGAGCTACTCAGTTCCATATAGCTAAAGAAGAGAACTACGAAGCCTTTAGGCCGGAAAAGATGGAATTCAAGAAAAATGCAATGGTCAACCTTGTAAAGGTTGATATACATAGTAATATGGGTGAAAAGAAAAGTTATGATTTCCAAAACGTGGAACAGGCCCAAAAATTTTTAGAAGAGTTTGACATCGAAAAAACCCAATAAATTCATTTCAAAACCGTTAGGAGTTTATGGCATTCTTTTCGCTTGTGACAGGTATACTTAAATTTTAATTTTAGATGGATATGAAGAAAGGAGTTATTGTATTATTGTTGATGATGGTAGCCGTACATTTTAATGTGCTGGCCAAAGTGTGGGAGGCAGATAGCTTGGACCTTCACCCTAAGGAACATTATTCAAGGGAAGCCAGTTTGATGGTTCAGATATTGAATGCCTATCATTTTAAAAAAATAACCCTTAACGATTCATTATCCTCTATTATACTGGATGAATATCTTCAGGCGCTTGATAATAATCATTCCTATTTCCTGAAGTCAGATATAGAGGGGTTTGAAAAGTACCGCACCAGGCTCGACGACTTAAGTAGTTTGGGGGAAATCGATTTTGCTTTTGAGATTTATAATGTATTCAGACAAAGGTTTAATCAACGCATGTCGTACGTGCGTAACGTGTTATTTGACAAATCTTATGATTATACCATTGATGAGTTCTACAACACGGACCGATCCGAAATGCCGTGGGCAAATGACGAAAAAGAGCTAAATGAGTTGTGGCGTAAGGTGATCAAAAGTCAGGTGTTGAATTTAAGGCTCAATGGTAAGGAAGATGGTGACATCCGCGAGACTATGGAGAAGCGATACCGGCGTTTTCAAAAGAATATAGACCAATACACTTCGGAAGATGTTTTCGAACTATATATGAACACATTGGCCGAAACATATGATCCGCATACTAATTATTTTTCACCACGTACTTCCGATCGTTTCCGTCAAAATATGAGCCTTTCTTTGGAAGGTATAGGTGCACGTTTAATGACCGAAAATGATTTTACTAAAGTAGCCCAGGTTATGCCTGGAGGCCCCGCAGAAAAGAGCAAAAGCCTACAGGAAAATGACCTTATCGTGGGGGTAGCTCAAGGTGTGGATGGTGAGATGGTGGATGTGATCGGTTGGCGTATTGATGATGTTGTTCAATTGATCAAAGGGCCAAAAGGCACTACTGTGAGGTTAGAAATACTGGCAGCAGAAACCGGGGTAAAGGGCCCTTCTAAAGAGATCACACTAGTAAGGGAGAAGATCAAAATAGAAGACATGGAAGCCAAGTCCGAAATTATAAATTTTGAGAAAGATGGCAGACCATATCGTGTAGGTGTGATCACCTTACCCGGATTTTATATGGATTTTGAGGCATATCAAAATGGCGACCCTGATTACAATAGCACTACGAGAGATGTCAAGCGACTTGTATTGGAATTAAATGAGCAAGGAATAGATGGCCTTATGATGGATCTTAGAAATAATGGAGGAGGATCTCTTGCAGAAGCCATAGACTTGACCGGATTATTTATCAAGGATGGGCCTGTGGTACAAATTAAGACATCCAGTAACAAAATAGAAGTTGGTGAGGATGAAGACCCTGATGTCATTTATGATGGACCCTTGTCTGTAATGATCAATCGCTTTAGCGCGTCAGCTTCTGAAATATTTGCAGGAGCTATCCAGGATTATCAACGTGGTGTGGTCATTGGAGAGCAGACTTTTGGTAAGGGGACAGTACAGAGCGTCATCGACCTTAACAAATACATTGATGTGCCGGATGGTGGTAAAGTAGGTCAATTAAAATTGACCTTACAAAAATTTTACCGGGTCACAGGTAGCAGTACACAGCATCTGGGTGTGAGTCCGGACATTGACCTCCCTTCCGCCTTTGAAGCCAGTGAATTTGGTGAAAGTGCAAACCCAAGTGCCTTACCCTGGGACCAGATCGGTAGTGCTCGCTATAACCTGACTTCGGACGTGTCACCTGAGCTTATCTCTGAGCTCAATAATAGCTATGAAAGCAGGTTGTTGAATGATTTAGAACTAAAAGAGTTGGTGACACAGGCGAATGAACTTAAGCAAAACCTTGCCAAAACCACCATTTCATTGAACGAGAAAAAGAGAAAAGAGGAAATGGAAGCATCAAAGGTGAATGAAGTTACAAACAAAAACTTATCAGGTAATACCATTGATACTGAAAATAAGGTGAGTTCAGGACTTCAGGTCAATGATCAGTATTTGAAAGAAGGTATTATTATACTCTCAAATATGATCCAGTCTATAGGTTAGCCATTTCAATTTACATCATGAACCAGACAGCATGATTTTACGTTAGTTTTTTCGTGCGTTACTTGCTGATGATACTGCTTGTAAGTTTGGCTTCTTATGGAGTAAGTCAGGATTCGTTATTAATCAAAAGTATCTATTTTGGTGGTGGAAGTTATTATGTAGATGAATTTCAGGTAGCCGAACTTTATGATTTCATCAATTCGGTGGAGCAATTGGAAAACTACGAGATCATTGTATTTAGTCATACGGATAACATAGGTGGCATAGAATACAACGAATGGCTCTCTAAAATGAGAGGTGAAGCGGTGGTAGATAGGTTACTACTTAAAGGTATTGCCAAAGAACTCATAGAGATACGCGATTTTGGCCTGACCAATCCACTCTACACCAATTACTCCGGATCCGGTAGGAGGGGCAATCGAAGAGTGGATGTGATTTTGTGGCCTATGGTATTCTAACTACTTTGTGGTCTTCCCCTCATACATTTTTGTAAAAACGTTGTCAATGGGCTCCCATAGCTCAATTTTATTATTCTCAGGATCAAGAATATGGACAAATTTTCCGTACTCATATTCTGCTATTTCATCCAATACAGTGACACCATTAGCTTTCAGTTCATTGACTAATTCTGCAAGATTCTCTACCCGGTAATTGATCATAAACTCTTTTGGAGAAGGCTCGAAATAGTCTGTATCTTTTTTAAAAGGACTCCATTGCAGGTAGCCTTTTTTATCGGGCTCATTAGACAAGCGAAATTCGAATAGTGAGCCATATTCATTAGTCACCAATCCAAGATTCTTTTTATACCACTCTCTGCTTTTTTCCGGGTCATCGGATTTGAAGAATACACCACCGATTCCTGTTACCTTTCTGTTATTCATATTTTGTTATTTGATTAGACATGTATCTGATTCTGACAAATAGTTAGTAATTAATACTATGCAGCTTGTTTATCTACTTTTTTAAGTATAAAAGATGAAATGATGGAGAAGATTATTCCTATCATGAACACAGTAAGAAACATTACCATGAACTGGATACCGGGATTTCTGAAAAAATCTCTTTGTTCATTTAACTCCACAATGGCCTTTTTTAAATCATTCCCTGATAGCTCACCTTGTAACTCCTGGATATAGTGATTGTAATAATTATCGTAGAAGTCAGGGTCTAAGTACATGATGTAAATAAGGTCATAAATGCCGAACGCGATAGAAGGTATTAATGCTATATATAAGCCTGTTTTTAGCGCCTTCCCAAATGAGATGGAACCATTTAATTCTTGATCCCTGTATTCGCGTATACCTAAAAAAACAAAGGCCATACATAGGATCATAGTGCTATACCCTATGATTTCATCAAGATCGTAATTAGGCTTTTCATCTGCTAAAGACCAAAATATCAGAGGTATTCCCACTACACAGAGTGATGCGTAAATACCGTTTTTTAAAATGATAGTTTTCATGTTTTAAATTTCGTTTTGGTGTAAATAGGGCATAAATAGCATTTAGGCAATCATACTAAAGTACCATTTTTCAATTCTTACTATTTTTTATGAAGCAGGTCTTTATGGTAAGATAGCAAAAACCATATTCAGAATGTCATGTGAAATAGGAGGGACGAACCTGATGCTATCTTTATAGGTAGGGCGATCGTGACTAGTGTAAATAGAAAAATGATTTTACATATTTCCACTTCATAGTAAAACTTCCTTGGGGATAAGCCTATTTTGTTATAAAGCAGCCAAATTGAAGCTGTCTTATAGCTAGATCAAATCCAGGTTTCTTGCTTTATGGATGGCTTCAGTCCGGCGTTTTGCATCCAATTTTATGAATAGATTGGAAACATGTGTTTTTACCGTGCTTTCAGAAATGAAAAGTGTTTCTGCTATTTCTTTATTCGATTTTCCATCCACCATTTCTATCAAGACCTCGTATTCCCGCTTACTTAAATCCAGTTGATGTGCTTTTTCTTGATTTAATAATATTGCTTCAGTTTTTTGTTTATTTCGAAGAATATGTCCTACCAGCACACCAAATCCAATAAGCAGGCAGGCTATGAAAACTGAAAAGATCTCATTAGTCAGGTCCCTGGCAAAGAGAGAATACTTGCTCAATTGCATCAGCACCATTAATGCGGTGGCAAGCAGGCCGAAACGAAATACAATCTGTTTCAAGGAAAAGAAGTTTGGAGCAAATATAATGCTTTAGAATAATGAAAGCTGCTCATTAGGTGGCTTTGAGGGGCCCGCTGCCGTCATGCCGCCGTACCGATAGGAGTGTTTCTTCTCTTCCTTGATAATTTCATCAAAATTCTTTTTAACGGGACTAAAGTCCTGTTCGATCCTTACTGCGGCCCTGTGCAGGTCTTTTAGCGCGGTTCTTTTATCGGAAAGTCCAATTCTGGCCTTTTCAACAGATGTTTTGAGTATATTGATGGTTTGATCATACACTTTGAGCGGCACAGGGAATGGGTGGCCATCTTTGCCACCATGCGCAAATGAAAAACGTGCAGGATCACTGAATCTGCTATGGGTGCCATGAATTACCTCACTGACCAAAGTAAGTGATTGGATCGTTCTTGGCCCCAATCCCCGGATTAATAGCAGCTCGTCAAATGAACTTACCTTCTTTTCATGGGCTAACGCCAATATACTTCCTAAGCGTTTTAGATCCACATCCCGACTTCTGACATTATGATGGCGTGGCATTAGTATCCTTCGGGCTTCTGTTAATAGTGTTTCGGGGTTTTCTGATGTCAGGTTAAGAATGCCTTGTTGTGTTTCCAAAGCTTCCTCAGCTGTTAGATTCAGGATTAGTCCTTTATTTTGACCACATACTGCGGCATGAGGCTCTTTAATAAAAGAGCTCATCACTTTTGAGTACCAATGATACCTCCTGGCCATACCATTTAGCGTATTCATCCCCTGCTGTATAACTGCCCAGTGACCGGCTTTGGTCACAATAAAATTATGAAGGTATATAGTATAACCATCCTGTACCGCTGTGTTGTCTATTTTTGCGCTGAGTTTGCTGCTCTGTACAAGTTTTTTGCCATCCAATCCCGTTCTATCCGCAAGGCTTATTAACTCCTGTGGTGTTTTTAAAGAGTGTTTACCACGACCCCCGCATACATATATACCAAGATCGTGGGCAACAGGATTAAGGGCCTTTTTTAAAGCCCCCATGACGGAAGTGGTAATGCCGGAAGAGTGCCAGTCCATACCAAGAACACACCCAAAAGATTGAAACCATAGCGGATCACTCAATTTAGCCATAAATGCATCTATACCATATTCCATTACGATAGACTCGGTTATGGCACCACCTAGTTTTGCCATTCGTTGGGCGAGCCAATATGGCACTCGGCCATTATGGAGAGGTAGATCTGCATGACCTGATTTATTCATTTGAATAACATTGATGTTAATCAAATATACTAATATAATTAGTAAAAACTAATTTAATATTTCTTTAAGATGGGTTTTATATTGAATTAAGCAATTTTGCTGCCCTTAAATAGCATTAACTTTATCATTACGATGAGTGTTATTTCTGAAAGAAAGCGATGGTTTTGAAATTCTGTTAGACCTGATCAGGCTCGCTTCAGGTCTTTACTAATTTCCAGTAAAGCGCTAACTGAAATCCAAATCTTTTTGACGCAGACGATCAAATTGTACAATAAATTTAGCGCCTTTGCCATGTGTGCTTTCACAAGTGATCTTCCCTTTCAATGCCTCTACGTATTTTTTAGCTATGGATAGTCCCAAACCATTGGAAGATTCATTAGCCGTAGGCTGTGCACTTAGTTTTTTAAATTGTTTGAACATAGCCTTTTTATCTTCCTCAGTAAATCCCGGGCCTTGATCGCTGATCTCTATGGCTACCTTGTCATGTGAAAAACAGGAAGAAACAGATATTGTGGTGTTAAATGGAGAAAACTTAATGGCATTGGAGATCAGGTTTTCAAAAATGTTTCGCAGGCTTTCACGTTGGCCCAGGATATAAGCTCTTTTACCTGTGTAATTGATCCTGATATTTTTATCCTGCCCAATGTGAGAAAACTCCTGGATGACTGAATTCAGTATTTCCTGTACATTAACTTTATATACCTCTTGACCTGCCAGATTAAGATTAATAGCACTGAGATCCAGTACTTTTCTTATCATTTCATTTTGGTCTTTGGATACTTTAGCCACGGAATCCAGTAACAGTTTTTGCTCATCTGTTAGGTTTGAGGACGTCATTTTGATTAATGATACCAGCGCTTCAATTCTATTGAGAGGGCTTTTCAAATCATGTGCAGCTATGCCCACAATTTCATCTTTTTGTCGATTGAGCTCCTGTAGCTGCCTGTTACGATCATCCAGTTTTTTTTGGTAGTTACGTTGATCTCTACTATATATTTTGGTGATGATGAACATTGAAACAAATAGCACCAAAGGGATCATCCAGGAATAATTTTCTTCAGGGTAAGGGTGATATACCAGTTGTGGCAGGTAGAAAAGAACAAGGTTAATAAAATACATTGCAGTGAACACCCTGGAATGTATATAGAAATACATAAGCATCATGATCATCATCAGGTGCATGTATTCTACCATTTCACCTACCTTGAAATACATCGTGACAGACACTAAAAATAAGTGAAAAACCAGAAAGAAAAGTAATCTGGCTAATTTAATAAAGCCAATATGGTTTAAGTAGAAAAGAAAAAAAATAAAACCGGTAAGTCCTATTTCTATATAGGTCAAAAGATGATTCTTATAATAAAAAAAATTAATAAAAATAAAAGCGGAGAGTATGACAAAGCTGGTCAGAGATACCACATTCAAGAATCGTATGTGACGCTTTTCACCGTTGTGCGATGCATTGTTCAAGCCAATATTAACGAGATATGGGATAATATTAAATGACTTCATTTCTTGACTGGAGGGTTGGCGAACATACGAATTATCATGTTGAAGGACAAGCCACTTACGTCATGCAAAGGTGACTTTCTTTGTTACCTATTACACTTATATACATACGGGTAAAAAGTGGGTTAAATATTACAAGTCAATAATGACCAATTTTGAACAGTTTATATGCCCGTATTACGCTAACGGTCATTCTGACCTGATTTAAAATGGATAAATTGCTCAAAATTTGATAATCATAGACATGCGTTTGACATACCTGTTATTTTTTAGTCTTTCATTATCCTGCACTTCTTTATTTGGACAGGATGGCTATTGCCCTGACCATCAGTGGAAACGACAAAATCCTTCAAAAATTGGATTAAACGAACAGTTATTGAACGAAGCAGTGGATTTTGCTTTGAAAAATGAATATTCAGGTGCCAGGGATCTTCGCAGGGCGATATTAAAAAGTTTTGAACGGGAACCATACCATGAAATAGTAGGGCCAACAAAGGAGAGAGGAGGACCGGCAGGCCTTATTCTTAAGGGAGGATACATAGTAGCAGAATGGGGAGATATCGAACGGGTAGATATGACATTTAGTGTTACCAAAAGTTACCTTTCCACCGTAGCAGGCTTAGCACTTGATGAAGGCCTGATCAAAAGTATGCAAGACCCTGTTACAGATTATGTATGGGATCACACATTCCGGGGGGAACATAATGCTAAGATTAGATGGCATCACCTTTTAACACAATCATCGGACTGGTCGGGCAGCCTGTTTGGTATGGAGGATTGGTCTGACCGCCCTCCAAAAGAAGGCGATATCGACGACTGGAAACATCGTCAATTTTTCGAACCGGGAGTGCGTTTTGAATACAATGATGTGCGTGTCAATGTATTAAGTTACGCGCTACTTCAGGTTTGGCGTAAACCACTACCCTTGGTGTTGAAAGAAAAAGTAATGGACCCAATAGGAGCTTCCACTACCTGGAGGTGGTTTGGTTATGACCATTCGTGGGTGGTAGTAGATGGTGTAAAAGTACAATCAGTGAGTGGTGGAGGTCATTCCGGTGGAGGGCTTTTTATTAATACATTAGACCATGCGAGATTTGGGCTGCTGTTTTTACGTAATGGGAAATGGAATGGTCAGCAATTGGTATCAAAACAATGGATCACTGAGGCCAGAAGGCCATCTGAAGCGAATGATCGCTACGGTTATATGTGGTGGTTGAATCGAGGGAAGAACCAATGGGAAGGAATACCTGAAAACGTCTGTTACGCTGCTGGTTTTGGAGGTAATTTTATCGTCATAGATCAGGACCACGACATCGTTATTGTTACGCGATGGCTTGAACCTTCTCAAATTGGCACTATGGTGGCTAAAGTATTAAAGGCTGTAAAGTAGGGTAGAGTTAAAATGACGAGAAGAGCCCAAGCGCTCTCCTCGTCAAACATACTTCAACAACCCTACTACCTTTCTTTAAGTTTAAAGAATACCGGGGCCATCATTCTTACCCTTACGGGTTTTCCACGTTGCTTACCGGGTATCCAGTTGGGTGCTTTGCTGATCACTCTGACAGCTTCTTCGTCACAACCGCCGCCTATGCCTTTGATCACTTCGATATCTACAAGGCTGCCGTCAGAATTAACTACGAACTGTACAAAAACTTTCCCCTGAACCCGGGTTCTCAGTGCCGCGTCAGGATATTTGATGTTTTTAGCTATAAAAGACATGAATGCTGCCATACCTCCTTGAGGTTCTGGCTTCACTTCCACAATAGTGAATATTTCATCTGCTTCTTCTTCTTCCATCAATTCCAGCCCTTCTGAATCAAACTCTTCTATGACGGTTTCTTCTGTGATCTCTACATCAAAGTCTATTTCTATCTCTTCTATGATTTCATCTACCTCCACTTCAACGATATTGGGTTGTTGAATTTTCTTGACAGGAGGGGGAGGTGGCTGTTCTGTTACAGGAATATCCATAAGTTCCTCAAAATCATCAGCAATACCTGCAATTTCAAGTGAACCGGATCTATCGGAAGATTTCCATTCGAAAAGACCTACCACCAGTAGAAAACTTAAAAAAAGTCCAATACTAAATGATAACCGTTGGGTAGCAAGGAATTTTCGATGGCGTATTTTTTTAGCGTCGATCAGATAACTGACCATCTCATAACTTTGGAATGGATCCTTGACATCCGTCTTTTTATAGGTGATTTTGAATTTTTCATTAGGATCCTCCACATTGCGTGTGTGTTTAGGAAGTACCATGGCTCTTGAAGTTTGTTTAGTGTAATTTGGCACAATTCGGAAATAAACGTGCTGAGCAATGTTTGGAATTAAAGTGACTTATGTCAGATCACTAAAAAGGGCTACAGAGACATCCATAACAGCGTTTATTTAGCCGATTTTAAATTGGTATTGCAAGATGACAGAAGACCGTCTATTCTGGATATAACTTATGTCTCCCATTTTTTTTACCAGGGGCCAGTTTTGATATCCCAGGGTCAGCTTTGACCTGTGGCTATCCATTAAATAGTGAACGCCTGTTTCCCAATGTATCAGCCTTTTTCCCACGGCCTGTAAAGAGGCCCGGGAGCATGAACCAAAAAATTGGAAAGTACATGATTCAATATTCGTCATAATAGCGCTTTGAAGGAAGTAGATATGCCCTGTGCCAGTTACTAAAGCACTATTTCCTTTTCCATTCATATACTCACTGGCTGTGAAGGTTCTGGCGGGATTGTTGGCCCCTACTTGTCTTATGAAATTAGGCCCCAGGTCATGATTGTAATAGGCAGCATATATAGTAAGTGTCGTTTTTTTATAAACAGGGTGTTCATAAAATAAGTCCACTGCGAATGAGCAGGCGGTATGGAACAGGCTGTCAGTCTCAAAAAGGCTCATGGTAGCTTCAGGCTGGTAAAATGCTCCTGCTCCAAAGGTCAATAAGTCTTTTTTACCTAAGTAAGTTGCAGCAGAAAAGGGAGACTTCTGACTTTCCTTGTCACGAAGTTGGAACTTTACATAAGTAGAAATTTGATAATCAGATGCCTTATATGCCACTTTGGCCACGTCAGTAAATGTAGATGGCTTAGTCGGAGCGTAAGGCTTAGCGAGTACAAACCGGTAATCCAATTTGCCTTTCTGTCCTTTTAAAAAGAAACTTAGCTTTCGAAGTAAGTCGTCGGAATTATTGATGAGTGGGGTGGCGATAAACTGGATGTCCACACCCAATCCACTGCTGGTGGACGGTGCCGCATATCGGGACAAGCCCGTCCAGGCATTCTTACCCATACCAAAGCTTAAAGACTTCTTCCAATTGAAAGTAGTATAAGCATCCAAAACCTTTGGACTGCCACTGGTCTTACTTACCTGATTTATATTATTGTTACCCAATGTCAATACAAACTCATTTTTGGGCGACCATTGTCCGTACAACTTCATACGATACCTTCGTACGGAAAGGTCCCAGGCTTCAGTTTGTTGGCTTTCTTTTATTACAGACCCAGGGTTTAACGCGGTGTGCCTCGCCCAAAACTGACCGGAAAGAGCAAAGCCTAAGTAACGTGTTTCAGTGTCATCAAAATAGTGCCTTAACGACTGAGCACTAACGTTCATGAGACTCGCTGCAATCATAACCCCTATTGAAAATAATTTCCTTATCATAGTAATTTAACCTCACAGCATTCCTGTCAGGCCATTGAGATGAAAAAAAGTCGACGAGCTACACCACTGTAACTCGCTCTGATATGGCTAAGTGTAGAGAGGGTTCGGTATACTGCCTTAAACAGGCATAAATTCAAGAAGTATCACTAGGAAAACAGGAGTGAAGACAGAAGCATACGTTATAGCCTGTGAAATCTCTATTGTAAAAAACAGGAATAGCACTGAATGTTGAGTGATGATCGATCCCTGTATTCATGTTTAAGCTATGAATGCCGGAACGATCATCCGTTGTATCACATCTGCGAAAAAGATCTTTAATAGTCAACTTCCTTTGAAGACGATTGAACTGTCCTGCATGAGGAACGGTTCGTCTGACAATAGACGAAATTGTACTGTCAGTAAGCATCGTTATACCAGGTTAAGTACAGGTACATTTGAATTCACTACTAACTCCTTTACTAACCTGCCTTCCGAGGAAAGCTGATTTTTTCCGTGGTCCCGCAGTAGTACGGCAAGCATATCAATGTCCTTTTCTTTGATAAAATTCATTATAGCACTTTCTATGTCATCACTGGTAATGCAGATATATTCATGATGGACATGTTCCAGGTAATATTCCAGGGAAGCTTCTGCATTATCTACTACGCTGTTATCACGATTAACGTGTAGCAGATAGACTTTGGCCTCCGTTTTTTGTGCCAGTATCATTAAGGGGTGTAAGACAGCGGAATCTTTAATATTTTTAAAATCATTGGCATAAGCGATCCGTTTTATTTTGGACCAGTGATAATTCTCAGGAACAAGCATTAACGGACAGTTGGTAAGCTTCACGAGTGCCTTGGAAAGCTCAGAACCATTGATCCCCGTGGTACCCATTACTAACAGGTCAGGTTTTTCAGTGTCAATGGCAGCTTGAATGTCTTCCAGAAGCTCTCCTCTCGTTATCTCAAAATTGTACTGAATGCCTGTCTTGTATAATTTGCTGTTTTCAAGTTGGCCAAACGCAGTCTTCAGATATTCCAGATCCTCATTAGGTTGTTTTACATGGATCATTAAAAGCTCAGGTTTAAATCCTGAGAATACATCCAGGGCAAAGTCAATGGCATTTTCCGAGGCACCGGACAGGTCAATTGGAATCAGTATTTTTTTCATGACTTTTGATGTTTAAGCGTTTCAACAACAATGCTAAATTATTGCTCTTATTTTTGGCGAGTCGACCTAATAGTCAGACAAAGACATGATATTTGTCATGTCTTTAATCGTGGCGGGCATTCCAAACGATTGCAGCTGGTAATATCAGTGGATATAAAAGGTGGATAAATATTGCCTTTAACCCGTAGAATGGAGAGTGTCAGAAAACTCAATACACTCGACATGATTCATTTATTGAATGCCATAATTGTTCAAATGCCTTATTTTTCGCATTTTCGGAGTTCGGTCCAATTAAAAACGAGTACAGTGTGAGCCAGTTCTTAATAACAGATGAAGCGAGGCGAGGTAAAATGCATAAGTTGCATTTGCTGGCCAACGAAAACTTCAATCAAATACAAAACTCTCAAGAGCTGCTCACCCTTCTTAACGAGAAAGGGAGAGATGTTCAGAAAATTCTTTTTACCCTTGATTATCTGGATCAATTGCGAAAACTACAGGTAGAACTTGTTAAGCTTCAAAGTCACATTATTAAACATAAGCTTAGGGTGGCAGTAATTTTTGAGGGGCGTGATGCGGCTGGAAAAGGAGGTTCAATCAAACGCTTTATAGAACACCTGAATCCAAGGGCCATGCGTGTTGTGGCACTGGCTAAACCCACAGATAGAGAAAGAGGGCAATGGTACTTCAGACGATATACTAAAGTTTTACCTAATGCCGGAGAAATTGTGTTCTTTGATAGAAGTTGGTATAACCGTGCAGTGGTAGAACCCGTTATGGGGTTTTGTGATGTGGGAGAGTATCAGCAGTTTATGCGGCAGGTGCCAGAGTTTGAGCACATGCTTTTTGAGTCAGGAGTGAAAATGACCAAATTCTGGTTTTCTATAGAAAAACAAGAGCAGGCCAAAAGATTCGAAGCAAGGAGAAATAACCCTCTGAAACGATGGAAACTGAGCCCGGTAGACCAAAAAGGGCAGGAATTTTGGGACCGCTATACCTATTATAAGGAGCAAATGTTTAGCAGAACCCACACCAGTTATAGTCCATGGGTAATCGTGAAGACTAATATTAAGAAAGAGGCACGTCTGGAAAGTATCAGACACCTGCTGTCCTCGTTTGAATATGAAGGGAAGGATGAGGCAGTCACCAGGGTACTGCCTGATCCGAATGTTATCATGCGCTTTCACCGATCCGTGTACAGCGATTAATTTCTTGAAATGACAAAAAACTACAACTTCACCAAAAATGAGCTGGCACTATTAAACTCTAATAATGCATTAAGACTGATGCTGGGTAACCAGGAGGATATCAACCCGGAACGTGTGCTAAGATATGTCAGGTATGAATACCAGGTTGAAAAAAATCAGGTGGAGTTGATAAAGCTCCAGAACTGGGTGACTGAAAATCAAAAAAGGGTATGTGTCATTTTCGAAGGTCGTGATGCCGCTGGTAAGGGCGGGGCCATTCGCAGGATCACCCATCATTTGAATCCACGGTTTTATAAAGTTCACGCGTTACCTAAGCCTAGTGAAGAAGAGAAAGGGCAGTGGTATTTTCAGCGTTATGTCAGTCATTTACCCAATCCTGGCGAGATCATTTTTTTTGATAGAAGCTGGTATAACAGGGCAGTGGTAGAGCCTGTCAATGGGTTCTGTACGGAAGATGAATACCAGCGGTTCATGAATGAAGTCAATCTATTCGAGTCTATGATCACTAATGATGGCATCATTTTAATTAAATTATACTTTTCTATCTCTAAAGAAGAACAGTCAAGAAGATTTGAGGATATACGCACTAATCCGCTCAAGCGCTGGAAGCTTACTCCTGTGGATGAAAAGGCCCAGGAACTCTGGGATGTTTACACTGAATACAAAGAAAAAATGTTTAAATGCACCGATACGAAAAAAAATCCCTGGGTGATCATAGAGGCCAATAAGAAAACCAAAGCACGTCTGGAGGCCATGGAGTATTTACTCAATAAAGTGCCTTATAAACAATAACCGATCTTACCTTGACTACTTTAGTAAAAGTCCAATTTTTAAGCGGGCGTTTACCGCTATAGGTGAATTACTATCACCTGCTATGAACCCATAGTGAAACGCCCTGAAATCATTAACATCCCCCCCATCAAGTTCATCGTTTTTCAGGTTGCTGAAGCCATAGCCAATGCCTACGGAATAATCGATCAAAAAGGCATTGTCATAAATAATCTGTTTACCGAAATTCAGTAGTAATGCCCCGGCCACCACATCTCTTTTTATTCTTCTGGTAGTGACTCCCGAGCCGAAAAAGAAGTCATTGTCATATTCGTTCTGGTAAACGGAAAGGATAATCTGAGGTTTGATGTAAGAGCCTTTGAGCAAATGGGCATATTTCATATGTGAAGTATAAAAATCCGGTGTACGAATAAACTTGTACCCGGATGAAACATAAGCACCCTGACTCCGATTGTAATCATCTGTGTTAAAACCTATTCCAATCAAACCGAGCTCTGTTTCGAAACTTCTTCCGGGTTTGATACTTTTTTCATAAGTGAAGCCCAGGTGCTCAGTCAGGGCAGATAAAAAATGTAACTTAAGAGCATGTGACCTGTCCTCACTATACAATGACTCATCCTGCAGCGGATCTTTAAACGTCATTTCCCTACCATTGCTTAGTACTATTCGACTTACCTGGCTTACAGGAATGGAAAAAGTGGGTGAATTTCTGATTTCATCAGGGGAGAGGTAATACTTTATTTCTTCAATACCTACTTCGGTAATAACACATTCAATAACGGAATGATCCCTTTTGTAGATCTTATCCTGACTGTAACTTATGACTGCGGTGATCAATAATAGAACTGATAATAAGTAGAATCTTTTCATGGCTGGAGCTTTGATAGAACAACATACTAAGTCTTCATCTTTCGACGGTGGAATAGAAGTTTTGATCCGACATAATCAATGATTATGCCAGAACGTCTTAAATGCATGACACATCAAAAGCGAATAAGGTTGGTAGTTGTGTCGAATTGTTTCAACCAAAACAGAACAACTTATGGTGATCATTTCCTCAAATGATCAAAAAAAGAGAATTGTATACAGAGATGCCTGATAATCCGGAAATTGGGCATAGCCAATTGTCGTCCCATTTTTTTGAGATATTCAAGTAATGCCCAATACATGGTTTATTTTATTTCAAGCAGAACCTAGTGTCGTGTCAAGCCTCAATTGACGTTTGGAGTTAGATTATAAACGCTATTTTCAGTGTTGGAAAGTTCTCGGCCAGTCAGCAATCTGCAAAGGGCAGTAGGCAAAAAAGTGGAAGTTGTCCCGTATTTTTTTGCCTACTGCCCTTTGCCTACTGCCGACTTTAAGAATGAGACCTAAAAAATAGTGTAACCGCCATTTGAGGTGTGACATGACACTAGNACGCTATTTTCAGTGTTGGAAAGTTCTCGGCCAGTCAGCAATCTGCAAAGGGCAGTAGGCAAAAAAGTGGAAGTTGTCCCGTATTTTTTTGCCTACTGCCCTTTGCCTACTGCCGACTTTAAGAATGAGACCTAAAAAATAGTGTAACCGCCATTTGAGCATTAACACGACATTAGTAATTATCATAAGCCCCATTTAGCCATGCCCAAAACCTCTTAATGGGATTTTTATGTTTGACGACTGGCTTAGAGCGGGATGGTGGTAAAGTGCCTGGGTGCTTTGGCTCATCTGTCACCTTTTTCTTTTTAGGCTTTGCCTTAGTGCCATCAGGCAATTGTCTTTTTTCAACGTAGAACTGTTTACGCCGCTCTTTTTTTTGTTTTTCTTCTTTTCGTTTCTGCCGATCCTTTTCTCGGGCTTCTCGCCGGCGTTTCTGTTCAGGAGTTTCTACACGCCTTCGCTTTCGATCCAATTGACGTCTGTCACGATGTTGGCGTGCATTTGACTTTTCCTGCCCTTGAGTTTCAGTTTCTGTTTTTGGTTCGGTTTTTTCCTTTTTTACGGGTTCAGGGAGGTCAATTTTCCCTAACACCTTGGGCCCTGAAAGTTTTATCTTTTTTACCCGTATGACCTCAATTTCGTCTTCCTGCTCCTCATCGGCTTTTGCTTCCTGCTCCTCATCGGGTGTTGATGTTCCGGTTAAGGCATCATCTGCCCCACTTAATTCTGGTTTAGCCCCAACTACTTCTTTTTCTTCTTCTTTCGTTTTACTCTCTGTTTCCACTACACTTTTCAATACTTCTTCGGTTGCTTCCGCAATCGTGTCCCGGTCTGATATAAGTTCTTTCGGAATTTCTTCCACCTGATCTTCAGGGGTTTTAAATTGCTGAAGAATAAGCGTTACGTGTTCTTCTTCTAACTTAGTGTTGGAACGGGTTTCAATTGAAATGTCATGCTCTGACAGGTAACTAACAATAGACTCAGGGGATATTTCTAACTTCCGGGCCAGTTGAAAAAGTCTCATTAATGCTTGATTGACGTTAAAGCTGCAAATATATTTAATTAAAAAAAAAGGACATCGACTTGATCCGTTATTTAAGGAATTTGAGCGGTATATTTAACAGGCGATGCGCTTGATACGTGGTGTTTTGTAAACAAAAAAACTTTCCATAAGGGTACAGGCAATAGTAATGTTGGATTTATTCACTAACTTTACGATTATGATAAAGTAAATAGGGATGTTAAACCTATTTCTTTCTCATGCGTTAAGGTGCTTTATTAGTCTGATAAAGATTTGATAAAGTTGCCTACACAGTTTTAAAATGAATAATAGTAAGCACATCACAGGGCAAATACCCTCCTCTCAGGAAGGTTTTCTTCACGACGTTATTGTTAATACTAATCTGAATAAGTTTTCTGATCCGACTAATATTCAGGATCGGTTCCGTTCAAAGGTTGGTTTGATACATTTACAAGTAGGCCAATATTCGGGTCAGAGTACTATGGAGTACATTGTTTATCCCAATTTTGTTTAATGTTAACATGACTTCCCTGCTTTGCTACCTGTTATTATCTATGTTGAATTTATCCACGGTTTACCGTGATAAATATTTATAATTAATACACAATTAAAATGAAAAAAGGAACAGTAAAATTTTTCAACAGTACCAAGGGCTTCGGATTCATCAAGCCAGAAGAAGGCGGAGATGATATTTTTGTACATCAAAGTGGTTTGATCGATGAGATCAGAGAAAATGATGAAGTACAATACGAAGTAGAGCAAGGCAGAAAAGGCCTGAATGCGGTTAATGTAGAAGTAGTAAGCTAACTATAAAAACATCGACAATTGCAACGCGACCCGTTCAACGGGTCGCGTTTTTTTATGGCAATTAACCAATCGATGAATAACCTGGACTAATCACTTTTTTGGCACAAAAGCATAGAACCATCCTTTTTATTTTTTATTCTATTATTTCTAACCAGAAAAATCTTGGCCGATACATGTGTGGATGTTTTAAAATATCATTGAAGTAATCCATTGAAATGGTATTGTAACTTATCAGTAGTCTGTCAGTACTTGATAAAACAGGATGTGCTTTGGCATTGTAGGGTATAATACCGGGAGGTGCTGTGATTTCAGGTGCTTTCCAGATATTTTGTAAAGGTCCGAATGGGCCGATTGGGCTTTCTCCTATTCGTATGGAAGTGTATTGACCAATTCCGTCAGATTGAAATACGAGCAGGTACCGCCCATCCTTCATAGGGGTCAGGCTTACTTCATTGGACACACGATTAGTTACAGGCTTTACGTTTTCAATTTTCTCATCCCATTGTTTGCCATTCCAAAACCGCCAGGTGGATACTTCTTTGATGTTTTCAGGTTTTACCCTGGCTACAACCAATTGCTTATTAGGGTCAAGTAAACCATATATGTATAAATAACCATCCGGGTTTGGGGCTCCGGCTTCTTTTGTGTTTACATAAATTCCTGATCCGAAAGTGCCTTTCCCCAAGCTGTCAATCTCCATAAAAAGCGGCAGGTCTATTTGCGTATGTTCTGAAAAAGAGGCCCCTGCCGGAATGGTTATTAAGGTTACACCCCTCACTTCAAAATCCCATGACGCTCTGCTGTTATCGAAAACACGATATCCAAATATGTTTATGGAATTGTTGTCTTGCTGATTCACAAATCCATCTCCAAACCAATAGTATTCACCTGGTTGGGTGTTGGGTGTGTTAGGTTTAAAATGGTTCAGGGGCTCATTGTTAATTCCCTGACGATAGAACAGCTTTACAGTTTCCTCTGAAGGTTCCAGGCCTGTGACCCATGCAAAAGAGTTATTGATCATTTTGAAATTAGCAACGGCTGTATCGGCAAGTACCGTGCCTGTCATGGTATCTGAAAAATACATGAGTACGGAATCTTCAGCCCCAACCCCAAATGACTCTTTTCCAGTGAGTGCCATAGTGAAAACCCCATCGGCTCCAAACCATCCGTTTTTACGATAAAATAAGTTCGTCCATTCCTGGGCAGCTGTGACAGAATAATTGACAAGAGTGTCAGCAAAAGGTTTTTGTGTCTCCTTTTGTGGTGATGAACAAAAGTATAAAATGATCAGTAATCCTGATATGACGATAAAATTCAGTGTCTTTTTCATAGTCAAATTAGTTTTCTCTCCAACCTCCCACTTTCACAAAATAAGGGCGATAGTTATCTGCACTCTTGAATAAATCGCTAAAATCAAAGCTGTTAACATTGTAAGAGACCAACAGCGAATCTTGGTAGATGTGATGGTGTGCAAAAGCATTGTAAGTGAAAATATCTCCGTCGGTTTCCGGCGTACAATAGACCACACGTCCATTCTGAAAAGGCCCTTCCGGGGCGATTGACGTATGAAGATTGATTTCTTTACCGAGGGCTCCCTGTTGCGTCAGGAAGTAATAGGTGCTTTCTTCTTTGAAAAGGGAGAATTGTTCCGAGACCCCATTAAAAATGGAATGAGCTTTGGTCGGGTCGGTATGCCATTCGGTGCCTGTAAAATACTCCCAATTATCTGAAAGGTCAGCACTGGTACGGGCTATGTACAAATGTTTATCAGAGCTTTCGGAACGGACGCCATATACATAGGAGTAGTGATGGTCCTCCATAATCGCCGCACCCCATGAAATGGATGGGGCGTCAAATAATCTATCATTACTTTCTATTTCCAATGTTTCAAGGTTCAGTGTGAGCAGGTCGATGGATGTTCTGAAGAAATCCCATGCACCTTGACCACCTGTTCCAAAACCATGCATAAACAGCAATAACTTTCCATTCACCACTGTTGCATCTCCTGGCCAATACCAGTTGCCTGATTCTGGTGGTTTTGCAAAAGCATCAGGCCGTATTGAAGTGCCACCATGATAGGTTTTTAGCTCTAACCCCTCTTGCAACACTAATGTGTTGTTAACAAGCCGGGCAGAAGGTCTGGAGCGATCTTCACTGACCTGGTCGATAAATGTATCACCAAACATCCAAAGCGTTTGCCCGTTTTTCAGGTCGACAGAATATGTGGCGTCACCCCCGGTCCACCCTTTGTTGCGTGTAAAAAGATCGATGTAGGTGGAATCCCGGCATACATGAAAGTCTGTATGCCAGCATTGGCTTTGCTCGCAAATGACAATTTCTTCTTCGACAAGCGATGGAGTACTTACATCATCCCTTCCTTCCTTTTCACAGGAAAGAAATAACATAAGCGGAATGATCCATGTCGTTTCATGCACGCTCATCACTATTCTTTAAGGTATTTTTTGATCACTTCTACCCATTTCAAATAGCCTTCTCCATTTAAATGCAATCCGTCAATGCTGTATTGCTTATTCAGTTTGCCATTTTCATCTGAAAAAACCGGGACCAGGTCGATGTAAGTCAGGCCTATCTCATCGCAGTACGACTTTAACTGTTGGTTAATGTCCCGAATGCTTTCATTTGGTCGGGAGGAATGAATGGCATCTTCAACTGGCAATATGGATTCCATAAAGATATTTGTAGCCGGTGATTCATCCTGTATTCTGCGAATGATCTCCTTTAAGTTTGTTACTACATGTGCTACAGTTTTGCCATAGGCCAGGTCGTTGGTCCCTATCATAACGAATACTTTGTCCGGTCTTGAGGCAGTTACTTCTTTTAAGCGCTCTAACACCCCATCCGTGTCGTCACCACCTATTCCCCGGTTTTTGATGTTTGGATTACCATCAAATAACTCGAACCATTCCGCACCATCCGTGATACTGTTCCCAAGAAATATGATCTCATTCGGTGTATCAGGCAGGCTTTCAAAATGTTCCTTTTTGTGATAGTAATATGCTTTTACCGCACGATTCCATTCTTCTAACTCTTCTGTGACTCGATCATATTTCATGATCGAGTCTATTGCGCTCTGACTCAGTTGATTGCTCAAAGATGGCGGTGCAGCCTTTGGTGAAATGCCCCATTTTTTGTTAGGCTTTGGGCCCATTTTAAGTATTAAAGAACCTCCATTGACAAGTTCTTCGTGATAGAACCAGGGCTTATTCAGGACATTGCCATTGAGTTTTGCGGACTGAATATATATATTCTTGTTGGATACGTTTTTGGCTTCGATGGTGAACGTTCCTCCTTTATAAAATGCAGGGTCAAGATGAATCGTTACTTTGTCAAATTTGGGTGTTCCTATTTCATAGATAGGGTTCACTGAAGCGCCTCCATCCATTTCGAAAAGGCCCGTAGCGCTCATTACAAACCATGCCCCCATCTGTCCCTGGTCTTCATCGCCCAGCCAACCGTCTTTAGGAGTACTGCCGTAGTATTTATTCATGATTTCATTGGCCCATTTTTGAGTGAGCCACGGTTTTCCGGAGTGGTTAAAAAGATAGGCTGCCTGCATATTAGGTTGATTGCCATGATTGACCGGTAGCACGCCCATTCCTTCAAGTGAATTGGAACCCAGATGCTCTGAATTGAAATTATGTTCGGCGGAGGTTTCAAAGCCCTTCTCCAGGCGATCGTTAAAAGTATCACGCCCCATCAAATTTAGCAGGCCACTTATATCGTGCGGAACAAAATAGGTGTATTGCCATGCATTTCCTTCTACAAAACCCGGACCTAACCATGCAACGTGACCGAAGGGTGAGAAATCTGCCCACGAACCGTCCCGGTTTTTCCTTCGCATATAGCCGACTTCCGGGTCAAAAACATTTTTATAGCTGAAGGCGCGTTTTGTATAGCTTTTATAGTCCTTTTCTTTCCCCAGTGCGAGGGCGAGCTGGCCTACCGTCCAGTCGTCATAGGCATAAGCCAATGTGTTCGAAACCGGTCCGGCATCGTCAGGTACGTAACCCAACTCCTTGTAATCTTTCAAATTTCTATTGCCTACATAACCACCGGCGTCATGAGCTTTACCCTGATCGGTTTGAAGTTTTGAAACGGCTTTATACGCCTTGTTCACATCAAAATTCCTGATACCCTTATGATAGGCATTGGTGAGAAGGGAGATCTGATGGGAAGCAACCATGATGCCTGAGTATTCAATGCCTGTTGGTCCTCTTGGCAGCCAACCTCCTTTGTCATAGATCTCAAGCATACTCACTGCCCAGTTATTGGCGATTTTCGGTGTGGCAAGTGACCAGAGTTGATTGAGGTTCCAAAATGTGATCCAATATCCGTCACTACCATAGATAGGCTGACCGGGTTTTGACATTTGCTGTACTTTTTCATACATATCTATGTACTTGCCATTGACGTCACTCCACGTGGTTCGTCCTGCGTAGGCCCGATACATGTTGGTATAGAATTTCGTTTTTAACGTTTCGTCTTTTGATTCAACTTCAATGGTGGAAAGGAGCGTGTTCCACTCATTTTTACTATCTGCTACTACCTTTTCAAAATCCCAGTTGAAAGGGTTTAGCTCCGTTTCCAGGTTCAGCCGGGCTTGTGCTATACTTACTAATGAAATACCCACCTGAACCATTATCTGCTCTCCTTCTTCCGTTTTGAAATTTAAAAATGCCCCTACATCTTTATGACCAAACTCAGATGAAATGACGTCCTTATTTCGGATAATTTCTTCTTTTACCCACCCATTCATAGCGTCAAAAGGCTTGCTAAATCGCATGGCAAAGTGTAGAATGTATTCGTTGTAATTGGCTTTACGCAGCGCCTGTTGATAGGATATTCCTTCAATTTCTCTGTTACTCACTTTCTTGATGTTGGTATAGGAGATCTCATACCCGTATTCAGAAGGAGTAAGGAGATCAACCAGTATGCGTGCGGAATCACTTTTTGGAAAGGTATACCGATGGAATCCGGCACGTTTGGTACTGGTAAGTTCTGCCTTGATATTATAATCATCCAAAAACACAGAATAGTATCCTGCTTCTGCAACTTCATTGTCATGGCTGAAGCGTGACCGGTAACCTCTATCGGGATCTTTCTCCGTTCCAGGAATCGTTTTGAGTCTTCCTGTAGTGGGCATGGTAAGTAGGCCCGCCATTGTCCAGGAATGTAAATGACTGAATCCGGCAATGTTATTAACATTAAATTCATAACCTGCTTTCCATCCCAATTCCTGGTTGTCGGGACTCAGTTTCACCATTCCAAAGGGCCTTGTTGGCCCTGGGAAGTTGATCCAGCGAGAATCATGCGACCCTATAAGCGTATTTACGTAATCCACCGGCTGTTTTTGTCCGACTGCCGGAAGTGTGAAAATGATCAACAGGTAGGCCAATTTTTTCATATCCGTGTGTACTTATTGATTAAATTTTTCTTCTTCTTTCATCACCATTTTGTAGGCTGTTGCATCAAGGGTGTAGTACTTGCCTTTGTATTTTACATGGTGTAGCTTACCATTGAAACTCCTGTCTTTGCTGGGGTTGAAGGGACTTCCGTCTACCATAGGGTAGAAACCAAAGAAGTTTTTCAACATTACCTGGGACATAGCAATGCCTGAAGATGACTCACGATTGTGCCACCCTCTCTTGGCAATACGTACTTTGCCGTTCTTTTTCCATTGATTATCTCCCCAGATCTCATGGGCTTGTGCCCAAATACCTTCATGTGTTACGGGTTCGATGGTATGATAAAAGTCCAGCGCTTTTTCCGGATAGCCAAGCTGGACCAAAGCATCCATTGTTCCTGCCGGCCAGCCATCAAATGCACCCAGGGGCCCATGGTCAGGACGGTCTGAGTCTTTGGCAGCTACGTCTTCCATGGACTGAGCACGCATCCAATGGTCTGTGATGAGTTCACGATAGACAAAAGCCACCATCTCCTCTTTCATATTACTGGGAATATCATTTGCCAGGTATCTGCCCAGAAACATAAAATCAAGACAATGACGCACCTCGATTTTGCTTCCATCGGGATAGAGACTATACCACACACCATTTCCGGCGTAGAGTTTCAAGAGCCGTTGGATCATGCTTTCCGCTTCGGCTCTTAGTTCTATTGCCCGTTCTGCATTTCCCGCTTGCTCGTGAAAGGCTGCTGTTTCACGCATCATCCAGACATACCCTGCGTTGAACGAAGGCACGATATGCTTGTAAGTGGGGACACATTCCAGCAGGTTCCATTCATCATCACCGAAATCAGCAAGTCGGTACCTGTCATCCATGCCTTCTTTGTAGATAGAAATTCTCTGCCAATGAGTAGCATAGTGCTCAAGATGTTGAAGTACTGTTTTTCCATCTATCTTCTGCGTTAGAAAATCAGTGTCACCGGAAACGGTTAAATAAGCACGTATCATTTGAAACAATGCCCAATAGTTGGCAGAATAGCCATTGCCAACTCCATCACCGTTGAAATTATCCTGTCCGAAATACTGGCTCGGGTCGATACTTATCCATGAGGTCAGATGATCTTTCATCATGTCCGGGTCTACCACAGCCCAAAGAGTAGACCATTCGGTGATATCCCAAAAGAAGGTAATGGAGGCTCCCCACCTTGGCCCCCCGGTTAAAAACACTTTACTGTGTTGCGGTAAGTTTGTGTTCATCAAATACAGCATGGTCAAAGGGCCGGTATAGTATACCTTATTGGCTTTGACATCGTCAGATTCCAGAATGGGGAATGCACCTGACAAAATACTGTTGTTGGGTTTAAAGATCTCCTTCCATCGATTTTCCCAGTGGGTCTGAACATCTGACCAACTTTTTTCAAAGTCTACTTCTGCTTTTTTCAGGTTTTCTTTAATGTGATTGATATTATCTCCCCAGGCCATCGCGAAACGAATGGTTTTTGTTTCGTTTTCGTCAAGGGAAAAAGTCCAGTTGGAAGTACCACCCGAGTGGTTGAGTATAAGGTTGTCAGGAGTAGTTACTACGGTATAACCTGAAACGGCTTCAGTTTCCGAATCGGAAATGATCAATTGGTTGTTTAAAACCTCTGTGCTGTATTTTGTGCTTTGCAAAACCTCTTTTTCAGACGGCCACAATACTTTTTTTACGGTTTGAGTAGGGCGGCCATCGATCAACTCTTCCACCATTTTTTCAATACTGGTTTTGTCCGTTCCTATGTAATCCCGCATGTTTTCTATAACATCATCCCGTTTAGTGGTTTGTCCCTCTAACGTTGGATAAGGATACCACCACTGCCATTCCTGGTTGGGGTATTTGCTGATAAAGCCTATATGATTGGTCTGTACATGGTATTCCCGGGGTTTTGAAGTTTTGTTCCTGATTTTTACTTCCCATAAAATAATGTTTTCATCGACCAGCATACGGGTGGAACTATTCACTTCCATCGTTTCGGAAACGGACCTTCGCAATGCCTGGTAAGGTTGCCATCTGAAGTGTGTGACGATGGGCGTTTTTCCATTCACTTTCATCGTGCCTGTATGATACCCTCCTGCATATGGAGCAGAAGCCAGCCAGCTTAATGAGGTCATATCTTTATTTACCAGGGCCTGTGCGCGGAAATTTCTCAACGACGGTTCCATATCCACGGTATCTACGGATACCCATTCACCTGAAAGCGTTTCTAAATCAGGAATAAAGTCTTCTGGGTTGGTTTCCTCAGGCTGCTTTATTTCGCAGGAAACCAAAATGGACAGTATAATAAGAATGACGATCGACTTACGCATAGACCTCTAATTTTTGAAGGGCAAGTGCGTAAGCGCCTAATGCTATTGCACGACTTGCTCCAAGTTTTGATAAAGCAATGCCCGTTCTCGGCATGGTGTCGTATTTGATAAATTTATCTGTACGAGGCACCGGAAGGTCTACTGTTTTTCCTCTGGCAAACTCGTTGAAGGTGGAGGGATCTTCCAGGTTAAAAACTTTGTATGAGAGCTTGTTTGACTGCTCTCCTTTGAAGTTTTCAACATTACGATTGATTTCTTTGAACATGGATGGAGCGAACAGTTCCCAGCTGGCTGACAATCCTCCACCAATAACGACAATGCCATCTATAAGGGCCAGTACATTCACGATTGAGGCCCCCAGCGCGGTGCCATATTGAATAAAGGCTTCCCTGGCTGCCGTTATATTTCCGCCCTTATTTCCTTTGGCAATGTTATAAATGTCTTTTGGCATTAGTTTAGTATTAAAAGGAATTCCTGATCGTTCGGTATAAACACGCTGAATGGCCCGAGTACTTATGCTTTCTTCGGCATTCCAGTTTTTATTGACCGGGCTGAGCGTGTTGTGAATTTCTGCCCCGCATGAATTGTCTCCTGTTATTAACTGGCCATTGGATACTATGCCGCATCCAAAGCCGGTACCGAGCGTAATACCTATCAGGTGATGGAATCGTTTATCGCTACCTTCTTCCGTTAACCGGGCGTTCAACGCCGGAAGATATCCTGCATGCGCAACTCCGGATGCAAAAAGGTTGCCGTCATTGTTAATGAAAACCGGGACATTGAAATAGTTTTCAAGCATCGGCCCCAGAGGTACACCTCCGCGGAACGCTTTGAAATTAGGTAGGTTGCCAATGATGCCCAAAACATAATCTGCCGGTCCGGGAAATGCGAAACTAATGGCATCAAAACTTTTAACCCTACCAGCTATTTGCTCAAAACCAGAAATAATAGCAGATAGACATTGTGCCAGATTTTCAGCTTGGGCAGGTAATGTAATAGGGGAGGTAAGCTCTTTAAAATCCCGGATTACCGAAAATACAAAGTTAGTGCCTCCTGCATCGAGTGTTAGAACGGTGGCTGAACGCTGATCGGACATAGCTGGCTTTTAGTAGTTTTTCTTCCAATATTTTTCTATTTCCTCCAGCGTCTTTCCTTTTGTTTCCGGGATCATCTTTAGCGTAAAGATCAGTAACAGGATGGTGTTTGCTCCGAAAATCCAGAAAGTAATAGCGCCTCCCACTCCTTTTAGCAGGACGGGAGTAAGTTGGGTGACCAATACTACCCCTATCCAAAGTGAGAGTATGGCAAATGACATAGCTGTTCCCCGCGTTTTTGTTGGGAATATTTCTGAGATCAATACCCATGGAATGGGCCCCAGGGAAGAGGCAAAACTGGCAATAAACCCGAGTATGAAAATAAGCAGCAGCGGCCCGGAGCTAAGTTGAAAATGAAAAACAATGCCTACACCAAAGAGACAAATTACCATGCCGGATATACCCCATAAGAGCAATTTTCTTCTTCCTGTCCGGTCAATAAATTTGAGGGCTACAAAAGTAAAGAGTGTATTGATAAGGCCAATAATAACCGTTTGCGTTAAGGCTGAATCTGTTCCAAACCCTACGCTTTTAAAAATCTCAGGAGCGTAATAAATAATGGCATTGATGCCTGTGATCTGAGAAAATAACGCCAAAAACATTCCAATGACCATGGCGGTCCTTAAACCAGGTGCAAATAGTTCGCTAATGGTTCCTTTTTCCTCTTTCAGTGTTTCTTTTATTTCTGCCATGACAGTACTTGCACCTGCATTTCCGTTCACTTTTTTCAGAACATCCATTGCTTCTGCATTTTTCCCTTTGCTTGCCAACCATCTTGGGCTTTCAGGGACGCAAAACAGTGTAAAAAGGAATAGCATGGCAGGAAAGACCTCTGAACCTAACATATACCTCCAGCCGTAATCAATATTCCATTGGTCACTCCCGGATCCTGCGATGAGTAGATTGACAAAGTAGATGAGGTTGATGCCAATGACAATGGCCAGTTGATAAAGTGTAACAAGCATGCCGCGTTTGTCGGCTGGGGCGATCTCAGAAATGTACATTGGAGATAACATAGAAGCTGCACCTACGCCTACACCTCCAACGAATCGGGCAATCACGAACTGGTTGAGGTTTTGTGGAATGGCAGAACCGATAGCGGATAGAGCAAACAACAAGGCAGTGACAATCAATATTTTCTTCCTTCCAAATTTGTCGCTCACATATCCGGCGCTCATTGCACCCAGTATACAGCCCCAGATAGCGCTGGAAGCTGCCCAACCTGTTAGGACAGGGGAGAGGTTAAATTTGACCTCTATGGACCCAATAGCTCCTGCAATAACCGCTGTGTCATACCCAAATAATAAACCTCCAATGGCCGCAATGGAAGAAACAATGTAGATAAATTTTATATGTATTGTATCTTGGCTCATAGGGTCAGGTTCTTACATAAGCTTTCAAAGTGGCTATTTCCTTGCCTTTACTGGCCCCGATGGGTCGAATGGTATACTCCCTTATTTTAGCTGGAATTATGAAAGCCTCGGCATAATTGACAACGAAGGGCTGGAACGAGTCTGTTGGGCTTTCAACAACGGCTTGCTCACCCTCTACCACCATCAGTACGTTCACTCTATCTTTTGTTTGATGAAGTACGGTGCCCGAGTGCCAGTGCCTGCGGGTTTCAATGAACTCCAGTTGATGAAGCCCTGTTCGTTCTTCCCGCCAATCTTCTCCCTCTGCTATGACTCCTATGTTGTTAATCAAATGCTGCTGCGTCCATTTGGATTGTCTGTTCCATTGGATCACTTTTTTTCCATGCTCAATGTTGATAGGGCGGGGTTTCCCATCCATACCTAAGCGACCCCAATCCCAGAGTTTGAAGGTAAATATGTAAGGTGTTGCGCTGATTTCCAGTACCATACAACCTTCTCCTGAACAATGTACCGTTCCTGCGGGGATCAGGAAATGATCATGTTTTTTTGCAGGCCATTTTTGCGTGTATTTATCAGCGTCAAAAACGTGCCCATTGGATTGTGCCTTTGTCAACGCTGTGATCATCCCTTTGCGGTCCACATTTTCTTTTAAACCCAAATACACGGTGGCCTTTTCATCAGTATCCAGCATATAGTAGCTTTCATCCTGAGTATAGGTCATTCCGAATTTTTCCCGAATGTAATCCGTCAATGGGTGTACTTGCAGGCTGAGATTCCCTCCACCCATTGTATCCAGAAAATCAAAACGAATGGGGAACTCATTACCGAAGATATCCTGTACCTTTTCGCCTAAGAGCTCTTTAGGTTTGAAAAAAACGAGATTGATAGAGGGCGTTTCGAAAGTCACACCATCAAAATCAAGTAGCAAGCTGTTCTCTTCGGGAACACAATTGAAACACCATGCAAAATTTGAAGGCTCGGGATCCAGGTCAAATTTTTCACGCATCCACTGTCCGCCCCATGGACCGGGATCAAAAAAGGGAACCACACTGAAAGGTTGATTCACCGCCTGGTCTATTCCGTCGTGAAACATTTCAGCGGTGATCATCTTAGGGCGAGACCTGTTATTGGTGTCTAAAACATAGTCCCAGTCGGGCATCCATTTCTGTTTATGTTGATCACATATTCGCCAATCCAGAAAATAGCCACGTTTGTATTGCGTTTCAAAAGGATCCGAAGTATTGTTTAATCCTACATTTGAGACTTCTTTTTTCCGCATCCTTTGCTGTATCTCCCAACGGGCCATATCCGCGTAGATATAAATGTCCGGGTTTAATGCCAGGAAGGATGCACCTGTCCCGATAACAAAAGTCAGTTGTTCACTTTCTTCAATGGACTGTCGTGTTTTAGAAATTTTGTTTAAGTGGAAAAATTCCAGGAGGGACCGTTGGGTCATGACACCAAAAATCCGATCATCGGTAACGTCAGGGGCCGTCAATTCCCTGATCTTTTCTTCGCTTTTTAATGCTATCGATGCATCGATTACTTGTGATCCGGGAAAATTACCCTGGACCCAATTTTTAATATCTTCCACAAAAACACCCTGATAACACTCAATTACCACCTTTTTGGCCGACCTGGTCTCAATTGCTTTTGATATTTCACCTGCAATATCCGGCCAGCCTACTAAGCAACGCTTCGGGGTGTTCACCTTAACAGATGGGAATTTATTAAATGTCATGGATGTATAAGAAATTAATAATCGTCGTTTTGGGAAAGTTTGGGATTTAGGTCACGCTCGCGCTGTGGAATAGGCAATAGATTATGAAAGGGTTGTGGGTTGACATTCAGTTTTCCTGAAGTATTTACTGCTTCCACGAGCTTTCCCATCCGTACCAAATCATGATACCTTTGCCCTTCCATTACAAATTCCCATTGCCTTTCCTGCAAGATGGCGTCTTTGAACTGCTGGTAGTCTAAACCCGCCAGGTCAGGTAAGATCGCCTGCTCGACAGTTCCATTGAATCGGGCGCGTTTTCTGATGTCATTGATCATTTGATAGGCTATTGCCGTAGGACCGTTGTTCACTTCATTGAGCGCTTCTGCATAGATGAGCATGATGTCTGCGAGGCGCAAATACACTACATCCTGGTCCGTATTGTTGCCGAGTGGCTCGTTTTCCCGGTCCCAGAATTTGCTGATGTGGGGATCAAATGTGACCGTTGAGTTGTCAGAATAGGTAAACGAGGTGATAAAGGTGACCTCGCGCCTTCTGTCCAGTGCGTCATAACTATTGTAGAGTTTAGCAGTAGGGACCTCCCAGCCGAAAGCATTTTCAGGCCCTTCTCCGTCTTTGTGAAGGTTTGGAGGTAGCAGGCGTACATGGTACTGGTTGGGCTTGAATCCCTGACTCAGTGTTCCACTATAGTTTACAGCAAAAATAATCTCACCGGAATTGGCATTTTCCAGTTTGAAAAGGTCTGCAAAATCATCAAAAAGCCTGTATTCATTGGATGTAATAACTATTTCCGCCTGATTAGCGGAAAGTTCGTGTTCTCCCATTTCCAGGTAAACCTTTGCCAGCAGTGCAGTACAAGCCATTGGAGTAGGCCTGCCTGATCCTACACGGTAGGTACTGCTCAGGTGGTCACGGGCCCATTCCAGGTCACCCACAATGGCTTCATATACATTGTCTTTTGCAGATCGAGCTACTATGGCATCGTCCAGGTCTACAGTTTCTTTTAGGATCAGGGGTACATCTCCGAATAGCCTCACTGCTTCAAAATACATCATTGCCCGAATGAAATGGGCTTCTGCCGTGAGATGATCACGCCTCATTTCATTCATATCAATTAAGGGAACTCTGTCAATCACCACGTTTGAAGCATTGATGGTTTTATACAGATCTTGCCAATACAGCTCTATCCTTTCATTTTCAGCAGTAAAAGTGAATTCATTGAGTGTCCTGTATTCTTGTGACACGATGGTTTCAGTGCAGTTATCGGACAGGATGTCTTTGAATACCCAATAGTCATTGAAGAATATACCGCCAAAGCCTCGGTCGAAAATTCCTTCAGTCCCTACCGTGAGATATTCGTAAAGCGCGTTGGTAGCAGCAACGGCATCACTCTCCGTTTTATAGAAGGTCGCTGAGTTTATAAAAGATTCAGGTTCTTCATCCAGGAAGTCGCATCCGGCAGGAATGAAAAAGAAGCAGATAAGATAGAAGGGATAAATCAATTTTTTCATCAGAATATTGTATTTAAGCCTACAGTGATAATTTTAGTGGTTGGGTAAGAGCCAAAATCCGCTCCAAAGGCCCTGGGGTTATTAATGAATCGGTTTACCTCCGGATCATAGCCTGAATAATCGGTAAGTGTCCAAAGGTTCTTACCGCTCACGAATACCTTCAATGTACGTACAGGAAACTTTGTATCCTTCAGTAGGTTGACAAAATCGTATCCAATAGTAATGTCTTTCAAACGCAGGTAAGAACCGCTTTCCACCTGGTGGTCGGAAAGTGTATTCACCCTGGGGGATACATTGGCCCTGGGGTATGTATTACTTGGATTTTCCGGCGTCCACCGGTTGAGCGCTGCAGTTGAATTGTTTTGGTTCCCATCGAAACTTTCCAGTCCGAATGTGTTAAAGTTCACGATTTCATTACCAAGTACTCCCTGAAGGAATACTCCCAATGAGAAGCCTTTAAAAGTTACCGTATTGTTGATCCCGAAGGAGAAATCAGGGTTTGCATTGCCTAAAACGACCCTGTCCTTTTCATCCAATACGCCATCATCATTTTGGTCTACGTATTTCCGGTCTCCGAATGTAGGTGTGAAATCGTTGAAATAAGGAATTTGGCTTGGGTCTTCATTGGATTGAATAATACCGTCGGTCTCATATCCGTAAAAAGTGCCCAAAGCTACTCCCTGTTCTATAGAGGTCCATCCGTTGATTCCCAGGAGAGGATCGGCGGGGATACCTTCATCACTATTAAGGTTCAATACTTTATTCTCATTCATGGCGATGTTGAATGTGGTGTTCCATTCCACCTCAGTGTCAATATTCACAGAAGTCACTGCCAGCTCCCAACCCCTGTTTTGTAATGACCCTACATTAAAAAAGGCTGAGCCAAATCCTGATGTATAGGGTACGGGAGCATCTAAAAGCAGGTCTTTGGTCTCTTTTAGATAAAAATCCGCTACCAATGTGATTCGATTGTCGAAGAATGCTGCGTCAATGCCAATGTTTAACTGGCTGGTAGTTTCCCATTGAAGCGCATCATTTTGTCGTGTAGATGGGCCGGCCCCCTTGGCTATTTCATTTTCTCCGAAATAGGCTTCGGTAGTCTCTAATAGTCCGAGTGAACTGTAAGGAGGGATGCCTTCATTTCCAACTATTCCATAACCTGTGCGGATTTTGAGATCGGTTAAAAAAGATACGTTTTCTAAAAATGCTTCATCCTTAATTCTCCATGCAGCTGCAAAAGAAGGAAAGAAGCCATACTTATTACCTTCTCCAAACTTGGAAGAACCATCCATCCGTGCGGATACTGTGAAAAGGTACTTTTCCATAAGGTTATAATTCACTCTACCTAAAAAGGACTGCAATTGCCACCCACTGGTTCCATTGAAAATCAATGTTTTATCAGCCCCCACCTGGATAGCGTTGAATCCCAGTCGGTTGTCATCAAAATCGGAAGTAGCGGTAAGTAAAAAATCATTGTCGTACTGCTGCATGGAGTGACCGATGACAGCTTGAATGGAATGGGATCCGAATTTTTTGTTGAAACTCAGCGTGTTTTCAAGTAGCCAGTTTATTCCTTCCTGTTCGGCTATTGCCGCCTGCCCGTTACTGGCCTGTCCCCGTTTTATGTCATTGGGAACGAAAGATTTTTCCTTTACAAAAACAGCGTCTGTCCCTATCGAGGTTTTAAAACTTAAGTTGTCTAATATATCCCATTTCAAAAAAACGTTCCCTAAAAGACGGGTGGAAGTGTTTACCTGTTGGGTCCTTGCAGCGTCGGCCACCGGATTTCCCACAGAGGGCTGGGCGGTGTTGTTTTCAAAAACAAATTCGCCATTTGAATCAAAAACATCCAGTCCGGGATTGAATATTAGGGCCCATGAGGTAATACTGGAAGGAATGGCTCCCTCAGCATCGGTAACCACTCCATTGAGGCTGCCTCTGTTGATGTTGATACTGGTACCTATGCTGACGGCTGAGTTGAGGTATTGGTCAAGGTTCACTCTGACATTTCCTTTACTGTATCCGGAATTGGAAATGATCCCCTCCTGATCAAAATAATTTGCTGATAATGAATAAGTTCCTTTTTCGTTGCCACCCCGTGCAGAAGCCTGGAAGTTATGAATAGCAGCTACTCTGAATATTTCGTCCTGCCAGTCGGTTCCTACGCCCAGGTTGGTGGGACTGGCATAAATGGTTCTTCTGGGCGCACCGGCATTGTCAGTGGCCTCATTGCCAAGTATGGCCAGTTCGGCGGCGTTCAGTAGTGGGATCTTTTTGCGTAGTTCCTGCGTGCTGGTACTATAATTGAAAGATATTACAGCTTTACCTGCCTTTCCTCTTTTTGTGGTGATCAGGATGACCCCGTTAGCACCCCGTGTACCATAAATGGCCGTAGCAGAAGCATCTTTGAGAATTTCTATCGATTCGATATCCGCCGGGTTTATGCTTTCAAGCGGATTAAGAGAGGGGCCGGTTACCGCTCCAATGTTTGCTTCAGGTTCTATGAACATGCCGTCAATGACATACAAAGGCTCGTTGTTCCCATTAATTGAGCTGGTTCCACGAATTCGTATGGAAGATGGCGCTCCGGGTTGCCCTGAACTCATACTCACCACTACCCCGGCCGCTTTTCCCTGAATTCCCTGGTCTACGGAAGAAATGGCTGTATTCACAATGTCGGCGGATTTGATGGAAGCCACTGAGCCAGTCAGGTCGCTTTTTTTAACAGCGCCATATCCTATCACAACTACTTCTGCGAGCTGATCTATGTCCAGTTCAAGGGTAATGGTCAGCTCCTGCCCGGAATCAATAACGTACTCTTGCGTAACGTACCCCAGGTAGGAAATTTCCAACGTACTTCCAACCGGGACCTCAATGCTGAATTTCCCGTTTATGTCCGTGATCATTCCGTTGGATGTGCCTTTTTGCACCACTGCGGCTCCTGTGAGTACATCGGTTTCATCATAGACCGTACCGGAAATAACAAATGTTTGAGCATTGGCTAGTTGTACGCATAGCAGAAAAAACATGCTGCCAAGCATTCGAAGGATAAACATATTCATTGCTAACTGTATTGAAGAGAATGAAAAGCTGTTTTAAAGGATATACACTTTAAAACAGCTTTTAACCATGTTTGATTAATCGTTTTCGAGAACCACGTCTCTGCATACACCGGGGCCATCATCATCAGTGGCGCCGGTTTCTTCATTGGTTACTTCATTTCCGGCATTATACGGGTCGAAACTATCAGTTTTGGCGACAGCTACGAATTGTTTTTCATAGTCCTCGATCGGTAGATATGGCACTTCTTCGCCTTCTTCATTGAATTCATCTAAGCCATAATAAGTTACATCCGCATGTAACTTGGTATCATCTAACACAATAATATCAAGTGTATCCACAGCATCGGTACCCAAAAAATTCTCGCTGGTACTCATGAGCAATCTCATGGTAGTCTCATTAAGGTCATAGAAACAGTAATTAGTGATCAGGTCACGAAAATTATCGGCTTTAGCACCAATACTTTTCTGATAAGTACCATTTTCATTAAAACGATAAACATCGTCGTTATAAAGGTCGTTAATATCGCTTGCATTGGTTCTTGCTCTGATCTCATCATTAAGTCGCCAGTCATACTTCAAGAGAATCTGAAGAGGAGTAAGTTCGACTGTAATCACTACATCAACAGAAGCAGTTCTTCCCAAATCGTCGGTAACCGTAAAGTTAAGCGACAACACATGGTCAGCGTCATCATCTATTATCGTATAAGTATATTGAAGCTCATTTCCGGTGGGCTTGTCAAAATTCTCCGTTCCCTGGGAAGCTCCATCCCAGAGCTTTGTCACTACCAGGCTTTTGAAGGCTGCGTCGGTGGTGACTGTTGCAGTGATGGTGATGTCCTCACCCGGAGCAGCTGTTACCGCTGTTTCCGAAAGTGATAACGTAGGGTCCAGGAAGGTTTCATCATCGTCTCCGCAAGACGTTAAGCATCCGACTCCGGCTAACATACCGGTGAAGATCAAGAGAAGGTAGAACTTATTTTTCATATCGTGTTTTTTTGGTTTGCATATCAAATATACTATGTTCATATGTATGAACATAGTATATTGTCTTTTTTTTACACGCTTTATGTGGTAGTAGCTATTCTATGATGTTCTCTATTGGAACTCGAATAAACCTGGGGCGGTAGATGAGGGCATTGTCATAATGGTCCTGCAATACCATGCTGTTCGTATTATAAGAGATGAGCAACATATCTTCTTCGGTAAATTGCGGGTGGGCGAGTGCATTATAGGTCCAGCAGTCTTTACAGTTATCCAGCAGAGGTGTTTTGTAGATCATCTGTTGATTGGTCCACGGGCCATAAGGCGTCTTAGCGATGAAGGAATAGATCTTTCTGCCCAGTCCGCCTTCCTGCATAATCATAATAAACGTTTCGTCCCATTGAAAAACACTGAACTGTTCGGAACCTGAGAACTTCACCATAGGAACGGCTTTTTTAGCGTCACTGACCCAGGAAGATCCATTGTAAAATTCCCATTTGCCACGTACTTTTCCCTTGGGTGCGCGAGCTACATATGGAAATTGATTCTTCAATCCATATATATACGTAAACGTTTCCGTAGGGCAAACGGCATGTCCGAAATGGATACTGTCCAGGTCTCCAAAATCGTTAACTCGTAATTGTTGAAAATCGGGGAGAGAAAATTCAAATAGCTCAGTTTCTACGAATCTGAAACCCCACATGTCTTTTTCCTTTTGATAAAATTTAGAGACAAAGACATTCAAATTTCCCTCTTCTATAAAAGCATCTCCCGGCCAGTACCAAAGGTCAAGCTCACTAAATCCCGAACTTCCGTCTGCCACTTCAGGGGGTATCATCATAGACTTGTATTCATGTGGTTCACCCTGATGGAAGGTGGTCAGCTGCCCCTCTTCAGGGATTACAAAACTATTTCTGATGTAAAGCGGGTCGGTTTTTATTCTGCGGTTATCCGGGGTAACATTTCCCAGAAAGGTGTCGCCGAAGATCCAGACCGTTCTACCGTCAGGCAGTTTAGCAGAGTACACGCCGTCACCCCCTGTGAATTGATCTCCCCGCGGCATATACATGTTGGTGAAAGCAGAATCGACCACCACTTGCCGATTTGGCCACTTTGAAGTCTTTGTGCCGTTTGAATCTGGTTTACATGCGGTCAGTACAAAAAACAGTACAGTTGCTATGGATAGTTGATGGTATAAAGGGTTCAAAATTCTCTTTCGCTTTCTACAGTATACACTATACTGTCTGATTTATAATATCCTATGTTGTATTCTATGGGGCGTCTACCCGGGTCAAAAACAAATCTCTTTCGCTTCAAAATAGGTTCGCCCACATGAATGTGCAGGCGTTTGGCCAATAGAGGGTCTGCAGCCAGAGCAGTAATTTCTTCCTTACTTACCTTGGCGACAATGGAAAAATCCTGTTCAAGTATATCGTAAAGCGGACGACTAAAGTCTTCTTTTCCGGTGAGGCCTATCTTAGGGTTAAAGTAAGAAAGAAAGTATACAAACGGGCATTTCTTATTCCCTCGTACACGTTCCATCTTCAAGATTTTCACCTCTTCTTCACACCCGAAAAAATTTAGTACTTCACTCGGAGGGACCACCCAATTCAGATCAATGGTGTAATTCACGATCTCAATCCCTTTGGATTTCATTTCCTGGCTAAAACTCATCCAGTTTTTCGCTTTGCTGTCTACAGGTTGTGAAACCACGGTTCCCACTCCCTTTTTTCTCAATAAGAGTCCCTCATACACCAATTTATTAGTAGCCTGGCGTAAGGTGTTCCTGGAAATACCGAGCTGTCTGGCCAGATTAATTTCTTTGGGAAGCAGTTTACCCTCCTGGTATTCAGGCATTGCTATCATTTTTCTGAGGAGTTCCTCAGCCTGTATATGTAAAGGGATTAAGCTATTATGATCGATTTCCAATTTCATGGGGCACTTTATGATTCCGTTAGTTCAATAGATCAAAGTTAGGCCTTACACTAAGGAAGGGACTAATTTATTCATTTCATTTTAATATGTATGAACATATGAACAATATATTTTAAGATAAGTTACCTAATGGTCATAAGGGTTACAGTCTTATAAGTAGTATGATGATCCTTGATATTTTATATAGATCAGTGTGAGGAAAATGGGCTGGCAGTAAAAGCCGGATGCTGCACCTGATGGATTGGGCCGACTGTATCGCTATTATTGCTATCTATTTCCCTGATTAGTAACTAAATACTGACTAAAATCAGTAAAACCGATTATTGCTTGCGGTGTAATGTTTTGAGTTGTATTTGATTTTTCAATTCATTGAAATGGCTTCAGGTTAGTTTTTTTATTTTGGATCAATTAAGGGCGATGTAAGTTTTAGTGTAATTCAGCACGTTTTGATTATTAATATTTATATAGTTTTGGACATTGTTTATAGGTGATTTAATACTTCGATGTTTAAGACAATTTCGTTGGCTTTATGGTCAATTTCCTTTTTAGGATTAGCCCTTCTTTACTATTTTCATTTTTCCGCACAGAAAATCGTTTACGTTGATTCAGCCCGATTGGTCAATAGTTACCAGGGCATGGTGGATATGCGAAAGGACTATCAGCAAAAAGCCAAGGTATGGCAGGCCAACGTAGATACGTTGGCAAAAGAGGTGCAAAAGACGATTCAGGATTATGAAAAGGAGAGCGGCCGGCTTTCCGCTAAGGAAAAGGCACTTTCCCAGGAGTTGATCCGTACCAAACAACGCCAGTTGGCCGATTATCAAAAGGTAATCGGCGAAAAAGCTGTCCAGGAAGACGGAAAAATGACCAGTCAGGTATTGGAACAGATAAATGCTTTCATCAAAGAGTACGGCCAACAAAAAGACTACCGTATTATTATAGCCGCTACGGAATATGGCAACATCGCCTACGCTGCTGACGGATTGGATATCACAGATGAAATATTGGAAGAGTTAAATAAGATGTATGCAGGGCAATGATTATAATTATCGGATGTTTGAATGGTCCGGCATTTTCCCACTCATGACCGTTCTAATGCTGCTATTGGCTTGCACACCTGAATACCTGTCAGAGGAGGCACTGAAAGCCTGGATAATAGAACAAGAAGCACTCACCAAAAGTCGTGCGTATAAAGGCTTCACAACGCAGGTGACCTACCGACCTACTGATCTTTTGATTGCTCAGGAATTGGGAGGTGAAGAAGCTTCTTCAACTGAAGAGCTTCAGCGGCTGGAAAATAAATATAGTGAATACTATTATTTTATCCTGGCGCTGTCAAGAGGAGATAAGGAAGCTCTCTACCAGGCAGAAGGCGGCTATGAACAGTTCAGTGATCTGGTGCAAACCTTGTCGTTTCGCATGGGACAGTACCTTAACATGACTACTTCGGGTCAGGATACTATTGAAGTAGCCGATTACGTATTTCCGCGCACCTATGGGATGGGTGGGGCCACTAATCTCATGTTTGTTTTTAACAAAGAAAACGCCTGGGATGATGACTGGATACAACTCAACCTGAAAGAATTTGGTATGGGGTTGGGCAATCAAACTTTTCGCTTTAAAAGAAAAGATCTTGAAGATGTGCCAAGGATAAAATTCAAAGTGTTGTCAACTATTAAATAAGAAATCCTGGGTGAGGCGTACCTTTCATGTTCACGACTTGACCTTAAAAACACTCAGAAAGTATGTTTAGAAAACGAAAACTAACACGGATCGTTGCTTTGTTTTTTGTTATGGAAATTGGGATGGATATGACCTTTCCTTATATGGTGCAAGCTCTGACTTCAGGTCCTACGGCTCCAGAGGCTAGTAGCTTCGAGCCGGTCGACACTACCGATATGGTCAGTTTAATAACCGGAGATTTTACCTATAATCTGCCTTTGTTGGAGGTGCCTGGCCCCTCTGGAGGATACCCTTTGTCTTTATCATATCATGCCGGCATTCAACCAATGGAAGAAGCCTCCTGGGTAGGACTAGGTTGGTCCTTAAACCCGGGTTCTATCACCAGAATCGTTAATGGGTATGCCGATGACCATGAAGGAGTAAGTAATGCACAAAGGACCTTTTGGGAAGGTGGCTCTACCAAAACCACTTCGGTTGGTGTCTCAGTGGGAATTGCCAATACGGCGACGGTAAGTGCAGGCTTAAGCTTTTCCCAAGATACCTATCGTGGCTTTGGTATTGGAGGATATGTTGGAGCGGGCGTAGGGATAGGTTTGGGAAAGGACAGTCCCTTAGGAATTGGAGGTTCTGCTAATTTAAGTTTCATGGATTACGACGGTGACAGTGAGAAAGGAAAAGTTAGCGCAGGGGTGTCCGTTGGGATTTCTATTAGCCAGGCACTTGCACAAGATATTGGTGCAGGTGGTTTTGTAGGACTAAACTACAACACTCAAAGTGGTTTTGGAGGAGGTGTTAGTGCAGGAATAATCGCACAGAATGCTGAAACAAATCAGAGCGTTTCATTAATGGGAGCCAGTATTTCAACAGGTGGAGACGGTACTTCAGGTAGTGTGGGAATAGGTGGAGGTACAGCCTCAGTTAACAACGCTAAATCTAATAATGTCAGTACGCACTCAAGTGGTTTTTCTGTTGATATTCCCACACCCATACCCGCGGTGAATCTACGTCTCAGCAGGCATTATACTCGGTATTGGATTGATCAATTAGAAACAGTGAGTATTTACGGAGGGTTGTATGCACCTGATTTTAATAGCGATAAGCCTGTGGCAGATTTTAAAAATGCAGCTTATGACAGTTATGACCTGGCTGACCTAAGGCTGCCTAACAGCAAATTCAAAACTAGTGCAAAAATATTTGGCGGAACATTTCCGGACTACGATATATATTCGGTCAATGCCCAGGGAATAAGTGGTAATATAAGGCCTTATCATATACAAAAAGCTGTTTATCGACAAAACCTTGAGTATGAAACAGGCGACGTTGGTGGTGAGTACTACAATTATTCCATGCCCGGAAGAAACTGGCCTGTGCTTTTTCGCTTTGTAGGCGATTTTTCTAACAGCTATAGTGCTGTTTCAGACAATATGACCTACAACAGTACAAATAAAGAACTTACATATAATTTTGAAGACATAGAATATACAGAAAAAGTAAAAGGGGCAAAACACATTGCCTACTTTACCAATGAAAAGATCAAGGAGAATTCAATATCAGCCAGCGGTTTTATAGATGGTAATTCTGTGGGCTTTGAGCGGAAAACCAATAGTCAGATCGGTGGTTTTCAAATTACGAATGAATCGGGAGTTACTTATCATTTTTCATTGCCAGCCTATAGTAAAAATGAATGGACTTATTCTGAAAATACAGATGATAAACAAAAGAAATCATTCAACAGCCTCGAAAAAGCGGACGAATATGCATATACGTGGTATTTGACCGGCATTACAGGGCCGGACTTTGTAGATAGAGGGACCATTGGGAAATTAGATGACCAAGACTGGGGATATTGGATAAGCTTTGAATATGGGTTATGGACAGATATGTATGGATGGAGAAACCCGGGCACAGGTTTCCATAAAGATCTTGATACCCGGTTTAGAGGGTTTTCTAAAGGGGATAAAGAGCTGTATTATTTGAATTACATCCGTAGCAAAACGCACACAGCTATTTTCTCTAAAGAAATACGAAATGACTCAAAGGGAGTAGTTCATGATTTTGATGATAACGCCGTTCGTACTACCACAGCTAACGCCGTAGAAAGTGTTGACGCCGGAGGCTTTGAATCCGTTGAAAAAAGTATGAGCTGTGAAAGCTCCCAGGTTATTGCTACCATACATCCAAGAAGTACTCTTAAGTTGAATAAAATCTATTTAGTGGCTAATAAGGATTTTTCGCCGGCTCAAAGAGAGGCATTGTTAGCTTCTGATGATACCTATCAACATGCTATTGACGGTACCGGTTGTTATTTCCACTATGGTAACCATGTAGTAGATGTTCATGATGTGAAACAAAACTTTGAAACAACTGCAGTAATAAGGTCAATTGGTTTCAATACCAATTATTCATTGACCACCGGTATGCCCAACAGTTTTGTATCGCCAATTGATGTTAAAAATAATACGGAATTACAAGCCTCATCTCAGCGAACCGGTAGATTGACTTTAAAATCAGTCTCATTTAATGGAAAGGGTGAAGTGAACCTTGTCCCTCCTTTGAATTTTAGGTATGGTAAAAATCCAGTCTATCAAGAAGGTGATTGGTCTGACATCTGGGGGTTTTATAAGTCCGATATGAATATTGCTCTTCGTGAAAAAAATGAAAATGAAGGAAGGGCGGTGACCGAAAACTCAGCCCAAAGTGTTGATGCATGGTCCTTAACCAATATTACAACCAGCCTGGGGGCTTCTATCAATATCGACTATGAATCGGATGACTTTCGCTTACCTGATGAATTTAAAAGCTTTGATTTTAATATCGTAGGGGCAGAGGCACTTAATGAAGATAAGGTGAAGATTACGTTTGACAATGAGTTAGACCCATCAGAATACTTTAAGGTTGGGGAAGAAATTGAAAGCATATTTCTTCATCGAAATCATCATTCAAACTATAGATGGCGTTGCGATACCGAGCCAGGCGATCCAAATAATGAGGAGGGTGAAATCTTATGTAGCTATGAGCAGGGGTATGATAAGGTTCTGAATGAGTGGTCTACGGATGACGTGAGAAAATTCAACAGTGTGATTGAGAGCGCCACAGCAGAATATATAATTGTCAATGATCGCCAGTTGTCTTTCACCGTAGATGGTTTTGATACAAGCGGTGCAATAAGCAGAGAACATCATCGAAATATTTTGATCGCTGATTTAAGGGCCGGTGTGATTTCCAGAGCCGGGCAAAATACTGATGTATTAGGTGGTGGATTACGTGTTAAAAAAATTAATGTAAAGACTTTAACAGATGAGAGAAGTACATTATATGATTATACTGTAACTGGTTACAGTTCCGGAGTTACTTCCTATGAACCTACCAAGGTTGAGAAGGTCCTGTTGAATTCAGAAGCAGTAGCGATTGATGGTGTGAACAGCATCGATAATGACGGCAACCCGGTGGAGACAAACTTTGACCACGGAGCGTTAGAATTTATAAAACAGGTTTACACGGACCGGGTATCACGAATTTTAGCCATTTCTCGAGATATACCAGGTCCCGGGGTATATTATAGCCAGGTGAAAGTAAGTGAAGAGGTGAAAAAATCTCCATCTCAAACATTTTCAAGACTTCCGGCCTATTCTGTGTACAAGTTTGAGGTATTTCACCCTGGGATGATAGGGACTATGAAAGAAACTGACCCAAAGATTTATCATGAAACAGGTACCTTTTATAATAACCTGAGTTATCAAAAGGTAGCAACCCAAAAAGTAAACCTTGAAGATTACACCTCCAGGATAGGAAACTTAAAAAGTATATGCCTCTATGATGGTAACGGAAAATTATTGAATGAAACTATAAACCATTATTTGCACGATGACATCATTCGTAATGACAATAATGTTCCGCCAACCTTTAACGAGAATGTTGATCAGTATGAAACGCTGGTAAAAAACAAATTTGATGGTATTGGTATACAAAGTGAAACGTACATTAATGCCCGCTATGTTCGCCAGGGTCAAGATGGACTACTGGATAACTTGAATGAAAATGAGCATTACCTTGCCGGCATTGTCTCTGAACGTAAGCATTACCCTAATATCCAAATCGGTCAGACAAGTAAAAATTACAAGACGGGTATCATCACGTCGTCAAAAACATTGGCATTTGACAAATATTCAGGTAGTCCTGTAAAAACACTATCAAAGGATGGTTATGGGAATTATTATGTTTCCGAAACCACCCCTGCTTATCATAAATACCCTGGCATGGGATTAGTTATGGACGGAGGGGTCAACATGCTTATCCAGGAGGCCGAAACAAAGACGTACAAGGTGGAGGCCCCCGAGAATCTTACTCCAAAGGGACTTGTTTCTGCCTCTGTTCAAACGTGGAATGATCAAATGCCCTTGATTAACTATGGTAAAAGGAGTGATCCCATGACGATTAGGTATGTTGGGAATTCTACCCGCAGTAAAATTTTTGATGTCGTAACACCTAATGTCCTATTTAATGTAGGCGATCAATTAAAGTTTGAGACGGATTTTGTAGGGATACATTTTCAGGGAAGTGTAGTAAAAGACCTGGGCAACCGGAGGTATGAAATAGTTGTGCCTACAGTTAAAGTATCCGGCTTTTACCCTAAGACTATTGATTTTCCGAATCATCCCGATCAGGTTGTCTGGTTCAAGTCATCACCCTATAAACATCGTTCTTATACTTTTATTGGAAATGACAACCTTCAGAAAGATGGGCTCTATGACTACGATACTTACAACTTGAATCTTTTTAATACCTGGCATCACGATCTGGAACCAACTACTTCTTTTTGGCAGAAAAATAGTGAGATTACCCTTTATGACGCTCAGTCACATGCCTTAGAAGCCAGCGATGTGAATGGCAATCAGGCCTCTACCCGGTTTGATAGCCGTCAAGAACATGTGGTCGCTACGGTAGCCAATGCCGGTTACGAGGAATTTATGTACTCGGGAGCGGAAGATCTAGCACTGGATGATTTTATTGGAATGGCAAATGAAACGGGGAAGGTTTCAACAGATAAGGCTCATACCGGGATAAAAAGTGTTAAAACAACCGGTAACACCTCTAATGGCTTCAAATATAACCTGACTACAAAGAAAAGCAGACGCTTGGCGTTGAGTGTTTGGTCCGATAACCGGAATGCTGCCTTAAGTTACCGGATAGGTGAAGGTACGGTAGTACCATTGAATGTTGATCTGCCCATTCAGCAGTCAGGCGACTGGTACATGTTGAAAGCTACCTTGCCGGCCGTACCGGCAAACAGCAGTATTGAGGTCGCGTGCGCTGCGAATGGGCAAGTGACTTATTTCGATGATTTTCGGGCGCATCCGGTAGATGCGACGATGACCAGCTATGTATATAATGAATGGGGTGAGCTGTCTTATATTCTTGATGCGAATAATATATACACTAAGTATGAATATGACGCTATGGGCCGATTAATAAAAACGTATCGGGAGAGCTTTGATTACGCAGAGACACTAACCTCTCATATTGTATATAAATACAACCCTCCTAAAGCAAATTTAATTGCCCAGCTAGCTTTATTACAGACGTCATACCGGGAAGGTATACAGGGAATGTTAAATGTGAACGCTAATTATACACACCCTGATTTACAATATGAAGTATATATAGATAATAGTAGAGTGCTAACTTCTGATACTCCTTACATCTCATGGACCCCTTTGTCAAGAGGCTCTAAAATCGTTTATGGCGTCGTAAGAGATACACAAACTGGCATATTTGTCCGAACTGAAGAGAAAACGATCAATGTGCATGGTCCATGTCCGCCATACGGCACTTACTTATATGATCATTGCCGGTATACTGATACCAGTTTCTGTACATTTTATATCGTAGGGGTCTATGCTGATGGCAATTGTGGTACGTACGACGGGGTGGCTACCGGAGATGTAACCACATGTCCGGTTTCTATCGATTGTGAATAAGTTGTCAAAGTGAATTTTGATTAAAGAAAGTGTAAAAAAATGAAAGTTTTCGTATTAATATTATCCTGTAGTCTCTGCCTGATCTATACGTTATCGGCACAGACCAATCAAATAGAAGGGGTGTTTACTGCATGCGAAAGTGACCGGCTTTCACAAACTTACAGTTCAAAGAACATTTACTACAAATATTTATGGACAGTGAGTGGCGGTGTGATCACGTCCGACGATGATGAGCAGAGCGTTACGGTTGACTGGAGTATAACAGGTACGCGTAGAATAACTTTGACCACCTGGGGCCCGGCTGGCCTTGAAGGATGTTTTCTAGAGGTAGGTCAAGTGCCGGATGATCCAAATGCTCCCTGTGGGCCTGCTAATGCCCCGATTGATGAGTATGTCAGTATTGAAAGTGTGGGAACATTGTTATTGAGTAATTATAGCGACACGAACATCTGTTCAGGTAATAACGTTGGTTCTTCGCAAGCAATTATCACCTCACCAGCGGTTTTTTTGAGATGGGAAAAAAGACTGGGTAATGGTACATATAGTACGGTCACTAGTAGTTTTGTGCTCAATTACACAAATTTAACAGAGAACACGACTTATCGGGCAGTAGCTAAAAGGAACAATAGTACTTCGGTGAATTGCGGTTTGCTATATCAATCATTTAGTACCACTATTCACGTACCTGCTTCAGCAGGTGTGGTACAAGGTGATCGGCAGGTTTATTCACATCTGCCCGCTTCGGGAGAAATCAAAATGGGAAATGGTGGCATCAATTACCAGGTGGATCACTGGGAAAAGAAAATTGGTGATGAGAATTGGGTAAATATTAATAATCAAGACAATGCCACTTATGCCTATGATGAAACTTTTATTAAACCTACTCAGTTTCGCGTGGTAATGAAAGATGAATGCGGGCCGCAAGGGACCATGTCAAATAGTGTTGTCATTACAACTCTCGGACAAGATCCAAATTTTATCATGACGACCTCATTAGATAATAATGGCAAATATGCTGAATCAATAAATTATTTCGATTATGCCGGACAACCATTACAATCACAGACAAAAGTGTTTTCTGGCGCTAAAGATAATGCTACGATACAAGTATTGAGTTCTACTACACTTAAGGATAGGTATGATCGTACGGTGATTTCCACACTACCGGCCCCTCTAAACCAATCAGATTTTGCCTACAAAGAAGATTTTGTTACCGGACCATCGGGCGTGGTGTATAATTATGACAATTTTGACAATTTTGACGATAAAGAATTACCTGATCCTATTAACACCGGTGAACCCGGTACCTTGGGCTGGTATTATAGTAATAATAATACACTTGAGGACCATGTTCCAGCCACTGCCTATCCATATTCACGTGTTGAATTTTACGAAGATGGCACAGGTGAGATCAAACGATCAGCTGGGCCAGGAGAGGAGCTCAGGATGGGGTCAGGTCATGAAGTCTACACGCGAACTTTCGAAGTATCCAGGGAATTAGATCAGTATGTTCAATTCAGAAACAAGCTTTTCGGATTGACTAGTGGCCCAAACACGCTTGCTCATGAAGCCGTACAATCTGTGGTCATTGACGAGAATGGAAATATGGCCGTTTCTTTTGCAGATCGTGGAGAGAATGTATTGATGACTGCGAGGTCGGGTGATTGGCTGTTATTTGGTCCGAATACCGGCCCTGAATTCAGCATTGAAGAAGGAGTAGGGTCCTTTTACCTAATAGAGCCTGCTACGGTGGATTTAGGTACAGGCGCTGAACTTAGAAATGTAAAAGAAGAAAGCCTGGTACCTTATTCCGCAGGTACTACATCCTTATTAGGTTCAGGGCTGTATGAGGTAACGGCCCCGTCCACGCTTACGGTGACGCCTTCAAGTCTGCAATATGGTTTTGGGGATATCAGCTGGAATTTTTACAATGATGCAGGAAGGTTGATGGTGAGCATAGCGCCTAATGGAGTGAAAGAAATCTTAACTATGGGTATTGATAACATATCTGATATAGAAGATCTACCCTTTGCAACTTACTATACCTATAACCACCAGGGCTGGTTGCTGTCAACGCGGGAAACAGATGCGGGAAAGACCAGTTATGCTTATAGAAGAGACGGAAGTATACGCTATTCACAGAATGCTAAACAAAATAATACAGGAGATTTTTCCTATACAGATTATGACCAACTAGGTCGTCCGCTTGAATCCGGTGAAGTTACCTTTACCCATCAAGGTTCCGGACCATATGATTTTTCATCTCTTGACCCTAATGCTGAAGAGTATTTTAAAACAGAGGCGCTTGTAGCTTATTTGAGTAGTTTGTCCGGTTATTCGGCTGCCAAAAAAGATTGGATCTATACCCATTACGACATTCCTGCTACGAATTTACCCTCTATGCCCGGACAGTCACTCATTCAGGAATTTGTGATGGGAGCCGTTAGCTGGACGGAGAATGAACACATTACCACCTGGTACAGCTATGACGAACAGGGAAGGGTCACCTGGATGGTGCAGGAGCCCAAAAGGCTGGATGCACAAGGTAGTAACGTATTGAACTACGTATTCCTTTTATCATATGAATATGACTTTTTAGGCAATGTGTTGGGGGTAGGTTTCAAGAGCTATACGAGTGGTATAATGCAGGATGAGTTCTACCACTATTACCGATACGATCAGGACAAACGGCTTTCCCAGGTATTCACTGGTTTGGAAGGCGGTCTGGCCCGGGCCTCCCTGCCGGGCAATCATGAGGTAACATTACAAGCCAGTTATAGCTATTACCTTCACGGCCCTTTAAAAAGGATAGCGTTAGGTGGAGACTTACAGGGGATCGATTTTGTATATAACATCAACGGCTGGCTGAAACAGATCAACCACCCTGATCCCGCTCATGATCCGGGAGGAGACGGACAGAACGAATTTAGTGAAGATGCTTTTGGCATGATCCTCAACTACTATGAAAAGAATATGAATAGTCTTTTCGAAGTATCGGCTACCACTAACAGGCCCAACCCAGCGGAATTCCATGGATTAAAAGAAGGTGAATTGAGCCCTGTGAGGCTTGCTTCTCTTTTTGATGTGATCAGGCCACATCAACCGCAAATGGTCAATATTCTCAAACAATACAGCGCTGAAAGCCCTATGTATCTCGAACAACTTAAAAGAATAAAGCCTCCGGATGTGACCAAGGCAAAGGGATATGAACAGAAAGGAGGGGTGGATCGATGAAACCTGACCTCCTGACCTTCTTACGGATACCCCATCGAATAAAGTACAATGCTACATTGTTAGTCTTGTTTTTTACTTATGGAGCTTTCACGACTGTCAAAGCAACAACCGATATTGAGCTGCTCCATTCACGACTGGCCATTGGGAATAGATATTATAGTCATGTGGATGTGGATAGCATGAAAAATCTGTTACAGCATGATGTCTTTACCTTACGAGCAGATAACTCGTCTTTATGGCCTTCTGGTACAGAAGACCCCGGGATGAGTAACATTACTTCTGGTCTTCATACCCTGATGACTAGTGCAAAATCAGGTGTAGTTACCCATACATATACTGAGTTTTCAGACGCCACAAGCTATGATTATGCAGAACGGAGCATAAATAGGCAGGAGAACGCTATCTATAGCCCCGGAGCAGTTGCGCTGACAAGTAGTTCTTCCCCCCCTTCATCACAAACGTTACGTATTTTGGCCCCTTTGGCATCAGGGCAGGCTTCCTCCCAATATTTTCCGATCCAGCATGGGTTTGACGGTCCCCCTACCTGGGATGCTACAGCTCAAATGCCAACAGGTGGTAGTGGCGGTAGCGATGTGCCCGGATATAGCAATCGTACGGGGTATATTGATTTTGGTCCCGATTATGCAGACCTGCGTATTACTTCTACCTGGACACAATATCGTCCTAACAGCCAGGGAGATCAAACTCCTTATGCATTGGTCTGGTGGGATGATGACAACGATGATGTCAATGATAATGGTGTGGTTACTACTGCGATCAATTTTAATACGGCCCAGGGGTTAGCAAATGTTGGATCACTTCTATGGGTTCAGGATACGGATCACAGCAACGCACCCATTACCCCTCTGAGGCGCTACCTGGTGCTGCGGTCCGCAGACCCGATGGGTTGGAGGGCACGGGAATATGCCATAGTAGGTTACAGTGCAACGGATGAAGGTAATGTGCCGGATCAACTGGAGCTCCAGGCACTCCGAGATCTGTATGAGGATACTAACGGAGCCAGTTGGACGAATAATACAGGCTGGCCTTCTACTCCAACGGAATGGGATGCGATCACTTCGCTCGCCCAGGTGAGTAACTGGCATGGCGTACAAATAGAAGGTGGCGATGTGACAGGCCTGTTACTGTCCGGTAATAATCTGGTGGGTGCGTTGCCTTCCGGTTTATCCGCAATGGCGGGACTAAGAGAATTACAGCTTCATAACAATACATTAAGTGGTCGTTTACCTTCACTAAGTAACCTGACTGAGCTGAAGAAACTACGTTTGGAAGGAGGGAATAACCAGCTGTCCGGCCCATTACCTGAGGGTCTGGATAACTTAGCCAAGCTGACCAGCTTCCAGGTGTCCGGTAACAATTTTACCGGTACTATTCCAGCTTCTTTTAACGCCTTATCCTTGTTAAGTTATTTGGGGTTGGAGGATAATGCATTCACGGGGCTTACAGACTTTACCGCTCACCCTAATGCCACGAATTTGCAGTTGCATGTGGCCAACAACTACATTCCACAGTCGGATATTGACGCTAATACCACAGGTACGTTCCATACATTTGTATACTCCCCTCAGAAGTCCATACCTGTCAACCAGGGGTCTGTATTGGATCAGGTTGAAATAACGGCCTTGAGAGACTTGTACGAGTCTACAGATGGTGCGAGTTGGACGAATGATACCGGTTGGCCCTCAACCTCGGTGGCATGGGATGCGATTACCTCAACAGATCAGATAATTAATTGGCATGGTGTAACTATTGAGGGAGGTGATGTGGTTGAACTCAGTCTGTCACACAATACTATGGAGGGAGAACTTCCGGTGGGTATATTTTCGTTGTCAGGTTTACGTAAGTTAGATGTAGGAGTAAATAATTTGAGTGGCGATTTATCGCAAGTTGATTTGAGTGATTTAACGGAGTTGTTTCATCTTTCTCTTCAGTTTAATCGATTCATTGGTGATGTGCCGGTAAGTCTGACTACATTGCCAAAGCTTACAGTACTCAGTATTTCAAATAATTTATTTCGTTCTTTTCCTGATTTTACAGGTCACCCGCGTTCATCCAGCCTTCAGATAAACATCTTCAATAACTACATTCCACCATCTGACATTGCATTGAATATGCCAGGTGGTTCACACCCTTACCTTTCGTTCAACTATTCCACTCAATATATTTGGGACCGGGTGGACGATTCTGCTGAAATAGCTTTTCTTCGTACACTTTATGAGAATACGGGAGGATTAAACTGGACGAATAATACAGGGTGGCCCTCTATCCCATTGGAATGGGATGGAATTACCGCTTTAGACCAGGTGAGCGATTGGTATGGCATCAAAACCGAAGGTGGTGATGTGATTGAGTTGAGCCTGCCAAATAATAATATGGAGGGAGAGATGCCATTGAGTTTGTCTTCCATGACGGGTTTGCGCAAGTTAGCTGTGGGGGCAAATAAGCTTGAGGGAAGTTTTCCCTCACTGGAGCATTTAGTGGAATTAGTTTTGGTATCTATCGGTAACAATCGTTTTGAAGGTCCCTTACCTTCTGAGCTTGGTAATTTAACCAAGTTATCTCAGTTCTACCTCCCATCGAATCGTTTTACAGGTGATATTCCGGCGAGTTTGACCACTTTGCCTAAGCTTAATGTATTGATTGCGTCTAACAATTTGTTTCGTTCTTTTCCTGATTTTACGGGCCACCCGCGTTCTTCCATCTTTCAGATACATATCTTGAACAATTACATTCCAGCTTCTGATATTACGTTGAATATGCCCGGTGGCTCACATCCATATCAGACGTTCAACTATGCCCCCCAGTATATTTGGGACCGGGTAGACGATTCTACTGAAATAGCTTTTCTTCGTGCACTTTATGAGAATACGGGAGGTGCAAATTGGGCAAATAGTACAGGGTGGCCTTCCACTTCAATGGCATGGGATGGGATTACCACTTTAGATCAGGTTAAAGACTGGTACGGGATCAAAGTGGAAGGGGGCGATGTAATTGAGCTGAGTCTGTCGCACAATAACCTGGAAGGAGTAGTGCCTTCAAGTATGTCTTCCATGACAGGGTTGCGCAAGTTGATCCTGGAGGTGAATAAGCTTCAAGGAAACTTTCCTTCGTTGGAGCATTTAGTGGAATTAATTTTCGTATCTATCGGTAATAATCGTTTCGAAGGGCCTTTACCTTCTGAACTTGGTAACTTAACCAAGTTATCCCAGTTCTATCTCCCATCGAATCGTTTCACAGGTGCCGTGCCTGAGAGTTTAACTACTTTGCCCAAGTTGAATGTATTGATTGCTTCGAACAATCTGTTTAATTCCTTCCCCGATTTTAGAAATCACCCTCTCGCGTCTGCTCTTCAGCTCTGTCTTATCAATAACTATATTTCAGCTTCTGATATTGCATTGAATATGCCCGGCGGATCACACCCTTACCATACCTTTCACTATATTCCACAAAAAATATTGAATGGCGCTGTGATTGATGAGTTGGAAATTCAGGCGCTTCGTGATCTTTATGAAGGCACCAGTGGAGCGAACTGGGCCGATAATACAGGATGGCCGGCTACGGCAGCAGCATGGGATGCTATTACTTCAGTGGATCAGTTGATTAGCTGGTATGGGATTACGGTAGAAAACGGTGACCTGTCTGAAATTGCCTTGGACGATAATAGTGTTACAGGCTCTATTCCATTATCTCTTGAGGCTTTGTCATTGAAAAAATTGTTTTTATCGGGCAACCAAATCTCAGGAGAGATTCCCGGTTTTCTTTTTCAACTACCTACGTTGGTCCAATTGTCCCTGACGGATAACCAGTTTACCGGAGCTTTACCCAATACCCTTAACTTGCCCTGGATAGAATATATTGACATAGGCAGTAACAGGCTGTCAGGAGAAGTCCCGTCATCCATTTCCACACTGGGCAGGCTCAAAAGGCTTACATTAAATTCGAATAACTTTGAAGGTGATTTCCCACCGTTTGATTTGGCCGGGCAGGTGTATGATATGAATATTGCTGATAATCAATTCACCTCTATTCCTTATTTCGAACGTGTGGATGAATTGCGTGTTCAGGGCAACCTACTCACTTTTGAAAGCCTGGAGACCCAACTGGCTGGCGGAACACCCCCAAGAGTTTTTTCCTATGCTCCACAAAACAACCCTGTTCCTGTGATAAATATAGGGTTGGGAAGTAATGTGCCTGTCGTTAATGACCGTTCCGGAGGCTCTAATACGACTTACCAATGGCAACAATGGAATGGAACCGCCTGGGCAGCGATTTCCGGAGCTGTCCAGGAAGACCTTACCCTTACAGGAGTGGACCAAACGTTCATAGGGAACAAATACCGTTGTGAGATGAACAACACGTTGCTCACAGGGATGACCATTTATTCCTCAGAATTCGAAGTGACACAAATTTTTGATGGTATCCCTGAAAACTACCAGGTCAAACCCATGCACAATGGTAACATCACTTCTATGCAATGGCGCACTACAGCGCCGGTAGATACGGAAGCATCAGATTTTGAAGGGATCTACCTGTTTGACTATGACGATAAATATCAACTGACTCAGGCCCTCTGGGGAGAAGCCACACTCACAGGAGGGGTAAATATAAATAGCAATCGCTACCGTGTTACCGGGCTGGAGTACGACCCTAATGGCAACATTAATGCACTTAAGCGCTATGACGAAAAGGGTCACTTTAAGCATAATTTCAAGTATCATTATACATCGAACACGAACCAGTTAGATCGTGTAGAGCAACGCGTCAGCGGTACGGATTATGCCAATTACCATTACAACAAAATCGGCCAGTTGAATGAAGAATTGAGCGAAGACGGTAAGGACAAATACGTCGAGTATGACGTAACTGGAAAAGTGGTGGCTGTTTATGCAGAAGGCACCGTTGACTCCGTGACTAAAGAGGCAACCTTTGTAGAAAATAGTAAAAAAGTAAGTTATACCTACGATGATCGTGGGTTCCGGCTTACCTCTAAAAACCATGACACGGGCATTACCACCTGGTACATCCGTGATGCCTCGGGAAATGTGATGAGCATCTTTGAAGAAAAAGAAGCCACTGCCGGTAACCTCGTGCAAAAAGAAGTACCGGTGTACGGATCAGGTAAAATAGGCACCTATTATGCCGACCAGGACGGCTCGATGGCCTATGAAATGACAGATCATTTAGGGAATGTACGAGCAGTGGTAAGCCGGCGTAACGTGACGTTTGAAGCTACCATGGAAGACTCAGGCCTGGCTGATTTTACAAACCCCAGGGTAGAAGAGATGCAATACTTTCAAAACCTGGAGACTACTGAATTGACCAATGCCGGTCCGTTCCTTAATCATACCGCCGGAGGAGACATAGTGGCCTATCTTACCGGAGATGGAAACCGTATTATAGGACCCGCTACCACATTGAAAGTGAAGGAAGGGATGAAGATTAATACAAAAGTATACGCCAAATACGAAAAGCAGAGCAGTTACGCTTCTCCATTAGGGATCCCCTTTTTAGCGGACCTGTTAGGGAGTACTTATGTTGGTCAGAATGGTCGTGAGGTGGTTTCAGAACTCTCAGATCTATTTGAAGGAGCATTGACAGGGTTTGCCAACACAGGGGCAGAGAACACCAGACCATTGGCTTTTCTGAACATCATTTACTTTGATGAACAGTTTACCATGTTAGATGCTCAAAAGGTACAGATAACTTCCGAGTCAGGTTTTGCTACCGGGCAGGAAAGTACGGTGAAGTTTGATTCCATTAAAAAGGACATAACTATTAGTTCTTCTGGTTATATTTATGCCTACGTTTCTAACCATACTCCCGGAAGCAAGGTGTATTTTGATGATTTATCGGTGACATTGACAGAAGACATCGTGACGCAAGCCACAGACTACTATGCAGGCGGCTCGGTCGCGAGAAGGGCCAATACACCGAATAGTTATTTTGAATCACCCACTGATACAGTAAAAAGGAACTTCGGACAATATTACCGCTGGGGTTTTCAGGGACAGTTTGCAGAAGAGG
>NZ_VKDC01000070.1 GCF_007097395.1 Fulvivirga sp. M361
GAACCCGATAGACCCGTGGGATCAAAATCATTGCCTGTAACCCCTGTGCCGGTGAAGCTAAATGTGCCGCCAGCAGGACTTCCGCTCACCAACGTAGTCAAGTCTACAACACCACCTGTCTCGCAGACATCTGTGGGAGTCGCAGGAACCGTGATCGTAGGAGTACTAATAACATTTAAATCAAATGTTTCCGGAAGGGTAGTACAACCGCCCAGACTATAATCTGCTGTAATTGTTATTGATCCGGAAAGGCCACTAGGATCAAAATCAGTACCTGCCACGCCGGTGCCTGAAAAGTTAAATACTCCACCAAGAGGAGAACCTGTGACCAAACCTGTTAAATTCACTACTCCATCAGCCTCGCAGACATCTGTTACTATCCCAGGAACCGTTAATGAAGGATCAGAAGTAACATCTATTTCAAAGTTAGCAACAGGCGCTACACAAGCACCAACTCCATAATTAACCGTAATTGTAATTAACCCTGATTGCCCGGCTGGATCAAAGCTAGTGCCAGTTACACCAACTCCGGAAAAGCCAAACGTACCACCTATTGGCGTAGCACTCACCAGAGTGGTTAAATCCAAAGTACCTGACGATTCACAAACGGTAACAGGAGAAGCTGGAGCTGTTATAGACGCAGTCGTTATTACATTAATATCAAAATTAGCTGTTGGAGCTACGCACCCCCCCGAATTATAATCAACCAATATATTAACTATTCCTGAGATTCCTGTAGGGTCAAAATCATTGCCTGTAACTCCGGTACCAGTAAAGCTAAACGTACCACTCGATGGACTTCCGCTCACCAATGTTGTCAAATCAACTATACCGCCTGTTTCACACACATCAACTGTTGCAACTGGTACAGTAATGGTAGCAGCATTCAATACATTCATGGTAATAGAAGAGGACGTAGCCGGTGCTCCTGAAAAACAAAACACACCACCTGGAGTCATCTGCACAAATACCTCATCTCCATCAGATAATGTAGAGCTTCTAAATTCTGATGTTAGCTCCCCTGGAACAATGGCAGAATTAACAACCCATTGAAAAGTCGGGGTAATACCTCCATTAACTGGTGTGGCGGTAAATACCGCTTCACTCCCTGCACAAATAGGATTCTGATCCACTGCCAAACTTACAGCAGGTGTGGCAACAGGGCTAAAAGTGTAATCAAAACTAAGACGGGAATTTCCTCCATTCTCATAGTACTCAATGACCATATCGTGTGATCCATCCAGACAGGCTACAAATGTAGTAGTAGAATACGTGCCGTTCACGAATTGGTCCGATGCAGGAATCAGCGCTCCATCCAAAAAGAATCTCGAACCGTCATCAGCACCAATAGTAATAGTATATTCTCCCTGAGTAAATGTTTTTCTCATTCGATACCTTACACTAAAGCGATTAGCATAGGTATCACATAATGCTGCGGCAGCAATAGCCACATTGCCAATATTTAGATCAAATACATCATCGGTTACATCGTAGGAAGATTGTGCATTAAAAGCATCTATCTCTGTTTCGGTAATAAAACCACGATAATCCGAAAGGGCAAAACCTACTCCGCCAGGCAGTCCACCGTTATCACTCTCATCATATATATAACCAATCCATGTTTCGTTCCCAAAGATCGCAGGGTCACCCAAAATAGGAGTTACCGTTACCACAGCATTCCCAATCATTGAAATTGTGCAGGTTGTAGTGATATTTATACCTTCTACAGTATAAGTACCTGCTAAGCCAACAGCTGTGAAATCTAGCGGACTACCATTGCCATTTAGAGATTCAACAAAGACCCCATCTCGTAATAAATCATAACGAATACCTGCCTGACTACCGTCTAACCCTATTACAGTTACGTCACCATCGCATAAAGTCGCTCCTCCGGTGACATTGAAAGTGGAAGGAGCATTATCAATTGTTAAGGTAATAGTTTCAAAAACAAGGGGACAAATACCGGCAGGATCATCCGTAGTTAATGTCAGATCCACTGTGCCATTTGTTATATCCGTCGCCCCGGGCGTGTAAACAGCGCCCAATAAACTCGCATCGTCAAAGCTACCATCCCCGGAACTCGACCAGGTTGAACTCGTCGCTGACCCGCCGATCGTACCACTTAACGTAACCGTACCATCAGAACAGATCGTCTGGTCTAAGCCCGCTGATACTGTGGCAGCCAGTTCTATCGTAACGGTCATAAAGTCTGTGGCAAAAGGACAAGAACCCGCAGGATCATCTGTGGTTAATGTCAGATCCACTGTCCCATTCGTTATATCCGTCGCCCCGGGCGTGTAAACAGCTCCCAGTAAGCTCGCATCGTCAAAAGTACCATCTCCTGAACTCGACCAGGTCGAACTCGTCGCAGAACCACCGATCGTGCCACTTAATGTAACAGTACCATCCGAACAGATCGTTTGATCCGGACCCGCTGATACCGTGGCAATAGGTTGTTCTGTGACTGTTGCTGCAACTCTATTTTCGCTAACACAAGTTGTAGCGTTATTCACCACCTCTGCGAAATAAGTTCCGGGAGATGGTGGAGGATTGAGCGTGGCACCAGTACCTACCAGATTTCCGTTGGAAGATGCATCGTACCAATTAACAGTAAAGCCCGCCCCAGGATCATCGACTGAGACATTGGATATTGGGTCTCCAAAACAATAATCACTATCTATTGGGTTGGTTGCATCAGGAGCAAATGGAAGTACAGTTACTTGTAATATATTATCAGAAGCAACATCTGTGCAAAAACCAATACTGGCTAAGACCGAAATATCGACGTTGCTGGTGTAAGAAGAACTTGACAATGGCGCAAAGTCCAGACTACCCCCTGTCCCGACAGCTGTTATAGCTGTAGCAACACCATCTACCGCTAATGTGTAATTCACACTTAGATCTGTATTATCTAACGTAATAATTATATCGTCGCCATTACAAATTGGATCAGTAAGCGTAGATATGGTGAAATTATTTGGACGCGGTTCCGTTACAGTATAACTCCTGCTTGCATCTGGGCATGTAGAAAAAGAATCTGAAACAGTAAATACATATTCACCTCTTGGAAGTGCCGAAATGGAAAATAATGATGCAAAATCGAGAGTAGAAGAAACGAGCGTATTTCCTGAAATTGTACCTAAAGCGTTATCAGTAGATATCTCCCAATTCAAAAAACCATTTTGAACTTGGTTAGGCAATCCGGCAATACCATTAGAACCTCCTGATAAGGAAACATTTATCTGAGCATCAAGAGGGTTACAATTAATGTTGTCATTAATTAGATCTGTTGGAGGCGTATTTGTGGTGATGGTAGGTAATGTAGTGACGTCATCCACTACTACACTACTGGATATAGCATCTCCACTCGGGGTATTTATAAAAAAGACGTATGTTGCATCAGGCAAGCCAGCTGGAGCATTAGAACCATCAACAATTACAGGTACATTAAAAGGAAGTGTCGTAAGCCCTTCAAAATCGCCAGGACTAGGATCAAAAAAACTCTGCAAAGTGGCGTCTTCATTGCCATTAGATGACAAAACGATAAACTCTACAAGTCCATCTTCAGCACCATTACAAGCATTTATGACCCTCCATTGAACTACCAGATCTCCATCGCCACTGGTAGAACTGAAAACTTGAGAGTGGCTAATATGAAAGAAACATGCAAGGGTGATTATAAGTAGTAACGATTTCTTCATGATCTAAAACACAATTTAGTTTATCTCAAAATCTACTCTTTTGATACACTCGCTATCGAATATCACAATGCAGTAATATCTGCCGGTTGGCACATTTTTCAAAATGTTTGATTTAAAATCGTTGGACACTAATGTTTGGTCGCCACGAAAAAAATAATATTGAATCAGATCATATTTATTTTTACTGCTAATTAAAATGTCGACATTCTTGTGATTTTCTTCAACATCCTTAATATTGGCTTTCACTATTATATCATCACAGGCAGGATTTGCATTAACATTAGTAAGGAAACAAAAACTAATTACAAGGCCACCATAAATAAGATATGACTTCCAGATTGACATATAAAAAAATTTATAATGTATATAGTTTAAAAAATCAAAGTAACCTCTTGTATGTCAGTAGAGGTTTGAAATACTGGTAAATATGGTGTTATTATTGATTAATTCAAACTGTTTTCTTTTCGAATTTCTGTGACCAACTAAGGCCTACACTCAGGATATCCCTGATCTTCAACATTTTCCTCACAGGTAATTCACAACAATCAAAAACCAAAGGGGGAAAAATCATGTACCTTATCATAGCAAATTAAACAAACTCCGTTGACACAAAGGGCACAAAACTAACAGGCTAAGACTCAAACCTACTTCTTCTTAAAATCCAGAAAAAATCCAAACCTCAGGTTAATACGCTGATCAAATGTATTTTCACTATTCAATGAAAAATTATATAGCACCTGACCATCACCATGAAAGTTTTTGATGATCCTATATTTTTTGCGAATACCCACCACAGCAATATTGGCCCATTTCGGTGGTTGCTCTCCGGGATTTATACTGACTATCTCTGTTTGGGTATGCTCATACCCGGCTACAGCCATAAAGCCTTTATAAACATCAAAGCTGATAGAGGTACGCAATCCTTTGGTGCTGTGAACATGTATGTCTACGCCATCGTCGAAAAAGGCACCTAAACGCCAACTGTAGCCCGCTTTCAGGTGCCAACGTTTGGTGAGTTTATAACCAACGTAGGGAGCGACGTCTAAAAAATTGACCTCCGATCTGACAAACTCAATATCTGTCCCTAGCATAAGTCGATCGATGAAGCGATCATTTCGGACGGCTTGTGCCTTTCCTGATGGCAGGTCTTTGATGCTGGATACTTCAGCATATTTTTTCTTGTACCCTGTGAGCACTTTCTGCGCTGCCAGCAGCTGCTCCTCTTTTCCCTGGAATTGGTTGGGTACTTCCTTTTTTAACGCCTCTTCCAATTTCTTTTTAAAAACCTCCTGATCTTGCATCTCACGCATGATCTTGAGCTTGTCTTCATAGCTTACCTGGAGTTCCTGCATTTCCAATTGTTGTTGTTTCACCAAATCCAGGTTGTCTGACAGATCCGCTTGTTCTGCTATACGTTTTTCCAGAGCCTCGGCATCTCCTTCACGAGCTGACCGGATATCCGTTTGGATACCTTCCAGGTCTGTATTTACTTTTTTGAAGTCACCCGCCTTTTCTTTTGCCTCTCCAACGATTTCATTTTTTTTCACCTTACCCAAAGGTTCGTTGACCTTACCTTTTACATCTCCCAACGGATCCTGCACCGAGCTTTTCAGATCAATGTCCGTGGTTTTTTCTATTTCCCGGTTTACATCAATGTCCGGCTTAATGTCATTTAGTTCGCTTTTCACATCCGGAAGGCCTGTTTCAGGCAGTTCGATGTTTTCCGTTATGCCGTTGATTTGGTCTGTGCCTATATCTAAATTGCCAGGGAGTGATTCATTCAATGGAATATCGGTATCCGGAAGACCTGAAACCGGCAGGTCTGTTTTTGGAAGCTTTGATGCTACACCAGGAATTGCAATTCCTGTCTGATCTGATCCGGGCAATGTTACCTGGTCCGTTGGCAGGTTTATACCTCCTTCTACTTTATCTAAGGGGTTGATCTTTCCTGGCTGGTCTATTCCTTTACTCGGAAGTACGGAAACATCGGCTACCTTACTTTCCATTTTACCTTGTACTACAGTGATCTTGTTGCTAGGCTTTTGGGACAACACCTGCAAACTATCTTTTTTAGTGTTTAGCCTTGAGAATTTACGTTTTATTCGTGTAGTAAGTGTATCCGTTGCTTTCAGCTGCACTGAATCCAGTTTATTCCGGGTATTCGACAATCGCACATTAGGATCAAGTTCTATGGACACGCTATCTTTTATATAGGTCCATTTCCCTTTCAGTGAATCTCCTGGCGGATGAATGCGAAATTTATCTTTTAAAAGATCGTCATTGACGCTATCGGCTAATATGAGGGTCGATGCTTTTCCGGTCAGGTGATCTATTTTATTTTGGATCGTATCTTTTTTGGATTGTAATGACTTTAATTTATCGGGAACGCGTGGAGCGGTAAGACTGTCTTTTAGGTTTCTCACTTCAGCAAAACCGGCAACATCATCTACTCTTTTAGAGATACTATCCAGCTTATTTTTAGGGGTATTCATAAGTGTGTCGAGGCTGGCTGATCTTTGTTTCAGATTGACGGCTACTACCTTCAGGGAATCGGTTTTGTTTAGAATGGCCAGAGAGTCCAACTTTTTTACCTGTTTCAGACTGTCGAGTACTTCTTTTTCTTCGTTCGGATATTGTTGGGCATAGGTGACCGAAACGGTTAAAAAAAGGAGTAAAAAAGGGAGACTTTTGCGGGCCATAGACGAATGGCAAGGTAGTAACATTTTGATGGAATAGGGAGGGGAATTTTGATTTTGTACAGCGCTTTGATAAATGCCAGGTTGTAGTCGGCCAGTATTCTAAGACTTAAACAATAAAAAAAGTACAATTTTACGCTGCATAGTTAAAAATTTCGACGTAAGGTGTTTCTCTTTTAACTACAGCGAATATTCTAGCAAGTAATTTGTTCCTT
>NZ_VKDC01000071.1 GCF_007097395.1 Fulvivirga sp. M361
GCCAATAAAACGGTATTGAAAATCTCTCTAACTGCTAAAAAAAGACCATGGATGAAGGGAATATTTTCTCAAATCAATAACCTAAGCCCTCCTTTCAATTATTCCAATGCATAATCCGGGTTTATCGCATTGAATTGGCGAGAGAGGGAAAAAGCGGTTGCTCTTTTTATTCTTTTCAAGCCATACATCCAATTCCGTTTTTTCCTGCTCATCCAGCAGCTTATACAGTTTCCCGTATTCTTTGAGCATGAGCCATTGGTCGAAACTTACTTTCATTAAAATCACCTTTGCATATTCTAAAAAAGACATCTTCATTTTTCTTTTTTTTAGCTCTATACAATGATATAAACAGCAAATTATAATTCGAACAATTTTTAGTTAGAAAAATATTAGAATTCAATTTCTAATTTCAATCTGTGGTAAAGACTTTGGAATAATAATAAGAACAAATGTCCCTGTTCCTTCAGTAGAATTAATGACCAACTGACCGCCATGAATCTTTATTATCTTATGAGCAAGAGGTAATCCTATCCCAAAACCTTTGAAGTTACGCACGTTTGACGCTCTGAAAAAAGGTTCTATAATACTCTTTAGCTCATCTTGTGGGACACCAACACCATAATCAATGATCTCAATTATTACATTGACATAATCAGCTTTAATTTTTACAATCACCACACTATTGTTAGAAAACTTACAGGCATTGTCCATGATATTGGTAAACACCATTTTCAATAAACTTTTACTACCTTGAATGATCAGTTGGTCAGGATCATCAGGAAATGTGGTAAAGTCAAAAATGATATTATTATCAGGGTTAATACTGTCCAGATCATCCTTCACATCCAGTAATAACTCGTCAATCCTTAAACTTTCAATGGTTAGCCCGTTTTTGCCATGATTCGTCTCGGCGAGTTTTAGCAAACTTTTGACCAGAGGCTCCAGACGTCCGGCCTCTTTCTCCACTGTCTTTAATGATTGAATATAATCCAGTTTGGAACGCTCATTTCTCAAAGCAATTTCTACCTCTCCTAAGATAGCTGTTAATGGGTTCCTCAATTCATGCGAGGCGTTATTGACAAAACTTCTCTGAATATCAAAAGATGTCTCAAGCCTGTCCAGCATATTATTAAGCGTCAGGGCCAGCTCTGTCAACTCATCTTTTTTACGACCTGTCTCCAGTCTTAAGTGCAAATTCATGGCACTTATCTGGTTAGCCTTTATTGTAATTTTTGAGATAGGTTTTAAGATTTGCCTGGCATAGTAAGACCCTACTATATAGATTACACCCAGATTGGCTAAAAATATTGCAATAAGTATATGCAACAAATTACTAAGCTTGGACTGACCGTACTTGTCTACAGCGGATATTACAACTATAAAATCTCCCTGATTATCTGAATAGGGAATTCCTACGTAATAAGTGTCATACTTTTTAGCCTGAGCATATTCTTCTGATATTATCTTTTCAAAAAATGACGACGGAAACTGATTTAAATATTCATCACCTTTTGACAATTCCTTTATAAGTCTTTGAAATACCAACACCTTGGGTTGTTCCTTCAAAGAATCAGCCCTTGATGATTCCTCTATCCGGCTAATAGAAACTATATGTTCTTGTTCCCGGGGCAATATTTGGAGATGGCGTTTACGGATATCATCATAAATATTTGAACTCATTTCATCTTTTCAAGCAATGCCTGAGCTGCTATCGTAGCCCTTTCTTTTAACCGTTGATAAAAATCATTTTCGGTATAGAGTGTGGCAAAGCAAAAAATTAAGATAAATGCTATCAATAACAGACTGGCTGTTATTAAGGTGAAAATGAGCGTTATTTTATTGCGGATTTTCAATAAGCTAATTTTCTTCTCTCATCACATACCCCATGCCAATTACTGTATGGATCAATTTCTGATCAAATGCCTTATCAACTTTATTCCTCAGGTAATTGACATACACATCTACAACATTGGTCCCCATATCAAAATTGATATTCCATACATTTTCGGGTAGGTCGACTCTCGAAAGGACTTTTTTCTGATTCTTCATGAAATATTCTAACAGCCGGTATTCAGTAGGTGTCAACGTTATCTCTGAATTTGCTCTGCGTACAGTTTTAGCGTCGAGATTGAGCTTCATATCTGCAATAGAGAGAATTTGCTCACTATCTTCAAAAAGTCCTTTTCTTCTTGAAATAGTCCTAATTATTGCCAATAGCTCGGAAAATTTAAATGGTTTTGTCAGATAGTCATCGGCACCACTATCCAATCCATTCACCACACTTTCTGTAGTGCCCAATGCGGTTAACATTAATATTGGTAACTGTTTATTTTCACTGTCTCTAATTTTCCCACAAACGTCCAAACCGGTCATTTTAGGGAGAATAACGTCTAAAATCAACAGATCAAATTGGTTTTCAGAAAGAATTGCCAGCCCTGACTCCCCATCATGGGATATAGTCACTTCATACCCTTCCTCATCCAGCCCCTTTTTTATAAAAGATGCCACATTCAATTCGTCTTCTATAAGAAGAATTTTTTTTATCATACCCTTCACTATCAGTTATACGCTTTACTATACTAGATAAAAGGCCAAAGATCATTAGAGTAATAATGATAATTATTTTCCTTTTATTATCTGCTCATACGGCACCATATTAAAATTATGATTTGCCGGTTATCAAACTGATTTTTCAGGATTAGAATTACGCTATCGATTACAATCAAAACAGTATTATCCATTTAACCTTGATTTCAGGCGGCAGGTATACGAATATGGAAATAATTTTGGGCTTGTTACCGGAATTTTTCAATCTGATTGCCCTTTTCAGCATCTTGAATTTTCTCATTTGGAAAGGGTAGAAGATTGACCACCGGAGAAAGTAAATGTTCTTAGAAAGCTATCATCAATACGAAACTTCTAAGTGCACTATTTGTTTCTTCACCTCCACCTTTATATTCAAAGTCCAGTACAAATATTGTTTAAGTTCACCTTTATAATATTGACTTACAGTTATTCAGCCATTTTATTCATACTTCAGCGTAGTTACCGGGTTAATAAAAGAAGCTTTAAGCGCATGATAGAGTATCGTAATCATCGACACTATAAAGGTGATTATGCCCGCAATAACGAATGGCCATATTTGAAGGTTTATTCTATAAGCAAATTCGCTTAACCATCTTTCCAGGAGGAAGTACGAAGTAGGAATACTGACGGCAAAAGCGATTAAAATCAGGTAGATAAATTCTTTTGAAAGAAGGATAAGGATCTGAGAGGTTTTGATACCTAAAACCTTCCGCAAACCGATTTCCTTGGTTCGTCTCTCTATGTTGAAAGTAGCTAGTCCAAATAAACCTAAACATGCCACACCGATGGCCAATACGGAAAAAATGACCGTAATCTTACTCAGTTTTTGCTCTGCGCTATAAGATTGGTTTAGGCGGTCTTCTAAAAAGAAAAAATCAAACGGTCTGTTGGGAAGTGTTGAAGTCCACGCTTTTTTCACATCGGCAATGGCCTGGTTCAAATTACGATGATCAACTTTTATAGCGAGGTATTTAATAAACAAATTGAACGCTGCGGGCTTAGTATTCAGGTCTAACACCAACGGACCGATAGGATGGTGCTTTGAAACAAAGTTATAGTCCCTTACCACTCCTACTATCTTACCCTTTAGTTCATTTTTATAATAAAACTGCTTACCAACAGCCTCTTCAGGGGAATGCCAGTTCATGGCCTTTACCATCGATTCATTCACTACGTAGGCCAATGAATCATCCGTCAGGTACTCCCTTGAGTAGTCGCGACCGGCTACCAATTCAATATCCATTGTCCCGGTAAAGTCATGCAAGACACTAAACCTGGGAAAGGGTTTAGATATTTCCATCCCTTCAAACCTGTAATTTTGAACCTGATGTTTTGCCCCTACGATTTCTTCAACCCCGGTGACTGATGAAATATGAGCGCTCTGAAGGGCTTTATTTCTGAAGCTTTCGTAATGTTGACCCATTGGAGACCTGATGACCGGGACCATTATAACATGTTCCCGGTCGAAACCTACATCCTGATCTTGCAGAAGCTGAAACTGATCGATAGCTACAATGGTACCAGCAATCAGGAAAATAGAAATTGAGAACTGAGATGTGACAAGTATTTTTCTGAAATTCAACCCTTTTGCCTTTAACCGGACACTCTTCAATACGGACACCGTTTTAAAAGAAGACAGGATAAATGCCGGATAAAAACCGGAAAAGAAACCTACAGAAAGTGATAGCAGTAAGGCCCACAGAATATAGCCCGGTTTTAAAAGCTGTGTCAATTCAATTTCTTTTTCTACAAGTAGGTTAAAGGATGGAAGCACAACCAGTACAACCAAAAAAGCTATTAATGTTGCGAGCAAGGTCATCAAAATCGACTCAAGTACAAACTGAATAACCAATTGTGACTTTTTGCTTCCAAGTGATTTTCTAACGCCTACTTCTTTAGCTCTTTTGGTAGCCCGTGCTGTACTTAAATTAATGAAATTGATGGTAGCAATGACCAATACAAAAAAAGCGATAGCTCCGAATATATAAATGCTTTTTACCTCACTGTTTGCCTGTATCTCGTAATCAAGTTTTGAATACAGATGAATATTATGGAGAGGTTGAAGCTCTAATTCGACATCGGAGCTAATAAAACCGGGGAAGTACTTTTGAACAAACGCCGGAAGTTGCTTTTCAAATTGCTTTTGATCGGTATTTTCTTCCAGTACGATGTAGGTCCAGCAGGGATTCCAATACCATGTACCCGGATAAGTCCCGTTGTACCAATGCTTCAGGCTTGAAAAAGAGATGATAAAATCATACTGAAAATGTGCATTTAATGGTGCATCTTCCAATATGCCGGTCACCTTTAAATTCTGACTTCCCTGAAATTCCAATAACTTTCCCATCGGATCTTCATCTGCAAAGTACTTTTTGGCCATGGAAGGTGTAATAAGAATTGAATTGGGTTGATCCAGCACATTTTTCCGATTTCCTGCCAGGAGCTGAAAATCAAAAACGTCAAGAAAACTTGAATCAGCAAAGAATATCTTTGATTCATTGAATGCCTTATCGGCCGGTTTATTGGACAGCGCCAATGTCGGGGACTGGAAATTAAATAGTCTTACTGAATGTTCAACCTGCCTGGGAAAGTCATTTTTTAACGTGGAGCCTGCCGGAAAAGGCAAACTAGCGGAATGTTCCCCTACTCCTTCACTTTCAAAACGCTCTAAAACCCGGTAAGTCCTGTCAGATTTGGTATGAAAACGATCGTAACTAAGTTCATCCTGGATATAGAGAAAAGTCAAAATGAAGCAAGCCAGCCCAATCGCGAGTCCACTGACATTAAGTAAAGAATAGACCTTCTGCCTGACAAAGTTACGCCAGGTAACCTTAAAGTAATTTTTTAACATAATTGTCTGTTTTGTTTTGGGATATGTTTTTATAGCGAAAGGGCGAAACAGATCCAGCACGTCAATTCCAAATAATAGATCAGCATTCATCCGTATCCGTCCGAGGAACGCGTGGGTTAATCTTCTGTCAAGCCTTTGTATTTCTCCCAGTTGTTCGGTAGTAGCTGATAGAGCTTCTTATGTTTGATGGACTGGATCCTTTCGTAAACATCTGTAAGCCATTCCGACTC
>NZ_VKDC01000072.1 GCF_007097395.1 Fulvivirga sp. M361
TAACGGCCGGAGGCCGGAAACAATATTTGGTCACTCGGCTGGGAGCCAAGCGACTGATTCAGATTAAGAAACTATTCGTTCTAACTGCGCCGGAATTCAAGACTTAGTTTCAAGACATAACCGTTAGGAGTTGTTCTTCAAAATACTCTGCTAAATGATCAGGATGCTCCTGGTATATTGCTATGTATTTTCCAGGAAGTATTTGATAATGGTTAATTTAGCTTTATCCATTTGTATATTATTTGTAAATATTTGCAAACGTTTAAAAACGGAATGGATGTTATTCACTAGTTATGGACAATTTTGAGGTCTGTAAATGGAAAAAGTTATATTATTTAAAACATGCTATCACCTAGAATTAAACCAACAATCTGCGTATTAATTTTGATGATCATGTATCAGCATTCATTTTCCCAAAACATTTTCAGTCAGGAGAAAATAATTGATCATACGCAACTTATTGATCCTATAGCTACAATTAGTGCTGACATTGACAATGATAAAGACTTGGATATTTTAGTGGCATCAGCTGCGGACAATAAAATTGCCTGGTATAGAAATGACGGAAACAATTTTTCATCCTATCAAATAATTAAATCCAATGCCATGAAAATATCCGCGATCTCTTCCGGGGATATTGACGGTGATGGAGATATGGATATAATCTACTCATCAAAAGAAGAAAATCGAATTGTATGGTGTCAAAACAGTAACGATGGGGATTTCAGGTATTGTAATACTATAACCTGGTATGTCGACAAACCAACTGCAGTTCTTCTACATGATATTGATAATGATAAAGATTTGGATGTAATCTCAGCTTCCAGTGGAGATAAGAAGATCGCTTGGTATGAAAATGTAGATGGTTTGGGAAAATTTAGTGATCAAAAGGTAGTAACTGTACTTGCAGATGGAGCAAACTCTGTTTATGCGGCTGACGTAGACTCTGATGGCGATAGCGACCTGTTATCGACTTCTTATTATGATAACAAAGTGGCATGGTATGAAAACTTAAACGGAGAAGGTGATTTTAGTTCACAACAAATAATCTCAACAGCGATAACGTACCCCAATAGTATCTATGCAGAAGATTTGGATGGAGATGGTGATAAAGACGTTTTAACATCATCTTTAAAAGGAAATAAAGTCGTTTGGTATGAAAACAGAGATGGCCATGGAAATTTCAACGCATATCGCCTAATAGCAACGGTAGAGTCCGGAACCAGTGTTATTTCGGTGGATATTGATGGAGACAATGATATGGATGTGGTTTCTGCTTCCGCAGGGGATGATAAAATCACCTGGTATGAAAATTTAGATGGGAAAGGTGAGTTTGGGAATGAAAATGTGCTCACTGCAGAAGCGGATGGCGCAAATTGGGTATTTGCTACGGATTTAGATTATGATAGTGATATGGACATCTTGTCGACTTCGCATCGAGATCAGAAGGCATCCATTTATCTGAATAAAGAAGGTAAAGGAATTTTTTCCGATCCAATTAACATTTCAACCAGAACCAAACCTGTCACTTCAATTCATCCCGTTGATATTAATTCTGATAAGACTTTAGAATTACTTGTAGCTGCTGGAAATGAAATAAATGTTTATAAAAATTCAGACAAATTGAATAATCTGTTTACCACTAAACAAAATGTTACTATCACGGAAGGGAGTATTTCATGTGTGTATGCGTCTGATCTGGATAATGATCGTGACCAAGATATAGCAGTTTCATTTTGGGATACCAATAAACTACTATGGATGGAGAATGTGGACGGAGAAGGGAGCTTTACCATTAAACAGATTATTGAAACTTCTGGAAAAGCAATGAATGTGGTAGCTGCTGACTTAGATAATGATGGTGATTTAGACCTTTTATCCGGATCTGGTAGAAAGACAAATTGGTTTGAGAATCTCGATGGTAAAGGTTCTTTTAGTGAAGAGAAAGATATAACTTCTTCTCCGGACGACCCAACCGTGGTAATCGCTATTGACCTTGACAAAGATAAAGACTTGGATATTCTAGTAGCCTCTTTTTACATGAATAGAATAACATGGATTAAAAATTTGGGCAAAAAGAATGGGTTTTCAGAACCGATATTAATCTCTGACCAAGTGGATGGCGGGCAGTCAATATGGGCTGCCGATCTGGATGGCGACAATGATCTAGATGTGGTTTCAGCATCAAGAAAAGACAACAAAATTGCATGGTATCAAAATTTAGATGGCAAGGGAACCTTTGGAGATCAAAGGGTTATTTCCAATAATGCTATTTGGGCCAAAGCCATCTACAGTGTGGATTTAGATTTAGATGGAGATCAAGATGTCTTATCCGCTTCCAGTGTGGACAATAAAATTGCTTGGTACCAAAATTTGGATGGGAAAGGAAATTTTGGAGATCAAATTATTCTGTCTTCTAATATGATTGATGCCCGAGTGGTAGTAGCCGTGGACTTAGATCGCGATAAAGATATCGATGTTATAGCGGGTTCATTTAAGGATGGTAAAATTGCATGGTTTGAAAATGTTTTAAAGTGAAGAAAGTGAGAATGCACGGTACCTACTACTCATAAAAAGTCCATAGCAAATGCTGAAAAAAATATGCGAACTAAGCCTTGTGAAAGGACAGTGCAAACAGGATAGCTCAGTGCTTTGGATTATTCGGGGGGTAAAGGATTGTTAAAGATTGCGCTGTTGGGTTGATCGGAAGTTGTAAACCTCCTGATATTGATAGGCTTAAGTTATAAACTTAAGCCAGGAGGAAAGTCAACGGGAACAATCCTTACAAGTTCCGGATAAAACACAATTTACACCATCTACCTGGTAACCATTCGGTACGGAAAAATCAACTGTTACCGGCAGACATTCAATGGTATCACACTTAGTGCATCTAAAGTGAAAATGATGACCTGAAAGGACTTTGTCATCACAGTTTACGCAAACAGCAAAATACTGTTTGCCATCTTCTGCAACTACCCGATGTAGAACACCATCTTCACAAAACCGGTTTAAAACACGATAAATTGTTGCACGGTTAATGTCCTGCGTGATTTTTTGCTCAATAGCATCCCTACTCATTGCCTTCCCGGATTTTATGAGCAATTCTAATACGGCTTCTTTAGTGGGAGTATTACGTCTTTCCATACAAATGCGATTATTTCGCAATAACTATTGCGAATTGTTTGCAATAATAATAAGTCTACTTAAGTTTGCCAAAATTTCAAGATAAAATGACTGTATTAGACAAATACGTGACGCAAAATATAACCTTAAAAAACAGGGTTGTAATGGCTCCAATGACAAGAAGTAGAGCGAATAACAAAAAGGGATTGACCACTGACTTAATAGCTCGATACTATGAACAAAGGGCAACAGCAGGATTAATTATTACGGAAGGAATTAGCGTAAGTAAACAAGCCATTGGATACATAAATGTCCCGGGGATATATAGTGAAGTGCAAACAATTTCCTGGAAAAATGTCACTGAAAAAGTTCATCAAAAGGGAGGTAAAATATTTGCTCAACTCTGGCACGTCGGAAGAATATCTCACCCTGATTTACTCAATGGAAATTTACCTTTAGCTCCTTCTGAAATTAATCCGAATTCAGAATGCTACACACACTCGGGTTTTAAAGGTACAGTCACGCCGAAAGAAATGACTCCTCAGGAAATACAAAATACAATATTAGATTTTCAAAAAGCAGCTAAAAATGCCATCAAGGCGGATTTCGATGGCATAGAAATACACGCTGCAAATGGTTATTTGTTTCATCAGTTTTTTGCCAAATGTGCCAATACAAGAACTGACCAATATGGTGGAAGCATTGAAAACAGAGCACGGATTTTGTTTGATACTTTAGATGCAATTCAACAAAAGATCCCTCCATCAAAAATGGGCATCAGACTTTCTCCCGATTTCAAGACCTGGTTTGGCATTCAAACAGATGATGAAACAACGCAATTGTTTGAATACATCATCCAAAAACTGAACAACTATAATTTAGCTTACCTCCACATGGGAGGTTATGTAGAAGCAGATGATCCTCACCCGACTCAAAGTATTTTGGATACTGCAAAACACTATCGAAAATTATACAGGGGAACATATATTATAAATCGAGGTTTCACCAAAAAATTGGCAGATGATGCAATAGAGCAGAATGTAGCAGACCTAATTTCATTTGGAGAACTGTTTATCAGTAATCCTGATTTGGTGAAACGTTTTGAGCTGAACACACAATTGCAAAAAGCAGATCAAAGTACTTTCTACACAACGGGAGAAAAAGGCTATACGGATTATCCATTTTTAGAAAACACTATTTAGTATTAAATGACCAGAAGGGAACATATAAAGTTAACAGGACTAACTGCTGTAACGTTTGCCTCTCCATTCACATCATTTTCAAAATTCAATTTTATGACAGATAGCAAAATTTTCGATGTAATTATTATTGGTGGAAGTTATGCAGGACTTTCTGCTGCAATGGCTTTAGGACGCTCATTGCGAAATGTTTTAATAATTGATAGTGGCAAACCTTGCAACAGACAAACCCCATACTCTCACAATTTCATTACACAAGATGGGATTAAACCAGGTATAATTGCTCAAAATGCAAAAGAACAGGTGTTAAATTATAATACGGTAAAATTCTTGAACGACTTTGCCATTGGAGGGAAAAAGATTAAAAATGGGTTTGAAATAACCACAGAAAATGGAGAAAAGATCAAGTCCAAAAAGTTGATCTTTTCTACTGGTGTAAAGGATATAATGCCTGACATTAAAGGTTTTTCAGATTGCTGGGGAATTTCTGTCATTCATTGTCCCTATTGCCACGGCTATGAATTCAAAGGACAGAAAACAGGTATCATGGCCAATGGAAATACAGCATTCCACGTTGCTTCATTGGTTAATAACCTAACCGACAATATTTCAATTTTAACCTCTGGAAAAAATGATTTTACGATTGAGCAAACTGAAAAACTGAAAAAGAATAAAATAGAAGTAATCGAAACAGAAATTTCAGAAATTGAACACGACAACGGGAGCATTAACAATGTCGTCTTCAAAAATGGAAAAAAGATGAATTTCAATGCGGTTTATGCTGCCATTCCATTTGTACAACATTCCAATATTCCTGCTTCTTTAGGTTGTGAAATAACGGAACAAGGGCATATTCAAGTGGATGATTTTCAAAAAACCAGTATGGAAGGAATATATGCTTGTGGAGATAATTCAACAATGATGCGTTCAGTAGCTAACGCAGTAGCTAGTGGGAATATTGCAGGTGCAATGACAAATATGGAATTAACTCACGATAACTTCTAATGAAAAGCAGCCCATAAGAGTGTATAGAACAATAGCAGTTTGGGCGATTACTCAAACCGTTTTTATTTTTAAGTGGGTATATTTCTATCCGAAAGACAGAAACCTAGTGTCGTGTCACACCTCAATTGACGTTTAGAGTTAGATTATAAACGCTATTTGCTGTGTTGGAAAGTTCTCGGCCAGTCAGCAATCTGCAAAGGGCAGTAGGCAAAAAAGTGGAAGTTGTCCCGTATTTTTTTGCCTACTGCCCTTTGCCTACTGCCGACTTTAAGAATGAGACCTAAA
>NZ_VKDC01000073.1 GCF_007097395.1 Fulvivirga sp. M361
CTGTAATATTTCCTGCTGCATCGAATACATAGTTCAAGTCCTGAAGTATGTCTGCTCCGGTATTTCTTGTGGTGAGAAGTCGTGTAAGTCTGAAGGTGTTCGGGTCGTAAGTGTATTTTGTTTGGCTGCCATTTCCATAGACGATTTTCTCTCTTTGGCCCCTGGCATTGTAATCAATGTTGGTAACAAAAGAAGTCGCTGTGCCTGAACCTCGTAGGTTAGCTTCTACGTTTTCTAACAGATTGGCTTCGTTATAAGCAGGCCGGACCACCGAGTTATCCGGCATAGTCATGGACACCGATCGGTTCAGGGCGTCATATTGCATCTGCTGAGTAAAGGTTTCGCTTTCTAATAAGGGGGTGGCTACTGCCATCACATCGGTTGCTCCGGGAAGTGCAGACCAGTCCGGTGTGGTTTTGTATTCTTTAGCGTATTGACGCGAACTTTCCAGTAGATTTCCTTTAAAATCAAATCCATCCGAGCAAGTTCATAAACTTGTCACGATCTATAGACCTAAGTAAAAGCTCCGATCATACTTAAGACAGTGGGGGTTTTTATCATAATATATGCCCCATCGCCACGTACCAGTTTGTTGAGCTGGAGAAGATATCGCTGGAGCAGCGCTTTATCAATACCCTCTCTAATTAACCCTACTTCTATCATATGGTAGTAAAGCAAAACATCATTTGCCAAATAAATGGAATATGGATAAGTCTTAAAAATATATGCCTTGTATTGGTTGGTAAATACCAACTAAACAAAATCATTTATAGGCTCGAAGTAAAGTAGTTATTTTATGAATTTTGCTTTAAACTATTCAGAGTTTCTATTCCGATTTTATACAGACGGAAAATTTCGCTCAATACTACATAATCATTAGATGAATATACAACTATTTCATCCTTTTCATTTTCTGATACTAGCAAGATTGAAAAGTGATATTTTTCATTCGAAAATTCTGACTTTTGTAATTGGAGTAGTGACAACTTATCCACCAAAACATATTCAATATTGCTGTATAGAATTTTTTTAGTTTTATTATCTTGTGCTAGCAATAGATAACTTTCAAAAAAGGTTAAGCTTTTTTCATAACGTATGCTTTGATTGCTGTCGTCTATTTCGAATAAGGATCCCGTATCGAATTTCTTGAGTCTTTTAAAAACTATATTTTGTTTCATCAAATAATCTATTTTAAAAGTTTTGTCACCGTTATAATATTTCCTCCCTCGTTTTTGAACGAATACCCTAATAAATTCCATAATCTTTCAGAGGCAAAAGAAGGATTTCTTACTGCATGAAGTCTAAAAATAAACTTATTTGCTCCAGAAGCTAACGCTTCTGATTCAAGTTCAGCTAGAACGCTTTTAATTCCTGATACACTTTCAGAGGCTCCTGCTCGCAAATTGACATTAAATCCGTTTACAATATATTTGTTGGCAGACCTGTTCGCTATTAAATCAATTGAGTAGTTTCCAATAACCCTGTCAGCTTGCCCTCTGGCGATTACTTGTTCCAGTACTTCTGCAGAGGAAATTGTCTCAAAGTTTATAGATTTACTGGTTAGGCTTTCAGGAGTGATCTTTGTAAGTAAATTATTTCTAAAACGTTGATTTGTAACAAAAAAGCCTCTTGACGTAGCATTTCCACCAGCACCAGCTGTAGCAGGAAAAGCTGCTCCATAAGCAATTATGATTAAACTTAATGCGAAAAACTCTTGCTGTCTTTTACTGACTTCAAGCGATCTACCCAAAATTAACCCCAAAGCACCACCAATGTCCCCTGATTGGATTGCTTCATTGTAGGCATTGTATAGAGCGGGATTTACCTTTGACAGATATTGGGCCTCAGAATAAATTTGATTTAGTAAAGTTATAAATTGTGACCTTCTTTCATTACTTGACCAATACAAATTATCTACTTGTTGCGCTACAAATTCTTCAGTTTGTTCCGTTCTTTTCCGCTTAGGCTCTGTATTAATCCCTACTAGCTCTCTTAAAACATCAACCCAGAAGGCACTTCTTTCAATATTATTTCCGAATCTAGCGATTGCTTCGGTTGCTATTCTATTTGCAGTGATTAAATCTTCAGGTACTAACTTACTTTCTGCTTGTTGTTCTTTCTCTTTTCCTATTGTATTACTCTTTTCTTGTTCTTTGGTACTTTCCAATCCATCAATATCAATGGCACCAATCGGGTCGTTACTCGCATACTGAAACGGGGTAAGATGGGGGAATTGTTCTGCCAATGGATCAACCGAAACAAACCGAGCCAACCAACCAGCATAATATCTCGCTCCATAATAATAAAGCCCCGTTTCATCATCCCGCTCCTTACCAACATATCGATATCTTTTCAATGCAATTTCGGCGTTAGTTCTTCCACTCCTATAACTTGTAGTACCGAAGGGATAATACTCCTCATAAGAAATAACGGCAGCTGTTTCATCCAATTCCAATCCTGCAGAATTGAGATGATTATCAAGCTGAAATCGAAAAAGTTGAATAGGAGATATAATAACGTTTCCACTATCAAAAGTCAAGGTATCTACTAACGCTATCCTCCGTTCATCATCCATCATATGTAAAGTTTCCCGCTCCAGTTCCAACGTTCCGTTTTGACTTTTGCGATACACTTCCCATCCTCCCAAATAGAACCTTTCTTCTTTAGCCTCACCATTACGTTCAAAATCTTATACCCTCGATCAAGCAACGAAGTATTGTCATTGCTTATATTCTTGATATCTCACTGGACTATCTGACTACCAAAGTGTATGTGTAGATTGATAAACACACCCGTACTTGTATTCTGGCAATGTCTAGGTTCGAAGAGCAAGACCAAAACACTTACTAGTTGGGGGTAATATTCACTTCTTCTGATTCGTTATCATCAAACTTAGACAGATATTTTCTCCATGATTTTCCAACATTATCAGCTGAAATAGATGTGTTTACATATTCATAAATATATATATCACCATCTTCTGAGTTTTCTAAATTCAACTTAATCGTAAATGCCTTTAATTTAAGCAATAGAGGCTCCAAAGACATTACGTAATCATGCCATTCTGATTTTTTCAGATTCAGTATTCCACCAAAAAGAAAGAGTGAAGAGCCAAAACCTATTACCTCTTGATCGATTATTTTTATTCTATCAGAGCTTGATAATTCTATGGTGCTTATATACTGTTTATTAATTTCATTGTATTTGGTTAGTGATTGAATGTACCCTGAAATTATTGTCTGTGAAGCCATTAAGATTTTATTAAAAAGATTTTCTATTAATTACTCTAATTTGACCTTCGATACCAGTTCCTTTGAATGCATCAATTATTTTGTTTAAATCAATATCGCTGATTGATCTTGGGTCTAAGCCTATTTTTAAGTTTGGGTCAGCTTTCAACTTACCCACTAATTTATTTATTTTTTTTGGAGAACTTATCAAGTCTAAACTTGCTGTTTTTACATCCAGTAATTGCCCACTTATATCAATGAAATCAGCTCCCGTATTGCCAGGAGCTCTATCTTTTATCTCATCAATTATCCCACTCTTTTGTGAGGCAACCCCTTGCTCTACTTCATCAAGTATTGATTCGAACGATCTATTTGGATTGTCTGGATCTGGTCCAGTTAACTTTTTAAATTTTTCTTGTCCTAGAGTGTTTGATAACCTATCTGCCCTGCTTAAGGCAATATCGTCAACCTTTTTAGCTAGATCTCCTGCATCCGGTCGAATAAAAGCTTTTACTCCTCCTGCTACTTCGGCAATAAAAGGAACTGCTCTGGCTACTTTTCTTCCATCACCTTCACTCACTCCCTCAACAAGGTTCTCTCCAGCATCAAATCCACTTCTGATAGTGTTCTCTAGTACTTTCTTTGGATTCAGTAAGTTTTGCTCTCTAAGCTTTTGACGTTCTATTTGTTCTTGAGTGATTGGCTTAGGCCTTGAAGAAAATCCAGCATGGTTTGGGTTGTCATTAACAGCAGCTAATACACTAAAAATTCCAATGACAGCCAGTTTTCCCAGTTCCTTAAAAAAAGCACCGACTTGATTTTCCGAAATCTTTTCAGCACTTGACTTTATAGAACCTAGTTCACCCTTGATGCTTTGTAAATCCTGCTGCACTGAATCTAAAGATTGTAGTAACTGTTGCCTTTTTTCCTTTGAAAGTTTATCAAAGTTTCTTTTCATGCGTGCCGCATCTTCCGGCTTAATTTCCTGCAGTCCATCCAAATCAATAAACGTTATCGGCTTATTTCCAGCATATTGATAGGGAGTGTAATAAGGATACTCATCCTTAAGGGGATCAACAGAAACAAACCTAATTAACCAACTGGCATAATAGCGTGCCCCATAATAATAAAGTCCACTTTCCTCATCATGTTCTTTACCAACATAGCGATATTGTTTCAAAGAGGTCTCAGCGCTATTTCTTCCACTTCTGTAGCTAGATGTTCCAAAAGGATGGTATTCTTCATAACTAATGATTGAAGCCAAATCATCAAGTTCCAAACTCGCCGAACCCAAATGATTTTCCAGTTGGTACCTGATTTGATTTTGTGGAGCTGGGACTGAATTTTGAGCATCAATTGTTAACGTATCGATAATGGCAATACGTTTTTGATCATCTAATATGTGTAATGATTCTCGCTCGGTGTCTAAAACATTGTTGATAGATTTTCTAAATACTTCCCACCCCCCGAAATAAAATCTTTCCTCTTTAATGCCGCCATTTCGTTCTATAACCTTTCTTATGCGCTTTCCTCCGGCATCATAAACATAATAAGCCATACCCCCTCCACCCAGATCAGCCGTCTGTAATCTATCAGCAAAATCCCAATTCAAAGAATTAAGATGAGGCATCGATAGCATACTTCCATGTGTATCATAGGTATATTGGTCAGTTGTAGGTTGGTTATTATCCGGTGAGGTGCTCAGCAAATAGTTGTTTTGTTCAAAATTATAATGATAATGCCTGGTCCAATTTCCCCCGGTGGCCTGGTGGATCATTTTCAGGATATTACCGATTTCATCGTATTCATATTCCTGTGTGTAACGTCTTAAAGCTTGGGTATTTTCAGGAAGTGGGTTGATGTTGATATCTCCCGGGCCCGGAGCTGAGTTTAATCCGATCAGTTCCCTTCCTTCCGCCTTGAGTAAGCGATAGAGTGCATCGTAGGTGTATTTGCCATGGGGATCTACCTGAGCGTTGTTAAAGAAGATGGTTTGTTGAGCATTATCCACCTGCTCTGTAATATTTCCTGCTGCATCGAATACATAGTTCAAGCCCTGAAGTATGTCTGCTCCGGTATTTCTTGTGGTGAGAAGTCGTGTAAGTCTGAAGGTGTTCGGGTCGTAAGTGTATTTTGTTTGGCTACCATTGCCATAGGCGATTTTCTCTCTTTGGCCCCTGGCATTGTAATCGATGTTGGTAACAAAAGAAGTCCCTGTGCCTGAACCTCGTAGGTTAGCTTCTACGTTTTCTAACAGATTAGCTTCGTTATAAGCAGGCCGGACCACCGAGTTATCCGGCATAGTCATGGACACCGGTCGGTTCGGGGCGTCATATTGCATCTGCTGAGTAAAGGTTTCGCTTTCTAATAAGGGAGTGGCTACTGCCATCACATCGGTTGCTCCGGGAAGTGCAGACCAGTCCGGTGTGGTTTTGTATTCTTTAGCGTATTGACGCGAACTTTCCAGTAGATTTCCTTCAAAATCAAATCCATACGAGCAAGTTCATAAACTTGTCACGATCTATAGAATTAAGTAAATGCTCCGATCATACTTAAGCAAGTGGGAGTTTTTATCATAGTATCTACCTCATCGCTGCGAACCATTTTGTTGAGCAGGATAGGGTATCGTTGGAGCAGCGCTTTATCAATACCCTCTCCAATCAACCCTACTTCTATCATATGATAATAAAGCAAAACACCATTTGCCAAATAAATGGAATATGGATAAGTCTGAAAAGTATGTATCTTGTATTGGTAGGTTAACATCAAATACACAAAATTATTTATAGGTTCTTAGAATTTTAAATTAAATTCTTGCTCTAAAGTGTTTTTAAGACCCCATGGAAGTTTTTCTGGAATGATTTTTAAAAATGAATCGGGCAAATCAACTTTATTTTTTTTTGCTGCTAATAAAATAGCGTTTAAATAATCTGGTTTTTGAAAGTCCGGGTTCTCCAGCTTTTTTAAAAGTATTTCCTTAAGGTTTTCGACCTTTTCCTCACTAAGTTTATTTATTACTTGCAAAGACTTGTCTATATCTTCATCATCTGAGAATTTTAGAAATTCATTTAAAATACTTTTATCACCCAACATCCAAAGAAAGAGAAGTAAGTAAAATCTTGAATTCGAATCGAGTTCTCCTTCCAATCTTTCATATAAAGATTTATGAATTCTTCCTAAGTAATTAAATAGCACATCTGCTCTTACTAAATCCTCTTTACTCTTGAAATCATCTAATAAAATATTAGTAAGTTTTGTTAAGAAGCTACTTACCTCATCTATTGTCTCGTAATAATCTTCCACGGCCTTAGATTGAAGCCTTCTCGTTACATCATGTATTCTCAATTCATCCATTAATTTCCTGTTCTAATGATTTTAAAAACTCCTTGAATAGTACTTCCTCCAGGAATAGTAAAGATATTTTCTTTCTGAAGAGTTGTCTTAGCACCACTAAAAAAAGCTTCTGATTCAGTGAATTGAATTGCAAAACTTTGTTTGCCAGTACTTTTGAAGATTCCAATTCTTGCTAAAGCCCCTTCACTTGCATTTATCCCAAGATCAGTAACACATATACTCCCTTGTTCTCCTGCAAGAAATGTATTTTGGCCAGTTGCAAATCTTAGTTCATTTACAAGGAATCCTTCTCCTGGTTTAAGAGCAAGTAAAACAGATTCATCAGCTCCAGTTATACCTGCGATACCTTCCAGGCTTGTAAAATGAGTGAAAGTTTTTCCTTCTCCACTTAATGCAGTTCGAGCTAATTCATCAGAATTTAAAATTCCAAATTTGAATCCGCTTCCTGCAGAAGCACCTAAAATTCCCCTTGGAGCATTGACAGTTATTTCGGAAAAAGTTGAAGCCGTTCTTGAACCAGTAGAAAGTGCATCACCACCAAACAATGTACTTGATTTGGCATTTTGAAGCCCTCTGGAGGCTCTTACTGCATCATCTATACTGCCCACAAACCTCGAAAATCGTGCAATCCCTATTTCAGGAAGAACCACAAATGGAGCTTCTTTAAAAGCGGTAGCCGTGGTTGAAGCAAATCCATACCCAAAATCGCCCCCACCCCCTACAAAAGGAGAAATGGCACTAACATCTCTTTTTAATTGCTCAAAATTTTGTTGTGCTTCAAATCGTCTCCTCTGACGTTCTCTCTCTTGAAATGAACGAGTATCAGTGTCAGGACCAATAAACGTAGCATTTGGAGCATTTCTAGGATCTGCCCATTTACCTGATAAAAGCTTCTGAATATCTCGCTGTTTCTGCGTTTGTTGTCTTTGAAACAATTCTACCTGCAACATTTTATCCCTGGCTGGATTGATGTTTGTGGCATCTCTTTCTATTAATGGTGGTTTAAACTCCTCGGCACCATCCAAATCAATAAAAGCAATAGGCTTATTCCCCGCATATTGATAAGGGGTATAAAACGGATAATCATCCTTCAGTGGATCCACACTCACAAAACGCGCCAGCCAAGCGGCATAGTACCTAGCCCCGTAATAGTACAAGCCCGTTTCATCATCCCGCTCCTTGCCAACATATCGGTATCTTTTTAATGTAACTTCAAAGGTACTTCTTCCGCTTCGATAACTGGTAGTTCCGAAGGGATAATACTCCTCATAAGATATAACGGCAGCAGTATCATCCAATTCCAGTCCCGCTGAATTGAGATGATTGTCAAGCTGATATCGAATAAGCTGGGCGGGAGAGGTTAGAACACTGGCATTATCTACTGTCAGAGAGTCTACTAATGCAATCCTCCGTTCATCATCCATCATATGTAAAGTTTCCCACTCCAGTTCCAGCGTTCCGTTTTGACTTTTGCGATAAACTCCCTCAACCAGCCCTCATTTCGCTAACGAGGACTAAAGAATCTTCAGAAATGAAAGAGTCAGTATTTTTAATGCGGATGTTAGAAACTCTATATGCTTTTTCATTTTCATGAGTCCGATGCGACGTTTCATTTTAATAGGAGAGCATTCGAAAGTATTGTAAATGCCTAACATCCATTTTTCTCTTTTTGGAATAATACTTATAGGCCCAGTCCTATGATATAAATCTGACCGAAAGAACCACATTACAATGCTGACTCTTTGCTCTTTATATGCATTAAACCTTCTGCATACCTTCTTTATACTCAGTATATCAATTCTGTATGTTGAGAACCATCACTAAAAAAGACAGTTATAGCCTTCTCACTTATATCTACATCTTCTATTAGCTCCCCTTTATGAATTGACCTATAAACATGAAAGCCTGCTTGATAATTTTTTAAAATAATATCCACCTGCATTTCGGAATACACAAGAAACCCTTTCGGTATCTTTTCAATATCAACGATCAAATCATGTCCAATCTGAGATCGAAATAGCAGGTAACCATGTTTTCTACAGAAAATGAAAATCTCATATGTAGACGCTAAAGCTATCCAATCTCCATGCGTACACAATGTAAACGACTCAGATATAGAATCATTTTTATACCGTGAAAAATAGTACTCAAAACCATTAAACAATATCTTGCCAAAGCCTTTATCATTTTGTTTATGAAGCAATACACTGTTATAAGGCTGTTTGCTAAACTCCGTTAACGATACCTCGTGGATTTCAATTTCCTGTGACATTTTTCCAATCTTTTATTCTTTTCTGTATATACTCTTTTAGTTGATCATTTAATTTAGGAAATGTTATCGTAGTAACTTCAGGAATTTCTTCACCTTTTCTTATAATGAATGAAACATCATAATAACCAATAGACTCATCAACTAATTCTACACGTTTTGTAAACTCAGTACCATATTGAGTGACTCTTTCACTAACTGCTTTGCCTCCAGTGAAGGCTTCAGTTATCAACTCTAATAATCTTTTTCTACCTCTTTCTGAATCGTTTACATTTAATTGGCTTAAAATATTAGATCTAAATTCGGATTTGGCAAGATTTTCGACCCCTCTTTTTTTGGCAATTTCTTTTAGCGGCCCTCTATTAATCTTATTTAGAAAGAAGTTAAGCTTGTCGGAGGTAATATCATATATTCTATTGAAGACCAGTTTAGACTTACCGAACAATTTAGTTTTTGAAACTGATCTATTTAGTGCTAGTATACCTAATCTTGTTCCTCGTCCAAAATTATCAAATGGATTTGCAGGAATCTCAACTTGTCCTGATTCATCAAGCAACCCTACAGTAAAAGAACCGGCACCATAAAGATAGTAGCCAACCACTAAAGGGTTTGCAGTAACATATGCGTATGCTTCGGGAGCATATCCAATGGCAATGCCTAGTACAAAGGACGTTCCCAACATTATAAAAGCATTTCTATTATTTCTCTCTAGTTCAGATTTTGTTAGATGCTTTATGAATTGATCATTTTCTATTCTTGTCCAAGCATCATAATCATACGTCGGGTCATCCTCAAATGAAGGTTCTTGTCTTTTATTAACATTTTCATCTGGTTTTGCTTCTTCTAATCCATCTAAATCGAAAAAAGTAATCGGCTTATTCCCCGCATATTGATAAGGAGTATAAAAAGGATAATCATCTTTTAACGGATCAACAGAAACAAACCGAGCCAACCAACCAGCATAATACCTGGCTCCATAATAATAAAGGCCCGTTTCATCATCCCGCTCCTTGCCAACATATCGGTATCTTTTTAATGTAACTTCAGAGGTACTTCTTCCGCTTCGATAACTGGTAGTTCCGAAGGGATAATACTCCTCATAAGATATAACGGCAGCAGTATCATCCAATTCCAGTCCTGCAGAATTGAGATGATTATCAAGCTGATATCGAATGAGCTGGGCGGGAGAGGTTAGAATAGTTGCATTATCTACTGTCAGAGAGTCTACTAATGCAATCCTCCGTTCATCATCCATCATATGTAAAGTTTCCCGCTCCAGTTCCAGCGTTCCGTTTTGACTTTTGCGATACACTTCCCATCCTCCTAAATAGCTCCTTTCTTCTTTAACCCCTCCATTACGTTCAATCACCTTACGTACGCGATCCCCCTGGGCATCATACACATAATAAGCCATTCCCCCACCCCCCAGGTCAGCCGTTTGTAACCGGTCAGCAAAATCCCAGGCCATGGAAGTGAGGTGAGGCATCGATAGCATACTTCCATGTGTATCATAGGT
>NZ_VKDC01000074.1 GCF_007097395.1 Fulvivirga sp. M361
AACTTATTCAACTCCGTTGAACTAAGTATTAATTTTGGTTTCTGTGTTGTACGCATCTTTGATAAGGTTTACCAAAGATATATATTGTTTGTTTGTAATACTATTTATAGAACGAAGTACTAGTATGCCAAATACCAGACCCATTCGTTAAGTGTAATTCTTCAATCGCGTATATTTCGCTTTCATCCAGTCCTATTTTAACGGTTTCGGGAAGTTTGATCCTTATTTTACCTTTACCAAATGGATAGTACTTTTGATCTACAATTCCATCGGAAATGGCACGATTAAACAGGAACCTGATGGTTATAAAGATGTTCATTACGGTTCGTTCACTTACTCCCCTATTGCTTCTTAAATAAACTTTCAGTTTTCTTAACAAGTGTTCGTCAATCTCATGAAAGCCTATGTCCTTGTTTCCTAGAAATTCCTTAAACCGATTAATCCTTCCACTGTCTCCACCGGCCTGGTTGAACTTTCTCTCTCTTTTCAGATCCTCAATATGTTCTTTGGCGAGTTCAAAGAACGTAACATTTTTACCCTCGCCTTTGATCATAGTTATGATCTGTTCTGCAGAATATTCCTTCTTCAAAGACTCCCTTTCCAGGATAAGGTCTTCGGCTTCAACCATTTTCTTGAGAATAAGGTTATTGAGGCGCTTATAGTTCGCGTGCGAAGACCTGACTTTTTTTGTTTTGTGGTCCCAGTCCTTTTCGTATACCCAATCAATACATATATATGTTGATTTTCTATCTTTTATAACTCTGAGTGTAATGGGATATCTCCCATCAGCCTTCTTTTTGCTTTTATATAATAGTATGTTGACAGATGCCATAATTCAATCATTGTTGTGCTAATATAAACGACTTGGTTTAAACATGGTTTAAACATGGTTTAAACATTTTGAGATTTTAAGCAGTTTCTGCCAAAGTCAATTCGACTAAAAATATTCTTTAAATCGCTATTATGAGCGTTTTAAGGCACTTTAGAAATCATTAGAGGCTTTATTTCTCAGGACTTAAAATCCTGTGGGCATTGCGCCCGTGCGGGTTCAAGTCCCGCCCCGGGTACACTGGTAATCAGCCAGTTAAGAGCTTCAAGAATATCTTGAAGCTCTTTTTTATTTGTGTAGGTACAACATAGGTACAACAGAAGGCAAATCTTATGGTTGCCAATAATTCCATCACATACTTATTGCCTAGCAATTGGTACTAATTCCTTTTATTCAAAAATTTATGTATTTTATGGAAAAATACATAGCGCCAACATTACAACTTATTCATTAGTTCGGTTTTGAAAGGCGTATAGTTTTAAAATAAGTAGAATGCTTTTAAACATTGTGGCTGAAAAGGGAGAGGACAGCTGGCATGTGATTCCTCCATTTGAACTGTATCCAATTCAAATCCAGATCATCTATTCGTTCTTGCCCTTGGAAAGTGTTGTATTTGTTCGCTTTGGTGGTAACTCGCTGATAATATCCGCTATGCCTCAGTCCAAAAGGATAGTAATTATCACGATTTTTTCGCTGTCCCCGTTTTTTGCCTAGTCTCTCCTGCAAAAAAATCCGATTGCTGCTAAGCCCTGTTTACCCAATGTTACAACACTTCAATAAGCCTTTACCCTCTCGTTTGAAGGTCATTAAAGATAAGATTTTATCCATGTAAATAGTGCGTCATAATCACCTTTAATAACTAGTATAAGGCCAACCAAGAAGGCTAAGTATTGCCACCATTTCCAATCTGGCGGCTTGATTTCAAGTCGTTTTATTTTGATCATTTTTTCAATATTTCACATAAATAGTTCCTCACTTGAGCAAAAGAAAGATTCAGCAAAAGTTTTTTTAAATCTGCGTTTCCAAGCTATCAAGAGCGATTATAAAATTTTAGGACGTAAGATCAGAGGACAGTTAAAACCGTGTTTAAAGCCTCCAGAGGCAGATTCAATAATAGACAACTGTGAATAGAGAGTTCAAAATGGATTTCTCAGAGGACAATTTGTTAAGTAAAAAATGCCTCTCTATGTCGGCAAGAGGGAATAAGGTGTTCAGTCGTTCAGCACAGCAGCTTCCCGTTCCGGCTCTCCCACATGCCCCAGCTCCCGTGAAGCCTTACTAGATTGTATTTCTCTACCTTCACTGGCTGTTCTCCCTACAGGTCAACCGCTCCGGCAAACCCGTCACCTGTAGCCACAGCATGAGTTAATCCGCACCTTACGCCCTCCCTCAGACACGCCAGACGGCAAAGCTCCGTACTTACTCCCCGAAGAAAAAAGCAAGGGTATACAAGCTTCGTTACACTACGTCCTTGCTTTTTTGCCCATCCTGCTTTTACCTACTTCTGCCGGCTTCGTTCGGGATGCGGTAACCAGGTGCGGAGATAAATGAGGTAGCTTTCGGCTCCGATTTTAAAGGAAGAGATAGCATGTCCTTACCAGCGCCCTGCCAGTTTGTAGTTCATAGCAAATAATCAGAGGGCTTGCAAAGCTTTTGTAACTGGTGCAAAATCATTCAAGGACTACCAAAAAGATAAAGCTCAGACAAGATTTCACACCAGCTACAAAAAACCGATGTGCGACTAGTTTGTACAACATTTTATTTTTTTCTTTTTGAGATTGTACAACCTTGTACAACATTTTTAAAAAAATATTTTCATGTTGTACAAAAGCAAAAATCGCTCTGTACAATCTCATTTCATTTTTATTTTTTTGTTGTACAAACCTCTATTCATTAACAGGAGGTTAGCAAGCTAATACCGTTTTTTGAGGTAAGTGCGCTTGGGGCAGTGGGAAGCTTGTGCAGCGTGCTTACCTCAAAAAAATGATGCAAGCCAACTGCTTATTAACTTCTGGTGGTATCGGCTCTTGGCGCTGCTAAGGACTACTGCAACGATAAAAACCCCATGATTGGGGTCTACCTTCATTCCATTTCGGCAGATAAATTGGGGTTGATCTTTCGCGAGACGCGTGCAAGTTCGACAGAAGCCGGGCAGGAAAAGGGTGATAGCCCGACTGACCGTGTCTGATGGAGGCCGCAGGAGAGCAATAATTCGGGCTGTGGTTTACTTTTTTACCCATAGCGCCGCTGGTGGCTTAATAACTCATCAAAAAAGTAAAAGGAAACAGCCGTGGCGAGGAACACAGGATGGGCAAGTGGAGTAAAAAGCAAGGTCAACCCCAGGGAGCTTGTATAGCCTTGCTTTTATGGAGCTCAGTTCCGGCCGAGTACCACAGGCACACCTTACCTAAATTACTGCCTTAAGCAGTAACAGCGCGGTAGCCTGGTGTGACCTGGGGAGGATATGCGCAGGGATTATTTTGTCTCGGGGTGTTGACTGGTGTGATAAACATTAAGGATCACAACGCTTTCCTCTCTGACCTGATAGACAACACGGTAACTCCATTGAAAAAAACGTCTGATATTCCCTGGGTTATCAGGATAATGCTCATCTACCTGATACAGGTTGGGATTTTTTGATAAGCTCTTAGCTATAGTGACAATCTTCTTTCTTACTTTCTTAGCACTGGGTGGAGATTCCAGCGCAATACGATCACAGTAATAATCTAACGAAGCTTTGGCTCGCTTAGACCAGGCTACTTTTTTATTCACAGATCCTTTTCCATTTCTTCCTGGGAGATAATTTCACCTCTATCCACTTCTGCGATCGCATCGTCAATCTCTCGTTTGTAAGCAGCCTGATTTAAAGGTTGGCCTTGGGCGGTATAAGCAATAATCTTATCCTCTTTAGACAATAGCTTTTTAACGTATTGCTCAAGTTTGGACAATACCTGTACATCGTCTGTTTCAGCGATATAATGATGTAAAATGGTTTTGATCTCTGCTATGCTATTCATACCTATCCCTTTTGGTAAAGATAACGGTTTCATTTTTCTTTTGGTTTAATTTATCTCATTCAAAGACAAAGGCCCAATCAAGGGCCTTTCAGTAGGTTAACCGGGCTTGTCAGACAGTAAATGAGCTTCTACCACCGCGTCACGTAATCGGTTCAGCTCCCGAAGGTGATACCTTTCTTCTGCCCGGTAAAAGCATTCACTTAATTGATAAAGAGTAAAACTGATCTCTCTCACTGCATTCTTGGGAACATCCCCTTCATCTACAAAATGTAAACTGTAAATGGCACGGTAAAGGTAATGGCTCAAACGGTCCTCATAACCGACAAATTCACTATTAACCAGCTTAAAAAGCTCACTAAAATCTTCTGGTAAGGCTTTCATTTAAAAAGGGTTTTGTGTTGTGTAATGGAAGGCACACCCCTTTAAAAGGCGGTGTGTGGTACTGTAAGTATCCCCACTCGAGGTTCGCAAAAACCTTATAGAAGGATAAAACAGCCCACACACCATGTAGTATACACGTTTACTCTCCTCATTCTTTCGGTAATAAAATTTGCAGTTTCGATTGAAGAACAAGGCTTAGTAGCCGTCAATGATATGTATAAAGTACCCGCGAAGGTACTCTTTTGGGCTGTTCTTTATCCTATGGGCTTCTGTTTTTATGATTCATGATCGCTTAGTTTCGGGTGAACAAGGTATTCAAGGGGTGGAGTCGGTCAATGTCGAGTTGTAAGCCTTCCATATCATTCTGCTGGTAAGCTTCTGTGGTTTGTATTTTTCGATGCCCGGCCATGTACTGTACCTCTCTTAGGTTGTATTGCTTCAACCAATGGGTAATCACACTGGCTTTGATCTGCTGGTTACTTTGAACTTGGGTATCTTGCTTTTGAAGGCGTTGGACTAACCGTTTGTGGATGTCACGGTATTCGGCATAGCCGGTAATTAATAGCTGTTGGCTGTCCTTCTGTTTAAAAGCTTCTTGCAATTCCTTTCGGGTTTGGTACATATACCGATCCAACTCAATGATCTGAACAGCTTGCAACGCTAGGGTACGTTCATTGTAGGTACGGCCGCCTTTGATATGGATCGTACCACTCATGATGCCGATATCTTCGGTAGTCAGCTTAGCTAGAGTCTGTCTATAAAGTCTATCGGGGTTAAAAAAGTAATAGATTAGTTGAAAAAAATGTGTTTCGGTAGTATTTTTCATAAAAAACGTTGAAACTATTAAACCAAGCCCTACTACAGT
>NZ_VKDC01000075.1 GCF_007097395.1 Fulvivirga sp. M361
TTCCGGAGCGTATTTAGCAAAGCGTAATGCGTTCCCATTTTCTTTTAAGATCGAACATTTAGCATTTGTAATGCGCATATTCTTGGTGAACTTATTTTGGATAGTTTTTATGATAAAACATTGCCGTATCATACCCCGAAAGCTACCTCTAAAGTACACCCGGATTACAAATCCTATTCCTAAACCAGCATGCATGGCGCTATCGCTATATGCGCGCCAGTGGGTGAAAGATGACATTTGAAGTCTTAATTACTAAAACCGGCCGGAGGCCTAATTGATAGTCGTCACTCGGAAACCCGAGCGACTGAGAGGTAGAGTTGTCCGCTCGGGCTTCATTTATGGCAGCATTTTCTATCTGTGGACTCAAGTGAATATTCCGGATATCTTTTCAGGTAGATGGTGTATCTATGATATGATTACCCGAGGCGCCATTGAGATTTACTTCTTTTCGATACTGTTTGTACGTAATCATGTGGATAGATCTAACGGATAGTCTTGGTAATAGCAAGTCCGAAGCACAGCCAGGCTAACACGGTGGTGATGGTAGGAAATCGAAAAGCCTGAAAAGTTTGTTATACGTACTCGATTAGACTTTTGTCCTGACACAATTAACCAATTCTTCTATTTTTCCTTTTCTAATTTGACATTCCCAGAAACGTAGAACGGTCCAGTTCTTAGTAGTTAATTTTTCAGTTACCAGTTGGTCTCGTTTAATGTTCCGTTTAATCTTCTGTTCCCAGTATTCCTTGTTCTGTTCGGGTTTCAAGTTTCTGCAGTTATGCCCATGCCAAAAGCACCCATCTGCAAAAACAACAATCCTAAGTTTTGGAAACACGAAATCTGGTTTTCCAAAGAGTTTGAAATTTCTTCTCCATCCTTTTATGCCATAGTACTTAAATAGTTCGATTAATTTGAACTCGGTCGATTTATTCTTTGAGGATTTAACTTTCTTCATTATTTGGCTTCTTTCCTCTTTTGTGAAAGTATCAGCCATTGTTATTCAAGATTGTTATCCAGTCATTTGTGAAGTTCAAAGAGTCAAGCACCGTTTCTTTGTCTAGTGTGGGAGGGGGTTGAATTCGAATAATCAAACAATCAGAAGGGATCTTTTCCAAGATTGTGAATTGAGATCCATGTGGTTGCCAAGTGAATAGATGTTCCTTCGACGATTTTTCAAACCCAACTAAATTGTGGTTTTTATTCCATTCCCAATAATAGAGTTCAGGATCGTAACGGATCGTATCGAATTCAAAGACGTTAACAACAGAAAGGTCATTTGATTTCACAAGAACCACAGTTCGAAGGTGTTTGTATTTCTCACGGATTGCCGAAACTCTTTCATTCCAAATCTCCAAAACTTGTTCACCAGGAAGGTTTGGATCAACACTTGTATCAATTGTTTCCCCGAAAGAGTACACAATAGAGTTTCTTCCTGATATTAATCTTACCTTTTGTTGTGTTTCGGGATTTGTAGCCTTAACTGTTTTTGCTCCCCATGCAGTATTTCCAAGAACAATGTCATCAAGTCCCACATTTGATGGTTTCCATTCTGCCCCAATACAGGTTGCAAAGATTTCTTCCCACTCTGAGCCCTCCAAGTTAGCTTTGCCTTTAGTAGCAAGGAGGTAGACTATTTCCTTTCCTAATGAGAACGGAAAATCAGATGGAAATCTATTTAAAGGATAGGGAGGAATAGATTTATTTACAGTTCGAAGTTTTGGCGATTTCTTGCTCATTTATTCCCATATTTTACCTCGTATTCCCTTAAAACGAGACTTGTGTCGATAGTTTCTGAGATAAATGGTAATAGTTTTTGAGCCACAGCTTTGACAATGTTCACTGGGACAGCATTTCCAGCTTGTTTTCTTAATTGACCATCTGTTACAATTACTTCATAACCATCAGGAAAACCTTGAAGGCGGAGCATTTCTCTCGATGTTAACCGTCTTTCTCCATTAACTAAAAGGTAATTGTAAGAGGCGCCAGCTCGCAAAGCGCAGGAATACGGGTATGAGCAAATATTCCCCGATTTGTTTTCGTGCCAAATTGAAAGCGGATATGAAGATGTGTGTTTTGTTTTACGCTTATTTTGAATATAATCTGAGGCGTAATGCTTTTGATCAACATGAGTTTCCAAAATCTCTTCAAGGGGGGTGTAATTCCTTTGAGGACTAGGAAAATTGAATAGTATAGTTTCTCTATGTCCTACAATTATTACCCTCTCCCTTTTTTGAGGAAGCCCATAATCCAATGCATTTAAAACACTGTATTGTACATGATATCCAATCTCTTTCAGTGATTCGAGAATAACTTTTAGAGTCTTACCCTTATCATGTCCGACAAGTTGTTTGACATTTTCTAAAATGAATGCCTTTGGTTTCTTTTCATTCAGAATTCTGGCAATGTCGAAAAACAATGTTCCACGAGTGTCCTGAAAGCCCTTCATATGTCCAATAATGCTAAATGCTTGGCAAGGAAAACCTGCTAATAAGACGTCATGATCTGGAATTTCAGTTTCTGAAATTTGAGTTATGTCACCCTTCGGTAGTTCACCGAAATTGTGTTCGTATGCTAGCTGACAATGTGGATCAATGTCGGATGAAAAAACACACTCAGAAATAATATCATGTTCCTTGCAAGCTTCTTCAAAGCCAAGTCTAAACCCACCAATTCCGCAAAAGAGATCTATAAATCTGAGTTTCTCCATATTAATTCAACGTTTCTCAAATTAACAAAAAAGTCATGAGTATTTCCCGTTTCGGGTCGGTCAATTGAAACGTAATCTTCTTTTGTGTCAGGATTAAATCTAAAACTGTATATACGCTATTCCACTTTCAAACACTTACAAACGTTTTCTCTTTAAAGTTAAACAATCCTCCAAAAGACATAATACACAGTCTATTCTATTGCTGAATTACCGCTCAATCTTTTTTGAGGGCTGTTGAGGCTAAAGAATGGATTGATAGACGGGATAAATACGAATCTATTAAGGTAATTCACCCGGATTAAAAACCCTATTCCTAAACCAGCACGCATGGCGATAGCGCCATATGCGCGCCAGCGGGTGAAAGATGACATTTGAAGTCTTAATTACTAAAACCGGCCGGAGGCCTAATTGATAGTCGTCACTCGCAAACCCGAGCGACTGAGAGAGTGAAGAGCGATGGCCTTATGCTTTACGAACCGCCCGATACGAGGCCCGTTAGTCGGGTGGTGTGAGAGCCTCAACCTGAGTCATTAAGGCTCAGGTCAGGCTCGATTGAGTGCTTTTATTTCTTGTAAACCACTATCGACCTTTCTCTAATTTTGCTCGGTTTTTTACCTTTCATTTGAATTCGTTCGTTGGAATCATGAATTTCTGAGTGGTAATCATTCTCCGGTACTGGCTTGTAGAAAACGACAGCATCCAAATCTCTAACATCTTTCGTCATTACTTTACAAATCGCATGAAAATCATTTACAGTTTTGATCTTATCAATACAATCTTTGTCATCTCGACCTCCATCACGATCAACTGAAACACCTTTTGAGTCTTTAAAAGTTGCAGAAGTTGGGCGGTCATTTTCAAAGTCCCAGTTTTGAGTCACAACACCCCGAAATAGAAATTCACTGTCTTCTATCTCATCATTAAGCATAAAAAGAAGTAATTATTTCTGACAGTTTGTCAAATTCTACTGAGCCTTCAAATTCTTCTCCGTTTTGTGCCTTATAGACAAATATTTCCTCATTTGATATCTCAATTTCTATAAGATTATCGTCATTCTTAAAATACTCAATCTGTATTGTTCCACGACCAGTTGGAAATATTTGTGGCTGATAGTCTAAGTCGCTGAGCATCTTTTCAGTCTTTTCGATCACATCTTGATCTATTGATTCACCTCCGTATCCATTCCAATTAGATTTTAGATTAGCTAAATTTCTTAATACCCTCTTGTTATGTTTAAGTTTATCAAGAGAATAACGATTCGCATCATTAAAACGGGTAGATGTAGGAGTCGATTGAAAAACAAGATTAACCCTTGGTTCAGCAGAATTATCGACTATGATCTGCGGGTCACAAGTTGTGTTCGCTGCTATCATACTCACCGCTGCAATTGCAAAGAAATCAGCAGTTCGTGTTGTTGATATTTTATTTTTTGTTTTGCGCATCGATAATGTTTTCTAAGTTGTTAATGTGTTCACCTAACCATTTATGAACCTCTTTGGCTGTTTGATAGTTCATAACCACGCCATTCTGAAATACTCTAACAAAGCTGTTTTTAAAATCTGAAGGCTCAATTGCATCTAGGCGTTCCTTTCCCATTTTCCCATCTTCTACAGAGAATGTTTGAGACTTGGGGAGTGCGTTTCTTTCAAGGTAAAAATTGACAACTATTTCACCAAGATTATTAATGCCGCCCTGTGCTCCGTTTACATAGAGTGGATTATAATCCTCATCAAAAATGTATTTGCATTTAATAGTGTCCTTACTCATAAGTTTTTTGTTCAAAGTAAATGAATTCAGTTAGAAGATTAAACGTATTTAGCAATTCTTAACAGCATAACGCTCTGATACGTACAATTGCACTCAACAACCGTATAAACGTCATTCCACCTTCAAACACTAACAAATGTTTACAAACGGCATACAAACGTTTTATCCTTAAAGTTAAACAATCCTCCAAAAGACATAACGTACAGCTTGATCTATCGCTGAATTCCCGTTCGATCTTTTTTGAGGTATCCCTTCGGTGTTGGGCGTATTGCTGTATGCTTTCTGAATAGTGATTTTTGTTCACAAAAAGAGCGATGAGCAAGGAATCTAAGATGTTTGAGTTGATGAAGGAGTGGGAGTCAAGTGGC
>NZ_VKDC01000076.1 GCF_007097395.1 Fulvivirga sp. M361
ATGAGATTGTACAGAACGGTTTTTGCTTTTGTACAAGGTGAAAATATTTTTTTAAAAATGTTGTACAAGGTTGTACAATCTCAAAAAGAAAAAAATAAAATGTTGTACAAACTAGTCGCACATCAGTTTTTGTAGCTGGTGTGAAATCATGTGTGTTCTTTATCGTTTAGGTTGTCTTGAATGATTTTGCACCAGTTACAAAAGCCTTCCAAGCCCTCTGATTGCCTTGCTATGAACCACAAACTGGCAGGGCGCTGGTAAGGACATGCTATCTCTTCCTTTAAAATCGGAGCCGAAAGCTACCTCGTTTATCTCCGCACCTGGTTACCGCATCCCGAACGAAGCCGGCAGAAGTAGGTAAAAGCAGGGTGAGTAAAAAAGCAAGGGCGTAGTGTAACGAAGCTTGTATACCCTTGCTTTTTTCTTCGGGGAGTAAGTACGGAGCTTTGCCGTCTGGCGTGCCTGAGGGAGGGCGTAAGGTGCGGATTAACTCATGCTGTGGCTACAGGTGACGGGTTGGCCGGAGCGGTTGACCTGTAGGGAGAACAGCAAATGAAAGTAGAGAAGTACAGGAGCTGGGGCAAGTGGGAGAGATGGAGTGGGAAGCTGCTGTACTGAACGACTGAATGCGATATCCCCTTTGTGCGACATTGAGAGCACTATCAGAAGTATCTAAGGGGTATCCGTATCAATTTTTCCAACTAGCCCTGTACCTGAGCAAATGAGTAAACTTTACAAATTTTCCAACTAAATTAGATTTTTTTAAAGAAGGGAGTCTCTAGAAAAAGAGAAATCAAGCGCAGGAATTGGCCGATAATAGAAAGTATATCTGATATGTTTTCCATAGGCCAAATATAATAAAAACGAGTATCTTGACCCTTTCAATGGGCTGTTTAAAACTATCATATAATTATGAGCCAGAGGCTTTAGGAAAAACGAGTGTTTTTTTGGGAGTGAGCTATGGAAAAAGTGAGAGCGTTGAAAAAAAGTGTACAGACTACTATGCAGGCGGCTCGGTCGCGAGAAGGGCCAATACACCGAATAGTTATTTTGAATCACCCACTGATACAGTAAAAAGGAACTTCGGACAATATTACCGCTGGGGTTTTCAGGGACAGTTTGCAGAAGAGGATAGTGAAACGGGTTGGAATAGTTTCGAGCTTAGGATGTATNATAATTATGAGCCAGAGGCTTTAGGAAAAACGAGTGTTTTTTTGGGAGTGAGCTATGGAAAAAGTGAGAGCGTTGAAAAAAAGTGTACAGACTACTATGCAGGCGGCTCGGTCGCGAGAAGGGCCAATACTCCGAATAGTTACTTTGAGGGGCCAGATAAAGTAATCTGGCAGGAGTTGCTCAGGGAAGATTTTAATGGAGGTAGTGCGGCTGGCTGGGTGACTTCTACGGGAGCTGCTGCCACTGTTGAAAATGGGCAGCTGGCCGGAGTAATAACTACAGGCAGTTCGGGAGGCGGTCCTCCTCCAGGAGGTGGCCCCCCACGGAATAGCAGTGTGCTTGGCCGTTCCATAGCAACAGAAGGTTCGGTGCGTTATCGTATAAGTGCAGATGTTATTTTCCCTTCAGGGTTTAATGGATCAGTTTACGTATCGTTAGAGGATGCAGCTTCCGGTCAGCTAGCAGAGCAGCAGGTTACCTCGGCAGGTACGGTTGCCCTTACCTTTACGGCTGTAGGCAGTTCCACGTCCTTATCCTTTGTTCCGGCTCCTGCTTCTTCGGGGACTTTTTATGTGGATAATGTAGTTATAGATCAGGCCGAAGGCTCAGGCCCGGTTAACGAAGGGGTATTCGGACAGTACTATCGTTGGGGCTTTCAAGGACAGTTTAGCGAGGAAGATTCAGAAACCAACTGGAACTCTTTTGAAGCTAGAATGTATGATCCGGTTATTGGGAGGTGGATGACTACTGATCCAGCCAGACAATATGCAAGCCCATACATTGGAATGGGAAATAATCCAATAAGAGGTGTTGATCCTGATGGAGAGAGGGTTCTTTTTTGGACTAGAGCACAAGCAACTAAAGCTATGCTAAATATCAATGCGATTTTTAAAGCCAAATTCGGCATTGAAAATGCCGTTACTATAAAAGAAAAGTTAGTTAAGAAAAGATTTTATGCGAATTGGTGGGATAGATTGTTAGGAAATAAAACTGAAGAATTGACGCCTGGATACTTCTTGGAATTTGCTTCCAATGCTGACATTTCAAAACTAGATGAAAAATCGCAATTTATAGTACAGTCTTTCCAAGATCTCCTAGAAGCAAATACAAATATTGAAGGTGCAATAGTTCACCCAAATACTCCGACAGGCAAAGGCAATATAACAGTAGGCCAAGCGAAGGGCTTCACTTTTAATTCAAGGCAATTTGCAGTACCCAGTGATCTGCCAGATTTTGATCCCGGTAGAATCAATTTTAATATAGGTTCACAAATACTCCATGAGCTATTGTTTCATATTAGCCCGGCAGGCCAATACTTCAACTCAAATGATCTTTATAGGCGAACGGGAGGTAGATCTGGCAACAGTCATCCTAATGGCAATAATCAAAATGATAAAGTACCAGTAAGAACACCACGATTTAGACATTAATGAGCGATGAACTATAAGAAGCTACTATTATTTTTAGGATTCCTATTCGTCATACAAACTACCACATATTTCTTTTTCTCGGGTAGTGCTGTACATCCAGTACTTTTAGCTAACCAAGAGCTTCATGTTGCGGGACAAGAGGATTACATTACGCTGATTTTTTCTGAGGGAAATGGCAAATCTGATAAACATAAAAATACTTTACTACAACCGAATGACACACTGCACTATCTGAATTTCTATGAGAATTTCTATCAGAAGGTAGAAATAATTACCTCAATGAAATATTATGATAAATTAATTTATAGACCTGGATACATAAATTGTAATATCAAGTTTACTTTTTTCTTTCCCGGATACTGTGAAATTGGGGAATATGTAACTACTTATAGAAACGATGAATTATATCTTGAAACATGGGACTCGCAATATATCTGGATTTTGTTCAAATGGTTTAAATTAGAAAGAAATAATACTGGTATTTCATGAGTACTTTAGACAATACTACCGCTTTGGTAGTGTTGCGAGACGGGCTAATACTCCGAATAGTTATTTTGAGGGGCCTTCGGATACGGCTAAACGGAATTTTGGGCAATATTATCGCTATGGGTTCCAGTCTGGTTTTTCAGAAGAGGATTCAGAGACGGGCTGGAACAGTTTTGAACTGAGAAACTACGACCCTGTTATAGGGCGATGGATGGCAACTGATCCTGCAAGGCAACACGCAAGTCCTTACCTCTCTTTTAGTAATAATCCTATCAATAGGGTTGATCCTGACGGAGGTTTTGATTGGTATACTGATACTGATGGTAATTTACGTTACGATGAGAATGTTACTAGTCAAGCTGATGTTGATGCTTTAGGAGGCGGTCAGTATATTGATGAATCATTTTCTGATGGTATTAATGCTTACATGCCAGGAGGTGGGATTATGAATTTGGAAACGGGTCAGTTTAGTCCTACAAATTTTGTAGCATCATTTACTGAACCTCTTTATGGTAGATCATCAATTGAAGGGTATGATTATGTTGCAGCTGTTACAACGTTAAATAGCAATGCAGAGTCCTGTCCAGTAGGTTATTGTGCAAAGTACGTGAGGTTAGCACTTGAGGGTGGTGGGTTAAGCACATCTGGTCGTCCAGGTTCGGCCAAAGATTATGATACTTTTTTACCAGCCTTAGGGTTTAAAGAAGTGCCAACAGCAAATTATCAGCCAATGACTGGAGATATTGTGGTTATGCAAGCGATTGGCAATCATGTTCACGGTCATATCCAAATGTATAATGGAGAAAAGTGGGTGTCAGATTATACTCAAAATGGATTTTATCCTTACACAACTAGTAGACCTACTTTTCAAGTATTTAGATAAACTGATTAGATATGAAATATTTAGTATTCGGATTATTAACAATCCTGTTGTCATGCTCTCAGGGTACTCGCAAAAGTGATAATCAAAGTAAACAGGCAGATAATATTGACATAAAACAAGATTCGGTGAGATCATTGGAAGACAGTCCAGAGATGGTTGAAAATGAGCTTGATACTATAGCTACTACAGAGAGCGGTGAGATCTTTATCAAGGGTTTTTATGAGGAATACTTATCTTCAATAGATAATGGAACTAGTGATGAAGTAAAGTTAGAGTTTTGCACACCTGAACTGATCACGAAGTTATCTGAGAATGATTTAAGTTATGATCCATTTATTAATGCTCAGGATTTTGATGAAAGCCTATTAAAAACACTTGATGTTAAGAAGTCGGATGCACCACAAGGATATTATGTAGCATCTTACGCTGGGTACAGAAATAAGAAAGTATACATTGCTATGAGTTTAGAACAACTTGAGGGAGGGTACAAAATCAGTGATGTAGTTTTAAGTTTTGAGCCAGAAAAGAATTGACATGTTCTAAATAGTTGGTATCTACAGATCTTGCCAGCTCGGGTAAGAAGTAGGATGAAAGCCCTAACTATTCCTCGTTTTTTCAACAAGGGTTAAGGAGTGTTAGAAACGAAAGAGCCAGCATTTACCATGCGGCTTACCACCAACGCAAGTTAACCATTGAATAAATTCAGTTCCTCAGATCAACGCATATCAGACAAAAAGATCAAGTATTTTTAATACAGTTTCCCACCAACGAAAATCAACTATTAAAAAAATCAAACGCATAAAATTGCGTATTTTTGCATTGAATCCTGTTAGTTTGAAATATAGTTATCTTCTTCTTTTACTGGTCTCTTATCCGCTGTTATACGGACAAGATCCTGCTGTACTGGATAGCCTGAAAAATCGTGCTCAGTTTTCTCCGGATTCGATGGAAAATATCTCTCACTAGTCCGCGTCTGTGCCGCGGATTACCGGATATAAATTGGTAAAAATTCCAGCATTTATAATGCGGGTATTGAGTAGCCTTTTGGCTAAAAAGCATACTCTAACTAATCCTCATCGAAAAACGAGGATTAGGGAGTGTTTAAAATGAAAGGGCCTATACAAAACACAAATTCGTATGAAAAGTGTTATCTTAATACAGGTAATGAGTAATCAGTTATTAACGATATCGCCGGAAGTCTTAGGAGGTACTCCTGTATTTTTTAATACACGAGTGCCGGTCAAGAACCTGTTTGACTACTTGAAGGGGGGAGATAGCTTGAAAGATTTTTTAACCGACTTTCCTTCCGTGAGCAAAGAACAAGCCCTAAAAGTCCTATCGTTAGCAGAAAACATACTCACCATTAATCCTGCTAATGAAGCTGCTGCTTGACGAAAACTTACCAGTCCGTTTAAAATACAGGTTTAGTTCTACCATTTCGGTAAGAACCGTTAGTGATGAATCGTGGAACTCTGTATCCCTTCGGTGTTGGGCGTATTGCTGTATGCTTTCTGAATAGTGATTTTTGTTCACAAAAAGAGCGATGAGCAAGGAATCTAAGATGTTTGAGTTGATGAAGGAGTGGGAGTCAAGTGGCC
>NZ_VKDC01000077.1 GCF_007097395.1 Fulvivirga sp. M361
TACAAATTGAGCCTGTATAACGGCCGGAGGCCGGAAACAATATTTGGTCACTCGGCTGGGAGCCAAGCGACTGATTCAGATTAAGAAACTATTCGTTCTAACTGCGCCGGAATTCAAGACTTAGTTTCAAGACATAACCGTAGGAGTTGTTCTTCAAAATACTCTGCTAAATGATCAGGATGCTCCTGGTATATTGCTATGTATTTTCCAGGAAGTATTTGATAATGGTTAATTTAGCTTTACCCACCGCACATTTTAGCACATTTGGTTTTGCTAACGCAACACCAACCCTGAAAATCCAAAAGAGCTAAAATTTCCCATCCACCTTCAAAGAAGGCCTAAGGAACTACAAATAGCGAGATATGCTAACTATAGTATGTAGCCATTAACTCCTGTCACAAATAGCTTTGTGATAACTATAGTATTCATTATGAACATCGAGTTATCGAAAGCTTTTGGAACAGTGGTGAGAGAAAGGCGAACTCAACTGAAACTCTCCCAAGAAGAACTTGCTCATCAGGCTGGCTTGCACCGAACATACATTGGAATGATTGAACGAGGTGAAAAAAACATCGCTTTGGAAAACATTCACAAAATCTCCACTGCCTTGAAGACTTCAATCTCAGATTTGTTCATTCAACTTGAAAAATCACAATCATGAGGGTAACATTCTTAGGACAGGGTTTCGAACCAACCTCTCCAAATTCGGTCGGCAACAAACTGATGGACTTCTTGTCATCAAACGACTATGATTCATTTTTTGGAATATCTGCATTCGCAAGTGCTGCAGGTGTGAAAGGACTCTCAAACTATTTGGAAATTGCAAAACCCAATTTCAGAGATTTGACAATAATTGTAGGGATCGATCAAAATGGAACATCTGTAGAAGCTTTGGAAGAAATACTGGCTTTAGGAATTGATTCGTACATATTCTATCAAAAAGAACCTCCCATTTTCCATCCAAAGATTTACCTCTTTGAAGGCGATAATCAAAATAAGATTATTCTCGGTTCTTCCAATTTGACCGCAAATGGTCTTTTTAGCAATCATGAGGGGTCTTTGATGGTTGAATTTGACTCGACAGATGCGGATGGCCTTCAACTCCTGAACGAAATAAAAGTCTATTACTCAACACTCTTTGATTTGAGTGATCCAAACTTATTCGAGATCAACAGAGGAAATATTGATTCGTTTCTAAATGATGGCGTTATTTCAAGGGAACCCAAACGTGTCAAACAGAATAAAAAAGTTAGACAATCTACTACTAAATCAATTGCTATTCCAGATAGAGTAACACCAACAATACCATCTGAATTTAGAAGACCAAGAAGATCCCAAAGTTCTACCAGAACAACTGTTGTTCACACCTCATCAACAGGTGACGAAACTGTTTATGAAAGAGGCCAGTTGGCTTGGATTAGAAACAGACTTCCAGCATCAAGTGTGCAATCCGCAGGATCAGGAACTAATCCAACTGGAGGTCTTAGACTTGTTCAGGATGGTTTTGTGGTTTCAGGAAACGTTATTGATCAAACTTCATATTTTAGAAATACAGTCTTTGGAGCCCTGACTTGGAACACTGTCAGAACTACCCCATATGTCGAAGGAGCAGAAGCTAGTTTTTTCGTAACTGTAAGAGGTGATGTTTGGGGGTTATTTGACTTAGAGATACGCCATAAGCCAACAGGAGAGGCTGGTCAACATAATTATACTACATCTATTTCGTGGGGTGCTCTCGGAGAGAGAATAAGAGGTGCGAGTTTAACAAATGCTCGGCTAGAGCTTTATTCTCCAAATACAGTAGGTGATCCGTTCATCATAGAAATAATTTAATTTCAATTTGTTTGTGCGCTAACTATAGTATTCTTATATTTGGACAACTTCAGTCCAATTAATATAGAAAATGGAACTACCTTTTGGCGAACAAATCAAGATTCTAAGGGAGTCAAAGAAAATGACATTGAAGGAGCTTTCCACTCTTTTAGAGATTGACACTTCAATGCTTGGAAAGATAGAAAAAGGTACAAGACAAGCAAACCCCTCTATAATTACAAAACTTTCCGCAATATTCGAAATCAGTGAATCTGAGCTTAATGTAAGCATGATAAGTGATCAAATCGCCAATCAAGTAGTGAAAAGGTATAATCAACAAGCTGAGCAAATTTTAAAAGTGGCTGAACAAAAAGTTGCTTACAGAACAAAATCAAAACCTGAAAAAATTGAAAAATGAGGCTTATTGAGAATGCATCGAAAGAAAAGTTAAGAGGTGGGTTTTATACACCAAAACCTATAGCGGATTTCATCCTCAAATGGGCTATCAATGGCAGCAGGGACTGTGACATTTTAGAGCCAAGTTGTGGTGATGGTAACTTTCTAAAAAGCCTGAAATCAGAAGGATTTCTTTATAACTCTTTAACAGCCATCGAGTATGATCCTCTTGAAGCTGCAAAAGCCAAGTCCATAGAACTTTCGAACTCTGAAGTAATTAATGAAGACTTCCACACCTTTTGCACTACCACCAAAAGGAAATTTGACTTAATTGTTGGTAACCCACCTTACATCAGATATCAGTACTTTGATAAATATCAACAAGTTGCCGCAGAAGACATTTTTATTAAAGCAGGTCTTAAGTATTCTAAGCTTACAAATGCTTGGGTTTCGTTTGTTGTAGGCTCATCTTTGCTCTTAAAAGAAACTAGAGGCAAGATTGGTTTTGTTCTTCCTGCCGAGATTCTGCAAGTTTCTTATGCTCAACAGCTAAGAACTTTCCTGGCTCATTTTTATAACAAAATCAACATCATATCCTTTGAAAAACTAGTTTTTCCAGACATACAGCAAGAAGTTGTTTTATTGCTTTGCGAAAAAGATCAATCCGAAGAACATCATATTGAGCACATTGAACTCCGTGATTCAAGCGAACTCAAGAACTTAGATCTGTACAGATTAAAGTTTCCCAAGAAAAGGATTGACTTTAAATCAAACAAGTGGACGTTTTATTTCTTGGGCCAAGACGAAATTGATTTCCTTGAAAACGTTGCAACAGAAAGAAGGATACCAACCATTGGAAATTATGCTAACGTAGAAGTTGGCATTACAACTGGGTCAAATGATTTCTTTACAGTTCCCCTTTCAACGGTAGAAGAGTTTGATTTAGACGCATATGCAAAACCAATGGTAGGTAGAAGTGTACAAGTCAATAGCGTGATTTTCAAGGAAGATGATTGGCTTAAGAATAAATACTCCGAAGCAAAAGCCCATTTATTAGTCTTTCCAGAATCCAAAAAGTTGAACAAAAAGAATGGAGCAGTGAAGTACATAGCCCAAGGTGAAGAAATGGGTATAAACAATGGATATAAGTGCCGTATTAGAGATGATTGGTTTGTAGTTCCTTCTCTTAAACTGTCGGATGCATTATTTATTAGAAGAAACAACATCTATCCAAAGCTTATTATTAATGAAGCAAAGGCATACACAACTGACACAATGCACCGAGTATTTCTCAAGCAAAATACGGATTTGAAGGCCTTTACAGCGAGCTATTATAACTCTCTTTCCTTAGCTTTTGCAGAAGTATCCGGCAGAAGTCATGGAGGTGGTGTATTGGAACTTATGCCGAATGAGACTGAGAGAATCCTGCTTCCTTACAATGAAAATAATTCAAAACTACTTGGACAGATTGATTCTTTAATACGCGATAAAAAGCCAATTGAAAAAGTTTTAGAAGTGACAAACAAGCAAATTCTGCAACAGAATTACGGACTAACAACTCAAGAAGTAGAATATGCGAACAGTATTTGGAGAAAACTCTCGAGCCGAAGACTGAACAGAGGAAAATAGTGAAGTTGCTTATGAAGCTTTACCCTCCCCAATCATCCATACACATTGCCAGGTCGCACTAACCAACCCACAAACCAAAACCTGACAAAGAGTATGGCTGCTCCTGCCGCACCGGACGAACGAACTAAAACGAACGCAGAAACTGGACGGAAAAATGCACGAAAACCTAATCGAGTAGACGGCCAGTGAGTCAATGACTCACTGGTGCGCCTCTCACACCACGTAGCGTACGGGTCTCGTACTACGCGGTTCACTGAATCTCAGGAATCGACTTACGGTGATAGGAAAGCATAGATTCGTAACCTCTCTTTCTAAGTCTGGACAGTGTGATAGTGGTCCTTAAGATAGGGCTTTGAGCTACTGCCCAGCCTCCCATCCTCGTCCTGCTATAGGCATATGCCCTGTTCTGATCCATACCTAGTCGAATGAGGTT
>NZ_VKDC01000078.1 GCF_007097395.1 Fulvivirga sp. M361
CCATTAGAGTGGCTTACCCAAACCCTGAGAAAAATCCCTGAGTATAAGATCAACCAGTTACATGAATTACTGCCTATAAGAAAATAATCATAATTAAATACACGCCCAACACCGAAGGGATACTTTTTGAGGGCCGTTGAGACTAAAGAATAGATTGACCGAAGGGATAAATACGAATCTATTAAGGTAATTCACCCGGATTAAAAATCCTATGCTTAAACCAGCACGCATGGCGCTATCGCTATATGCATTAGGGGGTATCTTATGACCAGTGTGAAGGGAAAGGATTGATGTTCCCAGTTATCGTGTGTGATGTCCTTTTAGTCAACCTAACAGCACAAGTCTGAAAATAATTGATTTGTAAGGACTCATTCATATCTATTTTCCACGTATACTGAAAAATCCGATATAATGTATTGTCATCAACCTTGCTAGAACCAGTTGATTTTCGACTGTTCACACCAATCCTTATATTTTCTAATATGAAGAGCCCCATTCCTTTTTCTTTAAGACTCTTTCTAAATCAATTTCTGTGTCCCAATCCATAAACCAAGTTTTTTGTTTCATTATTTCTTTGATTTCATCTTCCTCCTTACCACCTTTTGCATACTTTGATGTCCTCATTAATTTTTTTTTCGTATCCAATCCAACAAACGGACAGTTAATGGTATCAAAAAACAATAAGGTTAACTCAGATTTCGTAAATGGGTCAAATTCATTTTCAAATTTTGTAATTATCTGTTCAGATATCTCATTACGCATTTTATTAAACTCTGAATTGTCACCGAAATAATATAATAACGTAATTATATGAAAGTAATTTATTCTCTTATAGTCGCTCTTTTTGTTAAGATTAAACAACTCTCGGATTTTCTTTTCACTTAAAATGTAAGCATCATCAAGTTTTTTAAGTGCGATTAAAAGATTGAGAGTTTCAATATTAGTTTCATTCTTCTTGGATTTCCTTTGGAAGATTGTCATTACAAAATCAGCTTCTCTAAATATTTTCGAAAAAATATTTTGTCTTAAATCTTCGTCTTTACTGTCAAGAAATTTACAAATGAGTACAATCATTTGGGCTAGTTTAAATGTCGCACTCGATGTAATATTTAATGAATATGCATAGAAAGAAATATCAAGAGCCAGCAATAAATAATTCTCAATAACATCTTTAGGCTTTTCAAGATCTTTATCCTTGAACAACTTTACAATCTTCTGTTTAATGTACCGTACGATGTCTGTACTTAATACATCGTATGTTAGGTTATTCCTTTGTACTTTACATTGAAAGTCTTTAATAAAGTTCTTTGATAAAGCATAAGGAGATCTTATTTTTTCAATTTTCCTTATTTTTTCGACTTCATCATTAGTAGTATTTGATTCTTCAGTTGTTACAAGCGAATTAAATAATGTATCTAAGAGGTGTTTTAGCTCTCTTTTACCGACAGCAATATTGGTAATAAATGGAGTTGTTTTTTTATCCGTTTTTGATTCATTTGTATAAAGCTTATATTCTTCAAGCTCCTTTTTATATGTTTTTTGAATGAGATTCAAGTATTCTTCATCATTTGAAAATACAAAGAAATCATCAACATATCTTCTGATTTCAAAATCAACTCCGTGTTTTAATCCTTCCTTTTTAAGAACTGAAAGTACATTTAAATCTATCTGCTGTAAAATAACTTCTGCAAATATTCTAGAGACTTCTGGCCCAACTACAATGCCATTAGTTTCATTATAATTTGCTAATTGCATTATCTTATCGAATGTATTTTCAAATGATTCCTTTCTCGAATTTCGTTTGGCACTTTCTTTATCTTTAACAGCCCACGTTACAGAGTGGGTATAAATGTTGTAAAAGCATTTACTTATATCGAATTCTAATAATAAGTTAAATCTTTGTTCTAACCTTTGGTATTCATTACGTTCATAAAACTTGTAAATCAAGTCAATTGGCTCATATGTAAAATATGATTTTAATAGACGTGTTTCTTTGTCCAATATATCAGGTATTACTTCAACCTCTTGATTTTTATGCTCATCTTCTTCAAAAACCATATCAGGTGTATAACAATATTTTGCAATATTGGCAGGTTTCCTTAATGAAAAAGGGCTTTTCGAGCACAGATGAAGTAAAACAGCATCATATTTGGAATAAAAGTCAATAAATGCCAATTGGCTTAATGGATGAATAACACTTAAAATTCTTGTATCCCCTAATACTGATTTGCGAACCTCAAAATTGAAAGGGATGCCATAAGCACCACTATTCTTTAATGATTTAATTTTCTTTTCAAATCTCTCAAATTTACCGCTGGTGATGATTGAATACAAACCATCATTTGAGAATAACATAGGTACTTCGTAGGGTAGTAACTCAGTTAATAATACCCTGTTCCTATCGTCCTTATTAATTTTTACTTTACTCACCTCCAGCAATCTTTAATATCAAGTATTTCCTCTACGCTAAAAGGGCAAAATACCTTTTTAAAATAACCATGTTTAAACGAATAGCTTGCAAGTATTTGCCTTTGCGAATTATTTAGCTTTGATGATAATTTTAAACCAAAACTCCCATATTTACTGTATAAGGTTTTTCTCAAATACAGATTTAAATCATCGAATATGTCAAAGTTTGTAATGTGGGAATAGTTGTAATAAATGCCCGCTTTTAAATCATTACCTTCTGAATTTTTTCTAACGCTAAAATTTCCTGTTAGAAATTTTATTCTGTTTTCGAGTAAAGCGAAGTTCTCGTTTTTAATAAAATCTAGAAGAGAGAGTGTAATACGTGATTTAATCTTCTTAATCTTTTTATTTGCAATTGATATGGTTAATGTTTTCTTATTTTTTATGGTTTCAGTGGTAAATTGATAACCTAAATATTCAAGCGGTTTATTAACTTTAATATTATCCCCCCTGTAAACACCTGTTTTTACTAATTTCTTATTAAGACCTTTTTCCAAGTTTCGATTGATATTTCTGTTTAAATCATTAATTACTTTTTCACTATTGCTGAATATAATGATGTCATCGACAAATCTTGCGTAAAAATAGACACCATTACTTCTCCTGACCCACTTATCGAAATTTCGCATGTACAATTCCGATAACGTAGCGCTAATATTTAAACCTCGGGGCAATCCAGTACTACCTATTAAACTTGAATTTTGGAAAAGTTTATCCAATAGGTTTTGCGAATGAAATGATAACATTGAATCATTACGCAGTTTTAAAAGAAGCCTTTCTCTGTTTATGCTTTCATAAAACTTTTCAATGTCAGTCCTAAGTATCCACATTGGACCATTTTCAGCCAATAGTGTCCTTACTTGTTTTATTATTACTCTTCTGTTAGCTTGTTTATCTTTATAAAGCCTTTTTATATTCTCATTTAGTTTTCTAATTATCAACTTCTGAGGCAATTCATGTGTCAAGTAATAATCTCCAACTTGCTTAATGTCAAATAAGAATGAACCATTAACAACCTTGGAAAAGTTGTCATCAATCTGGTAGATAAGTTCCTCCATACTCAAGCCATAATCATCCCACTCGCGCGGTTTGCAAAGTTTAATCAATTGTTGACTTGAATAATTTTGGTTCATAATATTCTTAATTTCTTAACAAGCATCGGCAAAAATTTGGCTCTTTTACAATCTGAAGCGCCAGCTAGTGGCTTTAGTTGTACAGCCTCTCTCAGCATGAAACACAATTGGACAATAACGACCATAGCGTTATCAAATCACTAAAATAGCCATAAGTCGAAACAAAAAAACCTGACCGCTAACGCGACCAGGCTTTTACCTCCTTCTCCACAAAATCAACCTTATCTTTATCGGATCACTATCCGCTTAGTCTTTTGAACGTTTCCTACACTAATTTGAGCCATATATACTCCTGCTTTCACATTACCATCAAGTGCCAGCGTAGATGAGTAACCTTTTGCTGTAGTTTCGTATACTACAGTGCCTTCTAAATTGGTGATGTTGATCACTACTTCCTCT
>NZ_VKDC01000079.1 GCF_007097395.1 Fulvivirga sp. M361
GTCAGTACAGACACCGCAGTCTGGCTTACTTCAGTGCGTGGATCACTCCAAACCACCTTGTGCTTACGCTACAGCTTCAGCGACACGCGTGCCACTTGCTTCGCTTCTGGGCACGACCCCAGCGAGTACGGGACTTTCACCCTTTGGAACGCTCAACTTCATGAGCTATATTCACCATTCAAGGCACACACAATGTGTATAAGCAATAGTGGTTTAAGTGTAAACTTGAACCGTTTTTTGCGTTTAATAAGGTATATTGTTATTCGAAAAAAGTAGCCTAAAATCCGCTACTGCTCATACACAAACCGTTAGGTTTCATGCCGTGACGTAGAACCAGCCGCGCATTCAGGCACATTTGGTTTTGCCTGCGCTCAACCCTAACTTAAAAACCAAAAGAGCCTGAATTTCGCCAACGCATAATTTGAATAACCGATTTTAAATGGAAACATACATGTACGTTATTTATGGTCTAATCGTCAGTTGGACTATCTTCTCTCTCTATTATATCCTGAGAGTATGGAGTTTGAAGGATACAAATAGAGTAATTCCATATGTGTATGATTCTATACCAACCGTATTTACAACTTTAGGAATTCTTGGAACCTTCGTTGGAATCTATTTTGGTCTTAGAGAATTTGATGTCGATGATATAACAGGTAGTATCCCTACCCTTTTAGAGGGTCTTAAGACTGCTTTCACAACGTCCATCTGGGGTATTTCCCTATCGCTCATCTTTGGAAAGGCTTCTCAAATTACTTTTAGATATGTAGAATTAAAAGCACCTCCTGCTCCAACAGACGAACTGGCTGCACTTAACGAAATGACAACAATACTTAAAGAGTCAAAGAGTGAATCAAACAGGAATTTTCAACTATTAAACAAATCTCTAATTGGTGAGACTGATGACAGCTTATCAACTCAACTAATCAAGCTTAGAAATCAATTTACAGAAATACAAGATGGTCAGAAACATCAAAATGAAACGCTGACCAATGTTCAAAAGGCATTGGGAGGAGATGGAGAAACAAGCTTGCTTACACAGATTCAGAAATTAAGAGCAGAACAAACTGAGTATTCGAAAGACACCAAAAAGAATATTGACTGGATTGTTGAGTCCATGAATACCAACAATCAATTGATTCAAAAGAAGTTTGATGAATTTTCAGAGTTATTGGCAAAGAACAACACTGAGGCTCTTGTTGAAGTCATGAAAAGCGCTACTGAACAATTTAACTCTCAAATGTCAGCACTTATCGAAAGGTTGGTCCAAGAGAATTTCAAGGAATTGAACAATAGCGTTCAAAGGATGAATAAATGGCAGGAGGAAAACAAAGAAATGATTGTGGAATTGACAAATCAATTCAAGTCGGTTTCACAGGACTTTAAGATTTCCTCAACCGCTATTCTGGAAATAACTGAAAACACCAATAAACTCACAAGTGAAAACAGTCATCTGACCAAACTTATTGAAGAACTTCAAAAAGTAATGATTGAGGATACCAAGTTTTCTGAAATTATCAGTAACCTAACCGACACTATTGAAACCCTTAAAGAAAACACTGAGGCATTTGATGAAACCACTAACCGACTGAATGAATGGGTAAAAGCAGAGCATAATTTCAAAGACTCAGTTGAAATTCTAATAGACAGACTTTATGAAATTGAGAAGATAAAAGATATAAATGGTGAGTTTTGGAAAAACACCGAAACACAGCTCAATAAAGGTTTAGGAATCATTACACAAGCTTCTAGTGAACTCCGAGATAATCTGGATGAAATCAGTGATGAGTTCAAAGAGCAATTGAACCAAACCCTTACCAGTTTGGATCAGCTTATCCAACGAATTATTGCTAACTACAATTAACCACTGAAAAATGGGTTTGACAAAAGGCAATAATAAAGGTGGCGAAAGCAATTGGATTTCCTTTTCGGATATTATGACGGGGCTAATGGTAATCTTTATGTTTATTGCCATTTCTTATATCGTTGAGGTCCAAAAAAAGCAAAAAGAAAGAGATGTCATTTTCGAAGAATTCAAGGCAACCAAAGAGCAACTTTATTCTGAGCTTGAAAAAACATTCAAGGACGATTTTAAAGAATGGCAAGTTGAATTAGATAAGGACTTATCTATAAAATTCACAAATCCTGAAGTGTTATTTGAATCAGGTCAAACTAGCATCAGGCCATATTTTTCTAAAATTCTGGACGAATTTCTTCCTCGCTATTTTGACATATTACTTCAAGACAAGTACCAAGACAAAATAGCCGAGATAAGAATCGAAGGACACACGGATGTTGTACCGGCATATCGGTATGATATGGATCCATATATCGGAAATATTATCCTTTCACAACTTCGTTCCGCTCAAGTGCTTAAGCATTTTAGAAATATGACCTACTATAAAAACCTAAACTCCTCCGTGGAGCAAAGGCTTCAGTTTTGGTTAACAGCAAATGGCTTGTCCTATGGGAGAACTTTGGACGATAACAAAGAATTAACTGTAATCAGTGGCAACCCAGCCAACAATACTTATTCAAGAAGGGTAGAATTTAGAATAATCACAACTAGTGAAAGGCTAGTAGATAAGGTCATAAAGGAACTTTCAAAATGAACCTGCACAATTTCAACATTAGCCACAATTATCTCGATTCGGTTGGGGTTGCTAGATTAAGCGAATATGCGAACAATGTTCTAATTGGTAGGATTGATTTAACAGAACAGGAAAATCTAGGAAACATTGATTGGCGTGAAGATGGAGTTTATTTAAATGTCAATGGGAATTATCAAAAAGGATTCATGTACAATAAAGACTACCGTATCTCTGATTATGGTAATCCAAAATTCCACCTTTTCAAATGTGAAGTAATCGAAGGCTTTATAAACCGCGGACAGTTTAATGGCTACTATTATTGGTCAAACTCTCCTTCCGTAACTGTAACTCAACGGGGAACTAACATTGAATACGAAAACGAGACTTTAGAATTGTGCTCAAAATGCAGGTCAATTCTCAGAACGAGAAACCTAGAACTAGTTGGAGATACTGAAGACTTTCACAACACATTGGAGTTTCAGCAAGAGACAATTGAACCGACTAGGGAAGTCGACATTTTCGGTCGGCCATTCAATTGGCAAAAAATATCAACAGCATACAAGAAGTCTGTAGACTATACATGTGAAAGCTGTGGGTTTGGTGGCTCTGATTTGGAAAGCAATTATGATAAGAGGTTTATTGACACTGACCACATAACAGGATGGGAATTAACAAACACTGAAAAATCCAATCTGATGTGTTTGTGTAAATTATGTCATGCTTATAAAGATGATGTACACATTGAAAATTTCAACAAGAGAAGATTGAAAATAGAACTCAAGGCTTTTGTGAACAAGTACAGAAACATCCTGGATATTAAAAACACAGAACTTTTAAGGCGTTATGATAGAGAAAACCCCTCATAAGCCATACACATTGTCAGGTCACACTAACCAACCCACAAACCAAAACCTGCCAAAGAGTATGGCCGCCCCACCGCACTGGACGAACGATCTAACATGAACGCAGAAACGGAACGCAGAAATATGCACGAAAACCTAATCGAGTAGACGGCCGTGAGCTATAAGCCCACGGTGCGCCTCTCACACCACCCAGCGTACGGGTCTCATACTGGGCGGTTCGTAAAGTATAAGGCTATCGCTCTTTACACCAATAGCCTCTTTCCGCTACTTTTAAGATAAGGCTATCCCGAAAACTTTCGGGACTCCTTATCGAATTTTCGCTTCACAATA
>NZ_VKDC01000008.1 GCF_007097395.1 Fulvivirga sp. M361
CGACGCCAGTCAACTTGCTCGAACTGTAGTAGGGCTTGGTTTAATAGTTTCAACGTTTTTTATGAAAAATACTACCGAAACACATTTTTTTCAACTAATCTATTACTTTTTTAACCCCGATAGACTTTATAGACAGACTCTAGCTAGCCATGAAAAGCCGGTGGAAGGGCTTTCTTCACCCGGACGAATTAGTATTTACCCTAATCCTACCGAAAACAGTTTCATTAACATAGAATTTAGCGGATTGGAGGATAAAGCTGCACTGCAGATCTATACACTTCAGGGACGGTTAGTACGGGATGTAATTTTGACGAAGGCTAAGACGCTTATTGCACTGGACGACATTAAACCGGGTATTTATACGATGAGGATAATAGAGAAGACTGGCTCCGTTACGAAGCAAATAGTAGTTAAATAACATGAGCTGGGGACAACTGTTAATCACCCCTACCCTATGCAGTCACTATGACCCTATTTTATAAGTCTTTAAGTTGACAAAACCGTGGCAATCTCTTCGATGAAAGAATTGCCACGGTTTTATCGCAAATTACTTTTAACTAATCTTCAATTACCGGCCATTGGTTGTGATCATTAATAAACTTTTCAATGGGAGCGCTTTTGTAATCAGAGTTTTCATAACGCTCTTTTACACTTGAATGCACTAATGTTGGAATAACGTCAGGATCCGGAATTTCACGTATATACTTTCCTAAAAAACGCATAAACCCTTTGTATTCATCATGTTGTGTAGCTGTCGGATTCAATGTTGAAACGTACAAAAAGTCCTCGAAACTCAGGCCTACTGATTGGGCTTCCTTCATTAGCCACGTCATAGGTATATCAGAAAGGTTAGTACCATCAGGATCATTTTCGTATCCTCCTCCTACATCAGTGTGAACCCCGGCAAACCAGACTTGTTTTAAATCCACATTATCATTAGGCTGCCATATGGTAGGTTCAAAATCATCTCTTCTTTCATCCAGGGACAAAGCATGTCGCGCAGTAATAACGTTGCTCCCCAATTTATTGTCATAAAAACGATGTTGATCTTTTATTAACCCAAAAAATGAAAAGGGTAATCCCATGGCGCCTACGGTATCCCATACACCAATAAAAGTGATCATGCTACTGCCTTCAATAGCATATTGATTTCTCCAGTTCACGGAATAGTCACTCATAGGAATATATGCCGGATTTTTGTATAGTTCAAAGGCTTCTTCAATACGTCTGGATTCAGACCCTTTCAATATATTGCAATTATTTATTAAGCCACAAAGGCTCCTTACCGTATAAGCTCCACGGCTAAAACCAAAGAGATATATTTCATCTCCCTGCTCATAATTATGCACCAGGAACCGATAGCCATCCATTACGTTTTTTTCAAGCCCGGCACCAAATCCACCTCCGCTTAACTTATCGTGGTAAGAACCTATTCCCCAATCATAGAATACCACTTGTTTGATCCCTTCGGTATCTTTAGGGGCGATACCTCTTGCAAACTTCAATACATTGGAGGGATGATCTTCTTCAATGTTCTCTTCCGGACGGTTCCAGGTACCATCGGCACAAATGATAATTCTTTTCATGATGTTTAAGTTAGTTTCTGAACTATTTTGGGTTGTTTATATTTAGTCAATGTTAACATTCAAACTTACTTCTTGCAAGGTCTTCCTATTATGTTGTGAGGATGAGGAAGTGTTGTGTCCCACCTCATCTTCAGACAGTTTTTCAATATTAAATATTTCCGCTCTTCATCCCAACTGGCTTAATCTGTCATGGAAGTCTAACATACCAAACTGTTTGAAAACCGCCATTGGTTCGAAGTACTTATTGAAGTTCAACAAAGCAAGTTACCTGTGCTTGACGAAATAGTAATGAAGGCCTGAAATTTGCAAAGATTGGCAGAAACAGGTTAAACATTGCTTAACTTATTCCCGGATGGTTCTTTTCAACTTTCCAGGCCCTCTTCAAAAGAGCAGGAGAAAGTCAAAAGGTATTCATACACTACAGAGTAGGTGTTGATCGATCACTGATCAGCATAGGTTCTTCCGGAGTGCCGTTCATAATAAAGTAGGGCTTTGAGTCATCCATAGGCTTTTGCCAAAATCCTTTGCCCGCTACAAAGATCCTCTCCCCTACCTCCAATATGCCTTCTTTGAAAATAAAGCGCTTATTGATCCCTAAAAAATTAGTGGCCTTTTCTCCATACTTCTCCAGGACCTTCATATGTGTGTGAGGAAGTTCATCAAATCGATTAAATTCCTCTACCAACTCTTTATGAAGTGATATTTCCTGGCACCTTGAAAGGATTTTGGCGGGATCGCCATTAACATCCACAATATAAAAAGCAACAGATTTCTTTTCCGTGATAAGTTCTGCTTCTACATCATCATAACTACTTGAAATCACCTGACTGACTTCAATTTGATAGGCTACACACTTCTTTCCTGAAATGGGAGCAACAAGTAAGTCATCCTGCTCTCTAATCTTTCCTTTGATCCGTACTTTTTGATCTTTTTTCGCATCACGGATAGCCACCCTTTGCACTGCCTCCAGCGAACGTAAGATACGCTCATCTCGTTTGAAGTGACGTGCTATCAGAAGAGAGACTACCGCTACAACCGGGAGTATAACAATTTCTAACCAATCCAGAATATCCATCCGTGTTCAAGCAATAGAATGTTACATCAAGTAAAACTATATATTTTTACTTTCACCTTTCAAAAGATTTTGAGCATTGATATCCGTAAAGGCCAACCTCACCCCTGTATTTTCGTTTTTGATCGCTGAAATCTCAAACCTACTCAGCATCGACAACCGTTTACTACAGCCATCCATCCCCTACTTCACCCGTTGAAAATTACTTTTAGGTGCATTACATAATGGACAGTGATACTGCTCAGGAAGCGCTTCAAAGGGTGTATTTTTAGCAATGTCCTGCGCCTCCTCTCCGAATTCCTGGTCGTATTGAGTAAGACAACTCTTACACTCATAAAGTAGTTTGAAACCAGGGAGCCGAACGTCGAGGTCCATGGGCTTATCCCCCGCGATGTACTCGTCAAGCTGCTCGTAATAGATGTGACTGAGCTCGATGAGTAGAGAGGCGATCACTTCCCTGGGCATATTTTCAGCATAGTATTGGTACTCCATCAGGTTAGGGTTGAAGTCACGGGAATAGAGGATGTTGTAGCTGTCCTCCTGTTCGGTGGATTTTTCAATGACGATAGAGGTGAAGGGTGTGATATCATGGGAGGTTTTTACGGTGAACGTTAGTCCGTAGGTACTGATGTCCTGTTGATCGAGGGTCCGGACAAGTTGTGTTTTTAGCTCCAGGGCTTCTTCGTCGAGGGCAGGCAGGTGCCAGTTGAGTTCCAAAGCGGAATGTCTGAGGTTCATACCAGCCTTACCCAACAGTTTCTCCCATCCTATGCGATCTGTTTCAAAAATATCTTTGATCACCAGTGATTTCCATGGGGTAAGGCTGATCTTACCTACCTCAGTCTGCAAACAGCGCTGACAGATATCTTTCAGGATGTTGAAGTTAAAATGGTTGTCTCTCCAATAGAGACCCAGCCAGTATTTACCATCTGGCATACGGTTGATCCCCTCGTAATAGGGAAAGTTGGTATCCGGGAAAATGAGCTCTTCGGTGACCGGTTGAGTGTAAGCATTGGTTTCTTCCAGCCGTTGGGTCACTTCCTGGTATGGGATGTTATTTTCCACAATATTCAGCTCCTCCAGATGGCGGGACACTTTAGCGATGTCTTCACCATAAATAAGCAGAGGTACCTGCCATGGAGCGGACTGTATTTCGTTAAACCTCAGGTAGAGGTACCAGAAGTTTTCAAGGTTAGCGGCAAGGAAGTTAATATTACCGGTAAAAAGAGGTACCAAACTCTGGGAAGGGTCTACAATATTTATCCTTAACCGCGGCCTGTAGCTAAAGCTTTCCAGTATGTAGTGGTATTCATCGGAGCCCAACCATTTTTTACTCGGTTGCAGGTCCAGCGATACATAGGAGCTGGATATATTTTGATAAACGAAATCGTTGACCTCGTACTCCATGTCAATGGCCCCAAAGGTTTTATTAAGCAGCTCACCGTCTTTCTCAGTGGCCGGAAAAAGGATGTCCTGCCGTGAGCCAATATGGAGGTAACCGGCACCCAATCTCTCTGCAACATAGATGATCTTGAGCAGATCGCCAGGTGATATAATACCTCCTTTTACAAATACCCGAATAATATCTTTGAACTTTACAGGCTTGGAAGTGCTTTTTCTATCACGCATCAGTTTATTCATGCAGTTACCGGCTCACTATTTTTATTCAATATACGTTGTATCTCTGACTTACAACTTCCACAGCCCAATCCAGCCCCTGTAGCCTGACAAACCTCATTCAATGTGTGACTGCCTGACGCTATGGATGTGGTAATATTCCCCTCACCCACGTTGTTACAAGAGCATACCAACTTTCCGGATACTGGCACTATTTCTCCTCCGGACCGCAGCAGTTGCTTACGTTTTTCCGATAGTTCGACCTTGTTTTCTATCAGGTTTTTGAATTCTGCAAATTCAACTTTATCACCTATTAAGATGGCACCTACCAGTTTATCTTTATAGATAATACATTTTTTATAATACAGCCTGGCTTTATCCAGGAAAATGATCTCATCGTACCCTCTGCTATTGGCAGGCGCCTCCACCATACCTATGGAACAAAGGTCTAAATGGGCAAATTTCAAAATATTCATGGGGATGGAGCCTCCGTAAACCGAAGAGAGGTCTCCGGCAATGAAACGGGCACAGCAGTCGGCTTGCTGTTCAGCGGCTGCGGTAATACCATTCATTTTCTGATTAAATTCTGCGATCTCACCCAGTGCAAAAATGTTTTCATCCTGTGTTTGAAGGTATTCATTGACCAGTACTCCACGGCCACACGCTAGTTTTGACGCTTTGGCAATTTCAATGTTCGGGCGTGTTCCTATGGCATAGACGATGGCATCACAGTCCACCTCTTTTCCACTTTTAAGAAACACCTGCACCCCTCCCTCTTTTTCCGACTTTTCCACCGCAGTGACCTGGTCATTGGTAAACACAGAAATGTCAAGATCTTCAACATACTCACGTAGCAAGGCACTCCCGATAGGGTCCAGCTGACGTTCCATAACGCGGGAACGAAGCTGCACTATCGTTACATCCACATCTATTTCCTTAAGAGCGGCAGCTAGTTCCAATCCTAAAAGACCTCCTCCTACGATCACCACGTGCCCTTTGTTTTGGAGGGACTGCTTGAGTTCATCGGCATTTTTGCGGTCACGCATGGTAAAGACACCAGGTAGGTCGAGCAGCGTATCCGGAGGAACAAATGCCCTGCTACCGGTGGCCAATATCAGTTTATCGTAGGAGTGTATTTCTCCTTTTTGATCGGTAACCGTCTGTGTTTCCCGGTCAATACTTCCTATGGTATTGGACGTATAAAGATGTACATTCAGCGCTTCCAACTCGCCATATTCAAATTTTAGCAGTTCTTCCCAGGATTTGTGTTCGTTGATGTAATCGGGCAAAAGTACGCGATTGTAAAACGGCCAGGGTTCTTTGGAAAATACCTGTAATTCATCCGTTGTGTTCATCGAACGGTAGGTTTGTATGAACCGGTAAGCCGCAGCACCGGCTCCTACGATCACGATCTTTTCTTTGGGTTTGGTATATTTCTCTACCTGTACCGCTGCAAATTTGAACCCGGGTTGTTTCGATTGTGGGTCTATAGAATTATCTGTCAAATTATTGGCACGGCTGAAGTCCTGCTCCAGTGTTTTGCCCCAGTGCATGGGTAAAAAAACCACTCCTTCTTTTATACCTTCAGATACTTTCGCGGTTACCCGAACCTCGCCACGGCCGTTGGTTACCACAACCGGATCTCCCTCTTTTACTTTCCGCTGAGTCGCGTCTTTCGGATGAATTTCCAGGAAGGGCACAGGCATATGGCTGTTCAGCTTGTTGACCTTACCCGTTTTGGTCATAGTATGCCATTGGTCACGGATACGCCCGGTGGTCAATATCAGTGGTAAGTCCGGACTTATCTTATCGGTCAGGTTTTGCAGACCGCTGGTTTTGATCCGGGCCTTACCATTGGGCGTATAAAAGACTTTATCTGTAAAAAGGCGGGGCGTGCCGGAATGATCAGCTTCAGGCACCGGCCATTGCAAGCTTCCTTCGGTTTTTAATCGCTGGTAATTCAATCCGGCAATATCGATGTTAGTACCTTTCGTCAGCTTGCAGTGTTCGGCATACACCTCAGCGACGTTGTCATGATCAAATCCGTGATATCCCATGGCTTGTGCAAACCGGGTCAATATCTCTACATCCGGCAGGGCTTCCCCGGGTGGGTCCATCACTTTGCTTAAGTGGCTGATCCTCCGCTCTGAATTGGTCATGGTGCCTTCTTTTTCCAGCCAACCTGCTGCGGGCAGTACCAGGTCCGCATACTTAAGCGTATCGCTACGGTTGGAGATATCCTGCACCACTACAAATTTTGCCATGGATAATGCTTCATCTACCAGCCGGGCGTTTGGCATACTCACAGAAGGGTTTGTACAGATGATCCAGAGGGCCTTCATTTTACCTGTCTTTAGCGCCTCAAACATGGCAGTAGCTGTAAGCCCGGGTTTTTCATTGATCTTTTCTACTCCCCAGTAATCTGCCACCTCCTGTCGGTGGTCTGCGTTGAACAGGTCTTTATGTACGGCCAACAGGTTAGCCATGCCGCCTACTTCGCGTCCCCCCATCGCATTGGGTTGACCTGTCAGCGAAAAAGGACCGGAACCAGGTTTGCCAATTTGCCCGGTAACCAGGTTAAGGTTGAGCAAAGCCAGATTTTTGTTAACGCCATCGGTGCTTTGATTCAGCCCCATCGCCCACATAGAAATAAAACCCCGGGCGCTACCAATGTATTTGGAGGCGGTGACAATATCGTCAACAGCTACTTGGCATATGGCAGCAGCCTCTTTAACTGACCTTTTCATTACCTCTTTACGATACAGCTCAAAGCCCTCGGTATGATCCCGGATGAATTTCTCATCGATCTGACCATTTTCTATCAACAGCCGACCTATAGCATGCATGAGCACTACATCCGTCCCGGGCATAAGTTGAAGATGCAGATCAGCGATCCCACAGCTATCGGTCACCCTCGGGTCTGCCACGATGACTTTGGTATCCGGGTTTTGCTCCTTGTGCTGTGCTAACCGACGAAAAAGGATTGGGTGACACCAGGCAGGATTGGCGCCGGCTATTAAAAAACAATTGGCCAACTCTATATCTTCATAGGCAATGGGTACGGCATCCTCTCCCAGGGCTTGCTTATACCCCACCACGGCAGAACTCATACAGAGCCTCGAATTGGTATCAATGTTATTCGTACCGATCAGCCCTTTGACGAGTTTATTGACCAGGTAATATTCTTCGGTCAGACACTGTCCCGAAACGTAAAATCCGACAGAATCCGGGCCATATTGTGCGATCAGTGTCTTAAAAACCGCTGCGGAACGAAAGATGGCTTGTTCCCAGCTTACTTTGCTCAATGGCTGAGACCTGCTTCCTCTCATTTGAGGATAAAGCAGTCGGTCACTTTTATCCATGACCGTGTAATGCAAATTCATCCCTTTAGAACAAAGCATTCCCCTGTTCACCGGATGGTCTTCATCTCCCTTCAGGTCAATCTCCCCCCGTCGATTGACAGATACCTCCATTCCACATCCCACGCCACAGTACGAACAGGTGGTTTTTATACTTGCCTCAGTCTTTTCAGTCATAAATTCTTTTTAACCATGCTACCTTGTTTCCCTTTTTTAGCAGCAATCACCATTCATTCATCATCAGTGTTCCAGGAAATTGATCAGGTATCCGCGATAATCGTAGTAATCGGGATGTTCCAGCACTTCGATACGGTTTCTGGGCCGCTCGAAAGGTATGATCAATTCATCCCCTATTTTAGCGCTCGGTCCGCTTGTCATCATGATCACACGGTCGGCCAGGAAAATGGATTCATCTACGTCATGTGTTACCATAACGGCCGTGATTTTTTCCCGCTGCCATACTTCCAATAATACATCCTGAAGTTCGCCCCTGGTCAGAGAGTCTAACATACCAAACGGTTCATCCAGCAATAGTACTTTTGGTTTGAGCGCAAATGCCCTGGCTATGCCTACGCGCTGCTTCATTCCTTGTGACAGCTCGGTAGCGCGTTTGTCAAATGCATTGCCCAAACCCACTTTATCCAAATAATATTTACAGATTTCCAGTTTTTGCTTTTTTGTAGCATGAGGAAATACCTGCTTTACCCCTATCATTACATTTTGAAGGGTCGTAAGCCAGGGAAATAAACTCGGTGACTGAAATACCACTGCACGGTCGGGGCCAGCGCCACGAATAGGCTCACCATCTACCCGAATATGGCCGCCACTCAGGTCATTCAGACCAGCTATCATGGAAAGTAATGTTGATTTACCACAGCCTGAGTGACCAATAATGGAGATAAACTCACTTTCCCGGATAGTCAGCATCAGATCTTCCAGCACCACATAATCTCCCTTTGGCGTGGGATATACCTTTTTGACACTGTCACAATCAAGCATGACAGGCATACCCTTTAACCGGTCTCTAACGATCAGGTCTTTCAGGTCCGTTTCTACTTTTTCAATCGTATTCATCCCTAGAAATATTTAACTTTTTCGTTTGCTTTTTTCTTTCTGAAAGTGATCCGGCCGGGCATCACCGGTTTTAGGTCCGGTAGTTGGTAAGTAGTGCTGGTGTGCTGACTTCTACTGGCTCCTACCTCAATGAGATATTCCAGCACTTCATTACGCAGCTTTTTATATTCCGAATTATTATTGATATCCATGATGTTTCTGGGACGGGCTATGTTAACGCTAAATTCCGGTCCCAAAGTAGCCCCCGGACCAATGGTCAGCGGGATAATCCTGTCTGCCATAATGATCCCTTCGTCCACGTCATTGGTAATGAGCAGGGCCGTTTTTTTGTCCTTACTCCAAATGTTGATGATCTCTTTCTGAAGTGTACCTCTGGTGAGGGCATCCAGTGCGCTAAGCGGCTCATCCATAAGAAGTACTTCGGGATTCATGGCCAGCGCTCTCGCCACTGAAACACGCTGCCGCATGCCACCGGATAATTCAGCAGGTCGCTTTTCTGCAGCCGGCGTAAGGCTTACCATATCTATGTATTTTCTGATGTGATTGTCCTTATCTTTTTTAGGCATTTCAGGAAACACTTCATCAACGGCCAGCTTTACATTCTGATAGACAGTGAGCCAGGGTAAAATGGAATAATTTTGAAAGATCACACCGCGGTCAGGCCCCGGGCCGGTGACCGGTTTACCTTTCAGCAACACCTGGCCCGAATCAGGGGATAACAAACCGTTGATCAGATTGATCAATGTGGTCTTTCCACTGCCTGTAAACCCAACAATGGCTACGAACTCTCCTTCATTCACACTGAGATTCACATCCGATAATACTTCCGTCTTCTGATACCCCGTACCATATGACTTACTGATATTTTTTAATTCCAGTATTGCCATATTATGCTACCTCGGCTTTGTTGAAGGACATAAACTGCTGCAACACGACCATGATCCGGTCCAGTAAAAAACCAATGCCTCCTATCACGAACATAGCTACGATGATCTTAGCGTTGGAGTCGTTGGCGCCGTTTTGGAATTCTTCCCAAACAAAAGACCCTAACCCGGGACTTTGGGCCAATAACTCTATGGCTATCAACACCATCCAGGCCACAGACAGCGTGATCCGCATGCCCGTGAAAATGAGCGGAAAAGATGCCGGCAAAATCACTTTAAAAATATTCTGCCCTATGCTCAAACGTAATACTTTAGCTACATTGATGAAATCTTTGTCCACTGTAGCCACACCCATACTGGTATTGACCAATGTGGCCCACATGGCACAAAAAGCCACACTGATAAAGGAGATTACAAAAGACTTATCCATGTCCGGGTTTACGATAAGCGTTTTCACGATCATAAACACCAACAGCAACCAGACCACGGGAGAAACCGGCCTGAAGATCTGTATGAGCCAATTCAGCGCTGTACGTAATGTACTGCTTAACCCCATGATGATACCCATGGGAATAGCAATGAGCACTGCCAGTAAAAATCCGGCAAATACCGTTTTTATGCTGGTACCGATCTGATCGAGAAAAGAAGGTCTGCCGGTATATTCTATTAAGGACAGTCCCTGAGCTTCTCTTTGCGCGTTAGTGGCAGATACTTTCTGGCTGAAGGCCGCTTTCTTATCACTAATGTTAAGATGGTCCTGCCACAATGAAAGATAAGCACTATACACCTGCTGAGGGGAAGGCAACGTATTGGGTTGACAGGACACATCCCCGGACGCGATACAAGCCCGCATATCGATAGCTGCTTGCTCTCCCTGATCAGCAAGTGCCTTTTCCACCCTGCGTTCCGTCTCGATGTTATACAGGTAACTGGCTGCGCCCTGCCATACCAGTATGAACAACATTATGGTGACTACCGGAAATACTGCTTTTTTGAAAAAAGCAATGGTATTTTTCCGGGGTTCTTCTTTGTAACATAACCTGATCAAAGGTTCCAGAAAGCCCAGCCCGATGAATCGTATTATACGTATTATCCTATCTTTCATCTGTCTTAACGTTTAGTGGTCCTTATTGCCTATTTCAAAGCTTTGAATGTAGTCTAAAGGTTTTTTACCGTCGTATGTCTTTCCGTCAATGAAGTCTGTAGTGGCTGGTTTGTATCCATCGGTATCCGGCACATCGGTAGCATCAATATGGCCTTCTTTTACCAGCATATCCGCTGCTTTTTTCCAGATATCAGGGCGATAAATGTCTTTGATGGTAGCATGATACCACTCTTCCGGTTTGCTTTCAGGGATCTGTCCCCATCTTCTCATTTGAGTCAGGAACCATATCCCGTCACTATAAAAGGGATAGGTGGCATGGTAACGGTAAAATACGTTAAAGTCAGGCATGGACCTTTTTTGCCCTTTTTCAAATTCGAACGTGCCGGTCATGGAGTTGGCGATAACGACAGAGTCTGCTCCCACATATTCCGGCATGGAAAGTATGCCCACGGCTTTGGGCCTGTTGCCCGGCGTATCCAGCCACTTACCGGCACGGATCAGTGCTTTGGTAACGGCCACGGCTGTATTAGGATATTTTTCAACAAAGCTTTTGGTCATTACAAATACTTTTTCGGGATTGTTTTTCCAGATATCATAGTTCGTAGTTACCGGCACACCTATTCCTTTAAAAACAGCTTGCTGGTTCCAGGGCTCTCCCACACAATATCCATATATAGTACCTGCTTCAAGGGTAGCCGGCATCTGTGGCGGTGGTGTTACACTCAGCAAGACATCAGCATCTACCTGCCCCTGGATGTTTTCTTTTGTATAAAAACCAGGATGAATACCGGCCGCTGCCAGCCAGTAACGGATCTCATAATTATGGGTAGACACGGGAAATACCATGCCCATCTTGAAAGGCTTACCGTTGTTTTTGTACTCGTTCACTACCGGTGCCAGTGCATCTGCAGTAATAGGATGTACCGGACTTCCATCTTCGCCAATGGGTACATTAGGTTTCATTTTAGCCCACACTTCATTAGAGACTGTGATACCGTTTCCATTTAAATCCATTGAAAAAGGGGTCACTAATCCTGCCTGACGTCCGAAACCTGCCCCGGCGGCCACCGGCTGTCCGGCCAGCATATGTGAACCGTCCAGCTGCCCATCAATAACCCTGTCCAACACATTCTTCCAGTTGGATTGTGCTTCTATGGTAACAAACAGTCCTTCCTCTTCAAAGTAGCCGAGTTCTTTGGCTATGGCCAGTGGCGCCATATCGGTAAGTTTAATAAAACCGAACGTCAGCTGTGGTTTTTCAATGGCTAACGTTGTAGCACTTAAGCCATCTGCCGGTTTGTCTGTGGCCTCGCTTTTGGCCCCTCCACCACACTGTGTGAATAAAACGACTGTGGCAGCCAATAGTACAAGGTGAATTCTTTTCATATTTATATTCATAGTTTTCATCTTTTAAATATTTCTGATTATTGATCCGTACTGTCAAAAATGGAGGTCTTTAATGTAAGCTGTAACCACGCCCAGTTATTGGTCTCGTCAGATGAGCCTGTTTTAAACAATTCAAAGCTATCATCCGCAAAAAGCTGTGAATAGCCCACTTTTACATTGAATTCAGGGCTTACTTTCAGATCATAGATCAGGTCTATTTCCGTACCCAGATAACCGTCAGCAGTTTCACCACTTTCCGCCACTTCATCGGTAAACTCCTGATTGGTGCTGAAATAGTGAATGTGTGTTAAGAGTTTGGATTTCTTGCCGGTTTTGAAGGCGGTCTTCACAAAAATGTCATTCAGCCCCATAGAAGGTTGCTCACCTACATAGAAGAAATCCATTAAGCCATAGAACTTATGGTTGGTACCAAACTGCTGCTTCCAGGTTTCATTTTTATCTGCGGTGCTTTCATCATCACCGGATACCATTTCAACCCCGACAGTTATGGGTATGGAACCTGTTTTATAGGTACCACTAAGCGCCAACAATGATCCGCCAATGTCTGTACCAAGGAACTGGCCAAATTGGACATAGGCTGAAGCATCCAAGGTGAGCTTACCTCCGATTTTTAAAGTTGGAATGAATCCCAACGTTGTATAAGCATAATACTGGCCCGGATCAGTTTCAGTGACCACATTCGCACCCATTAGTGAGTATTTAAAATCTCCGGCTGAAGGACTATCAAACCACACATACTGGATGCTCTTGTTTCCCGCATCCCCGATATTCCCGTTGACTTCGTTGGTATGCCCTACCTGGTTCAAGGTAAATCCGGCGTGGAGTGTAGCATCTCCCAACTTGAATTTACCGACAAAGGCATCATGCGAACGACCGGGTGCGGCCCAGGCCAGCGCACCGAAAAAACGCTGGTCGCCATAAGAAATGGGCTGTCTTCCAAATTTTAATGTAAATGATCCGGAAATATCATATGCTGCCCATGCTTCGAATACTGAGATAGAGCCCGAAGTGCTTGTTTGAGCTTGCTGTCCCCAGAAGTTGATATACTGAGGCGTGAACTTAAAAGTGAACTTATCTTTTTTGTATTGGAAATATAACCGGGTACGCTGTTGTGTGGCCAGCCCCGGGGTATTATCTTCTCCTGAAAGACTGGAGTTGGTCCCGTTATAAAACTCTGTTCGTGGTCTCACTTCACCACTTAACCTAAACTGCGCATAAGCTGGTGAAACACCTGACACCATCAGTAGTAAGTAAAGTATCTTTTTCATAAGCCTAAGTATTTAAATGTGTTATTTACTTACGTAAATGAACGCATTAATTTAAGTAGTTGCAAATATTATTACGTAATTATACGTAATAATAATAGCCATTAATTACGTATTATACTTAGAATTAATTTTAAGTAACGGAATCCTGGCAAAATATGGCTGTGCGTATAGGTTCTCCGCAAAGCAAGGAGGTACAAGGGACTTGCTAAACACAGTTTAAACCTTGCGTCTTTGCGTTTTCGCAAAACACCATGCTTTCTGATTTAACTCATAAAGAAGTCATTTGTAAATTTGCCGGCTGCCTGTTCGCCAATTACCGACCGTGCCCTGTACCCTGCTATTGGAGAAACTCTTTCAATTCAGGCTCCTGGTCTATTTTATGAAGCAGTTCAACTATATTATTGACGTCAAGCTTTTTCATTATATTGAAACGGTGCGTTTCTACGGTACGGATGCTCTTGCTCAGATCATCGGCAATGGCTTTATTAGAAACCCCACGTGAAATCAGGGACAAGATCTGCCGCTCCCTTTTAGTGAGGTTGTAATCTACCTTTTTTTCTTCAGTCACCTGGCTTCTTGGCTCTTCCCGGATGGAAGACAAATACCTGGTCACCAAAATATTGGACACATCACCACTAAAATACTTATGCCCTTTGCAAACAGCATGTATGGCCTTTAGAAACTCGCCCTTGCCGGTATCCTTAAGCAAATAACCGTCAGCGCCACAGTCGATGGACTTGGTGATATACTCCTCATCATCATGCATGGTAAGCATAAGAACTTTCACCTTCGGGTAGCTGCGCTTGATCTTACTGGTCGTCTCTATACCGTTTCCATTGGGCATGCGTATGTCCATAATTACTGCATCAGGCTGCTCTTTTTCTATGGTGAGAAAAGCTTCTTCACCATCCGAAGCTTCGGCTACTACCTCAATATCTTCTTCTGTTTCCAACAGCAGCTTCAGACCGGTTCTAACAATTTCATGATCATCAGCTAATACGATCCTAATGACTTCACTCATGCTTTAATCCAAAGGTATAGTTATGGTAATCATGGTTCCCTCTTCTGGCTTAGTATTCAAATCAAACGTACCATTTATAAAGGCCGTGCGTTCTTTCATATTAAAAATACCGTGACCGGAACTCTCAAAATAACCAGTTTTTTTCAATTTCTCATAGTCGAAGCCTTTGCCGTCGTCCTGTATGGTAATTTCTAATTCTCTGGGACTATGAATCAGTTTAACATCTATAGAAGAAGCTTTTGCATATTTTATAGCATTGTTAATGGCTTCTTGAATGATTCGATAAATATTATTTTCAACATGACTCTCCAGGCGATTTACAAAACGGGTTTCATTAGTGAAAAATACCTTATTCCCAGACAGTTGACTTACTTCCTGACAAAATTTTGTGATGGCTGGAGTAATGCCAAAATCACTCAGGCTGGCCGGAGTCAGATTAAAGGATACTCTGCGGATCTCCCGTAAGATGCTTTTCATCAACTCCCGGGTATCTTCCAGCCTGCGCTTGGTATGAATGGAGCTTGATGGTGTAATCGCCTCCAGGTTCAATTTAAGCGCCGTAAGCATTTGACCTATCCCGTCATGGATCTCGCGGCCTAATCGCCATCGCTCTTCTTCCTGACCTTCCAGGATCAAAACCGAACGGTACTGCTGTTCTTTCACCCGTTTCTCTATTTTCTCCCTGTTAATTTCGCGCGAGCGTATTTTTGCTTCTTTCAGTTCGGTAATGTCACGCGCCACCAGCTTATAGGTATAGCTCTCCCGGATCTTTACGGGTATAATGAACAGTTCAAGCCAGATGAAATCACCGTCTTCATTGACCAATTTTATTTCACCTGACCACGGCCGGTGGTTTTTCAGGATTTTCATCAACCCTCCTGTAAATTCTTTTCTGTAGTCATTATCCAGCAGTAATTGCACAAAACTTTCCGGTGACTTCTCCCATTGCATTAGTACTTTAAACTTGTCTGAAACGGAGGTGAAGCTTCCCTTATCATCAATGGTGGCAAAAACCAGTGGAGCTTCAGGTTCATAACGAGTAGACTCCAGGTCCTGATAGGATTTTACCAGTTCTTCATACAACCTGCTCAACTCACCCGCCATACGGATAGAACCTTCTTCTGACTCCACCAATTCATCGACCGTTTGCCTCACATTACGCGCTATTGGCCTGAAAACAAATATCAGTTCTATCAAAATAATGGAAAGAGAAAGTATGAGAAGGGTGATCTCAATTTTACGTAGTTCTTTAACACGTGCGTTAGCTTCTTTATCATATTGGAATACGATAGCGTTCATCCCCCGCAGAAAGCTGTCCTCATGTGTCAGAATGGCTTGAATAGAAGTATCTAGGTCTGATCTGACCAAATCGTTTACTGGCAATTGAATGATCTTATGTGCATGAAACACCATCTGGGTATAATGGTTTTCTATCTGCTTATACATCTTTAATACATCGGAAGAAGGCTTATCCTGAAGTCCCAGTTCTTCATTACCTTCCAGTAGTCCCCGGTGTGATTTTTCCCAAAGCGCTACAGTATTTTTGAGTTCTTTGACCTCCTGGCTATAGGAAATAGTATCTGATACCCTGCCGATTTTCAAGGCGATCTTACTGATTTTCTGACTTAGCATTCGCTGCCTGCCCGCAACATTAATGGTGCGGGCATCATCTTGCTGGGTCCCTATGTAGTTCTGTACGACAAGCTGACTTAGAATAATGCTCACCGCGATGCCTGACAATGCCAGAATGTAAAAAAGCCCTAGTTTGTCAAATTTTCGGTGCTTATTCATGGATTATCTTTCCTTCTACAGATCAAGCCTGTAAATAGAGCAAAAGAATGGTAATATGGAAGCTGAAGTGTAATCTTCTGGTATTGCCGGACTTCTATAGCTCCACAAAAAACTGAATACCCTTACATCTAACTATCCTTTAAATCCAACATACACACACCCTTCCTCTACCTTTACCGGGTAAGTGGCAAGACTGCATTCATTACCATTCAGGTTTTCACCACTTTTCAGGGAAAATGTTTTTTTATGATATGGGCATGCTACTTTGGGTTCATTTTGTTGTGTACCGATCATGCCCCTGGAGAGGATCATTTGTTGCTTATGCGGACATACGTTTTGTGTGGCATACCACTCCTGCCTGCGACTGAAGTTAAAAACAGCTATCTGCATACCTTTGTATAAAACACAGGCACCACCATTCACCGGAAAGTCCCCGATCTTAGCCACTTTATGCCATACTTTCACTTCTTCCAAAGCCACGGTTTCATATTGTATTATCTCTTCGCTTACATCCATTGTATTATCATTACCTGCTTTATCATTGAATTTTATTTAGCCATCACCAGGCTGCCGGTACTTTCTGCCCCCGGATGCTGTCAAACTTCTGCGTAGGGTCACCTGCATCGGTATTAATGAAATGGCTGAATTTGGCTTTTAAGGCATCGTTTTTCACTACTTCAGCCCATTCACAGCTATATGTGTCTACCAGGTACTGCATTTCCTTCTCTAACTCCGCACCTATTCTAAGGCAGTCGTTCACAATCACATCTTTAACATAATCCAGTCCGCCTTCCAATTTATTTAACCAGGTAGCTGTTCTATTGAGGGGTTCAGCGGTTTTGATATAAAACATCAAAAACCTGTCAAGGTATTTGACACAGGTTTCTGAATCAAGGTCACCTGCCAGCAATTGTGCGTGCTGAGGGTTAGCGCCCCCGTTACCACAGATGTAGAGGTTCCAGCCCACTTCAGTAGCTATAATACCAAAATCCTTACTTTGGGCCTCAGCACACTCTCTGCGACAGCCGGAAACTCCTCCCTTCAATTTGTGTGGCGCTCGTAATCCTCGATAGCGGTTTTCCACTTCAATAGCAAAGGAAACAGAGTCATGCAATCCAAATCGACACCAGGCGGACCCCACACAGCTTTTTACTGTTCGTAGTGATTTTCCATAGGCATGCCCGCTCTCAAAACCAACGGCTATTAGTTCTTCCCAAATGGAAGGCAGGTCTTCCAACCGGGCACCAAACAGATCAATACGTTGCCCTCCGGTGATCTTGGAATAGAGGTTATACTTTTTAGCCACCTGACCCAGTACAATGAGTTTCTCAGGGGTTATCTCCCCACCGGGTACACGAGGCACCACTGAATACGAGCCCCCTTTTTGAATATTTGCCAAAAACCGGTCATTAGTATCCTGTATGGTATCCTGATTTACGATCAGATCATTCCAAATACTGGCTAACAGTGAGGCTACTGCCGGCTTACATACTTCACAGCCGTCTCCTTTACCGTAGCTGTCCAGCAAGTGATCGTATGTTTTAATTTCCTTTATCCTGATCAGGTCGTAAAGTTCCTGGCGCGTATAGTCCAGGTGCTCACAAATCACCTTTCTCACCCTTTTACCCATTGCCGCCACGGTATCATGAAAAATATCCGCTACCATAGGACCACAAGCGCCACATCCTGTACCTGCTTTTGTACATGTTTTTACTGCCTTAAGGTCTTCAATCCTCTCTTCCCGGATCGCTTTAACGATATCTGCTTTCGTCACATCTTCACAAGAGCATACCTGCGCTGTATCAGGTAATGTAGTAATGGAGCCACCTCCTCCGCCTTCAGCACTGCGATCACCCAGGATGAGGTCTTCCGGATCGGGAGGAAGTACCGTACTATTGTTCATAATCTGCCAAAGCATGTTGTATTCGCTTGTATCACCTACCAGTATTCCACCCAATAGCTGTTTTTTATCTCCGGAAATAGTGATCTTTTTATAAATTCCGGTACTTTCATTTTTGTAAACTACCGTTTTACACCCTTCCGTATCTCCCATAGCATCACCAAAACTTCCCACTTCTATCCCTATCAACTTAAGCTTGGTAGACATATCGCTTCCGTCAAAGACTTTGTCACCACTCGCTGTCAACTGTTGTGCTACTGATTCTGCCATATCATATCCCGGCGCCACCAGCCCATAGATCATGTTGTTAAACAATGCCGCCTCACCTATCGCATAGATATTCGGATCATCTGTTTTTAGCTTCTCATTGACGATCACACCTCCACGCGGTCCTGTACTCAACCCACACGATGACGCCAATTCATCCCTTGGAACAATACCGCAAGAAATCACGAGCATATCTGTACTTAAATGTGTGTTATCAGAAAATGAAAGACAGTCCAGTGCGCCTTCACCTAGAAGGGCAGTAGTGTTTTTATTCAGGTGAATGGATAACCCAATATCTTCTAACTGGTTTTTCAAAATCTCAGCGCCTGTATCATCTAGCTGACGAGGCATAAGCCGTGAAGCAAATTCTATCACATGGGTTTTTAGCCCCATATCCATTAACGCCTTTGCTGCTTCTAATCCCAGCAGTCCTCCCCCCAAAACGGCTGCGCTTTTTGCTTTGGTCCCATACGCCATGATATTGTTAAGGTCCTCGAGTGTCCTGTATACAAATACCCCTACTTTATTTACCCCATCGATCGGCGGAACAAGCGGACTTGACCCGGTGGCAAGAATGAGTGTGTCATAATGCTCTTCATGCCCCAGGTGTGTGATGACTTTTTTCTGATTTCGATCAATGGTTACCACCAACTCCCCGGTTCGCAGGTCTATATGGTTTTCACGATACCAATTTGCAGGCGCCATGCTTAGCCTCTCGGCAGAAGGGTCCGTAAAATATTCACTTAAATGGACCCGATCGTATGCAGGAACAGGCTCTTCTCCAAATACCACCAGCTGTATCTTATCTGCACCAGCTTTTAACCTGATCTTCTCACAGAATTTATACCCAACCATTCCATTTCCAATGACGACTACTTTTTCCATAGCTTTATTTTTACGTAAAATTACGTAATAATTTTTTAATTCAAACGAAAATATACGTAATTTGAATAAGTGAGAAACAAAAATTACGTAAGAATGGGAAAGTTATTATTAGTAGGCGCGGGTCCCGGAGACCCGGAATTAATTACTTTAAAGGCTATAAAGGCCTTGGAAATGGCTGATGTAGTACTTTATGATGCGCTTGCCAATGATGAACTACTGAATTATTGTCGAAAAGATTGCCATAAAGTATACGTAGGAAAGAAGGCCGGACTGCACGCTTACCAGCAGATATTCATCAATGATATGATGGTGGATTATGTACGGCAAAACAAAATAGTGGTCCGGTTAAAGGGTGGTGACCCTTTTATTTTGGGTCGGGGGCATGAAGAATTAGCCTATGCATGGGAACGGGGTATCGACGTTGAGGTAGTACCCGGGGTAAGTAGTGCACTGGCAGTTCCTACCGCTCATCATATACCTTTGACAAAAAGAGGTGTGAACGAGAGTTTCTGGGTGGTGACCGGTACTACCATGAACGGTAGTTTTTCTAATGATCTGGCTTTTGCCGCCCGGTCTACAGCTACGGTGGTTATACTCATGGGTATGAAGAATTTAAGTAAAATCATATCCCTGTTCCAAACCCACAGAGGTAGTGAAGAATCCATTGCTATCATCCAAAACGGTACACGACATAACGAAAAAGCAGTGATCGGCACCCTGAAATGCGTCGAACAAAGAGTATTGGAAAATGAAATGTCCAACCCCGCCATCATTGTCATTGGAGAAGTTGTTAAATACTGTTTATCAAGCCCTTGCCTTGAAAAACAGCTGAATTCAATTTATTCGGACTTAATGGTTAAAGTTTAGGGCAATTCCATCTGGTTTGTAGAGGAGTTGACTTGATTTTTAGGTTTTAGGAATGAATGGTGAAAGGGTAAAATAAGATTGATACAATAATTGGTCATAAGAGCAAAAGATCAATGGTGAGTCCCATTCAACACCACTTTAACAACATAGACCATTTACTTGTCAACCAATTAAAAAAAATGTGTTGATCCTTTCACAGAAAAACTGCTAACATTGATCCTGGGAATACGTTTTAAAAAAGACTGTTGCCTATCACTCTTTATAATTAACAAACCGTTTTAGTACCAGTGGTGGGAACAGATCAGGTTAAAATATGGTTTGCTTCAACATCAGGTATGATGTGAAATTTTAGTTCAAAGAGGGCACTAGCTATGGTTAATAAGTTTAATCTGGTGATTGATGAAATAGATGTTATAAACAGTCACGACCCTAATAGCGAGTATGTCATCCGGAAAAAAATACCTGCCGCATTGATTTACGGACATCGCATGACAGAGACGTTGTACCAACTTGACCCCGAACCGGATGAACTTTTGGTCATAGCCGCTCGTGGACAACATATTAAAAGATGGTCTATTCCCAGGAGCAGTTATACGGCCGATCGTAAAGGTTATTTAAAGTGGCGGACGGAACTTATGATGATGCACGCCCGCACTGTTAAGGAAATAATGCTACGGAATGACTATACTCCCGAGGAAGCCGAAAAAACCAGTGACCTGATCCTGAAAAAAAAGATGAAGCAGGACCCGGAAGCACAACTACTGGAAGATGTAGTGTGCCTGGTCTTTTTGCAACACTATTTTGAAGACTTTATTGAAAAACATAAGGAAGAGAAGGTTGTCTCAATTCTTCAAAAAACATGGGGCAAAATGAGTAGAAAAGGTCAGGAAACAGCATTAAAGCTCAATCTTTCGCCAAAAGCGTCAAATTTAGTGGCCCAGGCATTAGCTTAGCTCAAACCAGGCAACTCATTGGCCATCTTACACACTATACTCTCTTTAGATCAACTATCTAAGTTAAAAATTCTTGCTACCTCAAATCATTTCACTGTCTCCCGTGTTTATCATGGAGTTATTGAATTGATTCAAATTGAACTGCCTCAATATGCCAAGCAACTATGATCTACTTATCCGGCAATTGAAAAATGGGCTATTTTGTTTGGCACTAAGCTACTTTTTGGCCTGTACTAACGATGAGGAAATACCGGATATAACCAAAGCCCCACCGCAAACGGGCAACAACGCCATCATAGAAAAACTAAGGACCGACTACAACCTGATGGCAGAAGAACAGATAGCTGTAAGTAACGATGAAACTGTATATGCTCAATTCACTGATCCGGTGACCCGGTATGCACACGGTATTCTGGGTGATCAAATAGAAGCCAGTAGACTAGTGGTAGTCGTCAACGGCGCTTTTCATGAGATCGCTTTAGATAATGAATACGTTTTTGAGGATATCAGACCCAGACTGTTTGATGTGGACAGTGATGGTGAATTGGAGTTTATTACTATCCGAACCCACATACATGAAGGGGCCGGGATTGTGATCTATAAGGTAGTTGATAACCAACTCGAAGAGTTCGCATATGTCAACGAGATCGGAACACCGAATCGATGGTTGAATATTGTGACCATTTATGACCTGGACCAGGATGGCATTGTAGAACTGGCATGGATCCAAACACCTCACATTGGAGGCATCCTCAAGGTAGCAAAAATACGTGATGGAAAGCTTTTACCTACAGATGAAGCTAGTCAATACAGTAATCATGCGATTGGAGAAACCAATTTATGCCTCTCTGAACTTATTCAGGTAGGTGAGCAATCTATATTTTATGTACCTGCACAAAACAGGGAAGGTATAACGGGATTTTTTTATAAAGATCTGAAGTTGAATATCCACGAAGAGGTCTCGATTAACGTTGATTTTTCCAAAGACCTGATGTCACAATACAACTTTCAGAAGATAGTTCGTACGGAGGACAATTGCATAAACCCTTGACTGTTGCTTATCCGGCCCACCCTTCTCTATCCAGGCTGCGGTATTGAATGGCTTCGGCCAAATGCTCTATTTTTATTTCTTCTGAACCCGCCAGGTCGGCTATGGTACGTGATACTTTCAGAATACGGTCATAAGCCCTGGCAGAAAGGCCCAATCTTTCCATAGCAGTTTTGAGCAGGGTTTTCCCTGCATCGTTAATCTGGCATATCTTTTTGACCATTTGTGCGGGCATCATAGCATTACAATGCAGCGAAGCATCTTTGACAAATCGCCTGGATTGTACCTCCCGGGCGGTAATCACCCGGTCGCGGATCTCCTCACTACTTTCCGTCTTCATCGTTCCTGTCATCTCATCAAAGGAGACCGGTGTCACTTCTACATGCAAATCTATTCTGTCAAGTAATGGTCCACTTACTTTGCTCAGGTAACGTTGTACTACTCCCGGTCCACATACGCATTCTTTTTCAGGGTGATTGTAATAACCACACGGACAGGGATTCATACTGGCGATAAGCATAAAATTTGCCGGATAATCATGTGATACTTTTGCCCTGGAAATCGTCACCTTTCTCTCTTCCATGGGCTGCCGCATTACTTCCAATACTGTCCGTTTAAATTCGGGAAGTTCATCTAAAAACAGAACCCCATTATGCGATAAAGAGATCTCACCGGGCTGCGGGTTTCCTCCACCCCCTACCAGCGCCACGTCGCTTATGGTATGATGCGGGCTACGAAAGGGACGCGTAGAGATAAGCGATGCTTTAACATCTAACTTTCCAGCCACAGAATGGATCTTAGTAGTTTCAAGCGCTTCATAGAGTGATAACGGCGGCAGAATACTGGACAGCCTCTTGGCAAGCATTGTTTTACCGGCCCCCGGAGGTCCTATCATAATCACATTATGCCCTCCTGCAGCGGCTATCTCCATAGCCCGTTTGATATTATCCTGCCCCTGAACGTCGGAAAAGTCAACGCCATAATTGTTTAATTCCGTCATAAATACATCGCGTGTATCCACTTCAAGAGGCTTGATCTCCTGATTTCCTTCAAAAAAGTCTAATGCTTCCTGCATTGTTTCTACTCCTATGATGTCCAGGTCATTGACAATTGCCGCCTCAGTAGCATTTTCTTTCGGGAGTACGAAGCCCTTAAATTTGTTTTTACGCGCTTCTATGGCAATGGGTAACACTCCTTTAATGGGTCGTAACTCTCCATCCAGTGAAAGCTCACCCATTACCAGGTAATCTTTCATGGTGTCACATTTGAACTGCCCGGAGGCCTGCAGCACACTTAACGCTATGGGCAGGTCATAGGCGCTGCCCTCTTTTTTGATGTCTGCAGGAGCCAGGTTGACCACCACTTTCTGACGTGGCATACGGTGTCCATAGTGTTTTATAGCTGACTCTACACGATGGGCACTTTCTTTGACCGCACTATCCGGTAGCCCGCTCATCCAGAACTTGGTACCCTGTACTACTGTCACCTCTATGGTAATGATCTTAGCATCCACTCCGAAAACAGCAGCTCCGAAATTCTTAGCTACCATTAAACCGTGAGCTTTTCTATTAGCAGTATTAAAATATGGATGACCTTAATGTGTATTTCCTGGATACGATCAGCATAACCATAGTGAGGTACGCAAATCTCTACATCCGCCATACCTATCATTTGACCGCCCCCGTTACCTGTGAGCACCACCACTTTGGCACCCTTCTTTTTAGCCTCCTTGATCGCCTCTAAAATATTTTTTGAATTTCCACTGGTACTGATACATAATATAACATCTTTTTCAGTGGCCACCGCCTTGATAAACCTGGAAAAAACATAATTGAAACCGTAGTCATTCCCGACGCAGGACATATGGCTGGGTTCAGCTATGGAGATGGCCGGGAGTGGCTCTCTTTCATCACGAAAACGTCCGGTCAGCTCTTCTGCAAAATGCATCGCATCACAGTGTGACCCACCATTGCCACAGGAAATGGCTTTTCCGCCGTTTTTAAAGGAATCAACAAAAAGTTGTGCCGCTTTATCTATGTTGGTCATGCAGGTAGCATCCGAAAGCACTTTATCTAATACATCGGACGCATGAAGCAGCTCCTGCTTAATGAGTTGTTGGTTGTTCATAAAGGTATTATCTTATTCTGTCACTCCATCATCGGAGGCTGGGGTATTCTTTTCTGATGATCCGTCTTTGGTAGCTTCCTGAAGGTCAAACATTTTAGCTTTATATGAATTTGCCTCTTGCCGTAATTTTGAAGCTTCTTTTTTGGCATTTCTGCCCGTTAAATTCATAAGTATCATATTGACTCCAAACAATATGAAACCAAAAATTGACGCGTATATCATCCAATCTATGTGCCCGCGCATCCATAAAAGGAATTCAAAATCTTCAGAACGATAATTTACATATATAGAAGTCACCAGAAGGCCAAAATGGAAAAGGAAATACGTAAGAAAAAATATAGACTTTGGATTTTTCATCTTTGGCTTCTATCAATTAAGATGGGTATGGAACATGAGAATTAAAACTACAAAAATTAATCAAGTATTCTGCATAGCGCTCAACTTTTTGTAAAGCCCGCCCTTTTCAAGCAATTCATCATGTTTCCCTCGTTCAAGGATCTCTCCATTTTGGATAACTACAATTTCATCAGCATGTTGTATCGTACTCAGGCGATGTGCAATCACGATGGAAGTTCGGTTTTGCATGAGGTTAAAAAGTGCTTGCTGTACCAGCATTTCAGATTCAGAATCGAGTGCTGAGGTAGCTTCATCAAGGAGCAATATGGGTGGGTTTTTCATGACTGCGCGTGCAATACTAAGTCGCTGACGTTGCCCCCCCGAAAGTTTCATACCCCTATCACCAATATTAGTATGATATCCCTGCTCTAACTCAATAACAAAATCATGCGCGTTAGCTACTTTAGCTGCTTTTATCACATCTTCTTCGCGAGCGCTTTCTATACCGAAAGCAATATTATTAAATACAGTATCATTAAAAAGGATAGATTCCTGGGTGACAATCCCCATCTGTTGCCTTACAGAATCCACCTTGCAATCCACTAAGGGTATATTATCAATCTTTATGGCACCTGAGACAGGGTCATAAAAACGCGGGATCAGATCTACCAATGTAGATTTACCTCCCCCGGACGGCCCTACCAATGCCACTGTGGTCCCCTTTTTGATTTTTAAGTTTATGTTTTTGAGTACCCTCTCTTTATCATAAGCAAAGGACACATTTTCAAATTCAATGGCCTCATGAAATCCGTCCAGTTCAACAGCCCCTACCTTATCCCTGATAGCTGGTACCGCGTCAATAATGGAGAAAATACGTTCTCCTGAGGCAATTCCTTTCTGTACGCTGGATATACCCTGTGCAAAGGCTTTTGCCGGGGATATGATTTGAGCAAAAATAGCCAGGTAAGCAATAAATTGTGCCGCATCCAGGGACGACTGGTCGCTCAACACTAAAGAGCCTCCAAAATAGAGTATTAAACTAACGATAGCTATACCAATAAACTCGGAAATGGGAGACCCTAACTCTTTTCGATAGCTATAGGATAGGTTTACTTTTCTATAGAAATTCGTTTCTTCATCTACCTTTTTATTTACGTATTCACGGGCATTAAAAGCTTTAATGATACGCATCCCTCCTAATGTCTCATCCAATATATTAAGTATCCTGCCCAATGATTCCTGGCTGAGAATGGCCTTTTTCTTTAGCTTTTTAACAATATACCCCAATGCACCACCTGCTGTAGGCAAAACCAACAGTGTGAAAAATGTAAGTTTCACCGAAAGCATAAACAGAACAATGAAGAAAATAACGATCTGCACCGGCTCTCTGAATAACGCCTTAGGGCTACCTAAAACAGACACTTCCAACTCGAGCACATCGGTAGTACTTCTTGAAATGAGGTCTCCCTTACGCTCATTGGAAAAGAAGCCCAGATGCATGCTCGAAATTTTTTTGTAAATGGCCATGCGCAGGTATTTTACTGCATCCAGTTTGATCCTGGCGCTAATGACAGCCGCTAAGTAACGAAACAGATTAGTGAGCAATACAGACACCAATACTATCAGGCATACGAAAACAAGTGCCTGCTCCTCCCCCTGGTGTTTTATGATGTATGAAAAGTAATAGTTGAAATAGTTCGTTACGTAATCAATACTAAATTCAAAGCCGGCTGGTTCTGCAAAAACAGTATCCGGAGTAAGTTTAAAAAGTACATTGAGAAGTGGGATCAACAGCGCAACATTGAATGCACTGAATATTACGCTGAGCAATACAAAAGCAACATACTGCGGCACAAAAAGGCGTAGTTTTTTGGCATATCCGAATACCCGAAAAAATGTTTTCATTGCTATAGCTTACAAATTAAAAGTATTCACTTAAAACTCGTTCAATCGTTGCGGAATATTCCAGCGAAGAACCAGTGAAGTGAAATTGGTGTCATTAGAAAGTGCAGACAGGGCACTTTCTTCTTTTCTGTAAATATGTTTAAGGTCTATAAAAAAATTATGTTTCCAGTGATAGCTGATGGTAAGATCTCCATAAATCAAGTTGGTGTCCACTCCTTGGGCTATTTCATTACCAAATTCCTGTTCACGGGTATCATTTTGAAGTAAAATATTCGCTCCCCAATTGGAGCCGGTAGTGTCTGCACCATAATTGGCGTACATAAGTTTCGCAGATAGGAATACTTTATCCATGGGTTGATACCTGACTATCCCTATAAGCTCATTAAAATTAGCGCCTAAAGGGTGTGCTAAAGATTGACGATAATGGGAGTAACTACCAAACGGTGTACCATGTGAATAAGCATATGGACGAGCCACATTAACCTCTCCTTGCAGATCAAGATTGTTAATACCAAAAGCATCCACATATTCACCTCCAAGCTGAAAAGCCCACTTATTGCCCCACCAACCGGTACCTTCTCTTAAATTGTCCAGCAGGAATTCATCAAACACCAATTGACCGTAAATAGAAATGTTTTTTATAGCTAACCACTTAAAATCTGCTCCTACCAGTACATTGTCAGAACTTCCGTTTTGTTGTTCAATGGCCCGGTAGAAAATCACAGGGTTGAGGTACTTGAGTTCAAAAGCATTGTTAGATGCAGAATCGGTATTGCTGAAGATCACAGATTCAAAAATCCCGATATTAAGTTTTTTGCCAATATTCAAGCTTAAATGATGCAATGCCATATATTTATCCGGGAACCGGGTACTGCCTGAAAGGCCGCTTGGCGTACCAAATACATCCGCAGTCATTTGGGTGAAAAGGTTCGTATAGTTAAACTTCCACACTTTTGTATTAAGCTTCAGAAATAAGTAAGCCGGTGCATAATCAGAAAGTATCAGCGAACGGTAGCCATTCCCTACCGTAAAACGATCATGACCAAATTGAACATTAATATGTTTGCTGGCATTGAAACTTAAATAGCCACGTGCTGTGAAAAAATCAGCACCGTTATCTTCATACCCTTTCCAGAAACCTTCGTGGGGTACTACCAGTGTAGAGTCCCGACGTTGTCGAACATATAATGGGTGTACAAGCTGATTTTCACCAATGAAGGAGTAAAACCCAACTTTATTATCCACCATACCACGAACTTCCACTCCACGGGTATTGATAAACGTATTGGCATTGTCGGCGCTTTCTCTACCCGCTGATAAATGCAGGACAGGATTTACATGGAGATCAAAGTCATCGACCGACACATTATATAAATCGGACTTTACTTTATAGAAATGCTTTAAAAAAGGCTTCCGGGAATCATTTATGTCCTTTTTTGACCATTCCCAGCTATCATTTCTCAGGTAGTTAAAATTAAACCGGTCCTGCTTTGAAAGTGTCGAAAACTCACCGGCTATTGTATCCGCAAAAGCTGCTATGTCCTCTCTTTGATAGGCTTTCCAGGAACTATGGAAATAAGGGTTAACACGGCCTGACTTGATCTCATATCTGTCTATCAAATGGTAATAATCATCATTCAACGGCGCATTGACACTTTGCGCTTCCACTGAAAACGTAATATAACACAGTAAAAATGACAAACATCCCGCTAAACGACCTATCTTCATGAGCGCAAAATAAAGGAAAAAATGTTTAAGTCCTGATTTGTAACTGACGGATTAATATGTAACTTTGCATTCCTTTTGGAGATAGTAAAAGAATAAAGCATTACTAAGATGAGAAAAGATATCCACCCAGAATATAGAGAAGTAGTATTTCAGGACAGTTCCAGTGACTTCTCATTCATCACCAGGTCTACTATGACTTCTGAGGATACCATTAAATGGGAAGACGGAAATGAATATCCTTTAATCAAAATAGAGGTTTCTTCAGCTTCACATCCTTTTTATACTGGCAAGAAACTATTTGTTGATACTGCCGGTAGAGTAGAGAAATTCAACAGAAAATATAAGAAATAGGTACAGTTCGTAAAACTGTTATTCAAGAAGCCGTTTCTCTGAGAGACGGCTTCTTTTTTTATACGCATTTATTAAAGATCAGCTATTTGTTTTAAACCTCCTGAGCTGATACGTGAAGGAGAACATCCAGTATTGTTCCAGTACCAATGATCTTGTTTCTCCCAGGTAAGCAGAAGTTACCTGCTGCGTGATACTTTGGTTTTGTCCAAGGATATCAAATACTCTTATCGTTAGCTCTCCCCTGTCATTTTTAAGGAATTTCTTCGCCACACTGGCATTCCACAAGGCATAATCCGTATCAAATTCCTCTGAGATACCTCTGTAGATCTGATAATTTATATCACTGCGAAAAACAAATCCCTTGAACAGGATCAGGTTCAGTTTCCCTGATATTGTCTGGGTAGTATACCGGTTATTACTATTGGAGCGTACTGTATTCTCTACACGATTTAAACTCGTGCCATAGGACAAGTTGAAATCCACATTTTGACTTATATTACTTGCCATGACAAGGCGAGCATTCCCGTTGTACGTTTCTGAAATGTTTTCAAGCCCGTTAACAATGCCCGGGGACCGAATAAAACCAACACCGATATCAGCACTCATATTGAGTTTTAAAGGCGCAATTACAAAGCTGTAGGTAGTATTATTTTGTAAATTCCAATATCCATCTATGTTCAGAGGTTGTGAGATCTGGCCTCCCCTGGGTAACACTATATCACCAGTGATCACCGAATCTGAAGATGCTGTGAAAGTGGCATTTGTAATAAAATCCGAGGTATTACTTATTCTGATAAAATTGGATAAAGACCTGTTTTTATCAACATTTGTACGTCTTAGCCGAGCAAATAGCTGATGTGTATAGCTTTGTTCCAGATCAGCATTACCGACGGAATAAAACAGGGGATTACTGTTGTCCACCACTTGTTGTAATTGATTGGATGAAGGTGTACCTACCTGGGTATTGTATCTTACAAACAGGTTTGTATTATCTCCAAGTTGCATTCTGGTTGAGACGGATGGTAGTAGCTTAACAAACGAATTAGATGTTTTATCCAAGGTTGGAAAGACCTGCTCATTATCCAGAGTGGCATATTGTAAGGCAAGTTCAACAGAATAAAATTGACTAAAAGTCCGTTTTCCCAGGTTAACGGAAGGGCGATGAACGGTGAGTGTACTGTTAAACCTATTCGAAAGATCTTCACGTTCCTGAAATTCATCTCCTACTGCAGTAGTCTCAAGTGTAATAATATCAGAAGTACGATCACTTTGCTCCAGAACATAACTAAACTGAAGTTGTGAGCTTGAACCCACCGGCTCGATATATGTCAGTTCACTCCGGTATGTATGATTATCAATTTCACTCAGATAAAGGAAGGATGAATCCGATGCGAGGTCTTGAAATGTATTTTCTCTGTCAGAATCACTTATAGTAGACCTTACATTAAAAAGTAGCGAACGCCCCAGTTTTTCAAATTTATGCCTGAAAAGCAAATCACCATTCAGCCTGACCCCTGAATTATCGCCTGAATAGTTGTTTTGCGTTTGATTCAAAAGTTGACCGCCAAGAGTAGTTTGCCCATTTGTAATGTCCAGAGACTCATTATCCTGGATAGTAGCTGAAGGGGTAAAAACCATTGAGTTTTGCTCGTCAAAGTTATATTCAAGCCGCGCATTGAACCTGTGATTTTTGTTAACAGAGTTTGACACCGAGTTTTCGGTGTAAAATTGGCTGCCCTGACCCAAAAATGTTTCCCTGTCACTATCCGTCTCATTATCCAATTCTGCCCGATCATAGAAATAACTGGATTCAAGCTTCCATTTGTCTTTTTTCTGATTGGAGTAGTTAAGCCCGAAACTCTCTGTCTGCGTAATCCCTATGGGAACCTCTGCCCCTCCTCCCAGAAATCGATTTCCACCCCTTCGGCCCGAACGTACTCCGGTAATATCACTGTCTGAAAAATTCTTTTTGTTAATGTTATTTGACATTCCCAACACGCTCAATTGTCTATCATTTTTAAAGTCATTGATGTTTCCTTCTAACAGGTATCGACTGTCAGTCCCTATACCGGAATAAAACTTCCCAAACTGGCCGGACCGCTTGTCTTCTTTGGTCACCACATTCATGGTTTTCGTAGTATTACCGTCATCAAACCCTGTAAACTGTGATCTCTCGCTTTGCTGGTCAAAGACCTCGACCTGGTTGACCACCTCGGCCGGAATGGTATTAAGCGCCAACAAAGGATCCTGACCAAAAAACCTCTTGCCATCCAGCAACACCTGTTGTACACTTTCACCATTGGCTTCCACACCGGTGTCACTCACCGTAATTCCAGGCATTTTACTCACCAGGTCTGCAACCGAGGCATCCGGGTTAGTTGCAAAGGCGTCAGCCCGGTATAGCGTGGTATCTCCTTTTTGTTCTACAGGAATGACCTGCCCTGTGATTTCCACTTCTTTCAGGATTTTTGTATCCTCTTCCAACCCTATCACACCGATACTCACATCTTGTGTTAGTCTGATTATCTGTGTATGCGGTTTGTAATTTACTGTTTGAATTTTTAACCTGTAAAATGCGCGGGAAGCATCCGGAATCAAAAATTCACCATTCACGTCGCTAATCGCAAATCGGGAGGCTGTGGAATCTTTAATGTTTATGAGCAGGATGTTAGCTCCAACCACGCCTTCTTTCGTTGTTTTATCAACGACCTTTCCATTAAATTTAATGCTTTGTGCATTAGCTGCCTGAACCAACAAACTGCCTAATAAAAACAGCAAAAGCTTTTTCATGTACACTTTAATTATCCTCTATATTTACCGAATCTTTACTACTGGATTGTACACGTTGCCGTCTCTGCTTACGCTCGCTTTCTACTATTGAGAGATAGATGTTATATTGATCTTCATCCAACACATCTTTCATCAACAAGTCTTTTTCCTCTCTCAATGCCTGCATTTTCGGACGCATTTCAGAAAAGCTTCTTGTCCTTCTTGCTTCTTCCAGGGTTTCTTTAAATGTGGCACCAAACTCATCATAAATACCGTTTAACAGCAATAGCTGATCTTCCGACAGGTCATCAATTTTGGCAATAACATTTTCTTTCTCCCTTAAGATCATCTCTTCCGGATTGAAATTACCCCTTCTGCCTCCACCACGGGGCTGAGCCAATGAATACGTCAGGCAACCTAGTACCATGACCAAAAGAATTGTGCGCTTTGTGTTCATACTACTGTTAGACGCCATGTATCAGAGAAACTTGCGCTTCATTTCCATTTTTTTTCAACTATTTTATTTGCAAATAAATCATCAGCAATTGATCCCTTTCCAAACGGCTGATTCACTGAAATTTATCAATAAATCACACTTTACATGGGCATAAGGACCAGTAAGCGCTATACCTGGTGTTATTATATTTTTAAGTCATTTTATAGATGACAAACACCCCTTCAAAGTGCTATATTTGCATGGAAGTGATACAATGATTTGAAGCAGGTTTTATCCATCGCGCTACTTTTGGTTTTACTCACCCCAACATTGAGTAAAATCAGCATTTTGGTTGATTTTAAAATTAACCAAGACTTTATTTACGAGATCTTATGTATCAATAAGCAAAGTGATATCACGGTTTGCGGAGGTCAATGTTACCTGGCAAAAAAGTTAAACGGGGTGGAAGAAACCGATCAAAAACGAGTACCGCAAGGGATACAGGAAAAATCCGAAATACTTGTATTTGTTAAGCTTGTCAATTGGTTTTCCGAAGACAGACTTCAAACCGCCTCATCGGTAAAACTTCGAACGTACCGACAATCTCTTTATTCAACTTCTTTTATTAAGAGCATCTTCCATCCGCCGGAGTTCCCTGTGATTTAATCTGGTTTTGCTCAGGCAAAATATTTTTATGGCTTGTATCAAATACAAGCTCCGTTTCGCCATGCTTATGGCAAACGCTTCCACCATTAAAAAATCACACGTATGACTTTTAATAAATTTTTAATGTGCCTGCTCATTGTTTGGCTGTGCACTACAACGCTATCCGCTCAAAAGGCCGGGCATGTAAAACTGCTGGATGAAGTTACCTTCGCACCAATCGTGGGAGCTATATTTCTATATGATACTCAATCCGGCATCTCTAATGAGCAAGGTACTATCGAGTTCATTTATACAGAAGGCAGCACTATGAAGTTATCACATGTTAACTATGGCAAATGGCAGTTGGACGATCTTCAGGTAAAGGACATGATCCAACAGCAACAGCATTATCGTGAGAGCATCCCTCTTCAACTATATCCTGTTACCATTATTGCTGTTAAGTCTAAAGAAATCCCTTCAGACAAACTTCAAATTGATTACCAGGACAGGATGGCCCATGATGGCGCCACCTTACTCAATCAGACTCCTGCGATCAACAGTATTCGAAAAAGCGGGAACTATGGGTTTGACCCTGTTTTTAGAGGTTTTAAATATGACCAGCTCAATATAGTAATGAATGGAGCTCAAAGTGCCACGGCAGCCTGCCCTAACCGTATGGACCCACCCACCAGCCAGATGGTACCCAATATGACGGACAGGATCGAAATACTTAAAGGCCCGCATGCACTACGCTATGGAGCAGGTTTTGGAGGAACAATAAATTTCGTTTCTTCCAAACCACGTTTTTCAGAACAATCTACCACGTATGGAAGGCTGTCCGGGGGGTATGAAAGTAACAGCAATATATTCCGAAGCGAAGCGATAATAGGGTTTAGCGGCCAAAAATATGACGCAGGAGTTTTTAGTTCCTGGTCGCAGGGAAATGATTATACTGCTGGAAACGACAGTAAGGTACAAGCTGATTTTTCAAGAGGAAGTTTTGGTGCAAACCTCGGGCTGAGACTGACTGATCGTCAACAACTACAAGTATTAGCCATTTACAACCTGGCCCGGGATGCGGACTTCCCGGCCTTACCCATGGACCTGCGCGAAGACGACACCTGGATGTTTAACGCCCGGCATGAAATAAGCATTAATAAAGGCCGCCTTACCTCCTGGAATACCACCGTGTTTGGATCATTTGTCGATCACTTAATGAACAATTTTTTAAACCCCCTGGACCCTCGAATGGTCAATGCCGAAACCCTGGCTACTACTTATAATTTCGGTGGACGAACGGAAGCAAAATGGCAATACAAATACGGTATATTGTTTACAGGTGCCGATCTAAGAGTAGAAGGAGCAGAAGGCACCCGGGTACGTGAATTTTTAATGGGACCTAATGCCGGAAATACTTTAGAAGATAATGCCTGGCAAAATGGTCGTATCAGTAAAACAGGACTCTTTGCGGAATACAATTTCAATAAATACGCCTATAGATTTGTTTTTTCAGGAAGGCTGGAGCTTAACAACGCCGACATTTCTGACCCCAGGCCGGAGTTCACCCAGATCTATGCGGAAACCCAGGAAACCCGTATAAACCCCAGTTTCAGTCTCGGGGTCTCACGAGATTTAAAAAAAAATACCGCAATAGGGTTATGGATGGGACGTACCGAGCGTAGTGGAAGCTTAACAGAACGTTTTATCAATTATTTCCCCGTAGGACAGGACCCATTCGAGATGTTGGGTAACCCGGACATAAAGCCTGAAACAAATAATCAGGTGGATCTGAATTTCACTTGGAGTACAAATAAAACTGCTTTGAACGTTGATGTATTTGCCTCCTACCTTCAGGATTTCATTTCCTCGGTAATTGATACTACCTTAAGTCCGCGCCTGCCTAATAGTCCGGGTGTTCGTCAATTTGTTAACATTGATGAAGCCTTTAAAACAGGCTTTGAAATAAACTGGACCCAAGACCTTTTAAAAGGTCTGCAACATCAATTAGGGATCGCTTATACTTATGCCCAGGACCTTGAAAGAGATGAGCCTTTACCAGAGATCGCTCCCCTAGATTTCAGATATACTCTTCGAGGTAACTACCTAAAAAATAAATTACAGACAGAGCTAATTTTCCGGCATGTATTAGAACAATCGCGAATTGCTACAGAGTTCGGCGAAACGGTTAGTCCTGAGTTTTCTCTTCTGGACGTAAAAGTATATTACAAGGTATCTGATACTTTCAAATTAAGTACCGGAATAAACAATATTATGGATGAAAATTATTATGAACATCTTAACCGTTCGGTAAGGGGGGCAGGTGGCCCTATTTTTGCGCAGGGCAGAAATTTCTTTGCATCTTTTAATCTTAAATTCTAGTGTTACCAGTGAATATTTGTTGGTTTGCAGGTATTTTATTTTGATAATTGAAAAAGGGGATGAACAGATCCATCCCCTAAATCCGGATTGACTTATAATTCTGATGTTTTTATCATCAACATGTGATAATATATAATATTTTTGCTCCAGTGCATATTCATTTATTTGACGAAAAAACCGTACGCCAAAAGCTACTTCCACTTACGTATACACGTCCGGTGGCTGAAATCAGGGTGGGCATACTTACCATAGCAGAGAAGTGGCAAAAATGGCTTAAAAAACCTGTGTTTTATCAAACAGAGGAGTATCTTGCCAACGCCTTCCCCTCTCATAAAACAACTGAAAAGCTCTTTATTAATGGGGCAGTTTGCCCTAATAATGAACTAATTACACAAATAGAGCACCTTCAGGCAGGGCAAGCTTTATACTATGATAATATACTTATAGCAGGTAAAAATGAAGGTTCGACCGATCTGTCCAGATTAAAAAAAATTGTATTTGAAAGCCATCTCAATATCATAGATGAGCGCTGGAAAATATTTAAACTAAATGCTGCGGAGATCAAATCGGATTTTGGTCTTATCACGGCAGGCAGGACATCGGCTGCATTGACTGACCCTCATACCATTGTTTATGGAAAAGAAAATTTGTTCATCGAGGAAGGAGCCGTGGTAAAGGCAGCTATTATTAATGCAGAAAAAGGACCGGTATACCTGGGAAAAAACACCCAGGTCCTTGAGGGGGCGATCATCAAAGGCTCATTTGCCCTTTGTGAAGGTTCTACTGTGAATATAGGAGGAAAAATGAGGGGTGACACAACTGTCGGCCCCTATTCCAAAGTAGGTGGCGAAGTGAGTAATTCTGTAATTTTTGGCTATTCTAATAAGGGCCACGAAGGCTATCTTGGAAACTCGGTACTTGGCGAATGGTGTAACTTAGGCGCTGACACGAACACTTCCAACCTTAGAAATGACTACGGCAATGTGAAAGTCTGGAGCTACTTAGACAATGGTTTTCAAGATAGTGGTCAGGAGTTCTGCGGCCTGGTAATGGGTGACCATTCTAAATGCGGGATTAACACCATGTTCAATACCGGTACAGTGGTAGGTGTTTCAGCGAACATTTTTGGAGCCGGTTTCCCCAGAAACTTTGTCCCTTCTTTTTCCTGGGGAGGGTCCGCCGGGTTCCTTACCTACCGGCTGGATAAGGCGCTCGATGTGGCCAAAAAAGTGCAGGAACGCAGACGTAAAGATCTCAATAATACAGATCAATCCATTTTAAAAGAGGTATTCAGGCAATCGGCACAATACCGCATTTGGGAGAAACAGGAGGCATGAGGTTTAGCGATATCACCGGACTTTCAGACGTAAAAGAGAAGTTGATCAACTCAGTAAAAAATGATCATGTAGCGCACGCACAACTATTTTTAGGTAAGGCAGGCAGCCCAAACCTGCCTATGGCGCTGGCCTACGCTGCTTATCTGAACTGTGAGCAGCCGGGAGAAAGCGATGCCTGCGGAAACTGTCCGGCCTGCGTGAAAAATCATAAATCCATCCATCCTGACGTACATTTCGTTTTCCCGGTAAGCCCCACAAAAAACATTACCGGTAAAGATGTCATTTCCACCAACTTCCTGAAGACATGGCGTGAATTCCTCACCTCTTCCCCTTTTGGCAAACTGGAACAATGGGCAGCACACTATGGAGGAGAAGACAAACAGGCCAATATTTCAAAAGAGGAAAGCAGGCAGATCATCAAAAACCTGAGCTTAAAAGCCTTTGAAGGGAGGTATAAGGTCATGATCATATGGCTACCTGAATACATGCACCCTTCATCGGCCAATGGCATTCTGAAGATATTAGAGGAGCCGCCGGAAAGAACCATTTTCCTGTTGGTGTCAAACGACGCTGAAAAGCTGCTGGCCACGATCCTGTCAAGGACACAGATCATTACAATACCTGGTTTTTCGGATGATGAACTGGTCACTATCCTTACTGAAAAACATGAAGTGCCCAAAGAGCAGGCACAGCGTTTTGCACATCTCGCTGATGGTGATCTGACCCTGGCGCTTAGACTGGTAAATAATGTAGAAGATGATAACCACCAGTGGTTTGCCGCCTGGATGCGTGACTGTTTTAAAAGAGACTTCACCTCGATGGTACAAAAATCAGACACTTTTCATGGCATGAACAAAGTGGCACAAAAAAGCTTACTGGCCTATGGCACTAACATGATGCGAGAAGCACTAATAAGGCAAATGGCACCTGAATTGGTGCGGGTCAACGGCCAGGAAAATCAGTTTATTGAAAACTTTAGTAAAGTGATAGATGAAGAAAAAGTAAGGGCCATCACACCCCTTTTGAACGAAGCGCAATTTCACCTCGAACGTAACGCAAGCGCCCGCATCACTTTTCTTGACCTTTCACTACAAATCTCGCGGATCATCAAATGACAGAACCGATAAAAATAGGCACACGAGGCAGTAAATTAGCTTTATGGCAGGCGCATTATGTAGCTGACAAACTAAATGCCACTGGTATTGATACCGAAATTGTCACTATAGAAACTCGTGGTGATAAAATATTGGATGTATCCATCGCCAAAATAGGTAGTAAAGGTGTGTTCACGGAAGAAATAGAGGACCAGTTGAAAGAGGGAAATATTGATATAGCCGTCCACAGCGCCAAAGACATGCAATCTGAGCTACCGGAAGGGTTCGAGTTAATTGCTTTCACAGAGCGTGAAAAAGTAAACGACGTACTGGTCAGCGAAAATAGGTCGCTTAGCCTCAACGATCAGGAGCTAATCGTGGGTACTTCCTCTACACGACGGGTGGCAGTACTCAAGCACCTGTACCCACATGTAAAAACAGTGGCCGTGAGAGGTAACCTACAAACACGCATAGCTAAGATGAAGGAAGGAGCATGCGACGCATTAATGCTGGCGTATGCCGGAATGTACCGTATGGGATATGGTGACCTGATTGTGGCAGAACTACCCCTGACAGATTTCATCCCTGCCGTCGGGCAGGGAAGTGTAGCTATAGAATGTGCTTTGGAACTGGCTGAACCAAAAAAAGCAGCTATTACCCATGCACTGAACCACTCCATAACGGCCTCACGCCTGAACTGTGAACGTGCTTTTTTACGCGAGCTACAGGGAGGGTGCAGTATCCCTGTTTTTGGATTGGCACATGTTATGGAAGATCAGATCAAGATAGAAGGCGGTATTATCAACCTGGAAGGTACTGAAGTGATCAGAAAAACCAGGTCCGGAAATATAAAAGACGCTAAACACATAGGCAGTGACCTGGCGAAGGAAGTGCTGAAAGCCGGAGGGGACAGGATACTGGCGGATATCAAAAGTAAACTTTAAGAACCAACCACCAGACTTAAAAAATATGAAAAAGCTATTCTTAGGCATTGCATTAGGCACATTATTCCTGTCTTGTGCCACTGACAAAGACTACCTGATCACTATTAAAACGGACCATGGCGACATGAAGGCCATCCTTTACGATCAAACGCCGAAACACAAAGAGAATTTCCTCAAACTGGCAAAAGAAGGTTTTTTTGACAGCACCCTTTTCCATCGTGTTATCAAAGATTTTATGATCCAGGGGGGTGACCCTAACTCAAAAAACAGCGCGCCGGGGTCACCGTTGGGTAATGGAGGCCCCGGTTACACGGTACCCGCCGAATTCAATAAGGAGCTTTTTCATGAAAAGGGAGCACTGTCCGCTGCACGCCAGGGAGACCGTACCAACCCCAAAAAAGAAAGTAGCGGCAGCCAGTTTTACATCGTTCAGGGGAAGAAATGGACAGAAAAAGAACTCTTGACCGATGAAAATAAATTGAACGCCGCCGTACAGCAGTTGGTGGGCCGTAGTGACCAGGATTCCATTCGTCAGCTACTGATGAATATCTACCAAACGGAAGGGCCACAGGCCTATGGCAAGAAAATCATAGAAATGAAAGATTATGTGGCCAAGGTGATGCAGGTGAATGTGGATAAAACCACTACTCCTGAACGACTAAAGACCTATACTGCTGTGGGAGGCGCACCACATCTTGATGATCAATATACGGTATTTGGTAAAGTGATAGAAGGCCTGGAAGTAATCGACAAGATCGCTGACCAGCCTACCAACAGAAGGGATCGTCCGGAAGAAAATATTATGATGATGGTGGAAGTAGAAGAACTGACTAAAAAGAAGATCACTAAACTTTATGGGTATGAATACCCGGAAGAAAAAAAGTAGTTTCAAGCATTGTACCAAACCCTGGAGATTTACATAAGTGCTTAAGTTCATCATCCATGGAATAGCTATCGCCTTTTTAACAGTGCTCACTCAAGTAGGGGGCATTGTTTATCTGATCGTTTTAGCGCTCTCGAACCGTTATCAACTCAACCTACTCAAATCTTCGGGGTTATTTCTAGGTACATATATGGTAGTATGTTTACTCATCCTCCCGTTCCTGGCCCCAATGTTCGGCCGGGTGGCGCTTCCTGTAACGGGAAACCTTAAACCGCTGAACTATATTACCTGCCTTCTGAACAGGCACTATGTCAGGACAGAGCTCAGGGAACAATTAGTAGGTGTGTCCGACCGGATAAATAAGCAATTTGAAGGAACCAAAACCAATTACCTGGATGCTAATTTTCCATTTTACGATGGCTTTCCCCTTTTTCCCCATTTAAGTCATAATGACGGCAGAAAGGTAGACATCGCTTTTTATTATACTAACCAAGAGACTAAAGCCTATTCAAATTCAGCCCCTTCGTTTATTGGCTATGGTATTTATGAAGGACCGGCAGCTAATGAAACTAATTACCCAAAACAATGCGCCGACAAAGGGTATTGGCAATATGGCTTTTTGAATTACCTGATACCCCACTGGAAAGCAGATAAATTTTCCGTGGATGTGAAAAGGACCGGAACACTTATTCGTTCATTAGCTACTGACCAGCGAACTTCAAAGATCTTTCTTGAGCCACATTTAAAACAACGGTGGAAACTCGGTGGCTATAATAAAATAAGGTTTCATGGATGCCAGGCTGTAAGGCATGACGATCATATTCATTTACAACTATGAAAATACTAATAACAGGCTCCAATGGCCTTTTAGGGCAGAAACTTGTGGACCTCTTAAGCGTAAACAAAGCGGTAGAGGTAATAGCCACAGCACGTCATAAGAACCGTTTACCGGAGCATTGGGAGGGTTACACGTTTGCCGAAATGGACATTACTGATCCAACACAAACCGACGACGTGATCGCTCGTTATCAACCGGATTGTATTATTCATGGCGCCGCCATGACCCAGGTAGATGACTGCGAACTCAATCAAGAGGAATGCTGGAAACAGAATGTCACTGCTGTAGAGTACCTCATCCATGCCGCCCAGGGCATAAATGCCCATTTCATTTATGTATCCACGGATTTTATTTTCGATGGTCAAAAAGGACCTCTTGATGAAAGTGCTGTGCCGAACCCCATCAACTATTACGGCGAGTCGAAGCAGGAAGCAGAAAGGCTTGTTCAGCAAAGCGGACTGGACTATGCTATTATAAGAACAGTGCTGGTATATGGCATTACCCATGACATGAGCCGGTCCAATATTGTACTTTGGGTAAAGAACAGTCTCGAATCAGGTAAATCCATCCAGGTAGTCAATGACCAATGGAGAACGCCTACACTGGCCGAAGACCTGGCCATGGGATGCTACCTGGCGGCTCACCATAAGGCTTGTGGCATTTACCACATCAGTAGTGATGAAATGCTTACTCCTTATGACATTGCCATGAAAACGGCCCATTTCTTCCAACTGGATGCTTCGCTCATTAACAAAACCGATGGTTCCCGGTTTACACAGCCTGCCAAAAGGCCACCTAAGACAGGGTTTATCATTAAAAAAGCCAGAAAAGACCTGGGGTTTGCCCCTCATACTTTTAATGAAGGGCTGGCGCTAATGGCCAAACAAATGAGATAATTCATATCATTTTTCTAATCCATCCTAACCAGCAAATCAGTCCATTCTTCATGATCCGCCAGAGATTGGCCGGATAGCTCGACTGGCTTTTCCTGAGGTTTCTTATTTTCCTGGTGAACAGATAAATATACAGGTACCTCAACGATACGCTCTAAAAACACCGTATCAGCTCTTTGTACTATAAAAACGGTATCTACCACCGGTTCGGCAGCGATGGTCACAGTTTTTTGTACGATCACTTGTCTTTCAGGCACGGCAAAGAACACCACAAAGATCCCCATGATCAATAGCAGAACTCCTATGTAAGCTGGCATTTTATAGTTCAGCACACGGACCCATAACGGTTTGTGTTTTGATTTCATCCGGGTCACCAGCGACTGCCTGACATGGGCACTAACAGCCATTTTTTCCTCACGGGCCGCAGTTTTCACTATGTGGCTTAACGGATGAAACACTTCTTCTCCACCTAATTCAGCTTCTACCCACTCTCTTTCTTCAGCAGTGAGCTCATCATATCGCTTGGTAGTCAGAAGGTGGTCCAGTTTTTCAGAATGTTTATTTTCCATTTTCTTTCATCATTACGTTTTGATCTGCACTCATAGACTTTAATAGCCGTTTTTTTATATAATGCAACCTGGATTTAATGGTCCCCTCGGATGTTTCAAAAACGGCCGCCAGCTCTTTGATAGAAAGCTGTTGCTGATATCGCAGTAAAAATAGTTGCCGCCTGTCTTCTTCCAGGTCATTCAGCCTATGATGTAGCTCATCTTTTAGTATTTTTTCATCCATTTTTTGATCGACGTCAGGATGATGTACATGATTCCCATTCAGTTGGTCCCGGTAATCCATTTCAAACTGCCTTTTTCGATAAGCATTCTTACACATATTGGACGCCACCTGAAACAACCACGGTGCAAGAGCCCGGTCGGCGTTATACACGTCCGGCCTTTCGATGATCCTGGTAAATAAGTCATGGACAAAGTCTTCAGCCATCGTATCATCTGACCATAGCATTCTGTAGAAAAAAGCCTTCATCCTACCTGCATACCTGTCGTATACGACTTCAAACGCACGATGGTCCCCGTTTTTCACCAAGACCATCAATTGCTCATCTGATTTGTTTTTATAGGATTTAAAAAGTCTCAACAAGTTACTCTTCAATTACCTCCATAAATGGTCTGAATCCCACCGTTATATCCGAGCCTTCGTAAGTATTAACGCTGGTTATCGTACTTTCATCTGGCACATGGTTCCAACTGCCGCCCATGGCTTTCCCGTCTTCATCAATCATCTCCCCGACATTTCCTATGACATCAAATAACCCCAACTCATTGGGAAAATAGGTTCCAGTCGGGGACATAAGTGACCACCCGTCCCCTTTAATTCCGATTGGGCACAGGATCTCTTCAGGTGCTTTTATATTGGCCAGATAACAGTCCTTATGGTTGATAATGCTATTTCTTAACTCAAAGTCGCGCATACCCCATGGGTAACTTACAGTAAAATCCGCCAGGTCACGCAAAGCCCTGGATTTCTTTTTACCATCTGCGCCCGGATACACATTGACTATATTCTCCCGTAAGTTCCATGATGTAAATTCTTTATACCCCAGTGCGGCCATCGTCCATTCTTTTTGGGTAGGGAGTCTGAAACGCACTCGTTTGTATGCTCTGTCAGCTTGTTGATTGTACTGAAAAGTAAGCCATTGGCAATATGCCTTAGCGGCTTCAAAGGTCATGTCGATAGCCGGATACCTCCAAACGTCATCCATTTTGGACTTCGAAACCCTGGCAGCCTGGGCATTTACCGGGCTATAGTGATACCCGCTAAGAAACGTACCTGTAAATTCATCATACTTTGACAGATCGGCCTTTGACTTTTCGTACAGTTCGGTGTAACCGTTCTGCCGTAAATAATCCAGGAAAAACCAATACTCTTTGTTGGTCAACTCCATTTGTGAGGCATAGAGATTGCCTTTAATCCTCATCATACTTCTGTCCAACTCCTTAATATCTAATTTCACAGGTTTGAAACGCACGTTCTTCTTATCACTACGGCTATCCAGAAGCATGGTCACACGATTTTTTATTTGAGACCGGTCTGCCAGTGTAAGTATCATATCCTGCCATTTTTGTGCATATTCAGCGTTGCCTGTATTGTCATAGTATTCTTTGAGTAAGAAGAATGGAAGGATGTAATTTGCCTCATACACTTTTCCCGTAGCTGTTTTAGGCTCTCCATTCAGGTCTAAGGTCAAATAATCAATCAGAAACCGGGTTTCAATATTCTCTTTAAGCATCTTATAGTGATCGAATACCTTTTCACTATGAAGAGAGGTAAGACCTACCACATAAAGCCTTTCCTCCATACCATTGACCTGATCATTAGGTAGTGTGAGTGCGTAAAAAAAGTTGTCATCAGGATTTAAACCCGGTAACCTGCTGATAAACTCTCTGTATGCCGTTGATGTTACTTTTTCTTTCCCATTCAGCTGATTCTCCATCATCCAATGGGTCAGGTAATCAGGGTTTTTGGCCAGGTCAATATCTAATACTCTCACATCCTGGCGTACCTTCAGTACATCCTGAAGAAGCCAGACGGGCACCGTGGCCGTTTCTCCCTGAACTACCAGTATACCTTTATCTCCTACTGACATCAGTTCATTGTATGAATAATTTAATAAACTAGGATAGATAACTTTTCTATCGGACAGTTCTTCTAACAGTTTTTTTCTTTGAGGCCGGTCTCCAAGCACTTCAGCCATTAGAATACGCTCTGATAATAACTTCTCAGTGTCCGGAGCTTTCTGTATTGCCAAACTCAATTCTTCTATACCTTCGTCACTCCATCCAAGCATTTGAGACCTGGCATAATGCGCTTCATGGGTGTTTTCAAATTTCAGACTTATCTCGCCTGCCACAGCTGACAGTTCCTGTGCTGTGGCCCCGGCATATTGCATGGCTTTAAAGTATTCCAGCCAGCCCATTCTATCCTCAGGCTTTTCAGCAAGGTAGGATTGCCAGGACCGCACTTTTTCCTCATACCAGTCACGCGCCTGGATCTCGGTTAACTTGGAAGGTATATTTTTCGGCCGTTCGACGGTTGCGGCTACCAGCGAACCTATGGGGACAAACAAGGCAATGATCAGTTTTAATAGCATAGTGCAATATTTTGTGAATGACTGTGTGAATCACTAAGTAGTACACTTGAAGAACATCGGGGTTCAATCACAGCTCATTTTTTTCAATGCTGTGCATGACAGCCGATGATACCCGCCATTCCAAAGAAGAAATAAGCAATACTTCAGGCCGCTGTCATTACATGCCATCCAGTCAAAATCTTTAAATATGGAAACTACTGTTGATGAAAACCCGGCATTTCATTGACAACTCATATTTTGCCTTAAAGTGAGTTATACTACTTGGGTATGGCAATAATTAGTTACTCTCTAAGATCAGGAAATCCGTTATTTCACTCTTTCTCGCGTTCTTTTTTGATAGCCTGGCTTAAAAAGAAGATAAAGCCTCCAACGACTACTCCTAAAATAAATACCATTGCGAAGATGGATGAAAGACTCATACTGTTTTCTTTACAAATGTTCTGTACAGGTATCGGTTGGTGAATATCCCTACCAGCAATACTACCACCCATTGGGTTACAATAGAAGCATTGCTATAGACGTCAAATACATTCCAGTTGCCTTCAGCGTCCCACCATGGATAGGATGAATACCCCTGGCTCATCCACCAATAGACCAGGAAAACACCCAGGCCGACATTAAAGATCAACGCCCAGCTGAAATACTGTGTAGGAATGGAAAAATCAGAATCCGTGTCTATAAACTCTTTTTTGAATTTACCCGGACCATATTTTAGTACGGCAATTATGATTAACAAGCCCGTAACAATAAGCCCAATACCCCATACCCAGTCCTGGTTATTAAAAAAGTCAAGGGAGTAAGCGGAAGGCAAGCCAAAAATGACACAAAATATTCCAGCCCGGATCGCTGCGGACTTCCTGGTAAATCCCATGTCATGTAAATTACTGATGAACAATTCAAGCATAGGAAGCAGAGAACTGAAAGCGGCCATAAAAAACGCTAAAAAGAACACTACAGAAAGTATGGCTCCGCCTGTAAACGTTGAAAACAGCCTGGGAATGATGGTAAATGTCAAGGCCTGGTTCCCACTTTGAAGGAACGAAATAGCCTCCGCATCACTCGCAGATAACGCAAATACAGCCGGCAATATGGCCATGCCCGCCATAAGAGAAGCGGTATTATTGCCGAACCCGCCTATAAATGTATTGAGTACCACATCTTCCTTTTTCCTGGAATACGACGAAATGGTAATGATCAGTCCCCATCCGGCACCGGTAGACCATGCGGACTGCGACAACGCTTCTATCCATATCGTAGGGTCGGAAAACTGGTTGAAATCTACAGAAAACATATACTCCAGCCCTTTGAAGCCATTTTCCATACTCAGGGACAAAGCTGTGATAATAACAAGTAAGCCGAATAAGCTTGGTATCAATACTTTATTGGCCTTTTCCAGTCCTTTTTGGATGCCTTTTATCAGTACTACGATCCCTATGATAACAGCTACGGAGAAAAGTATAACAGTCAAATGACTCCCATTGGAAATACTCTGCCAGTACTCATTAAGGTACTCCGGGTTCTTTTCGAGGCGTCCGGCAATGGTTGGTGTCCCTGCCATGAAAGAATACAGGTTTTCCAGCGACAGCCCCAGGTAACGTAAGGCCCAACCGGTAACTACCGAATAATAAAAGGCAATACCCAGCGTACATGCGGTAATGAAAAAACCACCCCAGGCCATTTTTTTTCCGGCAAGCTGGCTAAAACCACCAATTACACCCTGGTGATATTTCTTTCCAATAGAAAACTCAGCCATCATCAGAGGAATGGACCATACCAAAAGGAAGAAGATCCACAATAGTAGGAAAGCGCCTCCGTACTGCCCGGCCAGCCGGGGAAATCTCCACAGGTTACCAGCGCCTATGGCCATTCCTAAAGAAGCAAGGATAATTCCCCACCGGTTACTAAATTCCTCCGTTTTACGCACTACTCTTTTAAGTTGGCGTTAATGATAGAGAAAAAAAAGCAAACGAACGAATTGGAAAGTGTTAATCAAATGTAATGTCCTGGAACGACCTAGTCAAAAAGCTCGTGTATGGGTTGCCCCGTAACGCCATTAGGTAATTTGATCTCAAGCATCATAGAAAGCGTAGGTACAATATCTGTAATAGGATGATATTTAACCGAAGATCCTTGTTTGATCCCTGCTCCGTACCAAAGCATAGGTACATGTGTATCGTAGCTGTAAGGCGAACCATGTGAAGTACCCACTTTACGACTTGTCGCTAACCATCCGGGACGTAGCGCGTACAATACGTCGCCTGAACGGCTTTGATTATATCCTCTTACCATCATTCCTTTTACTCCGGAGGTGTTAAAATCCATAGTTCTAAGTGTTGAAGCTGCATAGCACTCTGCCACGCCTTCTATACTTATCAGGAATTCAACCAGTTCTTCCTGTACATCACTCAAAGAGAGTCCCTTAGACCTTACCTGATCCCTGTTCAGAAAAAGTTGATTATTACTGATGGTCTCTACCCAGTCAGCATCTTCATATTTCTGATCCATAAATGCCTCAACCAGCTTTTTAACGTCTATTTGAAAATATCCGGATTGTACTTTGTTATCTATCAAGAACTGAGGCACATCTACTACAGCATGATCAGCGGTTAGAAATACGGTGTAGTTTCCTTCACCTACTTTCTGATCCAGTGCCTTGAGCAAAGCACTAATATTTTTATCCAGCCGAAGATAAGTATCTTCTACTTCCACTGAATTAGGCCCAAATTGATGACCGATGTAATCGGTAGAAGAATAACTAATGGCCAGAAAATCGGTATAATCTCCCTGTCCTAATTGTTCTCCATCCACGGCAGCCAGGGCAGCCTCGGTAAGAAAATCATTACCAAACGGACTGGAAGGCAAACGAGCATATTTCTTATCCCCGGGTAACTTTGACATATCATATGGAAACACCGGATCTTTGTCTCCTGATCTCACCTCATAAGGGGCATCATCAGGGCCGCTGGCTGTGTAGGTAGCCAGGTCATAAAGGGTAGACCAGGTTTGTTTCATGTAGCGGTCTGCTAATTTCTTTTTATTGAATTTTTGTACCCACTCCGGCAGTTCTTCATGATAGTAGGTACTGGTTATAAAGCCTCCGGTAGTATTGTCATACCAGTAAGCCTCTCCTGTATGGCCTGCCGGAAATATAGCTCCACGGTCTTTAATAGAAAGTCCAACTACTTTGGATCGCATCTGGTTTGAAAATCGCAGTTCGTCCGTAATGGAGGTTACCAGCATATTTTTTGGTGACATCTCGCCTTTATCGGAACTACTACCTACGGTTTGTACACTTTTATCTGAGGCGCAATAAACGCCATCTTTTGACACGTGATCATACCAGCTATTGGCAATTACGCCGTGAATGGCTGGTGTAGTACCTGTATAAACAGAGGTATGCCCAGGCCCTGTGTAGGTCGGGACGTAATTAAAATGAGCATTTTTGAAGTGATAACCTTCTTTCATCAACCGGTTAAAACCACCCTCTTCAAAGCGCTCGCCAAAACGCCAGAGGTACTCCTGCCGCATTTGGTCCACAATAATTCCTACAACAAGCCTGGGCTGTTGTGCAAATGATAAGGTAGTAATAAATAGGCCTATAACAACACTAAATGCTCTCATTGATTTGGGATGAATTTTAAAACGCAAATTTAATGATAAGTGGTTTAAATCGAATCAACCAGCATATTAATTGTAAGTTACCGATCGCAATAGATCAGGTCATAATCTTCTGCTTCCAGCGCCTGTTTTCTAATGACTTTACCAGCCTGATCATAATAGATCACTACGTAAAACTCTGCTTCCTCAATGTGTGTTTCGGTAAAATAGACCGGTAATCCGGGCTTACCGATATTCACGACATCATTGAATGACAGTGGGATCACCTCCCCTTTTTGACTACTGATCACACCATAGCCATTTTCTCCGAGGGCAATGATAATGATCTCTTCATCTGTCTGCTCCGTATAGCTAAAAGATTTTAATGATTGGCCAAGCGGTACCTGATTTTTAAGGTCGTAAAAATCCCATCCGTCGTTTTGACGGACCAAGGCTGCGGTATCATTCCAATAGACCACTTCATTGTAGATAAACTTAGAAAGCGGTTCTCCTTTCCTATCCACTAACCCTACTTTACCCTCTTTTCGTGCTACGAACGTACGGACATTATATTTTTCAAGTGCCTTATCGTATTGAGGAGGTACCAGCACCGTATCACGTTCTGAAAATAATCCGAACTTTTTGTTTTTGAGTAGGGACACGTAACTGTCTTTATAACTGCCAATGGCATCATATTCTGCCGACAATAATTTTCCATGCATGGAATAAAGTCCTTTTTTATTCTTTTTTGAGACAATAAGATATTCTCCTATGGCAAACGCATCATCGTATTTACCTGAAAGAATGTTATTACCCAATTCATTGAGCACTTCTGTGGAGCGCTCGGAAGTGACCTGAACGAATTCTGCAGCTCCGGATGAAGATAAAACAGCAGTACGACTCTGCTGATCAAGCACAATACTTGCTGTGTTCCTACTGTACAAAAAAGTACTGTCCTGCCGGTATCCTAAAGCAAAATGGTGCCCCAAAAGCACTAAAGAATCGAGCGCTTTGGCTACCTCTACGTAATTGGCTGCTTTGAGTAAGGTCCATAGTGTATCCTGTTTTACCGCCAGATATGAGGTATTGTGATCTACCTGGTCATATCCGGGGGGATAGATCGTTTCAAATGCATCATTCAATACCTGGTAAGCGCCTTTTTTTTCTACCAGGTAGCCATAGGGTAAAAAACTGATCTCTTGCTTCTCGTAGGGGATCAGCTCGTTGAGTTGTTCATCATATACCCCTTCACCATAACCGGACTGTAGCCAGAGCTTACCTTCTTCCAGCAGCTCATAATCCGTAAACAGCATTTGAAAGCGCAGTGCGCCGTTATCAGCAGCATCAATAATCTCACTGCTGATCTTCACGTCCAGTAACTTCCCTTTTTTGAAAAGCAAAAATTCTCCCAGTTGAAAAATATCGTCAAACCTTTGCTCTGTCAATACAATTCCGCTCATAGTCATCAGGTCCCAGGCACCCTTATAGTGGTATGCTATGAACTTCCCATTTAATACCTTCACATCCTGGAAACCGCGGTCTGTCAGCTTCATTCCCGATTTGTGCACCAGGTGATACAGACCATTTCCTCCTGACTTTAACCATCCATAGCCCAGGTCCGTCACCTCTTTGGCGTAGGGCGCTATGACGCTTCCGTCTTTTGCCACCACCTTTTGACCTGCATGAATGAAATCATTTTCTACCAACCCGCACAAATGGTCTTCGCTGACTTGCGAAAACCGGGCGGTCAACACTTCCAGCCCTCTCAGATCCATAAAACCATATTCCCGTTTTTCTAAGAAGGTGATCAGCGGCTTGTCAAGATCTGATAACGCCTTGAGCGAATCCGCAAGAAAACGCTGGGGATAGGTACCGACTTTCCCCTGTTCTTTTAATAAATGGAAAAGAAAGTTTTTCGCCTGGAGGGCCTTTTTGCTGTCCGGGTACTGATCAGCAAACTGGGTATAGCCTTTTACGGTGTTAGGCGCTGTCATTACCTCGTAGATCTTACGTTCTGCCTCTTCCCTGTAAGGCGTGGTGGGATGTTGTTTCAGAAACTTTTGGTAGCTCACCATCTTACCATCTGCCGTACTCTTATCGAAATAAAGCTTTTCATAACGCTCCTTAGCCTGTTTGTATTGAACAGCTTTGGGATATTTTTTCATAAACGCCAGGTACGACTGGTAGGTATTCATACGCACTGCTTCTTCAAAAGCATGGAGGTCACGTTCCGTTATGGCCCGCGATTCAAACCGAGACTTTGGGAAATGACTTAAAAAGGAAAGGTAGGCCTCTTCTGAATTTTCCTGCACTGCCCTGGCAAAGCCTGCACTATCTATCTGTAGTTTCAGCGTTTCCATAGCAATGGGCCCCGCACCTATTTTGGAGAGTTTATCACGCTCTTTGGAATCAAGCCCTGTAAAGTAGTCTTTGGCTACGTTTACATACTGAAGCGCTGAATCGATGTTTAGCAAATGATAGTCCGGGTGAAAATACAGCAGCGCTTTCAGATGATAAGCTCCCGGATAAGTACTGTCTTTGTCCAGCGACTTATGGATAATGGCTTCCATTTTGTCCAACTGACCGGTCGCATGGAATTTCAGTCCACGTTTTACCAGTCCAGCCTGTCCGTAAGCAGTAACAGCCAACGCAAGAAAACTTATGATTACGACAACCCGACCCATAAACCTTTTAAAATCCCGGCAATAATATGCAATAAACCGCAATGGAGTAAGCGAATGGAAATTTAATGAGAGGGCCTGTTGCGCTCTTTTCTAAATAATCCTTAATATTGCAATCCGTTTGGGAATGCTTCCTATTGGGGTAAGCATTTTAGAACACCAAGTAGCTCAGACAGTTGAGCAAAATAAGGCCTCGGGATGTGGCGCAGCCCGGTTAGCGCACCACGTTAGGGACGTGGGGGCCGCTGGTTCGAATCCAGTCATCCCGACATTGCCTGAATCGTTATGATTCAGGCTTTTTTGTTTGAATTCGCAAGAAATTGAGCCCAGAGCCTTGTTTTTATCAACACTATTCACTGTAGTTAAAACATTTTTGAATCCGATAAAAAATCCCTTGGATTAAAATTCACCTGGTGCGCATATAGTGATAGCGTTATGCGTGATGAATAATCTAAGGTTACAATCCGGGCTTTATCCCATCGAAAAATTTAATAAGATGCACCGTGAACTCATGCACTGTTAAAAGTTCAGCGTTCCGTACTTGGGACGCTGAACAGGGAAAACCGTTACATGTCATTCAAAAATTCGGGTAAACTTTATTGATTTCTCAACTATATGTCATCGCATATAAAAAAGTCTTCTAAAACCAAATTATATCTAATTGCATATAAATTGGTACATTCGCTTATTATTATATTCAAATGCATATAATGAAGCAATTAGCAGAGTTTGTCAAAGAACGGAGAAGAGAAGTTAATCTGACGCAAGAAGAATTTGCGGAACGATCAGGAGTTGCACTAACCGTAATACGCAAAATCGAACAGGGTAAAACGAATCTGAATATGGACAAGGTTAACTTAGTTCTTCAAATGTTTGGACATGAATTGGCCCCTGTTAGCCGTAAAGATCTGAATGAATGAGACAGGGAAAGGTTTTTTACAAAGATCATTTGGCCGGTATCATTACGGAAACGAATGAGGGCGAATATGTATTTCAGTATGATAATCAATATGTCAAAGATCATCCGAATGACTTTATCACGTTCACTATGCCTGTTACAGATAAACCATATACCGAAAAGAGACTCTTTCCTTTTTTTGAAGGATTGATCCCCGAAGGATGGTTGTTAGACATAGCTTCTGAAAACTGGAGGATCAATAAAAATGATCGTATGGGGTTACTTCTCGCCTGTTGTCAGAATTGTATCGGTGCTGTGAGTGTAGAACCAAATGCAGAAGAAGATGAAGCATAGATGTCTATACTGCTACAAACCAATTGAAGGCCAACTGGACTTTCACGAGAAGTGTTCAATAGAGTTCTTTGGAACACCAACACCGCCTAAAATAGAATATTCGCTCGATCAAATGGATGAGTTAGCGAAAAATATAGTGGAACGAAGCATTGCTGTCCCTGGTGTTCAGCCAAAATTATCTATGTCCTTAGTCAAAGACACTATTGAGAATCCCGATACGCGGCTGACTGTGGTTGGTACATTAGGTGGGCAATATATTTTTAAACCTCCTTCTGACAAATTTCCCGAGATGCCCGAAAACGAACATGTAACAATGCGAATGGCAGAGTCTTATGGAATTCGAGTAGTACCATCTTCATTGATTCGATTATTATCCGGAGAACTGTCCTATATAACAAAACGAGTTGATCGTAAAGAAACCGGAGAAAAGATCCACATGCTTGATATGTTTCAAATCACGGAAGCATTTGATAAGTATAAAGGTTCTTTGGAGAAAGTAGGAAAAGCATTGGACAGCTATTCGAGTAACACTTTGCTTGATAAGACCTTTTACTTTGACTTAGTTCTTTTCTCATTTCTTACCGGAAATAATGATATGCATTTGAAGAACTTCTCTATGATCGAAAATCTTTCTGGTTGGGTGTTGTCTCCTGCCTACGATCTCTTAAACGTTGCGATTGTCTTCCCAGAAGATACCGAAGAACTTGCATTGACATTAGTTGGGAAGAAAAAGAAGCTGAAGCGAGAACATTTTGAACATTTAGGAGAAGGACTGGGATTGACTTCTAAACAGATAAAAGGGGCTTTCAATCGAGTGATAAATAATAAATCAAAAGCATTCGATTGGATTGATCGATCATTCCTGTCAAATGATATGAAAAATTCTTATAAAGAAGTACTTGAGGGAAAATATAAACAATTAGGGCTAAAAGAATAAAGTGACACACAATAACAATAATGGTAGCCGTTGCACATAAGCCTCTAAAATCATTTTTTTTTTAATAAAGACAACGCACTTGGTGCGCATTTAGCGAAAGCGTAATGCGTGCTGATCTTGAAACAGGATTGCAATACGGGCCTTATCCCATCGAAAAATTTAATAAGATGTACTGTGAACTCATGCATAAAGTTCAGCGTCCCGTACTGGAGACGCTGAACAGGGGAAATTTTATACAAAGATCTTGACAGTCTATTAAACAAATAACTATTGTCAACTAACGCAAATATAGCGAAAGTATCATGCCTGTTGATTTTGGAATAGGTTGTAATCCAAGCTTTATCACATTGGCAGATTGTTGTTACTTATATACACTTTGAGTTTATCTGAACTAATATATATCATGCGTTTCGCATCAGTAACGTATAATTTCAGCTCATGTCGTATTAAGCACATTGTATTAACATCGTATATGGTAAAAATGCCGCTAAGAAAGTTTTGTGCTGTTAACAGACTACAGCTTGAGGGATTTTTGGACTTGTGAGACGTGTCGCATTCTGAAACTTTGGAAGCACCGGCAGACTTCACTACATTAGTGCCATTTACCAGGTGTGAGCACACACCTTATACATGGACGTTAGTTTGAATTATCATAGACAAAAATGAACATAAAACCGATTCTTGTATCATTTATACTTACTGCACTAATCGGCTGTTCGGACAAATACAGTCGAGTAGACGACGAAAAGTTTGTAGGAACCTGGCGATTGGAGGGCCGTTCAATGTTTGATGGAATAACAATTGAAATCGCCAGAAACGATAATGGTGAACTAATTGGACGTATACAAAAGTTGAATGATAATAAGTATATCCAAATGTTTGCGAATATAGGAGACACATGGGTGTCAGACATTTCAAGAAACTCAAACTTTCAGTTTCGTATGACTGAAAAGAAAATAGCACGTGAGCTTTTTGGGCTTTATGGTCTGAGTTCATCAACTGAGTTTAAGGTTGAATTTATTAACGAGAATACAATCGGTTTATCAACTGGTGGCGACCCAACAGAATCGTCTGTAAGATATGTACGTAAGGACGAAACTCAGGCGGATTGAGCAGACGGCTGATAGCCAATCGACCAATAGTATGCCTCTAAAAATAATATTCAAAACCGCTAGATTGTGGGTAATAAAATAGTTCAGAGGCACATGCCATATCTGGACGTTAGCTTTAAGGCAAATACTTATGGGATACATGGGGTTTGGAATGCGAAAAGAGGTTTACACAAGGAAACCCAAAGAAGCTTTCAAAAGATTAAAGCAAATACATGGCGAAACGCCCAAAAAAGAGAAAGGATTAAAGGACTCTGAATATCTTGAGCTCAAACAACACAGAAAATCTGGCTTTCGACATTTTTATCAGTCTAGAGTTTTCATGTTTCTTTTAAGTGTCTTAATCACTGTCGCGCTATTTGGTTTATTATGGCAGTTCATCCTTTCTAATTATTATCTAGACTACCAGCGGTCACAGTTTGAACAAAGTGGCATAAATGATTATTATGAGTCAAAACGACTTCAATTAGCCACTATTCAACCTTTCTTTAGTAAAAGGCGTAACAAACTAAAATCTGTTTACAATGGTTTCCTTGAACATCAAACGATTAAAATAAAATCGGCCGATGTACGACATTCTTATAACATTGACTCGATAAGAAGGGTGAAATTTAATACCGACTGGACCGATAAAAAATGTACCATCAATCAGAATAACCTGAACGTTTCTGGTAAAGGTTTTATTAGTACAACTTATCCCGACAAATGGATACTTGATATATTAATTTCAAATTCCAACCCAATTAACTCCTCCACTCTCAAATATTTAGAAACTGATTGGAATGAACTAGAAAGAATATTGCATATTCTAAAAGAAAATGACTGGACAATATCTACTCATGAGAATTATATCAGTATCCATTATGAGCATCCACTATTTGAAAATTACAACATAATTTTTGCAGACTACTTGCCACAAGAGATCTCTAAACAATGGAATATAAAAGGCTATATAATGAAATCAGGTATTATTCTAAAAGGTGAAGTATATTGGACAAGATTAGAAAAATTACCCAAAAGCTAATCATGTAATCATGTAGACAGTTCTGCCAGCAGAAACTGACGACGTGAACCTCACAAACCATCGTACGTACTTAGCAACGTGAACTCTCAATTAGCGCGATTATAGCGAAAGTGCCATAAGTGCTGATCTTGCAATAGGATTTCTAATCTGAGCTTGATCACATCGAAAAATTCAATAAGATGCACCATGAACTCATACATTGTCAAAAGTTCAGCCTCCCATACCGGAGACGCTGAATAGGGGAAAGGACATAATTCCGGCAAAACCACTGAAACATACACTCAGGCCGGCAACAGATATGAATTCCATTAAAAATCCATTAGATTGAGGTCCTGATGAAATAAATGTAAACACCACATTGTGGTGTAGAGCCAATGGTCAACAGCAAGCTGAGAACAACATTATATACACAAAATATTGAATGGCAGGAGAAACTGACTTAAAAAAATTAATCAGAGGAATGACCCCAAAACTAAACGAAGGGGAATATATATTTTCTACGGTAACAAGTTTAAATAAAATCAACCGGGAGGATACACTTTGTGAATTCAAAGAAAAGGAAGGGACAACGATTGTTATCGATAAAGAAAAGGCAGACGAATTAAATCTGAAGTATGAATACATTGCCTCATGGATAACCCTTATGGTCCATTCATCTCTTGATGCCGTTGGTCTGACAGCACTATTTTCAACCGAATTAGCGAAAAATAATATTAGCTGTAATGTTATCGCAGGATATTATCACGATCATATTTTTGTAGATAAAAAAGATGCTGATAAAGCGATTAACGTTTTGACAAAACTCTCAGCAGAGAAATAATAAAACCTGTTGTTAACCAAGGTGATCTTTGCACAAACCCACTTAACGCCTGCTTGGCAAAATCATCATGTATACTGTGGTAACCAATATCCCGAACATGTGTAAGAAATCCTACTTTAACTGAAGCATTTCAAAGCTCCTGGATTTTAATACCTTCTACAACAGAAGCATTAGCATTTCGATATGCGGAAGGCGTCATGCCAAGCTGTTCTTTGAAACACTTTCGGAAATACTTCAAATCAGAAAAATCAAGACTAAAGGCCACTTCAGAGACTGAGTAATCGTCACTTATGAGAAGCTCAGCCGCACGTTTGATCTTCACTTTTCTTATGAACATTTGAATGGAGTCCCCCGTAAGCATTTTGATCTTCCTGTAAAGAGATGTCTGGCTTAGTCCCAACTCTCTGCACAAATCCGGAACATTGAACTGTGAAGTATCCAGCAAGTCAAGTATAACTGCTTGAACCTTTAAAATAAACTTGACTTCTTTAGGTGAAGCCTGATCCACATTTTCCAGCTCAACGCCCGATTGGTATCTTAGTTTGATCAGTTTTCTATTATTGAGAATAGCATTTACCCGAACGATCAGCAATTCAGAGTTGAAAGGTTTGGTGATATAATCATCCGCGCCAAACTCATAGCCCTTTATCTTGGATTCATCCGAGTTCTTTGCTGTTAAAAGGATCACCGGAATATGACTGGTAGCCATGGTATTTTTGACCGCCTTACAGAACTCCAGCCCATCCATATCCGGCATCATCCAGTCAGATATGACCAGATCAGGTGCGCTTTTTATGGCCAGATCCAGGGCATCTCTACCATTCGCAGCCCTCAAAACTTTAAAGCCTGAAGAGAACAGCATACTTATGTAAGAAGTTATATCCGGGTTATCATCCACGATCAGGATAACCTTATCTGAATCAGTGATGGTCTGACCCTGGTCTGAAAGTCCTTCACTGCGAGTTAAAATGGTTTCATTCGTTTCTTCCTGCTTCATCTCCACAAACCGTACATGGTCCTTATCCAGCAGGTGTTGTTTATCCTTGGGTAAATGGATCAGGAATTGTGTCCCTTGGCCTTCTTTACTCTTTAATGCTATTTTACCTCCATGCAATTCAACAAAGTTTTTACATAAGGCCAGTCCTATACCTGTACCTCCTTTTCCAGCCGAGTTTTCTGTCTGATAAAAAGGGGTAAAGATCTTCTCAATCTCTTTCTCCGATATTCCTACACCTTCATCTTTAACCTCTATTATGATATGGTCCTGTTCGTGCAGCACACCAAATTTTATGGTCTGCCCCTTCCCGGAAAATTTAATGGCATTGGACAGAAGGTTATTCATAATGATCTGTATCTTCTCAATATCGACCCAGGCGTACAAGTCAGTCTCACAATAAAATCCAAACTTCATCTCTTGCTTTTTTGCGAGGTATGCAAAGCTTTCTGCTTCCTCCTGTGCAAGGATATTCAAATCGTGATAGCCAAGGTTCAGTAGTGTTTTGTTCGTTTCCATCTTCCGGAACTCAAGAATTTTACCGATAAATCGCAGTAGCACATTGGTATTCTTCCTGATCAGATATAAGTAAGGCAGATATTCTTTATCCTTGGTTTTTTTGATCAGATCATTAACAGGGCCCTGAATGAGGGTTAAGGGTGTTTTGAGCTCGTGTGAAAAATTAGTATAAAACCTTAATTTCTCTTTCATATCCCTTGATTCCTTAAGCCTTAGTTCTTTTTCAAAAGCCAGTTTTTCCCTTAGAACAAGCCTGCTGTTGTTGAATTTAATGAGCCTCCAAAGGGTTAATAAAATAAGTGCTGTAAACAAGCAGTAAGCCTGCCATGTTTTCCAAAGAGGGGGGGTAATGGTAATGTTCAGTTGTTTGATCACTGAAGTTTTGTCCCTGTATTTTATCTGAAACCGGTAATTCCCCGGGGGAACATTTCTGTAGACGGCAGTATTGAAATCTCGGATCCACTGCCACTCCTCGTCATAACCTTCCAATTTGTATTCCAGCTCATTCTGCATTCCGCTGTAAAAGCCAGGGATCATAAAGTCTACAGAAAAAAAGTTATCATCATACGCCAGCCGGACCCCCTTGGTCAGGAAGATACTCTCTCCGTCAGGGAATACTTCCGAATTGATCGGGTTCACTTTTTTGTTCAGGATCCTGAACTCATTAAAAACAACATCAGGGTATGAACTTTTTTCCAATATTTTATGGGGATAGAAGATGTTCATGCCAAAGATCCCTCCCACTACGATGTAGCCCTCTTTCGACAGGAAAATGGACCCTTGATTGAACTGGCCTTTTTGAAACCCGTCTTTGTGATCAAAGTCTTTCATATTATGCGTTTCAGGATTATAACTGATCACGCCATTGTTGGTAGAAAGCCACAAATTGTTCTGATCATCCTTTACTATTCCCTGTACAGTGCTGTTCTTGAAAGTCTCATGAATATCTTCAGCAGAGAAGGTCAGCTTTTTCGTATCAAAGGAAATGAGTCCATCTTGTTTTGTGCCCAGCCAAAGTATATTCCCGTCTTTACACATATCCAGAACATTGTAAATATTATTGCTGTTATCCCACTGATAGACAGCTAAGCTATCTTTGGCCGGATCAAAATATACCACTCCCCTTCCAAAAGTTCCCATCCATAATTCATCTTTTTCCGTGCCCGATATGGCCCGGATATCCAGATCATAAACGCCTGATTGCCTGGTGAGTCGCTCATTTTTTTCATCAAAGTAATACAGCCCTCCCCAGTTGGTGCCTGCATAAATTGTATTAGAAGGAGATTCATAAAGGCAGCGAATATCGTTTACCGTCAATTCAGAATCAGCACTACCTGTTCGAAACGATTGCACCTTCCCGGTTCGCCGGTCATACACGTACAGTCCATTTTGGTAAGTTCCTATCCAAACACGGGACTTATGATCTTCCAAAACACATAAAACAGCTTTATTCTGAAGCTGAGGCACGTCCAGGTCCATTACTTCTCCTTTTTTGGAGTCGTATAGGTTCAGTCCCTTCCCATCGGTACCCACCCAGATCAAACCTTCTGACGACTCGGCGACCCCCCATACATTCTGATAATTTATGGTGTTCAAACTATTCGGAAGATGGGTAATGGTCTGCACCTTTACTCCTTCAGGATCGAACACATTTATCCCTCCGTTATGCGTTCCCAGCCACAGCAGTCCGGTCCTGTCAGTAAATGTTTTGCTGATCGTCCGGTGGGAAATACTGTTATCGTTGATAGATGGCAAAAAGTGCATAACTGCCGCCTTCCCCTCAGCATAGGCGGACATTTCAAATCCAAAAAGCCCGTTCTGCCGGGTCCCCATCCACAAATAATTGTTGTGGTCCAGACTCATGCTGAGGTAATCATCAGCCGGTAACTGATCCGGCAACGCCCTGACAATGCCATAGCTGTCGTTTTCCTCCTTTTGTATCAGATACGGACCATTATCAGTACCCACCCAGACACGTTCCTCTTTGTCGGCAAAAATTTCATAGATACGGGTTTTACGCTGACCATAAATCTCTTCAGGCCTGAAATAGGTGAAGGTGTTATCCTCCAGGTTCATACCCAACACTCCGTTTTCCCAATAGGTCATCCAAAGTACATCGCCGGCAATGGTCATATTGGTGATCCGATAGTGGTAAGGGTCAGTATCGTTTCTATGACCATAAAGAGGCAGAAAATTAATAGTGTCATTAGCGATGCGCCATAATCCTCCGTCCTGTTTATCGACATAGCATACACCGCCAGTACAGAACATAGCCTGGGTGGCTTCATGGATCTTGTCAGGGGCGAATCGCACAATAGCGTCATTTTCATAACTATATTTCCCTATTCCTGCCTGTGTCAGTATCCAGAGGTCATTTCTTTCATCTACATACAGGCCATTGATGTGATTGTTGGGTAAAGAATTATTGTTGTGGCTTTCTTTCACAAACTTTTGGAAGCCATCATCCCCCAGGTAACGGAACAAGCCGTCTTCGGTTCCCACCCAGATATGACCCAACGTATCCTGAATAATATCATTGATAATATTGTTGGTAAGTCCTTCCTCTTCTGCTAAACGATTGAATTTATGCTGTTTGAAAAGGGCATGTTCCTGACACCATATACCGGTCCGGAACAATAAGACATTAAAAAATAGAATGGGTATCCACTTTCTCATACACGTCTACCTATGCACTACACAAGTTACAAAAGATCTTTCGGGTACTTCGATAAGCTCATTTAGATTTCTCTCTCCTTTATACGCCAGATTATCGCCTTCTTTGGCTGAAGTTTGATAAACCTCAACTATCTTAAAATCAAAAGGTAAGCCTGAAATTTTAATGCTCTTTTCCCTATTGCTCTGATTGACTAAAACGAGTACATATTCCTCATCCCCCTGGTACGCTGAGATCAGAAGTTCAGTAATGCTTAGCACCTTACTAAGGCCGTCAGATCTGGAAGTACCTATTCTGATCATACCAGGCCTCACAAACCTTGAATAGTGCCCCAACGCCCAGAGCATTTTAGACTCATATATATTTCCTCCGGACTTACTATGATCAATATATACCAAACCATCCTTATAATCATAAGGACTCACCGCCAGCCACCACTGCCACGCAGCAGCGTGGGCAAAAACGAGGTCTGCATGGATGACACGGGCCATGTAAAGCGCAGGTTCCATCCCCAGATCACGTCCGTTTCCTTCTATTTCGTCATTGTTCTCGAGAAGGGTATACTCACTCATCCAATACTCCAGGCCAGAATAACTGCGAACCTTGTTATGAAGTGCCTGTCTGTGGTCAATGAGCTGTTCGACACCCCATGTAGTGAAATAGCTATGGCCGGCTATCTTTTTGGCTACCGTGTTCAGGTTGCCAATATAAAACTCAGACGACATGTCAAAAAAAGCGCTCACCTGATCATCTCTGTTGGAATCTCCCAATTCCTTATATAAAAAATCGATCTGGCCGGCTTCTGTCACCTCAATTTTGGAAGTGATATTATTGGCAATAAAAGTGCTGTCAAGCGTTCGTACCATTTGAGCAATTTCATGATTATTCCACGGCGAACCTTCCTGTCCACAGCATTTCCATTCCCATTGAGGTTCATTGAATGGGCTGATATAATCAAAAGTAACCCCGGTCTCAGTAGCAACACCTTTTACCACATTACTTAAAAATTCAGCAAATTTTCCATAATTCTCTTTACTTAGATTAGCCGACTTCCCATCTTCAGACCATGCTTTTCCATTTCTGGTAAACACCACCGGAGGGCTGTTTACAAAACCGGTAAAAGTCTCAACACCTCGTGCTTTTGCCTCGCGCAAAAACCATAATTGACCGCTCTGTCTGGTCCAGTCATAGGTCTCATTTCCATCTATAAAACTCTCTGCTCTCCGCCATTCATCTTCGATCTTACTTCCTGCTCCCTGCGCTGCACTACCCCCGCCAATATTGAATCTCCACGCAGTAAGACCTATTCCTTTTGGGCTTCCGTCTTGGGCATTCTCCGTGCTGAAGAGAAGCTCGGCTATTTGCTTTCTGCTGGATTCGGGCCAAAATTTACCTACAAATTGAGCAGACCAGGCATCGGAAGCCCCAAAATTGCGGATCGTCTGAAAGGTGGCCGTGGTGTCCAGGCTAATGGTTATGAACTTAGCGGTATCAGCTACATCCGGTGGTACATTGGAATCTTTAATTCCGGAATCATCTCCGCATGCGGTTACGCAACAAAGGAACATTATCCCGTAAAACAACATTATTCTTGTCATCATAAATGTCTTTTTGTAGTCCTTATCTACTTCTCTGTTTGCCATAAGCAGGAAAGGACCACTGCTTTTATTAAGATTATGCCTATTTTTAAATAATTGAAAATCAAATATATATGTCTGAATTTGGCCATACAGAACTCATTGTTAATAATAATACCAATGGCTCAGAAAGAGCTTGTTTTGAATGATACCCGAGGATAAAGGAAACACTATTTCCGGACAAAACAGGGGTTACTATTATGCATAAACAGGGGGATAAAGACTAAATTCATAGATCCAATAGGTAATCCGTTAAAAGGCTGCCCCCGAAAGGGCAGCTTTCAAAATTTGTGTGTAGCATCCTATTGGTGACGGTTTTTATAAAAACCGTCAACTGATCCTACCACATTCTCAGTCGGTCAACATGGACCCAGTCAACGTGCATGTAAGTATCTCCTCCCGGCCCGTTATTACCGGACGACCCTTCCATCTGCAGGTTAAGGATAACCCACAGGTCTTTATTGGCAAAATTAGTACCCCTATGCTGTGCCTTCCAAACACCATCTATGTAATAATGAAGATCCACATCATTACCATCTTTTCTCATCCACATTTTGTAAGTATGGTAAGCGGTTGGTGTAGCAATCCAGGTCTCCTGCCCTTCCCAGGCCAGGTCATAGGTATTTTGCCGGCAATAGTTGCTACCTACGAATTCCATAATGTCGCTCTCTGCATCCCAGGGACCATCATGTGTGAGCCAGAAGGCAGGCCATATTCCCGGGCCGGTATTCGTAGCCACTCTGACCTGGGCGCTCCATTCCGGAAACTGATCCGTAACCCGTACTTTGTTTTTGGCATGGATGGCTCCTGAATGATATCGGATGGGCAACCATGGGTCATGAGAGCTGTTACCTTCATTCCAATTGATCCTGGAGGCTTTCAATACCAGGTATCCCGACCCGCTTTTGTAAATATGATTATGGTCGGTAGGGCTTCCATACATACGGGCAGAGCCATTGTGGTCGCTGCCCCAGGGGTACAGGTAATTCCACGTATTGTGAAAACCGCTGTAACCGGAACCATCAAAACCATCCCAAATAACGGTTTCCCAACTTCCCGAAGCAGCAGTTGACGGAGTTGCTGTGGACTCATCACCCGCTGCTGTCGTTAAAGGTTCCACAGCCGGTACGGCAGAGGGTTCAAGTGTATTCTCATTACAGCCAAAAAAGCAGGCGCTTAAAGTGGCATACATAATAGCAATAATTATCTTTTTCATGTTGGTATTTGTTTTGGTTATAAAAGATTTGCACGATCTACTGTTCTTCTTAAAAAAAATCAAACGTTCCACCCATCGCCATGAAGATCGTTATCTCCTGACAGGAATGATTTCAGGTGTAGTGAACACCTGAATTTTTAGGAGCGTTTTAGTGAGCATCGTTCAGTGCGTAATTCACCGTTGTGATTGAAATAACGCCATATTTTTTCAATTCAATGGGGGAACTATTAATCCGAATTCGGGGATAAACGGGTGTTGAAAGGTATTTTTTATTGTTACTTCTTTTTCATTGATAATGGCGTGATGAAAAGTATGTTGAAATTCACTTTTATCATTCTGTTATCACCATTTCAGGTATTCTTTAAAAATCGTAGAACGGGCTCTAATCCCTAAAAGAACAGGGCGCGTATTACACCGGGAAATGACGCCCAGTCTCTGAACTCCGGATTATTGCTGCGAAACTATTGTTTTATCAGTTTCCTGATCCGTAATCCTGTGGACGATTGTATTCTTACCATGTAAACACCTGTACTCAGATGACGTACATCAATAGATGTATCCATAGCATGGTTTTCATAAAATCCAACAGAGGTGCCGCTTGCATCGAGAATCTCAACATTTGAATTATTCATTAAGGTCATGCCCTGATCCTTAAAAGACAATTCCCCCTTCACCGGATTGGGGAAAAACAATACATCTCTGACATTTTCAGGGTCAATAGATAGTACAACGGAGGGCGCTTTGTAAAATTCAATTTCTGCTACCGTACCATAACTATTGTCAGGAGACAGGTACCTGACATAACGATACTCCTTCAAAATATCCGTACTGATACACTGCCAGTCATCCCCGCTGATGTGGTCAATGGTATAAAGGCCCGTAGCTTCATCAAAGCCCGCTGAATTTGAGGCCTGGAACTTACCTCCGATCATTTTGTCTGATTCATGCGCACGTGGGTGAAACCGTAATGCGCTGATTTTATTCTTAGCCCCGAGATCATAACCAATCCAGTGGCCATCCGCCGTTCCCGCTTCAAAATAGGTGCCGACGGATCCATCAAAAGCTTTTCCTGTCACGTTTTCATCTATGACCGAACTGATCAAAGATCCTGTCAATACCTCATCGCTATAATAACACATGGATCCCGGCGATACGATAACGTCCAGCTCTGCCAGGGATGACCATGGATTTTCATCAAATCCTGAAAGGGCATCAAAACGTATGTATCTGCCTTCTTTGGGACTAATGGTCACTTCTTTTTCGGAACGGGACAGTGTGAAGTTGTTTGACGAGACAGGGTTACCCCAGTTTTCCGGTTGCTTACTTATGTACAGATCATATCGCTTCACCATTCCGTTTGAATTGCCGTCCTGACGTGGAAGAAGCCTTAGTTTTTCAATGGTATAATTAGCCCCCAGATCAATTTGGAACTGATGAGGGTGGGAAGGCCAATGGTCTTTCCAATCAGAATGCCAGAAGGTGAGTGGGTCGTTGTCATAAACATTCTCTGCCATACTACCATCAAACGCCTCCTCACTACTCACATACTCTAAGGTCCATTGCCGCTTATCTATCGCCTGGGGATCTGTATAATCATTCCAGTTACCGGTATTGACATCAATTTGCCATCTCAGACGATAGTTAAGTGTAAGTTTGTTACCGGAAATTTGCAGCGGCAACCAGATATACTTAGACCTCTGCAGATCAGGATCCTGCCAACGATCACCGGAATAAATAAAAGTAGTTTTTTCAGTACCCACTACAGGTATAATGTAATTGGGCTGTGAATCAAAGGTAGAGCCATTGCCCAGGTCCATCAGGTCTGACCATGGACCTTCAATGGATTGAGCGTAGGCGTATTTACCCTGATTGGGGTCCCATCCGGTGGCACCGGAGGTGACTAAAAAGTAATACCCATTATGCTTGAACATGGCCGGGGCTTCACGCCACCGGCCTGGCCAAAGGGTCCGGATATTGGCCTCTACATCAAGATAATCCGCTGTGAGCCTATATATCTCTATATCGGCATTTTCGTTGGCAGCTGCAATGAAATAAGCCATACCATCATCATCCTTAAAAAGGGTACAATCTCTGGCCATTTTACCAAAGGGTCGAAAATGACTATGCTGAATGTAATCACCGTCGATCTGATCACTATAGAAAACACCAGCCTGAGCCATACCATAGTTGCCGGACTCATAGTGGAGCCATACAACATATTGCCGCGTTTGATCATTGTACAGGATCTTTGGCCGTTCTATGACCCTATCATTGTTATTCAGATCAGTGTGAGTATTTTTATCAATGATTGTCTTTACAAATGTCCAGGTCATGAGATCTGGTGATGAATAGAGATTCACTCCTTTAAAAAGATGTGCGTTGTGGGATTTGTCCTCACCGATCATATAGTATGTGCCATCCCTGTAGATAAATCCGGAGCCATGTGCTTCTATTGTGTTGCCATCCGTATCCTTCCAGATAAAGCTGTTTTCTATTACATTTTGGGCCGGGAGGATCAGTGCATTGAAAAGCATTATCAAAATGAAAGTATTACAGACCACTCTGTTTAATATTTTTCCTGAATCTATTATCATAAGAACCCTGGTCTTTGGTGTCATATTAACCTCCCTCTAAGTAGGTAAACACAGCGTTTACTGACAGGTGAAACATCACTTTAAAATGGGGTATTGATCAACCAACCCCCATGCCACAGGTTGTTTACGCCCCTGTCTTTACTCCTTTTCAGGAATGGGATTCAATGGGTATATCATTCTTACTCTACTGATCATTTAAGGCTATGGTCAAACCATCAGTGACCTCTCCTTAATCAGCATGTCTCTTATATACCCTCACATAGTCTACCTCATATCTACGGGGGAACCGGGTTTCTGAAGGATCACCTCCGTTCGATCCCAGCGCGAGGTTCAGTAAAATGTAATGAGGTTGATGAAAAGGATTAAAGCCGTCGCTATTGACTGTTTTTGTCAGATCTACTTCATTGAGCAATTCGTCATCCAGGTATAGCCTGATATCCTCCTCCGTCCATTCCATTTTCCAGACATGGAACTTATGGGGCCAGTTCGGATCCTGTTTTAGAAAGTGATCCAACGAACGTTGTTCATCATCCCAAACAGTACTATTCCAGTGATCTCCCCACGCGGCATTGGCCAGTATACTTGGTTGACTCTGAACCCGGTAGAACTCCATCACATCAATTTCTCCATTGGAAGGCCAGGGTTTTGTCTCGCCCAGTGTCCATATGGCCGGCCACATCCCTTTTGCCGTATCTATTTTGGCCTTCACTTCAAGGATACCATATTGAAAGAAAAACGTGCCTTTCGTGTTGATACTGGAAGAGGTGTATTCAGCAAATTCACGCTGTTTTCTCCAGTCGTCACTTGCAGGATCATACTCCTCATTTTTCAGCTTTTCCCTTCTGCCCTCGATTACGAGTACCCCATCCTCACAAATGGCGTTTTCAGGCTGATACCACTGCAATTCATCATTACGGACAAAACCATGCTCATAAGCCCATCGGGTAGTGTCAGGCTTTCCATCCGTATCAAATTCATCACTCCAGATCAGGTGATGTCCCGGTATTTCCCCGGGAGGATCAAGAGATTTTCGATTGGCACCATCGCTTTGACAAGCCAAAAAACAAAAAAAACCGAAAAACAAGGTACTGTCGCCCAACCATGATTTCATTCTATTCACTTTTTAATCATTTGTATTTTTTTCACCCTCGTTACTCCAGTCTGGTAAGCGATAGCCTTTTGATCTTAAAGCCTTGCCCACTTCCGTCAACAAAGTCTACCGCCACACCCAGAGAGACCTCAGTGGCCACGGCCAACGTAAATTCAACCTTGCCGCTACTCAGAGAGCTGTAATTCAGCGCATTGTTGTTCAGGGCATTGATATCCGGTAATCCGTTCCCTTCCGCTATTACAAAATACGCGGGATCACTATTGATACCATTCCAATCCCATTCCGCTACTTCAAAAGCGTATTTTCCGGCCGGAAGTGTAGTGGTCTGATATACCTTACCGTTGGGTATATTCGGTGATCCCCAACCTGATTCCAATCCAAACGTTCCTCCCGCATCGGAGTTGAAACCACCATATCCGCCATGGCTCCTGGCCGCATCATTGGCTGACCAGTCATCCAGGTTTCCCCAGCGTCCCCCTTCGTATTCTCTTTCCGTTGAAATAAAGGGATAACCTGTGTTTTTGAGATACTTCTCTGTCACATCCCCGATCTCACTCAGTTCTATGGCGGCTTTTGTATTAATTAAAATAATGGCGGTATTCTCAGGCCCCATCAGTGTATGGCTTGAGGTACCCGTAATACTCACTGCTATAGCGAGGGTACTGCCAAAAAAATCTTCAAGAGTACTGAAATCCACTACTAAGTGAAGTGGTGCACTTATTGTATTGGCCTGGACCTTTACTTCTGACGGTATGGAGTAGTCACCCTCAGGAAGCAATACAGTATTTTTAAGGGTGCCATTGGAGATTAGTTCGGTAATAATAGCCGTATTCACTGACACATCCACTTTGAATGAATCCAGCGTAACCGTAGAAAGTGTTACTCCAAGCGGAATTCTGAACTCTGTTTTATCAGGGTCAACCGAAAAATTTCTTTCTTCTGTCACATTCAGCTGTTCCCCGCCCCACCGGATCGAAACATTCACTAAAGGCTGGGTTATTATTACTTCTTCGGGATCTTCCTGGCAGGAAAAAAACATGCCCGCCAAAAGAAATAATTGCCCGCAAGCTATTTTGGTCATTATTCTCTTTATATGTCTCATGATGTCAATGTCTTTTTTGTATTTCGTATGGTCTACCAACCGGTATTTTGAGTCAATGTACCATTGGTTTTAATGATCTCCTCTCTTGGAATTGGATACAAATACATCTTTTTTTCAAAGATTCTCTGCTCTACCGGGTCGTTTGAATATTCATAAAGAAAATCGTCTGAATTTTTAGTGACCCTTACTCCATAGATAGGGCTCCCCAGAGACTCTTCGCCAATCATCCAGCGCCTGGCATCCCAGAACCTGTGTTCCTCAAAGGCGAGCTCAACACGCCTCTCCCTTCGTATTCTTTTTCGGAATTCTTCCTGAGAACTCTCAGCTATGTCAGGCATATTGATTCCGGGCCTTTGCCTCACCATATTCACAGCATCTTGGGCACTTAGTGAAAATCCAGCGCTGTTATCCGGGCCATAAGCCTCATTCATCGCCTCTGCATAGTTGAGTAATACTTCAGCATACCGAAAATAGACCCAGGTATGCACGCTGGTTCGATTTTGCGTAAGATCCAACCCTTCATCAACGTATTTTTTCAGGTAGTAGCCTGTTCGGGTACCTCGGGGCTTATCCGGTGCGTCTTTGCCGCCGTCCCAGATCTCTATCCTTCGCCCTTTGTATTCCGAATCATTGACTATGACCGTCATCGAGAGCCTTGGGTCACGATCCACATAAGGGTTCAAAGAGTCGTACGAAGGGTCGTCAGCAATGGAGAGTCCATTGATCGTTTCATATACATCCACCAGGTTTTGTGAGGGGTTGGTACCCCCCATGGCTCCCTCGAAACCTACAGGATAGTTTAACCTTTCAAAATCAGCGCTGGCAGCGTAGCGACGGGCAAGGATAAACTCATCACTAGTGATCGACCTGAAAAGGTTCCTGTAGTTTCCTTCCAGAGAATATTGGTTCAGTAGTATTACTTCATGGGCCGCTTCAGCAGCCTTCTGCCATTTCTCTATGCTATTGCCCGTATTATGTAACGGACTGGCTGCATACAATAATGCCCTGGCTCTAAGGGCTAAGGCTGCCCCCTGTGTTGCCCGGCCTACCTTTTTGTCGTTATCGAAACCGCTCCATGTCAGTCTGAGATCATCCATAATAGAAGTGATCTCTGTATCAATAAAGCTGATACATTCCTCAAAGCTATTACGTTCCCGCGCCGGGCTTTCCGGTGACAATACTTCGGTAATGATGGGAACGCCACCATAACGTTTTGCTAATTCAAAGTGAAAAAACGCTCTTAAAAAACGTGATTCGGCCCTGAGCCATTTCAGATCATTGGTTTGATTCCAATAATTCTGCCGGCCCTCATCCGAGATGGTATCGCGAAAGACGATGGTTTCATAATCTACGGTTTTTTCCAGGAACAAATTCACCTTTCTGATCCCTGAGTAAAAACGCCCCCACTGATCATCCGGGTTATTGAGCGCTCCCCAGCTACCATTGGTTAAACTTTGAATGGCCGTGCCTGTTCCACTATGGAGAGCGTCATCAGATGCGGAGGCCAGCATAGCTCCGTTTATCCTGCTGAACCCCTCCGGTAAATAGGCATAAATGCCAGTGCCAAAGTCCCGAATAGTGGTGTAGGTAGAAAAAACCTGATCCTCGTTGTAATTGGTATCCAGCTCCCGGTCAAGAAAATCATCCTCACAAGCAAAGAGCACGAAAACCACCAGTAATAAAGATTGATATATATACTTTTTCATTTTTCTTTTTTTGATCAGTACTAGAATTGAATTCGGCCCCCCAGACTATAGGACCTCAATACCGGGTACCCACCCAGGTTCTCAGGATCCACCGCATCCACATTGTGCCAGGTAAACAGGTTCACCCCGCTTACAAAAATTCTCGTTTTGGAAATTCCCAGTTTACTGACCCATTGTTCCGGCAGTGTATAGCCAACTTCTATATTTCGAAGCCTCAGGAAACCTCCTGACTGACTCCAAAATGTAGATCTGCGATAGTTATTTTCGTTAGGCTGGGTGGTCAATGCCGGATAACTGGCGCTTACCGGGTTATCAGGGGTCCATCTGTTCAAAATATTGGTCCCTGCATTGTTGTCATCTACAAATGCCCAGAAATAGGTCCCGTTCAGGTAAACGTCCCTGTTGGCTGCTCCCTGAAAGAACAGTTCCAGATCAAACCCCTTGTAGCTGCCTCCTAAATTGAAACTGTAGGTCAGAGACGGCTCCCATGGATCTCCTATGGCCATTTCGTCGTTGTCGTCGATCAAGCCATCACCATTTACATCTTTGTAACGGATATCCCCCGGCCGAACAGGCGAAAAGGCAGATACCGGTACGCCTGGCACAAGGTCTCCGTTGGAGTCAAAATCATTTTGCTGATAGAATCCTATGGCTTCAAGGCCGAACGGCTGACCAATGGCCTCACCGGTTCTGTACAGATAGTCTTCGGCTCTTACCACCTCATTCATCTCTTTTATTTCATTCCGAGCATAAAATGCGCTGGCATTAATAAAATACCCAAATTCCCCAATCTGATCACGATAGGTCAGGCTAACTTCAAACCCACGATTATTGACCTTTCCCACATTTTCAAAGGGAGCATCCACCCCTACATAGGCAGGAACTGTAGCATTGGCACTGGCCAGGACATCCGTTCTTTTTTCAAAAAAGAGATCTACCACAAAGTCCAGTTTTGAAAACAAACTACCTTCAATTCCCAAGTTGTATTTCAGGGATTTTTCCCAGGTAATATTGGGGTTAGCAAGGGTTCCTTCTTCAATAGCCCCCGACCACGCCACATCCGGCCCGAAATAGTACCCTCCTGAATAATTATAATCCTGAGTATAGGCAAATCGATTTCCAACGAGACGATCGTTACCCACAAGACCTGCAGAAGCACGTGTTTTGAGGAAAGTCAGGGTTTTACTGTTTTTGAGGAAATCTTCCTTACTCACTATCCATGCAGCGGATAAAGAAGGGAAAAACCCAAACCTTTTCCCTTTGGGAAAGCTTTCCGAACCACTATACGCATACCCAAACTCTGCATAATAACGAGCATTGTAATTGTAGTTAACCCGCCCCATTATACTTTGATTGGCAAAAGGCACGTTATTCCCACTGACATCCAGTACATCCTGGTGATACATCACCAGAGCGGATATCCCGTGCTTATCAAATTGTTTACCATATTCCAGGGCCATTTGTATATTAAATCTATTGAACTGGTCATTTCCTCCTTCATTCACCTCAAAATCTGTATCGATTCCCTGCTCTACGTAGATAAGGCTATCACGGCCATCTGCAGAGGCGCCTCTTACTAACTCCTGAAATGAATAGCCTTTGGTCTTATTGTAGTTACCCCTGTGCCAGCTATTCACTGAAATTGCCTGCCTGAACCTCAAGCCTTGTGCAATAAAATCCAGCTTTTCGGATAGCCTGAGCGTAGCCATTACATTGCGGTCATGCGAAGAAGTATACCCCCGATCCAATATGGACGCGACCGGATTGTCCGGATATATGGAGTTTCCACCCCATGTGCCATCAGGATTTCTTACAGGATAGGCATTGGCCGGGTAACCGGCCATATTTTCCCACAGCTGTGCCCCATTGAAGTTAGGGAAGAACCGATCTTCTATCCTACCCCCAAAGTCAAGGGAAGCATCTACCACCGGTGACAATTGAAGATCAATGTTTGAACGGAAATTATATCTTTTGAAATCCGCATTGGAATTGATCTTCTGATCCGGATCCGTATTGTCATAGAGCCCCTGATTTGACATATGTCCCAGAAGAACAAAATACCTCGCTGTCTCAGACCCTCCGGAAAAGGTTAAACTGTAGTCACTAATAGGTGCGCTTTCTCTCAAAACTTCATCATACCAATCGACATCCGGATGTAGAAAGGGATCACTTCCATCCTGATAGGCTGCCAACGCTTCATCCGAATAACGGGCAGGAAGGCCATCATTCTGCAGCGCTTCGTTGTAAAGCCTTGAGTAGTCATAAGCGCCTAAAAATTCCGGCAACTCAGTAGGTTGTTGCCAGCCTGTTCTTGCACTCAAAGAGATCCTGGTCTTGCCTATACTGCCCCTTTTGGTGGTAACCAGAATGGCTCCATTTGCTGCTCTTATACCATAAAGAGCAAGGGCTGCGGCATCTTTCAAAACAGAAATGCTCTCTATTTCGTCCACCGATAATTGATCAAAAGAAGCCTCAAATCCGTCAACGAATACCAAAAAATTATTGTTGTTGTACGTTCCCTTACCTCTGATAAGCATGGAAGGTGAATCATAACCAGGCTCTCCACTACCCTGCATTACCGTCAGGCCAGGTAAACGTCCGAAGAGTGTATTGCTCAATGTTGGAGCAAGTGTTTTGCTCATTTCCTGACCTCCAATGGTCGAAATAGCCGATGTGATTTCCTCTTTTTTCTGCGTTCCGAAGGCCACGGGTATGGATTTCTCATCTTCCGTAGCATCTTCATAAGTCACAATGACTTTTTCCTCGGCAGACTGGGCCCATCCTGTGGCATAAAGGCAACAAAAAAGGAGTATTGCAAAAAGATTGAATTTTATATGAGTCGGTAAAATTTGTTTCATTTCATTAGATTTTTTCATTATGGTCCCGATTACCATCCGGGGTTTTGTTTCAAATACCCTTTATCAATTTCCCCCTGTGGTATAGGGTACAGATACAGCCTGTCATTCCACACACGGGTTTCAAAAGGTTCTTTTTGATACAAGAAACTCCCATCTGCCTGTTCATAAAGGTTGAGTCCGTGCATTTCACCTTGCATTACTCCTTCCTGTCCCGCTATCACCCATCTGCGTACATCAAAAAAGCGATGCTCTTCAAAGGCGAGTTCTACAGCACGTTCTCTTCTGATAGCTTCTCTGAACTCTTCCTGTGTATCGTATCGTGGATCAGCGGATGAAAGCTGAGGTATACCTGCCCTGTCCCTTATGGTGTTAATAGCGTTAAAAGCCCTGGGGTCCAACGGGGATACTTCATTCAATGATTCGGCATAGTTCAGGTAAAACTCTGCCAACCTGAAAACGATCCAATTGTATTGCCCGCCACCCCAATTTCCTTTCACTAAAAATTTACGCATAAAACCGACGCCGTTGACCGGTGCATTGGAAGACCATGTGCCTCCGTTTGTTCTAAAAAAATTAACTACACCTATTTCATCATTCCAAACCCCTCCGGAATACAGTACAGAGTACTGGAACCGTGGTTCCATTTCCTGCATTTTGGATAGGTACTCACTGCCCGGGCCACTATCAGGCCAGATCTGGTCACCACCACTTTGTGTATAATATTTCTGTGCATGCTCCAGGGTCACTCCATGTCCATACCACCCACCGTAAATGCCTCGGGGCATGGCAAATTGCTGAAACATAGGCCAGTCGGAATTCCACCAGCCCTCAGATTGGCTGGATAAAATGATCTCCGGATTATGAGTCAGCTCAATGGCATTTCGATAATTCTCTTGCGGGTCGGGTGATTCTGTGACCAATTGTATGCCGGCACCTGCCGCCCAGTTCAGCAGTGCCTGACTGGCATCAGCTGCCAGTTGCCACCGGCTCTCATCATAAGAAGGGTAGCCGGTATATTCCCTGCCTTCTCCCATGTAGGGTGTATTGGTATTGTGAAGAGGGCTGGCAGCGTATAAAAGGACCCTGGCTTTCAGCGCAAGGGCAACCCCTTTGGTTATTCTACCCGTTTGGCTGGCAGGGTAGCTATCCGGTAGTATCGCAGCTGCCTCATCACAGCTTTGTACAATGAAATCTATACATTCCTCATAGGTATTGCGTGGTAACAGGATATCATCTTCTGTGGAAAGAACAGAGGTGATCAGTGGAACAGCACCGTACCTCTTGATCAATTCATGATACGGCAGAGCCCTCAAGATCTTTACCTCCGCTTTCATCCTACTCTTTTCATCTTCCGGTATCTCCGATACCCTGTCAATATTATCCATGAAAATAGTGGCATTCCGAATGCCTTTGTAGTGCCAGTCATAGTTGTCTTCTCCCGTATATGTAGTGCTTACGTTCCCGGTATTATGATTATTCGAGGATGGCCAGGAGTCATAGACATCTCCTTCATCGCAGGCCGCCATCAGCATTGATGCATACAGGCCGTTGTGACGTCCCCAATCGTAGGGAAACCCAACAGGCATGCAAGTCCTGTAGCTTTCCCATAAAAATGATTCGGCATTAATTCGTGTAGAAAATATTTCATCGATGGTAACATCATTACTTTCGGGCTTTTCAAGAAAATCGTCGTTGCACGCCACCAGGTTCAAGAAAACAACCATTCCGATGGTCCTGTAAAACCGTATATTTTTATATGTCTTTTTCATTCGAATAGATTTTATTTTTTCAGAACTGAACGTTCAGGCCTACGTTGTACACCCTCATGTGAGGATAGAATTGTCCTCTTCCGGCCGGCGCTTCAGGATCATATGTTTTCATCCTGGTCCATGTGATCAGGTTGTTGCCATTCACAAAAAGCCTCGCACTACTCACGCCGATCCCTTTAAGGAAGCTATTCTTAAACCGATAGGCTACTTCTACATTTTTTATGCGCAAATAGCTTGCATCCTGTAACCAGAGATCTGAAGGTCTGTAGTTATGGTTTCCCTGGGTAGGTGACAGCTCTACACGTGGATAAGAGATCTTTTCACCCGCCTCATATCGTTCGGGGTTCCACCTCTCCAGGTGTCGTGTGGTGGCATTTCTCCAATCCGTATCAAAGGCCCATGCCGCCATTTGATCCAGGTAAGTAGATGTCCTTTCTGCCCCCTGGAACAAAACAGAAAAATCAAAACCTTTGAAACTACCGCCAAATGATATTCCATAAACCACCTGGGGTAACCTGGAATAGCCTATGGGTACTTCGTCATTTTCATCAATGACACCATCGTCATTTTGATCGACATATTTTACATCACCCAGCTTTAACTCGCCGGTGAATGCAGACAGGGGAGCTGAATTCAGTTCCTCTTGTGTATTGTAGAATCCTTCATTGACCAATCCCCAATACTGACCCACCGGATTGCCCGTCCGTTGCAACCATGGATGTGCCCGAAGTGGTTCATCCATATATTTAATTTCATTTTTAGCGAATGAGTAGTTGCTTCTGACCCAATAGTTGAATTCCCCTACCTGGTCACTGTAGTTGACTTCAATCTCAAAACCCCTGTTTTCAACTTTCCCGATATTTACGGGAGGCAGTTCTGCCTGAACATGTGCAGGGACTGTACCCAAATACCATAAGATATTATCCCTTTTCTCCATAAACACATCGGCATTGATTTGAAGTCGATCAGCAAAAAAACCCGTCTCTATGCCAATATCAGTCTTTTTAGCTCTTTCCCATGTAACGTTTGTGTTTCCGATCCTGCCTTCTGAGGATCCGACATAACGTTGGTATAAGCCACTGCCGTAATCTCCAAAATAATACCCACCGGAGTTGGGATAGTAGACCGACGGCAGGTACAAAAACCTGGCACCACCTATTTTATCATTTCCTACCTCTCCATATGAACCCCTGATCTTCACAAAGGACAACAGGTCATTTTTGGGAATAAAGGATTCTTCGGTCAAAACCCAGCCAACAGACAGTGAAGGGAAGAAACCAAAACGGTTATTCTTTGGGAAATTCTCAGAGCCATTGTATCCCATGTTAAATTCTGTGAGGTATTTCTCTCGATAATTGTAAGTGATACGACCGACCAGCCCCTGATATGCCTGAGGAACATTGAACTCTTGCCCCGGTTCCCTGTACTTTTCCTGCATATATAAAGCAAGCGCGGTTACATTGTGGTAGCCAAAAGCTCTTGCATATTCAATGGCCCCTTCCGCATATATCTTTCTGTTTCTACTATAATTCTCCCAAAAAGAAAAAGGAGCATCGTTTCCTTCCTCCACAAAAACCGGTGTGGAAGGGTCATCAGGATCTCTTATAATGCGGTAAGTATTCATAGCCTTGTTACGTCCTACGGCATGCTGATAGTAATTGTCATAAGCTACCATTGCCCTTATCTTCAACCCCTCGGTAATAAAGTCCAGCTTATGCTGGAGGCCGACACTCGTATTAAGCGTACTGTTAAAATTTCTCTGATAACCATTGTTGACAATGGCGTCCAAAGGGTTACCTGAAGTTGAAGGCAGACCCTCTACGTTCGATATTAATTGACCATTTATTATACCCGGATTCATCAATGGATTGGAAGTCAGTATCCGGAAGAATATGTCTCCTGCACCGATTCCGGGATAATTCGAATCAGAGAATTGTCCGCCAAGTTTGATGGCCGCGGAAAAATTTTCATTAAAATCAATGTCTACATTCGAACGCAGGTTATATCGGGTAAATTTTGGGTTTGCTGAAAATGCATCCTGAACATCCTGGACATCGTAGGCACCGTCCTGGTCAAAGTACCCCAGTGAAATAAAATATCTGACATCTTCAATACCCCCTCTTATATTAAAATTATGTTGATGCTGGAAGGAATTGTCCTTTAAGATCAGATCAAACCAGTCGATGTCCGGGTGAAAGTAGGGATCCGTTCCATTTTTATACAGTTCCAGGTCCTGATCAGAAAAGTAGGGTGTTTGGCCCATATTTTCGCTTGCTTCGTTCCGAAGCATGGCATATTCGTAGCTATTTAATAGCTCAGGTAACTGAGTAGGTGCCTGAACACCAAAATTAGCCGTGTAACTCATTTGAGGTTTACCTGTCACTCCGGACTTGGTAGTGACCAATATAACACCATTAGCACCTCTTACTCCAAAGACCGCTGTGGCCGATGCATCCTTCAGAATACTTATGGATTCTATCTCATTGGGATCAAGCTGATTAAAATTACGTGGAACCCCATCTACCAAAACAAGCGGATCGGACTCTCCTCCTGCATTCAGGCTGGCGACCCCCCTGATCCTTATACTCGATTGATCAAAGCCAGGTTCTCCTCCGGACTGAATGGCCATCAGACCCGGTAACCGCCCGACTAATGAATTACTGATGTTAGCTACCGGAGACTGAACCAGTTCCTTTGTTTCAATAGTAGAAATGGCCCCGGTGAGTGTCTCTTTCTTTTGTATACCATAGCCAACAATCACTATCTCCTTAAGGGAAGCTATATCCGGGGTAAGACTCACAGTAATTTGCGACCGGCCATTTATCAATATTTCCTCTTCCTCATATCCTACAAAAGAGATCACCAGTACAGCTGTTTCTGATGAAACTGTCAGAGAAAAATTACCATTTACATCAGCAACTGTCCCATTTGTGGTACCCTTTTCCAATACAGTCGCTCCCGGAAGTCCATCACCATATTCATCGGTGATCCGGCCTGAAACGTCAAAGGTGAGAGAAGCAGTGATCGATTGTAGTCCATTTCCGGACCAATCCCGTTTTAAATGATCAACATGGCCGGATGTCAGATCTCCGTTATCCTTTCCGTCAGCGTCATAAAACACGCCGGTATCAGATCCTCTGATCAATGCGCTTATTCCGGGTGGTGTCCTTTCGGAAGAAAGCCCCTTCACCCCTTCCCGGATTGTAGGATTGCCCTGGCCCTGCACAAAGGCCATAGGTACTATCCATACGATCATGAAAGTAAAAAAAGGATTACAACATAACGTTAGTAGCTTTTTCATCATAGAATAGTTGTTTGAATTTCGAAACATATTTACAGGCACAAGTAAGCAGAATTCCGGGATACAAGCAGGGGGGCTATTCTTCAAATAAGGGCTATGCATAATGCACGCGCTTAAAATGACAAAAAAATATAATAGACTAATGATCAGTTGAATATGAACAACATACCTTTCAATTGAGTAGTTTACCGGGAACTCAATCGGATAGTTGGTTTTTGAATATCATGAATTACTCAACAACCTGAAGGGGGGTTGTCATTCTCCTAATTGGGGGTACTGATCCTTACAACGTAACATGACGTTAGGATGGCTTTTGCAATAGTATTACATTACTCACCCAAAGGGAGCGGACGAGTAAATGTTCAGAAAAATTGAGGTTTAGAATAGTCCGGGCTTAGAAAATAAATAAGAAAACAACAATGAATAAGATAAAGCTCACTCATGAAAGATCTTAAAAAAAGCTTGGTGTATCTCCTTATACCGACCTGTACCATCTGTTTTAATGCATGTGGTCAAACGACGAAGCAATGGCCTTCTGAAAAGGCGTGGAACTGGTACAATCAATATGATTGGTTCGCAGGTACAAACTTTAACCCCAGCACGGCCATCAATCAATTGGAGATGTGGCAGTCTGAAAGTTTTGATCCTGAAACCATTGACAGGGAGTTAAAGTGGTCTGCCGACCTGGGTTTTAACATGCACCGTGTTTTTCTTCACAACCTGGTATGGCAGCAGGACGCAGAAGGATTCCTTGAAAGAATTAACAAGTTTCTTAAGTTGGCAGACAAGCATAATATCAAGATCATGATGGTATTGCTGGATGACGTATGGGATCCACTGCCGGTACCTGGTAAACAGCGTGAACCAATACCCGGTCTGCATAACTCGGGGTGGGTGCAGGCTCCCGGCCGGGAGTTTCTTGAAGACCCTTCTAAGGATCCACTTATTGAATCCTATGTCAAAGGAGTCATGGGCAGGTTCAAAAATGATCGTAGAATTGCGATCTGGGACCTTTACAATGAGCCTGGAAATTCGAACGGAAATTCCTACGGGGCAACGTCTGAACATAAAACGGAACTGACTCCTAAAATGAAAGATGAACATTCATTGCGCCTGGTTAGAAAGGTATATCAATGGGCCAGGGAAATTAATCCTTCCCAACCTCTGACGATAGGGATATGGCGTGGTGAAGCACAGCAGTGGGGATCACCGGAGAAACTGCCGGAACTGGACCGGGTGATCATGGAGAATGCGGATGTAATCAGCTTCCATACCTATGATAATAACACCCGGGATGTAAAAAGAAAGATAGAAGAACTCAAAAAGTATGGTCGCCCTATTATTTGTACAGAATATATGGCCAGAACCAATAACAACACCTTTCAAAACATGATGCCTGCTTTCCGGGAAGAAAAGATTGGCGCTATAAACTGGGGATTTGTAGCTGGCAAGACGAATACCATTTATCCATGGCAGACATGGGAAAAGCCATATGCCGAAGAACCTGAAGTCTGGTTTCACGACATATTAAAGCCTGACGGCACGCCTTTTGATCAAACGGAAGTGAATTTTATTAAGTCTATGACAAAACGGTAAGAAAACTTCATGTTACAAAGCGCAAGGTCATGCCACCCCTCAAATGGCGTTCAAACTATTTTTTTGGTCTCATTCCCAAAGTCGGCAGTAGGCAAGGAGCAGTAGGCAATCTGTCCCGTGTCCCGTCCTAAATAGAGGCTACACATCAAGTAGCAAAATGTACAAAAATGACCACATCATCAGACGGTATAGTGAAGGTTTCAAACTCTCGTGAATAAAGAATTTTCAGGCAACTATCGAACAAAGAGTTTCTTATAAACGCACGGTTCAAGCGTTATTCACGACCGGTGCCGGCATGAACAGGTCTTATCATGAAAGAGTAATGGTATTTATGCTCCAAAAGACGGTATTGTTCATGTGGGCGATATCCCCAGCTGTTGTCCCCTCCCACTCCCATTTGCTTGTGGTCGACCGTGATCTCAACAAAAGCTTTTGAAGGCAGGGAGAATCGATGACGCGGGTACTGATCCAGGTCCTCAAGCGAGTAGGGATGAGCACTCATTTCGAGAGGTTGCTCTCCACGAAATTCAAGACCGATTCCATCATCGGTTAGGAACTGCATCCACCGGATACCAGCTCTGTTGCCATTTTCCTGGGGCACAATGTATGGAGTACCAAAACCTTTGACGGACGACTTATATAAACCAATATAACTTCCTGATTTTCTGTCAATGTAATTCTCAAAAGGTCCTCTGCCATACCAGGTAATATTATGATATTCATAGGGCATTTTCAGGCGCATTCCCAGTCTGGGCAGTTCAGGCAGGGATTTGTCTTTCCGGAAAGACATCTCTGCGTAAATTTCTCCGGTTCCATACACACTATACGTATTGGAATAGCTGGCTTTCCCATCCAACAGTTGATACCGGGTTTGCAGTTCTATCCTGTCATGGTGACCTTCAATGACCTTTAGGTCTGTCAACTTTCTTTTGCTGACAGCCTCTTTCCATACACCCAAATGCTTCAGCATATTATATCCACGGTCATTACTGGTGGGATTACGCCAAAAATTAGCGGTCAAAGGCCCTTTCAGCAACACACGCCCTCCATGTGTATAGGAAGTCAATTCCCCCGTAGTCTTTGAAAATTCGGCTGTAAAATTTTCTCCGGCAATACGATACCTATCCGTTAATTCCTGCAAGGAAAGTTCAGTATTCTCTTTACTTACAGGGTTGAACGATGTAGCTCCAGCAGATAGTTGAAACTGTTCCGTCGCCAGTAGGTGACCACCCGGTAGTCCCGGAATAGCAGAGGGCAGGCTTACTTCAAGGTTCAGAAAAAATTCCTGGTTCGGTACATTCTGCCAGTTCCGGGATATCACCATTTCTCCCTGACCCAGCGGTTCAATATTCTTAATGGTAACAGGTCCGCCTGCTACTTCTTTACCATTGGCCAGAACCTGATACCTGAAGGACAGGTCTTTGGTATGAGTAAATGAGAAGAAGTTATAAACGTCAAAACTGATCTGTTTTTCTTCCATCACAGGATTTCTGAATTTTATATTTTGATAAACTTTTTTGACCTCTTTCAAGGCTGGTTTTATAGTACGATCCGGGAAAATCAGGCCATTGAGGCAAAAATCCTCGTCACTCGGTGTTCCTTCCGGGCCGAAGTCCCCTCCGTAAAAGTAATCTTTGCCAGTGGGAGTGTCCTTCAGAAGTCCCTGGTCCATCCAGTCCCAGATAAACCCGCCCTGGAGCTGTGGCTCGGACTCGATCAGATTCCAATAGTCAGCGAGGTTCCCTACGCTATTTCCCATGGCGTGTGCATATTCACACATAATAAAAGGCCTCGGGTCGTTCAGCGAAAGAAATTCGCGGATATGTTCCAACTGCGGATACATGGGCACCACAATATCTGTGTAATCTTCCAGCCATGCCTGTTCGTACTGTACAGGGCGCGAAGGGTCCCTGGATTTGATCCATTGTGCCGCGTCCTCGAAATTTTGACCGGAGCCTGCCTCATTGCCCAATGACCATATGATAATACTCGGATGGTTTTTGTCACGTTCCACCATTCGTCTAACCCGGTCCAGATGGGCAGCTTTCCAATCTGGATTATTACCCAGTGTCTTGTCCAGGCTGTAGTCATGATTGAGCCAGCTTCCCATGCCATGGCTCTCAATATTGGCCTCATCCACTACGTACAACCCATATTCATCGCAGAGTTCATACCACAGAGGGTCATTCGGATAATGGCTGGTCCTAACCGCATTGATATTATGCTTTTTCATCAAAATAATATCTGCCAGCATATCCTCCCGGGTGACCACATGACCATCTTCTTCGTCATGCTCATGTCTGTTTACTCCCTTCAGAAAAATCGGCTTGCCATTTACCATAAGCTGCTTTTCTTTGATCTCCACCTTACGGAATCCGACCCTACCACAGTACCAGGTCCTTTCCATTCTGCCTTCCAATGTTATGATCAGGGTATAGAGATGAGGATACTCCGCAGACCATTTTTTTACATGGTCGATCTCAGTTTCCAATACTACGGATTGTTTCACGGGCTTACGTTCCTCAAAAACGGTGTGCCCCTCAGCATCTTTGAGGTTAAAGCGGACCATACCTTTTTTGGGTTTTCTCCCAAAATCTGCTTCAATGGTCAGCTCACCATGGGTATAGCCATTGTCCAGCGAGGCTTTTACAAACAAGTCTTGCAAGTGAATGGAAGGCTCCCTGTAAAGGTATACATCCCTTTCTATACCACTCAACCGCCACATATCCTGATCCTCGAGGTAACTACCGTCACTCCAGCGGTATACTTCTACGGCCAGAGAATTGGCCCCTGGTCTGAGTAAGCGACTGATGTCGAACTCACGAGGAGTTTTACTGCCCTTACCAAAACCTGACTTTTTTCCATTGACCCATACAAAGAAAGCTGAATTGACGGCGCCAAAATGAAGCACCACCTTCTCACCTACCCAATCTTTGGGTAGATCAAAAACACGACGGTATGAACCCACAGGATTAAAGTGAGACTGAATATGGGGTGGTTTTTTTTCAAAAGGATATTTTACATTCGTATATATAGGTATTCCGTATCCCCTCATCTGCCAGTCTGAGGGTACGTCTATTTCAGCCCAATGATCAACGTTAAAGGTTTCTTTGAAAAAATCCACTGGCCTGACACCTGGATTTTCAGCCCAGTGAAATCTCCATTTTCCATTCAATGACAGATAATTCTGGTCATGTGACCTGGTATTTCGGAGTGCTGCTGCACTGTCTGCAAATGGATAAAATGTCGCCCTGGCGTCGAGCGCATTGATAGAAAGAACAAAAGGATCCTCAATTTCCGCAGGGGTTTGAGCCAGCACATGATTCATGCAAATGGCAATCATCCCGATTACCCAGGCCATGCAATTATGTTTTAAAAGCATATGATGATTATTCTTAAATGAAATACCAAATGTCGGCAGGTGGCCTATACCAGCACGGGGGTATATCAACCTCTGACAGGTGAATGATCCTTCTTTTTGTGCGACCCATGCCCTGGCAGCTGATTTTTAATATCGGTTATTGCAGAGGAATGAGAATCTTTGTCTGAACGGACACGTGGCCGAAAGGCTCTGTCAAAGCTGTCCGATCGCCTCCTCGTAATCTGCCTGAAGGTCTTCATGGAGCCCTTCCAGCACTTTGTTTATTTTTTGCACCATCCTGTCATACATATTGGTGATCACCGAACTTCGGTGGACAGCTATGGGTGATCTTCTGATGGCCTGGCAAAAGTGCAGTAGTACCTCCATTTCTGTTTGTTTATGACCGGAGTAACGGATGTATTTGTTCAGGTTTCTCAAAATTTTACGGAGACCTTTTTTCGCATAATACAGATTGCTCGTATTGATCTCTTCCATCAGGTCGTCAATTTCATATTTGATCGACTCTACATAAGCCTGCTCGTCGTAAGCATCAAACAGCAAATACGTTAGCAGTTCCTTGTTATCTTTTTTGAAGCGACCAAGCCGAAGGCATATTTCCGCGATCTCACTTGGGTCAAGTGATTTTAACTCTTTTCTTATCTCCGGAAGTGTGGCTGCTTTCATGCCCTGAAAGATAAACATCTGGAGGTTGATTACAGAAAAATGGCCCCGGAGATTTAGCGTATGAATTTGCCATATCCCGGGTTTCCATTTACTCCTTAATTCACGATATAATAATCAATATTTGTATACCGCTTCATTTTGTCTTCCACTCTATGCAACTCATTCCTGAGGAATGAAATGAAGTTCGAATCGTAGCTTTCCAGCATCGCCTCGTTCAGGATCTCCCTGGACCGGGCAAAGTCTTTTAGCAATTCATAAATAAGGGCTTCCAGACGCATAAACTCCGGTATAGTGGCCCCTTTCAAACCAGATGCATACTTTACAAGTTTTAGCGCTTCCTTAAATTTTTGAGTACGGATCAAGAGCCATGCAAAGCTTTTGCAAGTATTGATATTCTCTGGTTCCGATGCCATGGATGCTGTAAAATATTCTTCCGCCAGGTCAAATTTCCCGAACTGCTCCATGTATAATCTTCCCATCAAATAGTTCGCCCCCGCATGCTCCTTGTCATAACTAAGTGCATAATTCAAGTTCTCCACTACCGCCTCCAGGTCATAGTCATAATCGTCCAGTGCTTTCAGGTAGTATTGATCCGCTAATGTTAGTGCCATGATAATCACTTTTGTAGCCAGAGAATTCTCAAACTTTATTTGTCTGGCCAGATTGACATTGATTGATGATGCCGGAAACGGCATAAAAAAACCCGATCTTAACAGACCGAGCAAAATTATCTTTCTTCAGGTTTTGGGCTACCTGAACTCGGTCTTTATTGCGATATGATAATTTTGCACTAACATAAGCTTCAGTTTGAAGTTTTTCAAGGAGTGCAAATTTAAGAGTATTTTTGAGAAACTTGCAAGCTTCGATGGTTAAAATCCACACCATTACCGAATATTTTTGGGGATGTGGGGGAGTTTCCTCCACTGACCAACATCGTATGTGCTGATCTTAGAACAGGATTTATAATCTGAGCTTTGTCACATTGGCAGAGTAAAAAATGCTCAGCAAACATATTTTTACCACACAACACGGTATTAACATTGTCGAAAATGAATGCCGAAACATTATCCGTATTAAAGTGCCGAGTATTTTCTAACATAAAAGAAAATCCAGAACGCATTACCCTTCACTAAATGTGTCCTAGGTGGAATAGTAATACGAACCCGTAATCTGACGTTTAAGTAAAACTAAATTTCTGCATATGTTCATATGTTCAAACATATCATTATCTTTGAAAAGAAACAAGACGCGTTGATCTTATGAAGCAAACTACTCAACAAATTTTACTGCTTCTTTTAAAAAATTCTTTAAAAGATGGAGCATATTATATATGTCCCAACTACTCTGTAAAGCGAGATTCAATTTATTCAGATTACCAGGCCCTGGCAGGTAATGAGTTTGTCAACTCATCCGGACCATTTTTAAGAAGTTGTGCTCAATGAGTTTGAAGATACGATAGAGATCTTTTCAAATAACCTATATCCTATATATGGTGCCGGTTGAGGGAACCTCCGTGAATATAGAAGTGAATCAAACCCATAGTACAGCGTTCAATTATAACGGGACCCTTGTTGCACCTATTCATTTTGACACCTTCAAATTGACCCATTCGGAAAAACGTGCTGTAGAAGTAATTATATCTTATGTTGAAAATAAATCCAGTTAATCAAACAGTTATGAACCTAAAAACCAAATGGTTTCTATTAATTACAATCACGATATCATTTAATGCTTCCGGACAAAAACCCATTTGGCAATTGGGGATATCGGACAACAGTGCTGCTGAATTTGCGCTGGCCCCATCCGATTATAGCAAGTTTTTGGAAAAGGATTTTGGCTGGGAAGACCGTTTTTTTGCCATTGGGTATTCAAGTGAAAAGGAGGATTTACCTTATGTGCTCCCGGGTGCAATAGATTATTGGGGCGGAACTTCCGGGCTGGCAGGTATCAGGCCTCATGAATTGAATTTACTTTTTTCTTTAGACGAAGTGCCTTCCGTTGGTTCCTACAAACTGACGATAGATATTCTGGATTGTAGTCCCGAAAACCCTGCGCTCTTTAAAGTAACGTTGAATGATTCGATATGGAAATTTCAATTAGAGCATGGTAAAAGTGAAAATGCACTTAAGGGTGATGGAACTGATTTTAAGGAACAGATTCTGGGGATCCCAATCGACGCCAGGGCTCTAAAAAAAGGGGGAAACACGTTACAATTAACCACACTCCAGGGAAGTTGGCTGGTTTTTGATCACATAAAACTGGAAGGGCCTGAAACCTCAAAGCTGGTCAAGCCATCTGGTTTGTTCATAAGAAATGTGAGCATGGCAAGCTATGAGATTTCGGATTCAGGTAAAGCATACCAACCCTTGTTGGTTGATTTACAACACTTACAGGGTTCACCCGTTTTAGAGGTTCATGTGGACAACCAACCACTATTCAGAACAGTCGTTGAGTCTGGCCGGCACATTTTCGAGGTTCCTGTCAAGACGGTCAAAACAGCCCGTAAGAGTACCTATCAAATCTTTATTGATGGAAAATTAACGGAGGAAGACGAAATTAAAAGAACACCTAAGCATCCTGCTGATCTAGTGGACTATGTGGACACTAAAATCGGCACAGGTCATTCCCGTTGGATGATTGCGCCCGGCCCCTGGATGCCATTTAGTATGGTAAAAATCAGTCCGGACAACCAGCAATCGGGATGGCAGGCGGGTTATCAACCTTCTTTTGAAAGTGTGGGGACTTTCAGCCATATACATGAATGGACAATGGCTGGTCTGGGTACTTTCCCCACCAATGGCCCGTTAAGGACCAACATCGGAAAACAGGGAAATCCGGACAGCGGGTATCGCTCCAGAATTGATAAACGAACAGAAGAAACCCCTTTGGGCTATTACGCGGTGGTATTGGAAGATTACGATATTAAAGCAGAATTAACGGCGACTACTCGTTGTAGTTTTCAACGATATACCTATCCCGAAAACAGTGTTGATTCCAGGGTGTTGGTCGACCTGCAAATACCAGCCGAATATGGATACACTATTGAGGAAGCCTATTTCGAAAAAATAGGTAACAACAGGCTGATAGGCTATAGTAAGCAAATATCACCCTCCGTATGGGGCGAAGGATATTACAGAAAGCAATTTATAGAGGGAGGGGAAGAACCCAAAGAATGGGACGATATCCAACAAGAATATACGGTTCATTTCGCCATAGAATTTGACAGTCCCATAAAAAGTTTTGGGGTTTGGTCTGATGGCAAGGAAAACGGGAATTCAGATGAGACCTTACAAGAAAATGTGATCAAGGTCAAATTCGAAAGCCCGGAAGATGCGGTGGGCATTGTAACGTTTGATACCTCAAAAAAGAGAGTGGTGCAAATGCGAACGGGAATTTCATACGTAAGCATGGAAAATGCGCAGCTTAACCTCAGTGAGGAAATAATCAAGCCGTTTGATTGGGGCTTTGACAAAGTGCGTAAAAGTCATGAGGAATCCTGGGAAAACTTGTTGCAAAGGGTCAAAATCAAGACGGATGACCGTATGGAAAAATCTCGTTTTTACTCCAATATGTACCGTGCTCTGGTGAGCAGGAATACGTTCAGTGATGTAGATGGTAGCTGGATGGATGCGGAAGAAAAAATTCAGAAGTTTGATAATCCTGAGAATATAGCACTAGGATGTGACGCTTTTTGGAACACCTTCTGGAATTTAAACCAATTTTGGAATCTCGTAACTCCTGAATGGTCATCCAAATGGGTGAATTCGCAACTGGCCATGTACGATGCCCACGGTTGGCTTGCCAAAGGGCCTGCCGGAATGGAGTATATACCTGTGATGGTCGCAGAACATGAGATACCTCTCATCGTAGGGGCCTATCAAATGGGCATAGGCGGTATAGATGCTGAAAAAGCCTTCCGGGCAGTGTACAAAATGCAAACAAGCCCCGGGCAAAAAGTAGGTAACGGTTATGCAGGTAACCGAGACTTAAAACCGTACCTGGAATACCATTATGTACCTTACAATAAAGGACGTTTCTCCAACACACTGGAATATTCTTTTGACGATTTTTCCGTTTCTCAGCTTGCTAAGGCACTTGGAAAGGATAAAGTGTATAAAGAATTTATAGACAGAGGGTATTGGTGGAAAAATGCCATCGACCCGGAGATAGGTTTCGCTCGTTTAAGGCATTCTGACGGTTCCTGGTACCCTAATTTTGATCCTATCAAGACAGCAGGAAATTTTCAATTTGTGGAAGGAAATGCATGGCAGCTTTCATTTTTTGTTCCGCAAGATGTGCCGGCATTGGCAGAAATTATAGGTGAGGAGGAATTTGCCAAGCGATTGGACGGTGGCTTCAACGTCAGTAGCCCATGGCGTTATAATGCTCCGAACGAATTGTACTGGGATTTTCCGGTTACGCAGGGCAACCAACAGTCCATGCATTTTTCCTTTTTGTTCAATTGGGTCAAAAAGCCATGGTTGACACAAAAATGGAGCCGGGACATCATAGATAGATATTATGGCTATGGCGTTTCCAATGCTTACCTGGGTGATGAAGATCAGGGCCAGATGAGTGCCTGGTTCCTTATGGCGTCCCTGGGTCTATTTCAAACTGATGGCGGTGTTCGCACGGATCCGATCTATGAAATTGGCAGTCCTGTTTTTGAGAAGGTTGAAATAGATCTGGGAAGTAGATATGGAAGGGGAAATACTTTTATCATTGAAGCAAAAAACACTTCATTTCATAACAAATATGTTCAAAGTGTCACCTTGAATAACAAGGTGTTACAAAATTTTTGGTTCCCGGCAAAGGAACTCCTCAAAGGTGGTAAATTGATCCTGGAAATGGGACCTGAACCCAATAAAAACTGGGGCGTTTCAGAGATGCCGGCATCATCAAAATAACGCTCAAAATGTAACACGTTTTGGATTTATAGGGCAGGGAAGTGAAACTTCATAAAAACGTATATCATATCGTTTCTTAGTCGCTTTGGTTTCGATTGTATTACTTGCTACAAAAAACGGTATTAAAATCATTGAAAATGAGTGCTACAGTATTATCTGCATTAAACAATGCTTAGTATTTTCATTTGGAGCGCATTACCCTTTGCTAAATGAGCTCTAGGAGGAATTTAGATTCATGTAGTCAATACCGATATGAATTTTATTCAAAATCCATTAGATTAAGGTTTTGATAAAATAAATGTAAGTACCACATTGTATTGTATAGTCAATTGTCATGCTTAATTATGTCCTGCACTGCAAATAACTTAACCGAGTTTCTCATGACAGAACAGGAGAAGAGAAAATCAAGATCGGAAAAAATACTTACAGATTTAGGATCTGATTTCATACCGTATCTTCCTTTAATTGAATTTAAGGCGGACGCCAAAATTCGGACCCCAAGGGAAATTGGCTTAAGGATACTTTGCCTATTTGGTGTAGCTGCAGCATCTCATGGTGTAGACTCATCAATAATTATTGAATGGTTAAAGAGAGAGTCTGTTTTTTCAAGTTTGAGCAGAGAAGAAAAAACATATCTTCAAAAAAATGACAAGAGCGAAAATGAAAACTTTCAATTTTCCTGGCGTTCAGAGTGTATTTGGCTTTTGCTTTGGGCGATTGGTAAAGTACAAAGAGACCTTCCCACCGCACAATGCAATGTTGACGAAATGTTGCAAGTACTACCATCATTGAATGGGTCCACAGAAAAATTTTTAGAATCCATCGAGTTAAGGAGTACCAAAGAAATATTAGATCAGTCAGATTTGATCTATAGAGCACATTGGGCGATAAGACAATATGGGTTAGACGAAAGCGTTCGTATTGGCAATCTTGATCCAGATGTTGTTATGGAGTGGCACTTGGCAATAAATTGGTTAACCAACTACGGTGAAACGGACTACTGGGATGAGGTGACTACTGATACCTAAACCGTGGACAAAAACAATTCAAATGCACATAACAGACCATCATCAACAAGCTAACTGAACTGTTTGCAAAAGGATGCTGAATCAGATGCTTTTGAGATATATGAAGAGCTCAGCCGACAAGAGTTTAACTAGACCTGACATACCATACGTTTAGTATCTACAACATATAATTTCAGCTCCTATCGTATCAACCCTATCGTATCCAACTGGCGCCCATATAACGACAGCGTCTGCTGATATTGGAATAGGGTTGTAATCCGGGTACATTCTAAGGAGCTCGGCTTTTAGACTGGAGTGTCTCAACATTTTATTATTGGACCTAAATAACACCAGTTCTCCAAAAATATGTCATAACAAATGTTTGGCCTTAAAATCAAGATTGGAACGCATTAAGCTTCACTAAATGAGTTTAGAAAGGAGTATGTGCTACCTTATCCGATCTTATGGTCTCCGCAGGTAGTTCCTTCAGTACAGATACCGCAGCCTGGCTTACTTCAGTTCTAACCTCACGATTAACCATCTTGTATTTACACTAAAACTTCAGCGACACATACGCCACTTGCTCAGCTCAGGATAACAACTCCCCTGCTCACCCCCTCCTTAATCAGCTATCTTCATCGTTCAAAGCGTATACAAAAAGGTATAGCATATGCCTAAACCAGGCAATTTGAATGTGCACTGCAAATCTGATATTTTAGTAGATATTATAAGAATCCAGAGGCACGAGCAATACCTAGATGTCTTACACAATTCATAAAAAAATCAACTTCAAATTGAAAAAGATCTGATTAAAAATGAACTCAGCACAAAAATTGAGCTTCTCAGAAAACACCAAATTATTGATAATCCACGCAGACGATGCGGGACTTTCTCATTCCGAAAATATGGCTACGATTCAATCACTGGAGAAAGGAATTGTGAATTCTTATAGTATAATGGTTCCCTGCCCGTGGTTTTATGAAATGGCGGTATATGCTAAAAACAATCCTCAATTTGATAACGGGATTCACCTGACCTTAACTTGCGAATGGGAAAATTACAAATTTGGACCAGTGTTACCTGTTTCAGAAGTTCCAAGCTTAGTGGATGAGAATGGACATTTCTTTAAAAAAAGGGAACTGCTTAGAAAAAATGCATCTGCTGAAGACGTAAAAAAAGAGCTTCAGGCACAAATCGAAAAAGCGATCAAATTCGGATTAAAACCAACTCATATTGATTCACATATGTATAGTGTTGGATCACACCCTGCATTTTTCAAAATTTATAAAGATTTGGGTGAAAAATTCGACCTTCCCGTTTTGATAAACGAACAATTGATGCAGATGGTCGGACTGAATCCTAAATTAAACATCAAAGAAGGAGATTTTCTAATTGACAAAACTTATGTTGGAGAATTTGAGTATTTCAGAACTGGCGAACTAGGCGAATACTACAATAGGGTTTTAGAAAATTTAACCAATGGCATAAACCTTATCTTAATCCATCCGGCATTTGATGATAGTGAAATGAAAGGAGTTACGATAAACCATCCGAATTTCGGCTCCGAATGGAGACAAATAGATTTTGACTTTTTTACAAGCGAAAAAACCATGTCAAAGCTCAAAAAGAACAATATCGAATTAGTTACATGGAGTGATATAAAAAAAAGAAAAAAAGCACATAATTGAGTAGGAAGCTAAGCAATTACGACACAGTCTTAAAGCCTCAGCGACACACATGCCACTTGATTAAACTGAGGCTCCACTGCGAGGCTTCCCACCCTTTGGAACGCTCAACTTCATGATCTATATTCACCATTCAAGACGTATACCAGTGATAAAAAACATAGGGTTTCTACCATTCGAAAGTGCATCGGACGCTGGAAAGTCCGTCAGGAAGAATATAAATTTGAAAAACAGTCCTGGCTTGTAGATTAAAGAAAGTAAGGAGGAACTCACTCGATATGTTTTTTTATCAAGGAATATTCTATTTGATTGATAATGCCTTAAGGCAAAAGATATGAACTTGTATATAAAAACAACGAAGTTACTATTTGGAGTCTTCTTTTGTTTGAATGTTTTTGGACAAACCCCTCCTGAATATTTTAAAAACCCCATTTTACCCGGGTTTTATCCTGATCCTTCCATCTGCCGTGTGGGAGACACCTATTATATGGTGAATTCCAGTTTCGAATGGTATCCGGGACTACCCATTCATCGAAGTAAAGACCTGGTCAACTGGGAAAAAATCGGCCATGGCATTCATCGTCCCGATCAAATTGTATACAAGGACGGTTTGGATAATTCGAACGGAATATTTGCTCCGACTATCCGGTATCATAAAGGCACTTATTACATCATTACTACTATGGTGGGACAACAAGGAAATTTCATCATCACCGCTAAAAACCCTGCCGGTCCGTGGAGCGAACCTATATGGATAAAAGACGCACCGGGAATAGATCCTTCTCTTTTTTGGGAAGATGACGGACGTTGTTATTATACAGGCGCCGGGATTGTTGATGGGACACAAGGTGAATGGCCTGGGAAAAATGGGATCTGGCTGCAGGAAATAGACCCCGATAAAGGAGTATTGATAGGAGAAAAGAAACAACTCACTTATGGTCACGCCTCCAATGCCCGCTGGGCGGAGGGCCCTCACTTATATAAAATCGATAATGAATATTTATTGTTAATAGGCGAAGGTGGGACCGGAGAATATCACTCGGTTACTGTATTCAACAGCAAAAATCTGTGGGGTCCCTACGTCCCTAATCATGCTAACCCGGTTATGACACATCGTCATTTGGGAAAAACACATTCAATAGGACAAACCGGTCATGCTGATATAGTACAAACCCAAAACGGAGACTGGTGGAGTGTAATGCTTGCCAAGCGAAAAATAGACGGGTATGTTACACTGGCCCGCGAAACATTCCTTGCAAAGGTGATAATGTCCCAACAGGAAAGCGGTATTACACCCATTTTCAACCCGGGTATCGGTCTTTTGCAGGAGGAACAAAAACGTCCTGACCTAAGCTGGAGTCCTGTACCGGAAATTGCAGAACGAGACGATTTTGACGGAAATTCACCTGGATTGGAATGGAATTTCTTACGAACACCCCGGTCTGAATGGTATAAGCAAAAGGACGGGCAAATGGAGATCATGTTACGCCCTGAAATGGTCACAGAATTGGTTAACCCTTCGTTTATTGCACAACGTTCGCGTTTTTTTAACTATGAGGCCACCACTAAACTGTCCTTTAAAACCAAAAAAGACAATGAAAAAGCAGGACTGGTCATTTATCGCCGGCATGGTAATAACTACCAGCTGCTTAAAAGGAAAGAGGACATTGTTTTGATAAAAGCATTTCAGAAAGGAAACGAAGGAGAATTCGAGCCGAAGGTGGTTGCGTTGGTTCCTTACAAGAGTAAAGAGGTAGTGTTAAACGCAAAAGTGAAAGGCCTGAAAGTACAGTTCTTTTTTGGTGAGAGTGAAAACAGTTTAAAACCGATAGGTGGTATTCAGGATTACACGCTCGTTTCGGATGAAATTGCCCGGAAATTCAATGGCGTCTATGTTGGAATGTATGCCACTTCTTCAGGTAAGAAAAGTGATTCGATTGCAATGTTTGATTATTTCTCTATGAGAGAAAGTGACTGATATAACATTGTTGCCTGAAGATCATTAACACTGCACAACACTACGTTCAAATTCAAAGAGTGAAGCACGCTTCTTCATTTCTTCTATTGGATAAGCCTGAAACCCACAGGGGCCATGACCTTTTGGATGAAACCGTACAACTCTTCTTACGTTCTGACTTTATGAATGAAACAGGCTCTGGCATTTACGACAATCCAGGAAGTGACAGAAACAGGCATGCCCTGTTTTATACTTTTGGCCCGGACATCCTTTAAAAAATCCCAGCGCAAAACAATTTTTTAACGAATGAAAGTAAAAAAAATCAGTATTTTATTTTTGATGGCAACTACCATGGCACACGCACAGAAAGATGTTGCCAGCTCAAAAGACAGCGAACTACTTTCGCGATATCCCGAATCCTGGATAGTACAATATTCGCAAAAAGAGTATGAACGTTATACGGTTGCTTTGGATAATACTTACCCTGACGGTAAAAGTAAGGTAATAGAAGGGAAACATACTTCCATTGACTATGAGTTACCCAAGGGCAAGTCGCAATTGGAGTTTTACAAAAATTACGAGGACGCATTTACCCGAAAGGGGTATGATATTTTGTTTTCCTGTTATCAGGAAGAATGTAATCCTAAGCAGGGCTCATTTACCTCCATACCTTATGCATTGTACCAGAAAAAACTACTGCCTGGATTAGCCAATGGAGGTAACACATATAGAAAAAATGCCTCTACCTATTTAATTGCAGAAAAAACCATCAATGACAAAACCGTGACCATTACCGTCATGAGTGGTTTTGAAAGTTATAGTAATGTATATCGGTTTGATATTGTAACATCCAGGCCATTGGACTTATCCAAAGTAACGATAAATGACATAGAGAGTAAGCTTGAAGAAGAAGGCAGGATTGCCTTGTATGGTATTCGCTTTGATTTGAACAGTGCAAGGCTAAAACCGGAATCCCAAGAGTCTATAGAATTATTGGCTGATTACCTTAAAGCTAATCCCACCATCAACCTGTTCGTCGTAGGCCATACGGATGCTTCCGGTGACTTTGAAAAAAACATGACGCTGTCAAAAGAACGTGCCATGGCTACGGTAAAAGAATTAATCGATACCTACGGAATAGCTTCCTCAAGATTGACTGCAGATGGTGTCGCTATGCTGGCGCCTGTTGCAAGTAATGAGAATGAAAAAGGCAGGGCGCTCAATAGAAGGGTAGAAATAGTAAAACGCACCAACTAAGGAAGTTTGGGCTTCCTGATAGTGTTGCCCGATCTGCCTGCAAAGCTTACAATTTTTAAACGCAGTGCGACATCACCCATGAACCGTCAGCCACACCATTGAGAGTGAATTGTCACAGCTTGATTAGGGGGGCTTTTGAGCAAAATTCACCTTGCTTTGTAAAATTTGCTCGACCTAACCTCATTAAATTGAATGATCAAAGAATCAGTTGAAAGTTTAGAGACAAGGACTGTATCCAGATAATCCGGGAATATCAAAAGAATACCTTTTGAAGAATTAGATAATATGAAATTTTCTTCTTTCATATTCACATTGGCTTTGGCTTTGTTTTTAAGTAATTGAGATAGATCTACATAACCACTATATACAATTCCAACACTATCATTTATAAATGTGAACTCGCTTAACTCAATCCTATCAACAGAATCAACCTGAATTAGCTTAGACGAATCTTGAGTATATACGTGCCTAAAAACGCCGGAGTCTGTCCAAATCGTATGGGTAATATCTGAGATGTTACCTTCTCCAAACCTATCATTGACTTCCGTATATAAGGTATCGTAATTGGGCTGACCATGATTGTAAAAACCCAGGTGAAACCATCTAGCGGAAAGTAACTCTTTTGTATTAGAGTCTTTTTCATTACACGATATAAGAGTGACCATTAGAAGAACAAAGATTTTAAACTTCATAGATTCTCAAGACTTCGTGGTGAAGGTTCTAGATGAAATCTAATCAAAAGCCCCTTATTTGCCGGGCCTGGATCAAAAAAACCTAAAATTATTAACCGATAAACATCTACAATGCGGAGGGTCTGCACCGAACGTCCTCAATTACTGATCGAGGATCAAAACGATTTAAACTAGTTAGCATTCTGATACTTGTGCTGAACATCGGACTTACTCCTGCATCCAGGGATCGCTACACTAAAAACTAAGATCGGACGAAAAAAAGGATAACAAAAAGTATAAAAACAGTGATGCAGTTACTTCCTCCTGCACCACTATTTTTTCTATAAGTACCTATTCAGTTTACTTTATGTAAGCTAACAAGAGAATTAATCCTCCTCATACCTTCACATAAAGGTTACCAACTCTAATTTTCTTCCGGTAAAAAGGCATACTGCTTACCATAGTAAAGCATCTGCTCCAGGAAGTTCTCAGGATAACTAATGGCTACATTTGAGGCATTGCCTTCCTCATCCAGATCTGCAGAGATAATAGGGTTTACAAACCCGGAATAAGGAGCAGATTTAAATTGACTATTCCTGTTCAGCACCTCTTTATGAATAGCTTGATCCACCTTTACTCCATAGCCTTCAATCAAGGCACTGGCTGCTTCATAGTCTCCTTCCGATTTGATGCGTTGTGACTCTCTCAGCAATTCACCAAATAACGTGTGGAGTTTTTCGTAATCGTTGATATTAAAATAAGTTTTGCCATCCCGGTTTACTTTTTCAATCACATTATCTGCCTTCCCTTTTTCATACGCCCAGCCGGCAACCATTTGTCTGTTACGCATGTGGGCTTCTTCAATGTCACTTCCAGGTTGTAAACGGGTCATTTGAGTTACAAGTGCATTTCTGATGTATCCGTCATACGAAGCCTTTCCTAATTTTTCCCAATCGTCTACCAGGCCCAGCTCCTGTAGTTTAGGATTGTACAAAAAGTATAACCCCACCAGGTCGGCGCGACCTTCTTCCATGGTAGAAGCATAGTTTTTTAATGTTTCCTTGGGTTGCCCCACGCCGGCATTGATCTGCCCTGAGGCATGACCCACTACTTCATGCAGCGCAGTAAGCATTTTATCGGCCAATATACCATACTCTTTTTCAAGCTGGATCTCCTCTTCATCATGAGCAAATTCTTTTAACTTGGCTTCATTACCGTCCTGGCTATAGGCAAAAATGATATTCCCCAGTGAAACGGATTTAGAACCGTGTTTTTGACGTATCCAGTTGTTATTGGGCAAGTTGACCCCTATGGGCGTACTAGGTGATGCGTCACCTGCTTCCCCTGCCACGTTCACTACTTTATACTTCACGCCCTGAACGTTTTTCTTTTTATGGGAATCGATTAACGGGGAATTATCTTCGAACCATTGGGCATTCTCCGATAGCACCTGCATTTTTTGGGACATATCGAAATCAGTGATCTGTACTATGGTCTCATAAGAACCACGGAAAGCTTTCGGGTCATTATAAACTTCCACGAACCCGTTGATATAATCTATATCAGTTGCATTTTCTACCCATGCTACATTGTATTTATCCCAGGTTTCAAGGTCTCCTGTACGGTAATAATCTATCAGCAAATCAAAGGCTTGTGCCTGTTGTTCGTTTTCTGCCACTGTTTTTGCCCTTTCCAACCAGTAGACTACTTTTTCTAAGGCCTCTCCATACATACCTGCAACTTTCCACACTCTTTCTTCCATAGTACCATCTGGATTTTTTACCAGTTTTGAATTCAGTCCCAGCTCTAAAGGTTCTTCCCCTTGTGCAGCAATTTTCTCCTTATAGTATTCATCCACCTCCTGAACAGTAAGGTCCTCGGAATAAAAGTTGACGGCCGAACCTTTAATCAGTCCTTTCGAGGTATCTAGGTTTACTTTCTTTGCATCAATGGCCGGATCGAACATGGCTTCCAGCACTTCGGGGGCAAGCTCATGCCCCACTTCAGACAATACTGACCGGAAATACTCTTGCGAAAACCCGGGTATTATTTTATCATTGGAATAATGGTGGTGAATGCCATTCGAAAAAAATACCCGTTTGGCGTAGGTCACAAACTCCTCCCACTCATTACCGGTCTTATCGCCGGCATAATTTTCCAGGATCTTTTCCAATGCTTTGCGGACCTTTAGGTTATGACGATAGTTTTGGTCCCACATGATGTCACGTCCGCTCAAACCTGCCTGGTTCAGGTAATATACCAGCTTTTTCTGCCGGTCGGTCAATTGGTCAAAACCCGGCACCTGATATCGGAGCACTTTAATATCAGCAAACTGGTCAACTTTCCATTGAAATTTAGTTTCATCAGTAGTTTTTTCCTCAACGATTTCTTCGGGTGGCTTCTCTGCGCATCCTATTAATAGTGAGGATAAAGCGATGCAAAAAATATACTTTTTCATTCGTGTAGTATTGGTTTAGGTAATCAACAATGGCCTTTGGATCAAGGTGGCCTTTCCCTTGTTTCGTTGTTCTTGAGCATCATCACGGGTATAGCAGTTCATCAGAATGTTAAACCAGACCCGTAATGGCCGTTGAGTGTTATTTCGGTAATAGCCAAAAGCTACTGTGTCTGCGTCCAATATCGCCATTATTGCCTTTTTCCCAAAGTATGGCATAATCATTTGTCTGTTCAGAAAACAAAAATCCCTTTACTGGTCCTACGTTTATCGAACGAAGGTCAGATGAAGCTAAAGATACGAACGGATCAGTACTTCTAATATGATCCTGAACACTGAACTTACTTCTGGGTCTCAGGGCTTAACACATGCATTATTTCTATAGCTGCAAAAAATACTGTCATTCATGAAATCTGTGTGGAATCGATCAGATAGTGAGACATAGGGAAGCTATGGTAAACCCAAAATCAGGCGAATGAATTATCGAAGGTTTTAGTAAGTACTATTGAGAATACTTTGTTCTTTCATCAGGCATAACCTCAGAAAGTATTAGCTGTGTTGATGTATCCCCATATTGCATGATTTGATCAATAAGCTCCTGTAACTGGAGCCTGTCCTTTACCACAACTTCCAAATGTACATTTTGTCCGCCTGTGATGCGATAGGCTTTTCTTAGGGCCGGATAAGTTTTTAGCACCTCCAGAAACGGTTTTAACCTGCCATGAAAGGTCTTTACGGATATAAAGGCTTCTATATCATAGCCCAACAACCGGTGGTTAATCTCTATCCCATATCCCTTAATGACATCCATTTCTTCCAACTTTTGCACACGCTCTCTCACTGCAGAGGGAGAAAGGCCTATTTTTCGGCCTATTTCTGCAAAAGACAACCTGGAATTCTTTTGTAAAACATCCAGTATTCCTTCGTCCAAAGCATCAATCATAGAATCAATGGCATTTAATCAAATAAACAATTCATAACACTTAAATTAATCATTTTATCAATTGAATCCACTTTATAACGAAAGAATCAGCTACTATTTTTGTATAAAAAAAACATGAACAACCTTAATCCATTCCACCTGGCCATTCCGGTAACAGACCTAAATAAGTGTCGAAAATTTTACAGGGAAATATTAGATTGCCCGGAAGGAAGAAGTGATAAAAAATGGATCGATTTCAACTTGTTCGGACATCAACTGGTTATCCATCAAGCTTCAACCCATCAACTATCTGGTCACCGGGTATCCAACCCGGTAGATCAGCATGACGTTCCTGTTCCACATTTTGGAGTGGTGTTGGATTGGGGTGAGTGGACCAACCTAGCCCAAAAACTAAAAAACAAAAAGGTTCAATTTGTCATTGAACCTTGTATTCGTTTTGAAGGGAAGGCCGGAGAACAAGGGACCATGTTCTTCTTAGACCCTGAAGGAAATGCTCTAGAGTTTAAAGCCTTTAAGAATATGGATCAACTGTTTGAAAGGGACTAATCATAACTTAAATAAAAAATCATAACAAGGTAAAATTATTGGCTATGAAAATGTAATGAAACTTGGGAACTCCACCACAAAGTGTAAATTTACTTTTCAAGTATGGCTTACATCCGTTTGGAAGGTTAGAGCTTTCTGATTTCTACTCATTACAACCAAGCCTAATTCATTATCATCTCAAGTAAAAGATACATAGAGCAATGAAACCAAAGAATAGCATACTTATAATGGCTTCGATAATCATTCTGAGCTGTAATTCAGAAGGACAAAAGAGTGATACATTGATTCTTGAAAAAATGCGTTACACCGCAGAAAATTTTGATATGGCAGTAAATTCGTTGAGATATGAAAATAAGAACCTTCTCAAAAGAATTCACCAAGAGGTTAAAAATAAAGGCAATAGAAGCTATGATGTAGAAATAGCTGAAAGTGGAAAAAAAGTAGTACTACTCACAGACAATCTATTTACGGCTTTAGGCGATATTAAATCCCAGTTGAACATTATGGTAGAACATGATCTGGCATCTATTGATCAACAAAATGAATTCATGCTCACTGACGGTAATGGTGACAAAATCAAAGATTTAATCAATAATTATGTTAAGGAGCTTAATGCCTTTACTTCAAATAATTTTGAACCTGTCATTTCCGAATCAGGTACACCGTATAGCGAGATAGAACTTTTCTTCAAGGATTCACCAGCTATTGCAACCTTTGCCACCCTGGTATCCTTTGAAAATCAACTATGTAATTACGAACGTACAGCATTAAACAAATACGCCATGATGACAGGAACAAGGTAAAACTTGTGTAAGACATAAGCTACAAATAAAGGGAATTCAGTAACTCATCAATCCTGATATCAAGAACACCGCTTTCCTCAAAAATTGTAATTTTCAATAATACTCTTTTATTAATCCCTTTTTAACAAATAATATGTGGTCACGTTCATCCAAATCTAAATTGGTAACATATGGAATGTGATTTTTAGGTATAAGCGTTTGTGTATACTTTGCATTTAGCCTCCGGTGTCGTTGTTTTCTTTTAAAGTACTTTCGGCTTTGCATCAACTCCTTCAGTTTGGGCTTTTTATTTTCGTCCAGGCAAATATCCCGTTCAGTCATGACCCTAAAGCTCCAATCATAACCTTTTCTCTTTATATAATTTTCAGCAACCGTTCTTTTTGCCAGTATCAATTCATCCTCTAAAAAACGGGTAGGCTTTATTTCAATTAAGTGAGCGGTATTCGATTTTAACTTTCTGACCAAGAAATCAGGCTCGTATTTATGCGGGCATACTTGCTTATCGAATTTGGTAAGATCATTTTTATCATACCAAATGGTAAGGGGATGATATATGTATTCACATAAGTCTTCAATTAGAAGGGCGAATTTTAATTCCAATGTCGAATCAAATAATATCCCATTGTATTCTACCGGCTTCGCTGTGAGTGGCATAGATAGGGATCAGTTATCACTAATATAAACATCCCCGTTTATTTTGAATGATACTCCATTCGTGGATAGTTGAATGTGATCATCCGCGATTTTCTGGCGATTTTTCACATAGTCTGATAGTGTCCATTTAGGTTCGCCTCTATTGGTTTGGTAGATTTTCCGTACCCCTGACCCCAAAAGCCTTTCAAGATTATCCGGATAGGGATGTCCATACTTGTTTTCCCCGCAAGATATAATGGCATACTCCGCCTTGATCAGGTTCAGGAAAGCCATTTCAGAGGTGTTATTTGCACCATGGTGGTTCACCTGGAAGACATCTATATTAATCATATGATCACGAATGTATTTGCCTAAGTGATATTCTAACCTGGCATCTTCCGGGCCACTCTCGGTGCCTCTTTTACCAATCAGGTCCCCACCAATTAAGTAGTCAAAAGCACCATACTCTATCAAAAAAGTAATGCTACGCTCATTTTCCGACTTCGCCTTATCGATTAACCCGGCACCTTTTACATATCCATTTGCGGTAAGGCATGACATGCCGGCTCCGGCACCCAGGTCAATCGTGTAATTTTCAAAATCAGATGGCTCTTCAAGCGCTATGTATTCAGTAGCTTCCGTTAATGCCCTGTACTTTTGATACGTTTTGGAAGTAGGTGTACTCGTACTGCCACGATCAACAATTTTTTTCACTTTAATATCATCTCCCTTTCCCCATTCTGAAAAATCAAATTTTATCTTATCATTATCCAGCCAGTCTTTATCGCCATCATTGTCATCATCTCCGAGGGCCCCTGGCACATTGTCAGGCCCCATCGCAAAACTCGATCTATGGAAATTACTTGTACCATAAATGGCACCTCCCAGATGGTCCGCATCATAGTGTGAAATAACCAAATAGTCGAGTTCTTGTACCCCTTTATCTTTAAGGAGGTCATATATGATCTTGCCACCATCTTTATCGCTGCCCGCCGTAAGTGTCTGGCCGCAGTCATACAAAACAGATATGCGCCTGCCATTAACCTCCGGGCCTAATATTAACGTAGATGAACCCTGCCCTATGTTGATATGGATGATCTGTAAGTCAGATTGGGCAACAACAGAGAGACTCATGTTAACGACAAGTATAAGTACAGCTAAACATTTCATAATAGTAGGGTTAATGCAAATTCTTCCTTAGCTAAATATAACTGTTTGCCTATCAACAGAAAATACCCTATATCGGGTATTTTGATCCCAGATTATGCTCCGTATTCAAAAACCAGGATTCGAGAGGGCATCGTCAGCAGGTCTTCAAAATATGTAAAATAGCCGTTGGCCGATTTTAGTTGGAAGAGAACCAGCTTATATCATTTTTCAGGATGATTATGTCCATACACGACAAAGTGGCCTGGCGTATGTTCAAGGAAATTAGTTTATACCTTAAAACTGTAACTTGCTACCGAAGAAGAGTTATAACCAATAGCGAACAAACTCTGTTTATTCGATGGCCCTGACGAACCAAGGGCAAATTCAAAACCTATAAACAACAAATTATGAAAGCTTTAAAAAAGTCCGGTATACTGTTATGGTCAGCCATACTCCTCACTACAATGAGTTTGCTAACCAGTTCATGTTCGGACAAACCTACTTCAGAGGCTGTTACTGAAGAAAAAGAGCCTGAGGTGGTAACCGAAGAAGTGAAGTACGATGTCAACGATGTATCGAGCATTATCAAAGCAGTAGAAATGGCTGCCGGTAGCTGGGACAAACTATGGGAACAAAAAGATGTTGAATTCAATTACCAGTACTTACAGGCGGATGGCAAAAAAGACATCTCTGTAGAGCGTTATATTTTTGACAATGAAGCATCATGGGCCAGGTATACTACCCATGAGGTAAATGTAATGCCTGATGCAGAAGGCGAAGTAATTCAGTCATTCAATGGTGAAAGCGCTTCAGCAAGTATGGATGGAAAAATCATGGAAGACCCTGCCGCAGTGGGATTAGCTGATTTTTTAAGAAGAGCCAATTACTTTTGGTTTACCATGAATTTTAAACTGGGTAATCCGGGAACACGTCACGAATACATGGGACAGGAGACGGTCAATGGGAAAACGTATGACAAGGTTTCGGTTTCTTATCATGCAGAAGCGGTAGGTAAGCCTCAAAATGATGTCTATATTGTTTATGTCAATCCTGAAACAAAGCTGATAGACAGGTTTCTGTTTTCTCTTCCGGCATTTGGTGTTAATGACCCGGTGCTACTCATGGAAGTGGGCTATTCTGATATCAATGGACTGAAACTGCCAACGAATCGTAACGTCTACATGCCTAATGAACAGGGAGAATACCCTGAGACTCCTTCACTCCGTCAAATCTCCGAAAATGTTAAATTCAATAATGGCTTTAGTACAGAGGATTTCGTATTGTAATACTATTTAATCGTAAAGAAAAAGGAGCTCCGCATGTAGAGCTCCTTTTTCTTTGTATAACATTACGTCTGTTGCACTCAGAAACCAGGTACAAATCCATTTAGATCAATTAACAAAAACCTTCGCTATTAACTCTATCTTGAAAGGATCATAGATGAAGAACTCGTATTCCTCAAGCCCTCCAAATTCAACATCTTTTTTAATATTTGGGGTTCCTGGTGTGTAAAGCAGAGTATTAAACTCAGCTTCAATCTTATAGTCCCTAAGTCCGGTAGGGCTGCCTATAAAATCATCAAAAAAATTGACCTGGACGTATAGTCTGCCTTTTTCTCCATTACTTATTACATCATGGCTACCAAAGGAGTTGTCTTCTTTTAAAATGACAAGGTTATAATAGTTTTTGGGGGTAGGTCCCGGTGTTTCGGTCACTTCAATAGTTGACACAGACAGGTCAGAGGTAATGGGGTAATTCCCATAATTGGTAAAGCTGACAACGTTATCATAACTGACAATCCCGATGGGTATTAAATTGCCATCATTAATAGTGACACTTGTTTCATCAAAAATAATAGGCTCTTTAACTTCAACGATAACACGGTATTCCGAAAATTTTGACCTGTCACCATTATACACTCTAAAATGGATCAGGTTAGGATATTTAAAATTTAACGACGTTCCTTTATCAAATACTTTAAAATCTGAGTCACCTCCATTAAACGTGGTATGGTATGTCAGCGTACTTCCTTCAAAATCAATCGTAGGGACGAGGTCTGAAAAATCCGTTCCATCAGGCACTATCATTACAATGGTAGCCTCAAATTTGCTAAGAGCTGGTGTTTTTCTTATCTCCGTACTTATTATATCTGTATCAAGGCCAGGATTATTCATACTTAAAAATCGAAATCTGTCTATGGCTAATGCCTGGTCTGGAGGTTTCGGCCCTTTTATCATCACCCGAACATCATATCGCAGAGAAACAGAAGAGTCACTCACAGGAGTTATGGTATAAGTTATCGTTTTGCCTGGAATAATGCTTCGCTCTCCTACTCCTGGAGAAATGCTGAACATGGAAAGGTCAAACTCTACCTCTTTCAGACTAAAGGAAGCTATATCTGTATAAGAAAGCGTCAAGGTGATGCTACCATTATTTTGTGGTACTCCATTTAACATTGAGGGTTGTCTAATAGAAAACCCTTCTATTTGTCCTTCTTCGACCTCGGATAAAGGAAAATAATTCAATTGGGCTTTTTCAAAATTGACCACTTCAACAATCTCTTCTTCCACATCGTCGCTTTCACAATGCATGTTAAAAAGGCCAATGCTAATGATGATAACTACAAGGAATGTATTGTTTGTTTTCATGGAGGCGTTTTATTTTACCATACAAACATAAAGCAATATATTGATTAAAAAGCCAAAACAAAACCAAAAAACATTTTATTAACTAAAAAATTATTTAAATAATAATACAAAATTCACGTCATAGCAGATTGTTATTCTTTTTTTTTTCTAATTGTTTGCATACTACTTCTGACACTTCTGTTTATCAACCTGCATATTAACAGGCAGTTATAATCAATTCTTCCAGTATGTAAGCCAGGTCAACCGGTCCTGGTTTTCGCCTTTGTTTAATGAGAGGATCTTATATGATCTACCGAGCCTTGAATCAATTGCTTCAACTGGTCCGGATCAATCTCTGTCAGACCTTTTACGTATAGGCAAGACTTTCCAATTTTGTACTTACCTAACTTTTGCATAATGGTTTTGTGCAGGTCAAAACCTGAGATAATGTAGATGGATAAAGCACTTTTTCGAATAGAAAAACCGGTAAGCAGCCAGTCTCCTTCTCTACCCGAATCATATTTATAATGATAGGAGCCAAAGCCAATAATACCTCCTGCCCACACTTTGGGAGGTTCGCCCGTAACGCCAGACATCATTTCCAGTAATTGTAATGCCTCTGCCTGCCTTTCAGGAGTGCTCTTCTTAATTACCTTACTAACCTCCGGGTCTAAATCTTCTATATTCATTTCACGTATAAGTCAATTTTCCATGAACTACTTAACCTCATTGAGATATGTTAAGCTTTGTTTTTTTGAGACAGGCTATACGCTATTTTGTACCTGCGAGCTAAAATTAACAGTAGAGTAGCAAAAGGTATTGTATAAATGCGAAACCCTATCCTAAGAATTTATTTTCCCATAAAAATAGTCCGCTCATCTACAAAACATATCGGGTTCCCAAAAGGATCGCGGGCATAAAACAAGGTTTCCCCCCAGGGCATCGTTTCAATCTCACTGGTAATAAATTGGCCGTCCATAGTTTTAAGTGTTTTGTAGATCTTCTCCAGGGCTGTAGTGGCAATATAAACATACTGGTTCTCATGGAGCAGCCATCCTGCTCCTAAACTATCTCCGTCTGCCTTGGGGTCATAACATGCCAATATTGTACCTCCCAGATCGAAATAATGTCTTCCAGGCGAAACACGCATCCCATCTTCGCCCAGAACTTTCGAATAAAATGATACTGCCTGATCAATATCCTTCACAGGGAGGATAACTCTGTATAATCTTAACATTTCATCCTGTTTCTTTTGATGGTCTCAACGGTTCTTCAGTTGTCGCTAAATTATTGATGTGATGGGATAATTTGGATTCCCTGATATCTCACGCGGAAATTTCCAGGTAATTACCCTCCGGATCAAGCACTACACTCTCATAATAGCCGTCACCTGTGGTTCGAGGTTCACCGGCTATGGTGTACCCGTCTTTGCGTAACCGTTCGGTAAGATTATCTACGGCTTCTTCACCACCAACGGATATGGCCATATGTGCCAATCCATGGTCAAAACCCCTGTCACCCTGTTTAGGTTTGGCATCCGGTAGGGTCATAAGTTCTAAACGAGTGCGACCAGGTCCAAAATGGAGAAAATAGGAAGTGAAGTTTTTAGTTTGGTTCACATACTTTGCACTGGCCTCAGCTCCGAAATACAGGACATAAAAGTCTTTCATTTTTTCCAGGTCCTGCACCCACATTGCTACATGTTCAATGGTCATCTTCTATTCATCTTAAATATTTCTGTCTTTATTTTGTCTCCTGATCTCATCTTCAGACGGATCTCCATTTCATCCGCTGACTTTCGCTCAAAGACCAGGCCCTTTAGTTCAATCCTGTCCTTCGAATGGTTTATCATTCCGAAGGTAATATAGTCTTCCTTAGTTTCCCAGCCGGCCATATCGGGATTAAAGTGTTTCAGTCGCAGACCCGTTTTGTCCAATACCATGAACTCGTAAAAGTTGAGAGATCCATCTGCCTTATGATGTCTGAAAACACCCATCATCGTTCCATCTTCAGACGGTGGGGACCAAACCTCTTCAGAAGTACCTCCAAACCCGTCCCCTATCCAACTACCGGCTAACCAGGCGTAGTCATAGGCATCCGTTTTCACTTTCTCCGGCCCATTAAAGGACAAAAAAGTAAGCAAAGCCAAACATAATACTGCAAATAAATTTCTTTCGGTTTTCATAATTATGTGTTGTTTATCGAACCATATAAGGTTTTACTTCAATTATACCACCATATTTAACATGTGGAGTTTCTTTTGCTACTTGTATGGCATCATCCAATGACGCCGCCTCTACTAAAAAGTAGCCCGTCGTTCGCTTGTCCACATCTTCATCCAAGACTTGCGTTCTTCCATCGGGATTTATAAGTACTGCCTCATTTTTCAATTCCTGCCCGGTAATTTTCACTCCCTTGTTAAATGTATTCTCCATCCAGGCCTTATATTCTTCGAACATCGTCATAGGCTCCCCGGGCTGAAACCGTTCATCTTCATGTAAAAGGAGCATATAGCCCCTGTCAGGCTCTATTTCTACCCTATCTATATTGCTTGATTTTCCGTAATAAGTACCGCTTAGAAAGAGTAATATCCCCGCTGCTACTGACGCAGCCCATTTTATGTATACTTTCATTGTCACTGTTTTTCGTAGTTGGCCTTCTTCCATAAGCTTCGCAACCACCTTTTTTTCAAGGTGTTTAGGAGGCTGCTGCTCCTTTTGAAGGTCCTGAAACACTCTTTTTTCTAAATCTGAAAGACGCTCTCCATCCATAGCCTTAACGTTTAGCTGAATCTTCACTTAAATACGCCCTGAGTGCTTTTCTGGCATGGAAAAGCTGGCTTTTACTCGTCCCTTCCGTAATATCCAACAGGCGGGCTATCTCTTTATGCTTATATCCTTCAATGTCATGAAGTACAATAATTTGCCGGTAGCCAGGGGGAAGCCCGGCAATACCATTTTCCAGATCACGTGTGGTGACCAAAGACATTTCAAATGATACTTCAGTCCCAGTCATGCCCTCCGTTAATGCCTGCATTTTTTCCTGTTCTTTTCTCCTGGACCTGAAAAGATTGATCAAAATGCCGGTAAGCCAGGTCTTTAGTTCCGAACGCCATTCAAAATCTGCCAGCTTTCGAATGGCGATGATCCACATTTCTTGGATAAGTTCTTCCGACTGATGCTTATCTTGAGTGAGTCTAAGCGCCATTTGATACAAATGCGGTGTTTTTGACCTGTAAAGACTGAGAAAAGCACCTTCGCTGCGCGTATCTAAAAAATCCTGAACTAGTTTTTGGTCTTTCAATAGATTGGCATTTGTTATTAGTGGCAGTCAGCACATAAAAGGTTGGTTGACGTAAGAAAAAAATTAATAATTATAAAACGACATCTACATATCTCTGTCACTTTTAACCCCGGACTAAAAAACTAAGGCATCCTCTATTTTCTCAAAACTCATCAGGCTAAGAAAAATAAAGATTAGAAAAGAGGTAGGCCTGTTTCTTACCCGGAGAAGTGACATGGCTTATGTACTCACCGGGAAGCATGCCTGTTTGTTTTTTTAGATCATGTAAGAAATGAGATTGATCGTAATAGCCATCCGGTATCACGGTGTCAAAATCATGCCCATTTATTAATTGATAGGTGTGATACTGCATTTTAATGATGCGGCTATAGGTTTTTGGAGACATTCCCCAATTTTTACGGAACAGTTGTTGAAGTCTTCGCTGAGTTAAATTAGTTTCATGTGACAGATCAGGGATACGCATTAAACCATTGCGATCCAGTAGCAGATCTAATATAAAACTCATTCTTGGGTCTGATTCCAATGTGCCGCAGTAATCAAGCAGAATATACTCACATCTTCTCAGGACAGAAACACTATCTGAATCACTAAAAACCTCCTCCTCAAGCCTATTTGCAAGCTCAGGATTTATCTCTGACAAACATAACCTGCGATTGTAGAGGTCCCGTGCCGGTAATCCAAAGATATAAGGTATGGCAAACGGGTGTAACTGAATAGTCAATGCCCGTTTCACAAAACTCATATTCAATTTGAAAGGTGTACTCGCCGGGCCGGACAGATAACCGGATGCTTTTAAAACGGGGGACTTTGCACTTTCTATTAAAAACTCCGCACCATTTATAACATTCAAAAAAGGATAACCTACCGGGAATGCATTCACCTGGATATTAGTGCCACTCTCTTCCTCAATCATCCACATCTTTTTAACAAAAGAATTTAAGCCTGTTTTAGGAAGGTGTACGGCAATCTGCATTCCTACTTTTTGATTTAGAACAGTTTACTAAAATAATGAAAATACCCTGGATAGAATGATCAGTAATTCTATTGCAATATAGCAGGCGGGATAGACCAGGCGAACGTTAAGGTCAAATATACCTGCTATGCCCCAACGTACACCTGATCATTTCGTATCACCTGGCATTTAACTATCCGTCAGGCCATTCGAATTTTATTCATTGATTTAAAATATATTTTGCATGGAAAATGGCGTTGCTCATTTTCTCATCTAATTCCATGATCTTTTGTTTTTCTATGAGCAGGTACTCTCGCTTGTCTTCTTCCGAAAGCTTGTTATTTCCCTCGAAAGGCCCAACCTCATCATGATGATGATAGCCATGACCTTTTAAAGTGGCATCCGGAAATTGTGTCAGAAAATTTTGCATCCACATCATCATACCTTTATGGGCATCATCCAGGCGCTTTATCGCCATCGTGTGCTCCTCCTGCCGGGTGGAATCTGTCGATCGTCTGAGCTGATTTTTCAACCGTATTTTTATGCCCACCTGATCTATCGCTTCATTGTAAATGGCTATAACCTCGCTTTCCAGCGGGTCGCTTGGTACGTTTCGTTTTTCCGTGTTATGTACACATGAAATAGTCAGTAAAATCAATAATGTCACTGATACACTTATTCGATGTTTCATTTTAGTTGGGTTTGTTTGGTTTCGTTGAAACCTGTTAATTTTTAGCAGATTTTTGTGCTCATGTCTCCAGATCCTGAAGACACTTATCCCACACAAGGGCAGTAAAATGCTTCGTAAAGCATTTTCAGATCAAAAAAGGTGAGAAAAGCCATTCCCCCGTAAGGCCAGCAACATAAATGGGTAGTGCCAGGAAGTTATTTACTATAAGTATTCCCGATTTCAACAATAAGTTATGATGCAAAAAAAGCCTATACGCTGGTTATTCAAACTAAACGGATATCACATGAGTCTGCGCTATGTCAGCTACCTCTGACCTTCAGGATAATTCAAAAGCTTTTTGGCGGATGGAAAATATCTTCGTAAAAAGAGGATGGTGAAAAAGCACTATCATATGACATGTATTCTTTCTCACGTTCTACAGGTAAGAGTGAAGAGATCAATGACATCAACTCCTGGCTGAAAAATGAAATTTCAACTCCCCTTTGAGTGCCGGCGGACTTTTTATCTTGATTTTCTGAAACCTTTCCAAGGTTTGTGTCCAAATAACATTTACCTCCACACATTGTGATAGGTTGATCACGATTAATACAAAGTGCCTTAGCAATATAATCACGGCGAACATTAAAGTCCAGGTATATCAAAGGCACTGTCAATGCGCTTAATAGCGTATTGATAATCAATAAACCTATGATGCAATTTTTAAGCACTCTCACCGATGCAAATATCCGTGACATTCTCATCAAAGGCAAAAGAAACAATGCTCATAGCAATTGTATGAAAGGTTTCTAGCTGGCAAAACTCTGTTGATCAAGAATTATCCCAGGCGTATATAATAAAACATGTATGGACTTAAAGAGAAACAATCCACACAATTTTACTCTTCATCATTATCATCCCCTTCAAACACTTCCAGGAAAAAATGAACCATAGCTCTCCAGCCTCTTCGACTGGATAACGCATGGTAGAACATTCCTTTTTCAGGAAATTGGGCCTTAGGGTTTGTAAAAGCATGACCTGTATTTTCAAAAGAAAGTAACTGCCAGTTTGCTTTACGCTGTGTAAGCTCCTTTGCCAGTTCAACAGTTTGGTCAGGTGGGGCCAAAGGATCATCCCATCCATGCAATACCAAAATGGCCGCTTTCACAGGACTTTCATGGTTAATGGATGGTTTATCATACAGTCCATGAAAACTCACTACGCCTCTAATATCAGCACCGGACCTTGCAAGGTCTAAAACACATTTACCACCAAAACAAAATCCAATCGCTCCAATTCGCTTATTGTCCACCTGCTCAAATATCATCAACGTATTCAACGATAATTGCATTCTCTTTAAAAGTAGTTCTCTATTGCTATCAAGCTCGTTCATTAAGGCCTGTGCCTCTTCGTTGGAAGAAGCTCTTTTCCCTTTTCCGTACAGATCTATAGCGAAACCAACATACCCTAGCTTTGCTAATTCAATAGCTTTGTTCCACTCAAATTCAGATTGCCCGCCAAACGCATGGGCTATGAGAACACCCGGTTTTTTACCGGGCTTCGAATCCTCCCAATAAATATTTCCTTCGAAGGCCTGTACTCCTTCATTATAGTGCAGTGTTTTTTTCCGGATCATTCGTGCATTATTGGTATTAATCTCATCATAAAGAACGTCCATCTGAAAATGCCTTGCAAATTATCGTTCTGCTCACAAAAAGAAACGTAACAACAGTATTTGAACTACAAAACCCGTTGAATCATGAACCGAAATGCCGATGAATTAACATTGTCTCCATCTTCGTGAATTTTAGGTTGTGTTTTCAATCTGCACAGGAAGTACCAATTAAAAAATAATTCTATAATTGAAAATTAATCCCAATATGGGAAATTAAGTGAGTGATATTATGCCCTATCTCCTGATAAAACCCGTTTTTGACTTTTGGCACATACTATGCTTTATTATTGGAGAACATACTTATATTAATAGAAATGATAATGAAAGGTAAAGATTTAAATTTTTTCAAATGGTTTGTCGGAGTAATCTATTTAGTATTACTGATTATGATGATCATCGCCTTCACCATATGAGAACGCTCCTAATTTTTCTTCTTACTCTTCAAAGATTTGAAGAATTTTGCCCAATTAAACGGGTTGAGGAATGGGTTTGGTGGAGCACCAAATCGATTCGCCTGATTTTGTGCCCACAAGTCTTGCGCGTACCGGTAGTTCAAAGCCCCATCATATGGGGTGGTGCGCAGCATTAATGCCAATAAGTCATCGTTATAGTTATCACCTGATACACCACGCTGATCAATAGGTAGATTCAAAGCTACGATAGCCTCCTTAAAAATTTCTTCTGTCGGAAACGCCATGATCTCCACAGTTTCCAGGTAGGTGGTATCCGAAATCAACTCAATAACAATAGTGAGGTTATCCTTATCTGTCTGTGGTACTTTGAAGTATTGCCTTTCATAACCTACGGCGCTTACCGTTATTTCATCATTGGGTAAAACCGGCAGACTAAAATATCCTACACGGTTAGACGTTGTTCCCCTGCCAGCTTTAGGAACATAAACGTGCACTCCGGGAATACCGGATACACTATCATCTCCCAGAATGATCCCTGAGAGTTGAATAACCCTTTTTTTGCCCTGGGCCTTAAGCGGTTGTGTTGACGATAAAAAAGCCATCATCAAAACGATGCCGAGAGTAAAAAATATATTTCCTGATTTTAGCTTCAAGATTAAGTTATATGTAGAAATGAATTTCTAAATTATCAATAGAACCGCAATTATCAATATAATGTTCTTTATTTCTTATAAATTTGAAATAGCTCATGAGACTTAAAAATTTTAGTCTGTCTATAGGTTCGCAAATTTTTAAAGCATGTTCGGACGAGTCAAGGTTACGTATTCTAAATCTCATCTTACAAAATAAGGAGATGTGTATTTCGGATTTGGAATTGATCCTTGATTTCACTCAGACCAAAACTTCACGACATCTCATATACCTGAAAAATTCCGGGATACTGACTACACGAAAAATGGACCAGTGGGTATTTTATTCGTTAAAAGAAGAAGTTTTTGAGATCGTTAGCCAAATTTTTCAATTTTTGTCGAAAGACCAGGTATTAAAAAAAGATAATGAAGTTTTTAAAACAATGTATTCAAACCGTGAGTTAGCGTTGAATAGGTTTGGAAATACTAGTTGGCAAACTAAATGAAACACTATAAAGTAATATTCTTTGATTTGGACCACACGCTGTGGGATTACAAAAAAAACTCTACAGAAACACTCACTGAATTATTTTATGAATATAAGCTTTCGGACAGACCAACATTAGAACTCTCAACGTTTTTGGACACTTTTGAAAAAGTGAATGCTAAGATGTGGTCTAATTTTAACAAAGGCCATATCGATAGAGAGGTAATCAGGAACCAACGTTTTAAAAAAATCCTCAAAGCGTTTAATATACGTCATGACATTATGGCGAGGAAAATGTCTGAAGATTATATACTCCGGTGCCCTGGTAAAACACATTTACTTCCTCATGCAAAAAGTATGCTTGAGTATTTGAAGCCTCGTTATGACCTTTACGTGCTGACGAACGGTTTTGACGACGTACAAAGCATAAAAATGGCTACAGCGGAGCTTGATATATTTTTTAAAGGTGTGATCACCTCAGAATCATCAGGACATAGAAAGCCTTCCTCTGAGATATTTAATTACAGCCTGGATCTGGCAAGGGCCAAACCCGGAGAGGCCATTATGATCGGTGATAATCTGAATGCTGATATGACCGGTGCAAAGAATGCGAACATTGATCACATTTATTTTAACCCGGCCAGGCTAACTCATCGACAAGTAGTTACTTATGAAATAAACTGCCTCAGCCAGCTATCAAATATCCTGTAGGCTAATTCTTACCTATTACCTACCTTTGCGCTCCGAAATCGATTGAACAATTTAAAACAACAAACCTATGCCCAAAGGAGTGTATCAAATACCCACACCTGTAAATGAACCGGTTTTAAGCTATGCTCCCGGTAGTCCGGAGAAAATCGCTGTAAAAAAAGCACTGGATGAAGCCCGTAGCCAAAAAATAGACATTCCTATGTATATAGGCTCTGAAGAGATACATACGGATAATAAGAAGCCAGTATCTCCTCCACATGATCACCAACACATCCTGGGTCATTTCAGTGAAGGTGATACATCACATGTAGAGCAGGCGATACAGGCAGCGTTAGGTGCTAAAGCTGCCTGGGCAGAGCTGGCATGGGAACACAGGGCTAGTATCTTCTTAAAAGCCGCCGACCTTCTGGCAGGGCCTTACCGTGCCAAAATCAATGCCGCTACTATGCTGGGCCAATCAAAAAATGCTTACCAGGCAGAAATTGATTCTGCCTGTGAATTGATAGACTTCCTGCGATTTAACGTTTTTTACATGTCCCAGATCTACGCCGAACAACCCGGATCTGCCCCTGGAATATGGAATAGATTGGAACACAGACCTTTGGAAGGTTTTGTCTTTGCTTTAACACCCTTTAACTTCACAGCCATCGCCGGAAATTTACCTGCTTCAACGGCCTTGATGGGGAATACCGTTGTATGGAAACCGGCCTACACGCAGATCTATTCGGCAAACATCATTATGCAGGTGTTCAAAGAAGCCGGCTTGCCGGATGGAGTGATCAACCTGGTTTATGTGAATGGCCCGGATGCCGGGAGCGTTATATTCAATCACCCTGACTTCGCCGGATTACATTTTACCGGAAGTACTGGTGTTTTCCGTCACCTTTGGAAAACAATAGGAGACAACATCGAGAAGTACAGAACCTATCCACGCATTGTCGGTGAGACCGGCGGTAAAGACTTTATTTTAGCCCATAAGTCGGCCAATGCACGTCAAGTAGCCACCGGCATTACACGAGGGGCTTTTGAATACCAGGGACAAAAATGCTCTGCTGCCAGTAGAGTGTATGTACCCGCTAATATTTGGGATGATGTAAAACGGTATGTGATCGCTGATCTGAAAACCATGAAAATGGGGCCTACGGAAGATTTTACCAATTTTATCAATGCCGTTATCGACGAAAAGTCTTTCGATAAAATTGCGGATTATATCGAAAAGGCCAAATCCAATGACATGAATGAGATTATCGCCGGCGGGAATTATGATAAGTCTAAAGGGTACTTCATTGAACCTACTGTTGTCGTTACGAAAGACCCAATGTCACTTACCATGTGCGAGGAAATATTCGGTCCGGTAGTCACCATTTATGTTTACCATGAAGAACGTTTTGAAGAGACTCTGGAACTACTCGACAATACATCTTCTTATGCTTTGACAGGTGCTATATTCTCTTCTGATCGTTATGCTATAGATCTGGCCACCAAGCGATTGGTTAATTCTGCCGGTAATTTTTATATCAATGACAAACCTACTGGCGCAGTAGTAGGACAGCAACCTTTTGGAGGAGCCAGAGGATCAGGAACCAATGATAAAGCCGGGTCTATGCTTAATTTATTACGCTGGGTATCGCCACGAACAATTAAAGAAACATTTGTACCTCCTACAGACTACACTTACCCTTTCTTAGACGAGAAATAGCTATAATTTCGTAAAGATCTAAGCCCGGATACAAAATAATCCGGGCTTTTTGAGCTTTCTGAAATTTAGTGAAGTTCAAAAAACTCAAAACCATACAAACGTTTGATTACTATTTTTTTTAAGAAAATAGTCTGTTTTCTTTTCAACAAAAAACTCAAAAAGCAATCTAAAAAAGGGCTTTAAATCCATTTATGAAGCATTAATTTACCATTCATAAAAACATGCCTACTCTTCAGTATATATTTTTTGTATATTTGAAGATGTAAGGTTTCAGCTGAAAGCTGAAATATTTTAAAAACAGAATGGTCCTTAACCTATGCCTTTCTTTTCTTTGAGCAAAGTAGATCACTATCGTAATTCTCAGTCAAAGAATGTACCCGATGTGATTGACATTAAGTTTCCTTCTGAAATAAAGGAAGTTGATATGGGCACCCTCGAATTATTGATCTTTATCGTGGACGATGACCCTAAGTTCATGCAGATACTGAATACGCACTTCTCTAAATTACGCTTCAAGAAAGACGATAAGGTCTTCCGCTTTAAAGTAAAAAATTTCGCCACCGGCAAAAGTTGTATTCAAGAACTTTCGTCTCATCCGGACGTCATCTTCTTAAACTATTATCTTAACCGGGAGATGAAAAACATAGAAAGCGGAAAAGAAGTACTTGATCAGATCGTTGAAATCAACCCAGGTCAAAAGGTAGTGATCTTGAATGAGCTGGATGATAATCTCAAAGATGCTTTCGTGGAAAATGGCTTGCGGGACTACATTATCCAGGATAATCAAGCACTGGATAATCTCAACGATCTTCTGGAAAAACTACTGTAACAGGAAGTCTTGTTTCCTTTAAATTAGGTTTAGTTACTGCAGATGCATGCTTTAAAAATCCCATTTGCCCCTGCCAAAATTGGCATTCCTGTTTAACAGAAGTGTACTTCCCAAACATTTCTTAGGTTTACACGTCATAACTTTGTACCAGTAGATACTATGGAAAAAGCCAACTTAAAAGTCTGTATGGACTTTCTATCTAAACTCAGCAATAATAATAACCGGGAATGGTTCAACGATAACAAATCCATTTATCAGGAAGCTCATCAACACCTGATCCTTTTTGCGGATGAATTGTTAGCTATCATGAACTCACATGATCAGATAGAAACGCCAAATGGCAAAAAGAGTCTGTTCCGTATCTACCGCGATGTGCGATTTTCCAAAGACAAAACCCCATACCAAACGCATTTTTCAGGTGGGTTCAGGCGGGCTACTTCCTTTCTTCGAGGGGGGTATTACTTCAGGATCCAGCCGGGTAATTCCATTATAGCAGGAGGTTTTTGGGCACCCAATTCTGAAGACCTCAAGCATATCCGCGCGCAAATTGCACAAGATGACGAGCCTCTGAGAGAAATCATAAACGACAAAAAAACAAATTCATATTTCGGAGGACTGGAAGGGGAGCAAGTAAAAACAGCGCCGAAAGGATTTTCCAATGGCCACCCTTCCATCGACCTGCTCCGCTATAAGCAATTGATACTGACCCATCATTTTTCTGACAAAGAAGTAATCGATAATGGATTTGTTAAGAAAGTTAACACAGGCTTTAAACATATGCGTCCTTTTTTTGACTACATGAGCGATATCCTTACAACGGACTTAAACGGCGCTCCTCTACTTTAGACACCATCCGTCGATAAAGGCCGTACTCTTTGGAACTATCTGAATATGAATTCGTTGGGCAAATGTGATGAAAAAAATCGCTTTACCGGTTACATCGCAACAACCTTAAACGACTAATTAAGAAAAAAACCATGTTCAGAATTTTTAGTGCTTTAATTATTTTGTCTATAGCAATGTTCGCGTTGGCCTGCGAGGGAGATGATTCACCCATGACACCAGACGTTGGTTCCGGCTCCGGAGACAGCAGTAGCTCCTGCGGCACTTTTGCTTACAGTGATACACTATTTTTTTTAAGAGAACAGGCTACAGATTATATCGAATCTCCTGTAACTGCACTATCCGGATCTTTTGGAGCTGTACCTGCCGGACTATCCATTAATGCTGCAACAGGTGATATCAATGTCAGTCAAAGTGACACCGGTGTAAAATATGAAGTGTTTTACGTACCTACAGGCACCACAGATACATGTCGTATCAAGGTAATTATTTCAGGTATAAATTACCTCAGCGGAGTTAGAATACTGGATAATAACGACACTTTGGCCATACCGTTTTACAACGGTCAGCAGGGATTGTTACCTCCCTGTTCTGATGATGATGACGACGATGACGATGATGACAACGACTGTGAATTTGATGATGGGAATGATGATGATGACGGTGATGGTTTTGGTGATGAGCCGCCTGCCGGACAGCAGATAAGACCACAAGGTATAGACATCAATGTAGCCACCGGCACGATCAATTTAAAACAGACAGTGGCCAACGGAACATTCGGCGCCATACCCGTAAGCGGTACTGTAAAGTCGGTCCGGTTGTATTACAGAATTAATGATGCCAGTAATGGTGCATTGGACTTTATTGATCTTGATCTCTATTATTATGACTCACTTAGCCAAGTACCTGCCTCTTTGATCGCAGAAACTACCGGTAAAAATGGAGCCCTCCTAAGGCGAAGGAATCCAATCCAACAAAAAAACCGACAAATGGCCCGTTATAAGCCCAGACCTCCGGCCTTGGTTATTGTAAATCGCGCCACAAGATAGCTTTTTTATATCTTACAGAGCTTATTAAATTTGAAGCTCTGTAAGATATTATGCTTTATAAATATTCTTTATTATTATCTCTGATTTGTCTAATAACGACAAAACCTTGGTGCCAAGAACGCCCCATTAATAAGGCTGAGGATCTTTACAGGAGAGCAGAAAAGCTTTATTCCAGTGGTGATGCCACTGATCAGTCAGATAGTATAGCTCTTACCTACTATAGATATGTCATTGACAATATCCCAGTCGACAATAAAAATGACCAGTTGATTCATTTTGATGCTTTTATGAAAGCTGGCCGATTAGCACATAGTTATTTACCACTTAAAGAAGCAATAGCACTCTATTCTGGTGCTTTAGTTAGTTCTGAGGTATATGGTTTAAATGATAGTACTAGATTTCATCCTAATTTACTCATTGGGATGGCTTATTATGTACTGCAAGAAATTGATTCATCGATCATATACCTGGAGCGAGCTGAGGCTATTTCAACAGAATATTCAAATATCAGTGAGCAAGATCGTCTTTTCAATTCATTAGGCGTATTATATTATGAGTCAGGAAATTATGGACAAAGTATAAATTACTTTCAAAAGGCCATTGGAATCACACCGAATATCGATGGGTACTATGAATATCAAACCAGCGCTTATAGAAGCAACATAGCTGCTGCCCTTCGAAGATTAGGCCAATACGATTCTGCAATAATCATTTATCGTAAAATAATAAGTGATGATCTAAACCAGGATTATATTCCTATTAATCTTGGAATAAGTTACAATCAGATGAATAAGCCCGATAGTGCAATCTACTTCTTCAATCAATTGAGTATATCTGATTTAAGCCAATCAAACGTAGCATTGCCGGCATTTTATAATAACATAGCCGAGGCATACGTCTTAAAAGGTGAGCTGAATAGAGCCGTTGCATATCTTGATACGGCAAGATTACTGTCAAAAGGTAATGATGGACTAAATACTTTTTTAAGTAGAAGCAATAAATTACTAGGTGACATAGCAAATTTAAAAGAATTGCCATTTGATGCACTCCATTACTATCAGCTTGCCTTAAACGAATTAGTATTGGAGTTCAATGATACTTCAATCTACACTAACCCAAAGACTGAGTTCACCATCAGCAGTTATGATTTGTTTGAAACCCTTGCGGCCAAAGCATCCGTTTTTGACAAGGAATACAGAAAAACTGGAGAATCAAATATACTACAAGGTGCGATTGATTCTTATGAGGCCGCAATACATGTATCTGACTACATTGCTAAATATTTTGACAATGACAATGCGCGAATATTTCATACTTCCCTGGCCCTCCCCATTTATGAGAATGCGGTAGATTTATTGGTTTATACCTATGAACGGACAGGCAATAATAAATATCTTGAAAAAGCCTTCTTATGGAGTGAGAAGAGCAAGGCTAATACACTCTCAATTAGCCTTAAAGAAGGTACTTTAAGAAGCAAAGAGCATCTACCGGACTCTTTGATCAAAATGGAAGATAATCTCAAATTTCGCTTATCACAACTTACTTTGAGACTAGAAAGTGTGAAAGATACTACCGAACTGAATCAACTGAAAAATGATTTAATCAACACGAAAGTCTCACTGTCCAGATTACGTGCCAGATTCCATGACTACCCTGAATACTACGCATTAAAATTTGCCTACGACAGTCTGTATCTTGAAGAATTTCAAAGCAGTATATTACAAAAAGGTCAGGCTTTACTGTCTTATTTTTGCTATCAAAATAATCTTTTGTTATTCATTGTCACCAAAAATGGATTAAAGTATGTTAATATCAATTTTTCCGATCAAGAAAAAGCCTCTTTAGCAGAATATATTAAGGGACTACAAACCATACAACCTGGTAAGCCCTACGCAGGGTACCAACTATCCACAACGCTTTTTGATCTGCTTATCGAACCTATATTTGATCATCTGACAAGGGTCCATTCGCTTATTATAATACCTCACCACCAATTAAATAACTTACCTTTTGAAACATTACAGTTCCATGAAAATGAATACCTGGTCGAACTTTTTGATATAAGTTACCAATATGCCGCTTCCTTTATTTCTGATGACAAGGAATTCAAAGTGAAATTAAGTGAATCGTTAGGCGTTGCCCCATTCAGCACGGGCACAGAACTCAAAAGTCAAAAATATGCACTACTACCCTCTTCTGCTCTTGAAATAGAAAGCTTAGATGGTATTAGCTTATTGGGAAAGGAAGCGACCAAGGAAAATATATTAAGAGATATTCAAGGTGTGAAATTATTACACCTTGCCACGCATGCCTATGCAGACAATACGTCACCCAGTAAGTCACACATCACCTTATACCCCGGATCTGCTGAAGATTCAGAGTACAAGCTTTTTACTACTGAGCTTTCTAACCTCGACCTGGACGCTTTGGAGTTGGTTTTTTTAAGTGCCTGTGAAACTGCTGCCGGCAAATTAGTCCATGGTGAAGGAATTATGAGTATTTCCCGTTCTTTTACCAGTGCGGGCTGTAAGAATATCATTACATCTCTATGGAAAGCAGAGGACCGCGCAACGGCTTTTATCAGCAAACGCTTTTACCATCATCTTGAAAAGGGGCACTCTCCGGCTAAAGCACTACAGCAAAGCAAAATTGATCTGTTATCCGACAAGGATTACAGCCAGTTCAAAACCCCTAACTATTGGTCACACCTGATCTACATTGGTGATAGTCAGGCATCTAATATGCAAAACTATTATTGGATCTATATTCTGGCCGCGGCGATTGCCCTCTTTTTGATCTACTACATAAAAACCACGAAACAAAGTGTGTTTTAGTTACTGTTAACATGACTCTTCTTCTGGTTTTGAGTTGAAAACTCAACAGGTTCTTTCATACTAATGAACCGGTCGAAATCAAGTAATCGCTCCTGATCAAATTGATCAAAAACTATCACTGTTTTCTTTCCTCTTAAGCCGTTAATCAGGTCAGCTATTTGACGCTGGGTAGCTCTGTCTAATCCGTGAAATGGACTATCAATGATCAAGACGGGCTTATCAGTTAGCAAGGCACGTGCGTATGCCAGGAGTTTGCGCTGGCCTTTAGAGAGGCCGGCCCCCAGATCTCCTATTCTACTGTCCAAAGATAGTTTTAAGTTTTCCGGCAAGTGCAATTGTACAGCATCCAGCATATCTTCTGCCAATCTTCTTTTTTCAGCTTTCCGACTATAACTTATGGCCTGGAAAACGGTTTTCCCTAATAGTGGCCAGTTTTCGGAAACAACAGCCATGGCTTTTCTTATGGACTTCCTGGTTACCGTAGATAAGTCTTGACGGTCAATGGTTATTTTACCTGTGCCTGGTAAATATAATCCAGTCAGCAACTTGATCATAGTGGTTTTTCCAACGCCGGCGCTTCCTTGTATCAAAGTAGTTTGCCCTGGGTGGATTACCTGGTCAATAAGTAATACTGACTTTACAGATCCCGGGTATTGAAAGCTTACACCACTAAAAACTATCCTACCTTCCACCAACTTCAACTCTGAAGAAAACGCTTCATCATTTTCAGCCAGATGCAATACTTTTATTAGTTTGTCAAACGATATGTGACCAAGTTCCCAAAATGTGCTGACCCGCAATAACCTTCTGAACACAGGCATGGAGGTAATAAGCAATAAAATAGCCGTGAGCAATGCACCCGCATCTAATGAAGGTAACCCTGACTGCTGTTGATAATATACATAGCATAAGATGGAAAACAAGATAGTATAAAAAAGGCCCGGAGCCACTGCCATAACAACGCTTCTTATCGCATGGTACTTCATACTTGCCCGGTACACCCGCTCAGACCGTTTTTCATAACGGTTCATCTCAGGAACCGTTCTGTTAAAAGCTTTAATGGAAAGTATACTCCTCAGCGTAATATTAACAAAGGACAGCAAACCGGATTTGTAATTTCTCTGCGTCAAGCTTTTGCTGTGTAATAACCGGTTCAAAAAGATAATCGTTACTCCTATAAAAGGTAAAGAGATCAATAAAATGATCAAAAGGTCTTTATCAAGTAGTGCAAGAGTAAGCAGCACCAGACAAAGCAGAATAACATCTACTGCAAAACCGACGATTCCTTTGGCCATATAGTTTTGAACACTTTTTAAATCTCCGCTATGCCGTAAAAGATATTTTCCGATGCCTTTTTCATCATAAACCGGCATTGGGATATCCAGCTGGGCTTTGAAAAGCATTTTCCGTATATCCATCAACAGCTTTTCTCCCATACCGGCTACCTGATAACGCTGGGCAAAATCAAAGATGACTTTAAGCATTACCAGAACAATAAAAAAGGTTAAAAAATGAGGTACCGTATCCCAAAAGACCGAAGGCAAAAAATCGAGCATTTTTGATCGTTGTGCATTCAACCCAAAAACAAGGTTATAGAACTTCCCTATACTCACGGGAATAACGATCGAAAAGACATTTGATAATAAGCTCACCACCACGGTAATCGCAGTAGTAAGCTTATTACTTTTAAAATAATCAAACAGTATGTCTTTTTTAGTCACCATTTCAAGCCACTTCACGTGCTCTTTTTTTGAATTGTGCCATATCAGGTGCCATTGTTGTCCGTATATGGGTATTAATAAAATAGTTTTCTACATCAGCAGAAGCCAAATGAGCTAAATTCAATACTGGAAGCTTAAGGTTACGATTTGCTTCGTCAACCAGTAACGGCCGCGTGTTGATCATACCGCTGATCGCGAAAGGCTTTATTTTCTTACTATGCAGCGTCTCCACCCCTTGCATTGCACTAAGACTGTCCCCGCTTGAGAATAAAACATGATCTACTGTAGACATGAAAGCTTCATGGCTGATCAACATCTCTGTTTCACGCTGTAACAAACCATCCGCTATTTCGATCACCACGTAATCCGGATTGATCTCCTCCACTTTATCCAACAACGCTTCATAAAGGTCTAATAATGAATCGGTCGGGCAAAGGTAGGTAGATGGAAAGCCAAAGTCTGAAAAATCTATGGCCATATCAGCGCCACAGTCATACGCCAGTACTTTATCTTTATTAAAAACCGTACCCGTAAGTTTTATAAATGCTACTTTATTTCCGGCAGCCTTAAGCCCACGACATAGGTAAGCTGCTGACGTAGTTTTTCCGCTATCCATACTGGCTCCTACGGAAAGGATGGTTTTGTAAGGTCGCTTTTTATCGGCATCAAATACTGCTGAAATACTTTTTTCATTTATGGTATTGATAACTTCTCCCTGCTTATCAGTAGCATAACCAATCAATTTCAGCTTAGTAGGGCCAAGTAATTCCAATTTATAGTACATGGAGGTAACAACACCTACTACACCACCTTTACCCATAAAATCATATTCTTCCTGAAATGTTGTCGGCACGTATCCTTCAAATTGGTTGCTGGCGTAACGATTTCCGAACACTGCCATTATTCTATCTCCCTCAAAAATGTAACGGTTTCTCCCGTCACTATCCTGCAACGTACTTAGACTACCTAATTGAAGCACCTCAAAAATAGCTACATCTCCAGCCATAGGTATATAACTTTTTGTGATGACAGTGTTCAATTTGTAATCGGTAACGCCTTTGCAACTCATTGGTTTTTTGATATTCATACTATTGGTTTTTAAAATCTTATTAAACTTTCTGAGCCAACTGACAATCGTTCAATTAAAGGTTGATTATTGATCTCTTCATTGTTATTTTTTCACTTTGAACCGGTATGATACACTTAGTATCATAGCAGAAAAGTTGCTAAATCTTCTTCTTATCCGCCCGTTACGCGGGTCTTCTACATTGATCCTACGATACTTGTTACCTAAATTAAATTCCGTTTGTCGCATAAAACGCAGGTTAACATTGGTCCTTTTAATAGGTCTGAGGGTTACTCCGAGTGTAAGTCTATGCGCGTGAAGACCTCTGGGCGATTGACGTATTACACGCTCTCCCTGCTCATCACGATACCAAAGTGGTCGCCCGGACAAATAATAATGGAATTCGTTGGTGATATAAGGTCTGGCCCTTAAAGGTAGCCTCCAGTTCCTTCGATGTATCCGAAAGGCATAGCGCAGGCGATATTCGAATTTGCTCCTTTCGGGAGAGTGCCACTCTGCACGGAAATAATTCATCAGCCTGATCTTTCCAAAATTTCGAGCCACATGTATACGCGCCGTAAGCCTGTTCCTTGCATCGTCGTTTGCATTTTGCACACTACCTGATCTTTGGTAACCCAAGCCCAGACATACTTTGCTATTGAGCCTATATTGTACATTAAGACTATTTTGTATTGTACCTAACTCTGTGGGATTTCTTCTAAATAAGAAAAGCTGGCCCACTGATACTCTCCACTCTTTAGTGATCCTGGCCTGCGCACTGTGTCCATACCAAAACCTCACCCCGTCCTGGGCAACTGCCGATTGAATGGTTGAAAAAACTAAGAGCAATAACATTAGTAACAATAAATTAATATTCAATTTGATTTTATCAATCATATTATCATTATTTATAATTATTTATTAATTAGTCGAATCAATCTGGTATGATGTAATCCTTTTTATTAAAAAAATCCGACCTTTTTTGCTATAAAGCCTGGTCACGGTATACACAGGCCTTCGCTACTAATGACAGAATAGTATTTGTGATAATTATTGGCATGAATGGTGTTAAAAAGTAATAGTCCCCGGAGCAGCAGAAGCCGGTATCTACACCTCTTCCTGCATTACCGAATAGCTTTCTTCACTGACCTTCCCACGCTACCCGGAAACTATCTCCACCATTTATTATAAAAATTTTGCTTTCATACGAGCATCGGGTATTTCACAGGTGTCTTTTATACCAAACCATTGATAACGATGCTTCGCGAATACCCTGTAAGCTGCATCCCTGAAAGGTTTTGGCAACCCTATCAATGGATATAACCAGTACCAGGGCCCTTTGAGCTGCCGGGCTATCCGCAATACAGCACTGCTTTTGGTAAATACCTTTGAATCTTCTATCAACACTATGGTCGAATTGTCACTTGGTGCGTGATACTGATTCAATAATTTTTGTCCTTCTAAGGACTGGATGGATGCAAACTGAAAGTGATTCTTGTTATCATTTTTTATAACAAACCGGACTGTGCTGTCACAAAAGTTACACACGCCATCAAAAAGCACTATGGCTGGCCGGACAGGCTCACTAGCATCAATCGTTGTACGATCAGAGTTACTTCTAAATATGTTTTTCAAAGGAGTTATGCTCTTTTCCACGTCAAAAAATGAAAGAAATATTAGTCCGCTTTGTTGATATCTAAAGCTTATACCCATGATAAAGAATATACCCCAATGCATACTCCATGTTAGAAAAGCCCATATCATACCTGCCCTTTTATTAAATAAAACCAGCGGGGCTCCCAGCTCAATAATAAAAGTACCGATACCCAGTATCAGAAATAACCCGGTATTGGGATATATCCATTCAAAAAGTGGCGAGGTGGTCTCACCAAAGATCTCCTTTCGAATGGCATCCACCGCTACCTGGGAACGCATAGCATCTCCACTGACCCAGTCCCAGGCCAGTTCTCCAAACAATTTGGCCAGACCAGACAGAAAATAAGTAACAACGGTCCCTGCGCAAATCAATTTTATAGGCCAGCCATAACGCCAGTGTGGTTGAACTTTCTTCTTTTTTGACATTGCATCCAGTGAGAGTGAATCTGCTGCCGAAACCAACCCGATGATAAATACATGTAATACAAGTGCTATACGGCTATGATAGATCATGGTCCAGGAGTTCCTGTAGCTCAGTATGAATAGCAAAAAGAGGGCAAACAACGGCCCCGTCCACTTGTACTTCCAGCCCAACGTGTAAGAAATACAAAGTCCGACGCCAACAGCTAATATCAAGGTAAACACAGCCGGGGGTAATGGTTCGCTGAATATATTCGCCAGGCCTACCGGTTCAAACATAGAAAGATCTGAACGGGATATTTTTTTCATCATGTCGAACCTGGTCAAAAGATACCATAAGGAGAAGCCTCCGGTACTGATCCTTAAAATTGCCAATCGGTTAGCAGGGGCCGGGTCGAACCAGAATTTTTCGATTTTCAATAGTAAGTCTTTCATTTTCTTTCGATGTTTTGACGGCTATAAACTTTTTCTTTAAGTGGCTCCTTTTTCTTTGTCAGAAAATAATCCTCAAGATGATAGCGCCCCTTTACCATTTCCACTTGTACAATCTGCGTCAGCGGCTCTCGTTTTGAACGTGCCAGACGTTTTGCTACTTCCATGGTCAGATCGTCATGTTTGCCGGTTTTTGCACTTTTTCTTACTTGCCTGCGTACTTGATTAAAGCCTCCTGTACCCAGGTATTTGTAAGGAATAGTGTGCCGGTTTCCGGTAGCATCATAACCTACAAAGTAGGTAAAAGAGTAAGTAGGTTTTCTTTTATGAGAAAACATAGGGTAATAGGACAGGGGGAACTCGTCCTTTGGTTTTTCCTGCCAGTTTTCCCGGACAGGCCAGAAAAGGGCAAGGGTCACCGCCAAGCTAAAGACAACTGCTAATGGTTTTTTTTCAATCATAATAATTGAGTATATATTTAGTTTAATGGTTCTACTTGTTAAATAAGTAGTATTACTATTAAGTCGATTCAGAGAGTAGACTTGTAACCTTGTTCGGCTATTTTTTTAAAAAAAACAGAAGCTTTAAATGGAGCACGAACTGCACTGATTAACAGCAAGTTCATGTTAGGCGCTGTGATATTAATCCAGGAGACTCTGCGCCAGAATAAGTAATAAGGTAAGACAACAACAGATCATAGGAGTAGTATAGTTACATTATGGGAAAATGTATTATGTGTTCAGTTTTTCAACTTAAGCATTTTCAAATCAAGCATATCCTCACTGGAAACATTGCAGCGATATATATGTGAAGGATTATTTTTAATGGCTTTAAACAATACCAATGCTTCATCAATATTCCTGTTATTCAAATAAGCCAGGGCCAGGTAGTAATCAGATTCCTGCTCAAAATCCTGTGTCCCGTTACGCTTATTTTCCTTTTTTAGTTCATTGAAAGTTTTCACGGCCTGATCATATTCAGCCTCTTTGAGGAAAGAAACGCCTGTAAGAAAGTAGTCCCGCGACGTTTTATTATCTAACTGCTGAAAATAAGCCATGACATCTGCATATCTCCCGCTGATATAAAGTGAATCCAGGTGCGCATATTCCACATCAGAAGACCGGGTGATGGGTAAGTTGTATTCCGTATATAGCTGGCTGTATATGTCTGAAGAATTTACCATGGAAAAACGAACGACACTATAACACACCATAAGCGCCAGCAATCCCGCTGCTATTCTCATGCCCCAGGTAGTTAAACTGACCGTTTTTATTTTGTGGTAAGGCTGATCCTGGTTTAAAAACCTATGGTTAGCCATTTTAACTTCTTCACGGATAGACGATCTTGTAGTAACTTCCACAGACATCTTAAAAAGATCAAATTCATTTTGAAGGTCCGGGTTCTCATTCAGCTCTGCTTCCAGCAGTTGCTGCTCACCTGGCTCCATATTGCCTTTCAGAAGGCTATCAAATCTTTCATAATAGGTTAAGGCTTTGTTATCTTCCATGTTCCAATGCGCTTTTTAGGTTTTGATATAATGCCGGTGAGGCTTCTATCCTCTTGATCAACTCTCGCTGACATTTGTATTTCTTGTTCCGTAACACTTGCTCGTTCTCGTAGTCTACATGTTCGAGGATCTCCCGCATTGGCAAGTCTTTAAAATAAAAAAGAGTGAGTATCTTTTTACAAACTTCTCCCAGGCTTTCAAAAAGGTTAGAGACAAACTTTAGTCCTTCCGAGTACTCCAGGTAATCAGTAACATCTTTTTCCAGATCATCTTTCTGATCTTCAAAATAAGTATCTCTTTTTAAGGCGCTACTTCTTTTCCGTGCTTCCGAAAACCACATATTCCGGGTAAGCGTGTATAGAAATGATCTGACACTGGCTTCCTTTCGATATTTCTCTTTTCTGACCAAATCAATAAATGCTACAAATACTTCCTGCATGATGTCCTGAGCATCTTCTTCATTGCCATTATTAGAAAGTATGATAGTCTTCAACATTTCAAAGTAGTTTCTATACATGAAATCCAGCACTTTACTGATTTCCCGGTTATTTTGGATGGATGAAATGATCTCCTCATCGGAAAATCCCCTTTCCACCTTCATGCTCTCCTTATTCATTAGTCGAAGTCAATTAATTTTTTGTAACCTAATTGTCAATATTTTTCCAACAATAACCCAACTATGACTACTTCAGTACAGGATGCTACGTTAAAACACCTATTATTTGAACTAGAAATTTACGCATAAAACTCGATTGATTGCCAAGCGATTTGGTTGGTACTTTGTACTGTATCATTTAAAACGGAAGAAGCGATGAGATTAGCAGTTGTAAATTTAGAAGATAAAAACGATCAGTTTAGTGCAGCATTAAGTATAGCCAGATCGTTGGTCAAAGAAAATGAAAGTGTATTATTGGTTGATTTAGATCCTCAAGCATACATTACAAGAACATTAAATATAGTAGATCCGGAAAAAACAATCAATGATGTTTTGAGCTGGGAAGCAAAACTGGAAGATACCTTCATGGAAGCTGAAGGCCTTACTATTGTACCGGCGGATATCCAATTGTCATTATTAAATATCTCTCTGGCATGGTCAGACCAACGTGAAATTTACTTGAAAACGGCATTGGATATGCTTTCGGAAAACTTCGATCATATCATTATCGATTGCCCGGGCTCTTTATCCTTTCTGACGATCAACTCACTGTATGCCTGCGATATGGCTATCATTCCTACTGTGCGCAATTCATGGAACAAAGATCACATGAATGAAGTGGAATTAATGTCTCTAAATGCGTGCGAGGAGCTGGTAGGTACAAAAGTAGTTTCAATGGATAATAGTTCAAATATTTTAAATGACCTGTCCAGTCACTTTATCAACAATAACAAGGTAGTAATACTCAATAATGCGGATAAAGAAACTCTTGAGGAAGTACCGGTATATTCTAATCGTACATCCTCACACAATTATTCCAAAATGGCTGTTATGCAGGAAATTAAGAACTATACAATACATTTAAATTAGTCAACAGAGTTTGTTCACTTAACTTACCACACTTATTTGAAGTTGATGAACTTACTCAATATCCGGTAATTTTTTACATCGTTCCGGAGTTTATCAGCCCTTTCTGTGCATCCATACCCAGGCAATCAATAATGGGTGGATGATCACCAACCTCAACCATGCCACCCACAGTGGCACACATAATCCACTCTCCACACATCCTCCCACCTGGATGAAATAAACATGGGACGGTATAAAAAGGATGAGTAAAAAGATCAGGGCATAAGCAGCATCATTTCTTACTTTACTCCATATCAAGCCCAGTCCAAGTATTACCTCCAGTATGCCGGAAATAACATTAATGACTTTTGGAAAAGGTAGATAAGGAGGAATAAGCGGGTAATAGAAAGCGGGGTCTCTGAAATGATTTAAGCCTGCCAGCACAAAAAAGGCGATCAACAGGTAAAAGCTAATTTTTTTCATACCGTAAGTTTCCAATTTCTTTTCTGATGTACGGCCCGTAGTATTAAAGCAAAAGGTATCCACCATATGAGGTCGTTAGTGATAAGCGTATAGCCAAATTCTGCTGGTGCAGCTCCGGAAAAATAATTAATTACATATCCCATCGGTCCAAAAAGCTTGCCTAAAAAACCTACGGCTACAATAGGCCAATGTACCAACGGCGCATAACTGGCCCACCAGTACCCGAGGCCATAAACACCAATTACCATCCCCATCCCCTGCCAGATCATCGGGTGATTGAGCGGGTCCATACCTGTTAACTCAAAGAAATGTTGTGGAAAAAGCACCACCCATGCTCCCCATAAGATATTGTAAAAAGCGGCTATTTTCAGCACGTAATTCATCCATTTTGAATCTTTCATAGTCCAGGTTTAATGCTACACTTTCTCATTAACCTTAAAACATCGACCAATGTCTTTTGTTAAGGCCTTAGTGTTATATTATGAAACCCGTAAGACAGATCACCAAAAGCCCTGGGTGGTATTTTTACATGGCGCTGGTGGCAGCATAAAAACCTGGTCATACCAGGTATCACATTTTACTGCCCATTTCAATCTGATACTGATCGACCTTCGGGATCATGGCAGATCAAAGAACATCGTCCCGGAAGTTGATCGTTACCATTTTTCTATTATCACGGAAGATATCAAGTGTGTACTTGATAATGAGGGCATTACCAAAGCACATTTCATCACATTGTCATTTGGTAGCGTACTGTTACAAGACTTATATATGCGTTACCCCTACCTGGTAGATCGTATCGTTATTGCCGGTGGTATATTTAAGGGGAATTTCTTTATACGTTCGTTTGTGCAACTGGCCCGGTTGCTAAATGTATTCCTGAACTTCTCTACTATGTACAGGCTCTTCTCATACCTTTTGATGCCTCGTAAACATCATACACTGTCCAGGCGCATATACCAACGGCAGGCATCAAAACTCACCCAGGAAGAATATATGAAATGGGTAGAGTTATATGCTGAGTTTTTCAGACTACTTCGCCTCTTTTACCGCCAAAAACTAGCGGTAGAAACCCTTGTAGTTATGGGAGAACAGGATTATGTCTTTCTGAAGGCTGCACGTTCCTTTACAGCAAGGCAGCAAGATGCTATATTAAAAGTAGTCCCAAATGCGGGTCACATTGTTAACATTGACGCTGCATTGGCATTCAATGAATTAGCCATCCCTTTTTTACAAGAGGTCCATCAAAAAAACAGCGCTCCAGAGCACAGTACGAGGCCAGTTCCACCAGATCAATGATTTGATGCATTCCGGGGTATTCTCATTACGATCAATTTGAGCATGTAATGGAACGGCCCTGAAAAACGTGACACCCCATGCACCGGAAATCATACTTGCCTGAATAATTCGCAAAATGGAGGGCTGCTGCCAAATGCCTATGGCATGAAAAGCTACCTGACTGAACATCAAAGGTATCACTATCACAGTTATCATCACTGTATATTTAGGATGCCACCGGCTAAGGCCCGTCTCATCAAAAAAATGAAAGGAGGGATAAACCACCAGCTGTACCATCCAGATAAGTATTACCAGGCCGAAGTCTATAATGATTTGAAAAGACATATGTATAAATTACTCCTAGCCTCCTAAACCAGTGACATTCTCATTTGTTCAGGATCAGGAAGATTTGAGATCATAAAACACGGCCGACACACATCACGGTTATTAATCAAAACACCACTCCAACCGGCCTTGGGCACAGAACGAAAAACAAATCCTTATTTTTTCAATTTCATAATACTAATTATTTTAGTATTTACTATTTTTGATAGTAAATAGATGAAGATTATGAAGTTACAGACTGGTATTTACAAAGTAAAACTTAAAACCCTCATTGAAGAATTCGCCATCCTACAGGTATATCATCGTGATCGAAAGACCTATTATAGGATTAACAACGGAATAGAGAATGATATTGACTGGCTTACTGAGCGGAACCCTTGCATTGTGGTAAAGCAACTTAACCAGTTAAACGTGCAGACGGCTCGTATGGAAATTAAATTCAGAGATGATGAGGGAGACTATTACAGTTTCCCGGCATCAAATGTGGATGTGATACGTCAGCTCTTTCAAACATTTCCGGAAGTGGCCAGAGCATTAGGATCAAAAATACGGGCCCGATAGTGCCATGGGCTACCTATTAGATCTGGCAATGTAACACCGAACCCCCAACCTACACCTTAATAACCTAGTGGAATTAATAAAAATAACGAATAAAGGCGCAACAGGAAATCTTTTCGTCGGACATGAAGAAGTCCTGTTTGTCGATTGGAATAATGGCAATAAAGAAGGTTTTTATGCTATTGATAAAAGCTTAGCACTTCGGCAAGTAGATAAAGTATATTTCGCATTAAACACGATTGGGGCACATTACCCGGTCATTGAAAATCAGCTCCCTTTTGCCATAGAAAACTATGTAACAACTCCTGGCCCTGACGGAGAGGTCTATTGTTCCTATTACCAGGAATCAAGCGTATACGGTTTTGATAAAACCGGTAAAAAGATCTTCGAATGGAAGGACCACATAGGGCAAGGTCATGCCTTGCACGACATCAGATTCCAACCTCCGCATTTTCTATGGCTTGCTTTCCCTACCGGGCAAACAGTGACTAAACTTTCGTTGATCGATAAAAAAGAAACATTTCGCATTGGAAACTACAACTGGAATTATGATAGGTATGAACCGTTGAGTTATCCTGAAAGCTTGTGGATAGACGAACATTTCCTTTACATCCCTAACATGGGCAACCATAAGATCTACAAGCTGGATTTGAACAACTATCAATTAAGTGAAGAAGTAACATTAAATGAGCAGCCATGGCAATACCTCAAATGCACTATTGGAACATTTATTGTGAGTGGAACAGGCATATACCAGGTAATTAATTAAACCTTTTACAAAACAAACCCGGATACTTGTTGCCATACTTATTAGGCACATGGGCGTACCGAACAGCAGGTAGCAAGTTAAACTCCTGACTTTTTTGACGATTAGATTTCAGGTGTTTATTCAAAAAAAACTCCCCAAGTTTATGGAATCCGGGTTTATTCTTCATCTATAAAAGAAAAAAATTATGCATCACCATCATCTCATTTTCTTACTATTACTCGCCAGTCCTTCGTTCTCACAAGACTTTCAAGAGCGGGCCTGCAAGACTTCTATCAAAGAAGTAACTATTTTTCTCAACAGCGCCCAAATCACCCGTAACGGGAAGGTCACTGTGCCAAAAGGTAAATCAACCCTTGTGGTTAAGTCTTTATCACCCTACCTGGATGACAAGAGCATTCAGGTAAAAGCCAGTGAAGGGTTCACCATTTTATCGGTTAATCATAAATTCAATTACCTGGATCGTTTGAGGCGAACTAAAAAGACTGACAGCTTAACAAAGGTGATGAAGTCCCTGGACCTCGATATTGCCGTAAATCATTCCCGCCTGGATGTATTGAAAGAAAAGCAGAGCTTACTGAATGAGAATAAGAATTTAGGTGGTCAAAACTCCGGGGCTTCCTTAACCCAATTAAAACAGGCCATTGAATTCTATGAGAAGGAACTTTCAGCCATTAAGGCTGACGAATTAAAGACCACACAGGAAATAGCAGCTTTAAATGAAACCCGGTCGCGAATAGAAAAGGAAATGTCAGAAGTTAAAAATAGCGATGAATTACCTAGTGGTGAAATTCATATAAGAATTGAATCCGAGAGAGAAATTAATGGGAACTTCACTATTACTTACGTAGTTACCAACACCGGGTGGTATCCAAAGTATGATGTGCGAGTCAAAACCATAGAACAACCTCTTCAACTTAACTATAAGGCAGAAGTTTTTCAAAATACCGGGGTAGATTGGAAAAATGTTAAACTGCGGTTTTCAAACGGTGATCCCAATCAAAGTGGGTTAGCCCCTGAACTAAGCACCTGGCACTTAAACTATGCCAGGAACACCATTTACCAAAAGGGGAACTATAGTAATATTGTTCGTAATGTCGGAAATGTTTCAGGAAGAATAACAGATGAAACGGGAGGACCATTACCTGGCGCAACAGTGGTAGTAATGGGCTCAACAATAGGCACTGTGACAGATTTGCAGGGTAATTATTCTTTGACATTACCCAATGGATCAACACATATCAGTGTATCATTTGTAGGATATGTTGCCCAGGAAATACCTATCAATTCTTCTAACCTGAATATTCAGTTGGCCCCTGATGTATCTCAATTATCAGAAGTAGTAGTGACAGGTTATGATCGCTTACAAGGACGTGCGCCAGGTGTACGTATAAGAGGAGTCAACAGTCTAAAAAAGAAGCAATTTAAAAATAGCATTTCTACCACTATCGTTGAAAATCAAACCACGGTAGAGTTTGAAGTAGAAAAACCCTATTCGATCAAATCAAACGGAGAAAAACTATCTGTTAACTTAAAAAACCTGGAAATTGACGCACTTTACAAGTATTATGCCGTACCTAAACTGGAGAAAGATGCCTTTCTTATTGCCGAAATAGTCGATTGGGACCAGTATAATCTGATGGAGGGAGAAGCCAACCTGTACTTTGAAGATGCCTATGTAGGCCGGTCAGTGCTGGATGCCAAAGCACTATCCGATACGCTCAGCATATCGTTAGGCAGAGATAGAAACATAGTTATTGCTCGCAAAAAGGTAGATGGATACACCAAAACAAGAACAATCGGGAGTAACGCCATAGAAGCAATAGGATATAAGATCATAGTAAGAAACAATAAATCCCAACCCATCAAACTCACTGTAATGGACCAGGCCCCTGTCTCTTCCATCAGTGATATAACTGTAACACCAGAAGAATTGTCTGATGGACAGATGAATGAAAAAACAGGAAAAATCGTATGGGAAATTACCTTAGAAAAGGGAGAGCAAAAAGAACTGAATATGGCGTACGAAGTTAAGTACCCTAAAAGAGAAAGGATTTACCTGGAATAACCTTTGACGCTGTCAGAATATAATCTCCAAATGACATGAGATGAACACCATCTGCACCAAAATTTTCATAGAATTGATATCTTAGCCAGACAGATCTCTTCCATAAAACGGATAGTTAAATTGAATCAATATTCGTCTGGCGGCAATTAACAGAATCAGCAGAAATAAATGGAGTCCAAACCCTTATTAGATTATATCGGCCGGTATATTCACTTAACCAGTGATGAAGAAGCACTGTTACTCGAAAACATCTCTTATAGAAGATACCTAAAAGGGCAATACATTACTCAGCAAGGAGATATTTGCAAGCAAGAAAGTTTTGTGCTATCCGGATGCCTGAGAACATTTTACGTGGATAACGAAGGCCAGGAACATATCGTAATGTTTGCGGTGGAAAATTGGTGGACAGCTGACCTGGGAAGCTTTATCACGCAAACCCCTGCTGACTATAATGTCCAGTGCCTGGAAAATACAGAGGTAATACAGTTCTCATACAACGATATTGAAGAGCTCTACATTAAAATCCCCAAACTGGAACGCTTTTTCCGAATTATCATCCAAAACGCGTATGTAGCATCCGAAAAGCGTATTATTCAGAGTTTCAGCATGACAGCCAAAGAACGTTATCTCAAATTCAGAGAACAGTATCCTCAAATAGAACAACGTGTTCCACAATATATGATCGCTTCTTACCTGGGCATTACAAAAGAGTTTCTCAGCAAGATCAGGAGCCAGTTGATCTTTGAAAACGAATAATGTTAATCTAGTTTAACTTCCTTTTTTAATATAGTTCATTTCATAGCCATTATGGGAGGCCCAACTTTGTGTCATCACATAATAAGAAAGAATCATGGCAACGTTATTAGAAAAAATCAGTGACCTGAATGACCTCATCCTTCAGGGTAAGGCAATGGAGGCCTTTGAAAAGTACTATCATGAAGATGTAGTAATGCAGGAAAATGAAAATGAACCTGTACTGGGAAAGGACGCTAATCGTAAGCGAGAGGAAGAATTTTTTGGCTCTATTACTGAATTCCGAGGCGCCAGCCCATTAAAGGTAACGGTAGGTGAAGGTACCACTATGGTAGAATGGCATTTCGATTACACACATAAGGATTGGGGGGAGAGAAACTACACTCAAGTATGTGTACAAGAGTGGAAAGACGGATTGATCGCTAAAGAAAAATTTTATTACGCTAACTAATCTTTAACATGAACTACCCAAGTAAAAAAATAACTATTGTGGCTGTTGCGGTGCTATTATCCATAGGAGCAGTTGCGCAAAGTACTAACTGGAAAGTAGACCCCAGTCATTCGTCCATTGGTTTTTCAATAGACCACATGGTGATCTCAGAAACAGTAGGTGAATTCAATGCCTATGACATGATCGTAAAATCAAATAAAGATGATTTTACAGACGCACAATTTGAAGTAACCATCCAAACCGGTAGTATCGACACGAAAGATGAAAAAAGAGATGGCCACTTAAAGTCTGCCGACTTTTTTGATGCAGAAAAGTACCCTACCATAACGTTCAAAGGTAAAAAGCTACAAAAAGTAGAAGGCAATAAATATAAAGTTACCGGCCTGCTCACTATGCACGGTATCACCAAAGAGGTGACGCTGGATGCAAAATTCGGAGGGACCGTTAAAGATCCGTGGGGAGGTACTCGTGCCGGATTAAAAATATGGGGTGAAGTAGATCGATATGATTATGACCTGAAATATAATTCAGTGCTGGAAGCAGGTGGCCTGGCTATCGGACAGGAAGTAAGGATAGAATGTAGAATAGAGTTGGTAAAAGGGTAATTCTGTAGTAGCTACAGCTGTACCGGACCCTATAAAGATTGTTTCAAAAGTAGGTTGAGACATCCTTTATAGGGTTTATCAATTTAAAACCATCCCTTTAGCTTAATACTTCATACCCGTCTTTCCTGACATAATCATAATGTAGCCACAGGTCACTCCTGACTAAAACTAATAGCCGTCAAAGAGCAGGCGGCATAACCTATTTAAAGGTTAAAATTATATCCTACAACGATCAGTACCGGCCACGCTTCCGTGAATTCAGCAATTCTGGGATCATTCTTAATGGCATCTTGCTGGTCTTTGAAACTCGTTGACGTAATAGGGACAAGCAAGCCAAAATCCCAAAAGTTCCCTTCCCTTTTCAGAGAATTCACTTTAACCCCCAGGCCAAATGAAGGTCCGATATATACCTCATCATATTCAGATAACCCTTCAACTTTTATAGCAGCATTCGTACCTACCATACCGGTAAAGTAAAACTCAGTCTGTTTCGTACTTGGAAGTGAATATTGCAATCCGATATTATATCCAACACCGGCTATCATATAGCCTAATCCACCAAATACATTGAAATGATCTGCCAGATTAAGCCCCAACCTTGCCCCGATAGAACCGTATTGTAATCCCAGGCCTAAACCCAGCGAGGCCTCTCCTTTTTGTGAGCTTTTATGAATATCCTGCGCACTTAAAGGTAATGAGACACTTAACGTTAAGAACAGAAAAATAGCTAGTACAATTGTCCGCATAAGTATGTGATTGGTTTTAGTTATGACTCATTTCAGACTGTAACTTCGGAAATTCCTTCCCATTTCTCTTGTCACGGTTGTATTTTGTAAGCCCATTTTTAATAAAAAATGCAAGCTCTTCCTCCTCTTCATTTTTTGATGCTGAGTTAACAATCAGTTTAGGTTCTTTATTCAATAGCCTGGATATTTTCCGGAGAGTTTTTTCATCTTCTCTCTTAACAGGAAATAATTTGACAGCAGCTTTCATTGCACCCATGGTAGGCCTGACCTCGACCAGGTATACTTTATCAGGCGCCAGATCCGCTTCAATAAATCGCCTGTTTTCTGCTGCTACCCAAAACACGTGTGGCCCCGGATCACATTCATAAATCATGTAATTCTTATTGCTGAATTTCCCGAGGTATTTTTCACTATCAAAATACTTAAAATTGATCAATGCTCCGGTACCGGAGGTCCTAAGGAAGTAAACGATACTTTTTCCATCTGAGGGCAGATTATAATTTTGTGCGTTTAAAAAAGAACCGATCGATAACGATAGCGTGAGGAATAAAAGAGTTGGCCTCATTTCAGTAAAGTATGTACACAAGGAACGAATATATTATGACAATGAAAAGTCCTGAAACCAGAAAAATACTCAGTAAGTAGGGTATTAAGATTTTATTTCATGAATGAGTCATAAAACTTTGCCTGCTAATTATTGCCAACTGCCTACTGATCGAATTATACTGATCATAATAAACACCATGCATGATGTACGTCCGGTACGTCATTGAATCATTAACTCAACACCTGTTTTCTATCACCAGGCCGCGTGATTAAAAAAAGTTACTTTATTTTTTATAGTTAGGATTCCTTACTATATTTGTGTCATCAAAAAGTAATGACCATTTAAAACATTAAAAAATGAGTAAATCAATTTTCTATCACGCAGGATGTCCGGTCTGCATAAGTGCAGAACACGACATCATCGGTCTAGTAGGTGAATCAAACGTAGAAGTGGTCCATTTAGGAGAGGACAGGGACAGAATCAATGAAGCGGAAAAAGCCGGGGTCAAATCGGTACCTGCCTTGCTGACACCTAATGGTAATGTATTGCACCTCAATTTTGGGGCATCCATGGAGGACGTAAAAAGATAAAAAAATTTCCCTTATTTGATTAGGAATCCCACCTACATTCCTGACCAAATACTTTGATCAGTTATCTATCTTATTCAATGAACCTTAATCAATACCTATGAGAGTAGCAGTTTGGGACACTTATGTAAACAGAAAAGACGGACAGGTTATGCATTTCGACATCCTGGTACCGGACACGTTAACAGATGAAAATGAAATATTTGAATTCGGTAAAGCTTATCTAAGGAATAAGGCTTTTGAAACGGAGGATATTAGCGCTGAAAAATGTAGCTTTTGTCATATCGCACAGGCACCTCAGCATGTTGTAGATTCAATTACCTTATCAGGTTATCACATCATTGAAATGGAAAATTGCCTGTGATTAGTTTCCTGACTTAATTTAACCCAGGATGACTAACTTTGTCAATGCAGGTGGCCACTCCATAAGCTTTTTCAGCATGAAAGACAGTATATTTAACTTAGAAGCTCAACAACTGAATACCAGTAGCAAGATTGTTGTCGGCCTTGAGCGCATTTCCGAAGCTTTTAAGGTACTGCTATGGAAACAGGCAAAAACCCTGGGGTTAAGCCCCATTCAGATTCAGTTACTCATTTTCATAGCCTTTCATAAATATGAATTGTGCAATGTAAGCCATTTGGCTAAAGAGTTTAACGTCACAAAAGCCACCGTAAGTGATGCGGTAAAGGTGCTGGATAAAAAAGGGTTGATCATCAAGACCCACTCATCCACGGACAGTAGAAGTTATATCATAACACTCTCATCCAAAGGCAAACAGATCGTGAACCAAACGAATAGCTTTGCTGATCCTATAAAAAGTGTACTGGAAAACGTAAACAAAACTGACCTGGATCAGCTATATGGCACACTTACTCAATTGATCTACGGACTGAATCGCTCAGGTATCCTTGATGTTCAACGGACTTGCTATGGATGTCAATTCTATGAAAAGAAAGAACGGGATCATTATTGTCACCTTTTAAAGAAGAAACTCTTCACTAACGAGATACGTTTGGATTGTCCGGAATACAATGAAAAGCCAACTGGTAATGAAGCATCCTGAAGATAGCTCGAATAAACGACTGGAAACTCAACTTAAAATCAAAAAATGTCAATAACAAAAGAATCAGAACTCACCGGTATGAAGAAGGTCAGTGAGGCCGTTGGTACTACGCTTAAGCTAATGAGAAAGTACACCAAGCCTGGTATGACCACAAAGGAGTTAGATAGCTATGGCAAGATGCTTTTACAAAGTTTTGGTGCAAGACCTGCTCCAAAGATCACCTATAACTTCCCAGGCTGGACGTGTATCAGCGTAAACAACGAAATCGCACATGGTATTCCTTCCAGTAACACGTGGCTGTCAGAGGGTGACCTCATAAATATTGATGTTTCTGCCGAGTTAAACGGGTTTTGGGCTGACAATGGCAGTTCATTTGTATTAGGAACAGATGTTAACAGGCATCAACCCCTGGTAGACACCTCCAGAAGGATCCTACTGGACACGATCCAAAATATCAAAGGAGGTGTCAAAATTGCTGATATCGGCCATTTTATAGAGATGCATTCCAGAGCTTCAGGATTTAAAGTAATCAAAAACCTGGCCGGCCATGGAATAGGAAGAAAACTACATGAAGCCCCTGAAGACATTCTGAATTACCGGGAAAAACGCAACAAACAACGCTTCAGAAAGAATTCTGTAGTAGCAATTGAAACATTCATTTCCACAAAGTCTAACTATGCGATCGAATCAAATGACGGGTGGACTTTAGTGGGAAATAAGGGAGGGTTTGTTGCCCAACATGAACATACGATCCTCATTACTGACAATAAACCTGTCATACTCACTGCAGCCAACGGCATTTGGGATTGAAAAATAAATGTCAAACGCTATTGCTGCCCTAAAACACTACAAGTGATAACATAAAAAAGAACGGAGGCTTTAAAAATGTTCCCGGACTTTCACGAACATAAATAGAGCATATTATCTCAAAACAGTAGCATGAGCAACAAAATAAAACAATACATTGAAGAGTGTAATACCATTTTCAATGGCGATCCATGGCATGGCGGCGGATCATTATTACAAAAACTAAACAGCATGGATCATAGGTATATAAATGACAAATGTATTTGTTCTGCTAATTCCATAGTCCGTTTAGTGGCACATCTCATTCGCTGGAAGGTATTCACTTTAAAAAAACTTCAGGGTGATATGAATTTCAAAATTGAACTAAACAGTACGGAGGATTGGCCTGATATACACATCTCTTCAGAGACAGAATGGTTCAACCTAATAGAGGATTTGACAAACACGCAGGAACAATTGATAGGTGAATTAGAAAATATGGCTTTTGAGAAGTTGGATGATATAGTACCAGGAGAAAATTATAGTCACGGCTATTTGATCTCAGGGATCATACAGCATGACGTTTATCATCTTGGTCAGATCCAATTGATTTACAATACCGTAAGCAAAGCTTGAACTAAATCAAAAGCACTTGGTGTTATGGGATTCATATCACCATTCTATCCATAAGCAGCTATGCAGCCACTCAAAAACCTAAAAGATCTGGGTATTGAACTTCCCGGACTTTCAACACCGGGAGGATCATACTCCTCGGTCAATATTCGTAAAAACATTGCTTATATTGCTATTCAATTCCCTATAAAGAACGAAGAATACCTCTACCGGGGAAGGTTTGGCACTGAGTTGTCTACAGAAGATGGCTATAAGGCAATGGAGTTATGTGCTTTGAATGTGCTTGCCCAGGTTCAGGAAAAGGTCGGATTTGAACAGATCATCGGGCTGAATCATATAGATGCCTACTATCAATCCGACGGGAATTGGGATGATGGTCCAAAAGTGGTAAATGGAGCATCAGACCTGTTTGTAAATGTACTGGAAGAACGTGGAAAGCACTCCCGGGCTATATTCGGAGTGCATCAGCTGCCACGCAATTTTAGCGTTGGACTTACTTCTACTTTCACCATTAAACATAACTAAGCGTCATGGAATCTCTGCTTCGGGAAATATCAAAATGTACTGTATGTGCACCTCAACTTGAATTGGGAGTAAACCCTGTTGTGACCGCAGACCCGGAAAGTAAAGTGGTGATCATCGGACAGGCGCCAGGACGTATCGTCCATGAAACAAGTATTCCCTGGAACGATAAAAGCGGTGATAACCTGAGGTCCTGGCTGAAAGTAGATAAAACTACTTTTTATGACACCAAGAAGATCGCCATCATACCCATGGGGTTCTGTTATCCAGGTAAAGGGAAGTCCGGGGATTTACCTCCCCGGCCTGAATGCGCCCCTTTATGGCACACGCGGTTATTAGCTAAAATGAAAAAAGTGCAGCTTACCTTGCTGATCGGGCAATATGCCCAGACCTGTTATCTGAATTCCAGTACAAAGAAAACGCTAACGGAGACGGTAAAAAACTACAAGACTTATCTACCCTCTTATTTTGTATTACCTCATCCATCACCGCGCAATAATATTTGGCGGGCACGTAACCCATGGTTTGACCAAACAGTCATTCCTGAATTACAGGAAAGGATACGGACGTTGATTGCTGACTAGAAAGAGTTATGGGAGCACAATGATATACTGCTACTATTCTTCAAATTTCCCCAGCAAACCCCACCCATTGGCCTTATCTGTTACGGCGCACAATATTTCATTGCTTCCTTTCTTCACATTAAAATAAACAGCGTTCCCTTCTATGTGTATATCACCCCTGTACATCGGGCCTTTAAAACGAAACGCATTTTTGCCCGAAAACAGCAATCTCCCATTAAAATAAAGGTCTATATTGTCGCTATAATCAAAGTAGAATTTTCTTTGCCCTTCCTCGTCTGATTCAAACGTGTGGCGAGCCCAAACCACCTCATCTTCATTTTTTTCAAAACTTCCAGCCTTCCTTTTCTTGCGGTATTTGTTGATAGGAAGTAATCCTGATGGTTCAGTTTTTCCGGTTACCCACTCAATCCGGTCCAACGCAGTTTTCCCCGGATACAGTCCTGTATTTACATTCTTATAAAGCATGCTGGGGCTAAGTTCCCACTCTTTCACAATACCTGCGGCATTCTTTACAGAGCGGACCTTTCCGGACTTGTCCTTAAATGTTGTATAACGAAAGTTGGTAAAATAGCTGCCTAAAAAACTGTAAAAACCAATAAACCCTTGTGCATTATCCAGTTTGAGGTGATCGACTTCCAAAACAGGTTTTTTAGCATTGTCAATATACACTTTCAGCTGTTGGCCCTGGATCTCTATCTTTAAATGCGTCCATTTTTTTGCATCGAACTTTGCATATTTCTGATGTTCACGATAAAGTTGCCAATTAGCCTCTCCATTGAATTCCGGATTATACTGTACAGCATCTGCACTACCGGACTTATGCATTCTTAAATACAGGGCTTCATAGTTCACCTGATCTTTGACTCTGAACATAAGTCCTGCAAAAGATCGCTTTTTTTCAGCTAATACATCTACCTCTACGATACCATCAGCCAGTGTTACCTCTTTCAAAAAAGCCTTTCCATTAAGGTATAACGCTTCACGCCCTTCAACATTGACGATTTTTCGTGACTCTCGCTCTACAAAATGGAATTTAGCCTGATCTATGGCATAGGATTTATCCTGGGTTTTTGCAGGTTTGAAAAATAAGATCAAACCCATTAAAATGAATAATATTCGCATAGTTTTTTTAGGTGATATTCATACTTTCAGCTTGAACAGGCCATTCAAAGACGTTCAAGATCATTCAAATGCATTCAACCCTTCTGAAAAAACCTCGTAATTAATAAAGAATGGATAATGATCAATACATAAAAGCCCTTGCTGCCCTGCTCGTTGAAAAATTAAACTGGGGCGATGTTGCCGAGTGGCATACCAAAGACTTCGATACGCTAAGCGAGCATATTTTGGATGCTACCGCTGTAAACCTAAGTGTGACCACGCTGAAACGGCTATTGGGAAAGGTAGAATACAATAGCCGGCCTACTATCACTACCCTGGATGCCATTTCAAAATACCTGGGCTATGAGGACTGGAGAGCGTTCGTCCGGTCGTGTGAAATAAAAAGGCCGAAACGTTCTAAACCAGAGTTGAAAAAAAGAATTGCCCTACCCTGGATGATCACTGTTAGCCTTATTGTGGTAATAATATTTGTTGTTTTTTCATTCATAAGTAGTCCAAAGGCAAACTTCAAAAACAATCCACCTCATTTCGAAGTGGAACGCGTAACAAAGGGAGTCCCTAATACTGTGATCTTTCGCTATAACGTGGACCCAAATGATGTGAGCGTGGTAGAAATTCAACAGGACTGGGACCCCACAAAACGGCACCGGGTAGACCCTAATAAAAATATCTTCACCCATTTTTACGAATACCCGGGCTACTACAACGCCAAGTTAGTATTGGATGGTCATGTAGTTGCACGGGAAGACCTTTATATTCCAAGCGACGGATGGATAGCCATGCTCTCGTATAAGGAAAAAAAGCCACGATATTTATTGGAAAATGAGTTTTCATTCAATCAGAAACTAAAGGTCAGTAGTAGTACAGAACAGCTTATTTCACAGGAAAGTGAGACAGTATTATTGAACTATTTCAATGCAATGGATGAACCTCAGCATGACTTCCAAAACTTTGAGCTGAATACCCGCTTCAAATTCACGGTAACATCAAGCAAAGACATTTGCGAATGCAAAAGGGTAGTGCTGTTTGGCACTAAAATGTCCATGCGAATACCCTTGACCATTAAAGGTTGTATATCAAACCTCAGGCTTAGGCTGGGTGATGTTTTCATCTCGGGCAAGGATCATGACCTGAGCTACTTCGGTGTAGAGCCAGGCGAAGCTACCGATCTTCGTATACTAAATAGGAATAACACACTTACCGTCTACATTAATGATCAAGAGGCCATCAAACACCATCTTACAAATGATTTTGGAAAAATAGCCGGCGTACGATTTGCTTTTCATGGGGCAGGTGAGGTAGAATCGATGGAGTTATCATCAGAGGGGGAAACGTTAATCAAATTATAGCGGATTGAGAAAGGCCTTTATTTCATTTACACCACCGATTATTCATATCTAATAATAGAACGATTGACTCTTACTTCGTTTCCTCCTCAAAACGAAGTGCAGTACTTCAGATCCGTCCCTTTAACACTACATCATTGAAAACATCTTTGTAACTGTCCCCTATTGGAATATACCTGTCTTTGATCTTCACCTTACCACTTCTTATGTCCTGGATTTTGCTGATGTTAATAATGTAAGACTTATGAATACGTACGAAATGTTCGGAATTCAGCTGTTCGGTAAGTGATTTGAGACTTTTTATCGTCAGAATGGGCTTTGCGTCTGCCGTATGGATCTTCACATATTCTTTATAGCCTTCAATGTAACAGATGTCTTCCAGTGAAATTTTTATGATATGATGCTCGGAATGAACAAAAATGAAATCAAGGGTTTGGGGTTGTATTGTACCTGAAGCCCTGACGGTAGTCTCCTTGTTTACTTTATTAATTGCCTTTAAAAAACGTTCAAAACTGAAAGGTTTTAACAGGTAGTCTGTGGCATCCAGCTCAAATCCTTCTACCGCATATTCCGAATAAGCCGTTGTAAATATGACATGAGGTGATTTATTGAGAGATTTGATAAATTCCAGCCCGCTTAAACCCGGCATGTTGATATCAATGAATATAATATCAACCTCGCTGGTATGAATTTTTTGTAACGCTTCGAAAGGGTTTTCAAAAGTAGCTGCCAACGTGAGGTACGGGACTCTCTTAATATAATCCCTGAGTACTGTCAGCGCCAGCGGCTCATCATCGATGGCTATACATTTCATTTACTGAGTTTTAATGTCACATTGAACATGTCATTACTACGATCCATTTCCAGTTTATGCCTGTCCGGATATAACAAGTGTAACCGTCTCTTTACATTTTCCAGACCTATTCCCGAATCTTTTTCCATTTGATCGCTAAAGTCGCCCACAGAATTAGAGACTTTAAAAACCAGTTCTTCACGGTGTTCCTGCTGAATAGAAACGTTAATCCTGGTTTTCCTGGTATAGCTATGGCTATGCTTAAATGCATTTTCCACAAATGGAACGAGTAATAAGGGTTCAATATCAAAATGCATGGCATCACTGTCATAATTAAATTCGACTTCCTTGCTATTTGTTTTGGAATACCTCAATTTATGCAGATCAATAAAGTCATTGAGAAACTGTATTTCTTTTGTTAAACTGACCTTTTCCACATTACTTTCATATAAAATATATCGCATAAGATTAGACAGCAATAGTACGGCACGTTGGGTATTATAGGAATCAGTGGCAGCCATAGCATATATGCTATTCAACGTATTAAAGAGGAAATGTGGATTGACCTGAGATTTCAAAAAAGACAGTTCTGCGGACAGTTTTTCTTTCTTCGTTTTTTCAATGACCTTTCCACGGCGCTCCCAATCCAGCAGCATTTCAAAACTGGTACCTAACGTAAGTGTAAGCAATAAAAAAGGTATGATCGGGCGCGGTAAGCGATGTCTTGCCGGTGGCATTTCAAAGTGTTTTCCAGAGTCCAGGTGAAATACAAAACTAATATCGCTTATGGGATCAACCCATTTGAAAAAGTAGTAAAAGGCGGCGATCATAACAACAATTCCTATAGCATACTCCCAGTATTTGCGTTGCTTTAGATACCTCGGAACCAAAAAAAATACATTCGTAAGGTATAGCGGGATGATAAAAATCGAGGTAAAGATCTTACGCCCTAATCGTTCAATATTCAAACCAGCATCATATGCTACGATCACCGGCATAGCCAACATGACAACAATTACCAGTACATGGAATACCCAACCGTATCGCGTACTCCTTTCCATCAAGCCTTCAGTTGATGTAAATCTATATTCATGTATATGTTTTAAACTTTAATCTTCTTCATCTTCTTCGTCAAACGGCTTAAATTCCCATATATCATCAAAATAAGAGCTCCCCGTTCTGCCGGTACTGATAAAACCACGCTCATTTACAGAGAACGCCACCGCATCTGTACGGGCAGCGCCTTCCAAAGGTGTTTTTTCCGTCCAGAAATCTGACCGGGGGTTATATTCCCATACAGAACTTGTCACAGACCCCCTCACACCGCTGACAATATAGGCAAAGCCATTCATGGTAAAAGCAGTAGCATTCTCACGTATGACCTCGTAGTCATCCTCCTCATCCAGGTCTTCCATTTGAGTCCACGGAAAATCAGGTAATAAAGTTTGGTCAAAACGCCAGAAGTCTAACTCCAGAACACCATTATCCGACCCGGTACCTACATAAGCAAAGTCATCCAGTACAAAGGCTACCGCATTTTCACGTTTGCTACCTCCAAGACTGGGTATTTGCAACCAGCTATCATTTTCAGGATCATATTCCCAAAAATCCTTAAGTGTATTGCCATCATCACCCGTACCTACATATCCTTTTCCGTTTAGGCTGAACGCAACGGAATTTCTTCTTGCTGAACCTCCGAAATCAGCAATTTGGCTCCAGCTATCGGTGGAGGCGTCGTAGGCATAGAAATCTTTCAACTCATCATCTCCGTCAAAACCCAGACCTACATAAGCCTTACCACCGATGCTAAATGCTACCGCTGCACTTCTTCCCACACCAGGAAAGCTGTCTACCCGTTGCCAGAAGTTCTGCCCCACATTATATCTCCAGAAGTCCTGGTAATACTCATCTTCCACACCATTAAATCCGGCACCTACATAGGCTACTTCACCAATAACAAATGATACCGCACTTGATCTTCTGATCCCTTCAAATTCCGATAACTCAATCCAGTTGCCAATAAAATCATCACCTTCGTCATCATCACCGCAGGATAACAGCACAAAAACTGCAGGAAGAAAGGTAATTATATAAGATAATCTAATGGGTTTCATAATCATTCTATTCATTAATTTCCAATACTATAATCGAGGATAAAAAGCTCCAGACTGACGTCATATTCGCTAAAGCTATCACCGAGCACCAGTTGGTCTGCCGTAGTGCCTAATGCGTCACTGGTACCGCTAACCATAATAGCATCTTCCGTTAGCTCGTCTTCATCAATCTTCTGTTGGATAAAATCGGTAATCAATATCCGGTACTCAGTATCTTCTTTAAATTCATCGTCAAAGTTTAAGACACCTGCCACACCCAATACCTGTTCAATGCGATTGAGCCTGTCAACTTCGTAAAAAGTAAAGCCAGCAGGAAGTGGTCGTACATTACTGTATGTATCTTTTACAGGCCTTAACACCAGAGTAGCCTCAGTAATGAAGTTATCGTTCAGCACCTCTCGTATATCTCGTAAAAAGGGAATCTCTAACTTAATGAACATCCCTACACTGTTATGAAGGTAAGAGCGGTTATTAGTTTGGAGAGAGGTAATGTCTTCTTCTCGTGTGACAAGATCGGCCAGTGCTGCTTTGCTTCGGTCATTGCTAATTTTATTGTATCGAATACCATTAGAAGATAATATCATTTCAAAGTCCTCTCCGGACAGGCGGTAGTTGATAATTAACCGGCTGGTGGTAGCAAACCCTAAAAATGACTGCGTTGTTGATGTATCTGCTACCAGGGCCAGTCCTGGGTAACGATCTTCGAAGTCATCAAGAAAATCGTTTTGATCTTCGGTAAGCGCCAGATTGAAAATACTACTTCCATACTCATCATCTACCGGAATGGAAATCGTTTTATTTCTTGAAGGGCGCGGGACAAAGGTCAAAGCTCCTAATCGGGTATTTTCCTGGTAGTCATAGCCGGATACATTATATAAGAAACCATCGTCATCAAGCTCCAGCACGTCCTTTAGCGGATACAACTCAATTGTAAAATTTTGACTTGTATCGTAGTAAAAGTATCCGTCATGAAATAATTCAAATTCTGCAGATAAATATGTCGCACCTTCATCAGGAAATTCCAGAGAATCAAGACTTAGGCCAAATAATGAACTTGAAGTAATACGACCGATCTCATCATCACGGAAGGTACCTATCAAGTGTCTGTCGGTATTAGAAGTAACGATAGAGTCACTGATAACCGTAGACAGTCGCACATCGATGGTGTCAATAAAAACAATATCCAGAATTTCGCTTTGAACGATTTCCTCGCCCAGTGGCGTGGGGAAATTGCACTTTCCTAACCAAAAAGGTACTGTTGCCAATCCAACATACACCACTATTTTATTCATGCTCTATCTGCTCCAGTAAATTACGCCACCTGTTTTACCTTATACCTCAAAAATTGCCGTATCACTACATCCAAAAAAATATATTCAACAAACGCTTGTAATTCATCTACAAAAAGAGGTTCACGACTTATGAATTCAAACGGACCCGTTGGATGGACCATATCATGGGTTAATAGAGTGAATCATCCCATACGTAGAGTTTAATTTCAAGACCGTCTACACCATACTAGCTTAGAAAGATGTGAATAGGGGTATTCTATATGAGGTATTCAAAAAAACAGTTATCCCTCCAGGTTTTTCACACATTACATATACAATGAAAAACGCTTTAATTTTAGTATTGACATTGAATGTAGGATTTGCTGCATATGGTCAAAATTCTCCGGGATCACCTTATACCTATTTTGGGATTGGCGATATCTATCACAAGGGGTTCGGACATCACTTAATGAAGGGCGGCACAGGAATAGCCGATCGCAATGGGTATACGATCAATAACTTAAACCCTGCATCCTACAGCAGCATGGGGTATCCGTACACATTCATCAATGAATTCGGCCTGAGTGTGGCCACAGCTACCCGCGACGACGGTAGTAACCAGGGAAGGCAGATGGAAATGGATTTTCCCTACCTAACCATGGCATTCAAAACCGGAGAAAAATCCGGAGGCTCGTTCGGACTGAGAAAGTTTAGCAGCGTTAACTATGATATTTTAGGGTTTGAAGACTTCAATGGGATACCCGGCAGGTATCAGGTAAGGTATGAAGGTTCAGGTGGACTAAATGAGGTATATTTTGGCTATGGCAGGACAATAGGAAAACGATTTTCGGTAGGAGCGCATTTTTCTTATATTTTTGGTTCACTTCAAAACCACCAGTTAGTCAACAGCGATGAGGTAAACTTTAATGTAAGCATTGAAGATAATAATCATCTTACAACATTAAGTGTTGATATAGGCGCCCAATACATTCTGCCTATAAAAAAATCTTCCCTGACTTTCGGATTGACCTACGATCCGGGCAATGACCTAAAAAGCTCGCATGAGCTCGAAATATTGGAAACGGAGCCAGGAAGTAATATACCCATTGATGTTTTATCGTCCGAACTCCTGGAAGAGGAAGAAGACTATATTCTACCTCATACGCTGGGCTTTGGCGTTTCATGGAACAAAAACAATAAATTCAGTATCAGTCTGGACGCTCAAACACAATTTTGGTCCGCTTCTTCCCTGGACGGCAATAATTTCAGCTTACGTGATAGCCGCCGGGTTGCTTTAGGTTTTGAAAAACTGCCCAACTACAGGTCTGAACACTATGTGGGACTAATAAGCTGGGGATTCGGTGCCTATGCAGAGCAGTCATACCTCGTACTGGATAACGAAGGATTAAACAATGCGGGAGTCACTTTAGGTTGTAGTCTTCCCTTAGGCAATCGCGGCATGGTCCGGTTCATCGGAGAACGTGCCGCCAGAGGCCAGTCATTAAGTGATTTTTTCAATGAAAGTTATACCAAGTTCACCATCAACATTACATTTATGGATCTTTGGTTTGCGCAGCGGAAGTTTAATTAGTTTCGGATGACAACACCGGAATGTCTATGGCTTAGATTATCGCTGTTAAAATCAATAAATCGTTGAGTAATCAGATTACCCTATTTCTTACATGAGAAAGTGTTAGCTCACCATTCCTGGCGCCACTTCCAGGTAATATCTTCGTATTCATCTATGCCTTCTTGATTAGCACGTTCATTAAAAAAGTCCACAAGATCCTGTCGGCAAGCAGTATCTAAGAAATGATCATTCTCGAGCTGTAGTTGGTCTAATGCTTTTATCGCTATTTTAAAATAGTCAATTTTACTTTTTTCACCATTCGTGTTATCAATAGAATGAACAAATGCAGAAAGTACGCTTTGCACTTTTTCTACCAGCATCTGGTCTATACCTTGTTCCGTCCAGGTTTCAGTAGGAAGTTGATTCTCCGATGACGTGGCGGTACCGATTGATTCACCTATTACCACATTCAACGATTCTTGATTTTTAATACCATCATTTAATGCCTTGCATGATATCTGATAGTGTTTTTCATCCTTAAAACGTACCTCCTTCAGATGTTTTAAAGATGAAAGAGGTGTTAAATCTCCATCTAATACTTTCGTAGCCCAAAAATCAAAGTACTCCAGCTCAGGAAAAACTTCCGGAAGCCATTTTAAAGTGTCAATGTTACCAAATTCTTTTAATCCAAGCCTACTGACGGGTATGCGGCCCTTATAATCCTGTATTGGCAGTTTCTTACAGTTAATAAAAGTGAGTTCAACAAGGTTTTTAAGGTCAAGAGTACTATGCTTTAGCGTTTTAAGGCTGCGCATATCAGCTATTTCCACTATTTCAAGGTTTTGATAAGCAGTAAGGCCTTCCAGGTCCTGGAGATTGCCCCCAGTAAGATGTAATTCTTTCAAGTTAGGGAACATGCCTAAGTCTGTTAGATTCTTTTCGGGTAAGGTGATGCCTCCTATACTTAAATACTCAAGGTTAGGTAAATTATCTTTTCCTATTACACTATTGGTCCACTCTATTGCCAGCTCTTTCAGATATTGACTGGACCTAAGGTTAATGGTTTGTGGTAACTTATCCCCTCCTATGTACAATGCACTAAGATTAGTGAGCTTATTTATACCTTCAATATTTTCAATCTCCTCCACACTCATCAACACTTTTTCAAACCCTTTGCCTTCCAGGAAATTAACGTCATCATCCCAGTACCCTCTCATCCAGTCAATACAAATTGCTTTTATCCCTTTACTCTCTGCATAGGACAAACACTCCACAATGTTTTTAGAGTCTATGCATAGAAAATCTTCTTCTCTATAGGTATCAAAAGTAAATCCATCAACTTCTTTTTTCATGTTCTTAGACTTAATTGCTCTTGGCTGGCCCGTCAGCTATAATTTTATTAAAGGTATCCAGAAAGTGTTTCTTTTCTTCTTTGGAAAGTGCTTCAAATTTCTTCTTACCCGGCGATTGGATCCTATTTATCGTACTTCCTTTATTTGCTCCATCAAGAAATCCATTGTCTCTCATATGTAAGTACTCAAATATAAACGCTGCATCTGAACTTTCCGCCTCATACCAATCTACTCCGCTTCCTCCTTCTCTCTTTTTAGAAATTTTGGCCCTGTCAAATTTACCCTTACCAACATAAACTTTACCATTCACTTCCACCCTGTAAAAACCATTTTTTACATTTAGGTCACAGGGCGTATTATGGACCAGAATACTGTGAGTGCCGACAAAATAGTTATGCAGGTCAGCAACACTAAAATTATGAACCTTAGTCAGTCCTGTTTTTACTTCGATGTTTTTTACCTCCGCTTCATTACCATCAAACAATGTTAAGCTTTGCCCTTCTTTAACTTCTGAGACTTTTATCCATTCACCTCCCACAAAAAAGGGATGGTCAGGGGTGACATTTATTTTTTCATTGCCAATATCTAATACATAGATACTATCACGTTCCAGAGAAAAGACTTTGTCTATCTGTTTTAATTCAGGCTCATTAGTCGTTTCATCCAGTGCCCAAACCAAATCACCGGCCTTCAACTCTTCAATGGATTTGTTCCCCTCAGCCGTTTTAACAAGTGTACCCGAAGTAAAACAACCGCAAGGACTACTCACTTTTTTCAGAGATGGAGCATATTTAGCGATGAGACTATTACTTACTCCTACATTTCTCAGCGTATTTCTTATCGTTTTGCCATCAAGCCCTACTTTTTTCAACCCCTTGGCTATGGCTTTAGGACCATATTTTGATAAAGCATCTCCTAAAATAGGTTCCAACAACCCCATACCACCAGCCAGCAAGGCACCTTCAAAACTGGCATTGTCCATACCTACTTCATCGATGTAGTTAAAAATACCCAGAGTGGCATTAGCCGCCATTCGTATTTTCTTGGTACCTAATTGGTCCACAAGACCCTCAGAAAAAGCATCCCAAAGACTTACTTCATCCCAAGCTTCGCCTACTGTATTTACATTATCGTCAAACATGTAGGCCATCAGCATTTGAGTGGCAATATTTATCCCTACATCAATGCCATATTTAATGATGATCTGGGCAAATTCACCATCCATGTCCTTCGCTGCAATAGGCGTATTAGCTGCAAAGGCATAGGGAGACATGCCTGGGAAATTCGGAGCCATAGGATCTACCGAAAGGAATCTTCCGATACGGGGGTCATGTATACGGGAACCAAAGTCATAGGAATTTCCGGGGCCTTTCCAATCATTGTCTTTCTCCATCCCATTGAACCCATACCGATATCCTATACTATCTGCAAAGGTTCGTCCGGCCATGAGCATTCCAAAAGGATAGTAATCTGAGGTACTAAGGACAGTGGCCCATGTGCTGTCCGAACTCATATGGATATTGTCTGTTATTACAGCCAATATATTTCCTAAATGATTAGCTAATTCATAGTGCTTACCTCCCAGGCTACGTGTGCCTGTCATACTTCTATCGAGGTATGTTCCTAACCGTGTCCCACCATAGATAGGTTGCTCTATGAGCACGCCGTCCTGGTAAATTGCGGCTATATTACCACCGGCATCACGCACGTAGGTTGTACGCTGAATGCTTCCGGCATTATCAACTTCTTTTGAGATACGGTGACCAGCGGCATCGTAACGGAATCGAATGGTGGTGCCGTCACTCTTACTTACTTCCTTGACCCTGCCGTATACGGTCCAGGTTATATGCAAACCTTCTGCTAAATCATTGGTCAAATTACCAATAGCATCATATTGATAAGTCTGGCTCGCATTACCTGCTACATTCTGCAAGCGGTTTGTACCAGGATAGTATTGATAGTTTAAGTTATCAGATACACTGTTCTGGTCATCCCTCCTTTGTAAAGTCAATAGATTACCGCTGGCATCATAGCTGTAGTCTGTATCATATACTTCCTGAGAGCTCGCCGTACGGGATATAAATCCATTGCCAGGCACGTAATCAGAAAGGCTTCTGCTATTCCTGATCCTGTGCAACTGATCATAGTGGTAGAGCATTGCCTGCATCCCTTTTTCCAACCTACCTTTACGCTGACCAACATCCGGCAGATCTGTTGTGATCCAGGATATATTACCATTATACAATCCTTTGGAGGTTGTATTATTATTCTGATAATGCGACCAAAGGCCATCACGTTCTCCGGAAATGGACACAGCAGGGTTCAGTGGTCGATAGTCGCCCTGGTAATAGCCTAATTCAAATGCAAAGGCATCACGACCAATACGTGAGCCAAACAAGCCATCCCTGGCCAAATCATCATTAAAGGGCATATTTATCCCTTTAAGCCAACCCTGGAGTGTGTAATAATAATCCAGCCCCTGAACGTTGTACTGCCCCAGGTGAACACGGGCCAGAGATCCATGCAGATAATAAAAATAGAATGCTTCCCGGTTCCAAACGAAACCATCGGAAGAAGTGAATACTTGCTGCAGGCGATTATCAGAATCATAACTGTACCGATGGATAAGCTGATCAGGCTGATTAAACTGGTACATGGCATAGCGTACATTACCACTAATCAGGTCATATAAGTAATCTATTTTTTTTGGTGCAGTATGAGGTAGTTTTTGTAAAGTGGATTTGATATTACCATGAATATCATAACTATAATAAGTCGCAACTGTGTCCGCAGTTGGGTCATCAATAACCTCTACCCAGGAAACTTTGCTTAAAAGATGTTCCTGGCTTAAATTCTGCTGTATGCGAGGATCGGGAAAGTCATAATAGGTATGAGTTACATCTTTTAAAGGATATGAGGTTGCCAAAGGAAAATTAGCCAGTGTATCAATTTTAGCAATCAGAGCGGCAACACTCTCTGTGGTAGTTATTTCACCAACTTCCACTACCCTACCTTGCTCATCATACTTGCTATAAGAATATTGATTGTCAATTTTTTGCTGAGCATCCTGTGAAAGCCGGAGTTGGCCCAATCGATCATACCAAAACCTACTTTCCCCACCGTCAGGTGTTTGTTGTGAAATGGACTGATCCAATGAGTTAAACCTGTAAGCAGAGGTCAGGTCATGCGTAGGCTCTATTCGGTTTCCGGCAAGGAAGGCATCTACCTGTGCCTGGATTAATGGATTCACACCTTTCGGAGGAACTGTTTGTACCAACTGGCCAGACTGATCATAATAGTATAAGGTGTAGTGATATTCCTTTTGGTCAAAGGTGTAACTAAGGTCTTCACCTGATTTCTCTATACAGGAGGCAGAATAGCTCTCATAAAAGTCACTTATCGCACCTTCAATAAATTCGGTGATTGCATAGCTTACCAGTATCTCTCTTTCTTCAGCGGCCCGTTCCTGGCAAAGCGCTACCTCCCTGCTCCAATCTACCGTGTAAGTAAAATTGGACAGAGAAGTATTGGTGGTGTCATAGTTTAGACAGACATATTGCCCTTCAAACAAAACTCCGTTTTGTCTTGGCAATATTTTTCGAACCACCAGGTCATTAAGTTCAATGGCCTGATAGGTATTGTTAGTACAGGACATAACACCCAGATAAAAATAGGTGCTAGCCTCTGTAGGTGTGAAAGAGATGCAGGTATCTTTCCTTACGGTTACATTACTACTATTATTTTGCATCCAAACATGGTCGCTTAGTGTGGACTGCCCCTCGAATAAAACCGGGTCCGGATACCGGGCGGTAGGTAAAAGGCAATTGGGCACAGTAGAAAATAGAGAAGCATCATTGCTATTTCGAGTGAATCGCTGAGTAGTGCTGTCTTTTCTTAGGCTGGACGATGCCAGAGCGGTCCCGGAAGCATCACTTCCGGCCTGAGTCAAAATACCCTGCGCATTTAGAAAGTCTCTGCTCCTTGAAAGTTGCAGGAAAGCATGATCCATCTGTCCACTATAGGTGGGGTCCTGGAAAACCGAATAACTCAGGCATAGTTCATATTTGACACCAGGAATCAATGGCTCGGCGAACGTACCCCTTATTGCTTCCGAATCAGGATCTCCAGGGTAAGCCCATAAAAAAACTTTACCCGTACTTCCTCCAATATCTGTATTCGGCGTGCCTGTGGCTACCGCCCAACCATCATAACAACTATCCGTAATGTCACTAGGGTGGCAGCCGACAGCGCCGTTGCGATCAAGCTGGGCATTGATAATGATGTTTTCGGGTTCTTCCTCACAGTTTAGCGGATCTTCCTGGGCTATACTATCTAATGCACAACTGTATCCGTTTAATATGGCCTGTATGGCTTGTAGTTGCGGATCACTTTGAAGATCAGGCCTCAGAATGAAGCGAAAAAAGTTCAGTGGATTACTGTTAAAATAGGTTTCAAGATGGCCTGCTATTGCAGTGCTATCTGCCGACGAAAAATTTGTCTCACACGTGAACGCCAGGTTTCCGATGGTCATTTCCAGCACTTCATTGTCCACCGGGCCGGTTGCACCATTTGCCTCCCCCCAGGTTTCCAGACCCTGCTGGGTCTGTGGGATACCGTCTACCTGCTCCAGCTCTTCCCTGGCCGCCAGGCAATTGCTGAAATCGGGTATCCCAAGTTTAGTTTTGCGTTTGGCCTCGAAGTAAAAGCTCTTGTACAAAGCCCACCGTTGCCCGTTGATTTCGTTATCATAAGTAGTCTGGTCCAGTTGGTCTCTACGGTCCATCAGATCCAAATACAAAATGTGTCGCCCATCGACCGGGTCAGGGTTACCACGCTGATCAATATAATAACTGGTATTGGCCGGGTCAGTCACCTCGTCCAGTGTGCCTCTGAATGTATTTGAACCATCAGCTATGCTATCTCCATCATTGTCAAATTGGATTACACCTACCAACAGGTCATTCAACCTGTTTTGCATAGAACCCTTGTGCCCATCACCACTCAAATTGGCATTATTGAAAAAGGGATCCTGGTCGATTAAATTTGTGTAACCTGCAGCCTGAGCACTGGTCCAATCTGCATAACGGGCTACCTGCTTTTCAAAAATGGTGCTTTCCTTATTTTTGATGCATAACTCATATTGACAATATAATGGGTGAGCGGCAATGCTATCTTCCGGTACTATGTAAGGAGTTTCCGAGGTGTTACCATACAGGTCCTGATAGTGTTGTATAATACGGTTATAGAGGTTATCACAGTCTTGTTGTGCTACTTCTTCTATGGCTTCATTTATAGTATCGCCGGCCTCAGGACAATCCGTACATATCTCACATGCTGCTGAGTCAATGGTATAGCTGTTAATAATGTTCTGAACTTCACTGGCGACAGAATCATTACTGAGCACAATACTAGCCATCTGCTCATAGGTAAGCCCTTTTGCAGTCAGGGTTTTCGTAACCGTATAGTCACCAACTTCCGGCAGTAACAAGGTAAATTCAATGTCATCAACAACCGTAGCTGCTGCACAACCGGTGGCTGTAATATTGGTGCGTAGATAGCTTTCACCTGTAGTTGACTCATTCCCTAAAGCCATTGAAAGGTCCATCGGACGGCCTTCCGTATCCGTTACGCTGATGGAAAGGTCAAAATTGCAAGTCTGGCAACTCAGGTTCCCCAATTCAGTCCCTAAGGCTGAAAGTGAGTACTGAAAAGCATAAGTTGTATTTGGGTTTACATTAAGAATTTTATGACTTATGGTACTCTGTTCGCCACTAAATGTATTCTTCTGGCCCAGTTCTATTCTTACAGAATCCGGAGATAAGTTATTATAACTGTCCAGCGCCTCCACATTGTCAGGTGGATTTCCCGCCAGTGCTGTAGCCACGGAACGTCCCACCTGATCGAGGTAATTCACGGATACCTGTCCGTTGGGGTCTACTACTACATTTTTTTTATAATGTGTTGCATTACCCACATTACTTCCGAAAAGCCGGATTAACTCGGCCGGAGCTGCGCTACCATAATAATAGCGGGTAGCATGGGCGCTGTCCACGCGAAAGGTTTTTCCAAACCCTGATTGGCGACTTACTCGTCCCGTACCGTCATTCGTGTATTCTGTCTGGCTGTACACATACCCCTCAGCATCCGGCAAATAGTTTCTATGGATAATAGACATACCATTTGAAGGAGAATAATACCTGCTTGCCCCATCAATATTGGCTATAATGCTATTTTCCAATCGTCGATTGTCATAATGGAATTTTTCGCGCGTCAGTGAGGTATGGCTGTTAACCGTTGCATTGGTGGTCTGGAAGCGATTAATACCAGGAACATAATCCAGTGTATTGTTCAGTACCGGACCAGGCATTATAGAAACTGATTCCCGACCTTCAAAATCGTACTTGAATTCTTCCAGAAGCGTTACTCCCTGGGAGCTCAGGTTGGTCAAAGTCTGTCTCGGACGCAGCGAACCATCGAAGTACTGCATGATCTTTTTGTACCTGCCTTCCTCAGAAAAAATGGTTTGTTGCTGCCAGGTTTTGGTGGCCTCATGGTTGCTATAAACCAATGCTGTACCCGGGCCGTAAGACCATTTACCGACAATGCGATGGTCAGGAAAATCAGGGGTATAGCCTACTGCTCTCACCCTATACCAAATCCTGCAACTAGGGTAGTTCGTGAGATGACTATAGAAATAAGACGAAGTACTGATACGTACCGGCTCTTTAAAATTAAAAGCCTCCTGGGCGGTAGTACCGGCAAAGTTCTCGTGATCTTCAATGGATACCCACTCAAGATCAAACTCTTCTACGCCTTCAGCTGTATAGCTCCAACTTACGTTGGTTTGTCCACCCCCGATAAGTTGGTAGTTAAGCGCTGGGACAATATTGGTGTTAAAGTTGTTTTCAGGTACCTTATAGAGCAGTATGCTTAAGTAAATATTATGTTCAGGCGTGATCGGATCAGATACTTTATTGGTAATTGAAAACAGGATATTGGCATTACACACCAATGAACTATCATGAAATACAGTAGCCAGAAAAGTCTGGTCAGACATAGCAAGTCCATTGGGTTTTTGCCACAAGGTGTCTGCCTGTCGGGCCAGAACAATATCCATTTGTGCACTCCAATCTTGTTCTGTATTAAAGTCACCCAGATCATACTCCAGCTGAAAGGCCAGGTAGTAATTACCTGAAATACAAGGTGGTGCCTGAAATACTTGTGTCCAGGCATCCTGTGTTAGGCTTGCCAAAGTGAATTTCCTTTCATAATCAGGAGTTGGCAAACGTCCTTCCTTACTTAACCGGATACCCGGTGGTATATATACTGAGTCAGAGCTATTGTCGGGTACAGAAACTTCTTCATTAGCTGGCAAAAAGTTCGCAGCAGATGCGTACGTTGTACATAGGACGCTGGTCAGAAATAAAACAGCAATAAAGGCGCTTCTCATGGTACTGAATAGCTGATAGGGTCTTGGGAGGTAGATGTAATTCATTGCGTTGGGGGTATTGAATTTCATATCATATGGTATTAAACTGACTTAGCAGTTGGCATATCGTTTTTGATTTAGGTCATGTATCACCTGGCTACTGATTCTACTAAATGGTATTGACGGTAAGCATTAGCTGTCACCATCTTTGTATCCTTCAACCGGATAAACTGTGCTTCGCTAAACGTGTCGGACTGAAAAGAAGGATGACCGTTAAACTGTTTAAATTCGATTTTCACATACGATCCCTGCCGGTATTCGTAATCCATCCGGCGTAGCAGCTTGGTGTGGTCATCTATCCACAAATAAATCTTATATACAGGTCCTTTTTGTTGAACAATACTGTATTGATGCAGGGCATTTTCATACCCCAGGTATTCGGGTTCATCATAAAATAACAGTATACTATCCATATTAAAATTCAGGTAATCGGGTAGGCTATTGTCATCCACTTCCGTTCGCTTTCCATATACCATTTCTTTTGCTGATTCATCTATCATAATGAAGTAGCGGTCATTCATCAGCATTCGATTGCTGCCGTAGTGATAGAGGTAATTTTCTCCCTCCTTTTTAATATCCACATTTAAAGCGTAAAAAGGTGCCGTTGCTTCTATGGTTTCTGATACTTCTACCGACATTTCAATATGTAACCCATCCATTTGATCATACATCTGCCGCATTTGCTGCAATGCATACCTGAGGTCTTGTGCATTGAGCAGATAAGGGATCAGTAAAAGGCCTGTCAATAGCCAGTGGTATTTATATGCATTCATAATACAACCATTTTTATGTATCCCTTTCCATATTGAATCCTATTAATGTTCCAGCACATAGCGTACATTTTCTGAGATAGTTTTGATACCCTTCTCTGTCTCTTTCTTTGTAAGGTATAGGTTGCCCTCACCATCATAATAGAAGAAAGTCCCAAAGTTCTCTTCGTCCAGCACAGCTTGCAGTCGGTAATCAGTAAGGCTATATACATAGGACTGCATATTACCTTTCGCAGGATGCAACCTCAGATCATCGTACCAGGCGGTACCTGTACTGCCGGCTTTGAAGCTAAGCTCCATTTTAGGATTGTTCAATGGGCTGGTGAATGTTCCTGTCACCTGCTGCCACCCCTCTATGATCTTACCGGCAGGTTCTGCCATAAAACTTCCCGCCAACACATCATTTTGATCCTTAAAAGTAATTTCAACACCTAATCCATCAGCCAGCTCAGGAGTGCTGAGATGCTCATTATTGACAGACACCCAGGCACTAATATGATAGGACTTCCCGGAATCTAAGCGCAACAGACTTTGCTCATAGATTTTGTTATTCGTCACTTTCAAGCTATGCTCACCACTATGTGAAATAGTATTGTCCAGATCAGGACTGATGATAGGTTGCAGCTCATTGCGCAACATCACATAGCCGCGCCAAAAGCCTTCAAAAAGCGCCCTGCGTAGAACCAATATAGACCATTCTGGTGTAAGTGGGTGTTCTCGACGACAGACAATCTCATTGTCACGTATATATCTGTATCCGAAAAAGGGGAAGAAACTATAAAAATAATTCCTTCCAAATACGTCTACCTTATCAAAGCCTTCGAGTTCTTTCAGACTGGCCTTCACTACCACAATGTGTTTATAGTTGTATTCTGTTCCAAACCAGCGATAACGTGGTATAGGCTGATTGCCAAATATCCAGTTGCCCGAAGCCTTGCCAGTCAGGTATTCAAACCCGGTAAAGGCCATTTCATCATTACGCATGTTAACACCGTTAGCTGATGGGAAATGGCCTCCGTAATCGTACAGTGCCGCATTGTATACACCCAGCACGTTCCTGTTTTCTAATTCGTAGCTGTAAGGACTGTATACTGTCATTGTGTTGGCCTTTATCCAATTAGGTATGGCATCAAGTGCAGCAAACTCCCAGTTAAATTGCTCTAATTCATACGAGCCGTCTTTCGACAAAGAAAGTGTGGGTGATTGCTTCCGGTCTACTTCATAGGCATGTGTTCCTTCCATACGCCATACACCCTGACTACCGTTCAAATATCCGGACTGGTTGGCCTGTGTCTGGACTTCATGCTGCAGTGGCCATGTATCTGAATATGTTGATGCCACATTGGATAATACCTCTTTTTTGATGGCTGAGCGAACATTGATAAGAGTATCTACAAAGAGGTTTTCATCCGGGTCCAATACAATTTGTTTCTTGATAGATAAGCTATTTCCTGTGCAGGCCCCGCATTGGTAAAATACATTCAGGGTTACGGTGTAGGTACCAGGTGCATTATAGCTATGCAACGGGTTTCTCTCATTGGATGTGGTTCCATCTCCAAAATCCCATTGATGAAATACCCTGCAATTCTGAGGGTTATCCACTTCCATCTCAAAATCAATGGCACAAAGCAGGTTTTTATGCTTAAAGTCTACACGCACATCTTCTAAGGTGGAAGCATCAAACCGGTAACAACGATTATCCAGGTGATCAACACCGCTTACCTGGAATGCGTCAATGTATTCGCTACCAGGCTTACCAAACCTACCTATCTGGTAGTAAAAACATGCTCCGGCACCTTGTCCGTTATTCAGTCCTACTGTTGCAGCTATGCCATAAAAGCCATTGCCACTACCTGATGCATCCCCTGTAGTCCATTGCATATCGCCATAGTAGAAGGCTGTATTATTACCGGCCCCAATAATAGGATCGGTCCCATCCGTAATCACCAGCTTGAAGGTATTGGTTTTATCAGTTTTTTGATTGTAATATCCTACCTTATACCAGATCACAGTAAAACGAGTAGCTTCTGCCTTGTAAAACACTCTCCCGTTACCAACGCCACGGGTATCTACATCCGCCCAAAAAGGAGCAATCATATCAAAGGAAGAAGGGAAACCGGTAGACGTATAGGTGGCGTTCGATGCGTTAAATGAAATGTTACCGTTATTATTTACATATACCTGGCTGTAATTATTGCCAAAGAAGTTAAAGGTAAACGGTAACGGAACGGCACTACTGGATTCATCATCGTTTACGGGTAGTACCTGATAAGAAGGATCAAACCATGGATTTTCAATGCTACAAGAAAAGCTTTGTTGTAAGGCAGCACTCTGATTACTAATAGTCTTGGGCTCAGAAGCAGCTACACCCTGCACACGGGCGACTTTTGTACTGGCATCGAGCAGTACAGGATAGTTTTTTTGTCTTGGAACCTGGGCAGGTTGCCTGATCAAACCTTCTGCTTTCAGTCGATCATACTCTTTCGTACCTGGTTGGGGGTTATTCTGTGCATTAGTCGTTATCCATTGAACAGAAAGAGCTAGGTAGAGTGTAAAGATAAATGTTGGTTTCATGGTGGGGGTGATTAATATGCTTTCGGTATGGACACGGTCTTCTGATAAGTTCTACTTCCCTGGTTGATTGAGGGGTCTACCAGTGAGGTAATAGTACTGGCTTTGGCCGTCAATTGGTTACGGAAACCGGCCCTTATTATCATGCACTTATATTCGCTGGCAGTTAGTGGGGTATCACAATACAGGATGCGTAACCCGTCTTCTTCGCCATTAAATACAGCCCGTGAAAGAGGGGCCGTCAGCTCTCCGTTAAAATCATAGAGTAATAGTTCATCACCTGCTTGTAAGTAAGTGCTATTTGAACTGGAAGTGGCAAAACTGTAGAGATCCGGTTTAAAAGGATTAACTACCACATTGTTGATAGTAAAGGTAAAGCCTGAGTTTTGGTAAGCGGCCCCCATACCCTGATACTGCGTGTATGCCGGCAGAGTATAGTTGTAAATCGGATCGTCAAAATTATTATTAGCTGAGGTAAGCAACACCTGGCCTGTGATCTTATCCCATTTTAAATTGTTGGTTTTCACCAGTGAGCCTCCATCAAAAGCTTCAATACTTTCTAATATTCCTGATTTGAAAATAACTTTGTTAGTAACAGCCGTTTTGAGATCGCTGGTACTTTTGGCTACCCTGGGCCAGACCGTAGGGACAGGTATAGGAATAATGGCAAATAGTATAGGGATGTAGACAATGTCCACGTTGAGCATGGCACCCCCCGTCCAGGCATTGTCCTCATAATGCCGCATATCCATAAAAAACTCCGTTTCCTGACCAAGCGTAACTTTGGATATCGCGCTATTTTGCAAATCACCCGCAGCGGCCAGGCTCAATGTACCTGATCCGTCTTCTTTGAACACGTTCATAAGTTCGTTCACCCTTTCTCTTTGGTAGATACGTGGTTTAGTATGATAATTATACTGTACCCAGGAAATGGCTTCCGGCTCTATAGCACCGGTTTTATCCTGGCGGTAGTTGCTTGTCTTCTTTTGCCTTCCGTGCATATCATTGGTCACTATGCTGTACCCCTGTGAACTAGCCAGTTTAGATATACTGATATTACCAAGAAAGGGTACCAGCACCGATAGTTTATAAGGCTTGTTACTTTTTTCGGTCTCATCAGTAATGATTGGAAAGTCCCTGGCTGTGTAAAACTCATGTACTGTAAGCCCGGTCGTTCCATAGCCTATCCCCTGGCCGGAAGGAAATAATGGTTTACCGTCTGATAGATTAATGTTTTTCACCTCCTTCCCTGCATGATAGGCAGAAGCCAGACTACTCACCTGTACCTTGCTATAACCCACCCTGGCGCCTGGATAGTAGGATTCATTGATAGGATATTCAAAATAAAGGTTATTATCGGTACGTAATGGCACACTCTGGACGTATTTTTTAGCATAGCGCAGTGGTATTTCTTCTCCACCGATCAACGGTTCGTAAGCGGCCACACCGCTACTGATGATTTTTCCGTTTTCTTCTGTAGTATATTCATATACTTCTCCATAAATTCCTTCTTCGTCATGTTCCCACTGGTCTTTCATGGTGATCTGGCGTACCCTCAGGCCTCCACCATATTTGATCTTATCAGGGGATTTGAGTCGTATCCAGGATTTATTAGCCACTACTTCCCTACCCCATTTTTTATTGTAACAATAACGGTAAAACCCTTCGAAGATCTGGCGTATTTGGGCACCGATACCTGCCAGACTTTTGATCTGACCGATGCGCTTACCCGTGCTATTGGTTTGCTCCAATTTCCTCCCTGAGTTGGTAAGTTCCGGCTGATTCGTGCGTAAATGCTGGAAGGTTCGTAGTGAAAACGGATGATATCCTTCTTCTGATTTTACATGAAAATACCCAAATACATACTCTCCTGAACCATCTTTTTCCAACCCCATGGGTTGAGCAAAATCTATATCTGCGTAACCCGAAATATATTCATGAAAATTTTCAGATGACGTACGCAGATTAATGAATGATTTAAAATATAACTGCCGGGTTTCCTCGTCAAGGTAGCGAAGTACTTCTCCACGATGTTCAGTAGCGGGTAAATTTCCAGGCAATGATTTTTCAAGCGCAAACCGTATCTTCATGTTGTCTTTGCTGAGCAGAAACTTATTTTTCAATGCTCCTGTAGAAACCGTATAAGGATCAACAATGTCGGTCATTTGCATGGCAGTTTTATGCTGCACATACGCGTAGTCATCACTTTCATAGTCGATAACTACTTTTCCACCTGATGGCAAGGTAATCTCCTTTAAGCTCCAGGCTGCCATATTTTGGTCTATTTCCGGCTTCATGGCCGGGTCTTGTTCTACATAAGGAAAGTCCCGATTTTTTCTAAAATCACCCGGCGGATAAGACTTATAGTTACCCCAGCGGTCATAAGCATAAAAATCATATCGGGGATTATTACTATGGTAGGTAAATTCATAAGGATTTAATCGTCCACGTTGGCTGTTGCCGTATTCGAACCATAGTTTTTTGAGCGTCAGCTTACCGGTACCCGAAGCGTTGTTAAAAACACCCGGGCAGAGTGAGTAATCATATTCAAACCGAACGGAACGAATGGGGTAAGCATTTCCTGTAGCACGGGTAAACAACCTGATCCTGTCCAATGCATAAAGTCGTGCACCTTTGTTGTTACTATCTTGAAGTTTGGAAGAAACTCCCCTGCCATCATTGCGTTGACTTATTTCAAATGTAGCGATGTGTGATTTAGTCTCCGCCTTGGTCAGATACCATATTTCTTTTTCGCCATACGTAAAATATCCTTTATCATCACGCGGATCTGTGATCCAACCTTCCTGGAAATGGGCCTGAGAATACGGGTCGCGCCACTTGTAAGGGTTGGCACCATCTGCCATTTTACGATAGGTGAACTTCACCCAATAACCCAGATCATCTTCACTGAGACCGTTGCCTGTCACATCCACGTAATCGGCGCCAATAATGGACGTCAAAAGATAGGAGTGCGCATATGCCGGTAGTTCTGTTCTCTTTAGATATTTTCGGGTACCGCTGTACTCAAAAGACGGATCCTGACCGCCGTTATTACCTACATTTACCCGGGCGGTCTGACCGGGCTGCTTACGTACGCTATGGTTTACTTCTTCCTGGTGCAGGTTATAAGCAGGCAACCCATAATTATAACGCAGCCCCTCTGTGCTTAAAGCAGTAAAACCTGCTATATGATGTCCCGGCAGCCCCGACCGGTTGTATTTTCTTTCGGTACCCAGCCGATCGATGTAATCAATTTTAAAATGAGTAACTGTTTCCTGTGAGCCACTGATCAGTTGCTCATTTGTAATGGGTTGAATGACCTGGCTTCTTGACTTTCTACTTCGGTTGGTGCTACTATTTGAAGGTGCTGTTTTGCTCCAGCCTCTTCTTTCCAATGTGCTGGTAAGCGAAGGGTTTCTCCTGCTACCACCCAGTCGTAATTTGACCGCTTCATCACCACCAATGTTCGTAATAGTGTTAAGAGCTTCTGCGGTAGGCTCACCATGTCCCTTGAAATACCAGGGTTCATAGATCTGGTTAATGCTCTTTTGCTGAAAGGCCGCCTTGGACGTCATCTGGTTATTTTCCGACCAAAGCCCCGAAGTGGATTTGGAGTGATTTACTTCCAAACTGACACCACCATGAGAAGCTGCAGGGGCCACATCCACTCCAACAGACCCTCCTGTAGATGTTGAAACCGTTTTAGGGTCAAATACTCTACCATAATCATTGCGTAATGGCCGGTACATAGCGGAAAGGCCCTGACCGTTAACACTGTAAATATCATATGTCAAAGATGGGATGGCGAGGTTGGGTGATTCTTTCAGCACTTGCCCGTCTTTTTCTCTATTGAAATCCAACAGGTCTTCATCGCTGGTGGAATGCTGATAGTTCAGGTATCCGTACGCGTTGGACCGCACTCTTTTTTTATTGTCTTTCAGCCATTGTTCATTGTAAAACCCCTTTATGTAAGGCGCTCCGAAAATCCCCCACCATGATCCTCCCGGCTTGAAGGTGGCCGCTATGTTCACATTACGCATAGGCATGCTGATCTGCGGCGTGTAAGACGGATGTGCCAATGACAGTGTTGTACCCCATTTATTGGTAACACTGGTTTTCCCCAGCTTCATAGGTTTTCGTTCATGTGTTGCAGAAACATTTTGCAACCCTTGTTTTGAATGATATTCAGCACCCAGCCCGGTGGAACCTATTTTTGAATCCAGGCTCAATGAAGGACTTACCCCTACACCTTCTTTAGGATCAAGCGTAATGTTCAACCCGACTCCCCCGGTCATGGATTTATTGATAGATTGTTCATAGCCGATTGAGGCATCGATACTGTATCCCATGCCTGTGTAATTGTTATGGGATACATTAAATCCCATTTTTAAGGAAAAGTTGTCACTCCCGAACACCTCCACTCCTGCTCCGGCTCCCAGTCCTACGGTAACACTTGGCTCAATCGACGTTTTAGTATGGACAGGGTCTCCTTTAAACTCATCAGGTAATCCACGCATCTGACGATTAATAGCACCTGGGTTTAAGTTAAAACCTAAACCTACCCAACTGGCTTCCTGATCCATACCTATCCCTGAGTTATAGTGCAAATTGAAAGGATATCCACCATCGGGTCCCGGTAGTTCAAACAGAGGGATGTTATAGCTAAAATCGCCACTGAAAAGATCCACCATGTCGGATACTCCTGCGGGCTGAAAGCTCCGGACCTCCGGTTGGCTGGGACCTGATGTTAAAGCCAGTGCCACACCGGTCTGGATAAATTCAAAAAACATCAAACTGGTTAAGAATATGGCGATAGGCCGCTTTTTTCGGTAGAGTAATCGTATCATAATTGGAGGGTTGGAATGTTATCTTTGGAAATTCTTATTTTAATCGGCAGGCTTCCAAAAACAGAAGACTCTATTACCACCACTGCATCCTTACCTGGAGTAATTTCTTCTTCAAAACCGAGCAGGAATGTTCTGCCAGGCATTAGTCCGCTTGCCTTTTCAAAGTGATATAATACGCAGGGCACTTTAGTCTTATTCACTTCCAGATAGATGTCATTTTGAAAGCTATAAGAAAAGTAATACAGACGTCTTTGCTTTTCTTTGACATTATTTACCGCACTACTGATAAGCTCTTTATCCTTATTTTCTGAGGAAATAGTGAGTTTGTAATATTGTAAGGAATTATCCCGGGTTCTTTTTTTTACAGAAGAGGGAGTGGTATTACTTTCATTTCGCTGCAGTCTGAGGTAGTCCTCCGGCATATATTGTATATCAAACGTGTAACCACCATAGACTCTTTTAGCATGTAGTCCATTCTCATAATCCTGTACCCATTTTCTGTAATGTTCCGAGTCTATTTTATCGGAACATGCGGAGAGTACAAGTGCTAAACATAGACCTGTAGTAGCAACTAATAAGTAGTTACAGTTTATCTTCATAATGATCGTTCATGTATTGTATTAGTTCCTTTGTTACATTTTTGGCATTGTTTGCGTACATCAAGTTTCCATCACCTGTAGCTCCAAAAATGAATTCGTATCCACGTTCCTGTCCAAATTGACTCACATATTCATTGATTTGCTTCCAAAGATCCATTTGGTACTGCTCTGCTATGGTTTTTTCCTCATGTGTAAACTGTAGCTGTGCTTTTTCGTAGGCATTTTTCAGACTTTCATTGCCATTATTTCTGAGCAAAAGTGATTTCATGGAATCCAGCTTTTGTCGGTTGGTCTGGCTTATAGACAACAGTTTTTTCTCCAGATCAGTACGTGCATGAAAAGCCTGATAGATCTCTTGATTGATGACATATGCTTTTTTATCTGCTTGATCTATGGCATATTCAGTTCGAAAGAATAAGGCCAGAAGCAATCCCAAAATGATTAAATTGATGGTCAAAACCAGGTAGTTATATTTCATCATTGTTAGTTTATTATCTTGCTGTCAGCATTTAATCCCTTTACTATCTCACTTTATTGTTTATTTACTGCTCCCATGGTCTTGGAAAGCGGCTCTATGAATATAGAGTGATATACTTTTTCTTCTTTCTGACAATTAACACTGACCACTTTATTCAACTTATTACCACAGGCGTCCTCTATTTGAGCCATCACATGATATGCCGGAGTGGCATCCACGGTTACAGACATTCCTTTGCCCGGGCCATCAATTTTTTCCAGACGTGGCAGGTAAAGGAAGTCGCTCATCTGTTCATTCAGAACGAACCATTGTACCTGGTAAGGAGTACGGCCACCGGACAGTATTACATAAAATTCTATGAGGTTGTCTGTAAATGATTCGCAACTTAGATTCATCGGATTGACGATGATTTCAGCATTCGGTTTATCCTCTGTTGGCGGCCCCTTCAGGCTAAAAGCTGTATGATGTGTGACCCCGGCTTCATCAATGGCCTCTGCAAAATAGACCTGTTCCACCTTCAAAAAGTCTATCTCAATATTGTAATAGTTGAGACCATAAGATTTGCTAAGCTTATAATGTCCAACTTCCTGCCGCTTCCAGTCATAAATAGTTACCGGTAGGAAATCAAGTGTATTGATAGCATCAAAATACTTGATACTCCATACATTATCAGGTAGCTGATGTATCGTGTTGGTGTTGATATTCAGATCAATGAAGTAGGAAGCTTCATGATCAGGTATGTCGGTAATCTTCTGTGTGAGACCAGGGTAAAAACCGGTCATCAGGAACATTAGTAACGGAACAAAACGTGCCTTACTAATATGGCGTATCTTTTGGGGTGGGGGGATCATGTTAACGTAGGGGTTTCGTTAGTTATTTTAATTCAGGTATCACTTATTTTGCTCATTTTCTACTTTTTTTTAGTGTGCTAAATCCAAGCCTTAACAACCAGGGGGAAGGGTATCCTTCCTGTGGTCCATGACGGTTATTCACTCGATACAACAAGGAAAAATTCAATCCCCAGTTGTGTGACAGGCGCATAATATAACCACCACCTGCATAAAACCTGTGCCTTCTGTCGTTATCGTTGTCTTGCATCAATTGTATGTTAAATATATTCTCTACGTGCAGATAAGCACTGTTTTCAAAAAGGTCGGCTTTTAAAAAAGCTCGGTAGCCCAGGCTGGATTTAATGTTCTCTTCCTTCTGCCTACCGGTAAACTGCAAATCCGGACCGACACCTAATGAAAAAGGGCCATAGAGCCGGTACGCCAAAGCTGGTGATATATGGGCGGCTCCTGCGTTATCAATGAAATCTGTAATACCTACTACACCTTCTAAATACCATCGATCAAAGAAGTCAGGCTTACGTGGTATAATAACCTTTTTTAATTCATTAGATGGTTCTGTTTCACGTAATTTATGAATGGTCTTAGTCTTGTTGACAACGTCTTCATTCAGCAGCCCGTTGAGTTGAGCAGAATCCAATACCGCTCCACGCAAAGGAGGCAGATCGCTGACAGCTATATCTGGCAATGTGAAATCTGCAAGGTCAAGGTCTACTGGCAATGGATCAACTGACGTGCCAGAAGAAGCAAAATCTTCCTTACCGGGCAGGCCGGTCTGAGACGGTACCTGAGTATGCTGATCATGATACGCCTGCGCTCCGGCCAATTGATCTGCAAAGGCTTCACGTACCTGTTGTGCATAGTCCCTTCTGTTCATGACTTTTTTTGCAACGCTTGACTGATTGATAAGACCGCACCGTTGTAATGAGTCAAAATGTTTATTGAGTGTTTTTTCTGAAAAAACCGTAGGGATAACATCCAATGAATCAACATTATTTTTTTGTGCAATGGAGTCATCAAAAGCCTGGGCAAACGGCATTAATTGACCGTTATTCGATTTTTCCTGTACCCAGGCATTGATATCTGCTGGTAACGGATCTATGGAAATTTGCTGTGCACAAGCCAATCCTGATATCCAGATCATGGCTAGCAGCGCTAACCGTGATTTAATGCAGTAGGATATCTTTATTCGCCGGCTCATAATATCCACAGTTAGTTGGTAATGGTAAATTTCATGGTCGTTGTCAGCTCGGCATCCAGATAGAGCCTGGCAAAATAGATCCCTTGCTGCAACTTGACCGAGCCTTCTATGTTCGTAATCTCCCAGGAATATTGATTTACTCCGGGAATTAATTCCTGATGATCAAGTGCTTGTCCAAGTCCATTAAAAATGACCAACTGGCCACTCTTATAGGTATACCCGGACAAGTTGAAATTCACTATTCCATTGCTCGGGTTAGGAAATATTTTCAGCATGGATAGTTCTTTGTCTGATAACAGGCTTGTTGTTACCTCCACGATATAATTTTCTTCCAGAAGATCTTGTGTCAGGACTTCATAAAACCTCTCTCCAGGAGAGAAACGCCTGTCATTGAGTTCAGGCACCACTATTCCGGACCAATTATAAGGTACCTGAGCCAAATAAATACCGTTTTCGTCTGTGGTAGTTTCAGAAGGAAAGCCTATCAGCACAACGTCACTCACGGGTTCTCCTTCAGTAGTAATTATCGTACCTCCAATTTTGTAATCTCCCACGTAAGTGGCCGAATAGTTCTGATCCTGCCGGCTAGAGGTTACATTTTGATATTCTCTACTGTCCGGTTCGAAAACGAAGTCCTGGAGCAAAGGTGTAATTGTGCCACTCCAGGCGTTAGGTACTTTGGCTTCATAACGTCCTGCCAAATCAGTTATCACTACATCGGGGAAACCTTCCAATAAAACTCCGGCAAGAGGGTTTCCCTGCCTTATATCCACTACAGTTCCATATACAGCATACCTTGTAGTACCATTGAACATACCTACATAGTCCTGCACTACCTGCGGAATATCCAGGTTATTGTAGATTACTGTGTCTGGCTGAAAAAGATAATCTTCCAGTACAGGATATACTTTACCTCCCCAACCAATCGGTAAAGTCACAGAATATTGTCCTAGGTTATCAGTGATAATGGTCTCCGGAAAGCCTTCCAGACGAACATCTGGTAATGGTTCTCCTCCTTCAGTTGACGTGATGACTCCAACAATTGTCACGGGTCCTATGTACCGGCCGCTGTAATTTTGTTCCGTCTGTATTACCTGAACATCGGTATACGTAATGGTGTCAGGCTCGAATGAATAATTAAGTAGTCCAGGGTACACTTTTCCACTCCAGCCAGGGGGAACACCGCATTCGTAGTGCCCTGATGCATCAGATAGTACCAATTCAGGAAACCCGATGAATTCCACACCAGCGAGTGGTTGGTCCAGCCTATCTTTAACAGACCCGCTTATGGTTATGCCATCAATAATAGTATAGGTAACTGTAAAACGGCTCTCACGTAAAAAATTGGTTTCTTCGGAGGCAAAATAGGCAATGGTGCCGGTATAACTACTGTCAGGATAAACCGGGGTTACCCGTGATATACTGTCTTCCAGTACCAGGGAGAGTGAGGGCATAGCGCTGGCCCTCCATATAATATTCTCCCTGGCTACATAGTCATCTTCTACAAATTCATTCAGGTTCAATACCGGGAACTGTGCTTTACCTTTCAATATCACTTGATCCGGAATAGCATTGATCAGTGGTGATCTATTCGGCTGTGCGCCCAATCCCAGAAATTGTATTTGTTGCTGCCTGATGCCTCCCTCCCTGTCGGTCACCTCCAGTGTAACTGTGATTGTAGTGTCCTGGTAAGCAAAGACGGTTGCATCCATAACCACCCCTTCCGGCTGAAGACCAAATTTGATTGTTACCTTATCCGTAATAACACCAGTGATCGGATCAGACTCCAAAATTCCGTACTCCAGATTATCAATCGATGTAAAATCATCCTTAACAAAGTGTTTCAACAATGTTTTGGATACAAAAGGGTAAAACGCTGAACAACCCGACGTTCCGGGGACGCAGGGAAGGGTGATATCTTGAAAAATATTCATGTAAATGGGCGGCATGCTAACTTGTGGGGCCTGATTTTCAGAAGGTAAAACAGTGACCGTAAAGGTAGCCTCACTGCTGCTACTGTTTTCATCTGCCACCATGACCGTAACGGTATCGGTACCTACCCATATTGGATCCAGTGCATAAATCAACCTTCTGCTCTCCAGGGGAAAAGAAGGATCAACTTCAAAACGCAAATGAGTGGTTTGTTGCGGCCAGGTATAACTAAGGTCTTCCTTAGCCGTGAAATCATCTATACCATTTGCAGTAACAGCAGTGGTATTTCCTTGCCTGAAAACTACGTCATTCAGTACTAGAGTGGGTGCAGCGTCCTCTGTAATAACTCTTATCCTATTACTTTCCAGGTTTAAGCCAGGTAAGCCGGGGTGTGTTACTTTACAATAATAAATACCGCTGTTCACTGCGGGATCAAAGGAAGTGAAGTTCAATACCTGTTGATCCGAAACCTTAACAGGGTTTCCCTCAGCCAGGGTAGCGATACGGTGCCATGCAAATACTGCCCCACTTACCGGTGTATAATTATCTATGGATATTGTAACACTCTCCCCGGCCTGGGGATAACGAGTACAAAAAGTACCGATCTTTTGCTGTGGCTGGAACTCAATGATGGTGTTATTAGCCGGGTCAAAGTCATTGTATTGCTCTATGATATCATTTAATGTAAACCGGTTGTTCGTTAAGAATAACCTTTGTGGCAGATTACCTGGGTCTATGGCTAATCTTCCCGATAATTCATTGTCGTCCAGGAAAAGCCTTAACCCGGTAGTATTAAAAACTGCATCAGGTATTGTCCCCATCATCTGATTACGTTCTCCGAAAATATTGCGTAACTGTGTCAGTCCTGCCAGTGAAGATGGAAATTGGGTAAGCCTGTTATCCGAGAATCTGATCTGTGTTAGATTGATCAACTGCCTGAAACTCGTTGGTAACACAGTGAGCAGGTTATGAGTGAGGTCCAGGTTAGTAAGGTTGACTAAATCACCCACCTCTTCAGGCAGAAACGTCAGTTGATTATGGGAGAGCTGTAGGTCTCGAAGCATCTGAAGTGCTCCAATACTGGCAGGCAGGTTGCTCAAAGCAGCACCATCTGCATCTAATACCTCCAGTGCAGTCAGGTTACTGATCTGCGTTGGTAATTCATTAATTAATGTAAAACTGATGTCTAACCTGGTCAGGTTTCGGAGGGCAAATGTAGCAGGTGGTAATTCTGTAAGAGTTTGATTAGCGCTTAGTGTGAGATTTTCCAATTGTGTCAATGCACTCAAATCCGGTAACCCTGTAAGCTTGTTGTTATTAAGAAATAGTAATTTCAAATGAACCAGGCGATTGATTTCCGGTGGTATTTCTGCAAGCCTGTTATAACCGAGCCCCAAGGATTCCAGATGTTGGAGGTTGCCAATTTCAGCAGGTAAATATTTAATACCTAATACGGAAAGCCATAAATCTTTCAATGAGTTGAGCGATTGTAATAAACCAATAGCAGATGGTAAACTGTCCGTTTGAAAAGGCGGTGAAATCCTGTCTCCACTAATATCAAGGCCTGTTACTTTTCCATTTACCGGGTCCAACGATACACCGGTCCATCCAGCTACATTCTGGTTGGTATTCCATAAGACAGGCCAGCCCTTCTGTATCAGTTCCTCGTGAAATTGCAGCAACAGCAATGAATCCTGCTTATCTGCCTTAAGCTGAGCCCAGGCACTTGTGACACAACACAAAAAAAATATCAAACAACCAAACCAACCAGTCAACTTCAACACTCTTTCTCTCAAAATAAAGCTTTAATCTAAATGGGTTTATAATTAAGAAGGTACCATCCAGGTATTTCCGGATGGACCTTCCATAAAGAATTATATTAGTCTTATTGCAAAATGATCTTCCTCACTTCAGAGGAATCACCCTGTCGAACTTTCAGGAAATAGATCCCCATTTCCAGGCCACGGGTATCCAGTTTAATTTGATGCTCACCTGGCGCATAATTTTTAGGTTCAATAATACGTACGCGCCGCCCGAGTGAATTAGTCAGATGAATTTCCGTAGGCTGAGGAGTGTCTACCACCTTAAAAGCTATCTTCAATTCATCGGCAGTAGGATTAGGGTACACTTTCAACGGATTGTCAAGCTCTGATATTAACCCTTCTTGTATGCTGCCGGCAACAGCCACCCTATGATTGGCATATACTCCAGCCCCTGTCCTCCAATTGGTTACTTCAACTACCTGCTCCTGGTTCGAAACAGGGGACCACACTTTTAATCGGAATGCCTCACCTTCAGACATAGACCAACCATCCAGGATAACCAAAGCACCCGCTGATTGTACTCCTACCTGGCCTATCAGATCATTTTGCATACTGTAAGCCCTGATCTCACTACCTTGCTCCGGTTCAAATGCCCATGCATCGGCTGGCAGCATTACATGCATATACTTGTTGGCTGATTTTACACGTTGCACAGTTTGGTTTACTGAGTTATCGCCTCTACCTGATCTCTTACGAGCGGTGAAAGGCCCACGCGGGGCAGGAAAGATAAGCGATGGTTCAGGTAGTAGGGCGAACGCATAATATGCCTGCCCGGGCCGCATATTTTTATCCACCCAATTATTGATAGCAAACATCGGTGAATAAGTTTCTATTGAAATAAATCCAGTGCCATCATTGACATATTTATCAACTGCATAAACGTTTGAGGTGTAACCACTAAATGCCGCCTCTACATTTTCAGCACTTTCGTACGGGCTGCCTATCAAGGTACTTTGTTGATTTCCAACCAGGCTTACTCCTCTTTGATCCAAAGGTATTCTACTACCTTCTACAGTGACTGTATGAATAGCATCAGCATAGACTTCATATCCATAGCCCAGCTGATAATCATTTAATGTATTAGCGGCGCCACCAGCAGGTTTCCAGATATTTCCTTGATCATCACGCACCTCACGCACCTGGGTTTGTCCTGAAAATATATCATCGAATTTGTTGCTTTTAGGCTCTAAGTAGGTGGACCATAGATTCAAATTAGTTTTGGCTTCTGCAGCCTGTCTGTAAAACGCCCGGATCGATGCTATGTCAGAAGTTCCTCCATCGCGAAATACCACGTCTTTGGCAGGTACTGTCACACGAAAGGTATGTTCAGCACTAAAATCACTCACCTCATTTTTTCTGAAGATCTTAAATATTAGTGTGTCACCATCTACAAAACCATCCTTTTCAGAGGTATTGATATCATCGCCATAAGCAAAAAAGGAATCCAGCGTAGGTTGTCCATTCCACGGATAGAAACCACCACTTTTTTCTACAGTCTGACAGTTGTTGCCCTGCGCATCACATTCCTGAGTAGTAAAGAAAACACCTATAAAATCACCTACATTGAGTGGTTCAATTCCCATTTTAGCATCTATCGACCAGATCGGAGGGAAGCTTGAAAAATCAATCCCCGCCAGATTTATCGTATGCCTGGCAGGTGAATTGGTGTTGACCTCCCAGGGTATGTCCGTGGATATGGGAAATGGGGTCAGTTCAGAACCGGCAAAAGCATCTACACCAAAATTGTCTGACGCCACAATGTAGTATTCGGTCAAGCCTCGCAGCAATGTAAGCCCGTTGAATATGTAGAGATTACCACCAGCTGAAGTCATTTGGTATTGCTGAAAACCAATATTATCGGAGGATTCTTGACGTACCCATACCCAAACACCCCCTATAGCATTTGTACTATCAACAGCTCTTGCTACAAAATTAATTATATCACCTTCTTTCAGCGACGACGACTGTGTAAGATTGGTGACCTCCGGCGGTAAATTAGGTAACACTGCAAAAGACCAGGGATACCCCTCACGATCAATAATTTCCGGCGCCGTAGTGGTGGCCTGTCCGTCAGAAGCCCTTATGTAATATTCAATTCCAGGATCTACAACATCAATTGCCGGTATGTTAGCCGTATATCTTTTGGATATGGTTCCAGTACCTACCTGGGTCATCGTCACTTCTTTGTATGGAACACTACTGCCTACCGTCCGGTAAAACATGGATACTGCCTGGGTAAAGTCTGCTATACGATCCACAACGTCCACCTGGATCGTTATCTGCCTTTGGTTCAACTGAGCACTTTTATGCAATTCCAGCGTAGCCTCAGTACGAAATACCGCCGGAGCAGAACCCGGGGTATAATCACCCAAAAGATCTAATGAACTGGAGTCGTAATCAATCGTTATTTTCACGTCACGCCTGAATCCATCAAACATAGGTACGGTAGGGGTGTATCGGACGGTGTAGGTATTACTGATCTGAGTACCTATCTCATTTAAAATATCATTAAAAGAACCCTCTAAAGCAAAGATACTTCCATTTGTCGCTGTTGAAATGGTTCCGAAGTCTCTCTCAAAATCAGCCAATGTCTCTCCTGATGTGAAATTTGTAAAAGGAACGATGGAGTAATTAGTAATATTTGCATCCTGTAGTCGGTTGATTACTAATTGTTGATCTGTGATCTGGCTGAATTGAGTATTCATTCTTGGTCCGGTCATTGACTCATTTGTAATGTGAATGAATATACGCTGCGCACCATTTCTGAACGTATAACTAGAAGCAGAAAAGTACATAGCGTCCCAGGAAGGTTCCCGGCTTCCGTCAACAGTATTCACAGCATTCCAAACACTGACAAATGTAGAATCATCCGTATACCATCCTGAATTGTTATGAAAAATAGGCGCTCCTAAACCCGCACCTTGTCCAAAACGGCATAGTGCCAGGCGGTAGTCAAAGCCCAGGGAATCAAGACGATCAACAAAGCTTTCCACATTGGCTGCAACAGCTGCCTGAGGACCATTCATGCTACCACTATTGTCCATAAGAAAAACAATATCTACCGGTCGGACGCTCGAATCACTTTGTGGTGCAAATACCTTAAAAGTATTGTCCTTTATAACATCTTTATCATAAGGAACACTGTCGTTAATCGTTTCTACTATAGAAAAATTAGACTCATCTAATGTATTTAACGGTGTGGCACCATCGTTAACATTCAAATTAGCAAAGATGAACCGGGGGAATTTCTGTGCATCGAGCCCGGTCAAATTACCATTAAGTGCTGCCATTGTCCGTGCACCTCGGTCGCCCTTGAAGCTGGTATCATTACTCCTCTTAAAAGTTAATGTCTCATGTTTCAATTGAATGTCATTGATAATCCATCCATCATAGATATTAGAATCATCTACCTGCATGTTAAACTTGATGCGAATGGTTTTATTAGCATAAGCAGATACATTAATCACTGAGGTATGGAGTTGGCTAAGACCTGTTCTTTCAGAGAGTGTATTCCATGTTTGCCCACTATCATCGCTGATCTGAATGAGTCCCTTATCATAAGAATCTTCTAATTCATAAGATTCGGTTAAATATAGATTCAGTCTTTCTGATGGATCTTGCAGCGCGGGTAAGCTTATTTCAGGGCTCTCAAGTTCGTAAGTGTGTCCATAATGGTATCGGCCTGTAAGAAATGCTTTGTGTCCGTCAATTGTTTCTATACTCCAGTCTCCAAGGTTCCAGTTGGCATCATCAGGCTTAGCCTCTACAAGTGTAGATATAGTCTGGTAAACATTCAATATTGGCATCACAGGGCGCTCTGTGATTTGTCCTTTTGCCGGGAGCGGTTCATTATCCTGGGCAAATGAAATAACGCTCAGAAGAAATAGAGCAAAAAAGGTAAAGTGCTGTTTCATTTTTTTGGGGGTTAAGTATAAAATAGTTGGTTTTAAAGCATATCTGTTCAGTACATATCAGCCATGTCTTATATTGAGAGTTATAGGTAAGATTTCTCTTATCATTTTAAAATTCAAATAAACGACCGGTTGGGACTCTCAAAATACTTTCCGGCCATTTAACTAATGTATTATAAGTATGTAAAGTCAGTCGCATAGATCAAAATGATAGTAACTTTGCAAGTAGACACCAGACAAATGTCATAAAAGGAAAAATCATAAAAAAGGTTACTCTCGAAGCAAACCTCACATTAGTGATAAGCATAATTAATAATATTAAATATTTAATTGATTTAATTATATGTTTGTTCAAACACACAACTAAACTTAACAAGACATCTGGCTTATCCACAAGGCATCAAACTGACAGTAAGCAACTTTATAATGGTCTGTAAAGAAAGCAAAGTGTAAGCTAATGGCTCTATTAAGAAATCATTACGAACATTTGAGACGTACAATTTAATTCCGGAAAAGGAATATATTAGATAAAAAACCTACTTCCTATGTCAGAAACTTACATTAACCATACAACCTTGCATTAAAAACCGGGTTACCTTACTATTCGGGTTTAATCATATAAACAGAATTCTATGAAGTGTTTTAAGTGATTAAGCAATATTTACCTGATTACAATGTCCTTAACTTAGTTGTTGATTTTAGAAAAGGTTATCAGTGGTACAGGTAAACTCTCCTTACTGTTTCGTTCATTTAATCTGCATTAAACTTAGATCTATGTTTTTGGTATCCAACCCAATTAATCGTAATATTGCAATATATTAATTAACTCAATGGGAGTAACAAAAACAGACCTGTTTTCAGATGTGCAAAATGAACTAGCTGTAGCAGCCAAAGCCTTTGCTCATCCAGCCCGTGTAGCCATCATTCAATACCTGTTGAAATCAAATGCCTGTATAAATGGTGACTTGGTACAGGAACTTGGACTTGCCCAGGCCACCATCAGTCAGCACCTCCGCGAACTAAAAGATACCGGCATTATTCAGGGGACTATCGAAGGTTCAAAAGTAAATTACTGCATCAATTCGGTGCGTTGGGCAGAGATAAAAGGCAAGTTCAATGAAATATTTAATCAATTTGACAAGCCCGGTACGGGTGAGTGTTGTTAAAAAAATTTGATTCCATCCATCGTGATATTGCAATAACATAACCAAATATGAAACTATCAGAAATAAAACAAGCCCTCAGCCAGGTAAATTCCATTCAATTTCTTTTACCAGATGGCGAACCGGTCCCTGCTCATTTTCACATAACGGAAGTTGGTAGAATAGACAAACATTTCATTGACTGTGGAGGTACCATACGCAAGGAGGCGGTGATCGATTTCCAACTCTTCACCGCCACCGATTATGACCATCGACTCAGCGCTCAAAAGCTCAACTCCATCATTGAGTTGTCAGAAGCACAGCTTGACCTTGAAGATCTGGAAATTGAAGTAGAGCACCAGGCAGATACCATTGGTAAGTATGGATTAACTTTTGATGGCCAATATTTCCAATTAACGGCTAAACAAACCGATTGCCTGGCAAAAGACAAATGTGGCATCCCACAGGAAAAGCCCAGGATCAGATTATCCACTTTAGGCGTTCAGCAAGACATTTCCTGTGAACCAGGCTCAGGTTGTTGTTAAATAATACTCAAGAAACGGATATAAAAGGAATGCAGCTAATCGATCAATTAACAGATACTGTACATAAGCTCAATATAGATGATGTATCGCAGGAAAGACTCAAAGTTCTGGAGCCATTAATCCACTATATACAATCAAAAGTCTATGCTGGTGAAAAAGTCAACTTGAATTTCATATGCACACATAATTCACGAAGAAGCCAGTTTTCACAAATATGGGCGCAAACAGCCGCTTATTATCATGGTATTGAAATCTGTAGCTACTCAGGAGGTGTAGAAGTCACTGCATTTAATGAAAGAGCCGTAGAAGCTGTGAAAAGGGCTGGGTTTGGAATAGTGGAAAAGGGGGAAGGTAATCCAACCTATTTCATCTACTTCTCTGAAGATGCCGAGCCTGTTACCACGTTCTCTAAGGTCTATGATGATGAAATAAATCCAAAGAAGAACTTCGCAGCCATCATGACCTGTTCTCACGCTGACGAGAATTGCCCGTTTATTCCCGGGGCGGAACAAAGAGTACCCGTACGCTATGATGACCCCAAAGCATTTGACGGTACTCCTTCCGAAGCTGCCAAATACGACGAAAGATCAATGCAGATAGCGAATGAAATGTTTTATGTATTCTCTCAAATAAAAAATTAGGATGAGCTCAACATCAAAAAAACTTAGCTTTCTGAATCAGTACCTCACACTCTGGATATTTCTTGCCATGGCAGTGGGCGTAGGCATAGGCTACCTTTTTCCCTCCAGCGCATCATTTATTGATTCGTTCAGCAGTGGTAGTACCAACATCCCTATTGCCATAGGTTTAATACTGATGATGTACCCGCCATTAGCCAAAGTAGATTACAAGCTTTTACCACAAGTATTTAGAAATGTGAAAATCCTCTCTATTTCCTTGATATTGAATTGGATCATTGGCCCGGTACTCATGTTTGTATTGGCTTTATTGTTCTTACAGGATTATCCGGAATACATGGTAGGACTCATTTTGATAGGACTGGCACGATGTATTGCCATGGTACTGGTATGGAATGACCTGGCAGAGGGAAGCAGTGAATATGGAGCCGGGCTGGTAGCGCTTAACAGTATATTCCAGGTATTTGGATATAGCTTCTATGCCTGGTTATTCATTACCGTTCTCCCCCCCTATTTCGGATTTGATGGCGCCATTGTAGACATTTCCATTGCCATCATTGCAGAGAGTGTCGCTATCTATTTAGGCATACCTTTCCTTGCAGGGCTACTCAGCCGGGTATTCTTAATAAAACTAAAAGGTGAGGAGTGGTACAAAACCAAATTTCTTCCTGCCATATCCCCCATGACGTTGATAGCCCTATTATTCACTATTGTAGTCATGTTCTCCTTAAAAGGTGAGTTGATCGTACAAATACCGCTGGATGTTATCAGAATAGCCATTCCATTAATGGTGTACTTCATTGTCATGTTTTTAGTAGGGTTCTTCTTTAGTAAGGCTATGGGAGCGGAATATGATAAGAATGCTTCCATTGCTTTTACAGCAGCCGGGAATAATTTTGAATTGGCCATTGCTGTAGCAATCGCAGTTTTCGGATTAAACTCCGGTCAGGCATTTACCGGGGTGATCGGTCCTTTGGTGGAAGTACCAGCACTGATTTTGTTAGTCAGGGTGGCATTTTGGTTGAGAAAGAGGTATTACATTTCTAACAATGCGTAAGAAAGATTTGCTTAATATTTAGATGCACACAATCATATAAGGGAATGCGGGCATATTCCAAGTCACCGGTCGTAGGGCATTTTCTTTGTCCATTCCGGATCTGGCAAGGCAGCTCTACGATCAGGAAAGGGTAACAAAAAATATCAGAACAAGGAACCTGGTATCTGATCTTCTATTTTTCAATGCATCCCTTATGTTATTGTTTCCCAAAAGAAATAATCCCTCCAACTCTCAATAGCTGTGCAAACATAGCTACCAGGGAACTGATCAAAGAGTTGATATCATTCAACACACTCATTTGACCGGAAGATACAAAAACAATCGAACTCACTACCAAGATGTTAAGAAGAAAAAGTATAATGCCTCTAAAGCCTTTTAATGATAAAAACCCTCTTTTATCTCTGATCAAGGATAGGTGAATCTTACCCCAGGTTACTTCCTTGCATGAAGTTCAAGAGATCGTTTCATTATAACTTTGAACTAGACGTTAAAAAGTTAAAATTCTCATCCATGTGTGCCACGCCATAATCGCTTTCACAAATAAAAAACGGATCATTTACCTGGCAGGGTATCAAACAAGACAAAAAACAGATAAATCAATGGACAAATCAGTGGACAATTGAAATTGAACCCATCCAACATCAACAATTCTAATTAAATTTCTTTCCAATGATTTTTTTTCTTTCACGAATTTCCCTTTTCAACTTATATGAGATTTTATCAGCCCCTTCACTATGAGATTTATCTTCACAATATGGCATATGGGGTCAATGGTCTATATAGCCCATTAGTTGTTTTTGGCTCTATTACCTATTCCATGATCATACTGAATTAAACATCGACATACATGCTGAAAATAGGCTTATGACTAAACTTTGAAGCATACGTTTTCAACTTCATTATTTTTTTTCGATCCAGTGACACAAACCGTTTTTAGACATGAAAATATACCACTGCCCAAAAATTCCAATCCTGTTTTGTCATACTATCTTATGCCTACTTATAAGCTTCACAGGCAAAGCACAATTTTCAGGAGGTAACGGCAGCCGGAATAACCCATATGAGATCGCTACCCTCACAGATTTAAGAACGTTATCAGAAAACCCAAATGTGTGGGACAGGCATTTTATATTAACGAATGACATTAACGCCTCCGACACACGTAACTGGAATGTCTTTGGTAATGAAGCACTTGGCTTCTCTCCAATTGGTGACGCACCACCGACTCAGGGTGTACGTCAGCAAATACCTTTTTCAGGTTCTTTCAATGGATTAAAACATAGCATTTCACAGTTGTATGTTAACCGTGCCGATGACCCGAACATCGGTTTATTCGGGTATACCGAGAACGCAGAAATTTCAAACATCGAATTGATCGATGTGAACCTTAGAGGACGTACGCAGGTCGGAGGCTTGGTAGGACAAGCTATAAATTCTGAGGTCCGTACCTGTTATGTAACAGGAAGGTTGCGCACCTTATCCACGAGTGCCTCGAGCATTGGAGGTCTGATAGGATTGACCAGCTCTACAACCCTGAATAGTTCTTATGCAAACACTGACGTTCAAAACAATGGCACGGGCGGAACCGGGGGCTTGATAGGGTTCAACATACAGTCTTTAGTAAATAATTGTTATGCCACCGGGCAAACTGCTTCCATGATAGATTCACTGACCAGTACCGGCGGGTTGATTGGCGTCAACGCTTCTTCCACTGTAAACACCAGTTATGCCATGGGAAGGGTAGTTGGAAATTCAAACGCTGATAAAAAATTCAACACTGGCGGACTGATTGGAGCCAACTTTTCTTCTCGGGTAAGACGTTGCTTTTATGATACGGATGTTACTGACCCAAGCACAGGTATAGGTGTAGATAGTAGCAGCCAAACGGTGACAGGCATAACCACATCGGATTTTAATGACAGAACACGATTTAACGATGCAGGCTGGGATTTTGATGACATATGGCGGATAAGAACGGTCAGTAGCATTGATGCCGCCCCAAGGCCTTACCTTAAGATGCAATTTTTAGATTTCGAAATCGATGTAACCGTTCTACCCGCATCAAAAGCCAATGTCAGAGGGGCGAGTTTTTACAATTTAAACGATCCTGTTATCCTTCGGGTGCAAATCCCATCTCCCGATTATACTTTTGAAGGTTGGCAACTCAATGGCTCTATAGTAAGTAGGGACAATCCTTATTCTTTTAATTGTACCGGCAATGCCCGTTACACTGCGTTACTAAAAGAAACTACCAGCATTTCTTTTACAGGAGGTATAGGTACTGAATCAGATCCCTATCAAATCACCACCATCGAGCAGTTAAATGCCATTCGCGAGGTTCCTACGCTATTGGAGAGGCATTACGTACTCACCTCAGACATAGATGCAACAGAGACGGTAAATTGGGACGGAGGGAAAGGCTTTGAACCAATAGGCTACCACAATGATATTTTTGACTTTCTACACTTCACCGGTACTATAAATGGAAATGGACATACGATTTCAGGACTTTATATCAATCGTCCTGAAGAAAACTATGTAGGATTATTTCGTTACAGCGATAAAGCCTTTGTCACTGATTTGGGATTTTTTGATTGTACGATTGTGGGTAAAGACACCGTAGGTGTGCTCTTTGCACACCACAACGGGCGTAGTAAAAGTGGTTTACCTGGTATTTCTAATTGCTACGTTTCCGGCGCTGTTAGCGGCAATGATTATGTAGGCGGCTTGATTGGACACAGCGACGACATCTACATCACTAAATGCTATTCTACCGCTGAGATTACCGGAAACAAAGATGTAGGAGGTTTAATAGGACACAGTAAGGCGTTAGGTATACTAAATTCATTTGCACAAATGACATTTTGTTATGCTGCCGGGCCGGTAACCGGACAAGAGGCTTTCGGGGCCCTGTTAGGAAGGTCCCTAAACACAAGTATCCAAAGCAGTTGCTATGATTTCAATACCACACTAATGGAAAAGGGTACCGGCGAAGGAGATGTCAGGGACAATATTATTGGTCTGAGCACAAAAAATTTCGCGACACCTTTCTTTCTCAGGGACCAGGTAGGTTTTGATCTTACCAATGATTGGCAGATCGCATACAGTCATGACGGATATAATCGCCCCTGTCTGAAGTGGGAAACAGTACATGACGTGGATATCATTGTTAGCGGTAATGGCACAGTGGAGGGTGCAGGTTCTCGTAAAGTGATAAACAGACGCGGTACAGGAGCATTGAGGGCATTGGCCGGTGACAGTCATAAATTTGTAGCGTGGAAAGATGCGGGTGACAATACCCTTGCTGTCGAAAACCCATCCGAGTTTAGTGACCTTATCAGTGACACATCTTTCAAGGCCGTATTTGAGGCCAGAACAGGTAATCAGAGCCTGACATTTACAGTAACAGGAGGTACAACTCCACTGGAAAATAGTACGATCAGGTTGGGTAACGATTATTATCTCACCAACACCAATGGACAGGTCGTCATTGATCCAATTGAGAATGGCACGTATTCCTATGTTGTCACAACGGATGGTTATGACGAAGCCACAGGATCAGTTTCAATAAATAATGCAGATGTAAATGAGTCTATAACCTTGCAAAAGGTGTCCAATACCACAACATTTAACGTAAAAAACGGGTCCTTGCCTGTTGCCAATGCAAAGATCTCATTGTTTAATTTGGCAGCACCTTTCAGTGTAATCCATAGGTTCACTAATGTTAATGGAATAAGCTCTGTAAATAATTTGGAAGGTCAATACACATACAGAATAGAAGCTCCGGGATTTGCGGATCTTGAAAGTGAATTTGTAATGTCCTCAGACGATGTAGTGATCAACGTTTCTATGAATGTGCTGAACACTTTGACCTTTGAAATATTTGGAGTTACTGAAGAAGCGGATACCATTCCTGTTCCCAATGCAGCCATAAGACTGGAAGGAACAGACTATATTACTGACATAAACGGAGAAGCGATTATCGATGAGATGCCTGCCGGAACATATTCTTACCTGGTATCAGCGGAAGGTTTTGCTACTATAAGTCAAAGTGTTCAGGTGATCGCAGATACCCGGGATAATGTAATACTCCCTCAACAATCAGGATCTGTACATCAGGTAACGTTAAACATTACCAACGGTCAGGACCCAATAATTAATGCAATAATCATTTTTGACGGCCTGACACTTTACGCGGATGCAAATGGTCAGGTAACTGTCAATGCAGGCGATGGAAGATATACTTATTCGGTCTTTGCTGAGCAATACAGGTCATCAGGAGGAAGTGTGGCAATATCAGGCGCCGACACTACTGAAGACATTGTTTTGAGACCCTCTTCATTAACTACAGTAACATTTCGTGTAACGGATGCTATAAGCCCAATTAACCTGGCTACTGTTACTTTTGATGGCATCGATTACACAACGGATAATAATGGTGTAGTAGTGATCGGTAATGTCTTACCTGGCAGTTATTCTTTGTCTGCCACCGCTCCGGGTTTTGGAGTCGAAAACTCAAGAATAAACGTTAGCACGGATCTTCAATTCAACATAAGACTAACCCCTCCCTATACGCTAACATTTAACATTACGGATGGCGCAAATCCCATTGAAGGGGCACGTATCACCACTAATTTTGATACGTATGTTTCAGATGTAAATGGGGAGGTGATGATAAACAACCTGGTGTCCGGTACCTATCGCTTCAATGTAAATGCTCCGGGGTTCCAGGTAAAGCCGATAGACATTAGTATAGCAACTTCTAATGTAACGGAAAGTATTATTTTGATACCTGTCATAGTAAGCACAATAACCTTTAATGTAACCGATGGCACAGATCCGGTCCCTGATGCTACCATCACTTTTGATGGAAACAATTATGTGACAAATTCCAATGGCGAGGCAACAATCAATGGTGTAATATCAAATGGATATCGTTACACTGTAACTGCACCAGGTTTTCAACAAGCAGACAGGACTATGGTTGTTGAAGATGGTGATGTAATTGAAAACATCCGACTACTCAAAACAGATGGTCCTAAATACGAGCTGACTTTAAGGGTAACCAACGGCAACAGGCCCATCTCAAATGCTGTCATAACTTTTGAAGGGGTAGAATATGCAACGGATAACAGAGGCCGGGTCGTCATCCCCAACCTTCCCGGTGGTACTTATAACTATACAGTATCAAAGACTGGCTTCGGAACTGCTGGTGGAATGATTGAAATCACAAACGGCGACGTCACCGAAACCATCACGTTAGGCCCACCGACCTACGATCTGACTTTTGTAGTAACCGATGGCACTGACCGTACTCCCGGTGCTATTGTAACTTTTGAGAATAATAATTACATTACCGATACTGAAGGAGTATCAATAGTGACCGGTATAGCCAACGGCACCTATCACTACCTGGTAACAGCTACCGGCTTCAATGATACCAACGGAACCGTTGAAGTAATGGACGATAACCTGATAGAAACCGTAACATTGAATTTAATTACTGGAGTGAATGAGCATCTTACCCATTACATCACGTACTATCCAAACCCTGTCCGTAACAAATTAAAGATTGAGCTGTCAAACCACTCTCAGGTTTCAATGATTGAGATCTGTACCTTACAGGGGGAAACCCTTTATCAGACTAATACCATAGAAGGGTCAGTAATTGAAATAAACTTTGAAGATTACCCCCGGGGGCTTCTTTTTATGAAAATGATGAACAAAGAAGGTACGCTGTTTACAAAAAAAATAATTAGAAAGTAGTACGGAAATATTTGGCTTCTTTTACTCTTAGTACCACTTTGTTCTGGCTGATCTTTAATGAACCTGGCTAGTTATACCTCGCAGGAGAATGGTATAATTATAACTATGAAGGCTTCCAAAATTTGGAAGCCTTCATAGTTATAATCAAAAGACTATTTTACTTCTTTCAACTTAACTTTTTTTGCGCTAATTAATTGAAAAACCATCAAAGTGACGCGGCTACGTCAACCGCAAGTGTAAGCCGAAACATTTGTTGCTCCAACCCTATACAGTCTTCTTTTAACCTGCCATTAATTTGATCGATATAGTTTAAAGCCATGCAAATGCTAATATCCGGTGAAGTATTCGCATTGATAAAAAAAGGGATATCGGTATCTATAATAAGTGAATACCTGCTATCAACCGAAGACAATCCTACCAGAATGAATGAAGTGTGCTTTTCACGGGCATAACGACACAAGTAGGTGAAGGCCTGGTAAAGCAGGCTTATGATTTTTTCATCAGGAGCCTTGCCAAAGGCTCCCCCTGGAGAAAACCCTTTGGATGAAAAAGATATAAACGTTTCTTTTAGCTCAGTATTGAGTAAATCGCAGAAACGCTGTAGCGCATGGACCAATCCATGAACATGCAGGACACGTTGGATAAGGCTATTCATGCAACGATCAGAAATGAGCAACATTCTAATGTTCTCTTTCATTTCCTCATTTTTCACTTGACATAATGAATTCAAGATCTTTTCCGAGGTGTCTGTATCAAATGTCTGTGAAAGTTGATGAAAGGGATCAGGTGTATCCATACAATCTGTTGGGTTTTACATTCAGGTTAAGCAATCAAAACGTTATACAGAATGATTTTCATTGCCTGAAAATCATTCCGGTTAATAGCAGGTTATACCTTATAAATCCATGCTTTTTTCAAAGTTCATAGGTTCTTCAGACTGTGTAAAAAAATCTTATCTACACAAAGAGATATGAATTGTTATATCAAAGAATAAAAACAATCAATCCTTAAAGTCAAACCTATGATCCGGTTCATTTGGCATTGGCCGACTTAACGCGGAATTCCTCAATACATTCTTCGCATGCATCTATTTCATAGAGATATTCTTCCGCTTCTCTAAGTGCGCTATAATAGTCAGGGTGCTCGCCAAGATAAAGTCCGTTTTTAAGTGGCAGATGTTGGCATCCTTCTTTATGCACTTCATGATCCTTGTTAGGATTACTATCTACCCAATTATTGACCCAGTACTTTTCCATGATGATAATGTTTTAGGGTTAGAAATGATATAATGAAGCTAATACCGAATAAAAACTTATACTAATTGGTTTTCCGAATAATATAAATTAGTATCCGAAATATTGGGATTTTCCTACATTGAAGGTGCTTTGCCTGACTTATAACGAGCATATTTTGCGTTTTCAAATTTATGTATGACCCAATATCATCCGGCGATAAGCCTAAACTAAAGGTTATTTTAAACCTACGTGAACCTCCACTTTCTGGCACCAATCGACGCTATAACCAACTTAGGGGGTTGGCTACTTAAAAGAATTCCCAACCTGTTAGATTTTCGAAAAGTAAAGGACCTTAATAGTTACATTGCCGCTGTCAAGGACAAGTTTCTTCTGACGATTTTTAATTTGTTTTTTGGACACTGGAAATTATAAATCACTATTTTCTGTGCGGGCTTAGGAACACTCAAATACAGTTAATTTTTTAAGTAAAAAGTGATCCAACTGAGGTTATTTATTAACTACCAAGGTCAAAAAAAATGTATATATGGTGATGAGCCTACTCAGTGATTTCCGAAAGCCCAGTACCTTACAGTTAACCAGGCTGCAAAACAAGGTATTTTAGTGGCAATTTTACTCATTAACCCGGGTCGGGTCATAAGACATCTAAAAGCTTAGATTAGATCCGTATCACTACTAGAATTTATATTGGATTTATAATCAGAAAGTTAAAGTAACCCTCCCGCGAAAGAGGCTACCTACACTTCCTACACTAACAATCCGGAAATTGGTTTGTGACAACAATTGGGTAAATTGTAGTTATAATCCCAACCCAGGTTAACAAGTATGTAAGCATCATTTTTTAAAAGTTAAGAAGGCACATGCGCGAGGCACCTACCTTCTATACCACCCTTTTCCATTCTGTCATTAAAACCTTCCAAAACCTATACGCCTACCACACAACCCTCCTTATACTATGAAGATCAGGATTAGTTTTAAATCGTTGTATTATTGTCAAAAAAGAGATATAACCGGATCATAAGAAAATGCATTTTCCCAATGCACCTCACTGCTTTCCGAAGAACTAACCTGAGTCATGAATTTTTCTACGCTTTTAAAATTCAACGATCCCTTTTCTTTAAAGCAGTAAACTTTTTATCAAAGCTTTGAAGCGCTGTTTTATACTATTAAACCCGGATCATGCTGACCATATAAGTGTTATATTGACCACTTCTGGCTATACACTATTTGTGATAATCTCCATACGGACTGTTTTTGAATCAGCATTGACAGTCGAATCCTGGAAAATTTCGAGACACTTTCTTACTAATGGCAGGGTCAATTTATACAAAGGGAATCCTGCTAAAGGAAATACCATGCACTTATTAAAACCATAGCAAGCAAAAAAACAATACCAAAACGCACATAAAGCTTATTACGGATTTTGCCTACAGGACTCACGGCTTCACGCATTGCAGCGTTCTCATCATCTCCTTTTATACAATACACCAATTTTTCCACCACCCTGTCTACTCCTTGTTTGGTATCTATATTGTAATGGTCAACCAGTGCAGGATCATATTTACTTACTTCCTCTTCTGTAATCTTATGCCAAACAGGGAATACTCTGTATCCGGGTTTTGGCCATAATGTATGAAGTTCCTTTTCCGGCCAGTCTTTCTGAAAGTAATTATGGGTAAACAGAGCAATGCCATACCTGGACCTGTCAAGACCTTCTTTGATCGTTTCATCCGCTCCAGAGCCTACTCTCAACTTACGACTGGAATACCATACTTTGATGCCGAAGTCTTCAAGTTTTCGTACCAGTTCATTGGCAATATCTATCTTATCCTCAACTGCGTGAGAGATAAAAACATCGTATTCATACTTTCGAAGAGTCATGTACATATAATAACTACTAGATAACCAAATCTTAAGGATATGTACAAACCTGATTTCCGAAACTATGGAATCACTTTCCGTGTAATCACTTGACTGTGTGTATTTTACCTATTAACGCATCTTTATATTTGCTGCTCATTTGTACGGTATACTTATCTCCTAATTTGATAAGATTACCCTCAATGCCGGTAATGCGATTGATATTAATGATAAAACTACGGTGTACTTTAATAAAGTCAGGGCTTTCGAACTGGTCAAATACCTTTCTCATGTTACTGGACAAAACATGTTTTGCTTTATCGGTGACAACACAACAATAGGCCCTTTCCGCTTCCAAATAAAGAATGTCTGAATACCGGATCATTTCAACGGCCTGGTTGTCCGTCCTTATAAAAATACGGTCCGAAAGTTTACTCGGACGATTCCTCGAATTTTGACGTTTGGCATTGATAAAAGCCAGCTCCAGGGCACGCAACAGATCACTACTTTTATAGGGTTTGGAAAGGTAATTGGCAGGAAAGGTGTGTTTGGCTCTGTCCACCGTGTGCTTATCTACATGATCAGACAAGTAGATAACCGGAATGTCATACCGCCGGGTGATCTGTTCTGTCGTTTCTATCCCGTCAAGATCACCATCTAAATGGATGTCCATCAGTATCAAGTCAGGCATATTGATGTCGATCTCTGTTAAAGCATCTTCACCGGAGGTATGGATGGCTGTTACTTCAAATTGATGTTCTTCCAGCCTGGCCTTCAGATCTTGCGCGATCAGTAATTCATTTTCAACAATAAGTACTTTTATCTTTTCCATGAGTTATACGACATTTAGATCAAGATCAAGTTTGAATTTAACGCCTTCACGGTTTTCCCAATGTATCTTGGCCCCTAACTGCCTGGCCAGTGTTTCTACAATATTAATACCCATAGAATCTCCGGTTTCCTTTTTTTGAAAACCTTCTCCATTATCTTGAATACTTAGCTCCAGGCGCCCATTGGTTCTCTCCAAAAGAACGGCAAGTTTAGGATGAAGAGATTGTGGAAAGGCATATTTAAAAGCGTTATTCACGAGCTCATTCACGATCAACCCAATAGGTATGACTTTATCTACATCCAAATCCAGGTTATCCATCTTCACAAAGATGCTGTCCCCTTGATGGTCCACCCCATAACTTTCCGCTAACTCATGGATCAGTTCCGTCAGATAGTCATTGACATTCACCGTTCTGGCATCTGTTTGCCTATACAATTTTTGATGGATAATTGCCATAGCATTCACCCTGTTCTCTCCACTTTTCACTGCTTCTAATGCATCCTTATCTCTCACCAACCTGGATTGAAGGCTGAAAATACTGGATAATAATTGTAAGTTATTTTTTACACGGTGGTGCAACTCCTGCATGAGGACCTCAATTTTATGTTTGTCTTTCTTTTCACTTCTCCAACGTGTCCAGATAAGCAATACAATTGCCAAAACAAGTAAACTGAAGATGGTGAGCGCCCATATCCAAATTTGGCGTAGTTTCAGGTTAGTTTCCTGCAACGTTTGTTTTTGTTGCAATAGTTCTATTTCCTGTTCCTTTTTATGCGTTTCATACCGGGTTTGCATCTGGGTTAAAGCCTTGATCTTATCTTCATTCAGTAAACTGTCTTTTATAACCGCCAAATGTTTAGAAGTGGAAAGTGCTTGTTCGGTCAGTTTTAAGGCCTCCTGAACGTCAAGCCTAATTTCTAAATTCTCTTTTAACTCTTCTAATAAGCCCTGTTTATCGATTATAGCTCTGGCCTGCTCAAGATATGATATTGCATCGTCGTACTTTCCAAGTGAATAATATAACCGACTAAGATTGTTTAATGTAATGGTTTTACCAGTCTCGTCCGTAGTATTCGAATGTATGTCCAAAGCATTCTCAAGATATTTTTTGGCCTGGCCATATTCGCCACGTTTCAAGTAGATCAATCCTACATTATTCAGTGTACTCGCTATTCTTTTATTATGCTTCAAAGAATTTTTTAATTCTATAGCCTTTAGGTAATAATGGAGTGCACTATCAATATTATCCCGTTTGCTATAGGTTGTACCTATATTATTAAGCGACAAGGATTCTTCTTTCGCAAGGTTAAGGTCCCTTGCGATTTTTAGCGCTTCTTGCTGGTATCTAAGAGAATTATCATAATCTTCCTGGCTTGAGTAGATCATGGCTATATTATTGTAAAAAGAAAACAAAGCTTTACTTTGCTCCATATCACTCAGATATTGAATCCCCTCCAGAAAATAATTTAGAGCCAAATCATAAAGTCCCTTTTCTTTGTAGATAACCCCGAGATTGTTATTTATGTAGGCCATCCGGAACTTATTGTCGAACGCCTTAAAAATCTCCTTGGCTTTGGTATAATAATAAATACTACTATCAACCTTGCCAATAGAATAATAAAGCACTCCAATATTATTTAACATACGGGCATACTTCTTTGAATTACGCTCCAAACCGTCAGAATGAATCGCTTTTTGATAATACTTCTTCGCGCTGTCATATTCACTATTTTTTAAATGCAGCTTGGCTATTTTCCTATACCAATCCTCATTTATACTACTTTGACTATACAGTGAATCTTTATACTTAAAAAGCAATGTGTCAGGATTAGCCTGACAATAAAAAATGGGTAAATGAAAAAAAAGGAGTAGGGGCCAATTGGACATAATCAAAATATAGAAGACAATTTAGAACTAAAAATAGAAAAACCACTTAAAATAAGTGGTTTTTCTTGTACTATATCAGTCTACTATTTATTGTAGTAAACAAAGGTTTATTACAGAAACTTTAATCATCATCATCCATAATCAGCACACTTTCATCTTCATCTTCTCCGCCATTCAAGGGAGTAACGGCTTCACCGTCACAAGCAAAAGCGAATGCACTAAAAATTATTACAAACACCGATAGATATTTTAACTTTTTCATTTTCCTTGATTTTTTAGTTACACATCGGTCAAGGCTGGTTTTTAGAGGCAATAGGGGTCTGCTTAAGCAATTTTTTTAATTGCAAATAATTGAATATCAGATACTTATTGACTTGTGAATGCCTTAACCCTTAAGGTGTGGGAAGGCTCTTACTTTCAAGAACTGGCCTGATCAGTTCCCACAACTGATCTTGTCCGGGACTCTAAAGTTTGAGCAGGTTGAAACATCTTCGCGAACAATGTTTCGGTATGATTAATCAATCAATACTATGCAAAAGTGTATCTATCTTGTTGATTTTCAGAATTTTAACTGGATTCTCTTTCCCTTTTTCAATACCTTAAGTACACATGACTGTACCGCAGCCTTTGAGCATTGCAGAAAATCAGATATGTTGGAACACCCTTATAAATGGTTTGGCTTCATCAAATAAAGTTCAAACCGTAGCTCAGGTTGCTATCATCGAAATAGTTTCAGGCTAGTGTGAAGGTGCTATGTAATAGTAAAAGAAAGGGAAGGAAAACATCCGTAATGTCTGATTCCAAAAGCGCAGTAAAATATGATGGCATCAGTTTAAAGAAGTTAGACAAAATATTTATTAAACTGATAATCAGTTATTTACATTGAAATTATTCTTTTTTTTCATATATTCCATACTATACTGGCATGATACGATCCATGCAAACCTGAAGCCTCCACCGCGCAACTTTGATAAGTAATAAATGAGCGGAGAAATTTTATAAAAACGAATTTGATCGTCAGGCAGTCTGAAATCTTTAAGTATCAGTTATTACTGCCCTGAGTCCTGCATACCCGAATAAAACACAGAAGTAGAAATAGAGGAAAAAGGTCCCTATCCCTTTGGGTGTCAAAACATGAAAAGCCTTACTACGCTTTTGAGTAGATAGCATTATTTCAAGTTAATTATCTGATAATCAGTTGATTAACTTGTTGATTTTTCTTTTTTTTGATATCTTCAATATACGTTTTTCATATCTCAGCACTACTATGAACCTAGAAGCACCTATCGAGCAACTTCAACGGATGTTAGTTGAACTGTGTAAAAAACTAAAGGTAGACCTGGACAAAGGCGGCTTTATGACCATGTCGTCTAAAATCACCGGTGTCAGTCACCGATACTTTCGGGATAACATGCATGGAAAAATGGTAGCCGCCAAAAAACGAGGCGACGCATTCATTAACCTCAGTCTCGAAAAGTTAAATGAAATTTCACGCTACCTGGGCTATGACAGTTTTGTGGCCTTTCAGGATTCATTCAAGCTAAATCCCTACCTGGCTTATTTTGAGGGAAGCTACTATTCATTTATACGAAAAAACAGTCGTAGTAAGGAGGTGATACAATCCCCTGTGAAAATTGAAAAAAAGGGCCCCGGAATGCGATTAACTTTAAAAGGAGAGGACAGGGAGTTTGAAGGAGACATAGAACTAAAGGAGGGTTGTATAACCTGTCTTATAAAATCCGTCGACGAGTCATTTTATCATGTCTATAAAGTAGGTAAAACGGTCAAGCCTAAGGTCATCCAAGGTATTTTTTCTGGTGTATCTTCAGCTCTTGACCCTATAGGCGGACGCTGCGTTCTGGTGCGACAAGAATCAGATTTCGAAACTTTGGCCAACTCTAAAATAGTACTAAACAAAGTACCTGTGGCAGAAAACAGCTATCATCAACCACTCTGGCGCTATTTTAAAAAGAACCAGGAAAATAACCTTAAGATCAAAACCCCGGTCGGGTTTGACCTGGATGATCTGATGATGTAGATTTTCTCAAGCATGTTAAGAATTCAACTTCGTGCACTGAAAGGTTATACCTTCTCTTGGGTCTGATTTACAAAGGTAAATTCTGAAATTCAGTCTGTTTGCTAAATCTTATTTACAAGGCTGCCGATGGAATTTTCTATTTTCTGCTAAATCATATCGACGTAGACCGATAAGGCTGCGACACCAGGATATAAGACGATCAATCTACCTTCCCTGGGCTTCAAGCTTATGCTTCTGTATAGTTCATACTCATTTACAGACCCAGTCAATGTAGGTAGAAATGAACCAGGAATATATGACCTCAACAAAGAAAAACATCGGGTTTCTTGCATAATGGTACATCAAATAAGGTCCAAAACCGGACAAATAAATGGACAGTTAACAGTATACTACAAATAATTTAAATCTAGTACGTAATTTTCGCTTTGGCTTTATTTTAAAATACTGTACTCTTATGAATACAAAAGTAATCCCCACAATATTACTGTTTCTCCTATCTTCTTTAGTTGCGTACGGACAGATTGACTATGACTCCCACGACAATTATACCGGTGATTGGTTAAATAACGACTCCTGGGTCGATCTTGATCCTACTCAATCATGGGCTCCTCAAACCCCATCTGACCCAGACAACAACATTCTGACGAACAGAAATGCAAATAACATCGATATTTCTGGTTATATCACCCGACGAGGTGACCTGACTGTTGAGCAAGCTAACCCTGTCATCACAGTTTATGATACCTTATTAGTGACCGGAAATGTCATATTGGGATCGGGAGCTTCAATGAACGTACCTGCTAATGGCCTCCTGATAGTAACGGGAAACTTAACAACAAAAGGGTCATTTGAATTAGGTAATTCCGGTCGTGTGGTAGTCGGAAGAGATGTAAACGTAACTAACGGAAACATTAACAATAACCAGGATTTTTATGTATTCGGAACCACAAATACCTCCGGTGGTGGTAAAATAGACGGGTGCGATCAATATGATCCGAAATGTGATGTCCCAAATGCCCTGGATGATGAGGATGATCTGCGTAATAACGACCCATCTCTCGAACAATTTCTACAATCCCTGAATATTCTGCCACCAGTACTCCCGGTTGAATTAATTTCTTTTGATGCCACGATGCAGGAAGAAGAAATAGTTTTAAGCTGGACCACAGCCAGTGAGCTTAACAACGATTATTTTGAAATACAACGATCTGAGAATGGGATAGATTTTCATATGATCGGTAGCATGGACGGTTCCGGCACTACGCAACAAATGACCCACTACAGTTTTACAGATGGGTCTCCTTTCAGAGGAGCGAATTATTACCGGCTTAAACAGTATGATCTTGATGGTGCATTTGAATACAGCGCTCCGGTCGTTAGGTTCTTTGATGCAGAACATAAGGATTTGACAGTACATCCTAATCCTGCCATTGGCCAACTTCACCTTTCACTAAGTCATAAGTTCATCAACACCAAAGTGCATTTGAAATTATACGATAGTAACGGGGCAATAGCCCTCGAACATAAATTTGCACCACATACTTTTGCAGCGGCCATAGAGCTGGAAAGTGTGAAGACCCCTGGTTTTTATCTCATCCATGTAAGTAATGGTGCATTTGAGGAATTTGACAGAGTATTGATCTTGAAATGATTAAAAATATATCAGGCAGGTGTTATACACCTACCTGATAAATAAGAAAGAAGTCCGTGGAATGAAGGATTGACACAGTCTCTCAACGTAATTTGTTCCATTGCACCTTTTACTTCATAATGTTGTACTTATACTAAATCATTGTTACCAATTTGTTTTAGTACCCTAATCAACTTCACTTTTTCGAAAAACACCGGTAAGCGGCAAATGATCACTGATAATGCGCATCGTATCGGGTGAGAAAAAGTACTCTACCCGTATGTCTTTAACTTCAGGATCCATATTTTCATTGACTAAGATATAATCAAGCCTGCGCCCGGGCTTATTGGAAGGATGCGTGTAAACCGTGGTATCCAACGGGTCAATAAATCCATTTTTTAAACCATTATTTTTCACCAAAAGACCAATTTCTTCGCTAGTGGGAGTTGAGTTAAGGTCCCCCGCCACGATCATATTTTTATTAGGATCTTCAGCCAGCATCCGGTTGAATTGAGCGGTCAACAAATTCATTTGTCCTTTACGCATAGCAATGTTACGGTTACCTCTTCCTGCTTTCAGATGCAGCCCGGTAAGTACAAAGCTGTAGTCTTCTGACGGGTATACATCGATGGACCACATCCTGGTATTAATATGGTTTTGTGTCTCTTTTTTGCCTTCGTCACTAACATATTCCGGCAAAGGGGTAGTAGCGCTTCCATATCCACGGATGATACCCATCGGAAATCTACTCATTACGACTACATTCATATACCAGTTATGGCTCGGGATATCTGCAAAAAATTGATATTCCATATCCGGAAAAGAATCCTGAGCCAGTTTTTTGAGGTATTTAGCACTTTCAAACTCCTGCAGGACTACAATATCTGCATCAGCCTCTTTCAGCGCATCAATCAAAAGTTTCCGACGGAGCGGCATATTATCAGGAGGAGAATTTTCTCTATCATTATCAATGTAAGGATCATCATATGGATCGATGAAATGTTCTACATTCCATGAAAGTAACTTAAACGTTGGTCCTTTCGGATAGTCATAATCATGGGGTGTAACTATTACGGAATTCCAGTCAAAAGGCTCATCCTTAAGAGATTCTGATTCTTTCACTACTTCAATGCAAGAAAAAGTAACGGCACAAATCAATATTAAGCGTATAAAGTTTCTGGTCATGTTTTATTCAGTTAAAAAAAGAGCAGGCAAAAGGCCTGCTCCTTACTCATAAAATTTGATAGATCGTTCGTTTGTTATTTAGACCACCATCCCTCGGAAAGCAAGTCATCCCCTTTGTCCAGTCTATTCACAGCGTCTGTATAATTCGCTTCATTTACTGCTTTTAACAACGGTGGGTATACCATACGTTTCATAATCTGGTCCGTGAGCATAGCAGAACCAATATTAAATTCAGGAAACCGGACTCTTCTGAAATTGAGCCAACCATCGTATCCCTGGTAGTAGAAATTGATGTAAGATTCTCTCCACACCTGGTTCAAGGCAACTTCTTTATCCGGTGATAGCTCAACATTGGTTTTGGCCAAATGACTGTCTATCTCATCTTCTTCCACCCCCCACCACAGGCAGTTGGAGCGGATACCGGCCTCATAGTGCATGGTTGCATCTCCGGTCACATACCCTTGCAGAATAGCCTCTGCAATATAAAACTCTACTTCAGCGTAGGATAAAAGTACAGAAGGAGCAGTAACACCATTAAGCCCTGTAAAAGGCGCCGCAAGTCCATTGAATTCACGAATAATATCAGGGTCTTCACCGGAAGGAACCCCCAGGTAAATGGGATTACCACCGTTATCTACGTTTATGGTATCACCATTTGTATCCACACCTAAAGCGGCCATTTTTGGTCTTCTTGGATCAAGTGTTTCATGAAGTAATTCCGCAAAAGTTTCAGCCAACGCCACAGAACCGGCCGTTCCGGTAGCGTTAGCAGGTTCAAGCCCAAAACGACCGTCATAGATAATGGCACATGTTTCATCATCTGAAGCAATAAGTTCACCACTGTTAATAAGTGTAGCGATAGCATCCTCAAGAGATGGGTCCACATTGACCATTTTCATGAGCATTCTTAATTTCAGGCTATTGGAAAGTTTTCTCCATTTTTCGTTATCCCCAAAATAGAAAGGGTCACCTCCCCTGATAAAGTTTCCTCCCGGACGGGTTTCTAATAACCCATAGGCTTTATCCAGTGAGTCCAGGTTAGCCCGATAGATCTCTTCCTGCATATCAAACTTAGGTGTGAAGTTAAGCTGGTCTCCTTGTACAGACTCATTAAAAGGTACCGGGCCAAATACATCTGTCAGGTAATTTGTGAGATAAACATCCAATATCAACCCTGCCGCCAGGTAATCATCCAACCCTTCATTAATGGCGCGCTGTTTGAGGTCAAATATGTCATAACGAATACCATAGATCACATCATACACGGCCTCTGAATCGGAACCTCTGAAATCATAGCGATGACGTTGGTCGATCAATGAAGTATTGGTCCAATATTGTCCGATATAGTTACCGATAGTTCCATAACTACGTGACCTCCTGCCTGCGTCAAAAGCTACCTGGGTAAGCAAAGATGAAGCGTCAATATTAGTCAAACGCGTGGGATCGGTATTGATCTCTTCAAAATCGTAACAAGAAGTAAATGCCATGATCATAGCCGCAGCCCAGATCAATGATTTGTTTTTCAGGATAGTTCTTATCATGATGGAAAGTTTTAAAAGGTCAGTTTTATGTCTACACCAAAAGTGCGGGTGGAAGGCGAGCCTACAGCTTCAAGTCCCGGGGTCAAAGACCCGTTATTGGCAACAGCAAGTTCCGGATCATAGGAAGGGAAATCTGTCCAAATGAAAAGTTCATTACCAAAAACAGCAAATGTTCCGCCTTTAAACATCCACAATGCAGGGATCTGATATTCCAATCGTAAATCCCGAAGCTTTAGAAAGGTAGTTTCATGCACATTACCTTCTATTTGATCACGCTCGTACATAGAGTTATAATAATAAGGAGCACCTGCAGAAACCGTATTTTTAACATACCCACCTGCATCTTCATCCCACATCAAACCATCGCCAATTACACCGAATCGGCCGTCTGCATTTTGTATCCACTGCTGTGCAGCCATGTCATACTCCGCACCTGATTCAAAAGGAGCACCACTTTCTCTTCCGAGAACTGTTTTATCCGACTTCCCCGTGTAATTCATGAGAAAGTGCGTTATAGAGTAAGCATTTCCCCCATGTTGGTAATCAAACTGGAATGAAAGACGGAAATTTTTGTATCGAATAGAGTTAATGATGCCTGCTCTCCAGTCGGGGAACACATTACCCAGGTAGTCCTCATCATTATCACGCTGTGCCAGGCCGTCTTTAAAAATGATCTGCCCCTCGTGTTTATCATAGCCTTTTCCGTATATCCTTCCCAATTGTTCGCCTGGTTCAGCTTTGATCAGAACCCTTGACCCAACATAACGGCCTATAATATAAGTATCAATCACTCCGGGCACCAGCTCTTCTACCTTACCACGATTTGCTGACCAGTTGGCCGTAATGTCCCAGCCAAACGAACTTGAATTGAAAGGTTTCGCTCCAAGTTGCAACTCTATACCCCGGTTGGATACGGAACCTGCATTCATCAAAGCATTCAAATAACCTGATCCAGAATCTACCGGTAAGGTTAATATCTGGTCCTTCGTAACGGACCGGTAAAATGTGGCATCAAAATTAAGCCGGTGGTCAAAAAGGTGAAGGTCTAATCCCAACTCTACTGAGTTCGTTGTTTCAGGTTTCAATGCCGGATTAGGCAATGTGGAAGGATTAGAATAACCACCGGTAACACTATTAGATACCGCATAATACCTGTCCAGGCGATAAGGCCTGGTATCGGAGCCTACCTGGGCGGCCGAAGCCCTTAACTTCAGGTAAGACAATGGCCGGAAATCCAGTTTAAGGGCTTCAGTAACATCCACCGCAAGGGCTGCCGACGGATAGAAGTAGGAATTATTACCTTTAGGTAATGTAGAGGTCCACTCATTCCTTCCTGTAATGTCCAGGTAGATCATATCACGATAGTTTGCACTAACTACCCCATAGGTAGCGTAATTCTCTTCCTGGTTTCTTCCAGGCCTGACAATAGGATCGTCAATAGAATTAGCAATATTGAACACGCCTGGTATCCTTAAACCCCTGTCTCCGTTATTACTTCCCCCCGTGTCGGCAAACATATCGTTCCCATCCTTATAAAAATGATTGAAACCTGCTGTTCCGGTTAATTCCAGGGTATTCAACTTCCATTTTTTAGATAAAAAGATATCTGTGTTCAACAGAAGTGTTTTGAGCGATTGTTCATTGTATTTACCAAATCTATTTCTGGGCTCTGACCAGGCCCTTTCCCGCGTCCTTAATTCCGTGTAGAAGTCAATACCACTTCTGGCCGTTATTTTAAAATCCTCAGCTATCTCATGATCAAACTGTAACTTACCAAAGACCCGATCCTTATCCAGTGTATTGATAGAATTCTGAAGGATCCAATAGGGATTGGCGCTCAATCCGGTTACCCTATCCTGCTGGATATTTTCCTGGCCATCAAACCAAAGGTTATCACGAAACCACGCCAGGTTATCATTGGAATTAAGCCAGAATACCTGGTAATGTGCATTTTGTCTGTCATAACCTTCGGCAGGAAGATTATCTGACGTTTGATTCACATAATTGATCTTAGTAGAAAACTGGGACTTACCTACCTTTACACCTGAAGAAATGGATAAGTTTAAACGCTCATAACCGGTATTCGCCATGATGTATTCATTGGTCAGATAATCCAGTGAACCTCTGAAATAGGCTGAGCTGTTACCTGCATCTACGGACACTCCTGTAACTTGTGTAAAACCAGTCTCATAAAAATCTCTTTCTATGTCATAGGGCTGCCACGGTGTCTGGCCTCCTACCTCATACTCCCATATTTCGTTTCTTCTGTCAGGGTCATATACAGCCGTATGTGGTGAGTTATATTGATAGAAATTCTGCCCCATGTATTTAGGTCCCCATGAATGGGAATTTTTAGTGTTACCACCATCAGGTGAGTCGCGGAAGGAGTAATAATCTCTCTCAGAACGGTTTCCTGAACCAAACATCTTCTGACGTGGCAACCACCGGTTGACTTGCTGAAAAGAGGTGGTACTTCTAAGGGTCACCCTTAATTTTTGATCAAACTGACCACTTTTTGTCGTGATCATAATCACTCCGTTGGCTGCCTGTGATCCATAAAGTCCGGCCGCTGTAGGTCCTTTTAGCACGGTTACATTTTCAATATCATCAGGGTTAAGGGCCGACAGGCCATCACCGTAATCGACCACAGCCCCTAAATAAGACTGTTCACCATCTCCATTCTGATCATTGGTGACGGGTACACCATCAATAACAATCAGGGCCCGGTTATTATCAAGGTCTAAGGAAGATTCTCCTCTCAACACAATACGTGAAGACCCCATAGCACCGGAGGAGCGGGTAAGCTGTAAACCAGGCACTTTACCTGCCAGTGCAGTGGCCAAATTAGGGTTCCCGCTTCGCGAGACGTCATCACTGTCCACCTTGGTAATGGAATATCCAAGGGCCCTGGTCTCACGCTCAATGCCAATGGCTGTTACTACTATTTCCTCCAGGTTCACAGAAGATGATCGTAAGGTAACATTAATCGCAGACCGGTTCCCTACCTCAGTCTCTTCTGTTTCGAAACCAACAAATGAAAACTGCAATGTAGTTTTGGGAAATGTCATGAGATTGTAATTCCCATCCAAGTCAGTAATGGTGCCTTGCGTACTGCCTTTTATTAAAACAGTGACTCCTACCAGGGGCTCCCCGGTCTCAGCCTCAGTTACTTTTCCGGTTACTTTCCGTTTTTCAGGAAACTTTACTGAGACTTTACGGTTGGATAGCCTGTACTCAAACCCGCTTTGCCTGGACAGTTCATCCAGTATGTCTTTCAGCGTAGCATCTGTATAATCCAGGCTGAACTTCCGTTGATCACTAATAACGACATCTCCATAACCAAACTGGTAGCCTGACTGCCGCTCCAGTTGATTGAAAATACGTTCAAGTGAAGCATTTTTCACCTCCAAGGTGATCTGCTCACTATTTTGGGCGTACCCTGAAAATCCTACTAATAATAGGATTACAACAAAAAGATTTTTTATTCGCTTTATAAATCTTGAATAAGTGGTTAATATAGCTCTCATGAATATTTTTTTGATTTTAGACTGGTCGTAAGTTTGAAATCATCAAGATGAAGTCCGGAGCTGGTAACGACAGTTCCGGACCATTTTTTGTGATCTTTAGTAGTGGTTATTTTCTCATATATTTCTGATTTTTAAATTGTTATATTTCTTTTATTGATAAATGGAAATGGAGTCATTCCTATGGGTATACCGAAAGTCAAGTATGAATTGAAGATCTTCCAGTACCGTCTCAATAGTTACATTCTTATATTGCGTTCTGATCGTTTGAGATAGCAGTTCTTCATCTTCGCAATAGATGGTGACATCAAAATGTTCCTCTATCCTATCTAAAGCTTCTGACAGTTTAATTTTATCCAGAACAAGCACTCGTTTCATCCAACCATGGTACAGAGGACCTTCGATTTGGTTCACTGATATTTCTTTGGTTTCGGGATTGAACGAAGCTTGCTGTCGCCGGGTCAGATAGAAAGGTTGCTCATCACTTTGATCTTTTGTCACCTTTACTTTTCCTGAAGCTACTGTAACTTCCGTAAGTGCATCTTTATAGGACCTGACGGTAAATGAAGTCCCCAACACAGTAGTTTTTAAACCTCTCGTTTTTACAATGAATAACCTGGAGGTGTCCCTTCGAACTTCAAAGAAAGCCTCGCCTGAAAGCGCCACTTTCCGATTCTTATTGTCAAAGCTCCTGGGATAGGTGATCGAACTGCCCTCATTCAATCTCACCAGTGTACTATCACTTAATCTGATGATAGCCGTTTCGCCCACTTCCGTCGACTGAGTGATATAGTTTTCCGGCCAGGGTTGAAACCGGGTGTATAGTAAGGAGGCAATACCAACGAGCAACGTAACGGCAGCCGCAACCTTCCATAACGCCGGCATACTCTTTTTCGGAAGGTCAACTTCAGTTTCCTGCTCAATACTCTTGTTAAGCGACTGGTAGATAGCTATTTTGACACGTTCTTTGTCTGTCAGCGCCCACCCCGGCCAGAATATATCCTCTTTTTTTTGATGGTCATCAAAAAACTGATCAAAGAGTTTTTTCTCAGTTTCAGTAGCATCCCCTTTGAGGTATCGATCAAGTAAATCAAGAAATTCTTGTCTCGTCATTAAATAATGTCTTTACCCTTAGAGTGTCATCAGCAGGAAAAAGCACGGGGGTAAAAACGACCAAAAACAGAAGGTTAATGATTTAGTAATACTACCAATGGTTTAGTAACACACTGATAAAATGGTGATAAAGATTATGGCAAGATGATCTAATGAAATACGGATGTGTTTAAGTGCATTGGAAATGTGCCATTCCACCGTCCGATGTGACAGGTTCATTTGCTGTGCAATCTCTTTATTAGATAAATTATTGAATCGGCTTAAACAAAATACTTCTTTGCACTTAAAAGGGAGTTGGTCCAGTATCACAAACAAACGGCCATTGAGCTCTTTATAATTGATCTCATCCTCGGTCGTGTTCGCCCATCTTAAATTTATCAAATGCTCATCGTGTGATTGGCTCAGCTTACCTTTTTTCAGGTGCCTGGCCACCTGAAATTTAACAGACTGACCAAGATATGGCAGCAGGCTCTCGATCTGATGAACTTCTCTTTTACGCCATACATCCAAAAAAATGTCTTGCACGATATCTTTGGAAGCATCCTCGTCTTTTATAACATTGAAAGCCAAACGGTATAGCTTTTCCCAATATCGAAAGAAAAGCTCATTGAATGCTATTCGGTTATGCGCTTTGATTAGCACTAAAAGTTTTTGATCGGATGCCTCACTGAACTTTCCTGGTTCCACTTGTCCAAATTATTTTTCTTCCTCAGCACGAATATAAATGAAACACTACGAGGGTGTCAAGTGCCTGATTATTAAGGAATTTTTAACTTTTAGTACATGAGGTGGTCTTGGTCAATGAGACTTCTGCCATAAAAACATGGTAAAGTTATTGTGGGTTTTATACATTGAGATCATGTCACTAAAATGATCTATAGTTGTTATTTGTTTATAAACCCGTTCAGCATGAAGCTCAATTACATTATTATTTCATTGATTCTTGTGAGTCTTAGTAGTTACAGTCAGGAAGTAGAATTAGTGAGGGAATATACCTATGAAGCAAGTGACCATGATAGCAAAATTTCTTCCAGGGAAAAGGCGATATACGCTCTCAAATCTTTGGCAATAGAAGAGATTGGATCAATGGTCTTATCCTTGCAAAACTATAGGGCTGAAGAAGAAAATTTCAATTTTAAGGACTATTACAAGAGTAAAACCAAAGTGTTGGCGAGCGCCATCACACGGCTTAGGATCATAGAGGAAAGCTGGACTGGCAAGGAATACTATCTAAAGGCTGCCATACAATTAGACCAGAACGAGATCCGGGAGAAGTTCGACGACCTTGTTCAAAAATTCTTAGAAAACAGCGAGCAGGTTCGGAGTTATCCGAAATGGCTAAATGCTATTATGAATAAGGAGGTGCATTCCGGTGAAGGGATAGGAGAATTACAATTAGGTATGAATAAAGCTACTGTAGTTAAATTACTTGGTAACCCAATAGAGCGAAAAACCGAAAACCATGTAAATAAGAAGGGTATTTCCTTTTCTTCAGCTAAATTCTATTATAGGTACAAGGGAATACGGTTAATAGTAGGATTTTTAGTAGATACAGATGCGGTCAATTTAATATCATATTCAGAGTCTTCATGGGATGATCATACGATCATCAATGTTTCACCCGTATTCTATGGTTTAAAAATTGGTTCCCGGATAAATCAGATGTTGAACGTTCTTGGGCAAGCAGAGAAAAAGGAAATCTATGAAAATGATTTGGTTGTTTTCCATAAATACAATGGGATCTCCATCGGTGAGGACACTACCATAAATCAAATATATTGCTTTCAGATCACCAAAGTAGATTAGTCGAAAAATGCTTCCGGTTGGCAAGGTATTTTTAACCCCGGATCATTCTGTTCACCAGACAAAACTTTCCGGTGCTATTTGATATCTATCAACAAAGATAACAGGAGCATAAGTCATCATAGGATGGTTCAATCGTACTTATATATCCACGGCTGCCCTTCTATCAAAAACGATTCTAACGCTATGACGTCTTGTAGTCCTTGAATAAGTACTTCCTTCTTTTTAGATGACAGGGTATATATAAGATAATGGGTCTGTTCTTTGTTTTGTACTACTTTGGTCTGTAAGTCATGGTTTCTTATGAGCAGTTTTTGATAGTTTTTGGCATGTTTCAGGTCTTGAAAAGAACCCACCACAACATAATACAAGGCATTACTATGGACAAAATCCTCTATTTCAGTATCTATCGAAGTTCGCTCAATCAGTCGTAATGTATTAAACCTTTGTTCGGCTATTATTTTCTGTAAATTCTCAATTTCCTGTTGTTCATATTCGCTCATTGCCGCGCCTTGCCTTAATTGAGATTCGAGTCGGTCGACTTGCTGCGCCAACTGGTCCATCTTTTCTTCCTGGACCTTAAAATCTTTGGTATAATCTTTTTGATCAATTATGGGTAGTTCCACTACCATGGGTTTTTGACTTTGCAATTTCTTCCCAAACCGGTAGCCAATGATGAATTCATGAGACCCACCGCTATAATCACCAAAATTTCCCATATTCATTTCATACGAATAGCCAATGGTTATCTTGTCATAGACAAATGTGCCTAATGAGGCAGCCCAGTTATTTGCCTGTCGGTAGGTAACTCCCAACCAAAGATCTTTATCATAAGTGAATAGGACATTACCTTCAACTTGTGAAGGTAGTCCCTGTGTGGCCCTGACCAGCAGCTTGGGCTGTACGGTGATTTTTGGATAAACATCAAACAGGTAAGAGGCTGATACGATATATTGGCGGACCAGGTCAAAGCTTACCGATTCCGTTCCGTCATTATTTTCATAGTCAAATCTACTGGCCAGCAGGTCATGAGCACCGAACCCTGCCCTCAATTTTTTGAATTTATAGCTTATGCCAGCACTTCCTTCTGCCGCCGTTTTATTCTCCCGGCCATCCAATATGGCATTATCAAATTGCTTTTGTCGTGAATTGACTTTATCAAAATCAATCCTGTTTTGGAGCACCCCAAAAGAAATTCCAAAGCTAATATCGTGACCTTCAGCCAGTGGAACAGAATAAGAGAACGTACCCATAAATGTAGTTCTGGAAACAATATTTTCCGAATCATTGATCAGAATTATGCCAGCACCTGCCCTATCATTAACAGGTCCGTCAATGGTCAGAAATTGTGTTTGTGGAGCATTTTGAATGTCACTCCACTGTTGCCGGAAAAAACCAAAAACCTGTGTATAATCGTTACGTCCAAAGTCTGCCGGGTTATAGAGGTTGGAATTAATAAAGTGTTGATTATAAACAGGAAAATGCTGAGCCAAAACACTTGAATGAAGTCCAACAGTAACGAGTATATAGAGTATTTTTTTGATCATTAGGTCGTTATTTTTTTCCGTCCCTGATTATGGTCAGCGCGCCCCGAAATATGGCATTGCTACTTTCAGAGACCACAATATAATAGTAGGTACCATCCGGAAGGATATCACTGCCACGCGTACCCTGCCAATCGTTATTATAACCGTTGCTGGAAAAGACTTCCACGCCATTTCTATCAAACACCTGGACGCTTGGATTATTAATGGATTCGAGATTATCAATCTCCCAATTATCATTTACTCCGTCCCCATTGGGCGTCAGTACATTGTTTATGTTGATATTGAAGTTCTCATTGACAAATATGGTAACACTGTCCTGATGTGTGCACCCTAAAAAATTAGTACCTTCTACCACATACATGGTTGTTGTGGATGGCGTAGCTATGGGGTTAGCTGCAAAAGGGTTGGTCAGGTCTTCCGTAGGTGTCCAGCTGTACGATTGCCCTCCCGAAGCTGACAACTGTACACTTGATCCATTATCAATGGTTTGATCATTTCCAGCCGATACACCTTGAAAATTCACAACGGAAATTGTCCTTGAAATGGCGTCAGAGCAGTTCTTATCAGTGGTAGCGGTAAGGGTTATCTGGTACACGCCCGATTCGCTATAGGCGTAATCAGGGTTGACCTCAATGCTTGAGTCGTTGTTCCCAAAATCCCAGGAATAATCAATCTTACTACTACTAAAAAAGGTATTATTATTAACCCAAATTACGCAATAGGATTTTCTAATGCGTAGCAATAAAGTATCTTTTGGTATGAATTGGGAGATACGCTTTAGTAGACAGCAAGTTACGGCATGGTCAGGTTTGGCATTTTTAAGGAGAATGATGGATAAGATGGGGTTCAGCGAGCATCTTTTAAGCGGAGATATGTTGCCCGAACCAAAATCAAACAGAGGATATAGCCCATTGACCATCATAGAGGCTTTTATGGTCAGTGTCTGGTGTGGTGCGAATCGTTTCCTGCACACCGAAATAACCCGCCACGATCATGCGCTTTGTAAGATTTTTGGATGGAAAAGGGCCCCTGGGCACGATACGTTCAAGCGTTTTTTCAAGAAGTTTGACTTGGAAAGCTCAAGCCAGTTGTCTGATCATTTATTTGGCTGGGTGTTTAACAATATACAGTTTGATAATATCACGCTGGACTGTGACTCTACGATCCTGACTCGTTATGGAGACCAACAAGGTGCTTTGAAAGGCTATAATCCCAAAAAGCCGGGTCGTCATTCTCATCATCCCATCCTTGCTTTTGTCAACGATTTGAAGCTGGTAGCCAATTTTTGGTTAAGGAGTGGGAATACCGGCTCTTCAAATAACTTTCGGGCTTTTCTGGAAGATACTATGAGAAAGTTGGGGGAGAAAACCGTAGGGTTAATCCGTTTAGATAGCGGTTTTTACAGCAAAGAAGTCTTTGAATACCTTGAAGAGATCTGCCTGGATTACTTAGTAGCAGTCCGGTTTTATATCCCTATTCAAAAAATGATCTCATTGGAGCAAAACTGGTTGTACGTAGATGAAGGGATAGAAATCTGTGATACTACTTATCAAAGCCCTGAATGGAAAAAACCCAGAAGGATCGTTGTAGTCAGGCAGAAAGTTAAAGAAAGGCCAAAGGCTGCAGGAAAGACGCTAAGTATTTTTGAAGGCACTCAAGATCACTATACCTATAGATACAGTGCTTATATAACCAACTTAAAGCTTCCTGCAGCGGAAGTTTGGCGGTTATACAGGAGACGTGACGATTCAGAGAATCGTATCAAAGAACTCAAGCAAGATTTTGGCTTGAACAGCTTCTCACTGAACGAGTTTTATGCCACTGAAGCAGCCCTAACAGTGGCCATGATGGCTTACAATCTAATGGCTATTTTCAGGCTCTTTATTCTTAAATCAGAAGTACAGCACACATTATCTACGCTACGCTTCAAAACTTTTGCCATCGGAGCGTATTTCCTGAAAGTAAAAGGAAAAACCGTACTCAAAATCGCACTAGCCAAACAACGAAGAAAATGGTTCAATGGACTTTGGAATACCTCAAATCAAGTCCAAACACCTCTGATATTTCCTATTGCGTAATTTGGGTTTATCCACTTTTGGAGCGGGGCGGCAGGTACGGACCTTAAACCTTTGGCAGAAGAGGCCTTCGGGTGGTCTGATGAGTGGGAAACTCAATTATACACAGCAAAGATAGACTTTGATAAAATAACCTATTAGTCCCTGAAGCCCTGCAACACTTAAATAATAACCCAAAGTATAGCAACTTATCTACATCATGAAAAATAATAAAAATGTATTACTGGCCACGACGATACTCCTTTCATTCATTATTGTTTCTTTCACCTTTATGGAGGACAGCGATGAAGTCTATAAAAGAAAGGGATATACATTGACAGTGATCAATAAAGCTACAGGCCTTGATGGTGACGTAAAAAATGACCTGGTTGAAACATTTTTTACCGTATATCCGGTACTAGCCAGAAGTTACAACCAAAACACAGTTAAAGAGGTGGAATTTTTTATCGATCCGGACTATAAAGGCGTAGCAGAAGCCGGTGGAGGAAGAGTAAGGATAAGTCCGCATTGGTTGAAAGAACATCCTACCGATTTTGATTTAGTTACACATGAAGTGATGCACCTGGTGCAGTCTTATCCTGGTAATTCAGGTCCATGGTGGGTCACCGAGGGGATCGCAGACTATGTGCGATATGTGAATGGATGCGACAATGCCAGAGGTGGCTGGTCTCTTCCAGATTATAGCCCGGAGCAGAATTATGACAATAGCTATCGTGTTACTGCCAGGTTCTTTTTATGGATAGAAAATAAAGTGAGTCCGGGCTTTGTTAAACGGCTTGACCACGCGATGAGAAGCAAAAGTTACTCCGAAAAAATATGGGTGAAACTAACCGGTAAAAATGTGGATGATCTTTGGAAACAGTACAGCAAAGATCCTTCAATTTAGTACAGGGAGGGTTAACTTTGGTTTACTATTCCGTCACACCACAAAATTAAATGACTTTTTAAAATAAAAATTCATATGAAGTTCAAGTACTCTATTTTTCTGTTCCTGTCACTTAGCATTACCGGGCGGGCACAGCTCATAAACGACATCACTGACCCGGTGGATTATGTCAACCCGTTAATGGGAACGGATTCGGAACCAGGCCTGTCAAATGGAAATACCTATCCTGCCATAGCCGTACCCTGGGGCATGAATTTATGGACCCCACAGACGGGCCCTATGGGACACGGCTGGGCGTATACCTACGATGCTTATAAGATCAGGGGCTTCAAGCAAACACATCAACCTTCACCCTGGATGAATGACTATGGTCAATTTGCCATTATGCCGGTCATTGGTATGAAGTTCAACCAGGACGAACGTGCCAGTTGGTTCTCTCATAAAGCGGAGACAGCAAAACCTTACTACTACAAAGTTTACCTGGCAGATCATGATGTGACTGTGGAATTAACGCCTACGGAAAGGGCCGCACAGTTTCAAATCACATTTCCTGAATCAGACAGTTCTTACGTGGTGGTGGACCCGTTTGATAAGGGTTCCTATGTGAAAGTGATCCCTGAAGAAAACAAGATCATCGGGTATACTACTAAATACGCCAGGGGTAAGCTTATTAACTTCAAAAATTATTTTGTACTCAAATTTGATAAGGCTTTTGACAATGTTCATACCTGGGAGGGTGAGGAGCTGGCCGTAGGCGTGGCAGAAATGGAAGGCAATCATGCAGGGGCCATTGTCGGTTTTAAAACTTCAAAAAAGGAAACGATCAATGTACAGGTGGCTTCTTCTTTTATAAGTTTTGAGCAGGCGGAGTTAAACCTTGAAAGAGAACTTGCCAATGATGATTTTGAAGCTACTAAGAAGAAAGCCAGAAATCTTTGGAATGATAAACTGGGCAGGATAAAAGTAGCGGGTGGTACGATCGACCAGGTACGGACGTTCTATTCCTGCCTTTACCGGACCCTTTTCTTTCCAAACAAACTTTATGAGATCAACGAAAAGAATGAGAGGATACACTGGAGTCCTTACAATGGGGAGATACTGCCCGGTTATATGTTTGCCGGTACCGGTTTCTGGGACACATTCCGGGCGCTGTATCCATTTCTGAACCTTGTTTACCCATCCATTAACAAGGAAATGCAGGCTGGTTTGGTGAATGATTTCAAAGAAGGAGGTTGGTTACCCGAATGGTCGAGCCCGGGGTACGCCAATATCATGGTGGGTAACAACTCGGCTTCGGTAGTATCAGATGCTTATATCAAAGGCCTGAGAGGCTATGACATCGAAACACTTTATGAAGCACTGACCCACGGCGCCAATAACGCCGGGCCAATGACCGCAGTAGGCAGGGCCGGAGCGGAGTATTACAACACATTGGGTTATGTGCCGTATGACGTGGGGATCAACGAAAATGCGGCCAGAACACTGGAATATGCCTACGATGACTTTACCATTTACCAATTGGCCAAGGCGCTGAAGAAACCAAAGAAGGAGATTAAATACTACGCAGAGAGATCACTTAATTACAAGAAGTTGTTCGATCCATCCTCCGGTCTGATGCGAGGGAAAAATAAGGACGGCTCCTTTCAATCTCCTTTCAGTCCTTTTAAATGGGGAGATGCTTTCACGGAAGGTAACAGCTGGCACTATAGCTGGTCGGTATTCCATGATGTACAAGGCCTTATTGAACTGATGGGAGGTAAGGAAAATTTTGTAATGAAATTAGACTCCGTATTTGATCTGCCACCCATATTTGACGAAAGCTACTATGGCGGTGTAATACATGAGATCAGGGAAATGCAGATAGCCGATATGGGACAATATGCACATGGTAATCAGCCTATCCAGCACATGATATACCTGTATAATTATGCCGGAGCGCCATGGAAAACCCAATATTGGGCACGGGAAACCATGAACAGGATGTACCAGCCAACACCCGATGGGTATTGCGGAGATGAAGACAACGGACAGACTTCTGCCTGGTATGTGTTTTCAGCCATGGGATTTTATCCTGTATGTCCGGGCGTAAATGAATACGTTCTGGGAGCCCCTCTATTTCAGAAAATTACATTAACGCTGCAGAATGGGAATGAATTAGTGGTCAATGCTCCCGGGAATAACGTTCAAAGCCGTTATGTGAATGAATTAAAGATCAACGGTAAAGTAAGCACTAAGAATTACCTGGATCACAACGAGTTAATGAAAGGGGGTACGCTGGACTTTAAAATGACAGATAAACCCAGTAAGAATAGAGGAATCGACAAGGAAGATTTTCCTTATTCTTTCTCAAATGAAAGTAAGAGATGATCATGTCACATATAAAGAAGATCAAAAGCGTTTAATCGCCAAAGTTGATATCAGAAGCTTAAGGCGTGCGTGCTTATCTTTAGTTTAATAGTCCATAATACTCAGTACAAGACTAACTGAAAACTCATGACTCACAACTATAGACTTACGACTAACTACTAACCAACAAAACACACAGGAATGAAAGCTAAAATTTATCCGTACATTATGCTATTGGTCGTTGTGGGATGTATCAGCAAAGAGCAGAATACCCAGCCATCCTCAGCCCCTGACCTCGTCCAATATGTCGACCCTATGATCGGTACTGCACGTATGGGACATACTTACCCGGGAGCTACCGCACCTTTTGGGATGGTACAATTGAGTCCGGATACGGATACGATACCCTATGCCGTAAATGGAAAATATACGGGAGATGTTTATAAGTATTGTGCAGGGTATCAGTATGAAGATAAAACAATTGTCGGTTTCAGTCATACGCACTTCAGTGGTACAGGACATTCAGATTTAGGGGACTTTTTGATCATGCCTACCACAGGTGAGTTACAACTCAATCCGGGTACGGCAGACCGGCCGGAGAATGGATATCGGTCCGTTTTTTCTCATGACGATGAAACCGCTGAAGCAGGTTATTACAAGGTAAAGCTGGAGGATCACAATATTACTGCAGAACTCACGGCCACTACACGTGTCGGGATGCATCAATATACATTTCCTGCATCTCAGAACGCACATATTATCCTGGATATGATGCACGGCATTTACAATTATGATGAAAAGACCACCTGGGCTTTTATACGAATGGAAAACGATACGCTCGTCACAGGGTACAGGTCCACTAACGGATGGGCCAGAACAAGGACACAGTATTTTGCCATGGCGTTCAGCAAACCGGTCAGGTCTTATGGTTTTAAGAGTTATGAAAAACATCCCTATAATGGTTTTTGGGGAAGGTTTGATCAGAAGAATAACTTTCCGGAGGCGGCTAATGAGAAAATTCGCGCACACTTTGATTTTGAAACGGAAGCAGATGAAAAGATCCAAATAAAGTTTGCTCTGTCTTCGGTGAGCACCGAAGGAGCGATCAGGAATATGCAGGCCGAAATTCCCGGATGGGATTTTGATGCAGTGAGATCTCAAACTCAAAAAGCCTGGAATAAAGAACTGAATAAAGTAACTGCCGATGCCGGTAGCGAAGGGGAGATGATCAATTTTTACACAGCCATGTATCACGCATTCCTTGGGCCTACGGTTTACATGGACGTGGATAGTCAGTATAAGGGTCTGGATCAAAATACACATACGGCGGATGGTTTTATCAATTACACCAGCTTTTCACTTTGGGATACCTATCGTGCTTTGCACCCCATGTTCAATATTCTGCAACCTGCTCGTAACCAGGATATGATCCGGTCTATGCTTGCCCATTATGATCAGAGTGTTCACCATATGCTGCCGGTCTGGTCCCATCATGCGAATGAAAACTGGTGCATGATAGGCTATCACAGTGTGTCGTTGATAGCAGATGCCATCATTAAGGGCAATGCGGATTTCGATGTGGAACACGCATTGGAGGCTTGTATAGAAACCGCCAATGTCCGCTATTTTGATGGCATCGGGGAATACATTGATCGAGGATACGTGCCGGAAGATAAGAGCCGGGCGTCTGTTTCCAAAACGCTCGAATATGCTTATGATGACTGGTGTATTGCTCAGATAGCCAAAAAATTGGGAAAAGAGGATGTCTATAAAGAATTTATGAAGCGTTCTGAAAGCTACAAAAATGTATTCGATCCGAAAACAGGATTTATGAGGCCAAAATTAGTCAGTGGAGAGTGGGTGAAAGTGTTTGATCCGCTGGATACACACTGGCAGGGGTTTATCGAAGGTAACTCCTGGAACTACAGCCTTTATGTACCGCACGATCCGGCAACGATGATAGAGATGATGGGAGGGAAGCAGCAGTTTTCACAACACTTGGATTCTCTTTTTTCTATGAAACTTCCGGACAAGTATTTCGAACATACCGAGGACATTTCCCGGGACGGGATCATAGGCAACTATGTGCACGGTAATGAACCTTCGCATCACGTAGCTTATCTCTACAATTGGACAGACCAACCCTGGAAAACCCAGGACAAGATCAGAATGATCTTAAAAGCCATGTACCGCCCTATGGCAAACGGATTAGGAGGAAACGATGATTTTGGACAAATGAGCGCCTGGTACCTGTTTAGCTCATTAGGTTTTTATCCCGTAGCGCCAGGGTCTGATCAGTATATGCTGGGTAGCCCCTCTGTGGTTTCTGCTACCATTCATTTAGAAAATGGAAAAGAATTCATAGTGGATGCCAAAAATCAGCATGATAAGAATGTATTCGTAAAGAAAGTAGAACTGAATGGCAAAGTGCTAAATAGGCGATACATCACCCATGAGGATATTCAAAAGGGAGGTAAGCTAACCTTTTATATGACCAATAAACCTAAGAAATAGATTGGGAGGAGTGAAACGGCTACTCATTCCGGTATTGTTTTTTGCGTTAGGAGTACTTAATGCTCAGAACGCTAAAACTGCCGGTAACCCGGTATTGGACGGGTGGTATGCGGATCCTGAGGGAGTCATTTTTGACGATCAATACTGGATCTATCCGACCTATTCGGATGCCTATGACAAACAGGTATTTATGGATGCATTTTCATCCAAAGATCTCATCAAGTGGGTAAAGCATAAACGAATCGTTGATACTACCACCATCTCGTGGGCTGATAGTGCAATGTGGACTCCTTCTATTATCAGAAGGAACAATCGTTATTTCCTCTTCTTTGCTGCAAATGACATTCAGAACAATGAAGCTTTAGGAGGTATTGGAGTGGCTGTTGCTGACAAGCCCGAAGGGCCGTTTACAGACTACCTGGGAAAACCTCTGTTAGGAGAAATCCACAATGGAGCACAGCCCATTGATCAGTTTGTCTTTCAGGATAAAGATGGTCAGTATTATATGATCTACGGAGGCTGGAGACATTGTAATATGGTAAAGTTAAAAAATGACTTTACACGTTTTGAACCTCATCAGGACGGAAGCATTTTTAAAGAAATAACCCCTGATGGCTACGTAGAGGGTCCTTTTATGTTCATCAGGAATAACAAATATTACTTCATGTGGTCAGAAGGTGGCTGGGGTGGTCCTGATTATAAAGTGGCCTATGCTATAGCAGACTCACCTTTTGGCCCTTTTGAGCGTATAGGTATAGTACTTCAGCAAGACCCAGAGATCGCCACCGGAGCCGGACATCATTCAATGATTAAAGTGCCCGGCAAAGATGAATGGTATATAGTTTATCATAGACGTCCGTTAACAGAGACACATCATAACCATCGTGTGATCTGTATTGAAAAGATGCAATTTGATGATAACGGTTTTATAAAACCTGTTAAGATCACTTTTGAGGGGGTACAAATGAATCTCTTAGAGAAGTTATAGAACAGGATGGGGACGGATGGGACAGGTACTACCCGCCGTTAGTCATCAAGAGAATGACCAAACCATGGGGGAGGTGTATATGGATGAATTAGCGTCCGGTGACTTTACACAATGGTAGGAATATTCCGATTATATCCGGCCAGGCCTATTCGTCTCAGGAAGTCATTAGAAAACATATCAGCCATCTCATAGCTAAGCAGTCTGCTTCATTGGTCCACCCATTCGTCATCCTTCGTGTCTATCAATCGGGGATAATCCCATGCAGCATTTTTCCCCCAATGCAACGTAAATTCAATGTTACTGGTAACTAAGGCTTTGATGATCTCCTTTTCATCGATTTCACGGCCCCATAGATTTCCTCTGGAGTCCCACTGAACCTCATCCATACCGATTATCACGGTCAGTGGGAATTTTGTGAATCCAATTCCAATCGAATGTTTTTTATGTATACTTTGAAACACCCGTATTAATGACCCTTGTATGATATCTCACTGCAAAATGGACCAGCCCATCCTCACACAAAATATCCCCTAAAGTACCATTACGAGATTACCCCTTTTGTAAAGCGAATTTGCCCATTCGCTGAAAAAGATATTTCCGTGAAATTTCCATTCGCATTGAAAGGAAGGCAAACCTACCCTTTCACCGCCTGATGAGGTACAAAAACAAGTTTTCACAAAACCATGTCATATGAGGCACTTTAACTTACTACTGTTTTTTATTGCCATTTCATGTTATTCCATGGCGCAGACCCTGGTCAGCGGAGTGGTAAGTGATGAGAATGGTGAGCCTTTACCGGGGGTTACGGTCATTGAAAAAGGCACACAGAATGGCAGTATCACCAATGTTGACGGCACATATAATGTCAGAGTAGAGTCAGGAGCTACACTTATTTTTTCCTTTGTCGGGTACACCATGGAGGAAATCCAGGTCAATGGCAGGACCCGTATAGACCTGTCCATGATGTTGAGTATTGTCAGCCTGACGGAGGTGGTGGTGATCGGGTACGGCGAGCAGAAAAAAGAAAGTGTGCTTAGCGCCATCGATCAGATCAAAAGTGAGGACATCCAGAAAGTGGGCTCTCCTAACCTGGCCAATGCACTCAGCGGCATTTCACCCGGACTGAACGTAGTGGTGGAATCCGGACAGCCGGGCGGCGAGGACGGTCAGATCTTCATACGTGGTAATTCAGACCCTCTTATTCTCGTGGACGGTGTCGAGATCGTGGGTGGTTTTTCCAATATAGACACCCGTGATGTCGAAAACATCAGTATCCTTAAGGACGGTGCGGCTACGGCGGTCTATGGGATCAGGGGGGCGAACGGTGTGATCATTATTACCACTAAAAGGGGGCAAAAAGGGAGGCCCAAAGTTACGCTTACTTCCGAATATACGATTAAGACCCCTACCACTACCCCTGACGTCCTGGGAGCGTTTGATGCACAGTCGGCCCTGAACTTGGGTATACTGAATGACCAGGCCTATAATGCAGGATATTCCAGTGCAGAAGACCTGGCCCGTTGGCGGGAAGGCGACGAACCCTACCTGTATCCGGATATAGACTGGTTTGACCTGATGATCAAAAAATCAGTGACCAGTCATAACCATAACGTTGGTCTTCGCGGAGGGAACGATTTTGTGAAGTACTTCGCTTCAGTGGGGTATCTGGAAGAAGGGGATATCGTAAAGACTGCCAAATTCTACAATTACGACCCGGAGTTTGATTTCAAACGTTACTCTTTCCGTGCTAATCTTGACTTCAAAATTACCAAAACTACCACCCTGAAAACCAGCGTTCACAGCCGTTTTGAAGATAAAAGTCAGCCACGGATACAAGGAGGCAGCCCGCAAAACCTGGGGCGAGTATTTGGAGGCCTGTATGCATCGGCGCCGGGAGGCGTGGTGCCACTTTATCCGGCGGAGGTCATGGAGGAGTATCCTGATGAGTTGTATCCGGGTCTAGCCGAACCCCGGTTTGGTGCAGGTGCCAATCCGTTTGCTGACCTGAATACTTTCGGGGTGGGCCGGAACTACAAAACGGTTTTTACGACAGACTTTGAGCTGAGACAAAAGCTGGATTTTTTTGTAAAAGGCCTTACCCTCGTGGGTAAATACAATTTTATTACCGACTACAGGAGTTCGGAAACTACTACCTGGAATGCAGTCTTGCATCCTCGTGTAGATGCCTATACCCTGGAAAGAGACGGGTCCTGGTTCTCATTTGAAGGCAGAAACTATGCCCGCCCGTTAGAGCACAACCTCAACAGTGAAAACCTCAACAGCAACCAGGAGAACATTTACTTCCGCGGCCAGTTGATCTATAAAAATGAGTTTGATAAGCATAGTGTCACGGGAATGGCGCTGTTCAGCCGGTTAAAAAGGACCATAGGTACCAGCTTTCCCTCATTTAATGAAGATTGGGTAGGCCGGGCCACTTATAACTATGACTACCGCTACTTTGCAGAAGTAAGCGGTTCCTACAATGGGGATGAGACCTTTGCCCGTGGGGAAAGGTTTCAGTTCTTCCCTTCCTTCGCTGTTGGTTACAACCCGGCCAATGAAAAATTTATAAAGGAAAACATCCCCTTCCTGAACAATTTTAAGATCAGGTATTCCTTTGGGCAAACAGGCCAGAAGACGGGCCTGAGGATAAGCAGGAACCCGGACCAGTTTGCCCGCTGGCAGTACCTTAGCTTTTTTGACTACCTGGGGGGGAGAGAGCGAACACGCTATTACTTTGGAGAGGACTTCGACGTGCCACTCAGTGTGATCGGCGAGGACCAGATCGGAAATACTGCCCTGTCATGGGCCATAGTGACCAAGCAGAATATAGGTATAGAGTTTGGCCTGCTGGACAGTAAAATAACCGGCAACGTCGAGTTTTTTAATGATCGGAGAGAGGATCTTATCCGCAGGCCTTCTGCCGCTGTACCGAGCTATGTAGGATCCATCGCGGCGCTTCCTTTTGCCAACCTGGACGAATCGAAAAGCCATGGGTGGGAGATAGAACTGACGTATCGTAATACCTTACCGGGTGGTTTCAAATATTCCATCGGTGGGTTTTATGGTTTTAACGAAAACCGGGTAGTAACCAGTGTGGCAGATGGGGCCGGTACCCCGGAGTATGCAAAGGCAGGTGGTAAACCTCGCGGTGTTACCTCACTGTTGCAGGCTGATGGTTACTTCCAAAACATTGATGAAGTGGTCAATTACCCCGAATTTGCCGGTAATCCGGGGTTGGGTGATTACCGTTACATCGATTACAATGCCAATGGAACCGTAATAGGTAATGAAAATGAAGACCAGGTAAGGTTTGATCTGCCTAACTCACCCAAAAATAGTTATACCTTCAGATTGTCGGCCTCCTATAAAGGAGTGTCTGTTAATGCTGCCTTTAACGGTGTGTTTGGGCATAAGGGACTCATCAGGGAAAATCTGGCATATGCACTGCCCACCGGAGAAGCTGCCGGCCGGCCGGAACAACTGGATTACTGGACACCTGATAATCGTAATGCACCTTACCCGGCGCTTCATGCGGAAAACAATCCTAACCTGTTTGCGCCGCACACGGCAAGGGTCATAGACCTTGATTATTTCAAGTTGAGAAGTCTGAGTATAAGCTATGACTTCAAAATGGATAATGTGAGGAACATCAGCAATCTGACCCTTTATGCCAATGGTAATAACCTTTTCACCATTTCAGACATCGATTTTGGCGACCCTGAAGGGAATTCTGCCGGCAGCTTGTATCCTATAGTCCGGCGTATCAACCTTGGTGTAAGGGCGTCTTTCTAATGTTAATTTTTACCAATATGAAAAAAATAGTTTACAGCATAGTTTTCTCTTCTTTCTGGCTGCTTTCCGGGTGTGAAGACTACCTGAACAAAGTAGAGGAATTCGAAGGGCTCCAGGAAGAAGATGTGTTTTCCGATATTCAATTGGCCAGCGATTTTCTGGATGGCGCCTATACACGACTCATTGCAGAAACCAGTGCCCGGGATCATCGCTCAGACTGGTTGCCCGGTATGACAATGTCGGACGAGGGGTACTCCGGGAGACTGGACAGGAGCCTCCCGGAGACCTTTAGTATCTATGCGCAGGGAGATTATCTGAGCCTGATGAACAGACCCTCCAATGCGCAGACCACTCCCTATTTTGTAGACCGTTACTACCAGGGGTGGAAAGGGATACGGACGGTGAATACATTCATCGACAAAGCAGATCAAATACAGAATAGCAGCCAGGAGGAGATTAACAGTTTGCTAGGCCAGGCTTATTTTCTGAGAGCCTATTTCTATCACCTTATGACCAAACGCCATGGCGGGCTGGTATACCTGAAAACGAACCTTGATTTAAATGCTTCATTTGATCGCGAAAGGGACACCTATGCGAACAACGTAACCGACATGCTGACGGACCTGGACCTGGCGATCAACCTGCTTCCCACCTCATGGGATTCGGGCAGATATGGAAGGCCTACCAAAGGCGCTGCTATGGCCCTAAAGTCCCGGATCACCCTGTTTGCAGCCAGCCCTCTCGCTAATACATCGGGAAGCCAGGAATTATGGGAAACTGCAGCTTCGGCAGCAAGGGACATGATCGACCACGCTAATACAACCGGCTTGTACCAGTTCACTGATGCCAGTGACGCCATTAATATGGACGTGGATCTGGGTGGGACAGATCTCCTGGTATCTGAACCTGTACAACTCACATCCTACCGCAGTATGTTTGTAGGTGCGGGTACCGCCAAGATTATCCCGGAAGAAGTCATTCTGATGGAACTGAATCCATTGTTTGATCTGCCCAACGGCAATTTTTTGAACCCTATCCCACGTCTGAGTCTCACTGCAGGGTTTGATATTATAAAGGGCAATACGAACCCCATGAATATTGGTGCTCTGGCAGGCTTTATAGACTATTTTGAAACAAAGAACGGACTGGATATTGACGATGATCCTTCCTATGATCCCCAAAACCCTTTTATTAACAGAGACCCCAGATTTTACAATGCGATATTGTTTGACGGGGTACCCTGGCAACATACCATAGGCGCCATTAATAAGACAGGATTTGCTGACCTTGCACTGGTGAATGAAGAAGGGAAGAGGGGGCTGGACCTTCATGATCCTGCGACCCCGGCATCGCGCCTGTGGCGGGTGATGAACCTGACAGGGCTCAGAATACGGAAGTGGGTGCCCAATGGTGCCTTTTGGCAATCCGGTGCCAGTGGCTCCTGGGATTTTTACGTGAACAATATCCATTTCAGGTTGGCAGAGATATATCTCAACTACGCTGAAGCCGTCAATGAAGCTTTCGGACCTGCGGGTACTGCACCCGGTGCTTCCCTAACTGCCCTGCAGGCAGTGAACAGGGTCCGTAACCGGGTAGGTATGCCCGATGTCAACCCGCTTTACAGTGGTTCCAGGGAAACGTTGCGGGAAAGGATCCGGGCAGAGAGGGCCGTGGAACTGTGCTTTGAAGGACATCGCTACGACGACCTGCGCCGATGGAAGATAGCACATCTGGAAGAGTATAAGAAAGTGGAATTCCTGGTTATGCGCTGGGAAGGTGGTCCTACTCCAACGTATCCGACAGGGTTCAGTTTTACAGTTGAAGAACAGGACAATCTGCGTAAGACGTTTAACGAGCGCCACTACTGGTGGCCTATTCCTTCCAGTGAAATTGCAGCCGTTCCATCCTTCAGACAAACACCCGGATGGTAGATCAGACAAGTGAACAGTATATCAATGTTACTATAAATAGTCATACATGAGGTTGAATTTTACACAAATAAGCATCTGCATCTCTGCGATATGTTTCAGTATGTTTATGCAGGGCAATACATATGGACAGGGAAAGAAAAATAAGGAAAATGTGCCAGGTATCGCTCTGGCTTCCTCCCATGCGTACTCTGGAGATCCTGTGCACGTGCCTGCCGCGGACCGAGCCCAGGTGCAGGACTCTTCACGGTTTGGAGGAACTGGCGGCGACAGGGTTTTGAAAACACCTTTTGGTACGTTTAATCTTAGCCAGACCACAGGCTCCGTATTCAGAGTGTCTGGCGACGAGCTGAGAAAAACACCGGGAAACAACCTGTCGGAAGCACTGAGGGGCCGGGTGCCTGGATTACGGATCACACGGGGTACCAATACTCCCGGCAGTGACGGGGGGTATTCGTATATTCTCAATGGAGGCACCCCATTCATCCTGATCGATGGACAGCCGAGAGGACTTCAGGTAGACCTGCGTGAGGTGAAGGAAGTGCTGGTACTGAGTGATGCTACTTTTAACTCCCTGATGGGTATCCTTGGCGATAATGGACTTATCTATGTGGTCACTAAAAGTGGTAATACGGAAAAAGCTGTAGTAGAGGTAAACTATCAGCACGGCGTCAATCAGCCTACCCGTTTACCGGAGCTTTTGAATGCGTATGAATATGCCACTGTTATTAACCGGGCGGCCAGCAACGATGGTTTTGGGAATATTTACAGTCAGGAAGAATTGGATGCCTGGCGGAATGGTGCTGCCGACCCGGTCCTTCTTCCGGATGTGGACCACATGGATGAATTTGTTAAAAGCTCGACCCCATCAAATTTTGCCTCACTGGGCGTTTTTGGAGGTACAGATAATACCGTATATAGTGCATTTGTGGGTTATAGTGACTGGAAGGGATTGGAGCGTGTAGGCCGTCGGATCAATGGCCGGGACATAACCTTCCGCACAAAGATCAGGGCGAGACTGAGTGACCTTATTTCCACGCACGCCAGTGTCTACGGCCAGTTTGGTGAGAATGAGCGCCCTGTTATAGGCGCCGACCAGATGTTCCAGTGGATCACTACTACGCCTGCCAATGCATTCCCTCTTACGTTTGGTGATACCACGTACATTGTGAACAATCAATTCAAGACCAACGTACTGTCGGAACTGAAGGCCGGGGGTATCCGCACGGATTATGACGCCAATATGTTTTTCGACTTTGGGTTTGATTTTGATTTCAGCGAGTCTGTGCCCGGGTTGAATTATCAGACCTACCTGCTGCTACGGACTTTTAATTCCCAGTCTTTGCAGGCTAACAATACGCCAGGTACCTACACTTTGGAAACCCTTACCGATCAAAATGGGGACGATTCTCTCGCATTGAGGGTAAATACCGTAGAGTTCAGACAACTGGATGTGGGCAGAACCAGCTCCGGCGTAGCAAGGAATTTTACCTATGGCGGAAATCTTAGCTATTCCGGATCCTTTGGTTCAGACAAGCTAAATATCAATTTAAGTCACCTGCTTTACTATGTTCCTACGCGCTCTTCCAGCCAACCGGATGTTCGTAATCTGACTTTCAACCTGAATGCTTCCTATGCTTACCGGGATAAATACATTCTATTTGCCAATCTGAACTCAAGCAGTAGTTCTAAATTCATTGGAGATAACAGGACGAGGATGTTTCCCAGCTTTGGCGTGGCATGGGTAGCATCGGAGGAAAGTTTCCTGGAGGACAGTAAGGTGATTGATTTCCTCAAGTTCCGCGGATCGTTTGGTCAGATCGGCACCGAATACACGGCATCCACGTTTCTTTACCTCGATACATGGGCAGGTGGCCGGAACAACAGTACTCTTTATACAGGAATAGCTGATACGCGGCAAAATGAATTTGGATTCAGGGTCAGCCAGATTGGCAATCCGGACATCGACTGGGTTACCTATGATCAGCTTTTTGCAGGGATGGATGTAAGACTTCTTGGCAGGCTTTCACTCGCACTGAACTATTTCAATATCTCTATCAATGATCAGGTGATACAGGCCGGAACGCTGTTTTCCGATGCTTTGGGTAACGATGCCTACCTTCCGTTCATTAACTATACAAAAAGAAAGAGTGAAGGATTAAATGCCGCCCTTACCTATGATGCACAGCGAGGTGATTTAAAATACTATGCCGGTATCAACGTGGGATACAATAAAAAGACGTTGAAAAAGGTGGCAGAGGTACAGCATCCGGATACTTACCGCCTTACGGTGGGACGTCCCGACGATATGATTATGGGTTTCGAAAGTGATGGGCTCTTTACAGCTGAAAATATTGCTGATGCCCTGCCCCAGTTTGGAGATGTGCAGGTCGGTGATATTCGGTATGTGGACCAAAATGGTGACAACGTTATTGACGTCCGGGACCAGGTAGAGATCGGGAATAACAGCCCCAGAGTGAATTATGGTATAAGCCTGGGAGCAAGTTATCGCGGTTTTAACCTTGACGTAGTGGGCTCGGGGACCGCCGGCTATGATATCGACCTATCAGATATTTCCTATTACAGGCATTCAGGACTGGGCACTTATTATGGCAGTGTGAACAAAGATCTGCCCAACGGAAATGCTAACCCAAGGTTGAGCGCTACGGTCAATGATAATAATTTCCGTACCTCCGATTATTGGCTGGTAAAAGGTAATTACTTCCGGATCTCTTTTGCAGAACTGGGGTATTCGCTGCCCGGGTCGTTGATATCCGGGATCCGGGTGGACAATGTCAAGGTATTTCTCAGGGGCAGTAACCTCGCACTTTTCAGTAAAATGAAAGGGCTGGACCCTGAAGATACACGGTCCGGTTTATTCGAGTATCCCATGATGAGGAATTTCACCCTCGGGGCTTCCATCAGTTTTTAACATAACATCGCTAAATCGTATCTATATGAAACGTTTACCTAAGCAGCTTACTATAATCCTTCTGATCACCTTATGCCTTGCCGGTTGTGAGGAATTCCTGGAGGATGAAATACAGACTTTGAAGACAGAGGAAGTGATCGACTTCAGGGAGCAGTCACGAGGCCTGATCAATGATATTTATTCGGATTATGCCTTTAACTATTTTAGTGACTTTTCCATAGAGTACCTGACAGACAATGCTGTCAATCGTAGCTCTCCCCAGCATTTGGCTACCGGTTTTTGGGGGCCTACTGATAATCCGTTCGGCAACCTATGGAAACGATCCTACAACAATATCCGGCAGGTGGTCCAATACATAGAGGAGGTCCATAACACCGGACTCCCTTTTAAGCCTGCCGCCCAGGATTCGCTGGAGAACGTACGAACGCTTAGACGTTACTTTGGGGAAGCCCATTTTTTGAAAGCCTTTGCAGAGTGGGAGTTACTCAGGATCTACAGCGGGCCATCTGCAGCCACAGGAGATATGTTGGGATTTCCCATCATCAACAGTATTTTGGCCTCCGGTGACTACACCACTCTGTCCCGGGCTTCTTTTGAACAATGTGTAGATCGTGTTATGATGGACCTGGATACTGCCATTCAGTACCTTCCTTTAATCTATTCCGGAAAGGGGAACAGCAATCCCGGATACAGTGTCATAGAAACAGGCAGAGCCAGCGGTCTGGCTGCTCATGCGCTTAAGGCCAAAGTGGCGCTACTTGCAGCGAGTCCGGCATTTAATCCTACGAATGACGTGAGCAAATGGGAGCGTGCAGCCCAGTTGGCACATGAATTGATCATCCAAAACGGAGGGTTAAAGACCCTTCAGCCCTATGATTTCAGAAGGGAGGACAACCCGGACCACATCTGGAGGCTGAGATTGTTCAGACAGAACAACAGCCTGGAGCGACGTTTGTATCCTCCGACCTTGTTTGGCCAGGGTGAAGTGAACCCATCACAAAATCTGGTCGACGCATTTCCGGCAGTCAATGGATATCCCATCAGTGCCGTGGAAAGCGGTTTCGATCCTGACAATCCCTATGCAAACAGGGACCCGCGCTTTAACCGGTTCATTTTCTTCAACGGGGACCATTGTTTTGACAATTCCTCCGGATGCCAGAACTATGACACCCTGGAGATCTTTGAGGGTGGAAGGGACTATTTCGGTGGTTTTATCCCTAATGTGGGTACCCGTACGGGGTACTACCTGAAAAGATTTCTGAATGACCTTGATTTTGATCCTTCTGTGAATGATGCCGTCACTAATCTGCCAAAGGTTTACGTGCAGCTGGGACTGACAGAAATGTATCTGACCTATGCTGAAGCAGCTAACGAAGCCTACGGCCAGCCCAATACCATTCCACCTGGAATGACTTTTTCTGCCCGGGAGGCGTTGGCCTTCGTTCGGCAGCGTGCCGGCATCAGTCCTGACCCCTATCTGGATGCAGTTGCCTTATCGACAGATGATTTCAGGGAGCTGGTTAGAAATGAACGTAGGATAGAACTGTCCTTTTCAGGTGAGCGGTTTCATGACCTGAGGAGATGGAGGATTATTGATACTATGGATAATGTACGTGGTATGAAGATCCTCAGAAATGACAACAATACCTTCAGTCATGAGGAGATCAGTGTGGAAGATCGTGTTTTTGATGCAAAGAACTATTATCTGCCACTACCCTATGAAGAGCTGTTGTTGAACACTAACCTGGAACAGAATCAGGGATGGTAGATGGAGGGTAAGTTATTGGGTGTGAGGTTATTTTGTCTGTAGAATGCCTTGGTATTTTAATAACATCGTAACTAAATGTCTGTACAGAAGAAATTAAATGACAAAGTATTAAGTAATCAGAGATATGCTTTACAATAACCAGAGAATGTTTACGATCATCCTGTTAGCCATGGGAGCCTTGCTTGCCTCCTGTGGTTATGATGATTTTGTCGAGAACGAATTTGAATATACGGCAGTCTACTTGCCTAAGGCAGAAATAGCACGGACTTTCATAATGGATGAAGGGATGAAGATTGGTGTAGGTGTGGTGCTGGGTGGGAGATTGTCAAATGACAGAGACGTAGAGGTCACTTTTTCACTGGACTCGACAGCTACCGTGGATGCAGGGTATGCTGTGCTTCCGGAAAGTCACTACAGGCTGGAAGGGCCTGACGGACAGCCTGTAAGTAACACCATAATCGTGCCTGCCGGAAAAGTACAGGGGTTTGTATACATCAAGGCAGATTCGGCTATCTTTTTGTCAGACCCTGTTGCTCTTGGACATAATTATGCATTGAGTTTTCAACTGGAAGAAGTCATAGGAGCAGATTCGATATTGGCCGACCTCACCACGACCACCATTTCTTTCTCTTACATCAACCAGCTCTTTGGAAACTACGTGCAGCGCGGGCGGATCACCCGAATGGAAAAGGGTGATCCTGTTGAACCCGTCATATACCCCGGAGGTATAGATGACGTTATAGCGTTGACTATGCACGCTCCGGATACACTCATTGTAGAAGGTATTGGGGAATCGAGGCAGTCAGGTGATAAAATGAAGATAGCTATTGGCGATGACAATACGATTGACATTATCAGCTTTCCCGGGGCAACACCGGTTACGGATGACGGGGGATCCAGGGTGAACAGGATGGCCAGAGAGGTGATACTTAACTATACCTTTGAAGTCAACGATATCATCCATACGGCCAGAGATACACTTGACTTCAGGAACAGGGTGGTGGACGGAGTGAATCAGTTTAACCTGTAATCCGTGACAAAGTACAGGATCTGATCGTTGGATTGCTTTTTCCAGCGAGAATGATTAAGTTATCTTTCAATTTTGATGGATAAGTGGTTGAAATGAATGCGATGAGCCCGATACATAGTCCGAATGAATGTAATGACTTGTTTAAGATATACAAGGAACGGGTTCTGAAGTGCTGCTTATTAAAGCGGCATGTGGTATGGCTTTTCTGCCTTCAGGTTGTTTCCCAGGCTGCATTTTCTCAATACAGCCTGAATCATCTGTCCGTTAATGATGGGCTTACTCACAGTGACGTGGTGGCCATCGTACAGGATATATCCGGTATTATCTGGCTGGGTACTAATAACGGATTGAACCGGTACGACGGATATACGTTTCAGACCTTCAAGCATGATTTTGAAGATAGCCTCAGTTTGCCGAACAACCGGATGAAGGACTTATTTTGTGATTCCCGGAACAGGGTATGGATGGTTACAGAGAAGAACTTCATTTCCTACTATGAGTCAGAGACCGGCCGTTTTTGCAATATGTTAATTGGGAATAGCGAAAGCGAAGAAATAGAGCAGATCGTGGAAGACGACGAAGGCAATATATGGTATTGGACAACCCAGGGCCGTCTGAACAAAATAACGTGGACCGATGATGGGTATAATCTCACACACTTCTCAATGCCTTTGGAAGTCACCATTTTGGAAATCCTGGCTTTTGATTCAAAGGTCTGGATAGGTACAAAGGCCCATGGCCTGTGGCAACTTGAGACGGGTAATGGTAAGATCAGTAGAGTACATACCGGGCTTTTCAGGTCCGCGTATTCCATGGGGGTGTTGGACGATGTCCTGATCGTTGCTACAGATCGAGGATTATATAGGATGTCAGGCATGGCAGGTTGGGAAGCGTTATTTCTATGGGAGGACCGTTCTATTAGTGATATAGTGGTAGATTATCATAAGAATATCTGGGTCGGGGTATACGATGGGGGTGTAGTGCAGTTAAAAAGAAAGCAAGACGGCAAATATATCCTGGGGTATACCTATACTGTATCCAATCAACTTAGCACGAACAGAGTAAATGACCTGATGATAGATTCCTTCGATGTGCTATGGATAGGTACTTCCGGAGGTGGCGCATATTTTATTGATCTGCAAGCCAAACCATTCCAGGTCATTAACAATACCAATACCACAATTCCTGATAATTACGTCACAGCAATCCACGAGGACCATGACCAGCTTTGGGTCGGTACCCGTCACGGTCTTGCCAGGGTCAATGCGGCAGGAGAGGTTACTGTTTATGAGCCTGAGCGACATATATCGGCCCTCCACAGGGACCGTACCGGACAGCTTTGGATCGGTACCCGCTTCAATGGGCTCAGACTTTTACAAAAAGACGGGACGATACAGGAATTCTCCAGTAGGGGAAAACAGGGACTATGCAGTGACAAGGTGATAGGCATCAGTGAAGATGCCTTTGGAAGGTTATGGATAGCTACCTTCAATCAGGGAGTGACATTGATGGACATAGCTACGAAAAAGATACTGGCTTCCCTGAATGAGAACAACTACCTGCCTACTAATAATCTGACATACATATATTCCGATCCGCAAAATGCTCATGTGATATGGCTTGGAACACGGGATGCCGGATTACTGAAGCTTTCCTTTCCCGGGATTTCGAAGATGGCTGTGGAAAACTACCGGTTCAGTGTGACAGACAGGTCGTCGATCAGTTCCAATTATGTGTGGCCTGTTTTGAGGACCAGTAGCAATACCCTTTGGGTGGGCACCATTGGAGGGGGTCTAAATAAAGCCGTTGAAAGTCCCAGTGGTGTTGTATTTCAGCATTTTACAGAGAAAGACGGACTTGCAGACAATGACATCGAGTCTATACTGGAGGATAATTCAGGAAGCCTGTGGTTAGGAGGCAAGGGACTTGTAAGGTTTGATCCTAAAGACAGCAGCTTCGTGGCTTATGATGTGAATGACGGACTGCAGTCAAATTCTTTCAAAATAGGCGCGGCATTCAAAAATGATAAGGGACAGTTGTACTTTGGCGGGATCAACGGGCTGAATTACTTTGATCCTGAAAAGATCATCCCTAACCCTCACAAGCCGAAGGTGATCTTTGACGATCTTAAGATCTTCAACCGTTCGGTAAGTGTAGGGGAGCGTATCCATGACCGGGTATTGTTGCCTAAAAAACTCGACTACCTTCCTGAAATTACCCTGAAGGCTGCCGAAAATGAATTTACGATTGACCTGCTTGGGTTGCATTACGCCAATCCCGGTCAGAACAAATATGCCTACAAGCTGGAAGGGTACAGTCAGGATTGGGTTTATCAAAATGCGGACCAGCGTCGTGTAACATTTTCCAATCTTCGGGCAGGAAGCTACCGGTTCATGGCTAAAGTGTCTAATAGTGACGGTCAATGGAGTGAAAACCGCATTCTCCGGATCAACATCTTGCCACCCTGGTGGGCTACCTGGTGGGCGTTTTTCGCCTATTCCCTGCTCATCCTGGGACTGTTATACCTATACGGGTTTTTGATGAGACGCCAGTCTGCATTGCGGCATGATCTGGTGCTGGCAGAAAAGGAAAAGGACCTGAATAAGCAAAAAATAAGATTCTTCACTAATATATCACATGAGATCCGAACTCCTCTCACCCTTATCCATAGCCCGCTGGAAGAGATTATTGAAGAGGGCCCCGGAGTGATTGGTTTTTCAGAAAAACTGGGCCTTATCCAGAAAAACGTCAATCGCCTGCTGGCGCTTACCAATCAGCTTCTTAACTTCAGAAAAATGGAAAGTGGCAATATGGTCCTGCAGGTAGCTGAGGGGAACTTTATAAAATTTGCCCGTGAGATATGTCTGGCCTTTCAACATATGGCCCATGAAAAGAAGATCCGTTACAATTTTCAGATAGACAGAGAATCCACCCAACTGACCTTTGACCGGGATAAATTTGAGATCATTTTGACTAACCTGATATCGAACGCCATTAAATATACAAAAGCCGGCGGCAGGATTGATATACAAATGAGGTCCGTGGGGAATGATGCTGAAGAAGCAATTTTTGAAAAAATAAAAGGAAAGAACAGATTATCCAATCATTACCTCGAGATAGGCGTCAGGGATAACGGCATTGGCATGTCGAAAGAGGAGGTAGGCAAGATATTTGACCGCTTTTACCAGGTCGGGGGACTCGATACATTATCTATTCATGGCACGGGCATTGGCCTGGCTCTTGTAAAGGGGATCATCGACCTGCACAAAGGGGAGATTAAAGTAAAGAGTATAAGAGGCAAAGGCTCTGAATTTATAGTGAAGATACCCTTTGGCAGCGCCCACTTTGATAAGTTACTGCTTTTGAAGGATTTCAGAGATAGTGATGATCGTATTCACTACCCTTCGATGGAAGAGGAACCACAGATCATTGAGCATAAAAGTGAGCCTTCTGCCATAAAGCAGTGTGTCCTGATCGTTGAGGACAATAAAGATGTACTCACTTACCTGGGTAAGCATCTCAGACAGCGCTACAGGGTGGTATGCGCTGCTGATGGTAAGGAGGGCCTTAGCAAAGCACATCATTATCTGCCGGACCTTATCATCAGTGATGTAATGATGCCGGAGATGGATGGTCTGGAGATGCTTTCCGCCATAAAACGTGATCCGGACCTTTCCTTTATCCCTGTTATTCTGCTGACGGCAAGGACCGCCACAGTTTATGAGTTGGAAGGAGTAGGTATAGGAGCCCATGACTATATCACTAAACCGTTTAATATCCGAATATTGTTGGCCAAGGTAGCCAGTATATTAGCGACACGGGAAAACTTCAAGCGCTATTACGAAGCCCATATTCGTTTACAGCCCGTTACCGAAGCGATATTGCCTAATTCAGAGCAGAAATTCCTCGATGAGATCACCGGCCTGGTCATAGATAACCTTACCACTGATAATTTCTCCGTACAGATGATGGTAAGGGAAATGGGAATGAGCCAGTCCGCCTGCTATAAGAGAATAAAGGAGCTTACCGGTCGGTCTGCCGTTCAGTTTATCCGGGATATCAGGCTGAAGAGATCCGCAGAGTTACTCCTGACAGGTGAGTTGAATGTATCGGAAGTGGCCTACAGTGTAGGCATCAATGACTTGAAATATTACCGGGAGAAATTTAAGGAGCAATATGGGTGCAATCCAAGTGATTACCCTTCCGGTGATACGATGAATGACAAGGAACCGGTTCCTCATAAGCTTGAGTAGTATCGCACGGTTTTTTAGCTTTTTTATACAAAAACACTTGTCTGGACTCGGTGAAGGATTTACCCCTTAACACGTCTCAAAATCCCCCCCTGCTGTCACTAAGATTTGGCGTTCCTTTAGATCAGGTAATATTTAAAAACCATCAGTATGATAAAACACTCCGTAAGCCCCTATATAGTGGTCATTTTCTTAACGATGCTTGGCGGTTGTTCTGTGAACCCTATGCCGGTGAGTGAGCAAAAAGGACGCTATTCCTATGACTTTAACTTGAAATGGAAGTTTAACCTGGGTGATTTTCCCGGAGCTTCCGGCGTAGATTACCCGGATGAGGACTGGAGAATGCTGAACCTCCCTCATGACTGGAGCATTGAAGGAGACTATGACAGTCTTAACCCGGCAGGCCCGGCAGGAGGATTTCTGCCTGCGGGTATCGGATGGTACCGCAGGTACTTTGAATGGAATCCGGAATGGCAAAACAAGCGGGTGGTGATAGAATTTGATGGTGTCTATTGTAATTCCACTGTTTGGATCAACGGTGTTGAGTTAGGCATAAGACCCAATGGATACATAGGCTTTTCCTATGATCTGACCCCACATCTTCAACAAGGAAAGAACCTGCTTGCTGTACGTGTTGATCATTCCAAAGTGCCGAGTGGAAGATGGTATACTGGGTCCGGTATTTACAGGAATGTCAGACTTGCCGTCATGGAGCAGCTTTACATCCCCGCCGGAGGTTTATTCATACGTACGCCCGAAGTAGATAAGAAGTCAGCAGAAGTAGCAGTCGATCTTGAAGTGATCAACGAGGTTCCTGAAATGGATGAGATACGGATCATCTATACAATAACAGATCAGAATGGACGACACCAGGCGGATAACACCCAGGTGGTGGAGCTTGTACAAGGCGAAAACCAAACACAGACGATACTGGAACTGCCTGACCCGTTACTATGGTCACCGGATACTCCAAACCTGTACTACCTGACAGTGACGATTGCATCCGGAGGGAAAGTCTGGGATGAATACCAATCTTCTTTTGGTGTGCGGACTATTTCTTTCACCACTGAAAACGGTTTTTTACTCAATGGTGAAAAAACCATCCTGAAGGGAGTCTGTAACCATCATGATGCCGGGCCGGTAGGTGCCGCTGTGCCGGTGGATGTATTGCACCGAAGACTGAAGATCCTTAAAAACATGGGGTGTAACGCCATCCGAACATCTCATAACCCTTTTGCCCCGGAGTTTTATGCTCTGTGCGATTCCATGGGGTTTATGGTCATGAACGAAGCATTTGACGGATGGGAGGCGGAAAAGGCGGCGTTTGATTACGGACTGAATTTTGAGGAATGGTGGGACAAAGACCTGGAGGCCTTTATAAAAAGGGACCGTAACCACCCCAGCGTGATTATTTGGAGCATAGGCAATGAAGTAAAGAAGTATACTGATGCTACACAGCGTAAGCTGACAGGTTTTGTTAAAAAACTGGACAATACCCGGCCTATAACACAGGGAAGAGGATATAATGGCCCGGCAGTTGACCTGGCGGGATTCAATGGTCACGGAGAGTACAGGAACGGACTGAAGCATTTTCATGAGAAAAACCCCACAAAGCCCATAGTTGGGACGGAAATCACACACGGAATGCAGACCAGGGGGATCTATCGGACTAAAACACAGTACAGACGGAGAGATTATCCTGCGCCATGGGAGATAGGAAAGCCCTTTAGCGGGATAGCCAAAAAGGTCTTTCTCGTGGAAGATCTGACAGACGAAGAGCTATTTGCAGACATCAACCCCTTGTATCATTCCTCCTATGACAATTCCATCGTACGCATGAGTATTCGTGATTATTGGAGAGAAACCAAAGACCTGACGTATTTCATGGGTTCATTTCGCTGGACAGGCTTCGACTATCTTGGTGAGTCCTTTAGCTGGCCCGCCAGAACAATGAGTTTTGGGGTGATCGACCTGGCTGGCTTCCCGACAGATAGCTATTACCTTTATCAGAGTATATGGTCAGACAAACCTATGGCGCATATGCTTCCGCACTGGACCCATCCCGGTTTGGAAGGAGTGGAGATACCGGTGGTAGTTTATACCAACTGCACATCGGCAGAGCTGTTCCTTAATGGCAAATCTTTGGGTGAAAAGCCAATGACTGATGAATTAAGGATTATTTGGAAGGTGCCTTATAGCGCAGGAGAGTTGAAAGTAGTGGCTAAAACAGACGGTGAAGTGATGGCCACACAAACGTATCGAACAGCAAGAGAGCCTTATGCCATCGCCATTGATATGGACAGGAGCATACTTTCTGCCAATCATAAAGATGTAGTTCATGCAGAAATAACGATTGTAGATAGAAACGGAGTAGCAGTACCCGGTGCCGGTAACCTGCTGAACTTTGAGATTGAAGGCCCTGCAAGACTCATCGGAGTGGAAAACGGGGATATATTAGACCTGAGTCCGCACAAGGTGAGTTACAGAAAGACCTTCAATGGAAAGTGCCTGGCAATTATACAGTCCACGGGAGCTGACGGTGATTTCGAGTTGAAAGTCACTTCGGAAGGGCTGAAGAAAAGCAGTGTGAAGGTAAGGGTCAAACCCTCTCAAAAGCCAATCTAGTCACCGGATCTATTAACCAAATTATAAGAAGGTTGGAAAATGAAAAACATTAACTGGCAGGAAACAGAGAGAAAACGAAAGGCGCTAAGTAACTCATTGTTCATTATATCCCTGGTAATAACGGGGCTTATATTATTGATCATCTATCTGAGTTTTGTTATTTGATACTTTGACACAATGACCAGTCAACTATTTATCCGATCACTTTTTCTTGTTTTATTGCTTTCCGGGTGTTCCAGGCAGTGGCAAGAGAAGCCTAATATCATCCTTGTTGTGATTGATGATCTTGGTTATGCTGATCTTGGCTTTTTACCTCATGCGGCTTCTGATGTCAGCACACCTAATATTGACAGACTTGCTTCCACGTCTGTATTTTTTTCCCGGGCTTATGCTACATCACCGATATGCAGTCCTTCCAGAGCGGGTCTCATCACCGGTAAGTACCAGCAACGCTGGGGAAACTACTGGTATGGAGAAGGCGGGCTTCCCGAAAGTGAAAAAAAGCTCCCACAGTTACTGTCAGAACAGGGCTACTATACTGCCAAAATAGGGAAAACCCATATGAATGGCGGACCGGTGGAGCATCCACTTGACCATGGTTATCAGTATTTTATGGGTTTTATGGACCACACATGGGATTACCTCAGGCTCAGCGAAAAGGACGAAAAAGCCTATGGGCTCAAGAATGCGAAAAGGGCACACATAGGTGCACTAATCAAGAATAGAGATAAGGTTTCCTTTGAACAGGACTACACTACGGATATTTTCTCCAGGGAGACGGTCAGAGTCATAGAAGATCAGGACCAGCCGTTCTTTATTCACCTTTCCTATAACGCGGTACATCATCCTATTTATGTTGGTCACCCGGCATACCTGGAGAAGTATGGCTTACAGCAGTTCCCTTTTTGGGACCCTGCCCGGGAGACCTACGGGCAGTGGCACAAAAAATGGGGGCACCTTGGTGAGGTAGATTCGGATGGGAGAAAGCGCTACTTACTGCAATTAAATGTACTGGATGACGGTATCGGAAAAATCTGGCAGACCCTGGAAAGATCTGGGAAATCAGAAAATACGGTGATAGTTCTGGTTTCCGATAATGGTGGAACGATCAATACTTATGCCAATAATCAACCGCTTAGCGGTTATAAATACATGTTCGGTGAAGGGGGTATCAGGGTACCTATGATGTGGTATGTCCCGTCGATAAAGATGGGTCGGCAGGAAAACAAACAACTGGTTTCTGCCATGGACATTATGCCTACACTATTGGAACTGGCAGGTGCTGAAGTGCCTCCTGATCTCGATGGGAAAAGTCTGTTGAAAATATTGGAAGAACAGAAAGTGCCGGCACAGACAGTACATGACCGGCTTTTCTGGTCTGATGGTCGCGACCAATGGGTGGCGATGGACCGTAAATGGAAGCTGGCCCATAATATCGGGTGGACCCACTTGAACTACAAAACAGAACAGGGCCGGCAGTTGAGGGCTGATCCTTATGAATACGGCGGGGGCATACAGCTTTATGATCTTGAAAAAGATGAGGCGGAGAAAACGAATCTGGCTGCGCGGCATCCCGAGATCGTCACAGCACTGACCGATAGCTACTGGCGGTGGAGAAACAGCATGTCAGACCCAAAGACGGGCAAGGGTGAGTTGAAACCTTTGACTGGAGGGTATCCCCGTCAAAATACTTTGCCAGAGGGAATTGTTAATACCTATAGCAATAGTTCGCCGATCAACCACTATGCTGCCTGTGCATTTGACGGAGATCCTGCTACCTCATGGCAAAGTAAAAAGGGAAATGATGCGGCTATACTCCCCTACTTTATTGTGACCGCACTGGATCAAAAACGTCTGATACGGGGGCTTCGACTTTTTCCTAAGAAAGGTAAGAGGACGTCAGCGATAAAAAACTATAGCTGCTATACCTCTGAAAACGGTACGGACTGGCAGTTGATCACTCAGGGTTCATTTGAAAATGATACATTTCAGAAGCGAGTAACATTTCCGGAAAAAGTGGAAACGGCGTTTCTTAAATTTCAAATGGATGCCTTATATGAAGGTCCGGAGGCCACCGCTTTGTCTGAACTGGAGTGGTTGGTAGAATAAATATGATCTATGCAGAAATGGAGACATTATGACTTACAATAAAAATATAAAAATCAGTCTTCTACTGATGTTGATGGCCTTTGGATTGTCAGCACAAAACAGGATTTTTCTTTCAGGAAAAGATGCCGGCCATGCAGAGCTTTGGGATTTCAGGATATCTACAGGGCGAAACAGCGGATACTGGACTAAAATTCCGGTACCGTCCAATTGGGAGCTGCAGGGCTTTGGCTATTATACCTACGGTAAGGACCATAAACAGTATCGTGAGAACCCTGAAATAGGGTACTATAAAAAGGACTTCTTCCTGGAGAATGTACCTGGTAAACGTTACCGGCTGACTTTTGAGGGGGTGATGACGGATACTCATGTCAAAATAAATGGTAAAAAGGCCGGTATGGTCCATCAGGGTGGATTCACGCAATTCCAATATGAAATCACTGACCATATCAGAGCAGGCATGAATACCCTGGAGGTGGAAGTACATAAATCTTCGGCACATCCCAGTGTGCAAAGGTCGGAAAGGAAGGCAGATTATTGGCTGTTTGGAGGAATATACCGCCCCGTATATATCGATGCATTGCCTTTGGAATATACAGAACGTGTGGCCATTGATGCAAAAATGGATGGCGCTTTTCATGGGACAGTTCATGTCGATGGTGTAACAGGTGCTGTGCAGGTAGAGGCCAGGGTAATTTCATCCGATGGTAAGACGCTAGGTAAGCCTCTGACTGCCGTTGCTGACAAAGGAGATAGTCTTGTTATCATGACCGGCAAATTTTCAGGTATCAAACCATGGTCACATGAATACCCTAATTTGTACAAGCTGGTAGTGGAATTAAAAAAAGCAGGTAAGGTGGTCCACACGTATTCACAAAAGTTTGGCTTCCGCACATTTGAGGTGCGTGATAAGGATGGGTTCTACCTCAACGGCAGACGAATTTTACTCAAAGGAGCCAATATGCATAGTTTTCGTCCTGCTGGCGGACGTGCCCTGTCCCGTAAAGACATTGAGCAGAACTTCAGGTTACTGAAGGAGTTGAATTTCAATTGTGTGAGACCATGCCATTATCCTCCGGATGCTTATTTTTTCGATCTGTGCGATTCGCTGGGGCTGCTGGCTATGGATGAATTGCCGGGATGGAATGCGCCCCTGCAAACCGGTGTCGGTGCCACGATGGTGAAAGAATTGGTGGTTCGTGACGTTAACCACCCCAGTATTGTCCTTTGGGGTAATGGAAACCACGTGTCACATAATCCTGAATTGGATGAGCATTTTTTCAAATGGGATATCCAAAAACGCCGTCCACTGAAAAACGCAGCGAAAAAGGAGGATATCTTTAAAAACTATCGTCCCTCCTTTGATATTGTTGACACACGTTTTTATCCTTCCTACGATAACCTGATCGATCGTCTGAATGGCGAGCACATCGTTTTACCTAATGAAGCGCTTCATGCCCTCTATGATGGGGGCGGAGCGGCCAGTCTCAAAGATTACTGGGATGCCTTTAAAGCATCAAAGGTAGGCGGAGGGTTGATGATATGGGCTCTATTTGATGAATGTGTGGTACGTTCGGATGAAGGCTTCCGGCTGGATTGTCAACAAAATAAAGCACCAGACGGTCTTGTAGGGCCGAATGGGGAAAAAGAAGGCAGCTACTATGCTGTTAGGGAAATATGGTCGCCGGTCCAGGTAGACCCTATGGTGGCGGATAAGGGCTTTGATGGCACGCTTAGTGTCTCCAATGAATTTACGTTTGTGAATTTAAAAGAGTGCCGGTTCGAGGGTAGTTTGCTCCATTTTAGCACCCCTAATGCGGCGGCTATCGGGTACCGGGAACGCGGGGTTTCTGTGGTGGTGGACGATTTACCTGCAGGAGAAAAAGGAAAAATCAAGGTCAACCTCCCTCATGATTGGGAAAGCTATGATGCGCTCCGGCTCACCGTATGGGATAACCAGGGAAACGAGGTGGATACATGGACCTGGCCGATAGGTGTGCGCAAAGGCCTCGCTTCCTGCTTTGTTGGCACCTTAAAAAAGCAGCTTGTCCGGGACCCGGAAGATGCTTTTTCGGTAAAGGTTGGAAGTACAGTTTTTAAATTTGATGAGGCTACGGGAGCTCTTACAGAAGTAGTTACAGGAAATAAAAGATTCCCTGTAGGAGCGACACCCTTTTTAGTCTGTCATGCTGAAAATGATCTTGAGCCAACTGCCTTGCCAAAAGGTAAAGTGACGGTCCGTAAAAAGAACGACGCCATTGTAATAGAAAGCAGTCACATCAACGGTTTTGACCACCTTAAGTGGACGGTCAGGCCCGAAGGGTATCTCACACTTGATTATGCCTACACCTTGCCCAGGGGAGAATACTATTATGCCGGCATAGGGCTTAGACTTCAAAACGAGGATGTTCTTGGGAAGCGTTGGCTTGGGGAAGGTCCGGCAAGGATATGGAAAAACAGGATGGAAGGCGGAGAATTGAATGTGTGGGATCAGGCAAAGAAATTAAATGTCCCCGGAGAGGTCTACGACCCTCCTGCATTTGAAGGCTGTTTTGCACCTTGGTATTGGAGTATATTCAGGCTTACAGGTAACCGTACCCTGGGGCTTTCCACAAATTCCGAGGGGCTGGTACTGGGGGTATCCACACCGGTAAATGGAAAAGATCCAAAGTTTGCCACCTGGCAGTATCCTGAGGAGGAAGGTATATATATCTTCAATTACATTTCTCCGGTGGGTGCCAAATGGAGAGGAGCACGTGAGTTTGGTCCTTCCGGCCAGCTCAACCGGATAGATGGGACCTGCACAGGTTCGATAAATCTTTATTTTGACTGGAACCAGGCTGATCTGACTACAGAAAAGTTTGAGGTCGAAATTGAATAGGTGGAGGTTTCCTGATGATCACCCCGGTGTACGAAACATAAGACAAAACATAACACTATAATGAAATACACAAGGTTGGTCATGCTACTTACTTTTTGGCTTTTGTCCTGTTCGGATAACAGGCTTTCCCGATTGGAATTTACCTGTGGAAATGCAAGCGCTTTTACAAAAGGTGACCAACTGGTCCTGTCGACTGGTCTGGTGGAAAGAGTTTATAAAATTACAGACTACGGACTGACTACCATACAACTAAGTAATGGTTTGTCATCCGGGGAATGGGTCAATTCGGACAGAGGTTTGTGCGATTGGGCGATAGGGGAGAATGTGCGGGGCAACTTGCTTTCGCTAAGAGCACGGGTATCTGATGATGAAAGGTTTACTAACGAGCACATTTTAGTGGAGGCGGAGTTTGAGTACCCGGAAAAATTTATGATCATTAAATACATTGCATGGGTCTATCCTGACGCTTTGGGTTTAAGAACACAACTTCAGATAAAAGCTATGCCGGGTTATTCTGCACGGAGTGAAAGATTTTCTGCTGATGTTACGGAAACACTGGAGTTGTCTGAAATGCCGGATGAGATGATAGCATTTGGACTGATGCAGGGAATAAAGACTAACATGACCGAAAGCCTGCTCACCGAACGCAGCCTGGAGCTTAAAGATCAAAAAATTAACTGGGCCAGCGGTATGGTCCTGTCCGGTGATGATGACGGCATAGTATTGATCAAGGAATCCAATAAATCTACCAGCCTGAAGAGTGAAGGGGACGTGGCGACAGGTGATTTTGAGATAAAAAAGCAAAAAATCAGTACGTCAGGAGCAGGTATGTTCCCCTCTGATCTGAAAGAGGATGAATATACCAGCATGTGGGCCAATTGGATCGTACTTTATGCCGGAGATCGTGACGATGCCAACCTTGCCTTGAAGCAGTTTGACAGATTAAGATACCCTGTGCATCCTGACCGCGATGTATTTATAATGGCCAATACCTGGGGTAGCGAGGATATGCCAACAGAATGTATTGCCGCAGCAAGAGAAGAAAATGTGTTAAAGGAGATAGAAAGTGTGGCTGACCTGGGGATAGATATATTGCAGATCGACGAAGGCTGGCAGAACAATGAATGGCTGCCTGCAAAGCATTCACGCGAGTTTCAACGGCTAAAATTCATCCAACGCGACTACCCGGTTTACCCACAGGGATGGAGAAAAGTACGTAAAAAAGCAGATTCTCTGGATGTGGAACTAGGGCTATGGGCGGCATGGACGATTCCCGAAGATAAGCTCAAGGTCAACTATGACAGTGGCAACTTCGCCTCCTTCAAACTTGATTTTGCCCATCTTAACTCCGCTGGAAAGCGGGATGATCTCATGAAAAAGGCCAGGAACCTTATAAAATATTCCGGCTATAACACCATAGTCAACTGGGATGTAACAGAGATAGCGCCCAGGGCCGGATATTTTTATGGACGGGAGTATGGAAATATTTACCTGGAAAACAGAAAGATCAATACCGCGAGGGAAAACGTAATGTATGTACCTTATAAAGTGATGCGTGGCAGCTTTCCAAATATGTGAACCTCAATAAATTTCAAATTACCGTTCAAAATATCGACATGACCGGTGATAAGACCAAAACAGATGCTCACCTTCACAATCATCCCTACGTTGTGGCCATAACTCTCATGGGCAGTCCTATCTTTTTCCAGGAGACACATTATTATACAAAGGAAGCACGAGCAAAGATCAAACCATTGCTGGCCACATATAAAAAACATCGGGCGGAGATGTACCAGGGATATGTTTTTCCGATGGGTGATGAGCCAGATAATAGCCAATGGACAGGATTCCAAAACCATCATTTGGAAAAAAACACCGGCTACCTGTTAATTTTCAGGGAACTGAACAACCATGAGGTATCGAAAGAGGTTGCGCTTAAACACGTAAGAGCTGCTGAGATAAGACTGACCGATCTTATGACCAATGAGAAACGAGTAGTGAGAATGAACGGAAGCAATGTTGTATTTGACATAGACGAACCCGCGGATTACAGGTTTTTCAGGTATGAAGTGTTGGATTAAACCTGATGGCATCGCAATTGGGTATATTTATTCGGATAAATGAATTTCCTGCTGCTGACATTTATGGCTTCAGTCTAAGTTACCTGGCTTTTAAAAATAGTGGATGATTAGATTAGGCTTTCTTTTAGATTAAGAATTTGAAAACGATTGATTTATGAGTTAGGGTAAGCAAGACAGTTTTTTACCCTGTCTTTCCATATGGCAATTGGAAATTGAGAATCCGAAACAATACCACCTAAAAAGACGAAGTCGCCACAGGTTCAGTGATGAGGAAATTACTTCACCGCTGCGTACAAAGCCTTAGACTGACGTAATAGCGATCTCTGTTATGAGTAGTCGCTCAGGCTCTAAAACCTTTTGAAAACCTCACAAGGATAGTTGTATGATCGCTTTAAAGCAGGTTCAAAACGAGTTTGTCTCACAAAAGAACCCACACCAGCTAAGCCAGTGCGGGTCGCCACTAATCAAACCTTGTATTATTATCTTCTCAGTTCCTTATCACACATATTTTGACACCATTTTGTTTTCAGTTTACCGTAAAACCATACGTACTCATCCCATTGTCGTCGGCAGTCTATAAGTAGTTGAAACTAAATCATAAGGAACCATTTGCTTATTGCTCTTTGCCTGCGGCTAGTTTATCAGGGATCCCCTTGTCCTGAAGAAAGTGTTCATTACATTATCTTTCAATTCATCGTTTCACACATTACGTGACATTAGTGATCAGTTACCATCATTTTTGCAAATAGAAGCAGGTCGTCAGAGTAGATCCTGACCACATACACCCCTGGAGACATGTTGGAGTAGGATAGCCGAAAGGAAAGAGGGTTGACTCCTTGTTTAGCTTCAACCGATTTTATGAAATTTCCACCGAAGCCGTATATCTCGGCCGTGCCATGATCAGAATCCAGTCCATTGATCAGGATATTAAATTCTTTGAGGTGAGTATCTTTCCAAACCATTACCTTATTTTTTTTCAATGGAAACAAGGTATTATCCAGGCCAGTGATAACGGCAGAAGTAAATACCTTCAAAGTAACAGTGTCCATAGGCATAAGAAAGCCTATTTGGGTAGAGTCCCCGCTGAAAGTACCTGATACACCGGACAGCTCCAGTGAAGTGATCACAAAGTCAGTAGCGTTACCTTTATTCAGTACAACTTCCAACGAGTCTCCAGTTACCACAAGGTCCCCACTGTTTACCATCACCCCGTCATTTATTGCTTCAATTGATCCGCCACCTGTCAGGTCAAAATAAAACGGGTAAGCGAAAGTTTCTGTAATCACCTGTACGTTTACATCATTTTCAGGCATCTCAAAAGAGAACGTCGTCGTAGGCTGAAATACATCAGGTATTCCGGTCACGGTGATACTGTTGATCCTTTGATTTTCGGCATTAATGTCAATATCGAAAAATAGGGAGTCACCCGGGAAAACAAAGTTTCCTGATGGAACGATTGTATGGTCTTTTAGCCGGGCAGTGAGTATACCTGCTTCCACAATTCCATACAATACCGTATACTTTGAGGTCAGTAGAATATCCATAGCTACCGGGTTATCCGGCATGATAAAACTGATTTCAGACCGCTCTTCATTGAGAATGCCTGTAACTCCTGAGACTTCCAGTGAGCGAAGTCCGTAGTTCATCGTTATACCATTGATTTTCACTGTGACCGTGTCTTTGTACTTTATAAGATCCCCTATGTTAACCTGTTGCCCATTCACTATTACCTGGGTGGATCCGTTTCCTGTCAGATTAACGGTTAGCGGGTTTGACGGTAGCCCGACTTTATCATAGTGTGCATTGAAAAATTTATTGGCAGAAACACTAGCTGCCGGATTGAAATCTTCAGAGACCATATAGTCTAAAAAGCGTCCGAAAATATGCATGGCGTCCACATCACCGGGATCTAACGTAAAGCCTGTGCCAAGTAGTTTTCCACTTTCAATGTGGGTTTGATAAAGATAGCTCCATATTCTGATGAGAGACTTGTTGACTCGTGGAATTCCTTCCACACACGATTCAATTTCCGTCTCTGTGAATTTGGTGCTCATGTCTGCGGCACTTGATTTCCACAGCAGATTCGAGAAGGCATTGTCCATAAACGGAAGCGAATCGGCGACAATAGGAAAATTACTTCCGAAAGGCGCTTTGTTGGTCACAGGGAGTCCAAAAATATCTTTGCTTCCTGTTCCGTATCCGCTGGCCAACAAATAGGTGGCATACTTGACCGGAACGCGTGAAGCATCCCTGCCTTTTTCCCAGATAATTTCCTCAAACAGGCCCTTGGACATTAAGAATACTTTTTTACCGGTTCTAAGAGAGCTTTTGACCAGGGGAGTCAGGCCGGCGCTGACAATCACCCCGTTCGCATCGATTAACGCCGTATCACTGACAATTCGGGCGTTGGGGAAGTAACGTGTGAACTCCGTCACCAGATCAGTGGATACATCCGCCGTGAAGAAGACCTTTTTGTCGTATGAATCGAGGTTGGGGTAAAGCATGTAAAACCAGTCATTTGTATAGGCTTTTCCTTCAAAGTCCATGCTCACCTTAAACTGTAATCGTTTCATTGTTGTCACTTGGGGCAGGGTAGCGGTAATGTCAGCAGCTGACCGTCTGCCATTCTCCACATTCATAACTTCACTGCCCGATGCGATGACTGTTCCCGTCGGATATTCGGCCAATTGCCAGTTGACAGTTTTACCGGCAATATTCACTCCTGAAGTATTGTGTATTTCGAATGATCCGGTGAATAAGGAGTCTGCGTACAAAACCCTTTTTCTGAGATTTACTTCTTTGGTGCCAAATCTTGAGTTATCACCCTGATTGTCTGTAGCTACATCATGACGGTTCATAAAAATGATGTCGCCGTTGTATTTTTGAAGTTGTTCAGCAGAAGCTCCTTTGCTGTCACCAAAATTATCCAGCATCCCCATGATGTATTCGGAGTCAGTCCCCTGCCATAAACTGTATCCATCTGCGTTTCTTTTTTTCTGACGGAAGAATTCAACGCTGGCCTTTCGGTTGATCTCCTGGAAAGCGCGGGATACTTTTACCCAATTTTCATACCTGTTGGTAAATCTTGAATTTATACCGTTCAGGATACGATCATAATACCACATGTTTCCTGATGGGTGGTAGGCCGTATACCTGCCCTGGTTGGCCACATTTGGAAATGATGAACTGTGGCAGTATTCATGTCTGAAATAGGGTTTGTCACTATAGTCTTTATTGCTTTCAATGATATGGCTGTTATTAACGGTAAGGGCTTGTTCGTGATGCGCAGATCCTGAGAAAAGAGCATTGGCCCCCAGCGTGTCATACATTTGCCTGAGCCGGGGTACGAGCGCCTGACCACCGGCCTCATTACCCATCATATAAAGAAACATCGAAGGATGGTTCATGGTCCGTCTTACCACCTTCTCCATTTTGCTGAACCGGGTGGAGTGATTAAGGGTATAACCACCGCTGGAGGTCCATTGTCCCATCATGGTCATCCCTACTTGTACTAATACACCAATGCTGTCAGCTACTTCGAGGTACTCTTCATTCGGCACCATACTATGATGCCTGACCTGGTTGAAGCCTGCTTCCTTCATGGCGGTGATGGTCTTTATATAAAAAGCTTTGTCAGTAGGAGGGGAAGCGGTTTCGGGAAAGACGTTTAACTCTCCATATCCCCTAATGTAAAGTTCTTCACCATTGAGAAAGATTTTTTGACCACTGGATTCAAAGTTACGAAAACCAATTTTTGTTTCATAACTATCCAATACAACGTCGCTCTCAAGCTCCAGCTCTACACGGTACAGGTTAGGGGTGTCCGGTGACCAGGGTTCTAAAAGCTGAGAAGATACAGCGTCCCATTTGATGGTATGGACTCCGCTGGTGGCCAATTGTATGGGCCGGGTAAAGGTCTCTATAACGCTGCCCTCACTTGTCTTCAACATCAGCTTAAGGTTACCGTCAAACGAACCAGCGGTCATGTTGTTGACCTCCAGGTTCATATTCATACTTTTTCCCGCATAGCTGGTGCCAATGTTCACCCGATTCAGTATTACCTTACCGGTGGTTTCTACTTCTACATCGCGATAAATACCACTCCAATAAGTGTTTTTGTTGAAATGACCGCCTAATATCCGCGATACTATATTCTCTTCCACTTTAACGATCACCGTATTCACTTCTCCGGCGCCGTTCACTGCATCCGTTATGTCCAGTTTGAAAGGTACGTTGGGAAGTTTGTGGCTGCCTACCTGTATACCGTTTAAGAATACCTTGCAGGAAGGGTGTACTGCTCCAAATTCAAGCCAGATACGTTTATCGGGATCAACAGTATTTAAAATGAATTCTTTTTTAAGCCAGGAATTCCTTAGATCTTTTGTTTGTGCCGTTACATCCTTCCATCGCACACTTCTGTAAAAGTCCTGTTTCAGCCCACTTGCCTGTATCGAAGCAGGCACTTTGACGGTTTCAGGGAAGGACACCTTACCCGGGACATACCATTCTTCCAACTCTCCGGTAGCGGTAAGGGCCTCGTCAAGATGGTCCCAGTCACCTCTTAGTGAGATCACCTGGCGGTGGGGGGACGGAAAGCGTTCATTGACATAAGCAGATTCATATTTAGGTACCGTGTTGATCGGTGGTCCGGTGGCATCCTGTTTAGAGGAAAACCAGCCCAGGTTGTCAATGATAATAGGCTTGACTTTAGCAGAGATAATGATTTCGACTTTCCCGGGAAGGTCACCCAGGTCGGAAGTGAAGGTCTTAAAGCCATCAACGGTCGTGTTACCTGCGATTTCCGATGTACCTAGGGCCAGGGTGGTACCATAATCCACGGATCGTAATGAAACTTCAAAGTAGCCTGCCCGGTTGTCAAATGCTTTCGAAAACTCAAAGGATACGTGCCTTGCGCCTTCGGGTACCACGCCGACAAGTCTGGCATCATCCTGTCCACGCATCATCAGGCTTTTTCCTTCTGCGCCATACGCCTGCCCGTCCCGGCAATGTGAGTAGGTCCATTTAATGCCATTGTCACCGGTGAAGGAACCATTCACGTTGGTTGCGCCTGCACTGATGTTGAGCGAGGAGAAGGTTTCCAGTTGACTAGCAGCCAGAAAGCGCATTTCAGCGAACGAGAGACTGGATGCTGCTGTGGTATATTCAATACGGATAAAAGGGTAGTACACATCGTTTGGGAAAGTGACCTTGGTGCGCTTACTGCCGGATAGGGCCAGGTCGGGATTGGTGTGAATAGGATCAAATGTAAGACTATCGACAGATCCCGAAACGGTAACTGATATCGTATTGCCGGTGGCTTGATTATTTGTGATCATATAACCGTTAACCGGCAGGTCCATACTCTCACCAGGTTTTACCACCAACCAGGCCGTATTTTGGTCAACGTTCCAGGTAGATTGGATATCGTTATCAAAAAGATTATCCAGGTTCACGTCATCTTCAGATCCGTAGATAGTAAAGTGACGGTCCGAAATGATCACCTGACCATAGGAGGAACTACACAACAACAGAAGGGGTATTATTACCTCAAAGTAGATTTTTTTCATAATGGATTTGATCTTGTGATAAGGGTTATAATAAATCTAAACAATGAAAATGTGGCTGAACAGGGGGTGATTTACATAGCAGATTATACCCCCTGGGAAAAACCAGAATGACCATCGGTTGTCGATAATCCTTGCTGTAATATCGGGTAGTGAGTAGGTGTGTTAGTGCCACACTCCGGATAAACTTACTGGTATTACAGTAATCGTTTAGCTAAGCTGTGCAGGCTTAGCCTTTCAGGTATGAATAAAAGCAGCTTTTCGTTCTTGCTTTTGCGAAATCTTTGTCAACCTATGAAGTTGAGCATCTATTATTTGCTGTTGTTGTGATGTTCTGATTTATAACAACAAATTGTTTTAAAAGAGAACAATGGGTATTTTTGTATTGTTAAAAGTTGAAAGTCCTATTATGAAAGACAAATTGTCACAAGTGAAAATTGGTCAAAGACTTGCGGAGCTTCGTAAAAGACGAGGTTTCTCGCAAGAAGATCTAGCTAAAATTGTTCAGATCTCAAGGCCTTCCATGGCCCAAATTGAATTGGGTAACAGAAGTGTAAATATTATGGAATTGCAACGTTTTTCGGTTGCACTTAGCTTTTCATTGGACGATTTCGTTTCGATAGATTTTCTTATGGATCAAGATGTGGAAACCCAGCCTGTGAAGGAAAAAGATGTAGTAAGGATTTCTGTACCCTCGCTTAAGGTTAATAAGTTCAAAAATGTACTGCTATATATTCTTGAAAAGTGTGCGGGCAAGCCAAATGTTGGAGAGACGGTGCTATACAAGCTTCTTTATTTTTCTGATTTCAATTATTACGAATTATATGAAGACCATTTGACCGGAGCCAGGTACAGAAAACTACCGTTCGGACCTGTTCCCCAAAAACTGGATGCTATAATCCAACAAATGATTGAAGACAATCAACTACAAAGAATAAAGACTGAATATCACGGATATCCCCAAACCCGTTATTTACCCTTGGAGAAATCCGATTTGACAGAGTTGAAAGCTAGTGAGAAAGAGGTTATAGATAGGGTGATTGAGCAATTAAGTGACTGGTCAGCTTCAGCTATAAGCAACTATTCACATAAAGATATGCCATGGCTGGCTTCAACAGAAGGAGAAGATATTGACTATGAATTGACGTTTTACAGGGAAGCTCCATTTTCAGTCAGGAACTACGGGGAGGAAATGGAAGAGCATGAAATATGATGAACTGGAAGAATTCAGGAAAGATATAAAGAAGCTTCTTAAAAAGTACCGGACCTTAAAAGATGATTTAGAAGTAGTCAAAAAAGTTTTGGATATAAAACCTGAAGCGAGACCACCTTTTAGTTTCCGGATTGACGGCTTAGGAATTGAGACGTGTGTAATTAAGGTTAAAAAAATAGCTTGTAAGGCCCTGAAGGGTAGAGGAGTGAACTCAGGTTTACGACTTATATACGCTCATTTTATAGAAAGTGAGCGTATTACATTTATTGAATTATATCATAAAAGTGACAAACACAACGAGGACAGGCAAAGAATAATTAAAAACTTCAAACAAGATTAAAGATAAGACCGGTACGTCTGTTCCAACCAAGTAAAGTGTAGTTGCATTCTTATAAATCAGCTTCTGAATTTTACAGGAAGTGTGGATTTGAAAATCCGTATCCGGGTAAAAATGATCTAAAGATTATTGATGGGTATCTCAGTCGTAATATAGGATGATGTATTTAGGAGGGAACAATTCCAGTTGGATCGTCCCTGTTGCAGTTCGATCTCTGATGTGCACATGAAAAAGAGGAGATCGTCTCAAAAACCCGATCATGAAAGTTGGAATAAGGTTGTTTTCAGTAAAAAGAGGCTGCCCTTCTTGAAGACAACCTCCCCGTTCGGCGGACCCTCTGCTTATTCTGTGTTCAATTTCTATTCGTTTTTCACTACTTTAAAGTTAACCGGAGTATCATTGTCAGGAATGACCTGTAGCATATAAATACCTGCCCGGAGATTAGCGGATATATTCAGTTCTCTCTGCCCCATGGGAATGGGTTTACGGTAGAACAACTGGCCGTTGATGTCTCGCAGTTCTACCCGGCCGCTCTCGATGTGGTTTGGAATATAAACAGTCAGAATATCATTGAATGGGTTGGGGAAAACCGTCATGGTCTGGTTAGCCCTGTTTTCGTTTGGTTCAGAAGAGGTAATACTTACTTCAATAGGTTCAGCCCCCCAAACCAACATGTCATTTTGGTACAGGGTGACCTGATCATTTTTTATCCATACATCAGTGGGCAGGAAAGAGTGATCATCGGTTTCATTGAAGGCCGTTGAGTTGCTTTTTGTAACCCGTACCTGGATAGTGCCTGACACGGCGCCAGTGACCAAAACCCCCGCCCCTGCATCGAAAGTAAGCTCCAAATACGTGTCGGCACCTTCCCGGGCCGGATCAAGTGCCACAAAAGCAGCTTGAATGTGTTCTATTCCAGGTCCGGCCTCCTGGATGAAAACTTCCAAAGGAGAAGGGCCTTCATTCGTAAACCAATAGCGTAATTTGATATCCTCGTAAGGCACGTCTACTTCCCTGTCGTTAACAATGCGAAAGAAAAGCGTCAGTTGATCGTCTTCGGGGCTGCCTTCGTTGCGGGATTCCACCCAGATCTCATCTGTGAAGCTACCCTTGTTTTTATTGATGGTCAGTATATTAGACGGATAAAAACTCTCGGAACTCGTATTCTTAGCTTTTACTACATAATAATGTGATCCCGGGCGACTGTTTGTAGTGTCTACAAATGAAGTTCCATTTATTTCATCAGCCACTTGTTGATAATTAGTCCACGGCGTACGACTGCGGAATATCTGGTAAGTGGCATTGTAAGAGGAATCAGATTCGGTCCATTGCAGTGATACGTCTCCGTTGGAGGTTTCCGAACCTCTCAGGTCATGGGGAGCAAAAGGAACTTCCGCTTTTGGTGTAGCTGCGAGTACATTTGACCACGGGCTGTCGCCTTCACCATTGTAGGCCACCACTCTAAAATAATATTTTGTGTCATTCGTAAGGTCTTTTATTGTAAATCCTGAGGCATTCCGCGCATCCACTTCCTTGTCCGGAGACGATTCGTTCGTTCCATAAAGGACCCGGTATCCGGAAGCATAGGGTACACTTTTCCAGAGCAAAGTTACACGACTATTTCTTTCATGGGTTTTTACCAGTGCCGGAGCTTCGGGTTTTGCCATTTTCACATCGATAGCTTTGGATAATGGGCTTTCTCCGGATGAATTAAAGGCAGCAACAGCGACATAGTTGACAGCATTTTTGGGAAGGTCCAGTATATGGCTATTGTTATCTGCTCCTTCGATGGTAACCGACTGGTTCAGTTGTGACGGACTAGTCCCATAGTATAAGGTATACCCTTCAGCATTGTCCCGCTTCCACCATTTCAGTTCTGCTCCGGACGTGGATACCTCAGCCTTAAATATACGTGGTGCGGGCGGGACTTTCATACCTGAGTCCCATTCCAGTCTGCAAACGCTATAACCGGGGATAGTGACGACTCCATCAATCATGTCAACGATGTCGCTTACGGTGCCAAAACCTTGATTTGCCAGCGGACTGGAGCTACTCACGATTACTCTTGTAACATTTGCAGGAAGGCTTAACCCCCGGATAGTAATATCGTGAGGTATATCTGATTTGTTTGTGAGCAAAATATAATCCTTATCGTAAGCGCCACGATAGCTATTGGCGTAGATGGCCGGGATGTTATCTACCTGGCTGTTAGAATGCTCTGCCAATACCGTTTCTCCCCCCGTCACCTGCGTATCCCAGCTATAGTTACTCCGGTTCAATGCTTCCACCGCTGTGAGTATAGCGCTGCCTGCAGGCACAATGTCAAAACCATATTGGATCGTATCTGCATTAAGTTCGATGTCACCATTGAAGGCCGCTTCCAGGAGGCTGTTATGGTTGAATTCGGGTCTTATTACATTGGTATTAAAAACGTGGAGCCCCAGGTATCTGGCATTAGGAAAGGCAGTATTGCGCATAAGGTATTCCGCGTTGTATAACCCACTGTAAAAGGTACCACCCAACGTATTGTTGAATACATTATACTCGGTAATGATATAAGGCATATCTGTTCCGAAGCCGTTGCGTACTTTTAGAGGAGCATCTGTACCCCCGATCTGCAAGCCTGCATTCCCATTTCTGATCGCCAGGGCGTCCGAAGGATTACTGTTATTAAAGGCAGCGTAGGAGTGCATGGAGTATATGTCCCAAAACCGAGGAGTAAAGTCGCGTACCTGTTTGGAAAAACCTGTTTCAATATCAACACCCCAACTGGCGCTGGGCGCTGTTAAAGCTTCCGGATAGTTCAGTTTGATAGCATCACTGATGGGGCGCATTTTAGCGGCGTAATCCGTACCGCCATTATAAAAATAATGATTAAGACTGGGGGTAAAGAAAAAGGGCTCATTGTTAAGTTGCCAGTACTCCACTTCTATGTGATTATCCTTACAGAACCTGGCGAAAAGACCCGCCTCTTCAGGGTCACCCATGAAGCCGGGCCAGGTAACGATCAGCTTACCACCTACTTCACCCAGCGCCTGGTACAGATCATAGACCAACTGGGGCCCCTTGGCTTCTACTCTGCCATAAGCTGTGATCTGGTTGGGCACCTTACGGAATTGATCGATCCATTCCAGCTCGTACGTACCGGTGTTCATATTAAAAGGATCGGAAATGGTGCCTGAGAGATAGCGCATCCAACCGGTTTTACCCGCTTCGAGAGCCTCAACAAATTCCGGATTTCGATAGCTCCAGGCCAGGTCCACACTACGATTATTATAGCCAAAAACCCCTTCTTCCATATCATGACCACTTTCAATATTGATGTCTACGGTGGCTTGCGCATTGATGCGACTGTTCAAAAATATATCTATCGCAACCTGTAAAAGTGCTTCATTCTGATCTATGATCGTCTGGTCGTTGCTGTTAATGAAAATATCAACAGCGTCCGTGATAGCGTTCTGAAGAGGTAACTTTGCACTGGCCGGAAATTCTCCCACAGCGTTGCCAATGGACGATGTGGTCAGTAATGAAGAAGCCGCTACAATTTTTTGGCGCAGATAGGATTTATTGACAGATCCGATCAAAAGGTCATCCATAAATACATTGCCCACATCAAACATGTAGGGAACGGAGATTTCGAGATCTGTTATATCATCTGTAGCTATAAGCAGCGGAATGTCCTCGGCGGTGAGAGTGGACTGTCCGTTTACTTCCATACTTATCAAGTCCGCTACCATGTCTATTTTTAATACCACCTGGTGGTCTACATTTTTTGGTACGGAGGTTTCGGAAATCAGGTTGACTGTTGCGGTGGGGTCACCCGATCCATTAACGGAAGTCACCAGTTCAATGCCATTGTTAAAACGAAGTTGGGCTATGGTTTCACCTGTACTGTTTTTAATGGCTATGGGTACATTAATGGTATTTCTTTCGGTATTAAAAATGAAACCAATGAAGGTAGTGCCTGAGGCGGCCCCGAAAGTACGGCGCGCAGTGACCACGGGCTGCCCCGGGTTGTAAAACAGAGAGAGGCGGCCCTCTTGAATAAATACGCGGCCTGTCGTGTTAGGCTCACTCCATCCATCGGGAAGGTTCTCACCAAAAAAATCATCAAAAACGAGAAAGTCCACGGGTTCTGCCGTAATACCCATACCGCTTACAGGAACCCTCACGGTGGCTACTTCATGCCCTTCAATACGGATGGACTTTTCAAAAACACCTGGTATGGCAGGGCGAAAACGGACGTGGATGGTGGTATTGATCGTACCGCTCTGGTCCGGGTTGACCTGTATGGGATCTGACTGAAAAGCTCCGGCGTTGGCCAGTGAGATCTCAAAGCCGTCGTCTGCAAAAACGGTAATCGGACCAGACAGGCCACTGTAGGTCACGTTAAAAGACTGAGAAATAGAAGACTGCCCTATATTTATACTTCCAAAGGGATCCAACGCAGGGACACTCAGAAATTGCTGAGGATTATAGGCATAAAGGTTACTTCCAAAACTTGTATTTTCAGTTGCAAAGTAAATACGTCCATTGCTTAAAACCACGGGTTTTGGTGACCCTGGATTACTTCCACCCGCACCTTCATTGATATCGGCTGCCAGGAATACATTATCGCCATCTGTAGCAAATAACTCTCTGCCTGTTTCTCCAAAAGGAGATCCGTCAGTAGTTTGGGCTACAAAATAGGCAAAACCTCCTGTAAAAGCGAAAAAATCGGGCCCAGAGCCACCACTGCCCGGGAAAAGATCTGTAATTTGATGTGTGCCGTCTGCAGTGCCATCTGTGACCCATGGTTCATTACCATTGCCTCCATTGGCCTCGAAGTATGTCTGGCCTGTTAATGGGTCGGCAATTTGATAGATCGGATTGGAACTGCCGGAGCCGGTTCTGAGCTGCCTGATCAGTTGCGTACCCGCTACCGTACCATCGCTTACCCAGGGCTCTATCCCGGAAGAGCCGAATTTTGCTCTGAAGAATAGCTTGTCACCGGATACGAAAAGGTTTTTCACATCGGCCTGAGCAGTGGGACCTATATTGATCTCTTTCCAAACCTTTACGGTTTCATCATTTGTATCGAAATAATGAAGTTCCTTTCCTACAGCCGTTCCACCGTCATTGCCGCGAAAAAAAAGGGTGTTCAGAAAGATGGCAGCATGCTCGGGGACGGTCTCTCCCAAACCACTACCGGCGCCCGGAAACAAGTCTCCAACCATGCGAGTATCTGTTGTGGTCCCGTTGGTGATCCATAATTCTATTCCATTCGTACCATCATCGGCGCGAAAAAAAAGCCAGGTGCCGTTCTGTCCAAACATCTTTTCGGTATTGGCTTGCATACCCGTTCCATTACCAGGATTGATGTCTTTGACCAGCACCGTTCCGGCAGTAGTGCCGTCTGTCTTCCAAAGTTCTTTGCCACTGGTTCCATCATTAGCAGCAAAATATACTTCTCCATTAAATTCGATGAAGTCTTCCGGGAAGCTGCTGCCTGATGGGCTTATGTCTTTCACCAATCGTGTGCCCGCGGAGGTGCCATCACTGAAGAACAGCTCCTGACCACTGACACCGTCGGTTCCTCTAAAGAGCACACCATTGCCAAAAGCAATAATGTTTCCGCCCATGTTAAGGTCGCCGTTCGGGTTGAGGTCAGTGACCATCTCATGATTGTCTGTAGTGGCGTCATATACCCACAGCTCATTCCCGGATATGCCGTCATCAGCCTCAAAGAAGATGCGGTCTCCTGCCTGTATGATCGAATTGGCCTTCAGCTGTGATCCGCTGAAAGCTGTGATTTTTGTAAGCTGGGCTTCTGCTGTTGTAAGGACACTGAAATACAGGAACAGAATAAAGTAGATAGATCTCATAGCTATGATTTTTATGTTTTATTCAACCGGACCGTTGAATCCGGATGTGTAACCCGGATTAAAACATAAATCTAGTGACAGGCTGTGAAACAAAAATCTCAATTTAGGGGTGTAAATGTAGCACAAGAGCCAGGAGAAGTAGTGTTATGAGATGAGAAGGCAGTAAGCAAAAAGCAGTAAGCGATGTGGTTTGTAAAGTTTTGCCAACTGCCAATTGCCCACTGGCGACTTTATTATCGGTTAACCATCATTTTCAACACAAGTGATGACTGAAAAATAAAGACAATGCAGGCGTGAAATGACATTAGCATATAGGCCGATCCATTTTACAGCAGTGTTGTTATCATCTGATGATGTCTTCCAGGAGGTTCGTTCTTATTTCTTCTTTCACGTTCTGTTGGTTTTGAACCCCTTTCATGAACTCGGTGGGACTCATATCATAGTGCTTTTGAAAACACCGGCTGAAATATTTTTGGTTTTTAAAGCCGGTCATGTAAGCGATCTCTGATATATATAGACTGCCGTCCTGCATTAATTGAGCAGCGCGCTTTAACCGTATTTGCTTAATAAGGTTAACAGGCGTTTCCTTTAAGATTTGCTGAACTTTTCGGTATAAGTTGGCGCGGCTCATACCTGCCTCCGAAGCCAGGTATTCCACACTTAGCAAGTGATCGTCTATTGAACTTTCGATGATCGTGACCAGCCTGCGGATAAATTTTTCATCATGTGACTCTTCGTTCACCATTGAGGGCTCTGCTGTAATTACCCTGCTATATTTTTCCTTCAATTCCCGCCTGGTTACCAATGTATTCCTGACCTTCCATTTTAAGAATTCCAGGCTGAAGGGTTTTTCAATAAAGTCGTCGGCACCCAATCCTGTACATTGTATTCTGACCTCTTCAGAGTCCCTCGCGGTTAACATAAATACAGGAGTGTGCTTCAAGTCGGGTTGCTGTTTTAACTTTTTGAGTAGTGAGACGCCATCTTCCACAGGCATAAGGATATCGCTGATGATCAGGTCAGGCTTTTCAATACACGCAGTCTCAAACCCTTCGGCTCCATTGACTGCAGTTATAATATGGTAGTCAACCGCTAATTCTTCGCTTACCATTTGTTGCACTTCCTTATTATCTTCCACGATCAGAATTTTTGCAGCATTCCTTTTTCCGTTATAGGCTGAGGTGGTTAGTGTTTCAAGCGATTCATCGGGCCGATGCAGTACCTGATCGCTTTCATAATTTTTTTGATGTTTCTGACGTTCTTTCTTCTTGTAATGTTCTTTTTCAATGGGCAGGTAAAAAATGAATTCACTGAATTCATTCTCTACACTTGTTACCGATATGGTCCCATAGTGGAGCTCTACCAGTTTTTGTACCAGTTCCATACCAATACCGGTTCCGGGCACCTGATGAGTAGGTAATTTTGTCGATTGATAGTAGCGATCAAAGATATAGGGAAGATCTGCTTCTGGAATGCCAATTCCGTTGTCCCGAACAGTACATTTCATATATTGTCCTTTTTTAAGGGAACTTTCTGTAGCAATGATCTTATGATCAGTCACTTCTTCCACCTTTATCTCGATCTTTCCTTTCTCAGGAGTGTATTTGAAAGCGTTCGAAAGCAAATTGAACAGTATTTTTTCCAGCACTTCAAAGTCAAACCAAGCCCTGATCATTGTGTGGTGTGATTTCAGGAGATATTCGATGTCATGCATGTGGGCCAGATCATTAAAGGCATTTTTTATTTTATGGATTCCCGCGATGACGTCCTGTTTCTTCACCGCCAGTTTAAACTCACCCACATCATGTTTTCGGATATCCATGATCTGATCGATCAGTCGGTTCATCCGTTTGGAATTATTAAAAATGCGTTGTGCAGTGATCGGGCCTAGTTTATAGTTTTTTTCCCTGATCACTTTTTCGATGGTTCCCTGTACCAGGGTCAACGGAGTTCTGAGTTCGTGTGATATGTCTGTAAAGTAGACCATCTTCATTTGGTGATGTTGTTTGTCTTTTTCATGACTGATCGTCTCCTTTAAAAGGTTTTGCTTAAGCTGATACCACCTTATGGAAAGTACAATAGCTACAGTGAGCATTGCCAGTATTAAGATTGTATAGATCAGATAGGCCCACCCTGTACGCCAGTAAGGAGGTTCCACCGTAAAAGTGACAATGGCCGGGTCATGGTTCCAGACACCGTCGCTATTCGAGCTTTTTACTTCAAAAGTATAGCTGCCAGGCGCCAGGTCATTATAGTTAGCGTAACGATTTTCTGCCGTGGTATAGGTCCAGTAATCCTTTACTTCTTTTAAACGGTAGGCATACTCATTCTTTCCGGGCGAGGTCAGGTCCAACGATGAAAAAGAGATAGAAATATTATTTTGGGAATAGGGAATGACAATCGAACCTGAACCCAAAGGTGATACATAAATACTTTTCTCTTTTATTACCGACTCCTCACTTCCTTTGGGAGGGGTTTGTGCTAACAACTTAAAACTGGAAATTATGGTTAACGGCAGAAGCCTTTTTCTTTTATACGCTTTATTCTTTATTTGGTGAACTCCGTTCGTTCCTCCAAAAAAAAGGTAGTCACCGGCAATGCCGGAAGTACTTGAATTATATTTAAAATCACTTTCTATTACCCCATCAGATACACCAAAGCTTGTAAAAACTTGATTTTCGTGGTTATAAACAGCCAATCCATTACCGGTGCTGATCCAGGTGCTACCATTTGAAGCAATTTCAATGGAGGATACAGTGCTGGAGGGAAGCCCGTCTTTTTCTGTGAATGTGATGAACCTTTGATCTTTATGGTCAAAAAAGCTTAGCCCTCCACCACGTGTTCCAATCCATATATTTCCATTTTTATCTTCTCGTAAGCAAAGAATGGCATTGGAATATAAGCCGGACTTCCTGGAAGGCTTTATTTCGTCAAATGTTTCATTTAAAAGGTCTACACGGAACAGACCTTTACCTCTTGTGCCTATCCACAGGCTACCATGGCTGTCATACAGGAGGGTGGATACATGACAGTTTTTAAGCCTGGCAATGAGCTGTTTTTTGAACGGACTGAGCTTGTTCGTGTTATTGATAATATCAATACCGCCAACCCAAAGTCCTAACCATGTTTCATTGTCATTAATTTGAACAATATCCATGACGCCTGCATACTCATTCTTAACAAGTGTTACTTGAAGAGCTGCAGTTCGGTGCTTTTTTACTTCATACAGATTTCTGTAACTTCCAATGAGGAGGCCGTCTCTTTTATAATTAGGCCGGATGCAGGTAACCCTGTGGTTCAAATGACTTAACTTATGGTATGTGTTGCGCTTTAGATTATACTTATACACGCCACTATTCGTACCTACCCAAAGCACATTGGGACCTTCCTTTAAAATTGAATTGACGCTGTGATTAGGAATGGATGGTACTTTCTCATCGATGGGCAGGAATTGGTAGAATGAGTTTCTGTCTGTGAGTTTGTTGACACCCCTTCCGGAACCAATCCATAAGTTTCCAAAACGGTCGACTACCAGGGAACTTATGCGGTTGCTGAGCAAAGAACCCTCCGTTTGTTCATGCTTTGAAAAAAGACCCCATTTGTAACGGTTGTTGATTCTTCTTCCCTGGTACAGGCCGTGATTGGTACCCACCCACAATGTACTATTGTTGTCTATGGTCATAGAAGTTATATCAACTTGTGGTTTATGCGGGCTTAAAAAATCAGTGTAGGATTCAAGTACCTCAAGATGGTCTGCGCTTTTGGTATAGCCCAGCCGGTATATACCCGCATTAGTGGCTACTAATAGTGTATTGTTACCACCGGCAATGATCAACCTGGTGTCTTTTTGAAACCCGGTGGATCTCTGTTGAAAATCAGGCCCTAGTAGGGAAACACCTTTGGAAGTCGCTACCCATTGCCTCCCAAAATTGTCTTCATATAAGGCGTTGATCTCATTCTTATTGGTACCGGATGGTATAATATGTTGAAAACGGGTTTCGAATGTTGCCTTGTCCTTGCTGTCAGCAGGGTTTATCCTGAATATCCCGGTTCTTGATATGGTACCCCAAATGGTACCGTCGTTACCTTCTATCATACAGCGTGTGTAGCTATCACGGTGATAATTCCTGAACTGTTCATACCTCCTGTCAAAAAAGACGAGGAAACTTTCAGTGCCTATCCAAAGATTTTTGTCGCTGTCTTCTACAATGGAGTTGATGGTATTATTCGGGATAGAATTGTCATCAAATACGTTAAACTTAAACGGTTTTAACGTATGACCATCATAACAGTAGAGGCCGGTGTTCGTTCCGATCCACAAAAAACCAAAACTATCTTCATACAGTGTGTTCACTCTTTTATTGAAAGGTATGCCACTGGCATTCAGTTCGTGAAAAAAAGTATTGTTCCACTGCCCCACAGCTATTGCAGGATGCAATATGATATACAAAATGCTGCTGAAAATCAGTATTTTAGAAAGTAAGGTGGGTTTTAATGAAACAGGCATCGTGCAGTTTACAAACGTTTGCAATAGTTAAATATACCGAAAATTACGCTGGCCAAGTCCTGTAAGTTGCCACTGATACTTAGTTCCGCTTATAAAAGTATTAAAAAATATAAATAAAGGTCAAAAAGTCCTGGTGTTGCAACATATGTGGGATCATAATGAGACGTTTGAAAGTGTTCTGACAGCTACATTGCACTCATATAGTAGTCTGGATAGAATTACATGAGGCCAGGCAAAACCAAATCTATTTGCAACAGCTAAAATCAAATGTGTATGAAGAGATCTGTTACTGTTTTTTTACTTTGTTTCGCCTTTTGTGCAACACAGGCGCAACAAGAGATTACCGGTAGGGTACTTGATGAGCAAGATGATGCGTTACCTGGAGTTAATGTTCTTATAAAGGGTACGAATTCCGGTACAGTCACTGATTTTGATGGGAATTTTACTATCCGCGCATCGAAAGAAGATGTCTTGACTTTCTCTTTTGTAGGCTATGCCAGGAAAGAGGTGGTGGTCGGCGCCCAGACAAGCATTACCGTATCGATGGAATTGGATATTTCACAATTGAGTGAAGTGGTAATTATAGGTTATGGCACAGCCACCAAGAAGGACCTGGTATCTTCAGTGGCACAGGTCAAGGCCGAGGAAATTCAGAATCAACCTGTAGTAAGGCTTGACCAGGTACTGCAGGGACGTGCCACAGGAGTGGAGGTGACCTCCAACAACGGAGCGCCGGGTGCGGCCGCTACTATCAGGATCAGGGGTAATAGTTCTATTAACGGAAATAATAATCCCTTGTATGTGGTAGATGGTCTTATCACGGGAGTAGATTTTGATCTTAACAGCTTAAATGTTAATGATATTGAATCTGTAGAGGTATTAAAAGATGCCACTGCGCTTTCCATTTATGGTACCAGGGGCGCTGCCGGTGTAATTTTGGTTACTACCAAGAACGGAAGCTCTCTTCCGGCCGGAAAACCTACCATCACCATTAATCAATATTACACTACTCAATCGGTAGCCAATGAAATTGAGATCATGGGAGGGCAGGATTACCTCAACTACATCAACGAGGCCGGGCAGTTTGTTCCCGGGCCTCTGGTAACTGTTGGTGATAGCGAGCTGTCATTAGGGATAACCGATGACTCCCTGCCACTGCTGTTCCCCGACCCCTCGTCCGTACCTACTACCGACTGGTTGGATCTTATTACTCAGCGTGGTGCCATTAGCAATACGGATGTATCCATTTCAGGAAATTCAGAGAATGTGAACTATTACGTTTCGGTTAACTACTTTGACCAGGAAGGTATCGTTAAGAATTCCGGAATTGAGCGCTTGACCGTTCGCACCAATCTGGATGTTAATCCTTCGGACAAATTTAAAACCGGGTTACGTTTGAATGTTTCCAATTTTAGAAGGGAGAACAACAAGGTGAATTTCAGTGGGACTGTGACCAGTGTGCTGCCCATACGTTCGGTCTATGACGATGATGGCAATTTTACGAATTCGAACCCTGTCAGTGGTGTACTTCAAAGAAACCCTGTGGCGGACTTACAATTACGTGAAGATCATAACCTGGTGACCAATATCATTGGAAATTATTATGCTGAGTACGAGTTATTTGAAGGCTTTAAGCTCAAGACGACACTTGGCGCTGAGTTGAGTTTTAACAAGGCAAATGATTACCGGTCGGGTGCTTTGCCGGAGAGGCTGGCCAATAATGAGGGAGGTCTTGCGTTCGTCAATGATACTTATAGAAAGAACCTGCTCAACGAAAATACTTTTCTGTACGAGAAAAGCTTTAATATCCACAGCCTGAAGGTACTGGGCGGTTTTACATGGCAAAAAGTTACTTCTGAAACGTCCGAATCGTCAGCAGAGGGATTTCCCAATGACGCTGTTACCTTTAACAATCTGGCCCTGGGCTCTAACCCGGATACCTATGTCGTAGGATCAGGATATGATCAAAGGACGCTGGCTTCATTTTTGGGACGTATCAACTATGGCTATGCGGGGAAATACCTGTTGACCGTTGTAGGCAGATACGATGGGTCCTCTGTCTTTGAGGAAGGTAACAAATGGGGTTTCTTTCCTTCTGTAGGTGCTGCCTGGAATGTTGATCAGGAGGGCTTTTTTGACGCGCTGGAAGTTTTTAGCAGTGCGAAGATAAGAGGTAGCTATGGTGTGGTGGGCGAACAAGGTGTTGACACCTATAACTCCATTGATATTTTCAGACCACAGAATACCTATTTTAATGAAGCACTGGTAGGAGCAGTCATATTGGACCGTGTAGCCAGTCGCGGGCTAAAATGGGAACGTACCGAACAACTGGACATCGGTCTTGAAGTAGGTTTTTGGGGAGAACGTCTGAGCCTGGAAGTAGATTATTACAATAAGACCACCAGGGACCTGCTGCTTAACAGGGAATTGCCCACGACAGCAGGAGGACCTCAATTACAGAATGTAGGGTCCGTGAGAAACAAAGGGTTTGAATTTTTATTGAATACCATCAATGTCGATAAAAGAGATTTCAGATGGGAAACCACTCTTACCGTTTCTGCCAACAGAAGTGAAGTGTTGGATTTAGGAGGCGAAGAATTTATTACACTTCAAAGTACAGGTAACCAAGGGGGTGCTTCGGCGCGTATCATTGTAGGAGAACCTCTTCCGGTATTTTTTGGTGCGGAGTACCTGGGTACTTATAAAACGGCTGAAGAGATCATAGCCGATGGCAGGGAAAATATATCTTTTCTGGGTAGCCCGAGATTCAGGGACCGGGACGGCAACAGTGTGATCAATGTAGAAGATTTTGTAGTGCTCGGTACCCCCCAGCCCGATTTTTACGGAGGGATCAGAAATAAGTTTTCATATAAGGGACTTACACTGGACATATTTTTTCACGGCCAGTATGGAGGAGAAATATTCAATATTTTTGCTCAAAGAGGCTTCTATGGCAGAGGAGATGAAAACCTGTTGCCAGAACTGGTCGGTCGTTGGCGGGAAGGTGTAAATGAAGGTTCGGATATTCCCAGGGCAGGTACTTCTACCAGTGTATTCAACCCAAACAGTGATGTGAATGTTGAGGACGGGTCTTTTTTACGCCTTAGACAGTTGACACTGGGCTATGATCTTCCGTTGAATAAATTCGGTGCAGACAATCTTTTCAAAAACATATATGTCTATATATCCGGAACCAATCTATGGTTAATTTCCGACTTTAGATTAGGCGATCCGGAAGTGAATAATTTTACAGCAGGAAGTGGCTTCGGTTCGGTTTCACAGGGCTTTTCCTCAGGTGTTTATCCTTATGCCACAAGTTTTACAGTAGGAGCTACAGTTACATTTTAAATTATCTGGATGATGAAAAGAGTAATTATAAGTAAAATATGGATCGTACTGCTTGGGTTGTTCATTACAACCGGATGTGAGGAATTTTTGGAAGAAGATCTGCGTGATCAGATAGGCACGGATAATTTCTTTAATAATGATGCAGAAGCCCAACTTGCGGTAAACGGGGTATACCGGATATTGCACCGTGGCAGTCTTTACAGGACCCGTGGCCTGGATAATTACCTTCAAAATGGAGCCGATGAGACTGCCCCCAGCAGGAACGTGAATGGCAACATTCATAATTACCTTATAGCTGAGGGAGTTGCAGATGGTGACAATACGTGGGCCGGTCTTTATGAAATAGTGCGTAATACATCTTCCTTTCTCACCAGTATTGATGGGAACGAAAACCTGGGTGAAGAGGAGAGAGATCAGGCCATAGGTGAGTTATTGTTCCTCCGTGCGCTGGCTTATTTTCACCTGACCAATCTTTGGGGTGACGTACCCTATTTTAGGGAATTGTTGAGCCTGGAGGAACTGGCTTCGTTAAGCAGAACTTCCAAAGAACAGATCCGTGAAGATATGAAAGAAGACCTGGCGAGGGCTTTTGTATTGTTACCCGGTTCTTATACCGGCAGCGATCTTGGCAGAGCCAGTAAATGGGCGGCGGCATCTCTGAAAGCCAAATATCACTTGTTTGACCAGGAGTGGCAGGCCGCTTTGGATGAATCTTTGAACATAATAAATAATTCACCCCATCGGTTACTGGATAACTTCGCTGATGTTTTTGATCAAAGCGATCCGGCCAACCAATACAATGATGAGCAAATATTTGCTGTCGACTTCACAAACGACAATTCTGTTTTCAGTGATGCAGTAACCTCTCGGACAGACGATTATAACCCGAGGATCAGGGACGAGCCTGTAAACAGGAACCAGAGACCCGACGGCCCCGGAACCCCGGCCCGCTGGGAGATGCTCCGGGATACTATGGCCTTGCAGGATGAGGAAATGAATGGCTTTGGTTGGGCCATACCGTTACCGGAGCTGGCAGATCAGACAAACTGGCAACCGGGCGATTTACGCTATGATGCCACAGTGGTCAAAGAATACCTCGGTTTTGAACTCAAGTTCCCTTATTTCAGAAAGATGTGGAACCTGGATAAAGTTAATTCTCCGAGGTCCAATCACCCGGAGAACTACGTGGTATTCCGGCTTGCCGATACCTACCTGATGGCAGCAGAGGCAGAGAATGAACTTAATGGCCCTGACAATGCCTATCAGTATGTGAACAGGGTGCGCGAAAGGGCCTTTGAACCGGACCAACCCTGGAGTGGTATGACTCAGCAGCAATTCCGAGAGGCCTTGTACGATGAAAGAAAATTTGAATTGTGTGCTGAAGGCTACAGGAGGATGGACCTGATCCGTTGGGGGACCTTGCTTGATGTGGTGAAAACGGTCGAGCACAGACCCTGGAATAATCCGGCAGATAATATACAGCCTTATCATGTGCTTTTGCCGATACCGCTGAATGAAATACTTCTTAACCCTAATCTTCTGGAAGGTGACCCCTCCAATAATGGTTACAGGTGACAATAGAGATAGTTTATATGGATCAGGAAGCCTGCCATGGGCTTTCCTGATCTGTTAAAACATTCTTAAAAGGCTTGGATAAACCTAAAGGCTAATACAGAAAAATGAAAAAGTATCTTTGGTTATGTTTCGCGATTATAGCTGGGTGTACGGCAAGGACTCATGAAAAGCGGTCGACAGTACCACCCAATATCATCTACATTATAGCAGATGACCTTGGCTACGGTGACCTTGGGTGTTACGGACAGCAAAAAATACAGACGCCCAATATTGACAAACTCGCTCAGGAGGGGATGCTGTTCACACAACATTACTCCGGGAGTACCGTTTGCGCACCATCTCGCTCTGTAGTGATGACGGGTCAACATACCGGGCATACACCCATAAGAGGTAATCGTGAGATAAAACCGGAGGGGCAATATCCGCTGCCGGACAGCGCCATTACAGTGGCGGAGATGCTTAAAGGGTCCGGCTACGCTACCGGGGCTTTTGGTAAATGGGGTTTGGGTTACCCTGCCTCAGAAGGTGACCCTGTTAATCAGGGCTTCGATACCTTTTATGGTTACAACTGTCAGCGGTTAGGACATCATTATTATCCACGGCACCTGTGGCATAACAGGGATTCTGTGGTGCTTCATGAAAACAGTGATCGGAACAAAGGACAGTATGCCCCGGCATTGATCCATGAACAAGCGCTGCAGTTCATAGAAAAAAACCATGACACACCTTTTTTCCTGTACCGACCTACCATTATACCGCATGCGGAGCTGGCAGCGCCTGAAGAGTACATGGATAAGTCCAGAGGAGGATTTGGTGCGGAAGAACCTTACGTGGGTTATGATGAAGGTCCGGAATACCGAAGCGGTCCTTATGAATCGCAGCAGGAGCCCCATACTGCTTTTGCCGCTATGGTTGATCTGATGGACCAGCAGGTAGGACAGATCATGCATAAGCTGGAAGAGTTGGGCATTGCTGATCGTACGATCATCATCTTCACTTCTGACAATGGTCCGCACCGTGAGGGTGGGGCAGATCCTGACTTCTTTGACAGCAACGGACCTTTAAGAGGGTACAAACGTGATCTGTATGAGGGAGGCATTCGCGTGCCTATGATAGTGCGCTGGCCCGGACAGGTAAAAGCCGGGAGCCGGACAGATCATATATCCGCCTTTTGGGATGTTTTTCCCACACTTGCCGGGATCACAAGTCAACCTACTCCGGATTATATAGACGGTATTTCTTTTTTGCCTACGCTATTGGGACAGGAAGGCGAGCAGTCGGAACACGAGTACCTGTACTGGGAGTTCCATGAAAAAGGAGGAAGAGTAGCTGCCCGGGCAGATAACTGGAAAGCTGTAAAATATGATATCCTTCGTAATCCTGGTGCTCCTGTTGAATTGTACGACTTGTCCAAAGATCCGGGGGAACAAAATGACTTGTCTGCTTTCCATCCTGAGCGGGTGACCGCTATGGAAGAAATATTCAGCGCTGCCAGGGTAGCTTCGCCTGTATTTTCATTTGATCAGGATACGTATCTAAACTCCCAGTGAAAAACTATTGGACAGTTAAATGAACTAAAAATGAACATGGTCATACGCTTTTTGAGTTTATCAGGAATTAGCAACTTACTAACTATATTCACAATTTTCGTAATCATACTTTCGGGAAGACAGGTTGAAGCGCAAACGGTGAAGGTGTATCCGGGCACTGCAGTGGGTAGTGGGGTGACCTATGGAACAGATGTAAAACTGACCTTATTCAGAATTACAAACCATGATGCTGTAAATCAGAAGTTCAGGGATTTAGGGATGGATGTTGTAAGGGTGCCGGTGGTAGCACACTGGGGGTCCGGTGATAACCGGTATGGCACGATCAGCAGCTATGCCAATAATGCAAAGGGCAAAGGACTCAATATTTTTGCCAGTATCGCCAATTCAAATGGTCTGTTCAAGCCAAACGGAGACCTGGATGATGCGCACAATGGTGCTAAATTCCCGGCATGGATGAAGTGTGCGAGTGCAGGAGGTACACAGAGTTGTAACAGCTCGCAAAAGGGCTTATATGGTATAAAACTACCCAAATATAGATCCTACCTTCAAAACGTGGTGGTGAACATGATCGGTAATGCCAGCTGGGTGGGGCCATGGAATGAAGACAATGCTGCAGTAAATGACTATTCGCAACTGGACTGGGGAATGCCTGTTGTGGGAGCTGAACTTTGGAATTTGGCCAATTCCGATCAGGAAATGGCACAGGTAGGAGGTGTAATTGATATAGGAGGCGCTCATCATTATGACAATAACTCCAATCTTTTATCGGCTTATACGGATTGGAATAATTTTCGGACGGCAGGTGGAGATTGGTTTACGGAATCCACCCTGTTTGCAAAAAGTACTGCCCAGGGAATAGCGCATATACTGCCTGCTATTTCAGGCGGTATGAAAAAAGTCCTCATCTACCAGGGTGTACCCCGGCTGGTAAGCCCTGACGGAACAAAAGGTCCGCATTATGATGCTGTAGATGAGTTGATAAAGAATTCAGTCGGTATGGGCGCTGCGCGCAAGGTAGAGGTCAACCATAAAGACTATGTAGCCGCTGCATTCAAATCAGGAAGTCAGCTTCATTTACATGTTGTAAATGCAGGCAGTACCACGCAAACAGTATTCGTTAACCTTAAACAAGGATATACGGTAAGTACCTCCGGCTTCAGCGTAACAAAATACGGAGGAAATACCGTCGGGGTTACTTTTGCAAATGCAGGGGCTCAAATCAAGGTGAATCTATCGCCTAAGACCTATGCCAGGGTAACACTCAACGGCTTGTTCACGACTACCAGGGTAGCCGATACCAAAAACATTAAAAAGACAGGTGCAGATGCGCAGGTGGGGGGCAAGGAGATTTTAAGTCCATGTGGATTATTCCCTAATCCGGTTACGGAGGGTAAAATCAATCTTAAAATTCCGGGGACAGACCCGGGCCTTCCCGTGGAGGTGACCCTATTTACAAAGGAAGGAAAAAAGGTATTTGAGAAAAAAATTGAAAAGTCGGATGTCATCAGTATTACGGTTGATGCCTATTTAAAAGGATTACACTTTTTACATATTGTACGAGGAGATCTACTGATCAGGAAAAAACTATTGTTAGAATAATAATGGATGCCGGGGATTGATGGGTACAAAAACGAACCCTGCTTTATTCTTGGATCCTTGCTTTTGTGTGACGGATGGACAGACATGGCGTTGCTATTTTGGTAAGAAGACCTGGGTATTTCAGGAAATGATCTTTCCGAGTAATTAAAACAGTATATGAGGCCATTATTTTGCGGGAAATATAGCATTCTAAATGGTGTGATATAGATGAACATTAATAGGACCGATTCAGTCTTTAAAGATTTATGGAGAACACAGGCATGTATATAAAAAATAATTTCATTTCTGTTTTTGTATTAGTTGTATTAAATCTATTGCCCGGAGGTTCTTGTAGCCGGACTTCTTCCGCAGAGCCTCCCGGAGATGTGGAGAAAAATAAGCCTAATATTATTTTCATTCTTGCCGATGATCTTGGATACGGTGACGTTGGATTTAACGGCCAGGAACTCATCAATACCCCGGTACTGGACAAAATGGCAACAGATGGCATTGTATTTACCCGTCACTATGCCGGTTCTACCGTATGCGGGCCTTCCCGTGCCAGCCTGATCACGGGGCGTCATACGGGGCACAGTGCAGTCAGAGGTAATCCCAGGTGGACAAAATCAGGTCGCCCGGTAGATATCTCAAACGAAGAGAACACAGTAGCCAAAGAATTGAAAAGGGCAGGATACCGGACCGGGATCGTAGGGAAATGGGGATTGGCGGAAAACCTGGATGCAGGAAAACCCAATAACCAGGGGTTTGACTATTTCTACGGTTTTAACCGGCATGGTCCGGCGCATCATTACTACCCCGAAAAAATATGGGAAAATGACAATCATATCACGTTGGAAGGCAATGTAATGATGGATAAGGTAGGTAGGTACTCACAGGATCTGTTTACCCAAAAAGCGCTGGACTTTATAGACCGGGAAAGCGAAAACCCTTTCTTCCTTTACCTGGCGTACACTATACCGCATTACGAACTTACCATCCCTGAAGAACAAAAGGCTGAATACCATAAAAAAGACTGGCCGCTTCGCAGGATGAAGATGGGGCACTACCGCAATGATGAGAATGGCCACGTTACTTATGCTTCTATGATCACCCGAATGGATAAAGACATTGGTCGTATCCTTTCAAAGCTAATAGAGCTGGGGATTGATGAGAATACCCTTGTAGTCTTTACCAGTGATAACGGGCACGAATACGATCAGCTTGACAATGAGTTTTTCAATAGTAACGGTGTTTACCGAGGCAGAAAAAGGGACCTTTATGAAGGAGGCATAAGAGTGCCTTTTGTTGCTAAATGGCCAGGCCGGATAACTCCCGGTATAGAGAGCGGACATGCTTCTGCTTTTTGGGATTTTTTACCCACGGTCTGTGATATTCTGGGCCAGGAGCCTTCGGCCCCGACAGATGGGAAATCCTATTTACCCGTCTTGCTGGGCATGGAGAAAAAACAAGAGCCACATGATTATTTGTACTGGGAATTTAATGAAAAAAAGGGACCTGTTCAGGCGTTGACGCAGGGAGACTGGAAGCTGATTCATTTTGTGGATATGAGGTATGAATTGTACCACCTGAAGGATGATCCCGGAGAGTCCAATAACCTGTATACTGAAAAGCATCCCGTGGCAGTAAAACTCCAAAAGCTCCTGGCTTCGGCACGGACGGACCATCCTGAATTTCCGCTGGTAAAACGAAAAAAAAGCGGGAACTAAACCTAATTCATAATACAAATCAAAAATAAGGAAATGAGAAAACGGGCACTATATTACACACTTTTCGTTGTGCTACATTTGACATGCATCTCTGTATATGGCCAGGTAAGGCCTGAGTGGGACAATGTTCATGTACTTCAAGTGAACAGAGAAAGGCCACATGCTTCCATGATGGTCTATGAAAACGATGAACAGGCATTAAAACTAACCAAAAAAGGATCCTCTTTTTACGTATCCCTGAACGGTGATTGGAAATTCAACTGGTCCAGAAATCCGGCTTCCCGTCCTGTGGGTTTTTACAAGACAGATTTTAAGGATTCACATTGGACCACTTTGTCAGTTCCTTCTAATTGGGAGATGGGGGGACACGGACTACCCATCTATAAGAATTCCGGTTACCCGTTTGAAAAAAAAGATCTTCGTGCCCCAAGGGAATGGAATCCGGTAGGCTCCTACCGTAAAAGTTTTACCCTTCCTGAAAAATGGCAGGGACGCAGGGTTTATATCAATTTTGACGGAGTACAATCTGCTTTTTATTTGTGGATCAATGGCAAAAAGGTAGGATATAGTCAAGGCAGCAGAACTCCCGGGGAGTTTGACATTACGAATTACCTGAAGAAAGGCAGTAACCTTGTGGCTGTTGAGGTATACAGATGGAGTGATGGTTCCTACCTGGAAGATCAGGACTTCTGGCGCCTGAGCGGAATATTTCGTGATGTTTACGTGTGGTCCGTGCCGCAAGCCCATGTCCGGGATTTTGCGGTCACCTCATCCCTGGATGAGTCACTGCAGCATGGTGTTTTCCAATTACGGGGTGAGGTGCAGTCCAAAAAATCAGGGGCTGCCATATTAAAAGCTCTGATACAGGATCAGACCAAAACGACGGTACTTGAGTTTTCTCAGGACCTGAAACTAAAAAAAGGTATCAATTCATTTGCCACAGAATCCTTTACCTTGAAAAACATCCATCCCTGGCATGGTGAGTCACCCTATTTGTATCAATTACTGCTAACACTACAGGATGAAAAAGGCAATGTATTGGAAGTGATTCCTCAGAAGGTGGGGTTCAGAAAAGTAGAGATCAAAAAAGGCCGCCTTCTGGTCAATGGTGTTGCTGTACTGTTAAAAGGGGTCAACCGGCATGAGCATGATCCTGAAACAGGTCATTACGTGACCAGGGAGGATATGCTGGCAGATATAGCGCTTATGAAGCAATACAACATCAATGCGGTGAGAACATGCCATTACCCCAATGCTCCGGAGTGGTACGACCTGTGCGATGAACATGGTATATACCTGATCGATGAGGGTAATATTGAAACGCACGGATTCGGAAGAAAAAAAGACAACAGGCTTAGCAACCATCCGGACTGGAAGGAGGCCTACCTTGACCGCGTACAACGTATGGTGTACCGCGACAGGAATCACCCGTCCATCATTATTTGGTCCATGGGAAACGAAAGTGGGGACGGCCCGAATGTAGGTGCTACCTATGAATGGGTAAAGGAAACAGACCCATCCAGGCCCTTCCATTATGAAAATACAACATTGAACGGCTACGGAACCGCTGACATTTATTCCAGGATGTATGCCTCACCCGAAGAAACCGGGGCGATCATCCGGGAAAATCCGGACATGCCCTATATCCTGTGTGAATACACACATGCCATGGGCAACAGTAACGGTAATCTGAAGGAGTATTGGGATATGATCTATGCAGATAATCCCTTCCAGGGTGCATTTGTCTGGGACTGGATGGACCAGGGGCTGAAGCAGCCGGTGCCTGAGAAGTTCAGAAAAACCTATTCCAAAGATCATTTTTACGCGTATGGTGGATGGTGGGAAAATGCAGTGGGAGTGAGTCATGATGATAATTTTTGTATGAATGGTTTGCTGGCAGCAGATCGCACACCTCACCCGGGACTATATGCGCTAAAATATTTCCACAGAAATGTACACGTAGAGGCCATAGATATTGAAAAGGGCAGATTCAGGATCATGAACTGGTTTGACTTTACAAACCTGCGTGACAAGGTTACCGGAAAGTGGAGCCTGCTCGAAAATGGGAAAGTCATCAAAGAAGAAAATATTCCGGCATTGGATATCCCGGCCCGCTCAGGTCAGGAATTCACGATCAATCTGCCGTTGGAGATGAATTCTGAGAGAGAATACCATGTTACATTTAGCTTCTACACTAAAAATGGGAACCAGTTTGTGGAAAAAGGTCATGAGGTAGCCTGGGACCAATTTAAATTTCCTTCCGGTAAGTATTACCGGGATCGGTCGGAAACACCCGCTGACCCGATTACAGTACGTCAATCCCGACGGGCAGCATATGTAAAAGGAGAACGGTTTGCTGCCATGTTCAACAAGCATACAGGCATATTGGAAAACTATTACTTTGACAATCAACTTTTGATAGAACGCGGACCTGCCCCGGATTTTTGGAGAGCACCTACTGACAATGATAGAGGAGGGGCGGACAAAAAAGAAGATCAATTCCCGGGACTATGGGCGTGGAAAGAAGCCGGATCGTGGCTTGTAACAGATTTTAAAATCGAGAAAAATCCGAAAGGTGTTGTTCTAGTCTCTGAAGGAAAGCTACCTGCGGTGGGTGCCACCTTTTCATTAACCTATCAGATCAATACAGCCGGAGAGATAACGGTAAAATTTGATTACCAGCCTGGTGATAGTAACCTCCCGATGATGCCACGGGTGGGTACGGAACTTTTGATCAACAAAACACTGGACCAGGTAGCCTGGTATGGCCCTGGTCCCAACCCTACCTATATCGACAGAAATATGGAGCGGGTCGGGATCTATCAGGCTACTGTGGATGATATCTGGATAGATTATTCCGAGCCACAGGAGAATGGGTACAAAACAGGTACACGATGGTTCTCACTTACGAACCGGGAAGGAGCCGGATTGAAAGTATACGGTGATCCGTTGATCGCCTTTGGGGTCAATCACTATGGGAAAGAGATGATCGAACAATGCAGGTATGACTTTCAGCTTATGAAGCAGCCTTACCTGTTCCTCAATATCGATCTGGGACAATCCGGAGTGGGGGGAACCACCAGTTGGGGCAAAAAATCATACCCAAGAGATGAATACCGGCTGAAAAACCAGGGGTATCAATATACCTATACCATAGCGCCTGTCAGTAGTAAGAATGTACTGTCCTTAAAATGAGAAAAGATGTTGAGACTTTTGAAAGCCTGGTTTGTCTTTTGTCTGCTCTTCCCTGGGGTGTTTTCATGCACTTCCAGTGAAAAAACGGTGCAAAAGTCGCTTCCGAATATCGTCTGGATCATGTTGGAAGATTGGGGATACCAGCTTTCCTGCTATGGGGAACCGGGCATTCATACTCCAAACATAGATAAAGTAGCAGCCGAGGGTATACGATATACACAATCATTTGCCACGTCACCCGTGTGTTCCCCTTCCCGGTCAGCCATGATGACTGGTTTTTACCAGAATTATATCCGTGCTCACCAGCACAGAACAAAGAAGGGAGAATCGGGATTCAGAAAGGCACCGCTGCCGTATGGGATCAAACCGTTTACCCGGATTTTGCAACAGAAAGGTTATTTCACCTGCTTTATGAAACCCTCGCGGAAGACGGACCTGAATTTCACCTTTGACGGTGACATTTATGAAGGGAAAGACTGGAGCGAGCGTGAAGAAGGGCAACCGTTCTTTGCCCAGGTGACTTTTGGTGGGACTCACAGGAGATGGCAAAGGGATACCCTGGACCCCATAGACATTACGGAGGTAGTATTACCTTCTTACTATCCGCAAACTGACCTGGCCAAAAGAGACTGGGCCAATGGTTTGGAAGCCGCCCAGATTGTGGACCGGCAGGTAGGCCAACTGCTCGACCGGCTGGAAAGCGAAGGGCTGACCGATAACACGCTGGTATTTATTGTTGGTGACAATGGACGATGCATGCCCCGGGGAAAGCAGTTTTTATATGACGGTGGCATACAGGTCCCGATCATTGCCCGTTGGCCGGGTAAAATTAATGCGGGAACGGTATCCGATGCTATGGTCATGACCATTGATATCACTAAAACCATTCTGGACGTAGCTGGTGCGCAGTCCGCACATCCTTTACATGGTCAAAACCTATTGGAGGATGAGATTAACGATCGTAAATACATTTTTGCGGCAAGGGACAAAATGGATAGCACCCACGACGCTATGCGTGCTATCAGATCGGCAAAATACAAGTTGATCCACAATCTGATGCCTGAACGGGCCTACTGTCAGTTCAACCGCTATAAGGAAGAGAACTACCCTGTACTGGCCTTGCTGAATGTAATGAACCTGAAAGGTGAACTTACTTCAGTACAGGCCAGTTTTATGGCGTCTACAAAACCTGAGTATGAACTGTATGACCTGGAGCATGATCCCTTTGAGCTGAATAACCTGGCAGATAACGTGGAATTTATCGATGTAAGACAGGAGTTACTCACCGAACTGAACAGATGGCGGGAGTGGATCAACGACCAGGGAGTATCTCCTGAGTTTAGAAACGGAGGATGGCCTTCTGACTATCCCACAAGGACGTTGGAGGAATGGGAAACACATCTTAAAGGTTTTGAACCATGGGTTTTCAGAAAACCCGGTTCAAAAATGAAACATCCTTATCACAAACGATGATTTCTGGCTAAAATAGAATTAGGTGGTATGAAATGGAAAAATAACTCAGGACTGGCTGGTACGATGCTTATTATGATCGCAGGAGGCATAATGATAGCTTTCTCAATAAATGGCAATACCGGGAGGAAAGCAATACATCAGCCCGGGGCCATGGACCGCCCTAACATTATCCTGTTCTATGCAGATGACCTGGGTTGGACAGATCTGGGTGTACAGGGTTCGGATTTTTACGAATCTGCTGCCATCGACAGGATCGCGAACGGAGGAATGAAGTTTACGCAAGCTTATGCTAATGCTGCCAACTGCGCTCCTTCAAGAGCTTGTCTGATCAGCGGTCTCTATACGCCCAGACATGGTGTTTATACCGTTAGTAATGCTGACAGGGGCAAGTCCAGTGAGCGTAAGTTGATCCCTGTCAGGAATACCACCGTTTTAAACAGAAAATTCAAGACACTTCCTGAAGTGCTGAAAAAACATGGGTATGCCACCTGTATAGCTGGAAAATGGCATCTTTCCGATGACCCAATACCCTATGGTTTTGATATAAATTTTGGAGGAGGTGAACGAGGGGCGCCTGGTTCCTATTTTTCACCTTACAATAACCCTGCGTTACCGGACGGTCCTGCGGGAGAACACCTGCCCGACCGGCTTTCCACGGAGGTATCTCATTGGATCCGCGAAAATGCCGGAAATCCTTTTTTTGTGTATTTTCCTTTTTACTCTGTGCATTCGCCCATCAGGGCCAGGAAGGACCTTACAGAAAAATATGCTCGAAAGGCACCAGGGAAATTTCATGACCATCCCAAATATGCCGCCATGATCGAAGCGATGGACCAAGCCGTTCAGAAAGTGATGCACACATTAGAGGAGTTGGACCTTGATGACAACACGCTGGTGATCTTTACCTCTGACAATGGCCCCTACGGCCGGGCTTCTGTGGCCAAACCTTTGAGAGGAGGCAAAGGTATGTTCTATGAAGGCGGGATCAGGGTACCCTTTTTTGTAAAATGGCCTGGAGTAATCAGTCCGGGTACGGTGAGTGATGAGCCTGTAATTGGTCTGGACATTTTTCCTACCTTACTGGAGGCTACTCATATTTCAACTGATATGGCCCTGGATGGAAAAAGCCTGCTTCCTGTACTGAAAGGAAGCAAAACCCCGATGGAAAGAGCTCTGTACTGGCATTTTCCAGCCTATCTGCAGATGTACAAAGCGGACCGGGGTTTCGGTGATTCACATGATGCGCCTTACTGGAGAACCACCCCCTGTGGTGTTATCCGTGAAGGGGACTGGAAACTGATCGAATACTTTGAATCCGGTGATATAGAGCTATACAATCTTAAAAATGATCCGGGTGAAAAAAATGACCTGAGCAAGATAGAGGCAGACAAAACAGCCAGGATGTATGCCAAACTAAGGGCATGGCAAAAACAAACCAATAGCCCCATACCTGAAACATTAAATCCGGACTATAAGCACTGAAGGGAGTTCTCACTTTTTCAGAAAACCGGAATACAGTTTTTCGCACATTATCCCAAATGACCATAAGCTACCTGCCTTCTTAAAAGTGAAGTTATAAAATAAAAAAATCAATGGTATGAACGTAACAAGACGTGTTGTTCAACGAGTAAAACAAAGATTAAGGGAAAAGCCCGGTATGGGTACCTGTGAAATGAACATAATTGGATACATATAAAGCAACCCTGTGCGATCAGAAACATAAGATCGGTCAAAAACCTTCCATTTTCTCATATAAAAAAACAGCCCATTTTAACCCATTAAGGTGTTTTAATGATTTTGTCGTGATTTTGTCGTGATTCTGTCGTGGTTTTGTAGGGCATGTGGACGATGCAAATCTTATCTCTATATTCTATGTTTGATTCCGGATTGTTTTATTAACATCTGTTCATCTCAAGTCACGGAGCCTCATTCTGGTAATTGAGAAAGTTTCTTGATTTTTTAACCGAATACTAACATGGAAAGAAACGCCAGCATAAGCCTAAAAAGATCGAGTGATTACCGTAAGTCAGTTCTGTATCAGGAAGAACCTCCTATAAATACCTCTTACAACCGTAATTTATTTATAACAGAACCTACTGAATTCAACAAGCCTGTAACGCAATACGCCAAAAGCGGCAGTATAAAAATCGCTTACCAGGTTTTTGGTTCGGGATCAATAGACCTGGTTTACATTCCTGGCTGGGTATCGAACATTGATTGGGTGTGGGAATGCCCCGAACTAGTCCATTTTTTACGTGAATTGGGTAAAATAACCAGAGTTATTCTTTTTGATAAGCGGGGAACAGGACTTTCAGATCGTGTGGTGGAGCTTTCTACATTAGAAGAACGGATGGATGACATTCGAGCAGTAATGGATGCAGCAGATTCTGAAAAAGCCGTTTTGTTTGGACATTCAGAAGGGGGATGTGTCTCTGCATTGTTTGCTGCCACTTACCCTAATCGCGTTATTTCATTGATTACGTTTGGAATATTTGCTAAACGCAGACACTCACCGGATTATCCCTGGGCACCAACGGATGAAGAGCGTCAGGAGGTGTATGATATGATCGAACACAATTGGGGAAATGGTAATATGTACCTGGAAAAGCTTGCTCCATCCAAATCCCATGATAAGAAATTCATGAATTGGTTGGCCAATTACTTTCGGTCAGGAGCTAGTCCGAGTGCGGCCATGGTACTTACCAAAATGAATACACAAGTGGACATTATCAATGTCTTAAGCTCAATAAAAGCGCCTACGCTGGTCATGCAACGTACTCATGATATTGATGTAAAGGTGGAGGAGGGACAATTCATAGCAGAACGCATAAAGGGCGCAGAATTCGTGGAGCTCGATGGAAGAGATCATCTTTTTTGGGTAGGGGATACAGAAAAAGTTTTGGGCCGGATGAAGGCTTTTATTTCAAATGAAAAGCCAACCGTAAATCATGAAGAGCAACTACTCACTATTGTAGCAGTTCGTATTGTATTTGCTCATAATACCCATCCCCATCCAACTCCCCGGGAACTCGTAACGAAAGTCATAGAAAAGTACCGGGGTAGGTTAATTCAACACGACCCTTTCATCCTGATGGCCACTTTTGAGGGACCAAGCAGAGCAGTCTGTTGTAGCATGGGTTTGATGGATGTTATGCAAAGTGTGCATGCACAACTTGCTATTGGCATTCACATTACAGAAGTAGCTGTGGGTGAGGCTTATTTTGCAACGGGCGAAACTCAAAAATTTGTGAAATTGATCCTTGACCAGGCCAGGCTTAACCGAATTTTAATTACCCAAACTGTCAAACACCTGCTGTCCGGGGCAGGTTTAACATTTACACAAGAAAATTCAACCTTCGAGACTGATTCTGGAGATACACTCCAACTGTTTACGGTTACTGACCCGGACCATTTGAACTCAAACGGTCATTTTTCCCAACATCAAGAATTTCCTAAAGACTCTTTCTTCGAAGTTGTACTGCAATGTATATATACCCATTTGGGCAATGAGACTTTCGGTGTAGACACTCTCTGTAAAAGTGTAGGTACAAGTGAGCGACAGTTGCAGCGTAAAGTTAAAACCATCACTAACAAGTCCCCCAATCAATTGATTTCCTCGGTGAGATTACATCGTGCAAAAGAACTGCTTCTTATGCGTAAATATAGTATTGCGGAAGTGGCTTTTCAAATAGGGTTTTCCAGTCCGTCATACTTTGCCAAGAGGTTCAAAAAAGAATTCGGAATAAGCCCTTCCCTTTTATCATTAAAAAATTGATCCGATTACATTGTAATTGTTTATAGCCGATAAATTCAGGGACTCAAGGCTTTGTTGATTTTTAACCCTTTCATATATGGGCGATGAAAATTGCCTGACACTTTGATTGGCAGGAAAGGAACCGTTTTCCGGCATTCCCAGGTATTTGTAGTATTAGCTTCTTGGGTTAGGATCATTCCATAAAGTATCACGTCTGTGCGTGTTGATTAACATATTCCAGGATGTTTTTGTCCTCTTTGTCCATACCCAATTTCTTTTTCACCCTTGTTTTCGATTGCTCTACTGCCCTCCTGGTTACATTTAAAATGGTGGCGATCTCTTTATTGGATAATTTCATTTTCAAAAAAGCTAATAGTTTGTGGTCATTTGCCGAAAGGTTTGGAAAGTGTTGTTCTAATTTTTGAAAGAAGTTGGGATGTACATTTTCAAAGTGGATCTTGATGCTGTTCCAATGGTCATCGTCATTTCGTAAACACTCGAGGTTTTTGATCACTTTTTTCCGATGATCGTCAGGAAGGTCAGCACTGTGTCTGATCTCGTCGATGATTTCTGTGAGTTTTTCATTGAAATTGAGTAATTGAATGGAGGTTGCGGTAAGTGATCTGGCTTTTTTATTGTTTTCGATCTCCAATTGCTTTCTGGTCGCTTCTTCGATCGTTAGCTTCTCCTCCTGGATTTCATTTTTTTTCCGAAGGTTAAGGTTGGCGCTCTGCTTCAAGCGATAATTTCGATAGATAACCATCACAAAGATAAGAGCAATCAATAACCCCAAAATCGTGATACGTTTGAAGAGTCGTTGCTGCTCTAACCTTGAATTGATATTGAGTAATTCAGCTTGCTTCTGGTATTCCAGCGAGTCACGTTCCAGTTCAAAGGTGTAGTTAAGTTCCATAGTAGTTAACTGCTCCGTTAACTCTTCGTTGAACAACTCATCCTTAAGCCGGGTGGTGATTTCAAGGTATTGAAGTGCCTTGGAAACATTACCGTTAAATCTGTAAAAATCATAAAGCCTATTTGATGCCTCCTGCATTCGGTCTTTGAAACTCTGGTTTTCAGCTATTTGGTAGCTTTCCAGCATTTTGTCTTCTGCTTGTTTCTTCAGCCCCTGTTTTGCAAGTATTTCTCCTATGCCCAGCAGAGTTCTACTGGTTGTATATGAATCTTTACAGACAACGGCATATTCATAGCCCAGATTTAAATATTCTAAAGCCAGGTCCAACTCATTAAGTGCCTTGTAGGAAAGACCTATGTTAGTTGCCGGATGGACGCTTCGACATTTAATGTTTAATGAATCGAGTATCTCAAATGCCCTGGTTTCATAAGCCAATGCTTTTGAATAGTCCTTTCGGTCCAGGTATAACAGTCCCATTTTTGTTAAGGTAGAAGCTTGCCCATTGATATCTCCGTGAGACTTCCTGATCTCTAAAGCCCTGTTATAATAATGAAGGGACAGATCATAATTTTTTTGTTTAGCATAAATAAACCCTATATTATGGAGTGTACTGGCTACCTTTAAACTGTCACCCTGATCAATTTTAAGTTTTAATGCTTGTTGAAAATGGTGCAAGGATACAGCGTAGTTACCATTGTAGAAAAATATTGCTGCTATGTTGTTAAGCGTACCTGAAATAGAGGCAGAATCTTGCATTTCTATCTTCATAGCCAGAGCTCTCTCAAAGTACATTAAGGCACTATCAAATTCACTTCTGACAAAAAAACTGGTCCCCAGGTTATGAAATGCATATGCCAGCCCTTTTTTATAATTGAGTTTATTGGAAAGGCGCTCAGCTTTTTTAGCCAGTATTCGTGATGAATCAGTCTCCGAATGATAAAGGCTTTCTGAAAGTATATTTAACACATTTACCTCGATGGTATCATGGGTATTTCGTGATAATAACTGTTTTAAACTATCAAGGTTCCCCTGTGATACGGCTGGAGTGGATAGCATCAGGAAAGTGAAGTAAACCCAGATCAGAAGAATTGTTCTCATTTCTTAAATGCTTTTGCAGGTACGTAAAAAGACTGTATGCGTTAGATTAGTTGTTCTTTCATAGATTTTTTTCCTATGAAAAGAGGGTGTCAAGACAAGGATTAGGACTATATAAAGTCAATATTAGCAAACTATTTGGGGATATGCATCAAGGTAACTGTATCCGGACCGGATATTCGATAAAGTGGATTTGTTTGTAGTAATACTGATTATCCAGGGGATGTCTAATGTGAGTGAAGTGTTATACAGTTGTCCTGTATCTGTATAACTCAAACATGACACATAAAAGGAAACCCTTATTTGCCAATGTCGGCGCTTGTTACACTGTAGGGTAGAAAGTAGCTTAAACTCGTTTTACTGATAATTCATGGCACTGCGAATTCAATATATCAAGCAATGTTTTAAGATTACCTGGCTTTGCCGGTAATGAGATAAAATCTGGATAATAACAATAACGATTGAATGGATAGCAGTATATGCCTTTGGTATAGCCTGGCTGGTAAAAGGGAGAGACGGAAAGCCCCTCATCCGATATCAGTGGATGGCTACTGCATGGAAGTAAAATACGGGGTTGATACTTCAATACTGATTGACACCGCAACTCGTCCTTCCGGGTTAGCCTCTAAGCCGAAGCACTTTATTATCGATAACCTATCCTATTATCAGCGTCGGAAATAAGGCATTGGATACAAGAGTATCGCACTCAAATCAATTAGTGTTAGACTACTATTTACCACTTATGTAATCAAATGCAACAATATTGCAATAAATGGAAATTTTGATATACATTTGTATTTGTGAAATATGTCATCCACATAGGAGCAAGGTTATTAATGGTGTATTTTGTTGCGCTACCTATCCTGTTTGGGCTTCATACCGTTCAACATCAGCATCAATGTGGTGAGGATCATAAAGAAGTATTGGAGTATGCTCAATTTACTCCTGATTGTACTTTATGTGACCTGTATCACAGTCAAGTTGCAGTTGTAGAGGATCCTTTTTTCTACGATGTTGATTTTTTCGCTACTACTTTTCAACTACGTTTTTTCGGGAATTTTGCGAATGTTTCCAAACATTTTAATCTTCTCAGAGGTCCTCCAATGGTCTAACGGATAGAATCCTATTTCTGAATGTGACTTGAGCCGGTCTGGCACGATCCGCAGAGTGTTGCGAAGGTCAATCCATTACAATTCTAGTTTTCACATAAACTTCTTCCCAAATGTTGGAAGCAATTAATTTATCAAAATCATACGGTGGGCATCAGGCGCTTATCGATTTGAATCTGTCTGTAGCGCCGGGTGAAGTATTTTGCCTGTTAGGTGCGAATGGAGCAGGTAAAACGACTACCATTAACCTTTTTATGGGCTTTATTCAGCCAGGTGCAGGGTATGTGATGGTGAATAATCTTGATATAACCGGGCAATCGGGAGAAACCAGGAAACACCTGGCCTATATTCCGGAAAATCTCAATTTATATGGTAACCTGACGGGATTGGAAAACCTACAGTTTTTCGCTGGTTTGGGGGGTGATAAACCGGACAAGTCCTCTGCTGAGCAGCTATTGAGGTCCGTCGGCTTGCAGTCGGATGCTGTTCAAAAGCGTGTATCCCAATACTCGAAAGGCATGCGCCAGAAGGTCGGAATTGCCATTGCCAAAGCCAAACAGGCCGACAACTTACTATTGGATGAGCCTACTTCGGGGTTAGACCCACAGGCAAGCAATGATTTTGCCCGACTGCTGCAAGATATGAGACAAAATAATGTGGCAATCCTGATGGCCACTCATGACCTGTTCAGGGCCAAAGACAGCGGAACACATATCGGTATTATGAAAGCCGGAAAACTGATCCATTCATTGAAAAGTAATGAGATCACTTTGACGGAATTGGAGCATTTGTATTTGGAAACCATGAAAAGTGAGGGGCATGTTGAAGTTAGTCATTAAGAAAGAATTCCTGACTGCCCTCCGAGATGTTCGCTTACAGGTTTCCGGCGCCATTTTGATCGCACTCATGCTCACCGCGGTATTTGTCGGAAAGCAGGGGCAAAAACAGATACAGGAGGAACGGACCAAAGCCCAATCTACTATGTATGCTAACTGGTTGAATCAGGGAACCAAGCACCCGCACAGTGCAGCGCACTATGGTCAATTTGCCTTTAAGCCCAAACCTGTATTGAGTTTTCTGGACGTAGGCCTGGACAACTACACGGGGATCTCCGTATTCCTCGAGGCCCATAAGCAAAACGAAATACTGTTCAGTGCGGCCCAGGACAGCAACGGCATGACCCGGTTTGGAGAAATGACCGCTGCTTTGATTCTGCAAGTCTTACTTCCCTTACTCATCATATTCCTGACATTCAACATCTTCAGTAAAGAACGGGAAGAAGGTACACTTAAATTGATCCATGCGCAGGGTTTGTCTATGCGGCAATTATTGATGGGAAAGGTGTGGGGTACCTACCTAATGGTACTGTTACTATTTCTGCCCATAATCCTGCTTGCCTACCTGCTGCTGGACCAGCAGTCGGTCAGTCTTGACCCTGGAGTTACTACAAAGTTTTTGCTGCTTACTTCAGCATATGCTATTTACTTCCTTGTATTTGTATTACTCTGTGTATTGATCTCCGCCTTTGCCAAAAGTTCGGGATTTTCTTTGCTGACTTTGCTGGGGCTTTGGATTGTCTCATGTATCATTTTACCTAAAGCGACCACCAATTTTGCTGACAAGGTATATCCAACTCCTTCACAGTTTGAGTTTAAGAAATCCATTAAGAACAAAGTAAAAAAGGGGATCGATGGGCATAATCCTTCGGATGTACGCTTTGCTACCCTGAAACAACAGGTATTGGATCAGTATGATGTTGAAACCATCGAAGAGCTGCCCGTGAACTGGAGTGGAATAGCGATGCAGGCAGGAGAAGAATATACCGATCAGGTCTATGATGCAGAGTTTTCGAAGATTGAGAACATTTTTAACCAGCAGAACCGCCTTTCGGAATGGGCCGGGTTTATCAATCCGTATTTAGCGGTCAGGAACCTTTCAATGGCTCTTGCGGGAACCGACTTCCACCACCATGTGGCGTTTGCCAAAGCGGCTGAAAACTATAGGAGAGGTTTTGTGAAGAAGATGAATAAAGACATGGAAGTGAATCACAAACCGGGCGTGGCTTACGGCGACTACAATGTTGGTGAAGAAATGTGGGCCAGCATTGGACCCTTTAAATATCAACTCCCCGGTACGTCAACTATTCTCTCCAACCAATGGAGAAGTATCGCTGCACTCGCCTTCTGGTTGGTGGGGCTATTCTTCCTTTCCTCCCTTTTTGCACCTAAAATATCGAAACTATGAACCTGAGAAATAGTTACATTATTCTGGCATTATTGCTGGTCTCATTCGGAGCAATCGGTCAGACCATTCAAGGAAGGGGCGTAGATGCTCATATCAATGGACCATTAACAGGAGCTACGATAGAGGTAGCAAGCGAATCAACAGGTGCGATAGCGGATGCACAGGGTCAATTTAGTATTACACCCGATGCTTACTCCGCTACACTAGGTCATGGGGCTGTTTTGAAAAAGATAGCTCAGAAGACTACCCTGAACGTACGAATGACTTCCGGCACACAGCAATTAAATGATGAATACAGTCAGATGCACGGTTTGAACTCCGGGTTCGGAGGCTTTTTCGATCCGGCTATGGATCACAATTACTACGCTGGAATTAAACTTAATTACCTGTTCAATTAATGAAAACGCTCTTTCACATCCTTTCCTTCGAATGGAAAACACTTTGGCGCAGTAATACGCTGAAGGTGTTGCTGCTGGTTGTTTTTGGCGCCGGAATTTATGGTATCTATTTTGGGAAGTTCGAAATTGATAAACAAGAAACACGGATCTTTCAGGTACAACAGTATGAAAGGCAACAGTTTGATAGCCTTTTAGTATGGGTAAAGCTCGATACGGCCATTGCGGAGAACAAGGGAAAATACCAACAGGCCGTTTCTCCTACCGGGGTTGGCTGGAACAAACACTTTACGTATTACCTAACCCATGAAACGCCTGCTGCGGCTGGATTATGTCTGGGACAGAGAGACCTGTTTCCGGTATATTATGGTTTTAATGTCACCGATCTGGCACGGCAGATCAACACAGGAGAGTTGGCCAATCCAATGAAGCTCCTGACAGGGAATTTTGATCTGTCCTATGTGCTTGTTTTCCTGTTTCCACTGTTGGTAGTGGCTTTGTTTTACAACCTGTATGCCGGAGAAAAGGAAGGTGGTACACTTTCACTCTTGCAATCGCAATCTACTTCGCTGAGAATGATACTCTTCAGTAAAGGATTGTTGAGATTACTCATCGTATGGGGATTGGCTACCGTTTTATTAGTGCTTGGATTCCTGCTTCAAGGTATCTCATGGATTGGTAATGGGCAATTGCTCATTCAATGGATGCTTATCGTTTTCGGATACTGCTTACTTTGGGCTGTGTTGATGGGAGTTATTGTCCGGTTGCGTCAGCGATCAGCTTTGAGTGCTATGCTTGGGTTAGGGGTTTGGCTGATCTTTACCTTGATCACACCTGCGTTGCTCAACCTTTTTGTACTGGCCAATGAGCCTTTGCCCAACCGGGCGGAGATGATCCATGCGGTAAGGAATTTGAACGATCAGAATTGGGAAAACCCCAAATCATTTGTATTGGACAAGTTTTACCCGGAAAATCCGCAGTATAACGATGGAGATACTACTGACTTTAATAAATGGTATTACGCCAGCTTCACCTTACTTGATAAGGAAGCCAATGTACTCAAAACCCGGTTTGAAGAACAGGTGAGTGAGCGGAATAGGCTATTGGAACGCTGGGAATGGCTTGCACCAGCTGCCATGGTACATGAAAAGCTTTCCACACTCTCAGATACTGACAGAAAAAGTCATCTCGAATTTGTGAAGGAAGTCCATGCTTATCACCAGAGCCTGAAAGAGCTGTATTATACCCGGATCTTTTCCGGTGAGCAGTTTTCATTCACTGATTTAAAAACCCTGGAAGGATCATTATGAACAAGTCCGTTTTTATTGACAAGTTAGGCATTTGTCTTTCTCTGTGCTGTGGAATACACTGTCTGTCTACAACCATCTTTGTGGCCATTGGAGCGTTGGAACTCTTTGATCTGGCAGTCAATGAGAAGCTGGAGTTTGCCATGTCCTGTGGCATACTGCTTATTGGAGTAGCCGCTTTGCTCCCGCAGCTCATTGCGCAACGCACTTACGGTTTAATGGCACTCTTTATAGGCGGTTTCATTCTTGTGAAAACCAGTGAAAATATGACTACGCTATGGACGCAGTTAACACTCCTCAGTTTGGGGATCCTGGCGATAACAGGGGCACATTATTTCAATATCAAATCAAAAAGAAAACATGCTGAATATATTAAAGCGGTCAAAGAAGCTGCCGGTTACCGTACTTAGCGGCTTTCTGGGTGCTGGTAAGACCACGCTGCTCAACCACGTACTCAACAACCGTGAAGGCCTGAAGGTGGCCGTGATCGTGAATGATATGAGTGAGGTCAACATTGACGAAAAGCTGATTGCCAATGGAGCAAAGCTCTCCCGAACGGATGAAAAGCTGGTGGAAATGAGTAATGGCTGTATTTGCTGCACCTTACGGGAAGACCTGATGATCGAGGTCGAAAAGCTGGCCAAGATGAAGAAATTCGATTACCTGCTTATCGAAAGTACAGGCATATCCGAACCCATCCCGGTGGCACAGACCTTCTCTTTTGCCACCGGAGATGAATTGTACGACCTCACTCAGGTCAGCCAACTGGATACAATGGTCACCGTGGTGGATGCGTTCAACTTCTTCAAGGATTTTGGCAGTGCGGATACCATTCTTGATCGGAAGATGACGGATGACCAGAAAGATGACCGATCCATAGTGAACTTACTGACTGATCAGGTCGAGTTTGCCAATGTGATCCTCCTCAATAAATCCGACCTGGTTACTGAAGACCAATTGGGCTTATTGGAAAAGACATTGTACAAATTAAACCCTACTGCTAACATCATCCGCACTACACATAGCAAGATTGACCCAAAAGAAATACTCAATACCGGCCTTTTTGATTATGAGATTGCGGAGCAGTCGGCCGGATGGCAGAAGGAGTTGGAGCTGGTACAAAAAGGAATCGCTCACAGTCCCGAGACGGAAGAGTATGGCATCAGCTCATTCGTTTATCGAAAGGCCAGGCCTTTCCATCCTCAGCGATTCCTGGAATATGTAAGCCGGGATTTTCCTACGACCGTTATCCGCAGCAAAGGTATCTTCTGGATTGCTTCACGTCCGGACAACGCTATCCTTTGGAGCCAGGCAGGTGGGTCGCTGAAAGCAGAAATCTATGGCCGGTGGTGGGTAAGCGTACCCATGAAGCAACGGGCGATGAGTCCGGCTTATCTGGAGAGTCAGGACTATATTCAAGCCAAATGGGATAAGCAATGGGGAGACCGAATGAATGAGCTGGTGTTTATCGGTCAGGATATCAATAAAGTCGGAATCACGGCCGATCTGGATAAGTGCCTGTTAACGGACCTTGAAATAGCGGGTATGGATTCAGGTAATCGATTTATAGACGAATGGCCGATTTAAAAAACCATCAGATATGTTAGAAGCTATTAATTTATCAAAAAAGTATGGGGGGAAAGATGCTCTCGTGAATCTAAACCTCACCATAGATCCTGGCGAAATATTTTGTCTTTTAGGTGCAAATGGAGCCGGTAAGACCACCACCATCAACATTTTCCTGGGATTAATTGGTCCCACAAGCGGAAAGGCATTGATCAACGGTACTGAGGTGACGGAGAAGAAAGTAACGAACCAACTGATCGCTTATATCCCGGAAGTAGTTCAGCTATATGGCAATATGAATGGTCTGGAAAACCTCGAGTTTTTCAGTAGGCTTTCAGGGTATAAGCATTCTAAAAGTGAATTGACTGCATTGCTGCATAAGTCGGGTTTGAAAGAAGAAGACCATCAAAAAAAGCTTTCTTATTATTCTAAAGGAATGCGGCAAAAAGTAGGAATAGCCATTGCACTATCGAAAAAAGCGAAAGTCATATTTATGGATGAGCCCACCTCTGGCTTAGACCCCAAAGCAACGGATGAATTCACTTCAATCTGTAAGGAGCTGGCCAGTGAGAATACATCTATTTTAATGGCTACCCATGACATTTTCAACGCCGTGAATGTAGGCAGCAGGATCGGGATCATGAAAGAAGGAAAACTTGTTCATTCCACTGATACAACGAATATCAATGCAAATGAGCTACAAGATCTCTACTTGAAAACAATATAGCGGATCATATTTATTAAAAGTTAACACACCCTTTTATGGGGTAATACCGACCTAACCCAACAATAATCTATGCAATTCAAACATTTACTTTTAGTATCATTTTTAGTGGTGACTGCACATTCTGTTGCTCAAATTCAGGTTAAGGGAAGAATACAGGACTCCAAAGATGAGGCCCTTCCGGGAGTGACTGTATCCCTCACAAAAGATGATCAGGTAGAAGGAGCGATCACCGATGAAAATGGTCGTTTTGATATTTTATTGGCGGATACAGGAGACTACCAACTGGAATTACGATATGTTGGTTTCAAAACATACAGACAGATGCTAAAGATTGAGGAATATAGAACGTATACCCTTGGTGACATTAAGATAAAAGAAGACGAATTGGAACTTCAAACGGTGGAGATCATCGGTAGGGCGCAACAGGACTACACTAGTGATTATTCTTTTTCAGCTACCAAAACAGGCATTAAAAATAAAGAGCTCCCACAGGCGTTGATCGCCATTACCAAAGAACTCATTACTGACCGCCAGGCGTTCCAGGTAGCTGATGCAGTTAAAACTGTGAGTGGTGTCTCCAACTCAAGTTTTTACAATCATTTTAACATTCGGGGTATTAGTCAAAACGAATCCGGGCAAATACTCAATGGGATGCGGACCCGGCAGTTTTATTTCCTTCAGCCTATCACTTCTAATATCGAACGGGTGGAGGTGTTGAAAGGCCCTGCTTCGGTAACATTTTCAAGTGTAGATCCCGGAGGTAGCATTAACATGGTAACCAAAAAACCACTGGATGAGGATCGCAAAGAGGTAAGCATGAGTGTAGGAAGTTTTAGTACCTTGAGAGGAGCGCTTGATTTTACCGGCCCTTTGGATAAAAAAGGCAAGGTGCTTTACAGGCTTAATGCCGGTCTGCAAAGAGCTGAATCATTCAGGGACCTTGTTCAAAATAATGCCGTGTTGGTGTCCCCGTCCATTAGCTACATTCCCGATGAAAACACTGCTATTAATGTAGAGATGATCTACAGTAACTCGTTGGGCAGTCTGGACAGAGGGCAACCGATTTTTGGTGCAGTGCCCGGTGAGACTGATTTGAATAGTACTCCCATACGCCTGAATCTCGGAGCGACCAATGATTTCTTCCAGTCGGAACAATGGATTATGACCACAAGCCTTTCTAAGAAATTTTCTGAAAAAATCAGTTTCAATGGAGCATACATGAAACAAACCTGGAGGGAAGACCTGCAAGAACACCGGGCAAACGGGTTTGCCATCGACAGCAGCGGGAATTCCATAGATAACCTGGTTGACATGCGATTTTCTGAGCGGCAACAATTCTGGGATGTGGATAATCTCAATGCCTATTTCAACTTTGACTTCGAGTCGGGGAGTATTGGGCATAAGTTACTGGTGGGGTATGATGTGCATCGGTGGCATAGGGCAAATGGCGGAGGACAAAACTCTGCAAGAGGCTTTTTGCTGAATGATGGGACTGCCACGAGAAGTTATGATCCTGCGGATGGGGCAGACTTTCAAATTGTTGAAATTGATGGTGTCAGGCTGCCCAGACCCAACGTTGAGCACTTTAATCTGAGTAATCCTTCCAATCCCATCAGAAATGTTCGGGATTATGTAATGAACTCTATTTTTGCCATTCCTGCCAACTTATCCGTAACGCATGCGGCCTACATCCAGGAGCAGGTAAAGTTTGGAAAATTTACTGCATTGCTGAGCGCCAGGTATGAATGGTTTGAAGACATCACGAATTTTGACCAGGTAGGAGAGCAGACTTTTCGCAATGAAGCATTTATACCGAGAGTTGGCTTGAGTTATGCATTGACCAAAAACATTAATGTATATGGCACTTACCTGGAAGGTTTTCAACCCCAATCCAATACGGTAGACCTGATGCCAAATACGGAGAACTTTTTCTGGAATCCCAATTCTGCTGCTCAGTTCGATCCGTTGATCAGTGATCTAAGAGAAATAGGGGCAAAGGGTACTTTCTTTAATGGCGATGTCACCATGAGTGTGGCGTTTTACGAAATCAATCAGGAAAACGTTTTGATCCCCTCTGAGCAAGACCCTGATCTATTGGTACAGAGGGGGGCAGATAGAAGCAGAGGTTTTGAGTGGGACCTGGCAGGCCATATTTTTCCAAACTTGCAGGTGAATGCATCTTATAGTTTCATTAATGCGGAGATTGTGGAAGATGCTGATGAAACGCTTATAGGCGAGCGAAAGGAAAACACACCCAGGAATAATGCCAACCTCTGGATGCGGTATGATTTTAATACTAACAGCCCCCTCAAAGGTTTAGGCTTCGGGTTGGGTGTTCAACACAGCGGAGATCGGGTGCCATGGTTCACCAGGGATTTTATTATCCCTTCTTTCACACTATTTGATGCCGCTGTTTATTATCAGCCCACCCATTCAAACATTCAACTGATGGTAAAAATGAATAACCTGTTGGATGAAACACACTGGGTAGGTGCGATGAATTATGCCCGGTTATTCCCGGGAGCACCTCGAAATTCTTTATTAACGGTTATTTACAAATTCTGATTGCATGCGAAAAGAAATATTACTGTTAGTTGCGGGACAATTTTGGGTGAGCGTTTTCAAATCAAAAGCCATATACCCGATCATTGGAATAATGCTCGTTCTGCTTCTTTATGCTGCCTACAGCGGACTTAGCTATCACGACCAAAATCATTTTCGAACGGACCACCAGAACATGGCCCGTGAAAGCTGGGAAGGAAACCCGGACAAGCACCCTCACCGGATGGCACATTTTGGAACATTTGCTTTCCGGTTAAAACATCCATTGAGCATTTTTGATTTTGGCCAGGAAAGCTATACCGGGAATGCGGTCTTTTTGGAGGCACACAGGCAAAATATGGTCAACTTCTCAGAAGCCGGTTTTTCTACCGGCATCCTTCGGTTTGGTGAGCTGCATATGGCCATGATCCTTCAATTGATCTTACCCCTGATCATTTTTTTTATTGGGTACGCTGCGATTGTCTCAGACCGGGAGAATGGCACTTTGAAAATATTGCTGACACAAGGGGCGAATTGGAAAGAGATCCTGTTGGGGAGGTCTCTGGGGCTTCTGGCGATATCGGCCCTGTTTATTTTGCCTTTCTTCATCATGACAATAGTCTTACTGCTGGGCGAAGGGCATGCCGCCTCAGACGAGTGGGGAAGGCTGGCGATGAGCAGCTTGACCTACTTGGTATTTGCTGTGGTTTTATGTCTTATTACTATTGCTGTTTCCGTGAGCAGCCGGTCTTCTAAAAACGCCCTGCTGAAGCTCCTGGGCTTGTGGTTACTCATGACAGTGCTGCTCCCAAGAACGTCTCAGGCGATCGGAGCATATTACCACCCCACGCCAACTAAATTGGAGTTCAGAGCTTCGATTGAAGAGGAAGTCATCCAATACGGAGATAGTCATAATCCCAATGACCCTTATTTCAATGCGTTGAAAGACTCGGTGCTTAAGGTACACAAAGTAGGGTCTGTTGAAGAGCTTCCGTTTAACTATGGAGGTTTTATCATGGGGCAGGGCGAAAGAATAAGTGCAGAGATCTATAAAAAACATCATAACCAGTTGCTGGACCAGTATAGAAATCAAAACCAATTGACCAGGTGGCTTGCCATTGTAAATCCTTATCTGGCGGTCAAACATCTTTCCATGGCGCTATGCGGGACGGACTTTGAGTCCTATGTTGATTTCCAGGGTCAGGCGGAAAACTACAGGTACCTCTTATCACAAAATATGAATGAGCTTCAAATGAAATACATTAGCCCTAACAAGATAAGCGGATCAGAAGGAAAGACCCACGTGATAGATCGCAAAGAATGGAAAGCACTGCCTGATTTTGAACATCGCTTCTTACCCCTTGGAAAGGTGATCAAAAACGAATCAATCTCCATAGGTTCCATGGTGCTTTGGTTGACCTTTTCTATTGGATTGGTTATTTCCCTATCTAAAAACGCAAAAGCCATTTAAGCTATGTACCTATTTATGTTTAAACAATTTTTAAGGACCGGAACATGCCGACTGGGTTTGGGCCTGGTCTTGTTCCTGGGCTTAATTAGTATCATTACAGGTAAGCAATTCTTAAACGATCAGGAAAAGGTTGCTTCAGAGGTCGTAGAAAGGCAACTGGACCATATCAAGCGAAACATTGAGTTTCATAGTGATGACCTTGGCTTACTACTTTATTATTTGAAGTTTACGCTGGTCAATGAACATGACCCACTGTCCGCATTGGCGATAGGTCAAAAGGACCTGAACCCAAGCGTACAACATGTGAAAATTTTAACCCTTGAAGGGCAGAAGTACGATACGGACCTGGTCAACCCGACTAAACTTCTTTATGGCAACCTGGACTTGAGTTTTGTTCTGATCTATGTATTTCCGCTTTTGATCATTGCCTTTACTTTCAATCTTCGATCGGAAGAAGAAGAGACAGGCACCTGGAAAATAGTGAGTGTCATGTCTAAGTCGAACCTGAAATTCCTATTGTCAAAACTCCTGGTGAGGCTCATTTTGTTGGTACTGCTGATGAGCTTTCTGTACCTGGTAGCCAGCATCGTATTGAACATCTCCTGGGGAGAGTTGTCCTTTGCATTCTTTGTCGTTGGCTTTGTTTATATATTATTTTGGTTTGCCCTCAGTTTTTGGATCATTTCTCTGAAACGTGCTTCTAATTTCAATGCGTTGGTCCTCCTCTCGTTCTGGTTAATGTTGGTGATCTTATCACCTTCCGTTGTTAATACTATCATTACTAATCGACTTCCTGTACCGGAAGCTTTAACCACCATGATCCGGCAGCGTGATGGGTACCATCAGAAATGGGACATGGATAAGCGAGGTACGATGGAAAAATTCTATGACAGCTACCCGCAATTTGAAACGTATGGCTATCCCCCGGAAGAAGGTTTTAGCTGGCTCTGGTACTACGCCATGCAGCATTTGGGTGACGAAGAATCTCGCGAAGAAAGTTTGTCTATGCGGACCAAAATAATGCAAAGAGCAAATTTAAGCCGGAAGTGGGCAAAGTTTGTGCCCTCCATGCATACCCAATTAGCTTTCAATGACATAGCAGGTACCGGACTGATCAACCATTTGAATTTTCTACAGCATACCAACACATTTCATGAAAACACACGCCTTTACTTTTATCCGAAAATATTTTCGAATGGCACGGCAGAGGACGTAGACTGGGATCAATTCAAACCTGTGTATTTCGAAGATGAAAGGTCATCATTTGATTGGTTGGGAAACCTGATACCCTTGTGTACAGGCATTGTATTTTTCTTTGGGTTATCTGGTTTATCGATAAGAAATAACATGTGAACATCAATGAAAATAAAAGACACCCTGATCCGCCGGCATGATGAGAGGTACTTGGTTAAGCTCCTTACCTCTAACGGGATCGGTGAGGCCATTTTGCGTAAAATGCGTATCGCGCTTTTCCTGATGATCTGTATATCATTCAGTACAGCGCTAAGGGGACAAAGCTCTTTTGATTTCAATGGGGAAAAGATTTTGCCGGGATCCAGGATACATTTAAAGATCCCGATTAAGGACGACACAAATGAGACCTTTATCCCCATAACCATTTTTCATGGAAAAGAAAGCGGGCCGGTGCTGGGAATTACAGCGGGAGTACATGGTTACGAGTACGCACCGATACTTGCAGGACAAAAACTGATCCGAAAAATAGACCCGGAAAAGCTCAAAGGTACCGTTATTCTGGTGCAGGTGGCCAACGTTGGGAGCTTTTTAGGCAGGCCGCCCTACATTAACCCATTAGATGGTCAAAACCTCAACCGCACGTTCCCAGGCAATCCGGAGGGTACCGTTACAGAAAGAATAGCTTCTTTTATTTCTGAAAAGATCATCCCCCGTTGCCATTATTTTGTGGATGCCCACAGTGGAGACGCCCCTGAAGATTTGATGCCTTATGTTGCCTATTACCATCATGACAACAAACCCGGGATTTCTTCGAAAGGAAGAGAAATGGCCAAGCATATGGGATTTGATCATGTCATTGTGTTCAATACGACAGCGAAGAAATATATGACAGAAGGGTCACCCAGCCTGTATTGCTTTGCGCAGGCTTTTAAGTGGGGAGGGAGTCCCTGCCATGGACATAGAATGCGGTAGGTTGGGTCAGGTGGAGGAAAAATTCGTGACCAGGATTATCGAAGCGATCGGCAGCTTATTAAACTACCTTAAAATGACGGACGAAAAGCCTCTTTTATCAGAGGGAATAGCTTTTATAGAAGAACGGTCTTACATAAATAGCGCTCATACCGGATTTTTTTACCCACTGAAGTCCAGCGGAGATTATGTGAAAAAAGGCATGAAAGTAGGTTACGTCACTGATTTTTTTAGTGAAACCAAAGAAGAAATATACGCAGATACAAATGGCATCATCTTGTACCTGCTAGGGACACCACCCGTAAGCGAAGGGGAAACGCTGGTAGCTATAGGAATGATAAAGTAATAGCGCGACAGGTCTAAAAATATAGTGTATGAATAACCATGAGATTATTATTGGCCTCCCGGGCAATGGCCTGTTCATCATTGAGGCCATCAGCATGCAGCCAGGAAATGGGCTTCAAAATGATTGGGACGTATGAAAACGATTCTCTTTTTATCAGTCGTCTTCGTTTTTCTGATTTCCGCATCTCTTCACGCCCAGGAAGATAAAAACTTCCCGCCCCCGGAGCATGTGCCTGTTATCAATGCTCGAAAAGTGCAGAGTACTATCAAGGTAGATGGAAAACTCAATGAAGTCGACTGGCAGAATGCTGAGGCAGTCACTGACTTCTTTAAAATGGAACCCCGGCAGGGAGGTGAATATCTGTACGATACGGAGGTGAGGCTGCTCTTTGATAAAAAAAACCTTTATGTAGGCGCCTTTTGCAAAGACTCACTGGGGAGAAAAGGAGTAAGGGTGCAGGACTTGAGACGTGATTTTAGCTGGGGAGAGAATGACATCTTTTTTGTGCAACTCGACCCGCAGAACCTGAAGCAATACTGTGTTTCCTTCCAGACTACTCCCTACGGAAACCAGCGCGACTTGCAAAATTTTAACGATAGTAATACCGACAATGACTGGAATGCCTTGTGGTCAGTTCGTACGCATCGGACGGATTCAGGCTATTATGCTGAGTTTGCCATTCCCTTCAAATCCATACGTTATGAAGAAATTGAACCCGGTGAGTCACCTGGTTGGGGGATCACATTCAGTCGGCTGGCCAGAAGAGATTATGAACAGACTGTTTTTCCCGCTATTCCTCAATCTTTTTCACCTTACCGTATGACGTATGCCGCACAGCTTGAAGGCCTGGAACTACCGGAACCTGGCGCCAATGTTCGTGTGGAGCCTTATTTTTTGTATCAGTATGAGAACATTGAAGATGGTGAAATGAGTACTTCTGATGGTGATGTAAAACTCGGTGGCGACATTAAATGGGCGATTGATCCCCGCTCGGTGCTGGATGTGACCTTCAATACCGATTTTGCTCAGGCAGACGTAGATCGTGCTGTGAACAACCTCGAGCGGTTTACTATTTTCTTCCCAGAAAGGCGACAATTCTTTTTGGAAAACTCAGGAATCTGGGCAGGAGCCAATAACCGGTCTGTGGTACCGTTCTTTAGCAGGACCATCGGACTACAGGGTAATTTCAATGCCGAACCCGCCCGTATTGATGCCGGAGGACGGTATACCATGCGAAATGAAGATCGGTCGATAGCGGCATTGTATATTCATCAGGCAGAAACGGATAATTCTCCGGGAGCAAGCTTTATGGCGGGAAGGTACCTTCAGAATTATGGAAAAGAAAACAATATAGGCTTGATGTTCACCCACCGACTGGATGAGCGGTCCGGGAAACTTGGAATACAAGAAAGCAATAATACGACTTTAACGGTAGATGGGGCTCTGCGTCCAAGGGATGAGATAACAGTCCAATACATGCTGTCAGGTTCACGGGATAATTCAAATGATACCTTAGGAGTAGCCGGCCGTTTGTTTACCAGCTACACTACCAATAAATTCTATTTAGGGTGGTTAACCAATTTTGTATCAGAAGATTACAATCCTGACATGGGCTTTGTCTTTCAAAAGAATGTCATCTGGCATAATCCCGGCGGGTATTTTATCTGGCGGCCAAAGAATATCCCCTGGATCAGAAGATTTGACCCGGGAGCATTTTTTAACTACTATCATGATTTTAGTGACCCAGCGAACTTCCAGCAGGCTAATATTTACCTTTTCCCTATTTACCTTATTTTGACAGATGGAAGTTTCCTGGAATACGCCATATTCCCCACCTGGCAAAATATCAACTTTGACTTTGCTCCTTTAGGCATAAGGATCGCTCAAGAAGACTTTTACTACACACGTCACCGAATTCAGTTCAATACTGATCAGTCCGCTAAGTTTTCCGTATCCGGAACGGTAAATTGGGGTACATTCTACAATGGCAGACGAATGACGTTGGAAGGAGGCCTGCGAATTGCTCCGGTTCCTCACGCGGCATTGACCGTGAATTATGAGTACAATGACCTGACGGACCTTGGAGAGGCGAATGAAAACCTGGAAACTCACTTAACCACCATAGGTTCCCGCTTTGCCTTAAACCCCAGAGTGCAATTATCTGCTTTTTATCAATACAACACATTCGATGAACAGGGAAGATGGAACGTCCGGGCAAGCTGGGAATACCAGCCGTTATCTTTTGTTTACCTGGTTTTCAACGACACCCGAATTGATGGGTTTGAAAGCCCTTTTCAGGAACAACAGTTTATTGGGAAAGTCACTTTTTTGAAGCTGTTTTAACCCGAATCTTAATGCATGATCCGGGGTTAACCACTCAAAATCAAGTGATATGAAAAAGATAATAAACGACCTGTAGTTTGTAAAGTGAATGAAAGCGCCTGCTTCAAAGTTCTTTTGAGTACTATGGAATATTGGCTTGGTATTAGCCGCAACAAGTAGGGCTGTTTTCGCAAGTTCCCATTGCGTTATCGGCTGCTGTTGTTACTGTTGATTCTCAGTTACGGGTGGGATTCTAAAAGGGGTTGCGCTCTTTAACTCGTGAGATGGGAGGTGGGGAGTCACTTAACTTTTAATAAGGCAGGACACATAGGTCCTGTCCTATTTTGAGTTGATTGTTATTCAAATACCGGAGCTGTGTCCATGTAAAGCCTCACAGATTTTACTTTGCCATCAGAGTTGAGATCAGTAAATGCTACTGCTTTCACTGTTGCCTCTTTACCATCGTGCCTTTTGTAATGATTTAACGCCTCCAGTACATAGTTTTCATCTGTACCATAGATATTGACTAAATCATGCTCCACAGAGGCAAAGCTTTGCCAATAATTGCCAAGTCCCTGAAGGATTACCTCTTTGCCCTGACCAAACGGATTATTGTTGAAAAACATTTCTACATCATCTGCTAAAAACGATCCGTAGACCTCCACGTTCTTGCTGTCCATTGCTTCCAGATAAGTCATGTATTGGACGTAAGCGCTTGTGGACAATTGATTGATTCTTAAGTTTTTAGTTTTCATCGTTTTATTGTTTTTTGTTTAAATCATTTATGATTCAAAAGTCAGTCAAATAGGAAGGCAACATGTAGAGCAGAATACGGAATGAATGGTAGTTTTTTCGGATTGGCCTAGTTTGCCCTGTATGAAGCCGGAGTTAATCCGACTTTCGCTTTGAAAAGCTTATTGAAGTAGGAGGGGTCTTCATAACCAAGCCAGTATAGAATTTCCTTTACAGTCATACCGGTTTGTTTGAGGAGGCTCTTGGCTTCAAACAGTACAAATGCCTCAATACATTGCTTTGTTGTATGTCCTGTTTCAGTCTTTAGAACATCGGACAGATGCTTTGCGGAGATATTGAGACTATCGGAATAAAAACCTACGTCCTTATGATTTCTGTACTCTTGTTGGAGGAGATTGTCAAAGGTCCTTACGATTACATAATTTCTGGTTGGGACAATTTCCGATGATTCCTTCTTATAGGTGTTATTCAGCGACTCCAGTATGCTGTATAGTATCCCGGATGCTACTTTTAGATTTTTCTGCTCGTCATAGAGTAGCTTAAGGTATTTTGAAAACCAATCATAGCTATCATCTTTCAGGTCAATTACGTAATTGGCTCCTGGTTTGAAAAAGTCATAGTCGACAAGGAAATTACTGTAAAATGGTTTTTCGAATAATTCCGCTTTAAATAGTGCTGTAGTATTCCTGATCTTCCAATTATTTTTTAGCCAATGCCTTACGATACCAGAACCAACAACAGTAAGTGATTTTTTCTTAAGTGTAAATTCTCTAACGCCTACCTGGAGCCGGCATAGATCTTCATGCATTAATCCGAGAGCATAGAAGTAGCTGCGGTATGGAAACTCAATGCCTTGACCTTTACTGAATTCTTTCTCTGTGGCAACATATAGATTGGTTTCCGGCCCGTCAAACTTCAAGACTTGTCTAAGGTATTGGTGATATTCGAAGTTGTGAGGGGCCATTGGTAATTACAAAACCAAATTACACCTAATTCTCCAGCCTTCCGGCATAATTCAAAACCTTATCATCAGTCACGTCAAAATTTTGTGCATACGGATGAATCTTAATGATCTTTACTCCAACGCTGGCAATTCTTTCTAATTCTTGGAGCGCTGTATCACCCTCCATCGGATGTACAGGGCATATGGGTACAATCTCAAGGTATTTTTTAGCTAATGTTATTAATTCATCATTCCTTTTCCGGGTGCGTTCTGATTCAGCCTTTTTAGCTGTAAAGATTGCTCCGAATTGGGTGACTTTCTGTTTAGCAGAATCAAGCTGCACCATGTATACCTCATAAGACTTTTTGTTCTCCCATAAATGAACATGGTTATCACGGGTTAGTCGGCAATAGGACTTGACTTTTGCTGAGTTTGATCACAGCCGGCTATTGAGCAAAGAATTATCAGGGCAAGTAGAAGTGTTTATTTTTAATGATATAAAGATGACGTTCAGCTATTTTTTGCTTTAAACTTCGTTTCATTTTCCATAACTCTTGTTCTCACTATTTTCTTTATGATTTCTTCGGGTAAAGGCGCGTTTGGTGAAAAATGAAGTGTTGATCCTGTATTCTTAATACCCAGGGATTTTAACTCTTTTTTTATGGACTTAACCAAATCAGGATTCATAGTGTAGAGACTAATAGCATCTTTTTTAACTCCAAAGCCTACGAGCATGTAGTGGAGTCTGAAAGAAGGAATTTGATAGCTGATCAATTCTTCGGCGTCAGGTACTACTGACTTAATGATGGACCGAAGTTGTTCTAAACCTTGATAATAGTGCGCCTCTTGCAGGTCAATGTAATCTGTTATTGTTTTCGGGCTGGTCATGAGGGTTTATTTTGGTCAGTTTGACGATGACTTTGTATCTAAGAAGGCGGGGATCATTGCCAATAACCAATCCGTTCTTTCCATGACCCCTATATGAGTAGTTCCGGGGAGAATCGCGAGCTGACTATGTGATGCAGACATGAAATCAGGAGTGGGGCCTCCGTCTTTTAACCGATACATTTCTACCGTATGCTCCGGCTTCACGATATCTGCATCTCCGTTGATGAATAATATTGGGAATGGTATGTTGGCAATGTCCTCAGCCGCCCAGTTTTGCGGAGTTTCATCTAATGCAATCAGTTTCTCCATCAAAACCGGGAAATTGCCAGGATCAGGGGAAAGCGAATCGTAAGCCGCTTTGAAAGGTGTACCTTCCATATACTCCGGTTTCATCTGGCCTATCATAGCGCTGAGTTCGGGATATACATCCTCGGATCTGTAGGAGGCTGATGCAGCCACCATTTTATTGATCAGCTGAGGATGTCTGATGCCCAACTGCAGTGCCACTGCACCGCCCATGCTATAGCCAAACACGTCTGCCTTTTCCAAATTCAGATGTTTAATCAAACTAAACACATCATCCGCGAGGTGTTCGTAAGTGATCGGCCGGTCAATGTCGGGTGTCCTCCCATGACCTTGAAAATCCAAAGCGATGACCTGACGGCTTTTTGATAATTCTGTTATGAAGTTGCCCCATAAGCTGAGCGTGGCATAGGCTCCGTGCAGTAATAGGATAGGTTGCGTGTCTGTTTTTTCTCCGTGGATCTCATAGTACATATTCAATCCATTAACTTTTGCGTAGTTTCCTTTTTGGGCCTGGGCTATTCCTGATATGAGAATACTGATCAGTAGGATTATTTTTCTAAGTGAGTTCATTGTTTTCTATTTACTATTGATCTCGATTAAGTATTTGGCCAACTTATCCATGTTCTGCTTGAGTCCTTCATCTGCCTTGAAGTTCTCTACCGAAAACTTGAGTTGATCTTCCGACCCGAAAAGCATTGTCACTTGGACCAACGTTTGGCCATCCTGTTCTTTGAGTATTACTGTGGTTTGAAACCCTGAGCCTGTCTCGTCTTCAAATACGATCTTCTCAAGAGGATGGACCTCTTTGTAAATATTCTTATTCTCATAGTCCTTCCCACCTGGTCCATGCATTATAAACTCCCAGGTACCACCTGGCTTTACTTCCATTTTAGTGATAGTATTTGTAAAGCCATCCGGTCCCCACCAATGCTTAATGAGGTTGGGTTCCGTCCATGTTCGCCACATAAGCTCAATAGGTGCATCGAAAAGTCTCGTGACGGTAATGGTCCGTCCTTGAATGCGTAGTTTGGTTTGATTATCTGTTATCATTTTCTACATATGGTTTGAAATCATTCTTGTATTAAGAATTTAATTTTTTAAGCACACCATCCAGGTTTTCAAATGCCATTGAGAGACCTTCTTTCATTCCCATTTGAATGACTTGTTGTAGGTGCTCGTCTGAGACATACTCGGAAACTACGGTAACAAATGTTTCGTTATTGATTTCCACAAATTGGTTGTTGAATTTTGATACAGGCAGTTCAGAATTAATATTTCCCTCTTCATCACAGAAGGCATCTTCACCTGAAAATTGCTGATGTACATGGATGGACCGGTAATCTGTACGGGCCATATGCTTTTCCCCTTCCGGCCCTACCATCGCATAAGTACGATATCCTCCTTCTTTGAAATCCATATAAGATGTTTCGGATTTCCAGGGTTTAGGCGCCCACCACTGGTCTAATAACTCTGCTTCTGTCCATGTTCTCCAGACAAGATCGAGAGGTGCGTTGAATGATCGTTCTACCGTGAGAATGTTTTCATTTGCTGTAAACTTCGTGTTGTTCATCTTATTGGTTTTTTAGTTTGTTTAATAGATTATCAAGATTGTCAAATCTGTCCTCCCATATTTTTCTGAACTGTTCGAGCCATTGATCGATTTCTTTCATCTTGCCCACTTTTAGCTCATAGAATATCTCACGTCCTTGCTGATTTGACTCGATAAGGTCACACTCATTCAAGATTTGAATGTGTTTGGAAATCGTAGGTCTTGCTACATCAAAGTTATTGGCGATGGCCCCGGCAGTCATGGTCTGTGAAGTCAAAAGCACCAAAATGGCCCTCCGGGTAGGGTCTGCAATGGCCTGAAAGGGATCTCTTCTTAGTTTCATATTCTTCGTGTAGCTATTTGGCTACAAATATATGAATATGAAGTTAAATAGCTACATATTTAAAGATTTTTTTGTAGCGACCAGGTTTTACAATCTTATTGGAAGGGTGAGGAAAAGTTTATTCACCTGGCAGTTGATCTTCCAGATCTTCAGAAATATTGTTTTGGATGAATGGGTGATATGTTTCGAAATGGCATTACAAAACCGGGCATAACTTTGAAACATGAAGCAGAAACTTCTTTGATAGTTTATTCCTCATTCCAACCCTTACCTTCAAAGATTTTAGCTTTGTTTTTTTCAATTTTTGAGACCCTTGTTTTAGACTGCCTGGGGCGTGAGAATAGAATAATGTACCCTCTTTGCCTTCCGGGTGTCAGGGAGTAGAAAGCTTTTTTAAATAGAGGCTCATCTTCAAGCGCTTGTAGCAATTCATCAGGTATCGGCTCCGGATTCTTTTTGAATTCCACTTTCTTGCCGCTTTCTTCGATCTCAATTGCTTCGAGAACGTACACCTTCAGAATGTCTTTCAATTTTTTGACTTCTTCTGTGCTGGAAAACTTTACTATTCTGTCAGACTGTAAATTTCCTTGCTGACGAAGGATTTGATGTTTGTCTGTCAGTAGCACGCCTTTGAAAAAACCGATGTTAGCTGATTCTTTCAATGCACTGACAGTCACCACATTTTTACCATTATGGGTATAGACAGGAACTCCCCATTTGATTTCTTCCGTCAAGCCTGTTTCTAAAACGATTTGTCTCAACAACTCAAGCTCTTCAACCCAGTTCAGTACTTTGCATTGCGGAGTTCCTCCATATTTACACCGCATGCAGCCATATATCAGGTATTTATCAACTTTAGGACCCATCGTCACTATTTATTAACGGTTGAGTTACAAGTCTTCTACTCTCAGGTCTGAAATACCATGAGGTTATGGTAAGCAGGAGAAGCAACGATGGACCGAAATATTCTGTCAAACCATCATTGACAGCCAGATGCGTTAAAATGGCACCTGACATCAAAAAGAAAAAGCCTGCATATGCCCATTCTTTTGCCAGAGGGAGCTTAGGTAACAGTACTGCTATTACTCCTAATATTTTCCAAATACCGATAATGGTAAGGAAGTAGAGCGGATAACCCAACTCTGTCATTTTTTCTACTTCTTCTTCCATTTTGATCAATTGCACAATACCTGTGGAAGTCATTCCAAGTGCCAGCCAAAGTGTAGCTATCCAGTAAATGATTTTGTTTCTTTTCTCTATTTTCATGATCACTGATTTAGTATTTCTTCCAAACGATTGTGAGCATAGTTCAAGCCTTGGGCAAAAGGCATCTTTAGCAATTGATCTCTAAATTCGCCGGACCGGAATATCATTTGCATGTTTAACTGGCTTGTATTTGCGGATAGCTGCTCAAATTCCAAGAATTCCAACTGAACCGGGAATGAGGAGTTTTCCATTTCGAAGGTTCGGGTGATTCTCTTGTTGTTAATCACTTCGTGAAATGTTCCGTTGGCACTGAAGACTACATTTCCATCCTGGTCGCTCGTTTCAAACCGATAGCTGCCGTGAGGCACGCAGTCAAATTTGGTTAGCCTTGTACCCATCCACTGTTCAAAGAGTGACGAGTCAATGTAAGCCTTAAACAGCAGATCTATTGTAAGCTCAAATTCCCTGGTGATGGTAATCTGATGAGAGCCTTTCTTTGCAGTTACCTTAGTTTTTAATTCCATTGCTTAAGCGTTAGATTGATGGCTTTTCATCACTGCCTCCAACTTGTTGAATTTTTCATCCCAGAGTTTCCGGAAGGGTTCAATGAAGTCATTTACCTCCTTCATTTTTGAAGGATTGAAGTGATACTTGATCTCTCTGCCGTTTTGTTCCTGGGTAAGCAGGTCGCATTCTGCCAGGATTTGAATGTGTCTGGATATGGTCTGTCTTTTGGAGTCAAAGTTGTCAGCTATTGCACCGGGTGTCATGGCCCCAAATGCTACCAGGCCCAGGATCGTCCTCCTGGTAGGATCTGCAATGGCCTGAAATACATCTCTTCTTATCTTCATTATTAATTGCGCAGTTATTTGGCTTCAAATATACATGCAGTTATTTAACTGCGCAATAACTAAAGACTTTATTTTGAGGGTGATTCAACCCTTGTAACTATGGTATTCGGTGATGGTCAGATAATACCCGTCAGGATCTCGAAGTGAAAACTCTTTTTTTGTTGAATTAGTATTCTGATGTATTTCTTCTTCAACCGGGTAGCTTATGTTACTAAGGTTGTTTCGAATAATGTCTATGTTGTCAATTCTAAAATAAAGGATCAATCCATTGCCAGGTGTTTCATTTGGGTTTAGCATGGTTGGATGCTCATGTGCCAGCCATTTGTGCAGGCAAATCATGATTTCACCATCTTGAGAAACCAGTACGGCAAATTCATCTCCTCCGTGAGTTCTTTTGAGATCAAAGACTTCCTGATACCACGATGCACTGGCGTTGACATCTTTAACTGCTATGGTAGGATCAATCTTGGTCATTGGCTATTGTTACTCCACGGGTCATAAGACCCAAAATTCCAGATGTGACCTTCCAGGTCTTTGCAGGTGTAATTCTTTCCTCCATAATCCTCATTTTTCAGCTCCAGGAGAATTTCTGCGCCATGGCTTTTCGCTTTTTCATAATGCGATTCAATCTCATCATCATCGATAATGATGTACGGGCTCTGGGTCACAAAACCTCCAACATCTCTTGGGTGTTTGATGAGTTTGGAAAACTCTGACCCACTATCTGAAGATCCTAACATGATCATATTGCCCTTGTAAGTAAGTTGGGCATGAGCCACCTTCCCATCCTCAGTTTCATAAACAGCATCTTCACTGAAACCAAAGGCTTCACACAACCACTTGATGGCCCTTTTGGCATCCTGATAGCCAATGCTCGGGATAATTCTTACTTTGTTGTTCATAGTTTTAGGTTTTATTCCAAAGATGATTATCGGGCTCGTTCAATTCTTGGAATTTTGCGACATCTCCGCATCAGCGTTTCTCCATTCATATCCCACTTCATTGCCTGAGAAATAGCCCTTTGGATTGTATCCTGAGAACTTTTTGAATTCATTGGTAAAATGTGAATGGTCATAATAACCGAATTCCAAGGCAATTTGTGTCAGTGATTTTTGCTGCTTGTTGTACTCATCGGCAGCATTTTGAAAGCGAATGATCCGTTCGTACATTTTCGGACTAAAACCGGCCAGCATCTTGAATCGTCTTTCAAATTGTCTCCTGGAGAGTGAAAATTCTTTAGCTGTGAGCTCAATGTTGGTTTTGCATCCGTTATGAATGATTGAGCAAATTAAATGATGCATGCCAGCATCTCTTTTTTCAATTTGTTTAACCCTCCTTTCTAAAAATGCTGAAATAATGCTGATCCTGTCTGCATTGTTTTGGGAAGTTATCATTTGGTCTTCCAAATCTTTACCTTCCACGCCCAGAAAAGCATGTAAATCAGGCATTTCGTTGCTCAATTCATTGGCAGGTATATCAAATAGCGCGGGTACAGCATATGGATAGAAGTATATGCCAAAGATCCCAAAGGCAGATTGGCAGGTGTAGACCTGGTAGTCGGAAGATGTTCCTTGTATCGCTGAAGGTGGACAGGCACGCGGGCTATCGGATTTAATTTCATCAAATGAGCCTTGATAATGGAAAATCATTTCTACACTACCGTCAGCTAATGATCTGTGCTCATAGGATTGACCGCTTTCTAAGATCCAGAAAAATCGAACATACTCTGCTAAACTGACCGGAGGAGGTAGGGTAAGGTATTTCATATTTAACTGAATATAGGAAATCCAGAGCTATATTATAAGTTATACGTTGAATTGCCTGAGATGATGATCTGTATGCTTGTAGGCAAATATTCCGATCTGCTCCCTGGTCATCTTACCGTAAAAGTCATGCATAAAATACCACTCAGAATAGTCCTCATACTCCTGGATCAAATGGACCCATTGTTCTTTTAGTTTGTCAATATTATCATTGACCTCATTGATGGTGAATTCTTTTCCCGCAGGCATTCCTTTAGCCATGGGAGTAGCATCTTTTGTGTCTTTTTTGAGCATCCACTTTCCAATGAGCTTACCAAGAAAGCTTTGTTGATGTGGCAGATCATTTTTTCCCAGCACCCATTCATTCCAGATGTTCATGTGAGCGATCATTTGACCGACAGTCATTTTACCCCATTGAGCTTTATGTTCACTTGAAAGTTTACTGATTCTTTCGATTAATTCTACTCTGGACGTCTCGTCAAATATTGTTTTCATCTTCATCGGTGATTATTCTTCAATTAATGCTGAAATACGCCTGCAGCTTGTAAGTCATCTTCATTTTACCAAAGCTTATCGCTCCATAAAGATTATCATCTCTTCGATAAGCTTTCGTTTGCCTTTATCTGTCTTATCAAGAAAGACATAATGTGTACCAGGAATTGTTATAAATCGTGATCGTGGTGCATGAAGCATATCCTTTTCGATAGCTTTCAAATCCTCCGGCCGGGACCAGAAGTCAAGTTCCGTTCGCATGATCAATGCCGGAACCTCGATATCCTTTGCATCCCAGTATTTTTTACCCAATGACATATAGAAACTCTCCTCGCGATAACCACCAGGTACTTTCATGACAGTTGTGTCTTCCCCGAAGCTTGAAGCGTTTACACTGTAAGCTTTCTCTACTCTCGTATCACGCCAATTTTCCTTGTTATCAATAGGAATTGTTCTGGTCCAGGATCTGGTCAGACTCTTCTGCGGTGATTCTCTAAAGAAAGATGTTTTGTTGAATTGTGTGGAATCATCATCAGATTGAAAATATTGCCTCAGTCCCCATGGCGCATTCACGCCATAAAGAGAATTAAGGGAAATGAAAGTTTGTACTGTTTCCGGGTATTTCGTACTGTAATAACCCGCCCAGTGCCCTCCGGTTGCCCAGCCGAACAAATGAACTTTTCCAATATTTTCTTTATCCAAAATCCACTTTACGGTAGCATAAATATCTTGCGAGGCTTCAAGGTGGGAACCTATTATCGTCAATGAATCACTAAAATCATATTGGGGCAGTGTGGATCTTTCCCAACCTCTGATATTAACCAGGTATACCTTAAACCCTTTGTCAACCAGGTTTTGAGCAAATGAGGAACCTTTGATGGGTAAATCGAAAGAGGCAGTAGCTCCCGGTCCACCTCCATGGATCATAACCAGTGGGGTGTGATGTTTGCTATCCGTAGGGGTAATCTCCCTTATATGGAGTCTAACATCATTTTCGGCATCAATAATGTGATCTGTGCGTATTACCTGACCACTTCGAATAGTCTCGCAGGAACTGATGGAGAGGAGTAGAGTAAGTATGAAAATAATCCTCATGGTATGGGTTTAATTTTCAGTTTTATTGTTAAATGTAGCTACATTTTTGTGTTGGATTCCAATTATAAAAATGTTTTATTGTTCCTCAATCAAAGCCAGGATATTCCCGGCAGTATCCTTGAACCATGCTATGTTTGGACCTTTATTATCTCCGGAATGCCAGTAAATTCCCTTCTCATCCGTTTTCATGGGTTCAGGATATTGCTCGAACGTAATGCCTTTGCTGATCAGGCGGCCTACTACCTTTTCAATGTCCTTGATTTCAAAATTGAGGACGGTAAAGTTGGCCGGTTGGTGGGTTTCGCCTTTTGGATAAATAATGAATTTGTTGCTGCCTCCGGCCTGTATTTCGAGGATGCCCATTTCATTTTCAATTACTTTAAGACCAAGTGTTTCGCCATAAAACTTCCTGGAGGCATCCAGGTCATTGGTGGAGAAGGAGTTGAAGGTATAGAAGTCTGCTAACATAGTTTTAATCTTTAAGTGATGGGAAGGACATAAGAATCCATTTGCCTGATGGTTTCGCTGGTGGTATTGGTAAAACGATAGACATCACAAAAAGCATAGGTTTTACCTGCCATTTTCATTTCACCATTTACTGCCGCCTCTCGACCGTGTGTGATAATGGAATGAATTACTACTTCATCAGCTGTGTAATCCTTCATGATATTCATCTCTTTCACGAAATGGTCTTTTCCTTCTATGTGCTTGTCGCCATAGATGTTCCAGCGAATGTCATCATTGACATGCCGAATAATGAAATCTGCATCGCCGGTAGCGAAGGCAATATTAAAATCCTTTAAGAATTGTTTACGAGGTGCGTTTTTGCAATCTGGAGTTACTGTTATTTTAGTCATTCTTTTATTCAGTTAGTATTAATCGTATTTCATCATTAATAAAGTAAAAAGTTGTAGTCTCCTTTGGATCCAGGGTTCCCGTTTTTCGTGTGTTAGAACATAAACATCTGCTTTGTATACATCTTCTGCCCAATGGACTTCGCCTTCTTCAAACATTCGTTTTTCCATAATGTAAGAACCGGTTCCCGCAAACACATCGTCAATTAGTCTACTGTCCGCGCTGTATTCTTCACCACCTTCCATATTGATGTTTTTCCAAAATGCTTTTTGTTTATACATCTGGTTGTAAATTGCCGGCCCATTGTCTCCAATTGGGTCGCCTGGTCCTCTGTTGTTACCTGCGAAAAAACCATCCAGAGATATTCCGCTATCAAAGAAAATTTTACTCATCATGGTTTATTGTTAGTCAAAATTAATTGCCGTCAGTTGTTTCGATGGCTGGTGCTGTTACCCTGTAATTACCGCCAACTTATTGAAGAATTCATTGTATTTACGCTTTAGGCATATTTTCCCAGTCCAGGTGAACGATATTCCATCGATGACCATCCAGGTCAACAAATCCCATGTTATACATCCAGCCCTGGATTTCCTGTGCTTCTGAAAAAATGACTCCACCCACCTCCTTCACTTTTTTGACCATTTCATCCACATAAGCCCGATCCGGTGCGTCTACAGAGGTGAGTAACTCGCTTCCTTGCTTTGTATCCGAGATTTGATGGGAGGTATACTTTTCAAAATCAGAGTGCGCTACCATCATAACAGGTACCTGTCCGATATTAAAACCGATCATACCCGGTACATCTCTTGTGGATTGAAATCCCAGGGACAAGAAGAAGTCTTTGCTCTTCTGAAGGTCTTTGACGGGAAGGTTAAGCCATAACTCTTGTTTTTTCATTGCTACATTTTATAATCAAATTTAGGAGTTGCTAAGGATCGTTGCACAGTGTGAAACCGACTTACTGGGGGGTTGATCACGACAATAGGATTTCCTACCTTGCTTTTATGAAAAGGATCTCTTTGATCGCTCCTGAGGGCGAATTCAGCATTGTTAACCTGGATTTATCAAGACAAATGTTTCAGTGGGTGAATGAAAACGCTCCTTCTCCGATATTCGATATTGAGATCATCGGCTTGTCTCATGAAGTAAAGCCATCCGGGCAGCTATACTCCGTCAAGACAGACAGGCTGGTGCATGAGGTGAGCCACACAGATGTGGTGATTATACCGGCTACTTTCGGAAATCCCGAAGAAGTAATAAAAATGAACCAGGAACTTGTACCATGGGTCATGAAGCAATATGATAACGGAGCTGACTTGGCCAGCATGTGTGTTGGGGCATTTTTTCTCGGCTCCATGGGTTTACTAGATGGAAAACGTTGTTCTACCCATTGGGGAGCTGCCAATGATTTCCGAAGGTTGTACCCAAAAGCTATTCTTGAAGATGAGCGGATTGTGTCAGAGTCTGATCGGATCTATACCAGTGGGGGAGCTCTGGCTTTTACTAATCTTCTCATTTATTTATTGGAGCGGTATGCCGGACGGGAAATAGCTATTATGGCAGCTAAAGCCTATATGATTGATATTGATCGGGCAAGTCAATCTCCCTTTGCTGTTTTCACAGGTTTGAAAACCCACCAGGACAAGGAGGTATTAAAGGCGCAAGAGTTTATCGAATCCCATTTTCAGGAAAAATTTACCGTGGAAGAAATCTGTGAGGAGATAGGGCTTGGGAGACGGTCTTTTGAAAGAAGATTCAAAAACTCGACCGCCAACACGATATTTGAGTACCTCCAACGGGTGAGAATTGAAGCAGCTAAAAAAGAGCTTGAGAATGGTATGAAAACTGTCTCTCAGGTTATGTATGATGTCGGGTACTCTGACACAAAAGCCTTCAGAGATATGTTTAAAAGGTGGGTTGGAATGACACCCATTGAATACAGGAACAGGTATAACAAAGAGGCCGTAACTGTATGAGCAACTTTAAAGTATTGATAAAGGATTTTAATCAAACTACGGAAACCCGGAAATTCCAATCAGAGAGGTACAACCGTATCTTGCTTCCAGGTTTACTATTAATTGCCTGACAAATTCAGTCCTGTGATCAAAAGATAAGTAGTAGAAACTATCGATGTCAGAATCAAAACGTTCTCTACCAAAATCGATGCTTATTTGATCAGGGGTAAGAAGGCCATCGTAACAGGAGGTGGAAGTGGCATAGGTAAGGCTATTGCAATAGCATTGGCAGGAAATGGCCCATGTATCTATTTTGGATATGGATATCGAACATGCGGCTAATGCAGCCTGATGATAATAAAAACAGATATTCCAAACTTGAAAAACTAGTCCCTTTCAGCAAGAGCTGAAAGTTATAATGCACAGGTGTGCGGTTCAAATGTGTCGATCACCGCTTTCTGAAAGGCCACTAAATCCATACATTCATTTATTGGTTAATTTATATTAAGTAATGATGCTGGCCTTTTGGCGTGAACGACTCACAGATACATGAAAAAAACAACTTACAGATACATGAAATATACCAGTGGTCTCCTACTTATACCGTTGATGATTAGTTCCTATTCCATTTTTGCACAGAAATCGGAAGGCATGGATGAAATGTGGGGTGATCAAAAAGTAATTGAGCGATCAGATATTGGAGCCAGGGCCGCATTGTTTGACGATGGTAACTATTCCATGTTTATTCACTGGGGGATCTACTCCAATATTGGCAACAAATGGGAAGATACCACTTATTATGGCATTAGCGAATGGATCATGCACCCACGCAGGGCCAATATACCTGCAAAGGAATACATGGCAGAAGCAAAGAATTTTAATCCGGTAAATTTTGATGCGAAGGCCATTGCCAGATTAGCGAAAGACGCAGGTATGAAATACATTATAGTTACCAGTAAGCACCATGACGGGTTTGCCATGTACGATTCCAAAAGCAATGATTTCAATATCGTAGACGCCACTCCATTTGCACGTGATCCAATGAAAGAACTTTCAAAAGCGTGTAAAGAAGAAGGTATTGGCTTCGGCTTCTATTACTCTCACAATCAGGACTGGACGTTTCCCGGAGGAAATGGAGGTCCTTCAAAAACAGCAAAAGGAAAGGAGGTAGGATTCGATTATTACTTCAAGGAAAAGTGCCTTCCTCAAGTCAAAGAAATCACAACGCAATATGGGGATATAGCCCTGGTGTGGTTCGATACCCCAGGTAAAATGGAAAAGAAGTATGTCGAAGAGTTGGTGGAGGTCGTTAGAAAAAACCAGCCCAATGCCCTGGTCTCTGGCCGGGCCGGACACAACCTTGGTGATTACCTCTCTTTTGGTGACATGAATATCCCGGTGAGAAATGTGAATGGATTATGGGAGACAGTAGATGTTACCAACGACTCCTGGGGTTACGCCTGGTACGATGAAAACTGGAAAAGCCCCAAACGCATTCTGAAGTCCGTGATTTCCACGGTGGCCAGAGGAGGTACCTATATGCTCAATGTAGGGCCTAAGCCGGATGGCACCATTCCAATAGAAGCTCAAAACGCATTAAGAGGTAGTGGAGAATGGATCGATAAGTATCCACAGGTCATTTATAAAGCCGATCCATCGCCATGGGGAAAGGCACTACCCTGGGGTGATGTTACAGTATCTGAAGGCAAGCTAAATCTATGTATTTATGAATGGCCGCTGGATGGTGAAATAGTCTTGCCAGGATTGAATAACACAATCAAATCAGCAGGACTTTGGGTAGATGGAGCGTTGGAGTCGCTGCAAGCAAGTAAGTCTGGAAACTGGGTAACGATCAAGCTACCTGCCCGTCGACCAGAAAAGCTGATCTCTGTTGTTGAACTTGAAGTTCAGGGAGAAATTTTGGTAGATAAATCTTTGAGTATTGATCCTGCCTATTCAACTGAACTGCCAGTGGATTTTGCCAGGGCAGAAAATTGTATCATCGAAGGAAAAAGATGGATGGAAAAATTTGGAGAATGGAAACACATCTCGCATGCACATGATTGGAAAGACAACAGTAAAGTGTCTTGGGAAGTGGAAATCATGGAGGCTGGTTACTATCAGGTGGATCTGAGTTATGCCGGTGCTGGCCGATTGGTTTGGAGAATAGAAAGTGCCGAGGGGGATATGGTGCAAAACCAGCAGAATGCATCACATGTCTACAGCTTTTATGAGATGGGACTATTGAAATTTGAAAAGCCGGGAAAACATACTGTTTCTGTTTCTCTCAAAGAAGGGGATCGCGCCAGTGCCAGCCTGAAAGAGATAAAATTCACACCGCTATCAAGTTTAGAATAAGTAACAAATGAGAAAATATCAAAAGTCTATACGAGCATTTTCAATATATAGCCTGGTAGGAGTACTGCTCTTTTCTTGTAAGCCCAGGCCAACCCAAGAGTCTGTAAAATTAGAAACAACTGGTAAGCCCAATATCATTTTTATTTACGCCGATGATTGGGGCTATGAAGATTTAGGTAGCCATGGCAGTACATTTTGCAAAACACCCAATCTGGATAAGATGGTGAAGGAAGGGGTGGACTTCCAAAATTTCACAGTTTCCAATCCGGTATGTTCTCCAAGTAGAACAGCAGTGATGACCGGACATTTTCCTGCACGTCATTCCGTCCACGGGCATTTTGCAACGGTGCAATCTCACATTAAGAGGAATATGCCCGATTGGCTTAATCCGGAGGTGGTCATGTTACCTCGTTTATTAAAAGAGGCAGGTTACAAAACCGCTCATTATGGTAAATGGCATTTATCAAATACACATGTGGCAGATGCTCCTTCACCTTTGGACTATGGTTATGATGCTTATGATGCATTTAATCTGCCTAATCAGCTACCGCAAATGAGTGCAGACTCTACCATGACACGGACATTGGATTTCATAGAGAAGAATAAAGAGAACCCTTTCTTTGTAAATGTATGGGTACATGCAACCCATACACCTCATTATCCTAAAGAGAAGTTCCTAGCTCAATTTTCTGATTTAGATGAGCAGCAACAGGTTTATGCTGCGGTAGTTGCCGAAGCAGACTATAACATTGGCCTATTATTTAATAAGCTAAAGGAATTAGGACTAGATGAGAATACATTGGTTATTTTTTCCTCTGATAATGGTCCTGAAATAACAGGTAATGAGTATAAAAAACATGCTGAAGACAATTCTACGGGCCCAGGTTTAGGAACCTATTATTCTGTGGGGGAAACGAATGGTTTAAAAGGCCGGAAACGCTCATTGTATGCGGGAGGCATACGTGTTCCTTTTATTGTGCGTTGGCCAGGTGTTGTTCCTGCCGGTAAGGTTGATAAAACCACACCGTTAGCCGCTGTAGATATCTTACCAACCTTTGTGGAATTAGCTGGGGGAACGTTACCGGAAACTTACGAACCTGACGGAGAAAGCCTGGTGTCGATTTTTAAAGGAAACAGCTATACCAGGCAGTCTACCATTTATTGGCAATGGCTGTTTGCGAATGTAAACACTGATTTTTGGCCAGGCTTGGGTATTCAGGATGGGGAGTGGAAGTTGCTCATCAATAGAGAAATTAATAGAAAAGAGCTTTACAACACCAATACCGACTGGGCTGAGCAAATTGACCTGGTTGCACAAAATCCCGGAAAAGTAAAAGAACTAGAGGCAAAGCTGGATAAATGGTTACTCACACTACCCGAAAATCCACCAACAAATTGCTTCTCTGCTGAAAGAGGGAGCCTTACTAACAACTGAACACCAAATTATAGAAAGATGAAAAATTTTACATTTCTGATCTTATTAATGGTTAATCAGTTGAGCAATGCTCAAAATCCTATTCTTTGGGATACGGATTCCAATTTTCTTTATACGGCGTTTCCGGCAGCTGAAGTATACAACGATAAGGTTTATGTGTACTGTTCGCGCAACCAGCCAGATGCAACGAATTACGCAACCATGCAGGATTACATGGTATTGGAAACAGAAGATATGAAAAATTGGGTTAACCATGGAGTGGTACTAAAACCACGGGAATACTCCTGGGCAGACGGACAAATGAATGCCGCAGATGTGGCGTATAAAGATGGCTGGTATTACTTCTATTTCCCTTATAACAAAACCCATATTGGTGTCGCTAAAAGTCGAAACCCCGAGGGCCCCTGGGAAGAAGCAGTCACTGACAAGATAACCAGCATATTTGATCCAACCGTAATTATTGATGACGATGGCCAGGCATATATTTATGGTAACGATCATAAAGTAGATATAGGAGAACCCGGGACGTACATAATGGGGGCAAAACTTAAGGATAATATGACCGAGCTGGATGGAGACTGGATTAGATTGAGCAAAAAAGAAGTAAAGGAAGCCGCTCATGTTTTTAAACGAAAGGGCATCTATTATTTTCATGCAAGTGTAGGTGCAAAAACAGTGTATTGGATGGCGGATACCCCGTTGCCACAATATGCAACATTTAAAGGGGTACTGGCAGAAAATTCCCCCGATTCACCCAACCATGCATCTGCCATAGAATTTAAAGGACAATGGTACTTTTTCTATCATCGTGGCGATGTAAACAACGGTTCTTTTTTTCGTCCATCAGCATGTTTTGATAAAATGACCTTTAACCCGGATGGTACAATTCAGCCCATTGTTTATACTCTTGACCCTGACTACAGGCAAAGGCCTGTAGGTATAAAAGACGAATAAAAATTTTGGTTTTACTATGATGAAGTTAAAGACGATCTATACCAATTATCTAATGGATAAAGACAATAATCAAATGGCCAATAAAAAATTCGTATTGCTGTTTTCAGCATTGCTGATACTATTTTCATCTTGTCAGGATACCAGCAAAAAACAAACCATTGCTCAGGACTTAACGAAAGAGTTTACTGCAAATCCGGTAAAAATTGAAAAGCAGGAGGTAGTTACGCTCGCAATAGGTGCTGATGCCCCGGATTTTAATTTACCGAATTTGAAAGGGGAATTTATGAGTTTGAAAAATTTCGAACAGGCCGAAATACTTGTGATGATTTTTACATGCAATCACTGTCCTACCTCTCAGGCTTATGAAAACAGAATAATAGAATTCACAAAAGAATACAAAGATAAAGGTGTAGCTGTTGTTGCAGTTAATTCTGCCAGTCCGTTGGGCTTAATGTATCCGGAGAGTTCATGGTCTGATGTTGATGATTCTTATGAAGACATGAAAATAAGGGCCAGGGATAGAGGTTTTAATTTTCCTTATCTGTATGACGGCGATTTGCAGGAAGCATCCTTAAGTTACGGTGCAATGGCTACCCCACATATCTTTATTCTGGACAAGGAAAGAAAACTTCGCTACCAGGGACGAATAGATGCAGATCAAAAGCAGGGGGTTGGTAAATCTGAAGATTTGATTCAGGCTGTTGAAGAATTGCTGGCAGGAAAAGAGGTAAGTAATCCGGTAACTAAATCCATTGGTTGTTCCACTAAATGGTCGTGGAAAGCAGATAATGCTAAAGCCCTTGATGAGAGATGGGCAAAACGTGAAGTGGCCTTAAATGAGATCGACAATGAAGGAGTCAAAGAATTATTGGCCAATAATACCGAAAAATTACAACTGATCAATGTTTGGGCCAGTTGGTGTGCACCTTGTGTTGTAGAATTCCCCGATTTGGTAAAATTACAAAGAATGTATGGCAAGAAAGATTTTCAATTTATCTCACTTTCTGTCGATAAAATGGAGATAAAAGATAAGGTTTTAAAATTCTTAAAAGAAGAACAAGCTGCTGTGGAAAATTACATCTATTCACAAGGTGATCTATATGAACTTATAGAGTTGGTTGATCCTGATTGGAGCGGTGCGCTTCCCTATACATTGTTAGTGGAGCCCGGAGGTAAAAAGGTTTATACGTATCAGGGCGCAGTTGAATTGCTTGAGTTAAGAAAGGCAATTGTAGATCATGAATTGATTGGCAGGTATAGATAGTTAAGGTTCCGGGGCAATACCAAAAGGATATTGGTCTGAATTTATGAAAGATGCCGCGTATGATACCTGTTTTAACAAGAAGGGACACATTGAAAATTCCGAACGCCCGGAAGGCTAATCACCTTACCCTGTTGATGACCGAATTGACCGGATGAGTATTTCCGTCTGATTTTCAAAGCTCTGCAAGTGGAAAATTTTCCTTTTTTAGTACCTTTTTCCCGATCGAGGGAGAAGGAGTTTTCATTTGATTTTCAACTTTTCATTCTGTGCGCTGGCTTTGCTCTTTGCCACCGCAGGAACGAGGATGGTAATGTTGCAAATAGCGTTGAGCTTTATAGTTTCAAAAGAAAGTGTCGAAGTGCTCCATTTGAGTGCTTAGATCGATAACAATTTGGATAAGAATACACTGATTCTTTATCACCTAAAATTTCACTTTCTCTTGAAGGAGATTTCTGCCGAAGAATTTCATTGATGTCTAAAACTATTTTATCAGGATCACCTTGTACGACATATCCAGCTAAGCAACCTTCTGGATAATGTCCTGAAATGAAATGGTCTATTCCTGTTTCGATATATCGTTTCTTTTGCGCTTTAGCTATCACTTTACTGTCTGATTCCTTTTTCCAATCTCGTTCGGAAAGGTTCTTTGCTTCGATGATGTAAACGAACTTTACTGGTGTACTCCATGTATTGTTGCTCCACATGCAGATCCGAATATCAGCTTTGGGCGACTTTTTGGGTGACTTTTTCCCTTCAACTACTTCCTCGTCATAAAGACGTGGTTCAGGAATGATGTCCATCCGATACTGATTGACTTCATTCAAATGTTCCATGTGTGAAATTAGATGAGCACTGAATTGTTCTTCCTCCCAACTCAGACTGTATTGATTGGCAGAAATCATAGACTGGTAACCTTTCACTAGAACTTCAACACATCTATCGGTAAGAGCACGCTTAAATTCAATTTTGATATGTGATGATAGGCCTCTTGATTCGTCCATCTTTTATGAATTAGAGACCTCTAATATGATTTCATCTGCATCGCTTAATGCAAGTGACTTAGACCAAAAACGTCTCTCATTCGGCTTGATAATGTAAATTGTATCTCCCTTGTAATACCTAACTGTCTTCCGGTAATAAAGGCTTTCAGAGAATTGGTCGTAAGTATATTTTTCAATTTGGGCTAAAAGCTCTTCAATTTTGGCTTCTGAGAATTCATTCTTTACACTATTCGGAGCTTCTTTTGAATTCAAATGAATAGATACCAAATTCAGCGGAGTTCGTAATGGAATGTTATAAATAGTAGCCCAACCTCTAAGGTTTGAACTTTGTTTTAGTAGGTTGTTTATTTCGCCACAAATTATTTCTGCATATTGTTTATGACCATGTTTGGTGCAAGTCTTTCTAGCCTCTGAGTTTTCTCCTTTATTAAATAAATCAAGGCTACTAGAAAGTACATTTTCTATCAAAGCAATTTGCTCTTTGTCAAACTCTGAGGCCTTGAAAATTAATTTATCGATTTCCTTTTCTATAATTAAAATGTGCTCATCAACTCCAAGGAACTCATTCTTTTTGGAGTTAACTATTTCATCAAATTTCTCTATAATTTTCTTTTGCCATGACTCGTTAAAATCAAAGACAAACGCTGGAAGTTTCATCCATTCATTGGACATGATTTTCTCTCTTTCTACACCCCATGAAGATGATGTTAGAAACAAATAGTAAGAAGCAAGAGATGAATTTAAGAATGCGGTAAGTAGTTTGAGTAAATGGGACTCACCATTAATTCCATAGACTGCGTCTCGATATGAGCAGTCATAGTCAAGATATGAAGCACAAAATCTTTTTTTCGATTGTCCTTTTTTGATAAGAACATGGGGAGCTAAATAGGCTCTTTTTGCACCTCTTCTCCTAAACAGTTTAATGTCAATATTTGTAGTGCTTGATTCAGGTGTAAAATATCTTTCAATGCGACTTGCATGTATATGTGGTACTTGGGAAATCTCCGAGTCTGGTTTATCCGCGGGGTGAGAAGTTTCAAACCCAACCCCCATATTCCATCCATGATTTTCTTTTTCTATTAGAATATCGCCTATCGATTTGTGTTTATCAAGCAAGTTGATAAACCGAAAGTCACGGTCAGTCCCCCACATGGCGGTCTTCCAAATTTTGGTGTTTGGTTTATTGCATTCAATTCTTGGAAGATATTTGATGTCCGTCTGATCAATGGCAATTCCATCTATGATACTGTTTTTGATGGCTGTTTTTGGTGCACAATATAACAGCAGATCTGAATAATCCTTTGGCTTATGCTTTTGATAGAATATTACGCAAGCAGGCCCAACGGCAGAAGCAAAAAGGTTCCCACCATATTTCCGACTTGTTTTACGAAGAATGGAAAAGTTATAGATTTCTTCGACGTAGTTCTCATTGAACAGAAATTGTCTGAAATTTTGATAGGTACTCAACGTATTAAACAGAACTGGTTTTACAGCAGCCACCAATGCAATCTTTCCATTTGGACATAAATATGAGACTCTGTCGAGAAATGCCACCACCATTTCTTGTGGATAATTCCTTTGATCATTATAGTCTTTTGTCTCTTTGTCTAGTTTACCTTCTTTGAATGGAGGATTTCCTACGATAAGGTCAAATTTGATCTCTTCAAATGGCCCATTGCCAAGGCTACTCATTCGAAACAGGTTATGGCCTTGAGTGCTATCGTCCTCGTTTTTGGGGTCATAAATTAAGTATGGGAAAGCTTTTTCTTTCCAAAGTGTTTTGGGTTCGAGGTTGTCTAACATTGCCAGATATAGACTGAAAGCCGCTACCTTTATTGCTTCTTTATTGAGTTCTATCCCGAAAATGTTATTCCTTACAAGTTCGATCAGTATCTCAAAACTTATTTTTTCAGAGGGATTGTTTTGCTTCCACCTATCAACTAATCGCTTAAACGCTTCGACTAAAAAGATTCCCGAACCACATGTTGGATCAAGTACTTTGATATTGTAATTATTAGCCTTTTTGTTTGTGCTGCCCCAAGGCAAAACCTTATTCAATATAAAGTCAACTAAAGTATGAGGAGTGTAATAAGCTCCATCTTTTGCTTTTTGATCTTCCCCTTCTTCTTTTAACAAAAAATCCTCATAGATTTCGCTTATAAGTTCGATCGGTATGTATTTGAAATCAAAGGTCTTCCAATCAAAAAGTTTTTGTTGACCATGGAGTTCGATTTTATCCCAAAAACACTCTCTTATAGTTTGCAGATGGGCAAGATTAATCAAATCCAATTCATCTTGGGTAACTGGACAAAGGTTACCGTTGAAAGAACTTTCCAATACAGCGAAGAGTCTGTATGTCGCTGAAATGTCTTTTTCTAAAATATCATAATAACCTATTGATTCTGGGAGGATATTTTGATAAAACTCATCATTCGTAGCGCCTCTATCTTCAAGATAAAGCAGAAAGAGTGACCGAAGAAGAAGGTCATGAATAATGCTATAATCAATTCCATATTCCTTATGCAGGACTTTTCGAGTGTGTTTAAGGTTTTCAATCAGCACCTGATTAATTCTGCTTTGATTCGTAAGCTTCTTAGCGTATTTATTTTTCTTCCAGAATTGACCTGTCTCAATTGATACTTTACCAAATACATTCCTAAGTTCTTCTAAATCCTTTAGATTGGATTTAGTGGCATTAAAAAGAAGGGCATCATCTATATGAGCATTATTATTATTTGGATTTATAGGTTCATAGTAACAATTGTAAATACGTATTTCGTTTGGGCTGTTTACATAAAGGAAAGGCACTTTTCCTTGGTTCCAGATCTTGCGATGTGTTTCTCGTATTTCGACAAGTATAGGTTCTTGGAAACTTTGAACTTCTTTAAAATATATTGAGGGGAATTCCCCTGAGAAATAGACCAAATCAATACCGAAATCTTTTTCTCTTATTTCTTTTACTAAGTGCTGGCTGTATGGGGATAGATTATCATGGGTGTCGTTAATATTAACAACTCCATGGTTAAAGTCAAGGAAATCGGTTATGGAATTAATGGCCACTTAGTGTATTGTTTCAGTTTTTAACCAGATTTTCTATTTTGTTGTCAATGACTTCAAGCTTTTCAAATATATCCTCAATAACATGTGAGTGATAATCATCTGGAAAGCCAATGAAGGAATAAAAACTCCATATTTCCATAATCTCATCTTTGTTAATTGAATATGGAGGATACGATAAATTGTCTGAAATCAATATCAATTCGGTTAGTGATTTGATATTTTTTTTAATTCGCTTAAAAACAATGCCCTCATTCATAGTGATTAGGATATAACGTCTATTATTGACTATTTCAGTAAATGATTCAACATATTTACCAATTACAATGAAACCATCATTAATAGGAGGCATTGAGTTCCCCTTTATTTCAAAAGCCCTGTATGTGCCAGTAGGAAGGTTTGGAAAATGGAATTTGGGAAGAGTTTTAATAAACTCTGGGTCGCTATAACCATCAAGGTACCCAGCCTTTGCCTTTTCCGGTATCAATTCGATATTCTCATTATTTACAGCGTCTACCGTGACAGCCAGAACTTTCAATCCTTGATTGGATGATTTATTACCATTGCCATTTATCAATTGATCTAAAGTAATGTTGAAATATTCTGAAAAACGCTTAAGAGTTTCAATGTTCGGTTCAGAGGCACCCGTTTCATAATCTGCCAAAGTTGACCTATTGATACCAATCTCGTTAGCCAATTGCTTCTGCGACATCTTATGAAGCCCTCTCAGTTTTTTTAAGGTTTGTCTTATCATTGTCGGTATTTAAGACAATTGTCGTTAATTCAGACAAACTTAATATTTCCTCTCGATTTTTCATAACTGAATTAGCCTTTTGTTGGAACCAAAAGTTCCCTAACATCCACATCCAAAACCTCCGCAATACTTCTTAATACAGGTACACTTGGTTGAGCATTGTTATTACAGTAGTTAGTAACTACTACATAACTCTTCCCAATCTTCTCAGCAAGCCAAGTTTGCGTTCTTCCTTGCTCCTTAAGCACCTCTTTTATCCTATTCATAATATTGTATGATACACAAGTTTATCAATAAACAATACAGAAAAATATAGCATTCTGATATCTTCTTTTTGAATATGTTAAAATACAATACAAAAATGTATTGTGAAATATTATAATTTGATATGTATTTGTATTGAATTATAATATAAAACTCGATTGTTATGATCAGAAGATACACCAAAGCCGATTTAGAAGAAATCGTTTCCGTTCAACTGGAAAACCTCAATGCCATGCATGACCTTTTGAGCATCATGAAACATCAAAATGAACTATTGAATGGTGCCAACAAGAAATTGAAAGATGAAATCACAGATTTTAAGCAGAAGTTATATCCAACCCGAAAGCGAAAAATCAAATAAAAATCTCTTGTGCGTGGGAGAAATTACCACCGACCTTTCTTAGGGCTATTGTAGCTAACTGAAAGATATCTCTATGTAAGGGAATGTCTTTTTAGTGTCAGTCGTCAGGGCAAAGGTGTGCACATCGAATTATAAGGACAATCGACAGAGGATGGATATCTTGTGTAAAAATCTTTTGGATCAACAGTGTAACCCAAAAATGACGCAATGAAGTACTTATTCCCTATAAAAAGGGTCATACATACAGCCTGGTTTTTAATGTTATTGGTTGGTCAGTCATGTCAAAACCAAGCGCCAAATGTTCAATTAATTGGTTTTGAATTCGATCAGAAAAGCCCTTCAGCCCATGGTCTCAATAAAATACTTCTGGCACTTGCTTCAAAAGAGGTAGCCATAGAGGAACACCCTGAACCAGTCAATGTTGAACCTGCTTATTACATTTTTGCAGGTTTGGCATCTCAGGAAAACAAGGCTACTCAATTGCTGAAGGAGATAAGCCAACCCTTGCCCGAGGGAAAAGAGGCCCTGCTCATCAAAAAGACCACTTATAATGAAAAACCTGCTCTAATACTATGCGGTTCGGATGAAGTAGGGCTTATGTATGCCGCACTGGATGTTGCCAAACGAATATCCTGGAGCGATCATAACGCTGACATTTTCGAGTATGTGAAGGATGCCTCCGAAACACCAGACGTGAAGGAACGCGCGGTATCTGCCGGGACGTTTCATCGCAACTACTTCGAACAGCGACTTTACGATAGCCTCTATTGGGAAAAGTATTTTGACATGATGGCTGAAAATCGTCTGAATCAGTTCTTGTTGATTTTTGGTTATAAAAACAACCAATACCGGGAGCCCAATTTTACCGCTCCTGTTTACCCCAATTTCTTTAATGTAGATGAGTTTCCCTATGTTAAAATGTCGAATATGACGATGGAGAAACAGCAGAAAAATACCAGGGCATTAAAAAAAATTATTGCTTTAGCGCATTCCAGGGGGATCGAATTTGGTGTGGGATTGTGGGATCAGATTGATCGTGATCGTCGGTATCGTGAGATGGTGAAAGCGGATTCGGATATCCCTGCAGGCCTGCCGGCTAACATCATTTGGGGGCTTACTAAGGAAAACCTGATCCCTTACACCAAAATTGCGATGCGAAAATTCTTCCGGACTTTTCCGGAAATCGATCTGGTTCAATTTCGGATGCATTGGGAATCTGGTATTTCAGGTGAGGTTGCTTCAGCGTTTTGGAAAGAAACGTTTAATATCATCAAGGAAGAGATCCCTGATTCAAAAATTGAAGCCCGGGCAAAAGATGTTCCTGACGAGACATTATTTGATGGTGTGGATACAGGAATGGATTTTAGAGTGGCCACCAAACACTGGATGGAACAAATGGGCATGCCTTATCATCCAACTCATATTAACAGGGACAATCAATTCGATCGGCGACACGGCTATGCGGACATGCTTCGCTACCCAAAAAAGTATGGATTTAAGTGGCGTGTCTGGAGCGGTGGCACCACGAGGCTCTTTTTGTGGGGGGATCCTCAGTGGGTGCGGCTTTTCTCAGAAGGCTCCCACTTGTATGATGCTGCCGGTTTTGAGTTCAATGAGCCGCTTTATTTCAAGATGAATGGCAGCAAGCATGACGCTCAGGTTTCCGAGCTCCTAAATCCCGGTTACAAGTACTACACCTACGAATTTGAACGGTACTGGCATTACTATCAGCTAATGGGAAGAGTAGCTTATAATGCAAATACTCCTTCTGACTTATGGGAGATGGAATTTGCGAACCGGTTTGGAGAGGAAGCCGGGCCGTTGCTGATGGACGGTTTGCATGAAGCCAGTAAAATACTCCCGAAAATCGTTACCGCCAGTTACTTGTACCCACGTTTTATGAGTCCTCAGGGATGGCCGGAACTGCAGCGCATGGAAGACCTGAAGCACTTTGCAAAGCATTCCAGACCTTCCGATATCCAGCAGTTCACTTCACCCAAAGAAGAGGCAGAACAGATCTTAAACGGAAAATTCCCGGTCAGAAGAAATGCAAGTCAGGTGAGTGATTGGTTCTTGCAGACTTCACAAAGTATCCTTTCGCGTGTGAAACGTGCAGAAGAATTGGTGGGAGACAAACAAACAAAAGAGTTTGTTTCGACCATCACAGACCTTAAAATGCTTGCTCATTTGGCTTCATATCATTCCCACAGATTGAAGGCTGCCGTCTATTATAATCTATACACAAAAACAGGCGATTTAACCTCATTTGACAAAGCACTGGCGTTGGAAGAACAAGCGGTCGAGGAGTACGGAAATTTGGTAGCGTCTGCTGGCAACATATACAACAGCCAACTGGATTTTGGATCCAATAAAGCGCTTTTCCCCGGGCACTGGCGTAATGAACATCAGCGACTGGTGGATGAGCTGGAAAGTATCAAGGAAGACCGAAAGACGATACAGGATAGCATAGGTCTCAAAAGACTGTTCGTACATGTGCCTGTACAACGGGGTTTACCCGATGAGTCAATGGAGATTTCAGCCACTATCATTTCGAAAAAATCCATTAAATCTGCCAGAGTGATGGTGGCCACAGAAGGGGAAGAGTTCAGGTCTGTTGAAATGAGCGTCTCTCATGGTATTGGTTTTGCTGAAATCGCTAACTCAGGCCCTGAAGGCATACTGAAGTACTACATTGAAATCGATGAAGGGTCTGGCGGGAAAACCTATTTACCCAAAGGCGGAACTAAATCAGCCTATCAAGTGATCATAAGCGATGACAATGAGGCGCCGGTTGTTGATTTGGATCGTATCACTACTGCCAAACCGAATGAGAAACTTAAGGTGTCTGCCAAAGTCACGGATGGTTCAGGGCTAAAACGTGTAAGCCTTCGATACCGAAGGTTGTCCCAATTCGAAGATTACCAATCCGCTCAGATGACCTATGAGGCCGGCTCAGGTAAGTATGAGGCTGATATCCCATCAGAGTTTTTTGATGGTAAGTATGACGTGATGTACTTCATAGAGGTGATGGATTCAAAGGGTAATGGTAGAATGTATCCTGATATGGAAACAGAGAGGCCTTATGTGGTTGTTCACCTCGATAGACAAGGGAAATTTCCCACTGGTCAGTTGAGTTCAGAAAAATAGCGAATGATGAGAAAACTGGTCATAATAGTTGTTAGTAGTCTCTGTATAGTTCTACCGGGCACCGCACAATTGTATAAGGATGCATCTGTATCTCCTGAGGATCGCACCGAGGATCTCTTAAGCCGGATGACTTTGGAAGAGAAAGTAACACAACTCGTAGGAATAGGGGTAGGAGAAGGAGAGTTTGGAGATGTCACCGCTGGAATTTTTGGTACAGCAGGGAACGAACGTCTGGGCATCCCCCGATTAGTAATGGGTCATGGTATCACAGGGGTACGATCGGGAAGGGATCGAACAATAAACTCAACCTACATGATGGCACCAATTGGTATTGCCGCATCATGGAATACTGATTTGTATGCAAGGGCAAGCGCTGCTGTGGCACAGGAAATGAAGGCGTTGAACCAGGATCTCAATCTTGGCACCACGCTGAATATTATCCGTCATCCCTTAGGAGGAAGAAATTGGGAGTGCTTTTCGGAAGACCCTTATCTCACTGCGCGTTTAGGCGTAACTCATGTGAAGACCATGCAGGAAAATGGTATTATCTGTGGGCCAAAACATTTTGTAGCCAATAATCAGGAGCGGCACAGATTTGATATTAATAATGAAGTGGATGAGCGCACGATGAGAGAGATCTACCTGCCGGCTTTTAAGGCTGCTGTCATCGAGGGTGGGGCGTTGAATATTATGGGGGCGTATAACCGGTTAAATGGCACATTTATGTGCGAGAATAAATGGTTGTTGACCAATGTTTTGAGAAATGAATGGGGCTTTAAAGGATTTGTATTGTCCGACTTTGGCAATGGAGTTCAATCAACGGTACCCGCGGCACTTTCCGGAATGAATATAGAAATGCATGCACCAAAGTTCTATGGAGGGAAGATGGTCGATGCAGTGGAGGCAGGCGGGTTAGAGGAATCAGTGGTGGATCAACTTCTTCGTGAAAAACTATTCGTAATGTTCAAAATGGGACTTTTCGACAAGGGGCCGGTGGTGTCCAGGGATATTGTTCATAGTGATCCGCACAAGAAGATAGCGCTCGAAGTAGCCAGAGGGGCCGCTGTACTTTTAAAAAATGAAGAGGCAACACTGCCATTAGATCGAACTAAAATAAAAAAACTGGCGGTGATCGGGCCGAATGCAAAAAGATCAAAAGGCCACCCGGACTTCTATTACATGCAGGGGGGAGGTAGCGGTCGCACTTTTCATTTTCAAGATGCAATAAATAACCCGGTGGATGAGATCGCAGCATTAGCACCACAAACGGACATCGTCTATGCCCGGGGGTGTACCGTTTCCAGCAAAAAAAGGGAAAGGGGGGTTGATAAAAAAACCGAGGTTTTGGAGAGGATTAAAGCCGATGAAGTACAAGACAAACTGCTGATTGCAGAGGCAGTTGAGGTGGCCAAAAGTACCGATGCAGTAGTCATAATTGTTGGTTTGCACGGTGGTTTGGAAACCGAAGGTTGGGATCGGGAACATGCGAACTTACCCGGTACTCAGGTTGAATTGGTGAAGCAGGTAGCGGCGGTAAATCCTAATACCGTAGTCGTACTTACAGGAGGTAGTTTTATTGATGTCAGCGATTGGATCGATGATGTTAAAGGCGTGATTTATCACTTCTATTGCGGAGAGAAAATTGGTCAGGCGATGGCCGAAGTATTGTTTGGTGATGTAAACCCAAGTGGGAAATTACCTTTTAGTTTCCCTAAATCGGTAGCTCAATATCCCGAAGGGAGCATTCTTACTCATCCTGAAGGCTACTCGAAAAGCAATGTGAGCAACCTATATTCCGAAGGGATCTTTGTGGGCTATCGATACTTCGATAAACAGGAGGAAGAAATGCGTTTTCCATTCGGATATGGTCTGAGCTACACCGATTTTTCCTACAGAAAGTTAAAAATCCGGAAAAACGAAAAGGGCGCAATGGTTAGTGTTATTATCAAAAACACCGGACCTGTGTCGGGTGATGAAATTGTGCAGCTCTATGTAAGCGACAAAGAATCAAGCGCTTCCAGGCCAATGCGGGAGTTGAAGGGTTTCAAACGCGTTTCATTGAAGCCCGGTGAATCCAAAAAAGTGGAATTCAGTTTGGACAAAGAAGCGTTCGCATTCTGGTCGCCCATTTCAAAGAAGTGGATAGTAGAGCCAGGTGAGTTTGGAATTGAGATCGGAGCTAGTTCAAGGGACTTGAAATTAGCGGAAATCATAACGTTCGAATGATGAATACGATTGAAACACAATAGCCCGATATAAATTAAAGGGACCGGATTAGGCACATAAATAGAATGATAACTGATGTTAATATGAAACACTGTCTGATCGTAATAATAATATTTATTTCTTCTTTTTCGTATGCTCAAACGAGCGGCCCATCCTGGGTTAAAGAAAAATTAGTGGAAAGCGGTGTATTCAATAGCCCGTTTTTTGAATTCACAAAGGCTTATGATACTGAGAAGGAGAACGAAAATATTTCAGGAGTTCTCATAAAGGGCCTGGATTATATGGGAAACCCCACCAAATATTTTGCATGGTATGGGGTGCCAGCATCACTTGAGGAAGGACAAAAGGCGCCCGCCGTAGTTTGTGTGCATGGTGGAGGGGGTACAGCCTTTGAAAAGTGGGTGCAAAAATGGAATGACCGCGGCTACATTGCCATTTCTATGTCTTTGGAGGGAAACGTACCGGGGGCAAGAGATGAAAATAACCAATGGCCTACCTTCGGGTTTTCCGGCCCCAGGCGTGATGGGTTTTTTAGAGATGCAGATAAGGACTTAAAAGATCAATGGTTCTACCATGCGGTGGCCGATGTGATCATGGCCAATAGTCTGCTCAGGAACCCTGATTTTACCAATCAGGTAGATACTGATCATATTGGAATTACCGGGATATCATGGGGGGGTATTCTCACCACTGTGATTACCGGCATAGATAATCGTTTTGACTTTGCCATCCCTGTTTATGGATGCGGCTACTTGCAAGAGGCCCCTCTTTATGCTGCACAACTCTCCGCAAATACACGTGACGAGCAGGAGTTTTATCTGGAGAATTGGGAACCCTCGCTATATGTGCCGTTTCAATCAATGCCCACGCTCTACGTGAACGGGACGAACGATAAGCATTTTAGTATGAATTCTTTTACAAAGACCTATAGGGCATCAGCCAATGAAAAATACTTACGCATAGCGTCCGGTATGCGCCATGGTCATAGGGCAGGATGGGAACCCGAAGACATCTATCAGTTTGCTGATTACATCACAGGATCAGGAGATAAAAGGCTTGAGTTTACCTCGCAAAATCTTGAAAACAACAATACGCTTTCATTTAATTATGAATATGATGGAAGTCTGAGTAGCGCCTGGTTGTACTACACCGTTGATACCGCTGACTGGTCTGGGAAGGGATATGAATGGATTGAAACACAGGCCAATCTTTCAAGTACTTCCAAATCGATATCTGTCAGCCTGCCTGTAGAAGCCCAGGCATATTTCATCAATGCAGTAAGTGCCGAAAGTCTTGTTTTTTCATCTCCGATGGTAGTAGTTGGGCAAAATAACCTGACTGAAGGTGAGGCAATCACTAAATCATTAACAGATACCAGACCCTTCAATTTTCCCGGCGGAAGGATCGCTTTATCACACGATGGAAATAATTATGACAAAGATGATTTTCTGGCAGTTGCCATGAATTGCGCAATTTTGGACGCGTCAGGGTTCAAATCCAAACTTGTCCACTTTGACCATTCCTGTCATATAGGGAAAAACCTTCCTGAGAGATATAGTGAAATGCTCGAAAGCATTGAAGGAGGGGCAAGCCGCTTTTCCATTGATGCGAACAAAATCTTCGATTCTCAGAAACAGCTAGATGAACTCATAGCCAACTTTAAAAAAGAAGGAGATAAATCCTCAGCGGATAATCCACTTTGGTTCTGTATTGCTGGACCTATGGAAGTGCCTTGGCAGTGCATAAATGCTGTAGAGCCATCCAAGAGAAAATACATTCACTGCATCTCTCATGGACCGTGGAACAACGAGCACACTTTTCCTCCACAGATGACACACACTTGGGAAGATGTCAAAAAGCTAGGAGTAACCACGCACGACCTCCCGAATCAAAACAAAACTGGCTGGAACACCGAAATAGGTAATATCTCATGGATGGAGAACTCGATAAATGATGACCTAAGATGGTTATACAGCAGAAACGCAAAACCCACTTTTGATACCTCAGATTCAGGGATGCTATGGTGGGTGTTAACGGGAGCGACCAACGGAGGTAATGAAGATGCAGGGTGGTTGGATTATAAGCCCTTATTAGAATCCAGATATACTGATGGGTTTCAAACCATATTTAATGGTAAAAACTTTGAGGGGTGGTACCTGAAGTTGAGAAATGGAGACGAGGAGATGGCCAAAAACGTCTTTGCCATAGATGATGGAGCGGTACATGTTTTTAAGGATTTTCCGGACAGTCTTAATTTGAATACAGGTGAAAATGAAACCCACGGTCTTTTTTATTCCAAAAAGAAATACAGCAAATACATCCTCCGGTTTGAATACAAATGGGGCGAAAAAATCACCAATAACTTCGATAAATGGCAATACGATGCGGGAGTGTATTACCACGTCGTTGATGATAAGATCTGGCCTACAGGAATCGAATACCAGATCCGGTTTGATCATACCAAAAACAGAAATCACACAGGAGACCTGATCAGGCCAGCAGGAACCAAATACAAATGGTATCAGGATGATGAAACGAACACGTACCTACACCCTAACGATGGAGGCAAGCTGGATACCGGAAAAGGTTGGCTGCATTTTGCTTCCCCTACCACCAATTATCAAGACGTGAATGACAAATGGAACCAATGTGAGATCATCGTCATGGGGCATGAATATGCCATTCATAAGTTAAATGGCGAGGTAGTGAATATGGCTTTTGATCTTTCACCCGGAGAAGGGATTGTCGGATTTCAATCAGAAACCGCGGAAATCTATTATCGAAATATCAGGATCAGGGAATTGGATGAAATTATTCCTGCCGAAGAATTTTTAAAGCATTAAGAGGCATGAAAAAAAGCCCTATCATTCTATCAACTATAGCCATCCTATTTATTAGACTGAACTGTGATCACAAAATTGTCGAAGCTTCGGATAGCGCGGGAGCCATGAAAGAGGTCAGTAAAGACGAAATCAGGCTGCTTATCGTTGATGGTTTTTCAAATCATGATTGGCAGTTGACCACCCAATTCATCGTGAAGATCTTGAACGAATACGATGACATTAAAACCGATATCACTACTTCCCCTGATCATTTGGTTCCAAGCGAGACATTGCAAAAATGGAATCCTGACTTTTCGGTGTATGATGTGGTTTTACTCAACTGCAATGACCTGAAAAACCCGGTGAGGTGGAGCGACAGAGTACGTAGTGGATTGGAGAATTTCGTAGCTCGGGGAGGCGGTTTATACATTTTTCATTCGGCTAACAATGCCTTTGAAGACTGGGAAGCATACAATAAGATGATTGGTATGGGCTGGAGGAAAAAGGGCTTTGGGAAAGCCATTCTCATTGACGATAACGAACAAATGAAAGTGGTGGAAACAGGAGATGGAGAAGATACAAGCCATGGAAAACGAGTGGACGCCTTGGTAACCCGAATAGGAGACCATCCGATTCAAAAGGGATTGCCCCGAAGCTGGGTATTTGCTGATGTAGAAATTTACACCTATGCCCGGGGGCCTGCTGAAAACCTCACCGTCCTTAGTTATGCCAAAGACGAAAAATACCAACTCAACTTCCCTATTGAATGGACGGTGAAATATGGGGAAGGAAATGTTTACAATTCCTCCTTAGGTCACCAATGGATAAACCAGGAAGAACCAACAGGACTGAAGTGCGCGGCTTTTCAAACAGAGATGGTAAGGGCTATCCAATGGCTTGCCGGAAGGGAAATAGATCAAAGTGTTCCTGAAGATTTTCCCGGAACAGAAACCACTTCATTAAGAGACAACATAAAGTGAGGAAATCTATGATGAAAATATGCCTATCCGTTTCCTTACTTCTTTTTGTAGGGTCTTTTGGCTATGCTCAAACGAACTCAGAAGCCAGCCAGAAACCTAATATTGTCATCATTTACACGGATGATCAGGGGTATGGAGATGTTGCAGCCCTCAATCCGGAGGCGAAATTCAAGACGCCCAACATGGATCAAATTGTTAACGAAGGTGCCACTTTCACTGATGGTCATAGCAGTGATGCGGTGTGTACGCCATCCCGATATTCTTTACTTACAGGCAGATACAGCTGGAGAACTTCCTTAAAGAAAGGAGTGCTTAGAGCTGACGGACCATGTTTGATCGAAAAAGGTAGAACCACGATTGCTTCGCTATTACGAGAAAACGGATACAACACAGCCATGGTAGGGAAGTGGAAACTCAATATGCTTCGGGGCTCTGGAGGTTCACTGCAGCCGACTTTCATCGAGCCACAAGCCGGAGAAGCACCGTTCGAGCTTTACAATTTGGAAGACGATCCCGGAGAAACGACAAACCTCTATTTCCAACATCCCGGCATTGTGGATCGATTGAAAGTAAGAATAACTGAGATAGTGGAGAACGGAAGATCTACTCCGGGTGTGCCACAAGGTTTTGTGAAAGAAAACTGGAATCAGCTCACCTGGATGAAATTTTAAACTATTGAAATTTTCTACCATAGTGGTGCTCTGCCTCATTCACAAAACTTCCTGATTTATTGTGATTTAAACTCTCATCACGAAGTTCTAAATGCATAAAAGGGTTTAACAATCGCCACACTAACTGAAAACTCTACACAGTGGGTATGGAGGGATCAAGTATGATAGAAGGCTAAGCGTTTTCCCCTTCTTCTTTACGGGCCAATAAGCCAAGAGTGACCGATGCTAAAGTTGAAATGTTGAGGACGAAATGCACAGGTGTGTCCTTAAAATATAGCTATAATACAATAAAAAAGTAATGTGTAATCCACTAACTTCTGGTTGCAAAGAGATTTATTCACAATAAGTAGTCATTGGAAATCTTATTTATTGATCACAAACAAGCCCATTTTAGTTGATCCACCGATGATATAAACTGGATGAAACGAGCCATAAATAACTCAATAGCACTTAGGCGGAGAGCACATTAGTCGTTCTGCCGAAAAGTAAAATCCGCGAACGGCTTATGAAAAATTCAGGGTTAAGCATATGAAATTATATGCTGATCGTCAGGAGAAAAGAGTATTGAATGAGGGCTGAAACTAAATACAGACAGAATTAAAATAGTATGATAAAGATAAACATTAGCTCTATTTCAGTATTCGTTATACTCGGGTTAGTGAGTGTATGTTGCAGGCCTGCGGGTAAGGAAGAAACGGAGAAAAGAGAAAAGCGTCCCAACTTTTTATTTGTGTTGGTAGATGATCAATCCCCGTTTGACTTGAAAACATATGATCCAAAATCCAGCCTGGAAACGCCCAATATAGACCGGCTGGCCCAGGAAGGGATAGTGTTTGAAAGTGCCTACCACATGGGTTCATGGAGTGGGGCAGTTTGTACCCCGTCCCGCCATATGATAATGACTGGCCGCACGCTTTGGCATTTGCCTTCATACAGACAATTTAAAAACCCAAATGAGCCTGATAGTCTGGAGAAGCAGTCCATGGCAGCCGTTTTTAATAGAGAAGGGTACAAAACCATGCGTACCTGTAAAAAAGGTAATTCCTATGCAAAAGCAAACGAGCAGTTTACTGTCGTAAAAGATGCCACCAAGCGGGGAGGAACAGAAGAAACAGGAAGTGCCTGGCATGCCAAACAAGTACTCAACTATTTGAGTGAACGCAAAGAAACGAAGGAAACCAACCCATTTTTGATCTATTTTGGTTTTTCACACCCGCATGATATCCGTGACGGTACTCCTGAACTTCTGGCAAAGTACGGAGCAGTAAACCATACCGATACATCAAGCCTGCCCCCGGCCAATGCCAAACAACCTCCGCTGCAGGATAATTACCTCCCCGCACATCCCTTTTTTCATGGTCATCCGGAGCTTAGGGATGAAGAACGGGTAAGTGGTGTATGGAAAAACAGGGACGAACAGACCGTACGCAACGAACTCGGGCGTGAGTACGCCTGCTCAGAAAATATTGACATACAAATAGGCAAAGTGCTTAACAAACTCGAAGAAATGGGCGAACTGGATAATACCTACATTATCTACACGTCCGATCATGGCATGTCCATCGGGCGACATGGACTCATGGGAAAACAGAACCTGTATGAACATACATGGCGTGTGCCTTTCATTATTAAGGGCCCGGGAATAGCTTCAGGCAAACGGGTAAAGGGTAACGCCTATTTGCTGGATGTACTACCTACTTTATGTGATCTGGCCGGAATCAAGATCCCGACTACAGTGGAAGGCGCTAGTCTTAAACCTGTCATAAATGGAGAAAAAGAAACGGTAAGGGAAGTGATGTATGGTGTTTATTCCGGGGGTACAAAACCTGGAATGCGGAGTGTGAAAAAAGGAGACTGGAAATTAATCAAGTATGATGCTATGGATGGGGCAGTGCGTGAGACCCAGCTTTTCAATTTAGCAGAAAACCCACATGAGTATCTGCCCGAGCATGGTAAATCCGGAGAAATGGAAACTAACCTGGCCAGTAACCTGAAATACGCCAACAAGTTGGCTGAAATGGAGGCGCTATTACTCCAACAAATGGTGCAACATGACGATCCGTACAGACTGTGGGATCAAACAGCACAAGACGATTAGATAGGTAAAAGAAATGATTTGTAAAGCTTACTATGTGAGATTTGTTATTGGGAAATTGAGCAACATAGGCTTAGCACAAATAAAAAGATCCTTTTTGTTTGTGCCAATTCTGATAGTCGGTACAGCTACTGCCCAGCAACTTAAGCCGGCCAATCTCTTCTATGACCACATGGTCTTACAGCGAAAGCAAGCTGTACCTATCTGGGGCACAGCATCTCCAAAAGAAAAAATCACCCTGACTTTTGCAGGACAAACCAAAGAGACCAAAGCAGGTAGCGATGGAAAATGGATGATCCAGCTAGATCCGTTGCAAACATCCAATAAAGGGCGTGAAATGACATTCTCTGGAAAAAATGAGGTCATCATTTCGGATATCCTGGTAGGTGAAGTTTGGATTTGCTCAGAACAATCTAAATGGGTATCCTTTAGACTGAACTTGAAATAGTTATATGGACACACCTGTGCACGTGTTATATTTATCAAAAGTTGCTACCTTTTATTTTCATAAATCATGTCATTTGTTTTAGATACATAATAATGGTCAAATTTTTTTCTAATATAATTTTGGTATCTGATGAGGACTGAGAACGAATCGCGTCTGATAATCTTACTTAAGAAAGGTGACAGTCGAGCCTTCGAGCAGATATATAACCTCTATTGGGAATCTCTCTATGCTATTGGATGCAATAGATTGCAATCCCAGGCCGAGGTTGAGGACGTTATTCAGGAGCTGTTCACCGGTATCTGGAATAAAAGACAATCTCTCGAAATTCGTGACGGTCTCAAAGTATATATATATACGGCGATGAAGTACAAGGTGATAGACCATATTCGTAAAAGGAAGCTGAATCAGGTGAATTTAGATCACGCCCAATCTACCTGTTGGGTTTCGACCAATAACACCTCAGAGGTACTTTCATTTAATGAGCTTTATGGCAGATTCAAAGTTGGCATTGAAAATTTGCCCGATCGCTGCAAGCTTGTTTTTAAGATGAGTCGTGAAATGGACATGTCTTCCGACGAAATAGCCAAGGAATTGGACCTCTCTAAGCGAACTGTTGAAACTCAAATTTATAAGGCACTTAAATATTTGAGAAAGGACTTAAGTGACTATACGGTTATTTTTTTAATTGCTCTATTATCTCTCTTCTTCTAGTTTTTTAAAAAAATGTTAATTCTGGATACGTAAGTGGCGCTCATATTACGACTTTTTTATTAATGAGTCGAAAAGTTACGAAAAACCAACTTGAACTACTTGCTGATAAAGTGCTGAAAGGCACTGCGACAGAACAGGAACAGGAGCAGCTAAACACCTGGTATCAATCGTTTGATGATCACAAAGTTTTGCTTTTTACGGATGAATCCCCAAGGGAGTTGCAGCTGAGGTTGTTGAATAGGATTAACGCTGACCTGCGTACCGACCTCAAGCCGGATAGAAGACAGAACAAGAGCTTTTTGAAATTGGCGGTCGCCATATCATTGATTTTTGTTTCAATAGCTTGCTTGTACTTAACCTTTGATAAAGATCCTGAAAAGTTTGGCTCGGAAGCATTCATTTTTTCAGAGTCAAAGAATACTCAGTGGGGGCAGAAAAAAGTGGTCAAACTTCCAGATGGAACAGTTGTCAAACTTAATTCAGGAACCAGCATAAAATATCCTCAGAACTTTCAAGTCGACAAGAGGCAAGTAGAATTATCAGGTGAAGCCTTTTTTGATGTGGCCCATGATGAAACGAGACCTTTCGTAATTAATGCGGGCGATATTGCTGTGAAGGTTTTAGGTACTTCATTCAACGTCAGGTCCTATTCGGAGGAATCGGAAATTGATGTAATGGTCATGACCGGTAAGGTCAGGGTCATCAAAAGTGAGACAGATGAATCTGTCACTCTTTTACCTGATCAAATGGCAACATACTTCCCTTTGTCAAAGACGTTGGAAAGGAAATCGATACCGGATAAGGATGCCGTTTTTGGGTGGATTGATGGAAATTTGGTTTTTCGCGATCAAGATTTTCAGACAGTTATCAGGACACTCTCAAGATGGTATGGTGTGCAGTTTAGGGTAAGTGATGACCTTTTTCTGACCAAAAAGATTACTGCTAATTTCAGTAATGCCTCACTAAAAGAAGTAATGAAAATATTGTCCCACAATTATGAATTTCGATTTAAAATAAAAGAAAAAATTGTTGAGATAAATTGATAATGAAAAAGCTGAGTGTGCTTTTGGGGAAAAGGGCTCAGCTTTTTTTGAATAACAAGTTTTAGAATAAACCAAAACCTGAAATATATGAATGTAAAATTACGAAAAATTATCTTGAACATGACCAAATCGACGATATATGCAACGATTTTTTGCTGTTCCCTCACTATAACATTTGGTTCAGATTCAGCGGCCCAGCGCAAGCAGCTCAATGAAATTGATATCAATTTAAATTATCAGGGCTCGAATCTTTTGGAATTGATAGAGGAGATAGAAGAGGTTTCTGAGTTTTCCTTTGCGTACTCTAAAAAGGAGTTGTCCAAAAAATCAGTTTCAATTAAAGATGGTATTTGGAAGATGAGTGACTTGATGCGCAGCATTTCATTACAGTCGCATACTTCAATAAGGAGAGTGAATGAGACTATTTCTTTGAAAGGCTTAAAATCTGATCTGCCTGTGCCTAATGTCTACGAAGAAATTACTCCCGATGTGATCATTACTGGAAAAGTCACTGATGAAAATGACGAAGGCCTGCCTGGCGCTACAGTTCTGGAAAAGGGTACTAATAACGGGACTATTACAGATGTGAGCGGTAATTATACGCTTAAAGTTTCAGATGATGCCATTTTGGTTATTTCATTTGTGGGATATGACGACGTGGAGGTGCCTCTGGCTGGAAGGGTTGTTATTGACGTAGAGATGACCACGAACATTGAAAGCTTGCAGGAGGTAGTTGTTCTAGGATATGGAGTCACGGTAAAGAGAGAAGATTTGACAGGGGCAGTATCAAGTGCCGATTTGGATCAGGTAAATGATTTTCCTAACGTATCTATTGTACAGGCGCTTCAAGGTAGAGTTGCTGGTCTTAATATTGGTGCCACCCAAACAGCGGGACAAAACCCTGTAATATCTGTCAGGGGGCAAAGCACTTTATCTAGTGGAAATGCTGCCAATGCCCCTCTTATCGTTTTAGACGGGATTATTTATAGAGGAAATCTTGTTGATTTGAACCCTGCTGATATTGGATCAATAGATGTATTGAAAGATGCGAGTTCTGCCGCTATCTATGGTTCACAGGCTTCTAATGGAGTCATATTGATTACTACGAAAAAAGGAAAAATATCGGTTAAGCCAACCATTGAGTACAATGCAAGTTATTCTATTCAGTCTCCAACAAGTAGTGCTTTTGTCCCCATGCAGGCAGCAGAATACGAAGAATTTTATCAGGATATATTTTGGGCAGAAGGAGGTCGATTAGGGCCTGACTTTCTGGAAGTAGACCCTGATTATGTTTGGCAAGGTAATTTTAAAACAAATGAAATAGCCCAAGGTTATGCCGATGGGATCGATACACCTTGGTGGGACTTGTTTACAGCAGACCCATTTGTTAATACCCACAATATAAGTATTCGTGGTAAAACAGAAACTATTGATTATTTTGTGTCAGGTGGTATTACCGATCAAAAAGGCTTCTTGAAAAACGATGAATATACGCGATACAATTTTAGGGCCAATATTGATATGCAAATTACTGATTGGTTAAAAATTGGGACGCAGAGCTTCCTATCCATAGGAGATTATTCGGGAGTAGATGCTGGGTTTAATACACCATTTAAGTTACAGCCTTGGGCGCCAATTAGAGATGGCAATGGAGAAATCATCCCTCAACCAGAAGGATTTGTACTGAACCCTTACCTTACTATTGCTCAAGATGATTCAAATATTGACAAAAACTACTTTAGTCTCTTATATGCAGATATAGAACTGCCATTAAAAGGGCTCTCTTACCGGGTTAATTACTCTAATAACTACAGAACCCAGAATACTTATCGATTTAATCCTTCCGGAAATGGATTTACAGGTAGTGGGTTCAAAGATTACGGTGAATCATGGGACTGGACGTTTGATAATATTTTAACCTACAAAAAAACGTTTAAACAAGACCATAACTTTAATGCTACGCTCTTATACGGTGTTGAAAACAGGAATATAAATTCTTTTAGAGCAACAGGTAATCAATATGACGTTGATCTTTTAGGATATGATTTTTTAGAAGCAGGAGATCCTCTTCAAAATGAAATTGAGTCAGAGAAGGAGGTAGAAAGTAGCTTATACACCATGGCCAGGTTGTTATATGATTATAAGAACAAATATTATTTTACAGGAACTGTTAGAAGAGATGGTTTTTCCGGCTTTGGTTCCAATGATAAAACGGCTGTATTTCCAACAGTAGCACTGGGTTGGGTTATAAGCAATGAAAGCATGTTTAAAGATACTCCCTGGTTGGATTTTCTTAAACTAAGAGGTTCTTACGGCCAAACCGGAAGAAGAGGCATTGATCGTTATAGTACGCTTGGTGAAACGGAGAGAGAAGCCGATTACGTATTTGGTGATGGAAGTCAATCCTTTCTAGGTCAAGAAAATATAAGTCTTCCAAACAATGAACTAACTTGGGAAACAACTACCGGAACAAATTTAGGACTAGACTTTGAGATATTCGATTCTAAAATCAGGGGTAATGTAGAATATTATAACAATAAGACTGAAAATATTCTTTTTGGAATAGATATCCCGTTTGTTACAGGGTTTGAAGATATAAATACTAACATCGCAGAAGTTTCTAATCATGGATTGGAGTTTACACTTTCCAGTACCATAGTAAAAAATGATGATTGGAATTGGGAAGCCTCAGTAAATTTTAGTCGTTATAGAAACAAGATTGAATCTATTTTGGGAGCAGGTGGATTAGAAGGAGATGGACTTGAAGATGATCTTATTGAAGATAATTTGTTTATCGGAGAACCACAAAATGTAATTTACGACTATGAGGTAATCGGTATGTGGCAATTGGCTGATGAGGCCGACGGTTCAATCTGGGCCGGTTTTTTACCCGGAACTTATAAATTGAATGATCTTGATGATAGTGGGGATATCTCTTCTTTAGATGACAGAAAAATAATAGGCTATCGAGATCCAGATTATCGTTTTGGTATTGCCAACACGGTTACTTATAAAAACCTTAGTTTGTACGTTTTTATTAACTCAATCCAGGGAGGCAGTGATTTTTATTATGGTAATGACTCACCACATGCTGGAGTCAATTGGGGTACTTCAGGTACTTTGGCTAGTAATAATGTGCCAAGTGGTGCTTGGGATTATTGGATGCCAGAAAATCCCGATGCTACGTACAGACGTTTGGATGCAGCCTCTTCATTAGGTGGCAATATTTATAATCAAAGAAGTTTTGTTCGCTTACAGGATATTTCTTTATCCTATTCTTTTCCTAGACAAATTCTAGATGCTTTAAAGCTGAGCAGGCTGAAATTATTTGTTTCAGGGAGGAATCTTGCTACTTGGACGAAATGGAACGGCCAAGATCCTGAAACACAAATTACTAATAACAATACCGGGCAAAACATTGCTAATAAGGGTTTTAGTGCTGGAATACCGCTTTTGAAAAGTTATTCAGTGGGTCTAAATGTTGAATTTTAAGCAAAACTAAAATGAAAAATATAGTATATATAGTGTTGTTATGCGTGTTTATCACTGCGTGTGATGAAGAAAAATGGTTGGAAGAAGAAGTTTTTAGCGCGTACACTTCAGATAATTCTTACAGTACGCCCCAGCTTATAGATATTGCTGTGGTACAACTGTACAGGAATATTAGTGATATCCGCTATGGGGATATTAATACTGGTAGCACCTTTGCCTTTCAGTATACAACAGATTGCGGGTATAATTCCCTTAATTTAAACTCTAATCTTAACGGGTGGGGAGATAGTATAGTGCCTGAAAATGGTCAAGTTGAACATTTTTGGGAGAAATATTTTAAAATAATCTATAATGCAAATGTAATATTAAATAGGATCGATGCTGTTGAATATACCTCAGAAGCTGAACGCAATATTAAAATAGGAGAGGCCAAATTTTTTAGGGCCTATGCTTATAGAAGTTTGGTTATTTTGTACGGTGGTGTACCATTGGTATTGGAAGAAATCACTAGCCCAAAAAGGGACTTTGTTAGGGCTTCTGCAGAAGCTGTTTGGGAGCAAATAATTGATGACCTTACAGATGCAACACAATTATTGCCGGAAGCAGATGATGTGGAGCAAGATGGAAGAATAGCCAAAGGCGTAGCATACCATGCATTATCCGAGGCATATATAGTGGTCGAAGATTATCCAAAAGCTATAGCAGCAGCTTCAGAGGTAATAGATAATTTGGGCTATGAGTTAATGAAAGTTCGTTTTGGTACTCGAAGTACTGAGCCAGGCGATGTATATTGGGACCTGTTTCGAAGGGGTAACCAAAATAGAGGTTCAGGTAATACAGAAGCTATTTATGTATCACAATACGAATTTCTTACACCAGGTGGTGAAATTAATGATCTACTTCCTAGGTTCTCATTAGCACAGTATTGGAGATTAACCGGTAATGATGGAGTAAATTTATTCACGGGCCCTACTAAGCGCAATGGTGGTAGAGGTATTGCCTGGTGGTCTCCATCAAATTATGTAATAGATCAAATTTGGGAAAATTCACCAGGAGATATACGCAATTCCGAGTATAATGTTATTCGCGATTTAGTTGTTGATAATCCTGCATCGTCTTATTTCGGTCAAAACATGGTGGAAAGTGGTGCCTTGGATGGTGTAAATATTCCTTTTGGTCGCCGATGGCCTGGTGCTATTTTTGCAAAATGTACACCAATTGATAATTTCCCGGAGGAAGTGGTTGATAACCAAGCTAACAATTCTCATCGCGATCGTTATGTGATGCGCTTGGCAGAAACTTATTTGTTAAGAGCAGAAGCCTACTTACTTAATGGGAATCCTGATGCTGCAGCAAATGATATTAATGAATTAAGGGCCAGATCATCAGCGCCTCTTATAACGGGTGGCGATGTAACTATGGAATTCATTTTGGATGAAAGGGCAAGAGAGTTATTTGTGGAAGAGGAAAGATTACTTACGCTAATGAGAACAGGTACTATTGTAGAACGGGTTCGTCAATTTAACCCGGTGCACAACGGTACTTACGGATCACTACAAATTTTTGACCACCAAAATGTATGGCCAATACCAAATAGGGATATCATTGTGAATTCTGACGCTGTATTAGAACAGAACCCGGATTATTAAATTCCTTATGTTCTTTACTGAAAATATAATGGGTTGGCCTGGAAAGCCTCCCATTCATTTCCTAGAATAAACTCCAGCACTTTGTGAGTTAACGGGTGTCGAACCTCCTTCTAAATTGTCGGGTTCTGACTTGATGCCTTAACTCAAAGATATGAGTACATCTGGGAAAGCGTATCAATTTACAATGGGAGCGCCCAATGGATATGAGATACGTGCAAAAAACATCATTATACCGAATAGAGAAAGGACTAAAACTAATGCAGATCACTCAATGCTTTACTATTTAGAAAAGGACCCTAATGAGTTTAATAATTTAACCGATGACCCAGTTATGCAGGAATTAAGTGAAAAGATTAGTGCTGCTATTTTAAAAAAAATGAGCAAGTATATATTGTGAAAATGAAGTGTCTTTCAATTTGTACCCTGATTTTAGCTGTTTTGCCACAATTTTCCTGTGATACAAAACCTATAGAAAAGGAATTAAACCCCTCATTGGTTTTGTGGTACAACAAGCCTGCTGAAAACTGGACTGAAGCGTTGCCCATTGGAAACGGCAGATTAGCTGGTATGATTTATGGCCGTGTTGAAAATGAAACCATTCAGTTTAATGATGAAACTTTATGGACGGGACAGCCGCATGATTATGCGAACGAAGGGGCGCATAAAGTTTTGGAGGAAATAAGGCAGTTGCTTTGGAACGGTAAGCAAGAGGAAGCTGAGAAATTGGGTAACGAAAAGTTTATGTCGAAACCCTTAGGGCAGATGTGTTATCAGCCTTTTGGTAATGTCTTACTGGATTTTATTGGGCATGAAAGTGCTACTAATTTTCAAAGAAAACTGGACTTGGAAGAAGCCATTTCTTTTGTTACGTATGAAGTTGATGAAGTAAAATTCAAGCGGGAAATTTTTTCCTCTGAACCTGACCAGGCAATAATTATTAGACTGGAATCATCAAAAAACGGCACATTAAATTTTAGTGCTGGATTAGATTCACCTCATGAAAAATATGACGTATTAGTTGATAGAAATGTAATAATTATTAGAGGAAAAGTTAACAATTATCCTAAAAAAAGAGAACGTAAAGGGGCACCTTACCCTGAAAGCAAACTCACTTTTGAGGCAAGATTACAAATAATTAATGAAGGTGGTGAAGTTGTTCAAAACGATAAAACCATAAAAGTAGTTAATGCCAACAGTGCTACCTTAAAATTAGTAGCTGCTACCAGTTTTGTGAATTTTAAAGATATCAGTGGAAATCCATCTAAATGGTGTGAGAAACAGCTCAAAAATATAGAAAACAAGTCATTTTCAGAGTTAAAGGACACGCATGTATACGATTATCAAAAACTATTTAGTCGTGTAGCCTTAGACCTTGGTAAATCTGAAATTTCAAATCGTCCAACCGATAAAAGACTGGTAACTTTTCGGCAAGATGGAGACCCCAGTTTGGTGTCTTTGCTTTATCAATATGGAAGATATTTGCTGATATCATCTTCTAGAGCGGGAACTCAACCAGCAAATTTACAAGGTATTTGGAATGATAAAATTTATCCTTCCTGGGACAGTAAGTACACCATTAATATTAATACCCAAATGAACTATTGGTTGGCAGAGATGACCAATCTTTCAGAACTGGTAGATCCTTTAATTGGTATGGTTGAAGATCTTTCTGAAGCTGGAGAAAAGATAGCAAAAGAGCACTATAATATGGGTGGATGGGTGACACATCACAATACTGATATTTGGCGAGGAGCAGCTCCTATAAATAGATCTAATCATGGTATTTGGCCGGTTGGCGGGGCTTGGTTAAGTCAGCATTTATGGTGGCACTACCAGTTTACTGAGGATGAAGAATATTTGAAAAAAAGAGGGTATCCTGCAATGAAAAAAGCGTCCCGGTTTTTTGTAGAATATTTAGTTCCTGATCCTGAAAACTCGAGTTGGTTAGTGAGTGGGCCAAGTAATAGCCCGGAAAATGGAGGGTTGGTTATGGCACCAACCATGGATCATCAAATTATTCGTAATCTTTTTGCAAATACCATTGAAGCTGCAGAAGTTTTAAGAGTTGATGCTGATTTTGTTAAGAAATTAGAAGAAAGACGTTCAAAAATAGCCCCCAATCAAATTGGTCAGTATGGGCAATTACAAGAGTGGTTAGAAGACAAAGATGATCCTGAAAATGAACACCGTCATGTTTCTCATCTTTGGGGTTTGCATCCGGGCAACGAAATTCATCCATTAACTACTCCTGAATTGGCGGAAGCTTGTAAAGTAACCCTTTCACATCGTGGAGACGGAGGTACCGGATGGTCGCGTGCTTGGAAAATTAATTTTTGGGCAAGACTTTTGGATGGTGACCATTCATTTTTATTACTAAAAAATTTAATGAAACCACCATCAAAAGATGGTGGGTCTATTTACCAAAATAAAGGGGGTTTATACAACAACCTGTTTGACGCACACCCCCCTTTTCAAATAGATGGGAACTTTGGGGCTACTTCCGGAATTACCGAAATGTTGTTGCAGTCACATTTACGTGATGACAATGGTGATTTCTATCAGGATATACTTCCGGCACTTCCATCAGCACTATCTTCTGGTAAAATAGAAGGAATAAAAGGTAAAGGAGGGTTTGAGATTTCTATTACATGGGAAAACGGTCAGTTGGTTCAAGTAGATGTGAAATCCCTTCTCGGAAATAATCTCAACCTGAGGTATTCAGGGAATTTAATTAAGCAAAGTACCAGTCCTGAAAAAATTTATTCATTTCAACTTAAAGATTTCTGAGAGTTTGAGATTAAAAATTTAAAACAAAAAATGAGAAGATTTAAAAGTTTGTTAATAGGCCTATGTATTCAATTAAACACTTGCTTATTATTTGCTCAAAACAATGAAAACAGCTTGCAAAAACAGCCGAATATTATTCTTATCATGGCTGATGATATGGGCTATGAATGTTTAGGTGCAAATGGTGGGGTGTCTTATGAAACTCCGAATCTAGACAGACTATCAGAAAAAGGAATAAAATTTAACTATGCTATTTCGCAACCCTTATGTACGCCTTCAAGGGTTAAAATAATGACAGGCAGATACAACTCTCACAATTATAAAGCATTTGCTTATCTCGATGTTCAGGAACGAACATTTGGGAATGTTTTAAAAGATGTTGGTTATGAAACATGTGTGGTGGGTAAGTGGCAGTTAAATGGTACGAGATCAAAAATTGAATCATCAGAGGAAGCTGAGCTATTGAATCGTCCACATCATTTTGGTTTTGATGAGTACTGTTTATGGGAATTTATAAGTATAAAAGGGGCTAAAACAGGAACAGAATACGGTAGCAGATTTGCCGATCCTCTACTATATCAAAACGGTAAACAATTAAAAGGTTTAGAGGATACTTATGGACCCGATGTGGTAAGCGATTATGCTGTCGATTTTATAAAAAGAAAAAAGGACAAGCCATTTTTTCTTTATTATCCTATGATGTTGGTGCATTCGCCATTTGTTCCAACTCCAGATTCAAAAGAATGGAGTAATAAGAGTTTAAGGTTGAAAAAAGACAATCGTTTTTTTAAAGATATGGTTGAATATACCGATAAAATAGTTCAAAAATTGATTGACGCCGTAGAAGAGCAAGGACTTTCTGATAATACGATTATTATTTTTACGGGTGATAATGGAACTCATATCTCTTTAACGACCCAAACAGTTAATGGTCCATATCCAGGGGGTAAAGGTACCATGGCAGATGGAGGGACCCATGTTCCTATGATTGTTTCTAATCCTTCCAAAATTAAGAAAGGATTTGAGTATAATAGTCTGTTCGAATTCAGCGATTTTGTACCCACATTTGCTGAATTAGCGGGAGCTCCAATTCCTGAAAATATTGACGGAAAAAGCCATTATTCTCTTTTTACAGGACAGAACCAGAAAGAACGTAATACGGTATTTGTTCATTATGACCCTTTAAAACCAGGAGGGAAGGAGCGCTGGTATGGGCGTTTTGTGCGCAATAAACCCTATAAGCTTTATAACGATGGTAGATTTTATAATGTAAGCCAGGACCCAAAGGAAAAAGAGCCCATTCCTGAGGATAAACGTACTAAAAAGGAAAAAAAATTAGTAAAAGAATTTCAAAGTGAGTTAAATAAAGCTCCCGATTTTCATTTCAAACAGCCATCAGCATACAGAAGAAATAAACTTAAGTTTTAAAATAAAAAAATGAAACTATATTTAATTGCAATTATTTTCGCCTTGATTTTTATCAATGCCAATGCTCAAACTGGTTCTGAAAGAAACTCGCTTGTGGGCTCTTGGGGAGTACGCCTAATAGTTGAAGGAGGAGTACAATTGGATAAAGCCAACTCATCTGGCGATTGGGTAAAAGGGGCACAGGATATTGTGGATAATCTCCCAACAGTTGGCCACGTGTTTACAAACTTCACGCATCGTGCCCATGGCTACTGGTTTACCTTAAGGGATAATCCTTATGTAGATGTTGCCAAGGAAATCCATCCTGAATTTGTGCCTTCTCTTGAAAATGAAAAAATAATTCTGGATGTAATTGACGTATTACATAAGGGAGGAAAAAAAGTAATTCTTTACATCGCTACCGATGGGCCTTCAGCAAGATCGGGTACAAAAGACAATGCGGAATATAAGGCAGCTTGGGAAAACTATTACAACACAAAATTTGATGGTGATGAAGGTTTGGCCTACCGTACTTTATGCAAAGGTTTTATCGAAAGGTTTAAAGGTTTGGCAGATGGATATTGGCTGGATCATGTGGGCGGAATTGCTGGTGAATTAGCAGATTTTATTAACATGATTAGAGAGGTAGATCCAACTGTTATGATAGCCTCTAATGGCATAGTGGAAAATGAGCGTTCGAATAGATCAAAATATTTCAAAGATAAAAATGGAGATTATTTGGAAGTGGACTCAGACGGAACAAATGACCCGAATGATAGAAATTATAGAATAAGGTCTTTTGATATAGATGATCCCTATACTGATTTTACCTCTGGTCACCCAACTCCTTTAGCCTGGGGGGCACCACCCAACTCATGGGCATATGAAGAGTTTACATTTCCTGAAATAGTAGACGCAATGGCAAGCTATGACCCAACCAAACATAATGTAAAGCACGCCTGGATGCCAATGCGAATGAAATGGACAAGCCCAAAGGCTGATTTGATGTTTGATGTAGAACAAGCCTATCGTTTTGTGCGGACTTTAACTGATGCAGGTTGTGCTATTACCTGGGGAAATACACAAACAAATGGTTCTATTACAAAAGAAGAAATGGACATTATGAAGGAAATAGACAAGAGATTAAGAATGAAACCAATGCCTGAATATATGCCATATAAAAGGCCTTCTGGAGCAAAATTGGTCGGAGAAACAAAAACTAAATGATGAAGCGCTGAACATAAACGAGTAAAAGGAAAAGTCTTGTAAATCGTACAGACTGGTACTTAGTAGCTTCTACAAATAAAAATTAGATTATGAGAAACACCTGTATCCTTAAATATAACCAACTTACGCTTTTGTCATTAGTTTGTTTATTCACGTTCAACAATCATACATCTGCTATAAGCTTAGAAAGAGCTAAACCTGTTGATATTTCTAACGAAAATCCAACGGAATGGGTGTTTAAGCAAGTAGACGGCAAAGAGCTTAAAATGTCAGTTTTTTTACCGGATAATTATGCTGATTCGGAGAGGGAATTTCCTTGTATCTTATTTTTTCATGGTGGAGGCTGGAAGGGGGGGAAGCATAGTTGGCATTTTCCCGATTGCAGATATTGGAGTAAAAGGGGGGTGGTTGCAGTTTCCGTTGATTACCGGCTAAAAGACAGGGACAGTGTTGAGGTTCCCTTGGAATGTGTCAAAGATGCCAAATCTGCTGTTCGTTTTCTTCGGGCAAACGCAAACGAATTAAAAATTGATACCGAAAAAATCGTTTGCGCCGGTGCTTCAGCCGGTGGACAGTTGGCTGCTGCTACTGCTATGATAACTGATCCTAAAAGTAATGATGATGTTTACAATCTCTCAATTTCTTGTATTCCCAATGGCCTTATCCTTTATAACCCATATTTCAAATGTGAGGAATGGCTTTCTCCAAAACACCATATTGTGGAAGGTTTGCCTCCTACCATAATCTTTTCGGGAGGAGCAGATCCTGTAGTACTGGAACAGGAAATGGTCGATTTTAATAATTCTGTCAAACAAGCAGGTAATATATCTGAATTATATATTGGGAAAAATAGAAGACATGGGTTTTGCATTGGAATAAAAAAAACGAACCGCTTTTTTTATTGGTCACTCGAGCTGGCAGATCAATTTTTGTCAAAACAGGGTATTCTTTCCGGAAAGCCAATGGTAGAACGTCCTGATGGAGTACTACCGCTTAAAGAAGAGGAATTTTCTAGATATTAAATCATGATTCTGTCACATTAATTAAGAATTCAATAATTCTTGCAATAACATCGAAATGGTTTTTGTATGATTTTTTCAAAATATGAGTTTAAGTATTATAAATAAAAATTAAAAGGAGATAAGTGAAAATTATATATTTTATACTATTTTTTTTAGTTACAATCGGGGTAAACGCACAAACAAGGTTACCTGATATTTTATCCGACAATATGTGTTTGCAACAGTCGGCTGAAGTACAAATATGGGGTTGGGATACACCAGGCCAAAAAGTGGTCGTTGATCCATCGTGGGGTAAGCATTCGCAAACTATAACCGGTGAAGATGGCAGTTGGCTGATACGTATTACAACACCAAAAGCCGGAAAAACAGGTAGAATAAAAGTAACAGGGTCTACACAGCAAACCATTGAAAATATTGCATTTGGTGAGGTTTGGCTTTGTTCCGGACAGTCGAACATGGAAAGGGAATTAGGCCTTCGTAAAGGGCAAAAACCTATTGTCAATTTTTGGGAAGAAGCTAAAAAGGCAAACTATCCAAAAATACGCATGTTCAAGGTTGCTACTGTAGCTTCGCAAATTCCATTGAGTAATTGCCAGGGAAAATGGGTGGTGTGCAACCAAAAAACCGTATTTGACTTTTCGGCTGTAGGGTATTTTTATGCGCAGGCGCTTCACGAAAGCCTGTCTGTCCCAGTTGGCCTAATTCAATCATCCAGAGGAGGAACACCCGCTGAAGCATGGACACCAGAAGAAGGTATCGACGAGAAGTTGCGTGAGAAGTTTAAAACCTTGGAAACAAGCTTTCAACTTGATAGCAATTACTATAGAACAGCACTAGATAATTATAAAAATGGGCTTATAGAGGAATCTCCTGACATGCCAGAAAGTGTTAGCCTGCTCAGAAACAAATACAAAAAGTTATCGGTGTTGTATAATGGCATGATTTCGCCTTTAACCAACTACACCATAAAAGGTGTCATTTGGTATCAGGGTGAAGCAAATGTTCCGAGCTGGAAAACGTATAAAACACTGTTCCCAAATATGATATCGAGTTGGCGAGAGAAATGGGGTATTGGTGATTTTCCGTTTTATTTTGTGCAAATACCTCCTCACAATTACGGCGATAAATATGGAATGCCATTTGGGGTGCCAAAAATTGTCGAAGCTCAGTGTGAAGCTTTAAAACTACCAAATACAGGAGTAGCGGCTACACAAGACATAGGTACATTTTATGATATTCATCCGCCGCATAAAAAGGAGGTGGGTCGCCGCTTATCTTTAATTGCCCTGCACAAAACGTATAATAAAACAGATATTGTTTATGCCGCTCCTTTTTTAAGTTCATACAAAAACCAAGGCGAGGACATTGTTCTTCAAATTGAAACACCAGGTTCCGAATTGTACTTATTGTCTGCAGCAATTGGAGGGATTTGGGCTTTCCATATCGCCGGCGAGAATAAAATTTTCTATCCAGCTAAGGTCAGGCAGGATGGCAATAAAATACGACTAAACTCACCCAAGGTGAAACATCCGGTAGCGGTGCGTTACAACTGGGCGAACAATGCAAACGCAACAATTTACAACAAACAAGGATTGCCTGCGCTTCCTTTCCGGACAGATGACTGGGACGAGTTTTTTTATGGTGAGTGAGGTTTAGGTTAAAAAGAATAGGAAACGAGTTTTCCGTATATGGATGGCTTTTGACAGAAATATGAAATACATGCTTTAAAACCAAATTATGATGAAAAACTTACAAAAATTGATACTTTTTTTTCTGGAAAACAGGCTGTTTTCACGCATGAAAGCCGTTGTTTTATTAGCTTTTTTGATCATTTGTTCTGACTCGGCAAACGCACAGACCTCAGAGGTAGAATGGATGGAAGGCTCTTGGGGTGTTCGCTTAATTATTAGAGGCGGAAAAGACTTAGATACTTTTGTGGCTAATGGTTATGACTATGTTGAAGCAGCCAGGCAGATAGTTAGAGATTATCCTAATATAGGCCACGTAATGACAAATTTAACCAATAACGCCAATAGTAGTTTATATACATTACGACAAAATAATTATATAGATATAGCGAATGAAATACATCCGGATTTTGTCCCAAGCCTAGAGAATGAACAAGTAATTTTTGATGTCATACAAGTCTTTAGAGATGCAGGAATTAAAGTCATTCTATACATAAATCACTGGCCTAATATGGGCGAAGGGTCAGCGGCACAAATAGCCGGTTGGGAAAATTTCAAAACCGCAAGAGGTTTAGGTAACTACGACGCTTTTAATCTATTAATGCGAGGTTTTCTAGAGCGTCTTGATGGTTTAGTAGATGGCTATTGGATTGATAAAATTGGTGGAGCGGACTCATCTATTCCACCCAAATCAATATTTATTAATCAGATTACAGAAACGAACCCTAACGCTGCGCTTGGTGTCAATTTTAGGAAGAGTTATTTCTCTGGTATAACCGTTGACTCAGATGGACCTGATGAAAGAGATCCAGATAATTATAAAGTCATAAAATATGAAGCCAATGATATATGGTCTCATTTTACAGCAGGTCATGTTACTTCCATAGGTGGACAAAAAGCACCATCAAATTCATGGGGTTATGATGAATTTACAGTTCCGGACATGGTAGAATCTCCGCTATCAGTACATCCTGAAACAGGTAGAGTAATTGTAAAACATATGTTTGCTCCCATTCGTCGACGTTGGTCCCAAGCTACGGAACCATTAATGTACGATAAGGACCAAGCCTACAGATTTGTGAAAAGAATTGTCGATGCCGGAGCAGCGATTACATTTTCGACAACAATCACCGCTGGTGGATTGGCTACCCCAGATGAAGTAGAGGTATTAAAACATGTAAGTTCTCAATTGGCGGCTAATGCTGATTACGTGCCTTATGTAAGACCTGAAGGCGCTTTTTTAGTGGGTGAAACAGCACCTGATTACCGTCAGTACATTGATTTTCGAGAGTTACCAGAAAAAGACGTGAATGAAGCCGATTTTTCGCCTGCTTCAGCCAGTTCAGGAGCGCCAATAACTTACACGAGTTCAGACACCAGTGTGGCCATTGTTGTAAACAACCTGATTCGTTTGCAAGGTGCCGGTACTACCACTATCACGGCATCTCAAGGTGGAAATGATACTTTCGCAGCAGCAGAGGATGTGACAAGACAGTTGACTGTTACGGGTGAAGATAGAAACTTTGCCCTAGGTGGTATAGCAACCCAATCTAGAACAATAGGGCATGCTGTAGCTTCACGTGCTATTGATGGCAATACAAACGGAAGCTTTCGTGAACGTTCTGTAACGATCGCAGCAGGTCCTAATGCATGGTGGGAAGTAGACCTGGGTGATACACATAGAATTACTGACATCATTGTTTTTAACCCCATAAGTAGATATCGTAGGAGGAGATCATCTAATTTCACAGTTTCTGTTATTAATAGTAGTGGTACAGTAACCTATTCACAAAGAATTACTGGTAGGTCTAACCCTTCTGTATCAATAGATGCTGGAGGCGTTCTTGGGCAAACTATTAGAGTGGAATCGAACCTTTGGCGTCCTTTAAGTTTAGCTGAAGTACAAATCTTTGGAAAAGAATTTTCAAAATTTGATCAAAGAATTACATTCTCTTCCATACCAGAAAAAGAATTAGGGGATGATGATTTTGATCTTGACGCAACGGCTAGCTCTGGATATAATGTTTCATATACCAGCACCAATACTGATGTTGCAACTATTGAAGATGGGAAGATTCGTATTATAGCTGCTGGTACTTCTGATATAATAGCCTCTCAAGCGGGAGATGATATTTATAATCCTGCGCCCGATGTAATTCGCGTATTGACTGTTGTTAAAAAGAACCTTGCCTTAAACGGTACAGCGACTCAATCTACAACATTGGGTGTTGCTGAAGCATCACGAGCTATTGATGGTGACACCAATGGAAACTTTGGAAGTAATTCTGTATCGGCTGCGGCAGGGCCTAATGCCTGGTGGGAAGTAGATCTTGGTAACAATTATAGCATTGCCGACATAACTATTTTTAACAGAACGAATAATTGTTGTATCAGTAGATTATCTGATTTTACAGTATCCGTTATCGATAGTAGTGGAGCTATAACATACACAGAAACGATTACTACTGCGCCTACTCCTTCTATAACACTAGCTGCTGGAGATGCTGTTGGACAGATTGTTAGAATTCAATCGAACCTAACCAGTACCTTAAACTTAGCAGAGGTTCAAGTTTTTGAAAGTGGATCTACCAGTTTACCAATAAATTCAGCAAGAACAAGTTCAGGGAAAACGACGCTTGGTGTGGAAACCTCAGACGCTGATGACGTAATTTATGTCTATCCCAATCCAGTAACCGATATCCTTAACGTTAAAATTAGCGGTTCAAAAACGGTTCAGTTGGATATAGTCAATTACGCTGGAAAAAGAGTGCTTTCTCAAGATATCAAAGAGGCGAGTGCAGTTGTTGATTTAAGTAACCTCTCTTCTGGGATATACATCCTTAAAGTAACAGATGGACAGCAAGTGCAAACCAAGAAAATAATTAAAAAGTAAAATATGGATAAGACACCGACGATTAAAACTGTCGGTGGTTCTTATTTAAAATGAACCCCTGTCAAGTCATACAAACTTTGATATCGGACTTGAAGAAAATTTGCCTTCAGAACATAAATTTTCTTATAACTGCTGGCCTAAGAAACAACCAATCAATTGAATATGAATATAATTTTTACTCAAACTTTAAACCAACACGATTATGAAAGAAATTATTTTACTACGAGATGCTTTTTTTGAAAGTAGACTTATTTCACAAATGAAAAAAGCAATGACCTTATTATTCATTCTTATTGCTTTTACAGTATCCGCGCAACAACCCGAAACCGATTGGTTGGCAGGGGAGTGGGGTGTAACCTTCCCTATTTACGGAGGTGCTAGGCTTAACACAGAAATAAACAATTACAATCCAGATTATGTAGCTGGCGCACAGGAAATAGTTGATGAGTTGCCTGCTGTAGGTCATGTAATCACCAATCTGACCAACTTTGCAAATTCTCATTATTTTACGCTAAGTGCTAATGCCAACGTAGATGTTGCTAACGAAATACATCCAAGCGTTGTCCCTAATGCAGCTAATGATCAAATTATTTTTGACGTCTTACAAGTTTTTAAAGATGCAGGTAAAAAAGTAATTTTATATATATCAAGTCAATACTTTGAAAGAGCATCTGATGAAGTTCAAGCGGCTTGGGTAGCATATTATACAAATAATTTTGGAGGTGACGAATATGCAGCCTATAGAGATTTTATACAGGGTTTTATTCTAAGTGTAAAAGATTATGCCGATGCATACTGGTTGGATACTGTAGGGAAACTTGCCTCTAACGGTCCTGATTATGTTGCCATGATAAAGGCAGCTGATCCAGGAGCAGTTGTTACTATCAATTCTAACAAAAAATACATCACACTAAACGGAGCTGAAATTCAAGTAGAATCAGATGGTATAAATGATACTGATCCTGCAACTTATAGAGTAGTAGTACACGAACCACGAACTGACACACAGGATTTTTCACATGGTCATGTCTCACCTGTTGGTGATGCCCCTACAAACTCTTGGGCTTACGAAGAGTTTACCATACCAAATATGGTTGAAGACCCATATTTTACGCTATTTGACCGACCTAGATTAAAACACGCATGGTTTCCTACCAGGGAAAGATGGCACTTACCAAATAGGCTTTTGCTTTATGATACAGAACAAGCCTATAGATTTGTAAGAAGAATTACCGATGCAGGTGCATCAGTGACTTGGGCTACAACTACAGATCCTGGCCCCCTTCATCCAGCTGCCGCTCAATGGGGTTATACGACAGCAGGACATATGATGCCGGATGAAATGGCTATCATGAAGGAGATAAATAACCGAATGTTAATGAGTACAAAGCCAGATTACGTGCCTTATGTACGACCTGCAGGAGCTTTGCTAGTAGGTGAAACAGCACCTAATTACTACCAACATATTGACTTTCAGTCGTTAACAGATAAGCAAGTGGGTGATCCAGACTTTTTTCCTTTTGCATATGCGAGTTCCGGAGCCCCGGTTACGCTTACCAGTTCAAACCCTAATGTGGCTACCATTGTAAACAATAAAATTCGTATTCAAGGAGAGGGTACTACAAATATAACGGCTTCACAAGGGGGAAATTCAACATTCGCAGCTGCATCAAATGCAGTAAGACAGTTAACGGTTACTAGTGGAGGAGGAACGGGCAACGTAAACCTTGCCTTAAATGGAACAGCAACACAATCCACAACATTAAATGGTGGTGTAGCGTCACGTGCCATTGATGATAATACCGCAGGAAACTTTGGCTCAGGTAATGGTTCGGTAACGGCTGCTCAAGGGCCTAATGCCTGGTGGGAAGTAGACCTTGGCGATAATTATAGCATTGATAATATCAATGTGTTTAACAGAACAGATGCTTGTTGTAAAAGTCGCTTATCTGATTTCACGATATCTGTTATCAATAGCAGTGGTACTACAACCTATACACAAACCATTACAACTGCACCCAACCCTTCTGTAACCCTGGACGCTGGTGGTGCTATTGGTCAGGTTGTTAGAATACAATCCAACCTTACCACTACATTGAACCTCGCAGAAGTAGAGGTATATGGATCTCAATCAAATACAAATACCA
>NZ_VKDC01000080.1 GCF_007097395.1 Fulvivirga sp. M361
CGTGCCACTTGCTTCGCTTCTGGGCACGACCCCAGCGAGTACGGGACTTTCACCCTTTGGAACGCTCAACTTCATGAGCTATATTCACCATTCAAGGCACACACAAACACTAAAATGAATATGCAGACTGAGCTACTATATGAAAGGATAATGCAAAATAGAAACTCTAGTGCTTCTAGCAACTGGGGCGCATACTCATTTTAGTTGGGCGTTAAGGTGCATAGTTAACGACCGCCCTGCCAAAAGAATATGAAAAACATTATCTTGACCCTCCTTCTGGCTTTTCCCTCAATGGCAAAAAGTCAGGGTATTGAAAGCCCAGAGTGGACAAAAGATCTCATTGTTTATGAGATCTCTACAAAGAATTTCACATCTCCTAATGGACCGGGCACAGGAACATTTCAGTCGACTCAAAAAAAGGTGCCGTACCTTGCAGAGCTAGGTATAAATGGGGTCTGGCTCACAGGTCACAACTGGGCCGATGACAAACATTTTTATGGTTTATGGACCCAATATGCCACTATCCGACCTGATAGTATCGACTCCTCCTTAGGTACAAAAAATGACTTAAAGCTGATGGTGGATGAATTTCATAAGTATGACATTAAAGTATTTCTTGATGTTGTGACCCACGGAGTTATGAATTATAGTCCGCTCATAGCTGAGAACCCTAAATGGTTTAAAAGCGGGTCATGGGGAATGACCGACTATGATTGGCATGGAAATCACAAAGACCTGGACGAGTGGTGGGTGAAGACCCATGTGGATTATGTATTGCAACAAGGGATTGACGGATACCGGTTAGATGTATCAATATACCGCCCGGACTTATGGTATGAAATCAAAAGGCAATGTGCAGAAGCTGGTCATCCCATCGTCATATTTTTAGAATTTGAACGCCCAAGTAACAACGTATGTGATTTTTATCAACGAAGCAGAAAACTCAGCGAACAAACGCATGGTATCGATACCATCCTGCCAGCCTATGCCAACGTTGCTTTGGGTTTTAAGAAAAAATATGAAAACAAATCGGACTACAGCATAAAGGTCTTTTATGAAGACGGAAGCTTCGACGAGGGGTCAAGCTTACGTAGGGGTCAACTCGCTGTAAAGATCAAAAACGAGCCCGCCGTTACCATGGTGTCGGATGTTACATTTCTGGAAAATCCGGATAATGTTATTGACCTTTTGATTAGCAATATAGACACCACTAAAAAAATTACGAAATTAAGAATACACAGCGACCCTAAAGATGGCTATCATAAGTGGAACCTATCTTCGAATGAACTCAAGGCCAGGCAGGAACATGGTGATACCTTGAGCCTTCTGCTGAAACCACCTGCTCCTCAATTACAATATTATTCGGTTCAACTAAGCGCTCATGATGATGGATGGGATGGCTTCCCCTCAGACCGAAATCCTTATGTTGCAGAAGGCAGCCGGTGCCTTTTCGGATACAATTGTCTTCTTAGCCCGGCTATACCTTTATTTATGAGTGGTGAAGAGTTTAACGCCGGTTTTTCCGCTAATCCAAAATTGACCCCAGAATTGTTTGGCAAAGGCGAAGAAGGAAAAGGAACATGGCTATACGGAGCTGTCATTGACTGGGCAGAATTGGATGAAGACGAACATAGATCGATGTTCAATGATGTAAAAAAAATGATCTCAATTAGAAAATCGGAAAGTGATTTATTACGCTCTTACACAAACGACACTTTACCAGATATTTTTGGGTTGGATTACATTGCTAAAATAGATTTACCCGTTCCCTTTGCCATACAGAATGAGCACAAGATCATCATTGTTATTGGCAATAATACGGAAACGGATGTTAAATTAACGGTTAAAGTCCCTTTGAAAAAAGTAAGTATCAATCCTGATAGGACCTATGTAATTCAAGATCTCTGGAATGATAAAAAATGGGAAATACCAGGAAAAGAATTGGAAAACTTTCAAATTAATGTAACAAGAGATAAAGTATCATCTGGAGGATTAGCAATATTCAAAATCACTAAATGATGCACCTTAACAAGCGATAAGCTCAATGAGCAAACTGAGCTATGAATAAATTTCAGTGCGAAACTATATAACTTTAGAATCAATTTGAAAGGATATGCTCACTGAGCTTATCTTGGCGTTACCTCTCATATCGCACCTTCAAAATGTCGACATCAATAAAAGCTACAGAATCATTTGAACGAATTCCTTCTCTAGACTTTTTAAGAGGGGTTGCAATACTTGGGATTCTCTTCATAAACATCGAGAGTTTTGCTTATCCTGACCCTTGGAGTCCATGGAAGTTTGGGTATGAGGGGACTATTGACTATTCAACCCGATTTTGGGTATATTTCTTAACTCAAGGAAAGTTCTACACCATGTTTGCTCTTCTATTTGGAGTAGGTTTTTACATTTTTCTGGAACGACTAGAGAAAAAGCAATTGGGGCTTAAGGCAATGGATATTTATGCCCGCAGATTACTTTGGCTGTTCGTCATTGGAGTCATTCATGCATACTTTATCTGGAATGGAGACGTGCTCTATCATTATGCCATTTGCGGATTTTTATTGTTTCCGTTCAGGTCATTTAAAACTAGGAATCTACTATTTATCATCGCTTTTCTATCCTTACTTCAACTGGTCAAATCTTACGATCAAACGATGAGAAGGAAGGGCTGGCAAGATAATTACACAAACGCCATCAATATTCCTGAAGGGCAACGATCAAAAGAAGATGTTAAGAAGATCGATTTTTGGAAAAAACAAACCAAGAAAAAAGCACCTGACACATCTCAGGGTGAAGTGATTAAGAAAACATATTTGATTGGAATTCAAGAAACATATGAACATGCAAGTGCGCATAAAGGGCTTCTTTACTATCAAGGTTTATTATTTCCATCATTAATCGTGATGATCTTAGGCATTGTCCTTTATCGGTCTGAAATATTCCATAATTACCAAATTTGGAAAAATTATTGGCTTGTCTCATTTATTATTCTCAGCATCGGATTGAGCATAAATTATTTAAGGTTCTACCATTGGACTTTTGAATATTTTGAACCTGTTACAAACATTTGGAAAGGATGGCTTTTTACATTTCCAAAAGAAATACTGGGATTGGGCTATGTGCTGATTTTGAATGGAATTTTTCAGAAGTTTCTCAAATCGTCCAAGTTCAAAGTAATTTCTAAAGTAGGAAGGACAGCACTTACAAACTACATCTTTCAGAACACCCTATTAGGATTGATTTTTTATGGTTATGGGCTAGCGCTATTCAACCAATTTTCAAGATTTGAACTAATAGGCATAGTAGCAATGATTTGGATTATTCAGATAACCCTCAGTTGGTTGTGGCTAAGGAGATTTCAGCAAGGTCCATTAGAATGGCTATGGAGAAAACTAACTTACCGGAGTTTTGATGAGGCGATTCGAAATAAAAACGAGAGGTAATCGAGTAGACGGCCGTGAGCTATAAGCCCACGGTGCGCCTCTCACACCACCCAGCGTACGGGTCTCGTACTGGGCGGTTCGTAAAGTATAAGGCTATCGCTCTTTACACCAATAGCCTCTT
>NZ_VKDC01000081.1 GCF_007097395.1 Fulvivirga sp. M361
ATATTGACAGACTAAAAGTTATCCACATTATCCACAAGTTATCAGTCTCCCCCCTGCACCCCCCTCAGTCTACAATAGCAACAATAACCGAATAGTTATATTACTTAAATCTAAAGGAGGCCTAATTGATAGTCGTCACTCGGAAACCCGAGCGACTGAGAGGGATTTGTAATGCGCATATTCTTGGTGAACTTATTTTGGATAGTTTTTATGATAAAACATTGCGGTATCATACCCCGAAAGCTACCTCTAAAGTACACCCGGATTACAAATCCTATTCCTAAACCAGCACGCATGGCGCTGTCGCTATATGCGCGCCAGGGGGGCAGCCATACTCTTTGGCAGGTTTTGGTTTGTGGGTTGATCCGTGCGACCTGGCAATGTGTATGGGTGTTAGGGAGGGCATCAAGAGAAGGATCCTCTTTTCAAAGCTTGCTCAGCATCGTACCAAGTCGCTGAAATAAATTCTTGCATTTCTTTGACAAACATTTTCATCACATCAGAATTGATTGGACAATCTTTATGCTGATCCCTTACCTCCTCAAAAACACTTCTTTTCTCAAAGGGCAACCTTTTCGCTTTACGAAGTAGGAATACGTTATCAATGTCCGTCAATCTAACATCTTCTGGTTTCATGTCAAGGTATTCCACAAGTGCATAATACTTTGAAAGAGGGCAACCTTGTTTCAGTCTCGAGGCGGTTCCAGCACATTCTTGAAACATCGTTTTGTCATAGTTAACTTTGACTTCAGCTGCTAGTACAGCTAGAAATAACTTGCCATTAGCCGTTACTTTCTTCTCGAATTTTTCGTTGGGAGAGAATTGGTAGAATATACTTTTCCCAATGGTAAAATCTTGATCTTTCTGTTTCAGAACGATCTCTGGTCGTTCGGTCAATGCGTCTATGCTACTTGGTCTGAAGGTTAATGACATAAAAGCTGTTTGGCTTCCAGTTTCTATACCTTTAGGAAGACCTGTTAGAACATCATCATGAACCAAGTGAATTAGAAACTCTTCAATTACACTGTTGTCTAATTTCAGTTGTCCCTTCTGCCTTTTTAGGAAAGAGCTTCCCTTTTTAGCAATTAGGTCAACTTCTAAGAAATCTTTATAGCTGTTGAGCAAACTTGTCATTTCCTCAACTCTTTTATCACCCTTGCTTGAAAGTTTGGTGAGTTCACTTGACCAAAGTTCAAATTGCTTAAATGCCTCCTCAAGTAGCGATTTATCGTCTTTTGCTTTTGGGTTATTTATAGCAGCAATCAGTTTGTCTCTGTGTGGAGTAAGACCCATTTATTCAAATATTGGTGACGGTTTAACATTATTTAGTTTCAGATAGACATCCCTGAAATCGCATATTACATCTGTTGGTGCGACTTTCTCGGCTTCTTTCAAGTGGCTTTCTGCAATGGTTACTGCGTTTTTAGGATTAGGTGGGGTTTTCCCCTGTTTTTCAAAAATTAGAATATCTTCAAAAATACGTTGGCCAAATTTGTTCGAAAAAGACCTTTCCTCACGCCCTTTTATTTCATATCCTCCCATATCGGATATTAGATGGGAAACAATCTCTCCATTGTAGAAAGGGGTTTTCCGAACGTTTGATTCTCTACCTACTACCATTACCAATCTTCCACCATCTTTTAAAGAATGCCAAAAATTATTGATTGAGGCTTCCATATCGAGACAATATTGCACAACAGTTAACAATCTATTTCCTCTGTTCTTTCTGTTTGACCCAAATTCTGAATGAGCAACATCAAGGATATCGTATTTAAATGCTTCTGTTACTGCACGATAATTTTGATGGTAGTTAAACACATTGATATAAGGGGGGCTCGTTAAAATCAGGTCAATGTTGCCTTGATAATGCGTTGAAATGGTTCTCGCATCCGAGTTGAGCACATGGATTTCAGAGTCACAAAAAGGTAGATTAAGGAGGGACTTTTTCAAAGAGTTAAAAGAACTACGTAATGATTCTTTTACTGTTAGTTTTTTATCCTTTTCTGATAGGAAAAGTAAATTCATGAGAAATGGAAGAAATTCATTATTGTCAATATTTTGAATCTCTTTCGATACATTTATTAATCCTCTGTAGGCAGTTCTATAATCTTTGGCATCTGCATAAATCGCTTGACCATTTAATTTAGATACTACAGGAGTGAGTTCCTTCCCAATTTGAAAAAGTAATTCATGCCTCTGAGCTAGGTTGAGAATGGAATATTTGTAGAATGAAGCCATTTGATAAGCAGCAGGATTTATCTCAAACCCAACACTTGAATAACCTTTAACTGCGGACTCTATGAGAACTGTTCCACTACCAGCAAATGGGTCTGCTATTAAAGCGTCTGGTTGAAGGTTCGCTGAATCAAGAATGTATTCGACAAATTCTGGAGTGAATTGCCCTCTCCAATTAAAAATATTGGATCTTTTCTTCTGTTGGACGTCTAATTTCTCTTGGATTAAGTTCATGTCTTTTGCACATTTTTCCTTTTGTACTCCATTTGTTGTTCTGCTACTTTCAGAGCTTCGAGTCCCAGCTCTTCGTCCGAAAGTTCATAAGTGATTTTGTAGCTTAAAAACTTAATTTGAAGTTCTTGAGCATCCAAATTGAAAACATTGGCTAAGATCGGTACCATATCTCTTGATGGTTGCCTTTCATTTCGCTCAATTTTGCTTAGAGTAGATTGATCAATATCTAAGTGAGCAGCGAGCTTTCTTAGTGGCATTTTTGCACCTTCTCGAATTTGCCGAATATACTCCCCGAAACTTTCCATAATTGTCTGGAATTTTTATTCTTGACAAATTTGTCAAATATTTATTTGGGAAACAAATTCAGTTCGCAAAAAGAGGGATGGAAGATTTTAGCTCTTTTGGTTTTTTCAGGGTAGGCGTTGCGGTGGCAAAAACCAAATGTGCTAAAATGTGCGGTGGGTCTACGTCACGGCATGAAACCTAACTAGCTAATAACAACAATACTGTTATCAAACCACTAAAATAACCATAAGAACCTGCCCGAGCTGATTTAACCTTATGATTTATCCGTTTTATAAACGCTTATAGTCGTTTACAAATAGATCTGTTTACCATTCCACCTCCTCAGCCTTTCGTAGTGCACTTCCAAGAGCAAGATATCCACAAACCAAAAAAGCCCGACCGCTAACGCGACTAGGCTTCCATCCCCCCTTATCCACAAAATCAACCTTATCTTTATCGGATCACTACCCGCTTCGTTTTTTGAATGTTTCCTACACTAATTTGAGCCATATATACTCCTGCTTTCACATTACCATCAAGTGCCAGCGTAGATGAGTAACCTTTTGCTGTAGTTTCGTATACTACAGTGCCTTCTAAATTGGTGATGTTG
>NZ_VKDC01000082.1 GCF_007097395.1 Fulvivirga sp. M361
CAATCCTAGTGTAAGTAGACAGGCCAGGATATAGTCCTGCATGGTGTTGTCGCTCTCAAGTCTAATCCTGCATTTTATTGTCATTTTATTCATTGTCCTGTAATAGGTTTACGTTTTAGCTAATGGACGGAGACTGTTCCAGAGCACGCCCAGCACCTACTTCCTTCATCCTTAAGGGTTTTTAAATCCACGAAATATTGACCTATATTTAGTGCCAGGAAATAATCCATTATTTTACACCCGTGAACGAAGCATTACAGAAATTACCCCTTACCAAGCAGGAAGAATTACAGAACATCACCAAGCTGCTCAGCAGCATGAAAAAAGTAGAAATGGTGATCCTGTTCGGCAGCTATGCCCGGGGCGAGTATGTGGAAGACACCTACGTGGAAAAAGGCATCCTCTACGAATACAAAAGCGACTATGACCTGCTGGTAGTCACCCTCCATGACGACCTGAAATGCCACCTGAAAATAGAAACTAAAGTGAACGAGGTATTACGGGATACCGGCATTGTGAAAACACCCGTCAGCCTCATCTTCCACTCCGGCAAGCATCTGAACCAGTCCCTGATGCAGGGCAACTACTTCTTCAAGGACATTAAAAAGGAAGGTATTGTACTGTATGATACCGGCAAGGTACACCTGCAAAACCCTAAGAAGCTCACCGCGGAAGAGGCCCGGGAAAAAGCACAGGGGTATTTTGATCAGTGGTATGAAAGTGCAAATAGCTTCTTGATTGATTTTCAGCATGGGATGGATAGAAACGATTATCACAAAGCTGCTTTTGAACTCCATCAAGCTACCGAACGCTACTATACTACCATCCTGCTGGTCTACACAGACTACCGCCCCAAAGAGCATGACCTGGAGCGGCTGGACCTGCGGGTGAAAAACTGTGACCCTCGCTTTGCGGTATTCCCTCACTCCACCGATGAAGAAAAACGGCTTTTTGAGTTGCTTCGAAGGGCCTATGTAGATGCGCGCTATAAGATGGATGAGTATAGTATTTCTAAAGAGGAGCTGGACTACCTGGCCGAGAAGGTGGGACAATTGAAAGGGCTTACGGAGAAGCTTTGCAAGGAGAAGATTGGACAGATTGGACGGGGGAATGCGTGAAAGGGTGGTTAGTGAGGTAAAACTAAGATGTGGTTCTTAAAATCCCAATCAAAATAAGTTTACTAAAAAATAGGCGCATTACAAATGCTACATGTTCGACTTTTATAAGAAAAATTGGAACGCATTACGCTTTGCTAAATGCGCTCCAGGGGAAAGTCTAAGGAACTTTGCGAATGCGCCTATGACTGCATTCATATCTCCCCCCGAAGATTGGAGCACGTCAAAACCAGTCATAGAACTAGATAAGATACGATCAACTAGCGTCATACGCGTTGTAATAAAAACTCCTTGTCAAGCGTTCTAAACATATGCCATTTGAGTTGATTTAAGGCTCTTCCGGTTTGATCGAGGAAGTTTAGATTAATCGAAAAACCAATCAATAACTCTATTTTCATCCATGATAATGTATAGGTCATAACTATCATGAGTAGTTGAATAATATCGAGTGATTTTAAATTCAATTACTTTATTACCTCCTGTATAGGGGAGTGCTTGTTTTATTTCTAAAAACATGGATTGACTCGGACGCAAAACTTCAAATTCCTTCTGATCTATTGGCTTAATTAATTCTGGCAAATCAACTATTAAACTTTGAAGATCATAAACCAACGAATCATAATTCTTTTGCAAAATATTTTGTTCTTGTTTTATATCATCCGATGCATATTCAAGTTCAACACTATCCATAAATGACGTGCTCAACCCTGTTATTATAGAATCTGCATAAATGTCAAAGCCAGCAAAAAGGCCTTCTTTTAGATACATGGATGAATCATAGTATATAGAAGGGGGTAAGATCAGATTTGAACTATCGTAAGTTTCTTTTTCAAAAGCGAAAATTTGATTACGATATAGCAAGCTATCAACAAAGTACCTTAATGCTTTTCTTTCAATCGTACTGTAGTTAGGTTCAAGTGTTTTTTCTTCTTGCTTAGAGTTACATGAAAAACACAAACTAATTACTACAACGGCAACTAATAGCTTGTTCATATTAATAAGGATAAGACGTTTGAAATGGTAGGCCAGTGTTGTAACCTTGAATATGGCCTTTGAGATTATTCATATACTTGAGTGCATTTCGAAAATCAGCACCCCCGTTATTATAAAGCTGACTTTTACTGAAGTTTATGCTAAATTCTACTGGCCCCCAACCAAACCTTACTTGAGCACCTAGATTTCCACCTACATATTTTCCATTTTGAACTCCTGGTGTAGTAATACGACTAATGGATGCACCAAAAACCTTCCTCTCACCACTCTGATGGATGAAGTTAACATGAACCTTTTGACCTGCTATAGTACAAGGCTTGGTTTGTGTCGCTAAGCCACCCCAACTACCGTGTTGGGCAAACCAATCCATAGTTTCAGGATCGATTACTTGTTCACCTGAAATGGTACCTGATGTTCCAAGTTCATTATAAATTTCCCAGACTCTTCGAAGATTGTGAACTATTGATTCACCCGCGAGATCACTAGCTAAATTAGCCGGGTTTATCCCCCCTGATTGTTGATCCTCAACCGGAACCAAATAATACCCCTCCACTGTAAGTGATATAAGTTCACCATTTTTACGACGTGTTTCCGTTCCATATGGAGCTAATTTGTAGGTTTTCTCGTTCTTTTTACTGTCATTATTTTTATTTGCTTCCAGGCTTTCCGCCCATTCGTGCGAAGTATCCCGATGCGCCCCTCTTGCAAAAGGAGGAATGTATATGCCTGTGAAATTATCAAACCGGTCTCTGCCGAACATGTCCTGGCTATTGTCTCCCATAAGTCCGAGCGGGTCTTTGAATTTCATGGGGTTGTTAAATCCAAAATTATACCCGGTGACTCCGGGAACGGTACCGGCCAGAGGGTCAATTTGCATGAACCTTCCCAGCGCAGGGTCATACCCTCTGAATTCCGTTTCATAGACTTGTGTTTCTTTGTTTAGTTCTATACCATTGTAAAGATAATTAACTCCATCACAACCCGAAGTTGACCGGGCCATGGCTTGCTGCCTGATCGCCATTTGCTCGGGTGTAGCCACTGTCCGTTGCTCGATCTTCAGATCATCGAAGTAAACGGGTCTGACATTTTCTCCTTCATTACTGACAAAAACATGTAGGTGGCCTTCCGTCTCTACGATCATTTCTTCTATGGCCAGCCTTTCCGCTTTGTAGTTGGCTTCTTCGAACCCGTAATGTTCCACCTTGTTGGAGTCAAAACATCCTACCACTCTTAAACCGGCCAGTATTCTAAGACTTAAACAATAAAAAAAGTACAATTTTACGCTGCATAGTTAAAAATTTCGACGTAAGGTGTTTCTCTTTTAACTACAGCGAATATTCTAGCAAGTAATTTGTTC
>NZ_VKDC01000083.1 GCF_007097395.1 Fulvivirga sp. M361
CTTTCTCCTGACTCTTTCCATTGGCGGTAAAGAATACGCATCTGTTCCTGATCATGTCTTTTCATGACACAAGTTTATCGCTTTTTACCACTCCCTCAAATATGGATTTTATCGGACGGATACAATGAACGTGTATTTAGCCAAGTTTATGATGTATTATGAGATTCACCGTCTTCACCATTTAGAGGGTCGTTCGGTTAGCTGGATCAGCCAGCATTTAGTATTAAACAGACGAACGGTCAACAAGTATCTGGCCATGAGTGAGCAGGACTATGAGCAGTTTTTGATCAAGCAGTCCAGCCGCAGTAAGAAGCTCGATATCTACGAAGGTTTTATCCGCGATAGGCTAGAGCTGTACCGGGATACCTCAGCGGCACAGATGCATGATTGGCTCAAGGAGCACTTCCCTGATTTTCCAGCGGTTAATCAGAAGACGGTCTTTAATTTCGTTCATTATGTTCGTGATAAGTACCAACTACCTGTTGTAAAAACCGAGCGACAGTTCCAAGCCATAGAAGAGCTACCCTACGGACAGCAGGCCCAGGTTGACTTTGGTCATAGCAATATGCGCACCAGTACAGGCAAGCGGGTAAAGGTCTCCTTCTTTACTCTGGTACTGAGCCGTTCACGATTTAAGTACGTCTGGTTCACTGATCAACCGTTTACCTCAGAATTAGCTATTAAGGCCCACCAACGAGCCTTTGAGCACATCAATGGTATCCCCGATGAAGTGGTCTACGATCAGGACAAGGTCTTTATGATTAGTGAGAACAACGGTGATATTATCCTGACCAGTGGCTTCAAAGCTTACATGCAAACCCAATCCTTCAAACTACACTTTTGCCGTAAAGCAGACCCACAATCAAAAGGGAAGGTAGAGAATGTGGTCAAGTATGTGAAAAGCAATTTCTTGTACAATCGCACCTACTACAATGCCGACACCCTCAATGATGAAGCAATGGGCTGGTTGGGTAGAACAGCCAATATGTTGCCTCACGCAGGCACACAGAAGATTCCTTACGATGAATGGATGCAAGAACAGCCCTTTCTAAAACCCTTGCAGCCCTACAGTGGACAAACAGCCTCAATCAGTGTTTATACGGTCAGAAAGGACAATACAATTAGTTACAAAGGCAATTTTTACTCTTTACCCCTAGGTACTTATCAAGGAAAAGGTACCAAAGTTGCCATCCACATTGATCAGGGACTACTGATCATATCAGAAGCAAACGCTGACAAACAATTGGCACGTCACAAACTGGCGACCGGATCCGGGCAAAGAATCATCAATAACAATCACAAACGGGACAACAGCACTGCAATAGAGGAAATGATCAATCAAGTAGCTGATCTGATGCCAGACGCTGAAAAGGCTTTAAAATGGCTCCAGGCAATCAGAAAAAAGAAGTCCAGGTATATCAGAGATCAACTCATTGCTATCAGCCAGACAGTCAAGCAGACTAACGACGAGCTAATAGTAGGCCAGGCATTAGAGTACTGCCTACAAAACAGCATTTACAGTGCCTCAGACTTCACTGCTATTATTGACCACTCCATCAGAGAAGGACAGCAAAAAGAAGCTAAAATCATTACACTCAACCCCTTAAATGGGCAAAACAAAGCAGATGCATGGCAAAAGCCACAGACCAGCTCAATTGAGGAGTATCAACAGGTTATTGAAACAAATAAGAAAAATGGATAGAAAACAGATGATTACAGACTATTGCCGACAGTTCAGAACTGCCGGCATCACCTCCCACATCGACCAACTCATCAAAACCGCTGAGACAGAAGCTTGTGGGTACTGGGAGTTCACTTTACGGCTGCTTCAGGCAGAAGCTGAGCACAGGCACCAAAATGAAGTCATCAGAAAACGGAAGTTCGCTGCTCTACCAAAAAACAGCAACCTCGATCACTACGACTACACCGTTAATAACGGGCTGAACAAATCTAGAATCAACCAATTACGGGAACTACAGTGGATTGATCAACTCTATAATCTGATGCTGATGGGGCCTTCAGGAACGGGCAAAACATTCCTTGCAGCAGGTCTGTGTGCCGATGCAATCAACAAAGGATATAGGGCATTATTCCGATCCATGGAGCAACTACTCAATACATTCAAAATGAAGGATGTAACACGCTCTGCTATGACTGAGTACAGAAGACTCACCAAGGCCCACCTCATTGTTATTGATGATGTGATGCTCTTCCCAATAGAAAAAAAACAGGCCGTTGACCTATTCAATTTTATCAATCAACTTTATGAAAATACAGCCTTCATTATCACCACTAACAAGATGCCTGCTGACTGGGCTAAACTCATGGAAGATGAGGTCCTCGCTACTGCTTTATTGGACCGATTGCTCTACCAATGTGAGGTGATAAATCTCAATGGAAAAAGCTACAGATTGGAGAACCGTAAAACCTTTTTTGAACCAGAAAATTAACACCACTATATTGCAGAAAAGTTGTGCGCCCTTGTTGCCAAAAACTGTGCACTCTTAATTGCCATTTTCTGTGCACTTTCACTTACCGATTACACTTTTTTGTTTTTCCATTTTTAATACTTCCCTTTATTACTTTAGTTACCATAGTTTGAGAAATATGACAATCTAGAGAACATTTTTAAAAAAAAGATGGAATTTTAAGGATGGGTCAGTATTAATGGCAACGTCCAACTATCGGTTGTGTGCCCACAGTTGGCAAGTACAGCTAAAATAGCGGAAGAGCACCACACGCACTACGGTATCTATGAAAAACTGTCAAAAGCCAGAACCACAGACCTTTCCAAAAGCGATGAAGTTTCAGAAGGTGCACTTCTGCGGGCAAGTTCCAATGAGGCTGGCAAAGAGTATCCCTTCGGTGTTGGGCGTGTATTTAATTATGATTATTTTCTTATAGGCAGTAATTCATGTAACTGGTTGATCTTATACTCAGGGATTTTTCTCAGGGTTTGGGTAAGCCACTCTAATGG
>NZ_VKDC01000084.1 GCF_007097395.1 Fulvivirga sp. M361
GCGGCATAGGCTTAGGACAACTCTTGCCTTTTTGAAAAAGAAGCTTGCTAAACGTTAAATCAAAAACTCAATCCTTGTAAAAGTAAAAAGACCGCCTCAATCACTTTTGAGACGGCCTCTTTTTTTAACTCGCTTTTAAAAGTTTTTCCTGTTTAAATCGGTTTGTCCTGATTTCCTTTTTGTCTAAATCAAACCAGGCACATTCTACCATGTAGGAGCTCTTGTCTTTTATGTAATTTAAGACTTCCATAACTCTTCCGTCTCGCTCATTTTTCACGTGCTCCCCTTTCTTAAAAATTCTCTTCATAAGCATAAATTTTTCAAAGATCGTATGTTAAGTATACGTTTTTTTTAAACAAAATAGTCATAGACGAAGGAAAATTTACATTCCCAAACCGTAATAATATTTACCGGACTGGCCTTCATATACTCCTTCCAGCAGTATGCCACCTTCTTTGTTTTCCAGGATTTTCATCACTTCTTCTTTAGAGTTGACGCTCTCGCCATCAATCCTGGTAATAATAAAACCCTCTTGCATGTCAGTATGTTTTTTTATTTGTCCCGGACCTATGGATTTTACACGGACACCGCTACTGATATCCAGCCTTTTTAGCGTACGACTATCCAGGTCTTCAAGGTCAGCGCCCAATACGTTGAACACATTTTCAGGAGCCCTTTCTACGATCTCTGTATTACCATCCCTGTTCTTGAGTGTTACATTAAAGTCAATGTCTTTACCCTGGCGGTTCACCTTAATGGTAACTACATCTCCCGGGCGCTTACTACCCACGTAACCTATCAGTTGAGCTGTATTTTCTACCTCAATATCGTCTATCTTCACAATCACATCGCCATCTTTAATACCCGCCTCTTTCGCGCCGCTATTACCGGCAATGCCACGTACAAGAGCACCGGAATTAACTTCCAGATCGAACTCTCTGGCAAGTGTACTGTTTACACTGTTAATGGTCACTCCTAACCAGCCTCTTTGTACCATGCCGTAAGAGATCAGGTCTTCCACTACACGACTCACTATATTGGCCGGCACGGCAAAAGCATAGCCGGAGTACGAGCCCGTCGGGCTGGCAATAGCTGTGTTGATACCAATCAGATCGCCATTGAGGTTTACTAATGCTCCTCCACTGTTACCTGGGTTAACAGCGGCATCGGTTTGTATAAAAGACTCAATAGCTGTGTTTAAGCTATCACGACGATCGGGGTTTATGATATTGATGCTTCTGCCTTTAGCGCTTACAATACCTGCTGTTACTGTAGAGTTCAGGTTAAACGGATTCCCCACCGCTAACACCCACTCGCCTACTCTCACATTATCTGAATTGACCAGGGAAAGATGGGACAGTCCTTTTTCTTTGATCTGAATAACCGCAAGGTCTGTGGTGGGGTCTGTACCAATTACTTTGGCCTTATAACTACGATTATCATTTAATGTTACTTCTAATTCATCGGCCCCGTCTATAACGTGATTATTGGTCACAATGTATCCCTCATTATTAATGATCACACCTGAACCACTTCCTACCCTTGGGCCTCTTTGACCTCGGTCGTCTCTGAAAAACGGGCCGAAGAAATCCCGAAATTGTTCCGGCACCTGATCATTTCTACTTGCATAATTACCCACTTGCGTAGATCGGATATGTACCACCGCCGGCATTACTTTTTCGGCAGCACTGGTAAAGTCGAGTGGTACCAGGTCACCTGCTTCATTCACCGAATAAGCGGCATTCATGACAGGTGTATTGTCAACATGCTCTACCTTCACACTTTTAGAGTCATCACGGTCCAGAAGCTCATACGAGCCTATGGTAACTATACTACCCAGGACCGAAGCCAGCACTAATGCACTAAAATTCTTCATACTTCAGTTAATTGATTAATCTTTAAATTTATTTTGAGTCAACTTGTAAAACTTTTCAAGTTTTGAGATTTGGTATTTTCTAATACGGTCAAAATCAGCAATTGTTGTGCCGATCTGTAAATTTTGATATTGCATAAAGGAGAAAAAGGAGAAGCTCTTACACTTCTCCTTTTATTATTCAAATCACTATGAAATCTCAATCAACCGTGATGGTTTTGGCTCTGACGCTTCCTTCTTAGGAATGCTGAGATGCAATATTCCGTCCGTATATTTTGCTTCTATCTTGCCGCTTTCCACTGTTTGAGGCAAGTTAAATGATCGTTGAAATGACTGATAACTGAACTCTCTTTTGGTATAATCACCTTTCTCCTCTTTGCTTTCTTTCTTTTCATATGAGATGGTCAGCAGGTCATGATCTACTTCTACTTTGAAGTCCTTTTTGTCTACTCCGGGAGCTGCAACCTCCACCAGGTAGGCTCTGGTATCTTCTTTTATATTCACGGCAGGAACCGTAGAACCTGATGGGAACCTGTTTCCAAAATTAAATGTGTCTTGTCCGAAAAAGTCGTCGAAGAAAGTGGGAAACAACGGGTTTGTTCTTTTAATAAGTGTCATAATTTCCTCCTTTTTTATGATGGTTTTAAACTTTACAAAACCATATTCAACTTATGTGCCGGGCATTAGCAGAAGGGTAGAATGGGCAAAAATTCAGACAATATGACATATTTCTGCTATTTTATGTGATTTTAAGATGACAATTTGTCTTTTTGTCTCCAGATCGCAGGCATACAACCAAGTAAAACCATAAACCCGGATTATGCATTGGAATAATTGAAAGGAGGGCTTAGGTTATTGATTTGAGAAAATATTCCCTGCATCCATGGTCTTTTTTTAGCAGTTAGAGAGATTTTCAATACCGTTTTATTGGCATGGCTTACTGTCCAAGCTCCTAATGCAAAGCAATAGGATTTTAAAGTTCTAAGGGTGGCCCTATTATGA
>NZ_VKDC01000085.1 GCF_007097395.1 Fulvivirga sp. M361
GCCACTTGACTCCCACTCCTTCATCAACTCAAACATCTTAGATTCCTTGCTCATCGCTCTTTTTGTGAACAAAAATCACTATTCAGAAAGCATACAGCAATACGCCCAACACCGAAGGGATACTAACTAATTGCTGAGATAAACTTCTAACTCTCAGACCATCAAATGTCAATCTTTTTATTGGTGTGTTTTCAACCAGAGTTTATAATACCAGAAAAAACCTGAATACTTACACTTTCTTTAATTGATATTTGGTCTTTTCATCTCCTTTAAAACTGTCCTCTTATGATCTCCACCCATCCGGTGAATACTTCACCGCGAGCTTTGAGTTTGTAAAAATAGACGCCGTCCGGAGTATCCTCTCCATCCCAGTTGCCAATATAGTTGTCATCACTATACACCTGCTTACCCCATCGGTTAGTGATCACCAGTTCCGCACTTTCTCCTGTCCCGGTCGGGTCAAGGTTCCTAATAAAGAACGTTTCATTGACGTCATCACCATTAGGCGTAAATACATTAGGAATAAACAGATCTGTATTCAGGTCCACTCGCGCTGCTAACGTAATGGTACAACCTATTTGGTCGCTGATCTCAACCAGATACCTACCCGCAGGTATATCCTGGTAAGTAGCCTCAAAACGTAGGTCTGTATTCAGCCTGACCGTATCAAACTCTGTACTAAATACCGTGCCGGGTATAGCTGCGGAATCCAATTCGATCCTCGCAAGATAGGGGAAACCATTATTAGAAGGCTGGAAGCCACCTACAATGTTACCTGCCGACAAAGATCCCGTAAATCGATCAGGCAATGAATTTGTGGTATTGGTGATCTCAGCCGCCAGCTGTGCCGGAGGCACAAGCTTATCCGGGTGCGTGAAAACTATATCATCTACAGGGCAGACTGTTTGACTTTGCACCAACTGCAAGGTGAATTCCTGATTAAGGTTTAAGAAAACACGATTTGCGATAGGGAATGAATTACCAACCGGTAAGTTAAATCCAATCTCATCTACCAGGGTTTGTGAATTGTTAAACACACGTAGTAAGTAGGACGCTGAATTATCTCCGGTAATATCTGTTAAAAGTAATTCCTTAACATTAGAGTCGTTAACACAGCTTAACTGATAATCAAAGCTAACAGCTACAGGCCCATCATTTATATCTTCAAATAGTTCATTGGGACATCCATCATTAGAACGTACAGTAATAAAATACCTTCCTCTTGCCAGATCCCTGAATTCAAAGAGCCCATTAGGAGCTACTGCAATAAATGTGGAATTATTCCCCTGCTCCTCAGTGATCGCCACCTCATAATTTCCCGGAAGGAAAGACGCATCGATCTGCCCTTGAATCACTCCATCCGTTCCCGAACCGTTTGTGCATGAGGGATCCGTCTTGTTCAAAGTAAATTGTACTAATCCCGGGCTAGGAACAAAAATTGTTATGTCCTCATCACAACCGCTGCCATCAATAACCGTAAAAGTGTGGTCTCCACCTGACAGGCCACTCAGTCTACCATCTGCTGGTAAGGAGACAGGAACTCCATCCAGTTCAAAAGTATACGAACTGTTATCGCCGCCAGTCACACTGGTAATTCGAATCTCTCCATCGTTGTTATTACAGGTAGCTTCAGTCACCACCTCAGAAGTTATAGCGATTTCAGGAAATTGATTTTGAATAATCACTGAAGTAGTCGAAAAGCACAAGTCTGCCGCGCTGGACCTGACACTAATTGTTCTTTCGAATGTAGGCGCATCACCTGCAGGTATATCTATTCTACTTCCGTTAACAAATGAATTCCAGATGAAGCCATCTAATGAATACTCTAATATATTTCCACCTTGATTCTCTACATCTATACCGACAGAACCCAAATCACCATTACAAACAGGCCCTACTGGATTATCCACTGTAATAGCTCCAACGGTACCAGATTGGTCAATGGTAAACGCACCCATTTTTATGCAAGAGGGATCACCATATTCTATTTCAAATGTGTAGTCTCCGGCAGAAAGTATCTGATCAAATAGGTAAGGCTCATTGAGCAGAAAAGATTTTACTGGCCCATCTATCGTTATAGTCACCCCGGTATTGTTGATAGCCGGTATAGCAGGGTTTATAATGAATTCCATCGATCCATCCGAAAGTGCACAAGATGCCGGCGTCGGATTTAGTGAAATAGAAACAGTCGCACAATCACCACCTCCGCTACAAAGTGGATTAGTAGCATCTAAAACATTCATACTTAAAGCCGCAGAAGTTGCTGCACAACCGCCTCCGAAAGTATAGTTCACCGCAATAGAAATTGGACCTGACAGACCCGTGGGATCAAAATTATTGCCTGTCACGCCCGTACCAGCGAAGCTAAACACACCTCCTGAAGGGCTTCCACTTACTAATGTAGTCAAGTCTACAACACCGCCTGTCTCGCAGACATCCGTAACAGTCGCGGGAACAGTGATCGTTGAAGTACTTACCACGTTCAACGCTAAGGCTCCTGGAGTCGCAGCACAACCGCCGCCCGAAGTATAGTTTACTGTAACAGAAATCGAACCCGATAGACCCGTGGGATCAAAATCATTGCCCGTAACCCCTGTGCCGGTGAAGCTAAATGTGCCGCCAGCAGGACTTCCGCTCACCAACGTAGTCAAGTCTACAACACCACCTGTCTCGCAGACATCCGTAACAGTCGCGGGAACAGTGATCGTTGAAGTACTTACCACGTTCAACGCTAAGGCTCCTGGAGTCGCAGCACAACCGCCGCCTGAAGTATAGTTTACTGTAACAGAGATCGAACCCGATAGACCCGTGGGATCAAAATCATTGCCCGTAACCCCTGTGCCGATGAAGCTAAATGTGCCACCAGCAGGACTTCCGCTCACCAACGTAGTCAAGTCTACAACACCACCTGTCTCGCAGACATCCGTAACAGTCGCGGGAACAGTGATCGTTGAAGTACTTACCACGTTCAACGCTAAGGCTTCTGGAGTCGCAGCACAACCGCCGCCTGAAGTATAGTTTACTGTAACAGAGATCGAACCCGATAGACCCGTGGGATCAAAATCATTGCCTGCAACCCCTGTGCCGGTGAAGCTAAATGTGCCGCCAGCAGGACTTCCGCTCACCAACGTAGTCAAGTCTACAACACCACCTGTCTCGCAGACATCCGTAACAGTCGCGGGAACAGTGATCGTTGAA
>NZ_VKDC01000086.1 GCF_007097395.1 Fulvivirga sp. M361
CGTATCCGTCCGAGGAACGCGTGGGTTAATCTTCTGTCAAGCCTTTGTATTTCTCCCAGTTGTTCGGTAGTAGCTGATAGAGCTTCTTATGTTTGATGGACTGGATCCTTTCGTAAACATCTGTAAGCCATTCCGACTCATTGATGTTATTCTTCTTGCAGGTGGCCATGAAGGAATACATGGCAGCGGTCATCTCGGCTGCATCATGTGATCCTGCAAACAAGTAATTCTTTCTTCCGATAGCCAATGGCCTGATGGTATTTTCCACCAGGTTATTGTCAATTTCAATCTGCCCGTGTTGTACATAGGCACACAAGCCCTTCCATCTGGGCAAGGTATAGGCAATGGCCTGGCCCAATGGGCTTTTAGGCAAAACCTTATGGGCGTGCTCCCTCATCCATTCTTTGATCTTCTCCAGGACCGGGGCAGCTTCCTGTTGCCTTCTGCGTGTGCGCTGCATCCAGCTAAGGCCTTCATCACGCATGTCCTGCTCTAATTTGTAGAGCTGTTGCATAAGTTCCAGTACCGCAGAGGCTTTTTCTTTATCATACTTAAGGGCATCAACAAACTTTCGCCTGGCATGGGCCATGCAGTAAACCAGCATAATGTGGGCACGACTACCGAATAAAGTTTCATAAACACTATAGCCATCGGTTTGAAGGATACCACTGTAATCCTGTAACATTTCTTTTGGCCCACTCTTGTCACGTCCCTTCCGGTAGTCGAACAACACCAGTTTGTCGGCCGGAGCATTATATACCCACATGTAGCCTTTATGGATACCATTCTTGCTGTTCTTATCCTGTACTTTGATGGGTGACTCATCTGCCTGTAAATATTTCTGGTTAATTACCAGCAGTTTTAACAACTCCCACAGGGGAACCAGATGTTTCCATCCTTTCATCATCCAATCCGAAACTGTAGAAGCTGGTATATTGACCCCCAGCCTTCGGTATTTGTCTATCTGTCGGTGCAGCGGCAGTCCATATACGTATTTATCAAGGGTCATCTGGGCAATCAGCCTCTCAGAAGGGATGCCTTTATCAATAACCCGCTCAGGAAGCTGACCGGTAACTATGCCCTCACCATTAGGTTTGGCATACTTTGGCCGGATATAACGCTTCACATAAAACTCGGCCGGGATAAGGTCCAGCACCTCTGTAATATCTTCCCCGATACGAACGCAGTCACTTACATCCCCCTCTGGTTCTATGACAATATCTTCTCTGCGCAGGTTTTCAGGCAGTACCATGCGGCCTGTTCCTTTGGCACGTTTCTTTGGTGTTTTCTTCTCTGGCAGATCGGCTACCTGTTCTGAAAGCCCTTCTTGTTGTTCCTGGGTGGTACCCAGCTCAAAAAGGCTCATTTGGGAAACATCGGTATGGTCAACAGGAAGCTTTTCACTTTTACTGCCGAAAAGATACCGGCGAAACTTGTCCAACTCGAAGCTAAGCTGAGTGATCTGCTCTTCTTTTTGAGCTAAAACTTCCCGCTCCGCAGCAATTTGTTCTTCTTTTTGGGATATGGTCAACAGCGACTCCTGGTAGAGTTTTTTATAGTCTTTTGCTGTGTTTTCCATACCTCTAAAATAGGTATAAAAGTGGTTTAAAAGCTACTTAAAGCCACTTTTTGTAAGAAAAATTAATGTTTTTTTAGACCCTTTCTAAGGCATTGTAACGCTTGCGCATGCGCACCGTTTTTAACATTACCCCCTGTACAGAGAAAGCTCAGTTGGTGGCTGGTGATGCAGATATCTTCACCCTGTGGCCATTCAAAAGTGCCCTGCTCCAGCTTTTTGATGTACAGCGCAAAGCCGTCCCTGTCCCACTGAAGCAGCCTGACCTGATTGGCCCTCTTACCAATAAATACAAATACATCCCCACTCAGCGGGTCTTGTCCAAGTTCATTGCGCACCAGCCCGGAAAGAGAGTAAATACCAAACCGCATGTCGCATGGGGAGCGGTAGAGAAAATAACGACAGGTATGGGTTAATACCAGCACGATATTATTCCACTAGTGTTTTTAAAAAATGTGCTTCTAAGGGGGGGTGCAATTCCAGTCTGGCCCCGGAAGGATAATGGATCACTGCTGTAGCCCCCTGACCATGGTTTTCAAAGGCGACATCTTCTATGGCAATGGGACGGAAACCGATAGGTTGGTCCTTTGATGGCTTTGAAATCACTTTCCCCAATTTACTCGTCCAATAATAAAAAGTAGTTGGACGGATCCCATTCCGGGTGGCAAAAGCCGTTTGGCTTTCTCCTGACTCTTTCCATTGGCGGTAAAGAATACGCATCTGTTCCTGATCATGTCTTTTCATGACACAAGTTTATCGCTTTTTACCACTCCCTCAAATATGGATTTTATCGGACGGATAC
>NZ_VKDC01000087.1 GCF_007097395.1 Fulvivirga sp. M361
GTATCCATCCGAAGAACCCATCTGTTGATTTTGGTGATGGCATCTTAACTTAGCGGGTATTTTTCCAGTTGTTGGGTAAAAGTTGATAGAGGTCCTTGCGTTTGTGGGACTGCACCCTGGTCATCACATCCTTTAGCCACTCGAACTCGTCCACGTCATTTTTCTTACACGTAGCCATGAAGGAGTACATAGCAGCGGTCATCTGGGCAGCCTGATGGGAGCCAGCAAAGAGATAATTCTTTCTGCCGATGGCCAATGGTCGAATAGCATTTTCGGCCAGGTTATTATCAATTTCGATTTGCCCGTGCCGGGCGTAGGCGCTTAACCCCTCCCACCGGGGAAGGGCATAGGCAATGGCCTGTCCCAGCGGGCTTTTAGGCAATACAGTGTACGCATGCTCCTCCAGCCAGTCCCTGAGTTCTTCCAGCACAGGGATCGCTTTTTCCTGCCTCCTTTCGGTGCGCTGCTCCCAGGTAAGATCTTCATCACGCATGTCCTGCTCTAGTTTATAGAGGTGTTGCATGCGGTTCAGGACCTGTTGGGCTTTCTCTTTATCGTACTTGAGGGCATCCACAAACTTTCGCCGGGCATGGGCCATACAATAGACCAGCAGGATATGAGGATGGTGGCCATACAAGGTTTCATACACCCCGTACCCATCGGTCTGAAGAATGCCTGCATACCCTTCCAGCATTTGCTTTGGCCCACTGCTATCGCGTCCCTTCCGGTAATCAAACAATACCAGCCCGTCGGCAGGGGCATGATACACCCACATGTATCCCTGGTGGATACCGTTCTTATGTTTTTTGTCTAATACCTTGAGCGGCGATTCATCGGCCTGCAGGTATTTCTGGTGGAGTACCAGTCGCCGGAGTAATTCCCATAAGGGGACCAGGTGTTTCCATCCTTTGATCAGCCAGTCTGAGGCAGTAGAGGCCGGTATGTTGACTCCCAACCTGCGATACTTGTCTATTTGACGATGTAGGGGCAGCCCATACACATATTTATCCAGGGTCATCTGTGCGATCACTCCTTCGGAAGGGATCCCCTTATTGATCACCCGGTCGGGAAGCTCCCCGGTGATGATGCCTTCACCGTTGGGGCGGGCATACTTGGGACGTATGTAGCATTTTACATAGAATTCGGCAGGAATAAGATCCAGGACTTCGGTAATGTCTTCCCCTATGCGCACACACCCGCTTACATCTTCTACCGGCTCGATGATGATCTCTTCCCTGCGCAGGTTTTCGGGCAGGGTCATACGTCCCTGTCCTTTGGCTCGCTTCTTAGGTGTTTTTTTCTGCGGGGCAGCTAGTTCAGCCTGCTCTGAAAGAGCCTCTTGTTGCCGGGGGGTAGTGCCCAGGTCAAAGAGGCCCATCTGCCCCTCATCAGTGGACCCTATGGGGAGTTTCTCACTTTTCCTGCCAAAAAAATATTTACGAAATTTGTCCAGCTCGAAGTGGAGAGTGGAGATCTGTTCTTCTTTTTCAGCGATAGTTTCCAGTGACTTTTCATAGAGTAATTTGTAGTCTGTCGCCGTGGGTTCCATGCCTTGAAAGTAAGCATAAAAAATAGCCTTAACAAGGTTTAAAGACCGATTTTACGCCTAAAACAGTTGCTTTTTTTATCCCCGTTTTAAGGGGGTGTAGCGCTTGCGTAAGCGCACCGATTTAAGCATTACCCCCTCTAAAAGAAGGGTTAGTTGGTGGCTTGTGATGGAAATGTCCCTGCCCCCTGGCCACTCAAAAGTACCTTCCTCCAGCTTTTTAATATAGAGGGCGAACCCGTCCCGATCCCATTGCAACAAGCGAACCTGGTTACCACGCTTCCCGATGAATACAAAAATATCCCCACTCAATGGGTCTGCACCCAGTTCATTACGCACTAGACCTGAGAGGGAGTAAATCCCGAACCGCATGTCACAAGGGGAGCGGTATAGGAAATACCGGTAGCTATGGGGAAGGGAAAGCATCGACTATTCTACCAGGGCCTTCAAAAAGTGGACTTCCAGGGGGCCGTGCCATTCAATACTCACACCCGAAGGATAACGAACTACCGCAATCGCTACAGGGGGTTGAGCGGTCTCCTGCAGGCCTATGCGCTGAAAGCCATGCCCTGGTGGGACACCTGGAACATTCTTCTCCAATTTCTTTATCCAATAATAAAAAACCGAGAGGCTTATTCCTTTTTCCAACGCAAACTCCTTTTTGCTCTTGCCCGATAGCAGCCACTCTTCGTAATGCTCTTGCATCTTTGAAGCGTCGTGTCTTTTCATCACGCAAGATTACAGGGTTTAGGCCAACTTTGAAATATGCGGTTCTTCGGATGGATAC
>NZ_VKDC01000088.1:0-2409 GCF_007097395.1 Fulvivirga sp. M361
CCTCTCCTTGAATACGAATTTTATTGTTTACAATGGTAGCCACATTAGGGTTTGAACTGGTAAGCGTAACCGGGGCTCCGGAACTCGCATATGCAAAAGGAAAAAAGTCTGGATCACCCACTTGTTTATTATCTATCTTTTTGAAATCAATAACTTGATTGTAATTAGGTGTTGTCTCACCCACCAAAAATGCACCTGCCGGCCTAACATAGGGCACGTAATCCGCATTAGCCGTCAATTGTGCATCCACATGCTTTAATACCGCTATCTCATCTGCCGGACCTATACCACCAGGCCCAATTGTTGTAGAAAAAGTAATTGCTCCTCCAGCATCTGTAATTCTTTTTATAAATCTATAGGCTTGATCTTCATCGTAATATAATGGTTCATCATATTGAGACCAACGTCTTCGAATTGGGGCAAACATATGTTTTACAAGTGTTTTACCTGACTCAGAACTTACAGATACACCACTAACTTCAAAGTCTGGAACTGTAAATTCATCATACCCAAAAGAATTTGATGGTGCTTTTTGTCCACCTATAGAGGTAACGTGACCATGTGTAAAATCAGACCACATATCGTTAGCTTGATATTTTATTATTTGATAATCATCCGGATCTCTTTCACCAGGACCATCCGAATCCACTTTAATACCAGGGAAATATGATTTTTTCCAATTTGTAGCAATAGCTGGTTTTTGTATAGTATGAGCATCTAAAAGTGCATTAATAAACCTATCTTTTACAGGAATAGATTCTACGCCACCTCCAAAATTATCAATCCAATAGCCATCAATTAAGCCATCAAAACGCTTTGCAAAGCCTACACATATATCTTCAAAAGCTTGAAAGTTGTTTGTGTTATTACTAGCTACATAATTATTCCAGGAATTTACTTGTGCTGTAGTACCATTGGCCATAGAGGGCTTATGATTTATGTATAGAATCACTTTAATACCTGCATCTTTAAATACTTGTATAACATCAAGAATAATTTGTTCATTCTGTGGGCTTGGAAAAAATCGCTCATTAAGTTGATTAGCTAAACCAGGTAAATCGGGATTATCTCTTAAAAGAAATAAGCTACTATTTGCATTGTTGGTAAAATTTGTCATAACGTGACCCATAGTAGGGTAATCTCTAACTATCCGCCTAGCTTCTTCAACGTAGTCATAACCATTAGTATCAACAAAAGTATCTAGATCTTTTCCGCCTCTAATAATTAATCGTACTCCCCAGGAGCCTTCCATCCATGGAACTTCTGAGGTCTGTGCGTTTACCATATCAGAACAAACGATTAAAAAAGCCAATAAAACGACTGTTTTCATCCGTGAAAACAGTGTGTTTTTTAAAAAAAAGAACATTAACGGGTTAAATTTTTTCATAATTTTAGTTTTAAGGTGTTGGTATTTATTGTTTCTTCGGTTATAAATTATAATGAGACTTAGTCCTGTACGAAAGTTTTCCTCAAGTCCAGTATCAACATTTACATAACTTGATACTAGTTTATTTTAAATAAGAAATAACACCCGTGAACGGAATCACTGGTATTATAATCAAGGTTTTTATTAGCTTATTTTTTAATTATTTTCTTGGTCTGTACTTGCTGTCCATCTGTTACTTTAAGGATATATACCCCAGAAGAGAGGCTACTTAAATCAACAACTGCACTTGCCACTTTAATATTTTGAGAAAGCACTCTTTGTCCAGCATAATTGATTATATCCAGCTGAGCCGTTTTTGAACCGCTAATTTTAACGTTAAGTATATCTGTTACAGGGTTCGGGAAGACATAAAGTACGCCATCAGCGTCTGAGGTTTCCACACCAAGCGTCGTTGTTCCTGAACTTGTTCTTGCTGAACTTGTATTTGCTGAATTTGTACACCCCGAAACGGCAACATTTGGCCCGGTGACTTCAACATAATCTATTTTTGCAAGGCCCATACTACTGGTAGAACTTAGAATTATAGATTTTACTCCTGCTCCTAAACTAACGGTTGCTTCTGCTGTTAACCAGCCTCCTTGTGTGTTGACAAATGAAATACCACTGGCCACGGTCGTTCCGTCAACAATGAGATTTGCAGTCCTGGGAGAGCCTACTAAATAACGCCATACGAAAGTATAAGATCCAGCAGCACCATCTATTTCCCAATCTATTGCTCTTCCCATTGCGTTAGATGTATTGGCATAACCGATACCTGTATAACCTGCATCAGCACTTTGGATCACACCATCCACATCACAAAAACCAGTCGTATTTTCTTGAATCGTTATGGTATTGTTGGTATTTGTATTTGATTGAGATCCATATACCTCTACTTCTGCGAGGTTCAATGTAGTGGTAAGGTTGGATTGTATTCTAACAACCTGACCAATAGCACCACCAGCGTCCAGGGTTACAGAAGG
>NZ_VKDC01000088.1:2420-5098 GCF_007097395.1 Fulvivirga sp. M361
CTATTTCCCAATCTATTGCTCTTCCCATTGCGTTAGATGTATTGGCATAACCGATACCTGTATAACCTGCATCAGCACTTTGGATCACACCATCCACATCACAAAAACCAGTCGCATTTTCTTGAATCGTTATGGTATTGTTGGTATTTGTATTTGATTGAGATCCATATACCTCTACTTCTGCAAGGTTCAATGTAGTGGTAAGGTTGGATTGTATTCTAACAACCTGACCAATAGCACCACCAGCGTCCAGTGTTAAGGAAGGATTGGGTGCAGTTGTAATGGTTTGTGTATAGGTTGTAGTACCGCTGCTATTGATAACAGATATCGTGAAATCAGATAAGCGACTTTTACAACAAGCATCTGTTCTGTTAAACACATTGATATTATCAATGCTATAATTATCGCCAAGGTCTACTTCCCACCAGGCATTAGGCCCTTGAGCAGCCGNTTGGATCACACCATCCACATCACAAAAACCAGTCGTATTTTCTTGAATCGTTATGGTATTGTTGGTATTTGTATTTGATTGAGATCCATATACCTCTACTTCTGCGAGGTTCAATGTAGTGGTAAGGTTGGATTGTATTCTAACAACCTGACCAATAGCACCACCAGCGTCCAGGGTTACAGAAGGATTGGGTGCAGTTGTAATGGTTTGTGTATAGGTTGTAGTACCACTGCTATTGATAACAGATACCGTGAAATCAGATAAGCGACTTTTACAACAAGCATCTGTTCTGTTAAACACATTGATATTATCAATGCTATAACTATCACCAAGGTCTACTTCCCACCAGGCATTAGGCCCTTGAGCAGCTGTTACCGAACCATTACCTGAACCAAAGTTTCCTGCGGTATTATCATCAATGGCACGTGACGCTACACCACCATTTAATGTTGTGGATTGTGTTGCTGTTCCATTTAAGGCAAGGTTTACGTTGCCCGTTCCTCCTCCTGGGTCAGCCCCATCTGTTAACAAGTATTCTGAGGTTACATAACCTAGTGAATTTGTAGCACCAAAATAGATAGTAGTAGCACCAGATGGCACATTAGCTGATATGGTATTTCCTGAAACACTAGCATTGGTTTCGTTCCATTGTCTTTCATTCCATTTACCCTCATCTAATGTGTAATATAATTTCCCACTGGTCACATTTGAATTAGCGCTAAAAGTAACAGAAGCAGTGTTTGATGCTATTTGTGGATTACCCAAAACAGGCAAAGTTGGTGCACCATTTACTACATTTTGTGCAAAGGCATAGATTTCTTCAACCAGTCTCGGAGGTGTTCCTCCATGTGCCATTCCTAGTGTATATCTAAGAAATGTAGGGCCATTTACAGCTCGTGAAGATTTTTGTTGGGTGGTTAAGGCAAAATGATGGTCATTTGTCCCATTAACCCACATGGTTGGATAGGTAACATTATCAAAATAAACGCTCCCATCAAAATAAGTATTAACAACTACGGCTTCAGCTGCAGACATCGCTGTACCTTGGTGGCCATCAGATTCAGATAAGAATCCAGCGCCATATACAGGAACAGCAAATGAAAACCTATTATCCACTCCCATTACTGTACTTGTAAGCGTACCTCCCCAACTAAAACCACTAACACCTGTTTTATTGGGATTTACTTCAGGAAACGAACGTATAAGAGAGTGGCCTCTAATGATTAACGCAACGGCATGGTAATACCACTGGTCTTCTATTGGTAATTCAGAATCATCCCAAACACCATCTCTTCTTGGGCCTGGTTTAGGTGCTACAACCCGTACGCCATTAACCTTAACCGGAAGTCTGCCTTCTGTATCCATGGCAATAGCTGCAAAACCATTATCATTCCATACCCGAACATAATTGGCAGAAGCACTGTGACCTCCACCATGCACCAAAACTACTGCCGGCCAGCCACCAGCTGGTACAGGGCCATCTGGAGCAGAATAATAAGCAAATGTTTCAACAGGATTTCCTAAATAATCAATAGTTTCATAATACAAGCTAGTCATGCCTACTGCTTCTACATCTGTGGTTGTACTATAGCTCGGTGTTTGAAACAGTACATTTGTATTCCATGGACCAACAGTTTGGCAGTGAGCATGTAAACCAAACAAAATGATACCTATTAGAATACTATTTCTATATAAATTCATGATCATATCATTTAAAGTGAAAAAAAAGAACTACCGGAGATAAAAATCTCCGGCAGTTCTTTTTTAGCTTACCTTTTAATTATTTTCTTGGTCTGCACGTGCTGTCCATCTGTTACCTTAAGGATATAGATCCCAGAAGAGAGGTTACTTAAATCAACAATTGCACTTGCCCCTTTGATATCTTGAGAAAGCACTTTTTGTCCAGCGTAATTGACTATATCCAACTGTGCTGTTGTTGAACCGCTAATTCTTATATTAAGGACATCGGTGATAGGGTTTGGGTAGGCATAAAGCACACCATCAGCGTCTGAGGTTTCCACACCAAGCGTCGTTGTTCCTGAACTTGTTCTTGCTGAACTTGTACTTGCTGAATTTGTACATCCTGAAACGGCAACATTTGGTCCGGTGACTTCAACATAATCTATTTTTGCAAGGCCCATACTACTGGTAGAACTTAGAATTATAGATTTTACTCCTGCTCCTAAACTAACGGTTGCTTCTGCTGTTAACCAGCCTCCTTGTGTGT
>NZ_VKDC01000089.1 GCF_007097395.1 Fulvivirga sp. M361
GTCCCTCAGGTATTTTAATGAAAAATTTTTACCGTAATGCTTGCTGATAATTTTCAGGCACCCCGGTCCACAATCCATCTGATCATGCTGTATATAGCTGGGGAAGTTAAATTTAGGCATACAGAAAAGTTAAATCCTTGGAAAATCGCTCAGTTTGCACTATTAAAATGTTAAAGGTTATTTTGTATAGTATGATTAATTTTTTGCGCCACACCTGTTTGTTGGCTGCTTATTGTTTTGGGAAAAATAAAAAGTTCCCTTTACTAATTTTAGGGCCCAAGGTCCCAGGTATTTGGCGCGAAACATTCCATGAGTTATTGGTCTGAATGGTATCCGGAAGATCCTGAAAGTAGAATCTCCGGTTCAGCGTAACTTCCTGGTAGTTGGAATGGCGCTTTATTTTGAGATTAACAGATGTATCAGAGAAGTGTAACGCACTAGATAATTGGTTCCACTGAGAAGGACTAACTGTATATCCCCCATCAACACTTTTTATTTCATCCTTGTAAAAAGCTTCCGGCTGCTCTTCCAGTGAGATACCATTGATTGCAAGGATAGTGTCTCCGGGTGCTATACCATTCTGAAACGCTAAACTATCCCAAACAGCAATGACCTTGTGAACTGGACTGTTCTCCACTTGCAATCCAACCGTATTTATTTTCTCCAGAACGGTACTAACGTACCTGAAGGATTTAAATACCCGTGGGCCAAGATACAATTTCTTGCCAGGGTAATCTATTATTACGTATTCGAACCGTCGAAGGAAATCCATTCCTATAAGATTAAAATTGGTAAAGCTTGTATATACAATGATTTCGTCTTTCAGTATCTGGTCTTGAATGGAAATATCTTCAATGTGATAATAAGAAGTATCTATAAAATCCTGTTTATCTGAAAAAGGGGTATTATACAGGGAATTCTCTGTCCATTGCACCATCTCTCCCAACTCATCTTTGCTGCTAAGGTTCTTTTTCAGCAGCATAAAAACCGAGAACCCGGTATCTACCAGAAACATAAAAGTCTCATTATCCACCGTTATGCCAACGTAAGGAACATCTTTATGCACTATTAAGGGAATACCTTCCCCGGTCACTCCTAAATTCTCTGCGTTTTCGCTAAAAGTAATGATTTGATCTGCAAAGTTGATTTTCCATGCAAATGCTTTCAAAATATTTCCTCCAATAATCCCATCTTTGTCAAGAGGGCTTACATGATAATAAGAATCAAATTTACTGAATAGCCTATGGCCTATGGTCAGGCTATCCAGCATAACTCCTTTGGCCTGATGTGAAATGCCTCTGGCATCCATGAAAGATTTGTTTTCTACAATATTTGAATAACCTATGCCATTTCCCAGGGCAGTATTGCTTGCGCCTGTGTCAAAAGTAAAGTCAAAACTTTCCTTATTCACTTCTACATTACATATGATCTCCTCATTCTTATACTTGAAATGAACAGTATCAATTCTTTGGGCATTGAGATAAATAATTTTATTTGTTTCTGGTTGGCAGCCACTGGCTAATATTACCATTATTAGTACTGCAAATCTGATTTTAATCATTGGTATCTAGAATATTGATCTGTGGAGTAAAACTTTTGATCTTTGCAAAATTGCCTTACCGATAGAGGCTTATAATTCTTGGTTTAAGCAAAGACGACTAAAGGAATCTAACTGCCTTTTGTTTTGCGCAGTTTTATTAATCAATTATTGGTATAAAACGTAAAGATTCCATCGGCAGTCATCTTAACACTGTCACTAGCATTAGTTAACATTTCCTTAAGATTGCAAGAGTCATCACAAGAATCTCCACCGTTACCAGCGTTGTAAGTAAGGTTATTAACAATCCCAGTTTGAGTAACCTCCAGCTTCATGCCATTTTCTTCGTAACACATATTTCCATTCGCATCAGCAGGTGGCTTTTCGCCACAACCGAAAAGGGATTCTGTAACTTTGGAGGCTAGCACTTTGAGTATTTCTACTAAATATGGGTTAGGTCCTCCGGTTCCTCCTTTCAGTAGCATCTGCTCATGGTTTGAAATAGTTTGGAAATCTTGCATTGTATTGATAAATGGCATATTGTTCCCCAGGATTCCAAAATCTACAATCGATTGCCGGATAAACGGGGTAAGAAGCCCCATTAGTATGGTTGCCAGCATACCCAGAAATACCTGAGCCAGGTATTTCTGATGTGGTTTCAGGTATTTTAAAAAATGCCTGAAAGAATCTGGTGTCTTTGTCTCTGCCTGCAAGGAAAAATCCGGTGATACTTCAAGAATAAGAATGCTTCCTTTGCCTTCAGCTACTTCCCAGTTTCGTCTGAACTCCTCATATGAATATTTAAGAAGGCCACTGGCGGGATCTGAAACATAGACAGACTTTCGTGTAATCTTGTAAACTACGATAAAGTGATTCAGCTTCCAATGAACGACTGCCGGCAGAGGCATTTTTTTTTGCAGGTCATTAAAGTACACCTTGATGGCGAGTGTGCGAAAACCTACTTCTTCTGCAGCCCGGGCAATATCGAACAACGATACCCCTTCTCTGGTAACATAGCATCTGTCCCTCAGGTATTTTAATGAAAAATTTTTACCGTAATGCTTGCTGATAATTTTCAGGCACCCCGGTCCACAATCCATCTGATCATGCTGTATATAGCTGGGGAAGTTAAATTTAGGCATACAGAAAAGTTAAATC
>NZ_VKDC01000009.1 GCF_007097395.1 Fulvivirga sp. M361
GTAGGAACGCTGCGCTTAACCGACGACCAGTTCAATAAAAAAAGCCTCGTTTAATACCGAAATAAGGCACTCTCAGTCGCTCGGGTTTCCGAGTGACGACTATCAATTAGGCCTCCGGCCGGTTACTTCAAATGTCATCTTTCACCCCCTGGCGCGCATATAGCGATAGCGCTATGCGGGCTGATTTAGGAATAGGATTTGTAATCCGGGTGTACTTTAGAGGTAGCTTTCGGGGTATGATACGGCAATGTTTTATCATAAAAACTATCCAAAATAAGTTCATCAAGAATATGCGCATTACAAATGCTAAATGTTCGATCTTAAAAGAAAATGGGAACGCATTACGCTTTGCTAAATACGCTCCGGAAGGAGATATCCGGAATATTCACCTTAGTCCACAGATAGAAAATGCTGCCGTAAATGAAGCCCGAGCGGACGCTCTATCCAGGTTGTAGGTCGTAGGAACGCTGCGCTTAACCGACGACCAGTTCAATAAAAAAAGCCTCGTTTAATACCGAAATAAGGCACTCTCAGTCGCTCGGGTTTCCGAGTGACGACTATCAATTAGGCCTCCGGCCGGTTTTAGTAATTAAGACTTCAAATGTCATCTTTCACCCCCTGGCGCGCATATAGCGATAGCGCCATGCATGCTGGTTTAGGAATAGGATTTGTAATCCGGGTGTACTTTAGAGGTAGCTTTCGGGGTATGATACCTCAATATTTTACCATAAAAACTATCCAAAATAAGTTCATCAAGCATATGCGCATTACAGATGCTAAATATTCGACCTTAAAAGAAAATAGGAATGCGTTACGATTTGCTAAATGCACTCCAAGGGGATGCTGCGCTTAGCCGATGACCAGCTCAGGGGCGACCAGTACAAGGAAAAGGAGCCGCGGGAAGCACCTGTTATCTCTATTGGATACGTATGCCCTGCGTTACAAAAGATAGTCCCTGTGTTCCCATGGTGGAGCTCATGACTGCCTCAAACAAGGGTTCCGGACAACCTTTTGGTATTTTCCATTCAAAAATAAAGTTTGAACCTGTTCCTCCTTCAATATCGATTTCATCAATTACTATTTCGGCCGTTTCCAAAGGGCTTAAATAAATGGGGTGGTCAAAATACACTCTAACGGATTTACCGTATGTGTCATAGTAGGACGCTTTTAGAATATATATCGTGTCCATGTCGCTTATATTTCTCAAGCTTACCATAGACGTGAGGTTATACCTGTTATGTTCTGATAAATTGTAGATCTGGGAGTAAATAGAAAGGTATGATTTGCCGTATTGCAGGCTATCTTTTTTGCTGATGTCAATGGTCTTCTTCGACCAGGTTTCAGGGCTGGTTGAGCTTATTTCCTTTTGTTTATCACAACTCCATAATCCGGATACAATCAGTAGTATTATAAAATATGATCTCATTCGTGTGGTTTTCAAATGGTATATACTGTTTTAGTATATACGTAACAATGCACTTTTTTTGTAATTATTTTTCCAATTATAATACACTAACCAATAGCGTCCAAAACGTTTTCGGATTGGATCTACTATTAGGTTCAGCTCATAAATAAGGCATATAAATGCTCTTTATTAAAACAGAACCCCCTGTGTTTGATTTTTAGCTCGATTTGGCGGGTGATCAAAAGGTTTGTCCAACCATCTGTGCAGGTCAATTTTCACAAATAAGTTCAACCTGAGAAAAGCCACTCTCAGTCGCTCGGGTTTCCGAGTGACGACTATCAATTAGGCCTCCGGCCGGTTACTTCAAATGTCATCTTTCACCCCCTGGCGCGCATATAGCGATAGCGCTATGCGTGCTGATTTAGGGATAGGATTTGTAATCCGGGTGTACTTTAGAGGTAGCTTTCGGGGTATGATACGGCAATGTTTTATCATAAAAACTATCCAAAATAAGTTCAACAAGCATATGCGCATTACAGATGCTAAATATTCGACCTTAAAAGAAAATAGGAACGCATTACGCTTTGCTAAATGCGCTCTGGAAGGGCAAGCTTAAGCCAGACGGGGATATATGTAGTCCATGTTCATCGTTGGTTTTTCTAACTACATGCTTTTTTTGATCCCAGAAGCCGTTTTCATTAGGGGCTACAATTATCAATTAATCGATTCTAAATTATATTCCCCTCGACCTCATTCAACTGTTTCGAAAGCAAAATTTGCCGTTTTTCGCATGAACTTTGCTGTTTTCTGCATGAATCTTGCTGTTTTTCGCTTAGATGTTTTGCCCATTATCTTCTCAATTTTGCACATTCATGGCAAGAGTGAATTTTCAAACAATGACCATTGAGTATGACATCTGGGCACAGTAGTTCTGGCAGAATATCCGGATCTGCCTCAGTTTCTTTCCCAAGCAGTGTTATTTCAGCAGACGCATACATTGCTGAATTTCGAATTGGTTACTGCAATGATAATGACCTCTATGTAAGAACATTTGGACCTCAAGTGTATGTGGTTTAAATCAAAACAGAAATTACGCAGTATTTAAAATGGACATATATTTCCGAAAAACCTTTTTCTTAACTTAAATTTTCAATCGACATGGGACTTTTTGATGATCTATTATATTCTCCCTGGCGCACATATAGCGATAGCGCCATGCGTGCTGATTTAAGGACGTAGCGTTGATCCGTCATTATATGCATGATTACACCAGGTTGGCAGGTTGGATGCGTTTAGTTGCTCTGATTCAATCTAAAGATCTGGTGAATCTTGGCTTTCAAAACAAGACGGCCTTTTACCCACTATGCTATGAAAACAATGAATGTAGAAGGACTCCCTAAGTTCTGTGTAAACACCGTAAGGGCCTTTTTACGTAAGTTAAAGCTATTTTGTGACTGGTGCATGGATAATACAGCACTGTATGAAGAGGCGCTCAGCAGCTTGGTCAAAGAACACTTTACCCACCTTCACAAATGTTTGATGGTATGTATGTACCGTACCGATAGTCAATACCTATGCTTATTTCAGGCCATATATGAAACCTCCATGAGAGCGACTGTGCGCATTGGAGGAACTGAGACAGTACCCTACGGCAAAAAGGAAAAGAACTTCATAAGATGCCGGAAAGGCTATTTTTAGCTTTCTGTTTCATCGTAAGGCGCTTATTCAAAAGTGAAGAAGTTATTGTACATAAACCCAGACCACACGCAGGTTTTCAGCTCCTGACGAAAAGAATCACTTTTAACTACAAGGCCTGTGACAGCACCCCGAAGAGGAATCAATTACACTCACGTATCGGCGTGGTGTGAAAGTAAGCATTCGAAGCACAAGAAGCCTATTAATCAATTTACCTATGACGAATTGCGACATGTTTTGACACAATTCGAACAGATTTTTAAAACTCCAGACCCTGAATTATGAAAATTGAAAATCACTTACTCAAAAGCCCGAATTGGCTTAAAATGAGGATAGACCATAACCATCATACGCCTAAAACTTCTGGTAAGTTCCCTATAGGGCAGCCTGACACCATCGTGATCCATTATACCGGAGGGCGTAATGCACTTACCAGCGTTAAAACATTGACCAATCCTAGAGTGAAATCCTCTGCTCATCTGGTCATTGGCCGTACGGGTAAGATTTACCAAATGATTGCTTTTAATTACATGGCTTGGCATGCAGGTCGTAGCGAATGGGAAGGTCGAAAAAACCTGAATCGTTTTTCGATCGGTATAGAACTCGATAATGCCGGTAAATTGGAAGAAAGAAAGCTCAACTATTATAGCTGGTTTGGTAAGAAGTACAATGCGGGGGAGGTATACAAAATAGAGCAAAATAATGAAAGCCAATCAAAGTGCGAGTATTGGCACGCTTATACTGAAATGCAACTTTATGTGACCTGGAAGGTGTGCCATTTGCTGTGTAGAGCGTATAACATCAAAGAAATAGTTGGTCATAACGAAATATCCCCAGGCTGTAAGATCGACCCCGGACCCGCCTTTCCACTGGATCGCCTGCGCAATGAACTGATCAGTACCAGAGCATGACCGTCACTTTCCTCAAAACTAAGCTGAAGGCTGCCAAAAGGCGCTTGGACGAACAGTCAAAATTGTCTCCATAAGGTCAGGATTATGCTACCGTTTATTTTATTAACCATTAACCTCAAGAAAAATGATTGAATTAGAAAGAAAAGATTTTATGTCAAATCCACTTTACAAAAGACTACATGATTATTTAGCCATGCAACATGTTGCTAGTGCTGAAGAACGTCAACTTGTATTAAAAAACGCTCATACAACTAATTGCACCATTATGTGCAGACGATTTACAAGCTCACCCAATGACAATCTATTTTGTATGCATTATGACATTATGCTCTCGTTGAACAAAGCCAAAGAAGTCACTTTTAAGATAATGAGAATGGTGATCTATGAAAATATAGCAGAATTTGAAACAGACTATAAAGTAACAAAAGAATATTACACTATGAACCTATCGTATGATCATATCAAAAATACGACAAAGTAACGCCTGCTTTCCAGGCTTGATAGTAGATTAGTTACGATAATCAATGAGTTTTTCCCGGATCTGTTTCCTGGCGTGAAATATCCTGTTTTTCACCGTGCCGATAGGAATATTGAGCTCATCGGCAATCTCATGATATTTATAACCTTCCGTATAAAGCTTGAAAGGAATGAGTAAGACATCTTTGATCTCATTCATGCATATGTTTATATCATTGTATTCATTATTACCGTCCGATGTATTGAACGTATGATTATCCGGTACATTAAGATACTAGCTGTCCTTGGTGTCATCTAAAAAGGTCTTACCCTTTTGCATTTTGCGGTAGTTATTAATGAACGTATTGCGCATGATGCTAAAGGCTCGAGCTTAGAAGAAAATGGGAACGCATTACGCTTTGCTAAATGCGCTCCAGAAGGATCAACTTATAGCTGTTGGTGTTTATTAACATCCGTTAACTTTTCGATCAGTTCAGCTGGGTTTTGCCTGTTGTCCCAGATAAGCAACAGTTTAAGATATGCCGTATAATTCCGATAAAACAGACGGGTTTGTGATCCAGTTAATGAGGGAGATCTTTCTCTGTTCAATTGACATATATGAAAGTTAATATTTTTGCGTCCGGAAGTCAATTGATACCAAGTTTCCATATCAAAGCGCTGTAATCCGGACCCGGTTAATTGTGTTTCTTCAGGAATATCTCCTTTCACGTTTTCTGTGAAAAACCGGATAAAAACCTCACTTAACATTGAAATTACCCCCTTTCCGGTAATCTACCGTAGCACCGCCTAAGCAAAACCGCCTAGCAAAAACTACGCTTTTTAACTCTTATATAGCCATTACCTACAGCCTAACTTTGAATTGTTGATTTGAAAGAAACGAAACAGAGAGTAAGATGAAAAATATACTAATAATAGCCGTCCTGATGATAGTAAGTTTAAGTGCCGTTAAAGCGAATGTAAACAGCTTAACCCAACACACTCCCGTAGAGCACTTCCAGGCTGAAGCTAAGGAGAATACCATTACATTAACCTGGGAAATCAGCAGCACGGACAGCACAGAGGATGTAGTGATCAACATCACCAATTTAGAAGGTACAGTGGTATACGAAACTACTGCAAAAGGTCACGCTGCCACACTGGCACTTGACGGTAAATTAGAGGCAGGAGTATACATGGCACAGATAAGCGTAGGAAACGTTCAAAAAACTAAGAGGGTAGTGGTACGATAAAGATAAAGTTGATTTTGTGGAGAAGGGGGGATTGAAGCCTGGTCGTGTAAGCGGCCGGGTTTTTTTGTTTATGTTGGCCATTTCTTTCACCTTTTTGACCTGAGGGTCCGGCTTTTTCCGGTACCATTCCATGCAAAGACGATAAGAGGTTTTAGTTTGTCAAGAATTACTCTTCTCCCTTGTACAAAAGCTCAATCTTATCCCTGTCCTCCTGTGGAACAGAATTATCCTGAATAAGCCGGAAAGCATCAGAGGCTGATTTAATGTTGTACTTCTCCACGATGCTATTTCTTTTTTGTTCTTTCTTTTTCTTACGTATCATGAAAAACAAGCCGACCTGCAATAGCAACACTACAATAGCAAATACCAGAAACGTGTTCATAGACCTCTATCAGAAATAGATTTACCACTAAAAATACTACCTAAAGACTTAATAACGATGGTTTATGGGAGAAAGCTACCGGCAGAGTGTAACAGGAATTGAAAAAATGACTTTTGTCAGTAGTTAGAACTGTAAAAAATTGAGGCCAGATCACCTCGTTTGGTGATTGGCCTCTTTTTAACCTAAACAAAACAAGTATTTTATTTCGTACTCATAGTTACGACGTGATTTCTATTTTTTATATCAAATTGGAAAGAATTCCCTTCCAATTGACTTAAATCATATATTTTTCTGGAACTCTCTTGTTCTATAATCACCTCCGAAAACACCGGGGTATTCTGGTGATAATAATTCTTGACATTCACAGGAAGTGCGTTGTATTTAGCTACTACCAATGGGAATTTTTTGACGTCATTTACGTTCGGAATGTCTGTTTTGGATTCGGTAAACTCAGCAGTACCGGGAATGTTGTGCATGAAACTAACCTCTCTGTAATTCTTAGAGTCGCTTAGCTTGGTAAAGTAATTTCTCTTAGGTAGATTTTCAAAGTTGAAGGAAGGTGAGGCACCATCGTTACTTTGATGAACCGTGGAATGACTTTTAGCAACTCTACTGAGCATCTTACGATTGTTCTTGTCTGCGTAAACAAGCCCAAACTCTGTCATGGTGTCTTGTGCTGACACCAACCTGAAAGATGCATTCTTCGCCTTTTTATCGGAATCTGTTCCGAATGCAACCGAGCCCACTACGAGCACAATTGCCAGCGCAATTAATGATTTCATACCTATTCATTTGTTGTTGTTTGACCAACTATATACACGTGAAAAGGGCTAGAAGATGTTTCGCTTGTTTAGCTAAAAGTTATTAAAGGACATAAAATGGTTTAATCGGCCTTATTTTTACATCAATGGGTCAATAAAATTCTTAAACACCTTCAAGGTATTTGTTGTTTTTATTTTACCGGTAAAAGTCGTCTTTCATTAATCATATTTTTTTAAGACAGAGCATAATAATAACAGGAACTAGCGTCGGACTTTAACTCGAAAAATGATGGAAAAAATTAAAAGCCCTATTGTTATCACTACGTTGTTTTTGGTTTTCTACACGCTAAGTCCTTACGTTGGACTACCTTATCCTTTTGTATTTGCTTCTTTCCTGACAGTTAATGTACTGACCATATGGATGGTACTCAGCATATTAAAAAAGGGCACTCCCAGTAAAAAGACTTTTGAAGAAAAATGGTACGAAGATGTCAGGTAGCTTGTATTTGTTTATCTCATTGGTCAGTTGGCTGATACAGGATACCGTATTGTCTGAATACGAATGGCATCACCGTGTAATTATATTGCAGTCAGACTCAGCACGTCATCAATATCAGGAAGAGCTGAGGCTATTGGAAGAGGCACTTCCCGGCCTTGACGAACGTGATCTTGTCATATTTCACCTTTTCGAGGACCATGGATACGACCCCAAACAAAAATTACTCTCACAAAAAGAGCTGGACTACCTTCTCAAAACCTATGGCTCAACAGATAAATCTTTCCGCTTTTCACTCATTGGTAAAGATGGAGGTCTTAAATTCACCTCTGATAACGTAGTGAAACCCCAGGAGCTGTTTGCCATCATTGACCGGATGCCAATGCGGCGCCGGGAAATGAAAATCAAGCAATGAATTTTGGAGAAAAAATTATTGAGTATTATAAAACACTCAAACAACCCAATGGTCTCCCAAACGGTGTAGAGATCCTTTATCCATTCGGTGAAATGGAGGTAATCACATTAGTAGAGCAATTCTACCGCAGGTTTTACAGTGACCAAAAGGAAAGAACATTTCTTATTGGCATCAATCCGGGCAGGTTGGGTGGAGGATCAACAGGTATACCATTTACAGACCCTGTTCGCCTAGAAGAAGACCTGAGTATTCCCAACACCATGCCTAAGAAATCTGAACTTTCTTCTCGTTTTGTATATGAAATGATTCATACACTCTGCGGGCCAGATGAGTTTTATAATCGTTTTTACATTACTTCTGTATGCCCTTTAGGATTTGTAATGGACGGGAAAAACCTCAATTACTACGATATCAAAGAACTGCAGGAAATATTGGAACCTTATATGGTGGCCGAGCTAAAGAAACAGATCGCTTTTGGGGCAGCACCCGTAGCGTATAGCCTGGGCATGGGAAAAAATATTACCTACTTACATAAGATCAACAAAAAGCACCAACTCTTTGAGACCATTGAGCCGCTACCTCACCCAAGGTGGATCATGCAATACAGGCTAAAAAGGAAGGAAGAATTCATCCATCTTTATAATGAGAAGTTAATGGGAACACATTGAGCGATGGATTTCTGCTCACCGGAAACTTTGCCCTCTGACATTTTTCTATTACAATCGCAAATGGTGTATTTTAGATAGTACTAATGGACGAAAGCTGACAAAACCAATATGAACTTTCACACAAGAAAATGGGTAAAGCCGGAAGATCTGAATGCCAATGGTACACTATTTGGCGGCAGTCTGCTACGCTGGATTGATGAAGAAGCAGCTATCTATGCGGTCATACAGTTGGAAAACCGACGATGTGTTACAAAATACATTTCAGAGATCAACTTCGTAAGTTCTGCCAGACAGGGTGACATTGTAGAACTGGGTATGAAAGCCACTCAATTTGGTCGTACCTCACTGACCATTACGTGCGAAGTACGTAATAAGCTAACCCATAAAACGATCCTTAAAGTAGATAAGATCGTATTCGTAAGCCTGGATGAAAACGGCGTTCCCGTACCACACGGCAAAACGGAAATAGAATATGTTGCGGACCGCCTGAATCAACAAAGTAATCCTGATAAGAATGAAGCCTGAGTATCTCGGAATTATCTCTTCACTAGCGGGTGTAACAGTAGGTGGACTCATCTCTTATTTGATCCAACTTAGCAGACAGCGACATGCTTATGAGCTCAAAATTGAGGAGCTTAAAACAGAACACATGGCTGAACGGACTGCCCGTTACTATCTTTCACATAAAGGTTACACGGACCGGCGTTTTGATACATTGCAAAAAGCTTTAGGAGGTTTTGAAGATGATGAACTCAGAAAAATACTCGTTCGTGCCGGGGCGGTACGAAGCTATCGCGACAATGAAGAGTGGTGGACACTCCTGGAAAGACTGCCGGAAAAAATCGAAAAGAAACAGAAGAAGCGTTCATAAGGATCTCGATCAGGGCACATTTTACTTTATTGACATCAGGGGATTACCGGGACCTCACTGAAAGCAGAGTCACAAGGGCCTGGAGCATAGTGTGCGCATGATGACTATATGCCGGTGACATCTGGAGACCAGCGTTTCTAATGAGTTAGCAGTAAGCAGTAATCAAAAATGTCCCGATGGTTTATTGCCGACTGCTTGTTGCTTACCGTCGACTTTACTATTATCTATATGGACTCTTTATAAAAAGCTACAATATGCTTTTCAAAAAACCCTTAATCACCTGAAGTGCCTCTTCCCTGGCCTCGAACATCCCCATATGACCAGTGTTTTTGAGGATATGGGCTTTTCCTTTTTTTATCATCGGTAACTGGGCTTCTGACCGTTCCAATGGTACGGATGTATCTTGTTCTCCGGCAATGAAAAGGAGCGGTATACCCGATTTGAGAATGTCTGTCCTATCCAATCGGTCACGCATCGCTTTTGTATATTGTATCAGTGTATTTAGTGGAGTCTGACCAGCTGTGGCTACAGCTTTATCCACTTCGGTTGCAAGGTGTTTTCGATTGGGAGCATAAAACAATTGGGATACAAAAGCGTCTGCAAATACCTTTACTCCTTGTTCTTCAACAAATTCTATCACCTTATTCCGTAAGAGCTTTTTCTCTTCAGGATCAGCAAATGCCGTGGAATGGAATAAGCCAAGGCCAAGTAACATTTCAGGGTGCTGTTTCGCCAGCTCCAGCCCCACATAACCCCCTAATGAATGACCAATTATAACGACTTCCTTTTTTGCTAATGATACCAGCCATCGATAGAGCCACTCCGATACTTCCCGGATAGTGAAATCATCTGGCAGTAAATCGTTCTTGCCAAAGCCGGGCAGGTCTGGCACCAACACTTCATAGGTTTCTGCTAACTCATGAGAAAAGTTGTGCCACAGGTCGCTCGTTTCGCAGAAACCATGTACCAATACTACCGTTGTGCCGCTACCTTTTGAGTAATAGTATGTATTTAGGTTATCTGTCATGTATGTATCACTTCAAAAATAGCCGTTTATGGTTTAATCCTACTGAAATAGCTATTCAGATTTGGTTAATATTGTTTTATGAAAATAGTAGTACTTGACGGACATACCCTAAACCCGGGTGATCTCTCATGGCAACCCCTCGAAGAATTAGGTCAACTGGAAGTTTATGCCAGAACACCTCATGACCAGGTAGTATCTCGCGCACTTGAAGCAGACGCCCTAATGATAAACAAAGTGAAGTTAACCGCTAAAGAGATGGGTCAACTGCCTGATTTAAAATACATAGGCGTAACTGCTACAGGCTTTGACAATGTAGACCTTAAGGCAGCTTCAGAACAGGGGATAACGGTTACCAACATACCGGCATACGGTACAGTATCCGTGGCACAACATACCTTTGCCCTTATCCTGGAACTTACCAATAAAGTTGGTTTACATGATAAAAGTGTAAATGATAAGGAGTGGGTACAAAATGCTGACTTCAGTTACTTCAAAGCTCCGTTAGTGGAATTGGAATCTAAAACTATCGGTGTGATGGGTTATGGTGCCATCGGCAAAAAAGTATGTGAAATTGCAGCAGCTTTTGGCATGCATGTACTGGTACATTCACAGCATGCCACACATTTAAAGGCGGGTAAATTGGTTTCTTTAGAAGAACTCTTCCGGCAGGCAGATGTGGTATCTATTCATGCTTCACTTAGTCCTGAAACACTGGGTGTAGTGGATAAAAAGCTACTGGATCTAATGAAACCTACTGCTTTCCTGGTCAACACCAGCCGTGGCGCCATTATTGACGAAGCAGACCTGGCAGCTCATTTGAATGATGGCAAAATTGCCGGTGCTGCCCTGGATGTGTTATCAAAAGAACCCCCGGTACCGGATAACCCTTTGCTGACTGCTCAAAATTGTATCGTAACGCCACACATCTCCTGGGTAAGCCGTGAAGCACGTCAGCGGTTAATGAACAGGGCCGTGGATAACCTAGGTATGTATTTGAAGGGGGCCTGGGTAAATGTGGTAAACTAGGAGTTAGGTTGCGTTATTATCAATTTGGCCATGATCTAATATCTTTATTATTTTCAAGAATACAGATCTGTTATTTATAGAAGTTTTAATCGTTCAAATTATAGAAAAGATGCTTTCGCAAGCAAAACTCATGACCATGGACCCTGTAGAATTACATAAAATACTGGATCAAAAAAACAAAGAAGAGTTATTAGAGGAGATAATAGCTCTTTATAAAAAGTTTAAAGTTGTCCGGGAATTTTACGGATTATCAAATAAGAAGAAAAAGGAACACGTCGAAATAATTGAAGGTTACAAGCATAAAATCACAAATGCGTTGTGGCCAGATGGAAATTTTGAAGGTGGATTAGACCTTGAGAAGGTGAACCGATTGCTTAAACAGTTTTCCTCTGTATGTGACAATACTAAAGATCAAATTGAATTGGAATTATATAGTTTATACCAAGCGAATAGCTGTGCGATATGTTTTGGCGGAGATTTTGGAGAGGAATATTATGAATACGTGGAGGAACGATTTGATCAAACATTGAATAAGATGATAAGAAGTCGATCATTCGAAAACCAGAAGAGGAACGTACAAGCTATTATCAAAAATGCATTCGAGGGATACGGACACAAAGATAGACTAGAGGAGTTAATGGCAAAATACGAAAGCGCAAAACATGTCCAAAATGAAAATACGACGAGAACCGACCGGTAGGCATTTACCAAATCCGGAAAATTGGAGCATACTTCCTTTAATCAAACAGACTATGAGAAAAACTATGAGCTTCTCAGTTTTATTTATGCTGATACCGTTGATTTTGAATGCTCAGAAAGAACTGACCGTTTATAATGAAATAACTCTAAATGGTCTAAACAGAATTTATCAACTCGGTCATTACTATGTGGCGGGTTATAATATAATGTTCAGTGAAAATGGGCCCAGGTTCTACGAATTACCTGGCTCCACTAAAGAAAATATGGAAAAAGACCGGCCTCTGAATATGGTCATCAGACAGCTTGATAGCTTAAGAAACTTTATAAAAGACACACCCAGCAGTTATAACAATATTGACATTGATATAGCTCACTTTGCCACTCACTATAGTGATAAAAAAACGTTTCATTGTAATATCAACGAGATTCTGTTTCTGTATACTAAATAGAACAATGGATCAGGTCAATGGCCCTTTTTGCCCTTCCTTTGACGATAACCTGGTGGACGTACAGGGAATAACATTAAGAGAGTTTCGAATCAGCAATAATGGAACTTTACTGCACATAAGTACCATGGATTTTGGTTCAATATGTTTTGACATTGAAGCCTTGAAGGACCCGTGCAATTAGTAAAAGGTGATTGCGATTAGTGGGCTCAAAGACATTAAAATATACCTGCTGAATAGATAAAATATAGGGTGGGTTTTAACAACTTCATATCTCGATCATCTTATCCTCCCGGGCAGTTCCACTCTTTATATTCTAAATCCGTAACCTGGTTCAAACAATAGGGATCATTCTTAAGCTGCAAGCGATGTTTGGCCATGTAACCTACCTTCCGAATAAGTGACGAAAATCACCTGGAATGCTGATGGATTTTTTGGATTCTATCTAAATCAAACTTACTTTGGCTAACCAATTAAATAGATTGTATGAAAGGAATCAGCCACGCTAACTATGGAATGGAAGGGTGGTATGTAACGGCTTTTGCAATAGAGATATGTAGAAGAAATATAGCATATCTCCTTATGATCAACTGTTTACAAATTCATAAGAGCAATTAATGCGACCTTTTAGAATTATGATTTTTTTCTCCCAATAAAAAATTATGCGAAGTTGGCTTCTATTACTCCTGGTACTCCTCTTTTCTAACGGCTTTTCTCAAAAAATAAGCCCGGCAGACGTTACCCTTTCAGAGACGCTTAAGAAGCAATTTGACGAGGCGAATATAGTGTTAAAAAAAAATGAGACCACGTTCACTTTCTTTCTGGAGAAATCGTCAAAGACCCTTAAAGTGGAGGAGGTGGATCAAAAGGACTACATCGCCTTAACCTATGGAGTGAATCATGTTGACCGGACTTATTTTAATGACCAGGTCCGTTTAGGTGACTATGAAATAAGAAACTACAAGGGTCGATTGATATCCCCTGACAAATTCTGTGGGCACTATAACCAACAGGGTATTTTTCATTCAGACGCACAAGTTTGTGCCTATAAAATTAATATCGCCCAAAAGGGTGAGACGAGATCTGCATCAGCCAATAAAACTTATTTAGATGCGAAATACCTCACCACAGCCTATTTTCATGACGAAATACCCACCATGGAACGAAGTATTACCTTCAAAATACCGCTTTGGGTAGATGTGGAACTATTGGAGATCAACTTCCAGGGGTTCGAAATAGTAAAAAAGGTCAGTGAAAATGCAACGTATAAAGAGTTCACCTATACATGTACTCAGCTGGAACCATACCCTAATTATGAGCATCAGCCTGGCAGCTCCCACTTCATGCCTCATATAGTTATTCGAACAAAAAAGTATACGGTTGAAAATAAAGAGGTGGACGTCATTTCTTCTCTACAAAGCTTGTACAACTGGTACAATTCGCTTACATCAAAAAACAAACGGATGGAAAACGAGCTCGTACCGGTGCTCGATCAAATCATTTCAGATTCCATGAGCGATCAGGAAAAAATCAGGTCCATTTATTACTGGGTCCAGGACAATGTAAAATACATAGCTTATGAAAATGGACTGGCCGGCTTTAAACCTGAAGACTCCCACCACGTATTAAGCAAACGTTATGGTGACTGCAAAGGAATGGCTAACCTTACAAAAGATCTTCTGACCCTAGCCGGCTTCGATGCCAGACTAGCATGGTTAGGCACCAATCATTTAGCTTATACTTACGAAATCCCATCATTGGCGGTTGATAATCATATGATCTGTGCTATTAAACAGCATAATGGTTTTTTATACCTCGATGCTACCGAAAAGTACAATCAACTGGGTTATGTGGCTGAACGAATACAGGGCAAGCAAGTACTCATAGAGGACGGAGACTCCTTTATTGTAAATGAGATCCCGGATGAATCCATTGAAAATTATGAACACAAGACACACTTAAGCTTTGAAATATTGGATGGTCAACTCGAAGCCAATGGAGTTGAGCAAATAAACGGAGAACTTAAAAAAAATCTGATCAATCTTTTCGCTGCCGTGCCAAAGGAAAAACACGACTTGTTCTACAAGTCTGTGGCAGCCGGGAATGCCAATCCGGATTTAGTTTCTTTAAACGCGAATACCGTATTTGAGCGAGACTCGGCCCTTATTTTTGATTATTCCATTTCACTGGAAAACCAAATACAGACATTTGATGAAGAAGTGTACATTGAACTCGATTTTAAAAAAGACTTTTACAATCAACTTATCGATACTGACCGCAAGGCCCCATATAAGCTCACCAACAAATCGAGTAAAATAGTAAATGCCGAACTGAGCATCCCCGATAAATTCAATGTCAAATATCTTCCTGATCCGTTAAAAATTGCCAACAGCCATTTCGAATTTGACTTGAGCTATGAAGTCAGAGGCGAAAAAATTATTTATAACAGAAAGCTAAACATCCTGGATACTTACCTGGGAATAGAAGAATTTGAGGAATGGAACAAAGCTATTGGGAACCTCAGCAAATTTTATGACGACCAAATTATTCTGGCAGAAAAATGAAATATCTACTTTATACAGTGTTAGCCATTACAGCTATCACAAAGTCCGTTCAAAGTTTTGCAGAAGGAATCAATCCGGATAAAAAAAAGGCCGGGGAGATAGCCGCTCTTATGTGGAAGCAATCTGACAAGTCTTTTAAAACCGTAAAAACACCTGAAAAATGGAATGACGAGTCAGCTGTTATAATAGCCAAAGAACATTTTCTATCGTATAGAAAAGAAGCGATCGTCAGCACACTTAATTACGATAGGTACAATCATTATCGCATTAAATTGCAATCGTCAAATGCGGTAGAGAAATATAGTGAATTTAGTGTAACCGGAAGCGGGACATTTCAAAATTTGAAATTCAATTTTTACGCCGGGTTCAAGATCATAAAACCTGGTGGAGAGGAAATAATAATATCGCTTAAGGATATGGTCAAGGAAAAGGCCGAGCTAAACGGGAGTAATCTGGATAGGTTTAAAATAGCCATACCAGGTTTGGAAGTAAATGATATTATTGACTACTACATAGCTGAACAGCGGGTTATTAACCTTTATTCAACGAAGTATTTTAGCTTCGATCCGGCAATATTTGAATTACACGACTACTATCCCATAATGCATCAGAAGATCACCTTCGATGTGCTCCGTCGTTGTTTTATTAACCTTAAATCACTCAACGGAGCCCCGGATTTCAAACTAACCCAGGACGCTAAAAACGATAAAAATAAGTATTCACTGATCGATAAAGATCGGGAAAGAGTGGATGAAGACCTTTGGATGCACAACTACAGGGCCATACCTACGGTAAAATTTAAAGTGACCTATGCTTCTTCCATGGCCGCATCTGCTCCAACATTTATAGGCCGCCCGGGTGTTTTAAAGTCAAAAGTATCGCAAGAGGAGATTGTAAGCTTCATGAAATATGCTTTTAACCGGTCATACCTTATATATGATCTCTCTGACTTCATGAAAAAGTATTACAAATCAATTCGCGATAAAGAAGAGTTGGCGGAGAAAGCATTTTATGCGTTGAGATTCATTGACCATTCAAAGTACCGGGAGAAAAACGTATTGAACTATGGAAACAGGGAAAGTGCCGTAGATAAGTACAAATTCATTAGAGAGTTGAGTGATTATTACAAAGACAAAAAAATAAAGCATGAGATCCTGATCGGAGTACCGAGATACATTTCAGGCATTAATGATTTGATTCTGGAAAATGAATTGACGTACATGATCAAGGTGAACCAGGGGGAGAAACCCGTGTATCTTAGTTATTTTGATACACACGCTTACTATGGAGAAATAGATACAGACCTGCAAGGTACAGAGGTATATGCTGTTGATGGCCTTCTGCCTTCTCACGGCTGGAAGTTAAAAAAACAAAGGGTGCCTGTTGTATCCTCTGAAAATAACAAGACCATATCTACTTTTTCATATACCATTGATGATCTGGAAACCGGTCTGCTTAATGCCAAAGTGAAGAAATCCGTTCAGGGCGCCGGACAAGATTATTATCAAAAATACCTCACCGACTTCTATACCATAAAGAAAGAAGAGTTTAAAAGCTATCCTGAAGAGGCAGAGTTTTATAAAACCTCAAAAAAGAAAAAGGAGCTACTGCTTAAGAAACGTAAAGAATATTTGTCCGAAAGAGATGATTCCTTTTCTCAGAATTTAAAAACAATGTTAGAAAATGATCTGGCCCTGGATATTGAAGAAGTTTCAGATTTTGAGGTCGTTCAAACGGGTCGTTTTCATGAAACACCAGAGTTTATATGTAATTATAACGCTGTCGTAAAAGGAGCTCTAAAAAAGGTAGGGAAAAACTATATATTGGAAGTAGGAAAGCTAATTGACGAACAAATTCAAGTAGATGAAGCCAACAAAACAAGGGGGTTCGATATATACATGCCTTATGCCAGGTCTTATGAGTATAACATAGACCTTAAAATCCCGGAAGGCTTCCAGGTTCAAGGGTTAGAGAAATTAAATTTTGATGTAGAAAATGAAAGAGGCGGGTTCTCAAGCTCAGCACAAATAGCAGACGGTTGGTTAAAACTAAAGTCTACCAAAAAGTATATGTCAAACTTTGAAAAAAAGGAAACCTGGGGCGAAATGCTGGAGTTTATTCAAGCGGCTGACGATTTTGCTGATGTGAAAGTTCTTTTGAAAAAGAACGGATGATTTGTTTATTCCGGTTATAGCATTCACCCAGACTCCCTTATAACATAGTAATTCCATTATATATTCAACATTTATCCCAAAATTGTCATTAGAGTTTAAGTTGGTGCGAAAGGCCAGCTAAAATTTTGAGATTGATTCCATATTCCTTCGATCCACTTTCGTTTCTTCATACTTAGGGAGAAATTAAGCAAGTTTTGGTTTCCAGATTTAGTAATATACCCTCCTATAGCGAATATTTTGTAGCGTAGGGTTTTGAGTTGATGTAGCTTATCAGATTTCAAGACAGCCTGTTTAAAAAGGCTCATCAAATTGTAGGCAATTACTACAAAATTCAGCGCTGCTTCTGTGCCTGCAAAGTCATTCATATTGAAGCTGTCGAAGCCAAAATCATCCTTGATTTCTTTAATTCTATTCTCGCAATCTGCTCTCCCACGGTACATAGTCCAAACCATATGAGGTGAAAAATCCAGGTTGGTAATAAAGCAGCTATACCGGTAGTTTTCATATATCCCTTCTTCTTTAAAAAGCTTGAGTTGCTTACCAGTAGCTTTAGGTCTTTTCTTGATTTGTTGCCTAACTACTACCAACCTTCTAGGGGGCATCCCAGGTGTCACTCTGATAAGTTGTTGCTGTAACTTCCAAACCATCCTCGAGTACAAACCATGATTTGAGAGAGGCTACTTTTCTTTGTATAGTTGCGTAATGACGAGCTACAATAATGTAGTTAATATCTCTTTGCTCTATAAAATCGAAGATCTCTTTACCATAAAAACCACTATCGGCTCGCAGAAGGCTTACCTTTTTCCCCTTCAGTCTATTGATAGTATCTTGTAAGAAGGACAGGAAGTTGTTAGTGGTGTAAGCATCCCCACTTCTACGCCAAAAGTTGGCGACCATCTTGCACTCATCTACAAAAGCCAACAAGGGATGATGAGAGTTCCTTCCGGGCTTTTGAGGATTGTAGCCCTTCTTAGCTCCTTGTTGGTCCCCATAGCGAGTCAATACTGTGGAGTCTACGAAAAGGGTATAATTATCCAACCTGATTTGCTCGAAAAACCATTGGATCACCTTCGTGAAGACTTGTTGATTAGTAGCAATAGTAAATTGCTTGAAATAGCGTTGGTAAGCCTTGTGACCTGCCATCTTTTTGTAACCAAATATCCGGCGAAGCACATCGTCAAAACGACTCACTTCTAAGTGTTCAAATCGGTTAGCTCCACACCAAATACTTACCATAAAACTGGTGATCAACTGTATTGGATCATAGCCTCTATTAGAACCCTGTTCGGGTAAGTCCCTCTTGATCAACTCTGTAAAAATTCCTGTTTGATTCAGTAGCTTTTTCATGAAAATCATCCCACTCCAGGGAGTGATTTCTTTATCTGTAAAGACTAATTTCAAGTTCATCGCCATGTAAGAAAAAAGTACACTCCATTCTCAAGAAAATTTACTAAAAAATCAACAGTAACACACTCTATTCCTGAAACTTACAACAAGTAATTTCTAATGACAGCCATTAGAAATTATGCTCAATGACATTTCCGGGTTTATTGTACATCAATAATGCGGCCAGCGCGCTCAGAGTGGGAGCAAGCCAGGTGCCACGCACTATGAGCTGATTTTTAGTTTAGTATTAATCTGTTGCCGACTTCTTTTTTGCCTTACTGATGTGTCAAATTAAAATAAAAGCCTCAAAAACTGCTTAACGATCGGGTTTCGCAAGGTAAAAAACCATCTTTTATTCTCTTAAAACCTCAATTATAAGAGGTGTACAGATTGTTTTATATATCATTACTTTTGGTAAGTACCTATTTCATTTTCCTTACTCGTATTTCTATTCCACCTTCTTCCTCCATCAGCTCAAGCAAGTCATCTACATTCGTGCTGCCATAATGGTAAGGGTACAAGATTTTCGGCCTGAACGCTTTGGCGGCGGCGGCCACCATTTCAGGGGTCATTGTATAAGGTAAGTTCATGGGTAGAAAGGCGATATCAATGGCTTTAAGCCCCTTCATTTCAGGTGTATTTTCGGTATCTCCACCAATGAATATGCGCAGCTCTCCTATGTTCAGAAGGTAGCTATTACAACACCCTTTTGGGTGGAAGAATTCTCCATTGTTTCGTTTATGCACGAGGTTATAAGCAGGTATGGCTTCTATCTCAATGTTTTTATACATCGTTTTTTCACCATTGTTCAATACGATACCATCTCCCAGTTTTTCCTTGGCCAGCTGTGTCTGGATCAAAGTGGTTCCATCCTTACGCACCTGGCCATAAGCCACAGGGTCCGCATGGTCCCCATGATGATGGGTGATCAATACAAGGTCTGCTTTCGATAACTTGTAATAGTCTGCTTCCCGCGAAGAGGGATCAATATGAATTACGTCTCCCTTGTATTCAAACATAAGCGAGCCATGTCCAATAAAAGTGATCGCCAGTTCATCTTCACCTACAGGAAACACATCCTGCTCAAATTTCTGAGTATAAGTAAAAAAGGGTACTAATGACAACAAACTAATTACAAGGTACTTCATCATCGGATTGCTGTTGTTGATCGTTACTCAATAACCTGGGAAAGCATACTTTGTTTATGATTTTATCCATTCGAACATACGATAGTGTTCACCGTTCATCCCCAGTGCAGCGTATACCTGCTGGGCCTTATGATTGTCTTTTTCTACATAAAGGCGTATGCCTTTCAGCGTATCACCCTTTAATACCATTTGCTGTATATGGTCGTACATCTGCCGAAACACTTTTTTACCTCTATATTCTTTCAAAACGTAGACAGATTGTATCCAAAGTACAGTGCCATTTCGCCACTCACTCCATTCATATGTAGTCAACAAACAACCCACTACACGGTTTTGATCAGTAGCTACGTAATAAACTCCCTTGTTTTTATCCTTAAAAATGGCTTCTGCTCCGGGCATGAGATCATCAGCGTTCAGAAGAAGGTCTTCCGTTTCCATAGCCATTTTTACCTGGAAATCGACGATAATGCCAACCTCTTCAGGCCGGGCCAAGCGAATGTTAATCATGATCTAAATATAGCCAAATGATCAGGAGTACATAACAGCAGGCAAGCAGAATTATTTATAAACAACAAGAGCGACCTGCAAAGCCGCTCCCGTATCACTAAAACCAATTTATTTTGAGTAAGGTTAAATGAACCTTTTGACCTAATATTGTTTTGTAATAGAATACTTATGCAGGCTTAAAAGGTTACACAACATGCATGACATAATTATTATCGGGGCGGGACCTATAGGTCTAGCATGTGGAATAGAAGCAAAAAAAGCAGGACTGGATTATTTGATCATTGATAAAGGCTGTCTGGTAAATTCTATTTACAACTACCCGCTTAATATGACTTTTTTTTCCACTTCTGACCGACTTGAGATCGGAGACGTTCCTTTCATATCGCACGGTAATAAACCCAACCGATTTGAGGCATTGGAATACTACCGTAGAGTAGCCTCAAGCTGGAAACTTAATGTCAGGCTCTACGAAAAAGTAGAGAACGTCACAAAAGCAGAAGACCGGTTTGATGTGACATCCAACCGTGGCACATACAGTACAAAGTCCATCGTACTGGCTACAGGCTTCTATGACTTCCCTTACATGATGAATGTGCCCGGTGAAGACCTTCCGAAGGTTAAGCACTATTATGATGAGCCTCATCCATATTTTGGGCAAAAGTTAATTGTGGTAGGTGCTGCTAACTCCGCTGTAGATGTGGCCCTGGAGACCTATAGAAAAGGGGCTGATGTTACGATGGTGGTACGTGAGCCTGAATTACTGGATTCGGTAAAATACTGGGTAAAACCGGACATTGAAAACCGGATAGAAGAGGGTACCATAAAAGCATATTTTAATTCTGAAATCTCAAACATACGCCCTTATGAAGTTGATATACAGACTCCTGAGGGAAGTAAAACACTCAAGAATGACTTTGTGCTGGCAATGACCGGTTATAAACCCAATTTTGACCTGATGAAATCGATGGGTATCGCATTTAGTGATGATGAATTCCAAACCCCTGTATATAACCCTGAAACACAGGAAACCAATGTAAAAGGGATATTTTTGGCGGGTGTAGTCTGCGGTGGTCTGAAAACCAATAAATGGTTCATCGAAAATTCAAGAATACACGCTGATGTGATCATCCGTTCATTGGGAGAAACCGTCTGAAATATGGCTGGAATTAGCTGCAAAACAGCTTATTGAAAATAAAAAAACAATAAAATGTATCAGTGCATTTAAAAATTGTACTATTTTAGGCCCTGCATTTCTAACAGGCATATATGTTGGTCTACCTCTTATTTATAGTAGGTTTTGTTTTCTTGATTAAAGGCGCGGATTTATTAGTTGATGGAGCTACTTCTATCGGCAAAAAATTCAATGTTTCAAGTATAGTTATCGGACTAACCATTGTGTCCTTCGGTACTTCGTTGCCGGAACTTTTGGTAAACCTTATCGCCAGTTACAATAATAGCCCTGATATAGGAGTTGGTAACGTTTTAGGTAGTAATGTAGCCAATATATTACTGATATTAGGTATTTCGGCACTTATCAGTCCCTTACCCATCACTAAAAACACGTACTTCATTGAGGTTCCATTTTCATTGACAGCCACACTGTTAGTGGGTTTTCTGGCTAATGCATCCATTTTCAATACCACCAATGAGTTTGTGATCAGTCAGAACGACGGCCTGGTATTGCTGTTCTTTTTCTTCCTGTTCATGGGCTATGTATACATCGTTTCAAAACAGCGTAAATCCGAGTTCAATGGCGAGGAATACAATGAAATGGCAATGCCTAAATCCGTTGGATTGATCGTAGTAGGTATATTAGGGCTCTATTTTGGAGGTAAATGGGTGGTAGAAGGGGCGATAGAAATAGCCAGGTTCTTTAACATGAGCGAGCATTTTATAGGGCTCACCGTCATAGCCATAGGCACCTCACTACCCGAACTGGTTACTTCAGCCATAGCTGCTTTTAAAAAGGACACCGACATAGCCGTAGGCAATGTAGTGGGTTCAAACATTTTTAACCTCCTCTGGATCTTAGGGCTGAGTGCGAGTATTAAGCCAATTCCTTATGATGTAATCTCCAATTCTGATATTTTCATGATCATTGCTTCCAGTACAGCGCTGATATTGGCCGTGGTCGTAGGAAAGCGCCCAATTATAAGCAGATGGGAAGGCTTTTTCTTTCTGGTAGCTTACATCTGGTATATTGTATTCCTGATACAACGAGGTTAATCAGGGCTTCTCCGGAATTGAAATTGCAGGAAGAATGTCTCTTTTGAAGAAACAAAGTTCAACTTATAACGCTTGTTGGCAATTCAAATCTTAACACAATGTCGCCAGCACTCAGACACCTCATGCACTATGCTCCTTCATAAAGCTTTTCAAAGAAGCCTGGTTATATAAGATCACTCCCTGTCAGGAAGTTCAGGGCTTTGGGTTCTACCGAAACCGTAACTGGCCCATTTCCCAAAAATTCTCCATCGGCTTCTATTCCCAGCGTTTCATTAGATGTAATCTTTAATTTACCAGCTCGTTTGTAGATCACTTGCGGGTGGTCCAGCTTCTCACCTTTTTTAAGTTTCGGAAGATGTTTCAAATAATCTTTAATAGAGATATCACATATGATCACAACAGAAAGATCCGTGCTGACAGGGCTGGCTTCAGGGGCTATACAAAGGCCGCTGCCAAAAAATCTGCCGTTTGCCATAACAAATGAATTTACAAGGCCTTCCCAATTCCAATCATCTGTTTCCACCAGAATATGCCTGTTCTTATACGATAAAAAAGATTGAATAATGGCCGTGGCAAAGGTAGTGTTTGGCCCTAACCACCGGCTGGACCTGTTTACACGTTGTACAACATCTACCCCTAACCCTATTTCTGCAATATTTACGAAAGTCTTCTTTTGATCGTCCGCAAAATGAACAACTCCGAGATTAACGGGCGTGAAATGTCCCTGGTTTATCTGTGCAAAAAGATGGGCTATATTCGTGGAAACACCCATGGTCCGGGCATAATCATTGGCTGTGCCATTCGGAAATAATCCTATTACGATGTCAGTCTGACCTGCATTACTTACCCCATTTGCCACTTCATGTAAGGTGCCGTCCCCGCCTGCTGCTATGATATTCGAAAAACCATCTTTGGCCATTTCCTCTGCCAAGCGTTGCGCATGCCCGACAAATGAAGTGGTAACCACATGAAATTCTCCATGAAGTAATGACTTATGTTGCTCAAATTTTTTTAGAAATCTCAGTCTGTTTTTACCTCTGCCATTAACAATAAATGCTGTTTTACTTCCTTTTTTAATACGAACACCGGGCATAGGGTACAAATTACGCTTATGGAAAAGTAGCCTCCGTTCAGAACACTCCGCCACTTTTAACATTGTTACCGAACTTATGAATAAAATGATAAAGTAAAAAGAGGCCAATGACCAATCGATGATGGTGAATACCAACGTAATAATCACTAAATGTCGCAGATAAGTCAAAACCGTTAAACAAGTTTAGCGTTGTATTGTACTAGATTGTAAAAATTTAAACTTTAATAGATATGAAAGCCATTTGGAATGGAAAGGTGATAGCCGAAAGCAATGATACTGTAGTGATAGAAGGCAACCATTATTTCCCTAAAAGTGCCATAAAAAAACAGTACTTCGAGGAATCTAATACAAGCAGCGTCTGCCCCTGGAAAGGTACGGCTTCTTATTACACCATAGATGTGGACGGTAATAAAAATACTGATGCAGCATGGTACTACCCTGAAACCAGTGATCTGGCCAAGCAGATCAAAGATTATGTAGCTTTCTGGAAAGGTGTAGAAGTTACAGAATAAATGGTATCAAAGTCACTTTGGAGTTCGCTTACGGGTACGCCCAAGATACTTAAATGCATCTACTAGCAAATAAGTACCCGTAGCACCGGTGACTCCACCCGCAACCAGTAGCGCCTGGCCCAGATCATCATTGTCCCTACCCAGCATCAAACCGCCGGCTATAGTGATCGTGTACCCCAGGGTAGCCACAAAAATACCTCGCTGAAACTTGCTTTTCGACTTGCCCAGGTTCAGGTGAATGTTTTCAACATCGGCTTTTACAGATAAAATCTCTGCCTTTAAGGAATCTAAGCCGGATTGACTTAATGCGGGTGAGCATACCATGAACACAAGGCCAATCACAGTAACTTTTCTGAAGAATTGAATCATTACGACAATGTTGTCAAAAATCTCTAATTATTAAAAATGAAATGAACATAAAACCTACCGTAGTCTGGTAAAGGAATACAACAAGGGCATGCCTACCAACATATGCAGAGTTCAGGCAGTTATTATAACTATGGTATTTACCATAATTCATTTAGTCAGAAGCACTAAGTGCTCTTTCCAATCAGACGGGATCTCATTTAAGCTGTAAAGCCTTAACTCCTGCTCATTTGAATGCACCACCGTTTGTCTTAATGTGCCATGTACTACCTCCGTATCGAGTTTATACATAGCCCCGGTAGCAGGATATATGATCAACAATCCAAGAAGGCCGCCAAAAACAAAATTTCCAAAATACCATCCGTCCAACTTGAAGTGTATTGGCAAGATAACATCATCGTATCCATCCTTGGAAAATTTCACCGAATAAGACGCTTTTTTAAAAAACCTACCCCTGGATGATAAAAATGCCGTGGCAGGAGTTCTCCCCGCAAAAACAGGGCGTCCGTTTAAATCTGTAATGGTAATATTGGCATCATCGGGCTCGCTGTTGATCATTACCGAATAACTACTTTTACTCACTATACTGGCACAGCCCGGGGCTAATAATAGTGTGGTAAGGGTCAGGGGAACTATATACTGTTTCATCTTTTGACAACACTGTTTGTATAATAATCGGACAAATTAGATCATAGACCTAATTGGATGCAATGATAAAAATCAGTTACGCTATTAAGGCACCAATAACTTCATACAGAAGGAATTGGTTGTATTTTTTATATGGAAAAACCAAGGATTTATTGATTCTCTACCCATCTTCTAAAATTTGGAGCATTCTCTTTACTTACTATCACGCTGTCTGTTGTAGCTGGCGATAAACTTAGTATGATCTTGCCATTTTCCGACTTGAATTTAACAATGGCTTCAATATTTACCAGGTATTTACGGTTAGCTCTGAAAAAACACCGATGGTCTAATTCATTGGTTAAATCCGTGATAGAATGATCTATCATATACGTTACACCATCAACATCTCTTAAAAAGACCAGCTTGTGTTCCGTGAAGAAATAACATATGTTCTTCACAGCTATCGATACGTTATCGATCCCCTTTTTAACCAGAAATCTTTTCCGTAGGGGTTTTTCCGCTACAATGTTCTGAAGGTTTTGATAAATAAAATGTGATTGTAATTTCCTGACTTTATTCAGGGCTTTCAAAAGCCTTTCTTCTGAAATAGGCTTTAACAGGTAATCAATAGAATTATGCTCCAGGGCTTCTAAAATGTACTGGTCGTAAGCTGTGGTAAAGATCACCGGAAAAGTTACCGGTACGGCTTTGAATATTTCAAAAGAAACATCATCCGCCAACTGAACATCAAAAAAGGCCAGGTCAGGAGGAGGGTTTATATTTATCCACTGCACTGCAGCGCTAACACTTTCCAATGTAGCAGCGATATTCAATGAATTGTCTAGGTCACGAAGCATATGGACCAGTCGTTGTGTGGCCGCGTGTTCATCTTCTACTAAAAGTACTTTCATATCAGCTTGCTAAAGGGAGCATGGGCAGCTCAATTTTAAAGGTTTGATGACTATGTTCCGTACTTATGCCTTTTCCTACTATTATTTTAAAACGTTCATCAAGATTTGTCAAACCTATTTTTGATGAATGTTCAAGTGACTTTTTTTCTTTAACAGGGTTTGATATCCATAAAGAGTGGCCCCTTTTCCATATTTCTACCGACATGGGAAATCGGGTTGAAATTTCATTATGTTTCACTACATTCTCCAAAGCAAAGAAAACGGAGATAGGAGGAATAAGATAACGTTCTTTATCATTTTCTGATAAGTTAAATGTTACACTCAGCGCATTATCATAGCGCAGGTAAAGGAGTGAAAGATATTTATTGAGAAACAATAATTCATCTTCAAGCATCACAAGCTTACGTTCTTTGTTAGACAATATATATCGATATACCTCTGCAAGATTTTCCGTAAATTGTTTGGCTTTGGCCGGGTTCTGATCAATCAGATAAGCCAGGTTATTCAGTGAGTTGAACATGAAGTGAGGGTCAATCTGGTTTTTTAATGCCTCTAACTCAGCCTGTACCTTTGCTCTTTCCAGTTTTTCACCTTTGACCTTATCAGACTCTCGCTGTTTGATCAGGAAAACAGTTTCATAAGCGTGTGTTATAAAGATCACACATATCACACATACGATGGCGGTCACTTTAATTACTCCCCAGTCCACCACTTCTTGTGATAACTGGTACCAGCCCAATAACATAATGATGACCAATGGTGCAGTATAGAACACGTTACCTCCCAATATCATTACCACTTTTTGTGCCGGATTAATGAACCAATTATATTTTTCTTCCAGCTTAAAAAGCAGGAGCCTGTTGCCCTGCCAGATAAGGAAAGCTATAAGCATAAAATAGGCATACGCGGCTGCCAAATAAAGAATGGAGCGGTCGGTATTATTCACCAATCCGGTAGCATTTGGGATGACTACGCCAAAAAACTGGATGCCTATGATCCTTACCAGCTTATCGTTGATATCGATGTTATCTTTCAAGCGGGAATTTTTCTTTTTGGGCCTCTGATTCTTCCGTTTCGGTAATTCAGGCTGGAAGTTGTCCGGTTAAAAATAGTAAATTCCCCACATGATCCAATATAGACCAGCACACCCCCGGACTTTGACTGACATATCTTCAAGCATTACATTATGCAAAAAGGAACCAACAGTATACCGGAAATTCAAGGGTTAACGATAGCAGTAAGAAATATGAAAGCTATGGTTAATTTTTATCAGAAAGTATTTAATACTGAATTTCAGGAAAGGCGACAGTATGGTACCTCGCTCTATTCCGGCACCTGGCTGGGGATCAGTTTAGTGCTCTGCCCGGCGGAAGTCGCCAATAATACTGCCTCGCAAAACAGACATCAATTTGATATACGTGTTCCAAACCTGGAGGTATTGGTTAATAAAGTCATTGCCTGTGGTGGTGAACGTATGGGCAAAATGCAACAAGATGATTCCGGCAAACACATAGGCTTGTACGACCCTGACGGAAATTCAATGGTATTTATAGAAATGGATGAATAGCAACAAAGTTTTAATGAAGTCACTCTATCTAATAACAGCACTTTTTTTACTGGTCGCTGGTCTGGTCCGGGATAAAGACAGTAAATGTGCTCAGAACACGGCACTTTACTTTTTTGTAGGGTTTTTGCAGACGTTAAAACACCTGAACCAGACCAGCCAAAGATATATGACATTCAAGAAGCCTGAAAGCACTATAATATGAAAATATTAAAAATTAACCATGCCGCTGTTTGGGTGGCTTCATTGGTGGTGCAGTTTGTACCACCTGTCTGGTATGACACTGTATTTTTTGGGATCCGATGGGCGGAGTTAAATGGATTATCCGAGGCAGATTTTGCACAGTATAATATGGCAGCAGGATTAATATCAAACCTGGTATGTTGTGTAGCTGCCGCTTATACCATGGCATTTCTTTTCGTCAGGTTAAAAGTAGACACCGGGTTAAAAGGACTACAGTATGCCTTGCTTATTTGGGTAGGCTTTATTTTCCTGGAAATGACTACACAGAATATGTTTAGCTTAAGGTCTTTCGAACTCACGGTTATTGACCAGAGTGTAGTATTGATCAAATATGAAATTGTAGGTATAATACTCGGATTATGGAAAAAGTACAAAACAGTAGGTACCGCCAACTTTTCCGAAGGGCTCCCGACAGAGACCATCATTGTAAATAACTGAACTAAACCGATAGATAATTATGGATATTTCATCGCTAAATTGGCTGGCTATATTAGTAGCAGCGCTTTCAACATTTGTAATAGGGGCCGTTTGGTATGGGCCTGTTTTTGGAAAAATATGGATGCAGGAAAATGGATTTACAGAAGAAGACCTGAAAGAGGCCAATATGGGCAAGATCTATGGAACGGCCTTTGTGCTGGAACTGGTGATGACCATTAACCTGGCTTTATTTCTAAATAGAATGAGCATAAAAGAGGGGCTGCTCTACGGTTTTTTCACTGGTTTCGGCTGGATTGCCATGGCCATGGGAGTAAACTACCTGTTTTCAAGGAATTCCATCCGTCTCTGGTTCATTGACTCATTTTACTTCGTGGTAAGCTTTACATTAATGGGTGCCATTCTCACCGCCTGGAAATAGAAAATAAAAAAGGACCATGTATTATACATAGTCCTGATGCTGTAATCTCAAGTTGATTTTAACAGTAATGCTTAATAGCCGCCGGCTCCGGACAGTGCACCAAATAGTGCTGCACCAAAAAGCGCTATAAAGATAAAATACAAAACAAAGAAAATGGCAACGATTATAAGTGCACCTTTAGCCCAATTTGCTTTGTTAGGATTAGTCCCACTCCCGAAAGCCCAAACAAACATCATGATGAAGCCCACCAATGGTATGGCGGAAATGAGTAGGGTAATGACCCAATCTTTTACTGACATTACTGTCGTTTCTTGATTTTCCATAGTTGATGAAAGAATTAGTTAAGCGGTAATGTATTAATTTATTAGAAATGATCAAAGTATCATTTCCTTTCAAGTACCAATACACCCATGGAACGCTGGTCATTCACCACTACACTTTTGGGTAATTCAAGAAAATTGAAAGGGTATAACTTATCGATATTAAACAGTTGTTCCGGTTCCATCAGATAGGTGAATTTACTTTCCGGATCCTCCGCTGACAAACCAACTTGTGTTGCTGCTCGTATAAAAAGCAAGCCTCCTCTAGCTATTACACGGGCCAATTCTTTCATCATAGTATGAAAGTGCTCATGACTTTCCGCAAAGTGGAGCACTGCACTGCAAATAACAGCATCAAAGTACTGGTCTGGCCAGGGTAATTCTGATAAGTTACCAGCTGCCCAGTTATCCTTAGGCACTGATCGGTAAGACATCATCGCCATCAGAATGGCCTGGGGGTTCAGATCAATGCCATACACCTCATACCCGTTATTGACAAAATAGGGTAGATTCCTCCCCTCACCACACCCTGCATCTAAAATCTTTGAAAAACCTTCAAACCTCCCTTTCAATATTTGGTCCAGCAGGTACAGGTCGAGGTTACCGACTTGTTGATTTAGCGCTTTATAGTTCATTTTGCAATGCTTCTTTCATCTTCTTTTTACCATGTTCTATGAGTTCTGCACTACGATAGAATTCAAAGGTAGAGCAAATATCACGTGACATCCTGATCACAAGGTCGGGTCGATATGCGTCAATAATATAGTTGGATATTCTATCTTGCATAAGATCAACAGAGCGGGCAAACAGTTCAAAAATACTCAACCGTTTAGGTTTATCATTAACCGCGAGAGAGGGGAACACATTACTCCACTTTTCCAATAACGGCCGAAATCTATTCTTTACTTCCTTTTTGACGTATATCATTTCATTAGGTATATCAGAATTTACGTCTGACACTACCAGCAAATTATCTTTGCTCATATTTACATGGTTGATAGGAATGGGATTGATCACCCCGCCATCTACTAATTCCACACCATCAATAATACTGGGTTTAAGTACAGACGGTATGGCTGCTGAGGCCCGAAGCGCCTGGTACAAACTACCCTTGTTAAAAACCACTTCTCTTTTATTTACTATATCGGTGGCTACCGCAGCAAAAGGAACATTCAACTGTTCTATGTCACGATCCTGGATGAATTTTTTCATTTCATTAAAAACACGCTCTCCGCGTACAAAACCTTGTGTGCTCAGTGTAAAATCCAACAGTTTGAATACGTCCAACTTATCCAGGTTACATATCCACTCTTTGTATTCTGCCAGCTGACCTGCTGCATAAACTCCTCCTACCACAGCACCCATTGAACTACCTGCAATTGAAGTTATAGTGTACCCCTCTTCTTCCAGGGCTTCTATCACACCAATATGTGCAACACCCCTGGCGCCTCCACTGGATAATACTAATGCCACTGACTTACTCATACTATTTTGAACGTCTCTATGAAATATACTCAACGCTTTTCTACAGTAATTTTAACCATTAAAAATTCATTCATCACCATCTGTAAAAAACTGATGCATAATACTTACGAGTAGTATGACCTTAAACACGAGAATAGCTATATTAAAATATTATATCAGTTAGAAAATCATGAATAAGGCTTTAACACTCCCTTTACTTTTTTTGGCTTCTTTTGTCAACGGCCAACTTCTTTCCCCTGAAAAATTTCTCGGATACCAGCTTGGTGAAAGGTTTACCCGACATCATCGTGTAGTGGAATATTTCGAACATGTAGCAGCTTCACAACCCAACGTGAAACTGGAGCAATACGGAGAGACCTACGAGCACCGGCCTTTGATCACCGCCGTAGTTTCTTCACAGCAGAATATGGACCGATGGGATGAAATCAGGGAAAATAACCTGAGAAGAGCAAAAATGCTGGAGGGTAACATAGCTGATGATAACATTGCCATAGTATGGCTCAGCTACAATATCCATGGAAACGAAGCCTCCTCTATTGAAGCTTCTATGCAAACCATCTATGAGCTGGTAACCAATGACAGGGCCGGCAATTGGATGAAAAATACCGTGGTGATCATTGACCCTTGCATAAATCCCGACGGCAGGGATCGTTATGCGAATTTTTACAATCAATATGGCAGTCATGACTTTAACCCTGACGGAAATGCCACGGAACATCGTGAGCCGTGGCCCGGAGGACGTCCCAATCATTATTTGTTTGATTTGAACCGGGATTGGGCCTGGCAAACGCAGCAAGAGTCTGTACAACGTATAAAGGCATATCATGAGATTATGCCACATATTCATGTTGATTTTCACGAGCAAGGACATAACAATCCCTACTATTTTGCTCCTGCGGCAGAACCATTCCATGAAGTGATCACCCCATGGCAGCGGGAATTTCAACAAACCATAGGGAAAAACCATTCAAAATATTTCGATAAAGAAAACTGGTTGTACTTTACTAAAGAGCGCTTTGATTTACTTTATCCCAGCTACGGCGATACATATCCTACCTATAACGGCGCCATAGGTATGACGTATGAACAAGCCGGAGGTGGTTTTGCAGGCCTGGGTATCATCACAGAATATGAAGATACACTAACACTTAAAGATCGCGTCCTGCACCATTTTACAACCGGAATGTCTACAGTAGAGATCAGCTCGTTGAATGCCCGGCGTCTTACCGATGAGTTCAAAAAATATTTCAGCAATAACGTCAATTCGCCAGCCGGAAAGTATAAGACATACGTGATCAAAGGTAGTAATGGTAAGGACAAAATCGCTTCGGTAACCCAGTTCCTGGAAAAACAGAAGATCCGTTACGGAACGGGCAGTAGCAAAGCCAGGCTTAGGGGATTCAATTATCTGAAAAATGGAACTTCTGAGTTATCAATTTCGAGTAACGATTTAATCATCAGCACCTATCAACCAAAATCACGCCTTGTTACTGCATTATTTGAACCTGTGGCCAAGTTATCCGATACACTGACCTATGACATTACTGCCTGGTCCATACCTTATGCCTACGGGGTAGAGGCATACGCACTTAGTGAAAAGATCGCAGTTACCGGGACCTACAAATTCTCCGAACCCCGGTCATTAACGATTAAAAGCAAACCTTATGCTTATCTTGCTAAATACAACAGTTTGGAAGATGTGAAGTGGCTGAGTTCCATTTTACAAAAAGGCATACATGTGCGGGTAGCGCATAAGAGATTTACATTAAATGGAAGTTCTTTCGAAAAAGGTACCCTGGTGGTCACCAGAAGAACCAACGAACGATTAGGTGAACGTTTTGATGAGATCATTCATGAGACTGCAAAAAAATATGACCGTGATATCATGCCTGTCCGGACCGGTTTCATGGACAGTGGTGTGGACCTGGGTTCAGGAGAAATTGCCAGGATCAAAAAACCAAAGATCGCAGTCTTATCCGGGGCCCAGACGTCCTCTTTAAGTTTTGGTGAAATATGGCATTTTTTTGAAAGACAGCTCGATTACCCCATAACCCCGATTCGCACGGATTATTTCAAAAAAATAGACCTTGATGATTACAATGTGCTTATTCTTCCCCATGGTCAATACACTATTTTCTCTGAAGACCAACTCAAGCGTATTTCTAAATGGGTTGGCAATGGTGGGAAACTTATCGCTATAGGTAACGCTTTGAACGGTTTTAAAGATCGAAACGGCTTTTTACTAAAGGAATTTTCCGACGGGGAGAAGAAAAAAGATAACGGCCGTGACTCTGACAACGGCATGCGCCTGTTACAAAGTTTCGAAAGCTATGAACGCGACAATCTATCAAAAGCCATTTTTGGAGCTATTTTTAAAGTGACACTGGATCAGTCTAATCCACTGGCTTATGGTTATGGGCCGGAATACTATTCTCTCAAAACCACTAATTCACGTTACGCCTATTTGGAAAAAGGCCAGAATGTAGGTGTCCTAAAAAAAGATTCGAGCCCCGTGAGTGGGTTTGCAGGGTTTAAAGCTGTGAGTAAACTGGAGAACAGCCTGGTTTTTGGAATTGAACAAAAAGGGAAAGGCCAGATCATTTATATGGTGGACAATCCCCTTTTTAGAGCTTTTTGGGAAAATGGGAAGCTACTTTTTTCCAATGCTGTTTTTATCACCGGAAACCGATAGAGGTAATACTCTCTGGTATTCCCGGAAAAAGTGGCCGAAATGCTATAAACTTTTTAAAGCTGCTTCGTAGTCAGGTTCGTCTACAATCTCATTGACTAACTGAGTATACAGAACTTTACCTTCCTCATCTAACACAATAACAGACCTTGCATCTAATCCTGCCAGCGGACCATCTTCCAACCTGATCCCCAATTTTTCCGAAAACTCAGGATGCCTGAAGTCAGATAAGCTTATTACATCTTCAATACCCTCTGCACCACAGAACCGGGCATGTGCAAATGGCAGATCTTTTGAAATGCATAGCACCTTTGTGTTGTCCAGTGAAGCCGCTTCTTTGTTAAATGTTCTAACAGATGTAGCGCAGGTAGAAGTATCAATACTTGGGAAAATATTCAATACCAGTTTCCGGCCTTTAAAATCTGATAGGCTTACTTCTGAAAGATCTGATTTAGTCAGTGTAAAATCCAGGGAAGTACCTACTTCCGGCAGGTCTCCGTTTGTCTGGCTGGGATTGCCTTTGAGTGTAACTTGTGCCATAATTTCGTTTGTGTGATATCTGTTTATTGTTGATCTAACATGTCATCCAATGTATTTGTTGCCACAAAATGATAATTAGGCCGGGCCTTTTTATAAATGGTTGATGCCATTATTTTACCCTGTTCTGTTTTTATCATTTCACCATATATCGGACTCAGAAATTTCCTGCGCCCGGTATGGATCAGAAAATCTTCCAGGCGTTCATAGGCAGGAGAGAAGTCATGTTTTACCACCTGTATCAGCCAGCCCGTCAAAACTTCAGCATTGCCCGATTTGGTAAATCCAAAGGCATCATCCAACTCCGCTAATTGAGTATTTGTCACTGTTTCCGGAATAGATCTTACAAAATGCAGCCATTCATGGGAGGTCCATTGTTGGGTATTCAATTCATCGGGTTTGGCACCAGCCATATATTTTGTTAGTTGTTCATCCACCTCGGAAAAGCGATTGGAAGAGGGCAGTTTAATGCCTTCAGGTAGCCCTGACTGGTAGATCCAAGTATTAAGGTCAAAATTTGTACTCTCTTGTTGTAAAAAAGTCTCAAACTGCCGGATAAACGCCTCTGTAGTCATTACTTTAAAAGCATTCTTTTCAAAGTACGATTTCAAAAAGTGATCAAATTTTTCTCTGCCAATGGTTTCTTCAATATTTCTTAAAAGCAAATACCCTTTATTATAAGCAATTGAAGTCACTCCATCGTCAGGATTACGCATACTTAGGTCCAGTTTTAAATGGGTGTCTTTCGCATTGCCGGCTTCGGTCATTGCTTCGATCTCTTCTACCAGATCTTGCGCTGCGAGTGCAGCAAGCATCTCAGAGTAATCCCGATCATATAATTTTTCCATGATCCGCTGCTCGAAATAAACGGTAAAGCCTTCATTCAACCAAAAATCATCCCAGGTAGCATTAGTCACCAGGTTTCCCGACCAGGAGTGGGCCAGTTCATGTGCTACCAAAGAGACCAACGATTTATCACCCGCCAAAATGGTAGGTGTCGCAAAAGTGAGTCTGGGGTTTTCCATTCCGCCAAAAGGAAAACTGGGAGGAAGTACCAGCAAGTCATAACGGTCCCAACGATAGGGGCCGTACAGCTCTTCTGCAGCTGTTATCATAGATTCCAGGTCTTCAAACTCTGCGGCTGACCTTTCAATTACTGAAGCTTCTGCATAGACTCCACTACGTTGCCCCAATGAAGTAAAGGTCAGGTCTCCCACAGCAAGCGCAAGTAAATAAGCAGGTATCGGCTGTACCATTTTGAAATTATAAACACCATCATCCGACACGGTTTGAGGATTTTCAGCACTCATCAACGCCATTAACCCTTGAGGTACGGTCACTTTCGCATTGTATGTGAACCTTATACCGGGAGAATCCTGAATGGGTACCCAGCTGCGGGCAAGAATGGCTTGAGATTGTGTAAACAAAAATGGTTTTTCTTTATCAGCAGTTTGCTGCGGGCTGAGCCATTGTAACGCCTCAGCTCCGGGAGAAGTGCTGTAATGAACCGTCACTTGCCTGGTTTGCGGAGTAATGGGTATTTCCAGTGCACTCCCTTTATGCTCTTCTTCTGCCCGCAATGAGAATTGAATTTGATCACCGTCTACTAAAACCTCCGAAATACTCAGTGCTTTCGTATCTAACATCAGTTTACTGGCATCATCACTATTGCTAAGCGTCAGGATAGCTTTGGCAGAGATGGTTTTGGATTCAAAATCTATGGCTGCTGTCCAATCCAAATGGGTCACTACCGATTCATCTGGTTGGGCATAAGTGTGCTTATCGGTAAAGGTCATGATCTCTTTTTGTTCAACATTGTCTTTTGTAGCCGTTTCGCAAGACACGAATGCCACCAGAAAAAATAAACATAGCTTTTTCAATGTGTACATGTTTAGTGATAAATAAATTCTCCTTTTTCTCCCTTTACAGTTACCTGTTTTTGAACGGCCTCTTCCACATGTCCTATCACCTGTGCTTCCACACCAAAGCTTTCAGCAATAGCAATGACCCGGTCAGCATAAGACGGTTCAAGGTAAATCTCCATTCGATGCCCCATGTTAAAGACCTTGTACATCTCCTTCCAATCTGTGCCGCTCTCTTCCCGGATGCATTTAAACAAAGGGGGTATCTCAAAAAGATTGTCTTTTACAATGTGCAGCCCCTCTACAAAGTGAAGTACTTTGGTTTGTGCACCGCCACTACAATGTACCATGCCCTGTACTTGTGGTCTTAAGCTTTTTAATACTTCACTTATCACCGGTGCATAGGTACGCGTAGGCGACAAGACCAGTTTACCCATATCAACGGGAATATTGGCTACTTTATCTGTTAGCTTGTACTTCCCTGAATATACCAGGTCTATTGGTACCGAAGGGTCGTAAGATTCAGGGTATTTTTCAGCGTACTCCTTATGAAATATATCATGACGGGCAGAAGTAAGGCCATTACTACCCATTCCTCCATTGTATTCATTTTCATAATTGGATTGTCCATACGAGGCTAAACCAACGATCACATTACCCGCTTTAATCCGGCTGTTGTCAATAACATCAGACCGTTTTATCCGGCCCACTACCGTACTGTCTACCACCACCGTACGCACAAGATCTCCAAGATCAGCCGTTTCTCCTCCGGTACTTCTGATGTCCAAACCATTATCCCGAAGCATCTGCAGTACCTCCTCAGTACCTTCAATCAAAGCTGCTATTACTTCCCCGGGAATGAGTGATTTGTTCCGTCCTATGGTAGAAGAAAGTAAAATATTGTTTACTGCTCCTACACATATAAGGTCATCCGTATTCATGACCACGGCATCCTGTGCAATTCCTTTCCAAACGGACAGGTCTCCGGTTTCTTTCCAGTAGAGATAGGCCAGCGATGATTTTGTGCCTGCTCCATCCGCATGCATTACAGTACAGTAAGCAGGATCCCCCCCGAGGAAGTCGTCTACAATCTTACAAAAGGCCTTAGGATAAAGGCCTTTGTCTATTTTTTTTATCGCACGATGTACTTCTTCCTTGGAAGCAGAAACTCCTCGTGCTGCGTATCTTTCATTCATAGATAAAAAGGAGAAGAACAAAAATAACAAAAGTCGCTTCCTATCAGATAAAAAGCGACTTTTCGTTTATGAATTAATTTGAGAAACTAGCGCTCACCACTGTCATCTTCTTCCTCATCATCAAAATATCTTTCTTCATCAAACTCTTCTCCGGAAGCTGTATTCACCTGACCAATTTCCAGGATCTTAAATTCCGTGCGGCGGTTTACCTGATGTTCTTCCTCTGTTTTAGCTGTTTTTATGATCAACCGGGACTCACCATAGCCTCGTGCCACCAGGCGATCACTCGCTATACCTTGAGATATAATATAGCTGACGGCAGAATTTGCCCTTTTATCTGACAGTCTTAGATTGTAGGCATCGGACTCCCTGTCATCCGTATGTGAGCTAAGCTCTATTTTTAGCTCCGGGTTATCCTGCAGAATGGTGACCAGTTTATCTAACTCAAGTGCGGCATCATCACGAATGTCCCACTTATTGAGATCATAATAAATGTTCTCCATAACGAACACTTTATCTTTTTCTATTTTTTCCAGTACCAGAAGTGTATCAAACCTTACTTCAGTAACCAGCTTAGTGAGTGTATCGCGATCTGCAGCTTTACCTACGGTGGTAAATTTCTCACGAGTGATCAAATATTTATCCGGGCCTCTTTTCTTTTCAGCTACCAGGTTATAATGCTCATGTTCATAAACCCTAAAAAGAAATTTTCCATCCGACTCCGTATTCGTCTCATCCAGTACCTCGCCCTTATAGTCCAGTAATTGCACATTTACATTGGGCAGTATACTCAACTTATCATTGTCATCATGGGTCATGGTCACTCCCTGCAAGAAATAGTTCACCACTTTAAGGTTTGGGTCTTCATTCACAAAGGTGTAGATGTCATCATCCCCTTTTCCTCCCTCACGATTAGAGGTAAAAAAGCCTCTGTCCGCCTTAAAAAGGTGGATGCCGAAATCGTCGGCGCTGGAGTTTACAGGCTCACCAAGATTTTCAATTTCAATACGCCCATTTTTTCTTCTGGCTACGTATAGATCCAGCCCTCCGAAACTCGGATGACCATCGCTTGAGAAATACATATGCCCGTCGTCCGAAATGTATGGGAACATTTCATTCCCTGTGGTATTAATTTCCGGTCCGATATTCTTCACTTTAAAAAATCTTCCTCTGGCATTTCTTCTTGCCGAATAAATATCTGTTCCGCCATAGCCTCCCGGACGATTTGACGCAAAATACAGTGTTTTACCATCTCTGCTGAATGCCGGTGAAGAATCCCAGTATCCCGGATTGTTAATATTGAGCATTCGTGGTTCAGTCCAAACCCCATTTCGGTTTCGGGTAATGTATAAGTTCACTTCGGCAGTACCTTTCTTTTTACCTGAATTTCCTTTCGCAAACACCATGGTTTTACCATCAGGACTGAAAGTCACCGACCCTTCATTGGTGATGGGGCCATTAATTCGGTCACCCAGGTCCTTTATCGTTTGTGATTGTACTCGCGCCCCCTTAGTTTTCACGCTATAAATATTAGTAAACGGCGTACCTGTACCCAGGTAGATCTTACTATCTCCCCGTGAGGATGCGAAGAAAAGTTCACCATCATTATAGGCAGGTGAGTATTCTGCCGATGGTGTATTGATAGCTTCCAGGTTTTTAACCCTGTAATAGTTTTTTTTGGATTTTATCTCACTTAAGTTATCCAGGTTTTGATACTCTTCTTCAGCACGATTTTTATATTTCTCATCCGTAACCGTACTTAGGAAAGTTTCCAATACTTCACGACTCTTATCATATTTACGCTCTGCTTTCAAAGCAAATGCGTAAAACAAGCGAACGGAATCATTTTCCAGCCCATTGTTCAAGGCTTTTTCATAATAGGGCAAAGCGAGGTGTACACGATTAGAGAGTCTGTAAGACTCCGCTACAAAATAGTTTGCTTCAGCATGGTCCGGATCTTTTTTGAGTACTTTGTTGTAAAGGTCAATGGTATATTGAAATTGGGCCAGGTCAAATGACTTGGAAGCTTTCTTTTCTATACCACAACTGTTGAGCAGCATAGTACAGGCAAGTGTAAAGGACGCTGAAATGATAAGTGCTCTCATGTTAAGCCTTTTAATTAAAGCTAGGTTAATAATATATTAAATTTCTTAACGAAGGTGAATATTTTAATGTTGTCCTTAATTAAAATAACGCCCTAACCAGGTCTTCCCGGCCGGTAATAGCCAGGCCTGCTCCAATTCCTTCTTGTATTGAATCAAATTATTAAAGGTCAATGTATTTTCATCAATAACACCTTCTGACACTTTAAGCTTCAGGTCATTGAGTGATTCAAGAAAGACTTCATTTTTATAAATAAATGCCACTTTAGATCGGTCAAAGAAATTCAGGTCCAGATCTTTTTCTATTTTTTGAATAAAATGCACGGAAGCATCTATGGAACATCCACTGGCGCTATTAAAAGACTCATCCACCAGTATAATCAGAAATTGGTCATGAAGCAGTTTGTAAGAAGCCCGTAAAGGCGCTCCATGAGCCTCCCAGGAATCAACAAACTGATTAGCAGCCTGATCAATTGATGCTAATTCTTGTTCATTGAGCTTTCTATTCGACTGGTATACCCATACCCGGGCATTTTCCGGCATGTCATCAAATGATTCGTACATTTTCCAAATTTAATAAATTAACTAAAAAGTAGGCAGATTAGTTCTTCATGTAACAACCGCATATAAAGTCATTTATGCGACTTCTTAGCATTGAATACTGTCCTAAGTTTGACCTGTGATAATTTCGTGATACTTACAACCTACATTTGTATCGATGAAAAAGGTATTGCTCATAGAAGACGACATTCATATTAAAGAACTACTCGAGATCCATCTCAAGGACCTGGAATGCCAGTTAATGTCCTTTACTAACGGCCAGGCAGGCTACAATGCCGCTACCACCGAGTATTTTGATTTAATCATTCTGGATATCACCTTACCGGGAAAAGATGGTTTGGAGATATGTCGCGACCTTCGGGCTAATAAGATCAAAATACCCATTCTGATGCTAACCGCACGTAGTGAAGAAGTGGATAAGATCATGGGATTAGAAACGGGAGCAGATGATTATCTGACCAAACCATTCAGTGTAAGAGAATTTATAGCACGGGTAAAAGCTATATTCAGGCGGGTAGATATGTTTAAACAGGAAGACATATCCGAACAGATGATCCGTCAGGGTAATCTTCAAATTGACAAGAGCAAAAGAAAAGTCTTGCTGGAGGAAAAACGCATTGACCTTACGCCAAAAGAGTTTGACCTTTTGTTTTTACTGGCATCACACCCCGGGAAAAGTTATTCCCGTGATCAGTTGCTGTCCCTGGTTTGGGGATATGAGTTCGAAGGGTATGAACATACGGTTAATTCACACATCAACAGGCTAAGGGCTAAAGTAGAAAAAGACCTGTCTAACCCTACCTATATACTTACTTCATGGGGAGTGGGATATCGTTTTAATGATGAGATCCCCGCGTAATTTTTTAAAAAAATGAAAAATAGTTCATCATCAGGTTTTTTCTGGAAAATTGTGGCCCTTTTTACCGGGTTACTGTTTGTAGTGGGTTTTGCTTACGTTTTTATAACTGTGAACCTGGCTGAAAAGTATGCCCAGGAGCGGAATCAACGGTTGAATGCTGATATTGCTAAAAACATCATAGCAGAAGTTAAGCCCTATGTAGAGGGTCAATTGGACACTACAGCTACGGATGATATTATGCACCATATGATGGCCATCAACCCTAGCCTGGAAGTTTATATCCTTGATGCCGCCGGTAAAATCCTGAATTATGTAGCCCCATACAAAAAGGTCAAGCTTGAAAGCGTGGACCTGGTGCCGGTAGAGGACTTCATTCGTACGGACGGAGAAAAATACATCGAAGGTGATGATCCCCGGAACCCGGGTCAGTATAAAGTTTTTTCTGCCGCTCCCATTAAAGAAAATAATGTCACGATTGCTTATATCTATGTAGTACTGGCCAGTGAAGAGTATGTTTCAGCATCGGAATATGTCTTAAACAGTTATGTATTAAAACTGGGAGGCCGGGCTATTCTTATAACTTTTTTGTCTGCCTTACTTCTGGGCATATTAGCGCTCTGGCTAATCACTAAAAACCTGAATAAGATCATCACTATTGTTAAAAAATTTCAGAGTGGTGAAATGAGCGCACGCATACCAGTAAAAGAAGGAGGAGGAATAAACGACCTGGCCATTACATTCAATGATATGGCCGATACCATTGTTGGTAATATTGAGAACTTAAAATCGATGGAGAACCTTCGTCGTGAATTGGTTGGCAACGTTTCCCATGATCTTAGAACACCATTATCAGTAATCCATGGCTACATAGAGACGTTGATGATCAAGCAAAACCAGTTGACGGATCCGGAAAGAGATAAATATTTAAAGATCATTCTTGAAAGCACGCATAAGCTGAAAAAGCTGGTAGAAGAACTGTTTGAATTATCAAAACTGGAGGCCCAGCAAGTAACAGCCCAAAAGGAGCCTTTTTTTATCCAGGAGTTAATACATGACCTGTGTCAAAAGTTTGAACTCCTGGCAAGTGAGAAGAATATTGTTTTGAAAACAGCGCACAACCCTAACAAATCCCTGGTTTTTGCAGATGTTTCATTGATAGAAAGGGTACTGCAAAACCTCATAGACAATGCGCTTAAATTCACTCCTGAAAATGGAGAGATATCCGTCCTGGTAGATAGCTCAGATCAATATGTAGAGATCCAAGTTTCAGATACCGGACCCGGCATCCCAAAAGAACAAATTCCCTACATTTTTGACAGGTATCATATTGGCGACAAACGTGTTAGTTTGGATAACAAAAATACTGGGCTTGGGTTAGCTATTGTAAAGAAAATTTTAGAGATCCATAATGTAACCATCAACCTTTCCAGTAAGCTGGACAAAGGAACTACTTTTTCATTTCAACTTCCGCAGTATGAGAATAGTTAATTATTTAAAGCTAAGTTTCATCATAACACTACTGATTACCAGCGGGTGTATAGGCACCGATGTTATAGATGATGAAATCAGGGACATTGTATTTACGATAGAAAGTGAAAATGACGGTGTCGTTCCGCTTTTAGTAAACGGCACTGCCATGTTACAATTCAATTATGAAAACAAATATGGCGTAAAAGAAGATATTACCCCTATGTGGGTGGTAGAAGACAATACGGTAGCCAGCGTGGATTCAGATGGCACCGTCACAGCCCTTAAAAAAGGACAGACGATGGTTTCAGCTTTTTTTGAGGGCCTGGAAAGCTCCTCAATCATCATCAGTGTGAGTGAAACTTCTAATGACGTAAATAAAGTACTCATAGAAGTTAGTCGAACAATGTTAGAAGTCAATGAATCTGTTCAACTCACAGGCACTGCGTGGAATGTAAATGGAATGCTGATTGAAAACACGACGGTCAGCTCCTGGGAAGTTGATAATACGGCCGTTGCCCAAATCGACGCGAATGGGCTATTGACCACATTAGCAAGCGGGGAGGTGATGGTGACAGCTACTATTGACGGAATAAAAAGTGCTCCCAAGCTTTTTACAGTAGGTGGGGAAACAGAAAAAACGGCCACATTTCGTGGGGCGAGTGGATATGTAGCCACTGGAACGGCACGTCTTTTCATAGATGACGGTGGTATACTAAACCTGGAATTAAGCGATGATTTCGATACGGATTTTGCCTTAGGCACTTTTATTTATCTATCGAATTCCACAGGTGGGTCCGCCACTCGTTCTTCCGGCTTAGAAGTGGCTGAGATAAAAAATGACGGAGGGGCTACCTTCAATATCACTAATCTAAACGCTAATGCTACCTTGGATACCTACAGATATGTTATTGTACTTTGCAGACCTGCGTCAATAACATTTGGTTTAGCAGATTTTAATCTTTGACAAATGAAGAATATAGCTTTAATTATTTTCGTTTTCACCTGTTTTGTACAAATATCCTATGCTGGAGGCGGATGGCCGCAACCAGCCAAAAAAGGTTATTTCAAACTTGGGCAGTCCTTTATTATCTCTGATAGCTTTTATGACCTCAACGGTGATATTATAGACATTACTACTATTAGTTTATATACTACCAGTTTATATGGTGAATACGGCATTACTGATCGTTTAACGGGTATTATCTATATGCCGTTCTTTGTAAGGAGTACTCTTAATGATGTAGAAAGGCGTCAATCACAAATTGTAGAACCTGGTGATGCGGTTAATTCATTTGGCGACACAGATATATCACTTAAATATGCACTAAGTCCGGGTAAAAAAATCGTGGTATCCGCTTCGCTGCTATTCGGTCTGCCCTTTGGCAAAATAGCTGAAGGGACCACTGATTCGGGAGATCCAAGGATTTTGCAAACCGGAGATGGAGAATTTAACCAGATGATCTACCTGGATGCCAGTCGTTCATTTTATCCTGCACCTTTTTATGCTTCGATAGGGGCCGGTTTTAATAATCGTACCGAAAATTTTTCAGATGAGGTGAGGTATTCAGCTGAACTTGGCTATACCGGAATTAAAGATGTGACATTGTCACTCAAAATTTCCGGCGTACAATCACTGCAAAACGGAGATTCAGGAGGAGGGGCCGGTAATGGACTATTTGGTAACAATGTAGAATTCTTTTCTTTTGGGCCTGAGGTGAGTTATGGTTTTACGGACCAGCTAGGTATCACCGCAGCGGCGGCCTTTGCAGCCTCCGGAACTAACATTTTGGCTTCACCCAATTTCAGCGCAGGAGTATTCTTCAAACTTTAACAATACGTTAAACTTTCGTGATACTTCCGTGATATCTTATCATGACTTTTGACAGATCATTAAAATTTAAATCCAACATTAGTTATGAAACGATTATTTTTAGTTCTGTCTATAGCCGCCCTTATTACCAGTTGCGGCGATGATGACTCAGATACTCCATCGGCCCAACTCACCCTTAACATAAATGGTTTAGAAGCGCTGGGAGATGATTTTGCTTACGAGGGGTGGATAATAGTAGATAACCAGCCTGTAAGTACAGGAACATTCAGTGTTACAGGTATGGGTGCGGATGCTCAACTTTCGCAAACCACTTTTAATGTGAATAGTGCACAATTAGAAGCCGCGACGATGTTTGTACTTTCTATTGAGCCCGTTCCTGACAATGACCCTGAGCCTGCGAAAACAAAGATATTGTCCGGAATGTTCTCTGGCAATACTGCCACCGTTAGCACAGGACCCGTAGGTACCGGTTTTGAAACTGCTACAGGAAAATACATCATTGCCACGCCTACCGGTGATCCGGATAGCGAAGCCGATGACCTGAGTGGAGTTTGGTTTTTGGATAACAGTTCAGGAAGTGCTATGGCCGGTCTTGATCTTCCTACGCTTTCGGAAGGCTGGAAGTATGAAGGTTGGGCAGTGGTAGATGGTGTTGCACTTACTACCGGAACATTCCTGACAGCTACCGGATCTGATGATAGCGCTCCTTTTAGCGGTATGAACGGAGCCCCGGAGTTCCCGGGAGAAGACTTCCTGGTAAACGCTCCAACGGGCCTGACTTTTCCTACAGACCTGCGAGGTAGCACCGTCGTAATTTCAATTGAACCCGATCCGGATAACAGCCCGGCACCTTTTACACTTAAACCATTGCTGGATATGGTTCCGGCCAGTTTAAGCGGTAATCCATATTCAATAGATAACTATACAACAGCAAGTTTTCCTTCAGGAAACGTTTCAAGATAATCTTTCCTATCCTGAGTATGGTAAAGGGACTGTCTCTATGAGATGGGCCCTTTGCTTTTTTATAAGCCTTCAGCTTCGGCGATTAATTCAGCCAGGTCCTTTACCTTCACCGTATTTTCCTTCTCTTTATTCTTCACGCCGTCGCTCATCATGGTCATACAAAAGGGACAAGCCACGGCTATGGTATCTGCACCGGTTTGAAGCGCTTCTTCCGTACGTTCAATATTCACCTCTTTGTTACCTTTTTCAGCATCTTTGAACATTTGCGCTCCACCTGCACCGCAGCAAAAACCTTTGGTTCGACAGCGCTTCATTTCCACTAATTCTGCATCAAGGGCCTCAAGTACTTCACGGGGAGCTTCGTAAATATTATTCGCACGACCAAGATAACATGAGTCATGATACGTAATTTTTTTGCCTTTAAATTCTCCTCCACCCTTAAGTGATACTTTTCCTTCATTAATGAGCTGTTGTAAGAAGGTAGCATGGTGAATCACCTCATAATTGCCCCCAAGTGCGGGGTATTCATTTTTAATGGTGTTGAAGCAATGTGGACAGGCGGTAACTACTTTCTTTACATTATATCCGTTCATCACCTGGATATTAGCTACAGCCTGCATTTGAAAAAGGAATTCATTACCAGCCCTACGCGCAGGATCACCGGTACAGGCTTCCTCAGGGCCCAGTACGGCAAAAGAAACATCTACTTTATTCAATATTTTAATAAATGCCTTTGTAACACTTTTATATCGCTCATCAAACGATCCTGCACAACCTACCCAAAAAAGTATCTCTGGCGTTTCTCCTGCAGCCGCTTTATCGGCCATGACGGGTATTTTTATTTCACTCATTTCTCCTCTTAATTAACTACTAGACTCTTCTTTCAATTCTTGCGACCAGTTAAAACGATCGGTTGGAGCAAATTTCCATGGAGCAAAACTGGTTTCTATATTTTGAAACATGCTATTCCATGAAGCTGGCGATCCAGACTCTTCCATGGCAACATACCGGCGCATTTCCAGGATAATTTCCAATGGATTAATGTTTACCGGACATGCTTCCACACAAGCATTACAGCTGGTACATGCATTGATCTCCTCATTGGTAACGTAATCACCTAATAATGATTTCCCATCTTCCAAGCCCTTACCTCCGGAGGCCAGGCTTTTACCTACCTCCTCAGCCCTGTCCCTGGTGTCCATCATTATTTTGCGTGGTGAAAGTTTTTTGCCGGTTTGATTAGCCGGGCATTCGGACGTACATCGACCACATTCCGTACAGGAGTACGCGTTCATGATATTCAACCAGCTCAGGTCGTTTACATCTTTGGCGCCAAACCGGCCTACTTCTGCCGGCGCAGTATTCTGATCAGTTTGAATACCAAGCATCATATTTACCTCGTTGGTGACCGAGTCCATATTTGTCATTTCTCCTTTCGCTTTCAGATGAGCATAATAGGTATTAGGAAAAGCCAGGAAAATATGAAGGTGTTTTGAATAGGTCACGTAAACAGCAAAACCCAAAATACCAACAATATGAAACCACCAGGCAAATCTTTCAACTACGATTAGCGTACCTGTACTCATATTTTCAAACAAGGGCATTAAAAATGAGCTAAAAAATAGTGATCCTGTCGCTGTATAGTGCTCATCCCGGACTTGCAGCAGTTGGTCTGTGGCATTCATGGTAAGGATAGCAACCATAAGCACAATTTCAATAACTAATATCAAATTTGCGTCAAGAGTGGGCCACGATGTCATCTCCTCTGCATAAAATCTCTTGACCCTAAGCAAGTTTCTTCGGATAAGGAATGCAACACATGAAAACAGAACCGCTACCGCAAGAAACTCGAAGACATTCATTAATACATTATAAAAGCCCCCTAAATATGGCGCAAATAAACGATGCGTACCTAAAATACCATCAAGGATAAACTCCAATACTTCCAAATTGATCACCAAAAAACCTACATATATGAGCAAATGAAGAAAGGCTGGGATTATTTTTTTGAACATTTTCTTTTGGCCCAACGCAATCAATAGCATGTTCTTTAATCGCTCAGAAGAATGACCATCCGTGGCTAATGGCTTACCAAGTTGGATATTACCCTTAATTCGTTTAATTCGCTTACTAAGGATAAAAGCTGCGCCAGCCAAAACAAGAACGAAAACGATTTGTGCCAAATATGTCATTAGGATAATAATTAGCTTTGTATAAATTTAAAATTTGTTTTGCACGCTTTGCAAATTTCTATAGCTTTGCCACCTCATTTCGGAGGTGCTGTAGCTCAGTTGGTAGAGCATCGGACTGAAAATCCGTGAGTCGGTGGTTCGAGCCCACTCAGCACCACTTTCAGGTCTCTTGCATTACGTAAGAGACCTTTTTTTATGCCTCACTGCAAACGTTACCAGCTTTCAAAAATAAGAGTTCTATCGAAAAAATAGTATGCAAGCATACTATTTTCTTTTATTTATAATCTTTCTTAATTCATTCCTTCTAACGAATAAATAATTTAATTATTAACAATAGTAAATAAGTATTATTTTCAAAAGATGGAAGCAAGTGATGCTCTGACAGTCAGATTAATATCCCTGTATTTGGCGCAAATGGGGTTAGCGATAATCTTCATGATTAACTTCCGTTATTTTAGCAAGATATACCACCGGCCTTTTTTGTTGAACTGGTCCAGAAGTTGGTTAGGTTTCTTTTTTGTATGCCTGGGGTTAGGGTACAGTACACTTCCTCCGGATTGGCGAATAAACATTCCTTTTTTTAACCTGGCAGGCTCAGCGACGTATATGACGGGAGCCTTTATCCAAAGTTTCTTTTTGATCGTCGGGAGCTATGAATTAATAAAGGACCGGCAATTAAGCAAAAGGTCCATTTATATGCTCTTTGCTATTACAATCATACTGGGAACAAGTCTCACGTTGTTATATGCCTTTGATGATAGCAGATTCGTTGAGAGATACTTCATACGCATTGGTCTCCGGTCACTGATTACAGGCATTGCCTTTATATATTGTGGTGTAATTGCCTTTTTCTCACAACGTTTCGGTGAGGTAAGCTTTGGACGAAGACTGCTGGGAACAGCATTAATGCTGTACGGCCTTGAATTGACAGGTTATTTCGTAGTGGTATATCTTATTATTATCGGTTACAACCTTTCGATAGTACTATCTATTTTTGGAGTAACTGATCTGTTTCTTATCACTATCATAGGTTTGGGCATGGTAATGTGGTTGCTTGAGGATGAGCGACTCATATTAAAAAAGACTAATAATGAACTAGATAGCTTTCTCTATAGCACCTCGCATGACTTGAGAGCTCCTATCGCTTCTATTTTGGGACTTACTAACCTCGCAGCTCTTGAAACGAAAGATTCTACTATCTTACAATATTTCAAAATGATAGAAACAAGAGTCAAGAAACTTGATAGCATCATCAGTGATATTTTGACGTATTCAAAAAACACTAAACTCCAGACCCAGGAGGAACATGTTGACTTTAATGCACTCATTGAAGAAATACTTTCAGATATCAAATTCGATGAACGTGCGGCAGGCATACAGATCATTTATGAAGGTGTAAAAGCAAATGAACTAAGTGCAGATAGGGGTCAACTCAAAATTATTCTGAGCAACCTTCTGAGTAATGCCATAAAATATCACGACTTATCCAAGGACAATCCTTACATCAGAGTAGATTTCAAAAAAGACGGTCATGCTGTGGAAATAACAATTAGTGATAATGGGCAAGGCATTGCTCAGGAGCATCATGATAAAATTTTTGATATGTTTTACAGGGCCAACTCTACATCCGAAGGTTCGGGTTTGGGCTTGTTTATTGTACAGGAGGCATCACGTAAGATAAAAGGAGAAGTTAGTCTGCAGTCACAGTTAAATGAAGGCAGTAACTTTAAACTAACATTTAAAGAACATCTGTAAGGTTAGTCCCGGCGATTTCATTTCAAATGCTTCAAGCGTGTTATCTCTCTGTCGGTAAGGAAACGCCACTTACCTCTGGGAAGGTTTTGTTTATCTAACCCTGCATATACTACGCGGTCCAGCTTCACGACTTCATAACCAAGATGTTCGAAAATTCGACGTACTATTCTGTTTTTGCCAATATGGATCTCCACACCCAATGCTTTATAGTCGTTGGATAAAATTGCCAGTTCGTCCACCTTAACTTCGCCATCTTCCAGGTGAAGTCCCTCCGATATTCTGGTTACGTCTTCCTTGGTGATACGCTTATCGAGCTCAACGCGGTATATTTTTTTAACATTATAAGAAGGATGCGCCAATTTACCTGCCATGTCGCCATCATTGGTTAAAAGTAGGAGGCCCGTTGTGTATCTGTCCAAGCGACCTACCGGAAATATCCTTTCCGAACCCGCCTGTTTAACCAGGTCCATAACGGTTCTTCTGCCTTGCGGATCATCCGTAGTAGTAATGAAATCCTTGGGTTTATTCAGTAGTACATAAATAGGTTTTTCAGGAACGAGTGTTTTTCCTTTATACTCCACTTTATCCCCGGCGCCTACTTTCAAACCGAGTTCTGTAACTATAGTGCCATTGACTTTAACTGCACCAGATGCTATGAGTTCATCTGCGTCTCTTCGTGAACAGACACCGGCATTGGCGATGTACTTGTTAAGGCGGATAGGCCCTTGTTCAACATTTGAGGTCTTTTTCCCTCTGGACTGTTTTCTTTGGGGTCTCGCCATTGGTGTAGGTTGGACGAAATCAGGTTTCCTGCTCTTCGCCTATTGTGTTTTCATCAGTATTTACAAAATCTTTTGGGGTTGGCAATTGCGACAGATCATTGATACCAAAGTACTCCATAAACTTATTACTTGTACCATAAAGAATAGGGCGGCCAACGCCTTCTGATTTCCCCTTTATCTCAATCAGACCCTTTTCTAACAGCTTTTGCACAACGTAATCACAGTTCACTCCTCGTATACTCTCCATGTCACCCTTGGTAACCGGCTGCTTATAGGCAATGATCGATAATGTTTCCATTGCAGAAGTAGAAAGTCTTCTTTTCGACTGTTGCTTAAGCATTATACCTATACTAGCCTGGTAAGCCGGCTTAGTCATGAACTGGTAGCCACCCGCTACATGGTTTAACTCAAATGCGTAAGATTCGTCTTTGTACCTTTCCAATATTCTTTCCAACGCATCACTGACGTCCTTTTCAGGAACGTCCGCTTCAAACATTTCAGAAAGACAATTCTTTATCTCCTTAACCTTTATTGGGTTTTGCGAACAAAAAATGAGCGCCTCGATATGGTTTTGGAGAAAGTCCACCTTAACTCTGTTGGCTTAGTTTAGCTGCTATTGATTGTGTGGTATGAGGTACTGCTCTCAATCTTTCTTTAGAGATAAGTTTTCCCGATACGGAGCAGATGCCATAAGTACCATTTTTTATCCTTATCAGGGCATTTTCGAGATTTATAATAAACTTCTGCTGACGCGCTGCCAGTTGACTTAAGTTTTCCTTTTCTGCCGTATCTGCACCGTCCTCTAATACTTTGGTATTACCCGAAGTAGCGTCAGTACCTTCATCGTTACTTTTATTTAAAGATCCTTTTAAGATCTTCAGCTCACCCTTGGCTTTTTCAAGCTTTTCATTTATTAATTCTTCAAACTCTTTAAGCTCCTCGTCAGTGTACCTGTTCTTCTCTTCGTTACTCATATGTAATGTTTTAAATGAAGTCCCACAAAATATTCAATCAAGAGGTCCTTCAAAAGACCTATTGCCGGTAGATACCGAATTTAAAAGATGCAAAAATGTGAAAAAAAATTCGATAAACGTAAAGCTAAAAGTAGAATGATAAGGTAATAGCGTTGGAATAAGTCAAAGCAAGGGACTAATTATCCTGTTTAGAGCAAGTAGGACATCAAAAAGATCCGAACACTGGGGAATTACTATTTTGACAAGTACTGTTAAGCATTTCAGGTAAGCTCTAACTGGTTGTTGGTCATTTGCTTTATTCGTTCCTTAATGGTTCCTAAATCCATATTAATACGATATTTCATTCGAATGTATCGGCGAATAACTTCAGCTTTTTTACCTTTTCTCAATGAGTAGGCCACAGACTTATCAATTAAACATTTCATTTTTATAGCACTTAACGTAATATCAATTTAACAAAAAAAGATGATAATCGTTTGGATTCGTTGGACGATTTCAAGTAATGTCAGGAAGTTTCTATTTAGAGCGCTTTTATATAAACTACAGTTGAAAACTAAGTCTATCAGAATTTATTCGTTGATCATCAGTGGGTCAGAGGTTGATCCCGGTAATTTTGATATAGACTAAATATAAGTTCAAAACCTGGCACCTACTACCAATTTTTCCTTGAATGTACGTACATCACCCTGATTATTAAATACTTCAAAAAATACTATATAGTAGCCTGTTCTTACCTTAACGCCTTTTGCATTTACACCTTCCCAGGTATATGTCCCTGAAGAGGATAGTAAATCATTTTGAGCAAGCACAAAAATTTCACGTCCATGAAGGTCAAAAATACGTACATTGGCCACGTAGCCAGGTGCATCAAACTGGTAAGTGATTGTAGCAAATTCATTCCGGCCGGACCCGTCAGGTATAATTACTTTTGGATTGATCGCAACATTTCCTGATGCCAGCACCGGGTTGTCACGACTTTGAGAATTCTGATAACCAGGCGTGGCATATCCCACGGTAGATGCAGCAGACTTCCAGTTAGAAGATAAATTAGTGGGTCGAACGGGTGTTACTCTTTCCAATGAGACACCTTCGTGATTATCCAGGAGCTCAAAATGAAAATCTTCCTGGTATTCAAAGTGATCATGTAAAGTGCCAGAGGCGTCGATAATAGCCACAGAGCCCTTATCGTCCGGAAAAGAGGGAAGTCCTGCTACCTGAATAATGTTTCCAGGTTCCGGCAGAAGATATTGTACAGCAAGATTAGCCTGATCCGTAGTAAAAACTGTAAAAGAATGTGGAGCAATACTATTGTTTGATGAACCTAGACTTTTGAGGTTAACGGCCATTGGTAAACCCAGGCTATCGTATTCGAAATTACCCATACTCCAACCCTTAAGATCAACATATTTTTGAGAAGTGTTATACACCTCTACAAAATCAACACCGCCGATTCTCGGATTAAACAAAAGTTCATTCAACACAATATCCCCAACCTTCGCAGTATCTAACAGCGCAAACCGAAAAGGCATAGGATCAATGATGTTACCAGGGCAGTCGCGTAGCCCGTTGATGGTAATATTGTAAGATACGCCACTACTTAATGCATTTTGTGGTAGTAGTATCAGCTCCTTTAAATTCTCTTGGACTAATACTTCACTAATTGCAAGATTTGGTTGTGTTGTATATGTCGCGGTTAACACTGAAGATACGTCCAATATCTCATCCATAACTACCAAAATCGAATCCGGATGAAACGCCAGAACTTCCTTAATTTCAGGTCCAAATAGATCTGGTTTTTCTGCAAATACACTGTTTCTAGCACCAGGAGTGCCTCCATTGTCATTTTCGGAAGCTGTCCAGTTTTGTTCTTCTTCGCATATATTAAAAGGATCTATCACCTCCAAAGACCATCCACCATCTCGTTTTAACACACTGCGATACCATGCTTCACTATAATGAATTGAATCAATAGTGACCCCTTCATCATCTTTAATAACAATGATATCTTCTGCATTATTGAGAGAGGGAAAGCGATTAATACCTTGCGTTTTACCAATTTTAGCAAAATTTGTGGCCTGAGATTCATCGCAAAGAATCATATATTCACCCGGAAAAATAAAATCGTCTTTTAGGTATGACAACCTGGAAAGATCCCGAACACTCCAGCCTGCAAGACTTATCACGTTAGTACTGCTATTAAAGATCTCAATATACTCAGCTTCCGGGAAAATATTCAATGAACCGGGATTGGGCATAATTTCAGTCATCCTGACGTCTCTCCATTGCCAGGTTACATCTAAGTAATAAATGAAATCGATGTTCTGGAAGTCGGAAGTGTTACCCAGGTGATCTGAGATATTAGAAACTGTTAAGGTTTGCGGTATCCCTGAACGGAAAGAATCAGCAAATTCTAACTGAAGTACAGTCTGACGTTCATCCTTAAATCCTACTTTGAATGGACGGGCAGTGTCATTGTTGATATTAAAATTATCTACATTTATTGAAGCTAAAGAAAGAGGCTCTGAGAAACGAACAATGATCTTATTCACATTAAGAGCTTCAACTCCCAAAATCGCAGGAGGTAGGTTATCCATAATTGTAACGGATAGATCGTCGAAAAAAAAGTTGTTGCGTCTTGTACTGGTATGGTTAACCTGTAATCCAAAATAATCCCCCGCTGCCGGAGCATCGTCAAAGCCTTTCCCGATTAATCGAAACGAAGCACCTTCGGACTCATTTGCATACAGTAACCAGGAACCATCATTCTCCCGAACAACTTTCAGGGTTAAATTAATACTATCCGCCACGGTATTACCCGGATCTTCAATAATAGGGTCAGATGCACCTACTTTAAAAAGGTCTACCCCATCTCCACTTCCTGATTCACCTAGCTGAATATAATAACCTTCCTCTGCCAGGTTTGGGTTTGCATGATTACTAACCAGGTACACACGCATATTATTCGAATTACTCGGTGCGGCAGAGTACCTGCATGAAAACTGCCAGGTTGTTTGACCCAGGACATATGTCCCAACTCCGGAAGTAGTTATCCACAATGAGGCGTTGGCAACAGGGCCTGCACTATTTAACATTCCATTTTTTACGCGAAAGTCCACACCGGTGCCTGAGTGATCAGAACTTGTCCAAACAGGGTTGGTTAAGAAGTCATTATCTGCAAAATCATCCTGGACTTGTGCTTGCAGCGAGGTGCAGATAACCAATGTAATTGCAAAAAAAAGGTAGCATTGATACTGCCATTTAGTGAATATTCTTGTGCGAGTGGTGACTGTAAATTCCAATTATGTTAATTTTGGCTTATATATCAAAACTATTAAATATTCTTAGTTTAAACTTAATGTAAAATGAAACTAGCTGTAGTAGGAGCTACCGGTCTTGTAGGCCAGGAAATCCTAAAAATCCTCGAAGAAAGAAATTTTGAATTTGACACATTAATGCCAGTGGCCTCTGCAAGGTCGATAGGTAAAAAGATCTCATTCAATAAACAGGAATATACCGTGATTGGTATGGAGGATGCGATTTCCAAGAAGCCTGATATAGCTATTTTTTCGGCAGGAGGATCTACTTCATTAGAATGGGCACCAAAGTTTGCAGAAATAGGATGTATTGTTGTGGATAACTCATCCGCCTGGCGCATGCATCCTGATCACAAACTGATCGTACCCGAAATTAATGCCGAAGACCTCCGGATTGACGACAGGATCATAGCTAATCCTAACTGTTCTACAATACAAATGGTTATGGCTCTGGCCCCGCTACATAAAAAGTATAAGATCAAACGATTAGTCATTTCAACTTATCAATCTGTAACAGGCACCGGTAAAGCAGCGGTTAACCAGCTCAATCAGGAAAGAAAAGGTGAAAAAGCTGATAGGGTCTACCCGCATCCTATCGATTTGAACGTACTCCCTCATATTGACGTGTTCATGGACAACGGCTACACGAAAGAGGAGATGAAAATGGTGAATGAAACCCGTAAAATTTTAGGTGACGATACCATTGCCATCACTGCGACCGCTGTCAGACTACCGGTCATGGGAGGTCATTCGGAATCCGTTAATGTAGAATTTCATCGGGATTTTGACCTGACAGAAGTACGGGAACTATTGAATAATGCCCCGGGAATAGTGGTAGAAGATGATGTGACCAATAATGTATACCCTATGCCATTGAATGCACATCAAAAAGATGAAGTTTTTGTAGGAAGGCTAAGAAGAGATGAATCTCAGGTGAATGCATTGAATATGTGGATAGTAGCAGATAACTTAAGAAAGGGAGCTGCTACTAATGCCATACAAATAGCAGAGTTCTTAACTGCCAACAACCTGGTCTATTGATAGAAGGTTTGCTTCAGGCAGACGTACAAAGCTATGTGCGTTTACATGAACACGATGATATAGCATCACTGGCATTGAAAAAAGAGTGTGTTGGTAATGTGGATATCAGATTAGTTCTGGATCAAATAGCAGGTTTGCAAAGAGCCAGAACAAAGTTACCTGCATGGTATAATCAGGAGGGTATTCTTTACCCTCCTAAAATTTCGTTGGAACAATGTTCTTCAGAAAAAGCTGCTATCCATAAGCAGGGGTTAATTTCAGGAGAAACACTTATTGATTTAACAGGAGGCGCCGGTGTAGATACCTATTACCTGTCAAAAAAATTTCGTGCCACACAGTATATCGAGCGTGACGCATGGCTTGGCAGTCTGGCAAAACATAATCATGGCTTGCTTCAGGCGAACATTACACACCACATCGATGATGCCATAGCATTCATAACAACTCTCACTGACAAAGTGGATAGCATTTACCTGGATCCGGCGAGAAGGGACCAAAATAAACAAAAAGTTTTTCGCTTAGAAGATTGTGAACCTAATGTAGTCACTTTAATAGACTTACTACTAAGTAAAGCCCGTAAGGTATTAATTAAAACATCTCCATTGTTGGATATTCATCAGGCTTTGACAGACCTTAAACATAAGGCCAGAATAGAAGTAGTCTCTGTCAATAACGACTGCAAAGAAGTTCTCTATCTTATTGATCCTGAATTGAAAGAACATAGGATATATACTACCAACTATCTCTCAGACGGAACAAAGCAGGAGTTTTCTTTCTTAAGAGAGGAGGAGCAAGTATTGGACTGCCCACTTGGAAATGTGGCGAACTACCTTTACGAACCTAATGCTGCTATTATGAAGGCAGGTGCTTTTAAGTCTGTAGCTAAAAAATTCGACCTGCGCAAATTACATCCAAATACACATCTCTATACGTCAACGAAATGGATGTCAACATTCCCGGGAAGAAAGTTCGAAATTAAAGAAGTGCTATCTGCAAATAAAAAAGGCCTCCGGTCCGCACTACCAGATGGAAGGGCAAATGTATCCGTTCGTAATTTTCCATACACGCCTGAACAAATTAAGAAAAAACTGAAACTGAAAGATGGCGGAAATACATACCTTTTTGCAGTAACCGATAGGAAGGATGCAAAAAAGATTATTCTTACTAAGAAAGTCGAACATTAGAAAAACGTTCTCAGGAATAAGTGAATACACAAGAAAACTAAAGTAGAGGTACCATATACCTTGATGATCTTTCGCCTGTTTTGAATATCTTCCCACCAGAGCATTATCCATGGTTTATACAGGCCCAAAGACATAAACACAAAACTTACAAGTGCAATCGCTGCACTCAAATTCGAAAGAACCTGCATAGTATCTGGCTCATGTGAAGTTGGTTTTCAGCGAGATATCTCTTACGCTAAGATAAAGATAAATGTGATTTAAGCACAGCCCGACCTTACGGTCTGTAGTCGTCCTGATCAAATTCAGGAATTTCTTAATCCGTGATACAAAGTCATGAATATCAATGTGGTAACATCAATTGCATCAAAGGCTTGCCAGAATAAAATCATGATAAGCTTCAATTTGTTCTGAGTTATTTCCAATTCGTTTTAGTACTTTCACACGAATTAAGGCCTTTATAATGGCCATATTTATTCTTTTTTCTTCAAAAACATTTGGGCCTGCTATGGACAACATAATACACTGATAAAGAGATAATTAATACAGATCGAGCTGTAAAATTAATAAGAATATTGACTTATCCGCTGTGTTATAAAACAGTTAGCATTTAAACAAAAATTGACAATCTAAACTTATATTAGAATATGAACAATTCAGAAGACTATTCTAAGTTGAATATGGACTTTGGCAAGAGGGTACGCGAGTTACGAAAAGAGAAAAAGATCAGTACGATTGAAATGAGTAGAAGGTGCTTTATTGATTCAGGAAATTACGTCCGGATTGAACAAGGTAAAACCAATCCAACGTTAAGGACCATCTACAAAATCTGTGTGGCGCTTGAAATTACTTTATCAGAACTTTTTAGTACTTTATAGGTATAACAACGTAACTATTGTGGGTGGAGGGAGGTATTCGTTAAGATCTGAAAAACAGGTTTGCATAGTGACCTCTTTTTCTGAAGGGGTATAAGATCAATTCGTTAATTATTGGAAGCCCATTAAGACGGTGAAAAGGAGAGATTTGGGTGAAAAAACAAATTTGCACCTTTTTACCAAATGGCCTGTACTGAAAAAACGATAACCTTTATTATACAACGAAAATTGTGGGACTTTTTTTCTAAATGGACGCCACACATTTTATCCATACGCATAATCGATAGTATACCCGGCAGGTTTTTAAACTGCCGGGTATACTATAATAGTCGTAAGATGTTGATTATCAACCAGTATTTCTCATGGCTCCTGCTATGGCATTAATCGTGGTGAGTAGGGCAATTAAAGTTTGTTCGTCGTCTTTGCCTTGCGTTTTTTCATTTCGCCATTGCTTCAATAAGGCTACTTGTTTGGCATGAAGATCATTCATAATAGATGCTCTCAGCTCATTAGAAAAAAAGTGTTGCGGACGCCTTTCTTCTATGTCTTTGCCTAGAATATCCATTAATACAACACGTGTTTTTTCTAATTCTGAGAGAAAGAGGTTCAAGAACTTATCACGTATATTTTCATCTCTTACAAGAGATGCGTATAATTTCATAATCTCTTCATCCGTGGAAGCAAGACTGGTATCAACATTGGTCAAAACATAGCGTATAAAAGGATCTGTCTTTACCAGTGTTTTGAGTTTCGTATAGCCATCAGCATCATCATTTTTGAATCTACTTAAAGTAGTACCCAGGCCATACCAGCTGGTCATATTAAACCTGGATTGACTCCATGAAAACACCCATGGTATTGCCCGAAGGTCTGAAAGTGAATTAGCTCCTTTCCTTCTGGAAGGCCTGGACCCGATCTTACTCATTTCAATGGCGTCAATGGGTGTGGCTTCTCTGAAAAAGGTTATGAACCCTTCTTCATGTAGCAGCCCTGAATACACTTTTTTACTTTCAGCCGCCAGGTAGTTCATCGTAGCGGTTAACGGATATTCCGTCCTGGTTGTATTCTTGCCTAATATAGTTCTCGCTGTAACGCTGGCGGTCAATAATTCCAGGTTGTAAGCAGCGTTCACCTTATTTGCATACTTCTGTTCAATCGTTTCTCCCTGTTCTGTCAAACGCAGATCTCCGTTGATAGTAGAATGAGGCAAAGCGCCAACAAAATAGTGAGTAGGCCCAGCTCCACGACTGATGCTACCTCCCTTACCATGAAAAAAACGAATATTTACATTATGTTTTTCTCCTACTTCCCAAAGTTTTGCCTGGGCCTTATACAAATTCCATTGGCTGGCCAATATCCCGCCATCTTTGTTGCTATCGCTATAACCTACCATTACCTGTTGTACGAGAACATCAGCGTTGGTTTTTTCTCTGAGGTATTCCAGGCTTCTCTTGGTAAATGGATGTGAAAGAAACGCTTCTAATATCTCTGGTCCGGCTTCCAGGTCTTCAATGGTTTCCAATAATGGCACTACTGGTACCGTACAGACAATACCCTCGTCAGTATTTAATGTCAAACCTGTTTCACGCGCCAGCACATATACTCCTAAAAGATCAGATAATGACCGGGTCATACTGACTATAAACGAGCCTATGCCAGCCAGACCATACTTGGAAATATGTTTTTCTACCACGCGATAAACATCTACTACAGCCGCTGCATAACTCCCCAGCTGCATATTTGCATGTGAAAAGGGCCGGTTGGAAAGCAACTCCTGGTTCAAAAAGTCCTGACGCCGCGCCTCATCCCAGTCTATGTATTTTTCTCCGCTGTATCCTGACGCAATCATCAGTTCAGTAATAGCATTATCGTGAAATTCGCTATTTTGACGAATGTCCAGTGCAGCCAGATGAAATCCAAAAATATCTACGCAACGTATCGCCGAATTCAAATCATTATGTGCAATGATCAGCGCACCATAACTCCCAAGCTCCTCTTTCAAAAGTTTCAGGTCATCAACCAATTCATCTTTTTGCATGTAACACCCTTCAAACTCCTGTACTTGAGTAGCATGTCCACGGGCCGTATCCAGCGGCATTTTTGTGATCATAAGGTTGACAAATTGACGAAAGGCTTCACCTTTATTTCGGTATATGGCCAATTCACCTTTTTCACCAAGCTCACTTTCTATTTCGCTTATTCGAGATTGAAATGCCTTGCTGGTTTCATGTCGATGAATAGCAAAACTCAAGTTTTTTACCAGGGAGGTGAGTCTTCTGCGTATAACTACCAGTGCATTTAATCTTAACAAACCCAGCGCTTCTGCGGTGACTTCCGCAGTCACCAACGGATGTCCGTCCCGATCACCGCCTACCCAGTTACCAAAAGTAATTCTGGGAAAAGCACATTCGTCCTTTATCCTCTGGGTAGAATAACCCTCCTCTTCTAATGCCTGAAGCATTCTACCATCCAACACTTCAAGTACGTCAGGAAAAACATTGGTAAGGTAATGGACTACATTACGTAACTCAGATTCGATATCCGGTTTTTCAACAAAAATCTCACCCGTTTTCCACAAGCGATACAAGGAAAGTTTTATGCTGAGGCGAATTTTTTTCAGTTCATTTTCCGTGTACATACCATTTTCACGTTGCACCATCAGCAAGTACAACTCACGGTGATGCTCCAGTACCGTGGCACGCTTGGCCTCTGTAGGGTGTGCCGTTAAAACCGGTTCTACACGAATATGTCTCAACCACTTGCTGATTTCGGAATCCGGAACTCCTTGCTCTTTTAACTCTTTGAAGTTATCTGCCCATAATCCGCGAACACCAGCAAGTGTACCTTCGCTTTCTTTTTGTCTTCGTTGCTGAACGGCGCCGTTCACTTCTACTATATTCACCAGTTGGAAAACAATACTATAAAGCTGTATGTGTTTTAATGTGAACTTCTGAGGATCTCGTGGAGGTAGATCATTGACCCAGGGAATTTGACTGGCCATGAGGTCTTCTCCATTTTCACTAAGTACCTCTTTTAAAGCCTCTAGCAAAAAATCTAAATCCTGATAGGGCTTGCCCAGCCTGGACTTTATTTCATTTAATGGGTTAATTGTATTCTTCATTTTAGTCGATCTCTATTTTGCAGGGCATAAAACAAACCAAATAACAAAGAATAAACAAGATGATTGTATTAGCATAAAATAAAAAGATGAGTTCAAACGATTGCATCAGTCCATTGCTATTGATATTTTCTAACTTTGCAGCCTTGTGAATACAACGGAGCTACTTAAACTATATAAATCCGACAGCTTTATCCGGACGATAGCTGAGGAAACCAAGACAAACGAGGGCAAGTCCATACAGGTAAAGAATCTCTCCGGAAGTCTGGATGCCATTATCATAGCGGCAGTATATCAGATCAATCATCAAAACCAGCTTATTGTTCTACACGATAAGGAGGAGGCAGCTTATTTTCATAATGATCTTCAAAACCTATTGTCGGCAAAGGAAGTGCTGTTTTTTCCTACTTCATATAAACGCCCCTACGAATTTGAAGAAACCGAAAACGCCAATGTACTCATGCGGGCGGAAATTTTGAACCGCATTAATCATAAATCATCAAGTGGCGAACTGATTGTCACCTATCCGGAAGCGCTTACTGAAAAGGTAGTCAATAAGAAATCATTGTCTAACCATACTTTCACAGCCAAAATCGGTGAAAAAGTGGACGTGGAATTTCTAACTGAAATACTGGCTTCTTATGATTTCGAAAAAACGGATTTTGTTTACGAAGCAGGTCAGTTTGCTGTGAGAGGTGGTATTATTGATGTATTTTCTTTTGCACATGACCTGCCATACCGAATAGAACTGTTCGGTGATGAAATTGAGAGCATTCGCACATTTGACCCCAGTACGCAGCTCTCCGCAGAAGTAATGAAGGAGGTTAACCTTATTCCCAACATCCAGACCAAGTTGATCCATGAAGAAAGACAGGGTTTTCTGGATTTTCTGCCGAACAATACGAAAATATGGTTTAAGGATCATCAACAGACACTGGATGTTATTGATGCTTGTTTCGACAAAGCCACACAAAGTTTCGGCGCTATTTTAAAAGAAAGCGGCAATTCACAGATTGTACTAAAACCCAATGATCTCTTTGAAGAATCGGGTTCTTTTTCACAACAAACAAGTGCTCTCGTAAAAATTGAATTTGGTAATCGTTTCTACCTGGACGGCAAAAGTTTTGAACTGACCTCACAACCACAGCCCTCTTTCAATAAAAATTTCGACCTGGTTGCTCAAAATCTTCGGGAAAACCTTGAGAAGGAGTTCACCACACTTATTGCAGCTGAATCACAACGACAGCTTGAACGACTAAGAAATATTTTTGAGGAAATAGACCCGAGGGTAGAATTTCAGGACCTACCCGTAAGCCTAAGGCAAGGATTTGTAGATCAAACCCTTAAAATTGCCTGTTATACAGATCATCAGATCTTTGAACGCTTTCACCGATACAAAACCAAAAACAAACATTCCAAATCAAAAGCACTTACATTAAAAGAACTGCGAACATTACAACCGGGTGATTTTGTCACCCATATTGACTATGGTATTGGTAAGTTCGCCGGTTTGGAAAAACAAGAGGTAAATGGAAAAGAACAGGAGTCTATCCGGCTGATCTATCGTGACGATGATCTTCTGTATGTAAGTATCCATGCCTTGCATAAAATCTCAAAGTACACAGGCAAAGAAGGCACTCCACCAGCTATAAGCAAACTAGGCTCGCCGGAATGGGAAAATAAAAAGAAAAAGGCTAAAAAGCAGGTAGCCGATATAGCTAAAGATCTTATTAGTCTATATGCCAAACGCAAGAAAACACAGGGCTATTCTTTTTCACCCGATAGTTTTCTCCAGGCTGAATTAGAATCATCTTTTATTTATGAGGACACTCCGGACCAGGCAAAGGCAACAGCGGACGTTAAAGAAGATATGCAAGAGGGACATCCTATGGACCGATTGGTATGTGGCGATGTAGGCTTTGGAAAGACCGAGGTAGCGATTAGGGCAGCTTTTAAAGCCGTTGCTGATAATAAACAGGTAGCCGTATTAGTACCTACTACGATATTAGCTATGCAGCATCACCGCACCTTTGCAGAGAGGTTGAGTCGTTTCCCGGTAAAAGTGGAATACATTAATCGTTTCAAAAGTACTCGAGAAATTAAAGAGACTTTAAAAAGAGTAGAAAGTGGTGAAACCAATATCTTGATAGGTACGCATCGCATAGTGAGTAAAGATGTAAAGTTTAAGGACCTCGGCCTGATGGTAATAGACGAAGAACAAAAGTTTGGGGTAAAAGTAAAGGAGAAGTTAAAAGAAATGAGAGTAGATGTAGATGCAGTTACTTTGACGGCAACTCCCATACCCAGAACCCTTCATTTCTCACTCATGGGGGCCAGGGATTTAAGCATTATTTCAACCCCACCACCAAACCGTCAGCCCGTTACTACCGAGCTACATGCTTTTGGAGAAAATGTAATCCGCGATGCCATTAGCTTTGAATTACGGCGGGGTGGCCAGGTATTTTTTGTTCACAACCGAATAGGCGATATTGATGAAGTAGCCAATATCATACTCAGACTGGTACCAGACGCACGTATAGGTATTGCACATGGCCAGATGGATGGTGCAATATTGGAAAAGGCCATGATCAAATTTATTGAAGGTGAGTACGATGTATTAGTTTCTACCAATATTATTGAATCAGGCCTTGACATACCTAATGCCAATACTATTATTATTAATCAAGCCCATATGTTCGGACTTTCCGATCTGCATCAAATGCGCGGAAGAGTGGGAAGGTCTAATAAAAAGGCATTTTGCTTTCTGCTCTCACCTCCTACAGCAGGACTTTCTTCCGACGCACGCAAAAGATTAAGTACACTGGAAGAATTTTCCGATCTGGGCGACGGTTTCAAGGTAGCTATGCGTGATCTTGATATTCGCGGCGCTGGCAACTTGTTGGGCGCAGAACAAAGTGGTTTCATTTCGGACCTTGGGTTTGACACCTATCATCAAATACTGGATGAGGCAGTTCAGGAGTTAAAACAGACAGAATTTCGTGATCTCTTTGAAAAAGAGCTGAGCGAAACCACCAAAATACTTGTAGAAGACTGCACAATAGAAACAGACCTGGAGTTGATTATTCCAGAAAGCTACGTCAGTAATATTTCGGAGCGCTTAAGCCTTTATGCCCGGTTAGATAGTATTAAATCTGAAGAAGAGCTTGAAAAATTCCGCGATTCTTTAACAGACAGGTTTGGTCAGCTACCCGATACGGTCATTGAACTAATAGAAACAGTAAGGCTTCGGTGGTTGGCTGAAAAACTTGGGTTTGAAAAGCTGAGCTTAAAAGGAGAGAAACTAAAAGGTTACTTTGTATCGTCTGATAAAGAGGCGTTCTTTAAATCTGAAACGTTCGGAAATATTCTGACCTATGTCCAGTCCCATCCCAGAAATTGTAAATTAAGAGAACATAAAACGCGCCTGATATTAACGATAGATGATGTTATGAATGTGGACCAGGCCAAACAGATATTGACTGACATGGTGCCACAAGAAATTTTACAGACTTAAATCTGTAATATCAATAAAATCATAATAATCTTCCAGCTCCTCAACAGTGTGAAATGCATTGATCCCCAAAACTCGCCCCTCACTCGGTAGATAACATACTTCTACAAAATAATCTTTCATAGAATACAGATAATATTTCTTTTCTTCCTCTACCCTGTACAAAAGATAATCTGCAAAAACAGTAATAAAATCACACTTTTTATTGAAAGATAAAATCTGAAAATCGTCTAAAGAAATCATGGTGTTACAGGTCTATTACACCATTCAACTGTTAAACATTGTGCCAGCGACTAAAACCGTCAAAATGAGCTGTTTATGAGGTTTATGAAAAGGGGTGAAGGTCAAAAAGAGATGATCAGTCCCATTTTGGGACTGATTCCAAGCTTCTAATCGATTTTAAAGACAGTTCATCGAGTGTTCTGTGTCTTAAGGTTTTAGTATCCCAAAATAGGACGCACTAGAAACTCATGAGGTCTTTAAAACGTTGGGTCTGTCTTCTCGATACATCTACCTCATGCCCCCCTTTCATATATATTTTAATGCTGCCACTGAACCAGGGTTCTATCCTGTCTACCCAGCGAAGGTTGATCATTTGCTGTCGGTTAGCACGGAAAAAAGTTTTTGGATCTAATCTTGATTCAAGGTAGTTCAACGTTCTCGGGATCATTGGCTTTTCTTCTTCGAAATAGAGTTTGGTATAATTACCATCCACTTCAAAAAGTCGTACGTTGGACAGTCGCACAAACCAGCATTTTTCACCATCTTTAACGAATACCTGATCATTTTCTGTCATTCTATCTTCCAGTGATAACTCTGACTTCTCTTTTTTCTCAGCTACCTTATTTATAGCACCGGCAAGACGATCTTTTTGAATGGGTTTTTGTAAATAATCCAGTGCATTGTATTCAAAAGCCTTAATGGCATACTCATTATATGCTGTAGTAAATATAATGTCCGGGATGAATTCTAGTTCTTCCAATAATTCAAAGCCGTTCTTACCTGGCATTTGTATATCGAGAAAAACCAGGTCCGGTTTATCATTTTCAATTTTTTCTTTTGCTTCCATCGCGTTAGCAGCTTCACCTATTACCGCTACATGATCAAACTCCTTTAATAATCTTTTCAATTCGCTGCGTGCCAGTCGGGAATCATCCACTACAAGTGCCTTCATAATATTTTTAATTTACAGGTACAGTAAATCTTGCCAAAACGTGCTGCCCATCCATGTTTTCAATTTTGAGATCAGATAATTTTCCAAACAATAATTTCAATCTATCCGAAGCGTTTTTTAATCCAATGCCTGTACTGGTAGAGCTTTCCTTCAACTGCCCGGTATTGATCACCTCTACTGACATAGCATTGTCCTTAAGGTAGGACTTTATATTTATTTGACCACCGTTAGGCAAGTTGGCTATACCATGTTTAATCGCATTTTCCACTAAAAGTTGCACTGCCATAGGTGGTATTTTCATCTCCAGCGTTTCAGGCTTTATCTCTAGTTTATATTGAAGCCGGTCTTCTAATTGAATTGATTCCAGGTTCAAATAGTTCTGAACAATTTCCAACTCATATTCCAGGCTTACCTTTTCTTTATTATTAAACTGGACAGAGTAGCGTAATAGTCCGGAAAGATGTGTGATCATATCTCTGGCTTTTTCCGGATTTTCAATAACGAGGGAGCGAATGTTATTCAAGCTGTTAAAAATAAAGTGAGGATTGATCTGAGATTTAAGAGCGATAAGTTCAGCATCTTTTACAGCAGCTTCCAGTTTCCACTTTTCCACCTCGCTTTGACGGAAATTAAAAAACAACTGAAATAGAAAATAGATCAATTGCCAGCCTAAAATGGTAATGGACAGGTTTACAGAAGTCAGGATCACCTCCAGTAACCAGTGCATTTCAGGTTCCTCTTTGATATCTATTGGAAAGCAGACATGCGAAATAGGTATAATGATCAGGGACCAGATAAAACCAATAATGACCGAAGAAAGAGCCACCAATAGGGCTAGTCTGAATATGCCGAATTTAGCCCAATTATTACGCTTAATAACATATTGCCTGAAAAGATGAGACAACATGAAGCCTACAACGGTAGTGGTACCGTAGCTATACAGGATATTCCAATGAAAACCAACAAAATACAACAGTATTACTGAAAATAATGCATAGAATAACATCCAGCCTATTGCCTGGAATATCCAATACATCTTTTCCTTGTTGAATTTCTCTATGTCGATCATAGCAGATTAAATCTCAAATCTATACTAATGATAAATGGATTATCACAATAAAAAAAAGTGACGGTGAATGACGGCATATGTAGCCTCTGAAAGGTAGGTAAGCATTATAAGTTTTCGGAAAAAAGAATTAACTTATCATAATAAATCCGGGTTCTGTCAGTTATTTCATTCGGTACTCCAAGGAGTTATAAGAGATAATCAAACTTAAATTTTCATCTTTTGTATGAAAATTGTCAAATAGAAGTGTTATTTTGCCGCTTTGTAATCTAGTATTAATAAATAGATATCACTTAAACTGTGATAACATTTAATTTTTTAAGAGTAAATACAACAGGTATGAAAAGAACTGCGAACTTTCTAAAAGGTGCTTTGTTCGTTGTCAGTGGTTCGATGGTACTTACTTCATGTTTTCTGGGAGGCGGTGGTGGAAGGCCAACAAGTGTGCATCCGGGAGCAGTAAGTACAGCCACAGGTTTGGCTTATAATGATGAAGACAATAATGGATTCATGGTGAATCCATACAGCGGTCAGCCCGAGGGACCAAATTTGGTCTTTATAGAAGGTGGACGTGCTGTTGTGGGATCCTTCGAAGAGGATATTCTCAATAGAAGAGATAACATCGAACGTACCGTTTCTGTAGCATCTTTTTATATGGATGAAACAGAGATCGCTAATATTCATTGGTTAGAATACCTTCATTACCTGAATGTATCGGATTCTTCAAGAGAAGTTTATATTGCTGCTTTACCTGACACTACGGTTTGGGAAGCGCGCTTAGCTTATAATGATCCTTATACGGATCACTATTTAAGATATCCTGGTTTCAGGTATTTTCCTGTTGTAGGTGTCAGCTGGGTTCAGGCCAATGCCTATTCAGATTGGAGAACTCAGGCTGTAAACCTGAAACTATTAGAAGAATCAGGAGAAGAGCTTCCGGAAACTACCGGGGGACGAATTCCTTTAGAATCCGGTGTAGTACTTCCTAACTACAGACTACCATCAGAAGCTGAGTGGGAATATGCTGCAACTGCCCTTATCGGTACACAGTGGCTGGATGAAAATCAAACACACCAAAGGTTATATCCATGGGATGGTCATGCATTAAGAAATCCTTACGGTAAAGAGATGGGTTATTTCCTGGCAAATTTCAAAAGAGGTAGAGGTGATTATGCCGGTATAGCAGGTAAACTGAATGATGGTGCGCTAATTACATCTTACATTTATGAGTTCCCTCCTAACGATTTCGGATTATATAATATGGCTGGAAATGTAAACGAGTGGGTATTGGACGTTTATCGACCTATGTCATTCCAGGATTTTGATGATCTTAACCCAATTCGACGAGATGGCTACTTAGATGAAGTAAAAAATCCGAATACCGGAGAGCAATATTATAATAGCGATAGCGAAAATAATCCTGAAGGCTTTACATCACTCATCACGGATGAAGCAAGAGTATATAAAGGAGGTTCATGGAAAGATGTAGCCTACTGGCTATCCCCAGGTACCAGAAGATACCTTGATCAGGATTCTTCAACTTCCACTATCGGCTTCAGATGTGCAATGATTCGGGCAGGATCAAACTACTAAGAAAAAAAGATTTATTTATATAAGGCCTGCTGAGAAGTGGGCCTTTTTTTACACTGTACTGCTCAATTTTAACAAGAGTTATGTCTGCTGACAAAGTTACTCTTTGACTATGTCTACATTTAGCGTAGGAGTTCTTAATGGGTACACAAAAAAACCGAGGTAGTAACTTTTGTTAAAAGCTCTAAACTAAGTCCAAAACAACAAGACAGCCGGCCACTAAGCTATGAAAATAAAAAGTACAAAGGCTGTGTATATAAACCTGTATAAAATACTGGCCGTTCCGGTTATTTTGGGCTTAATGTTCTACTATCAAAACTTCTCTACAGAGGCATATGTCTATTTATCTCTTCACGGGACATATTGTTTTTTATGGTTCTTGAAATATTTGTGGTTCAGAGACGAAACATTTAAGGGCAGGATTTCCTTCATAAAAGGCTTTTCTTCTATTTTTTTAGTTTCTCTGGGATATTTTGCCGCACCGTTCATTTTGATAAGTCAAAAAATTGATTCCTCAGCTCTTTACATTGCGTTGGTTTTGTTTTTTTACATAATTGGAATTTTCTTTCACTATGTGAGTGATATCCAGAAATACTATACATTGAAATATAGAAAGGGATTGATAAAAGAAGGAATGTTTAGCAGAACAAGAAATCCCAATTATTTCGGTGAGATAATGATGTACGCTTCCTTAGCTATGTTATCCAAACATTGGATACCTTTTTTTATACTCGGATCATTAGTAGGTTTTGTGTTTCTTGGAGTTATGACTCAAAAGGACAAGTTCTTATCACAGTTCCCGGAATTTGATGATTATAAGAAAAAAACCTGGTTGCTGTTTCCAAAGTTCTTTTAGCTAATCCATAAAAACGATCTCGTAATTTATTTTTCCAGAAATTTGGACGGAGGCACTCCATATGTCTTTTTGAATAGTTTGCTAAAAGAGGCTAAATCGGTAAATAACAGTCTCCCTGAAATATCAGATATAGACATCTTCCCTAAAACGCAGTACTCCTTGGCTTTTTGCATCCTTAGTTGATTGATATATTGATGCGGGGTCTTTTGAAAAATTAGTTTGAAGGAATCGTATAAGTGGTACTCTGAAAGTCCACATGCCATTGACAGTTCTTGAATACATATCATATGTGATTCAAAATTATCATGTATATAATCTCGGGCTATTAACAGCCGTTTAAACACTTCTTTTTTGGTGGACTTCTTCTTTCCTTTTATAGAATTTATCTTTTTTAAACCTTCAAGTTGATCTGTAAATAGTTTATCCAACAGCTCGAATACTATCTCATTCGGATCGGAATAGTGGTATTCTTCAGAATTACTTCTTGAAAATATCTCCTGCAAAAGTGTACCTAATACACTGTAATTTGCATTGTAAATATTTTCAACGAAAAAAGAACTGGAAGACTTATGATCAAAAGGGCTGTCCAACAGTTGTATTTCAGAAGCATCAAATCCAAAATAGAACTTAGAGGTAATTTCTTCAGGTAGAATAAAACTTAGTATATCCATTCTTTCATTTTGGCTACCAATCAGTTCCCAGTCAGTACCAGGGTTTAACACCATGTATTGATTTTTCCCAAACCTGGAAGACGCTCCGGGGGTAATAATTTTCGAATTGGAATTAGAATTGGAATAGACTACGGACAAAGCATTTTGGTCTTTGGAGACGGAGTACGGTAGAACCATATTATACCGCATTAAGTAACTCTTCCCCACAGTCAACGGCTTATGGTCTACCCTGGCATTTTTGCTAAAGTGATTATAGAAACGATCAATATAGATTTCGGACATACCTGAGAGTAGCAACTTTAAATAATTATTTAAATGTGCAGAAAATCATGGGTTTTTGACAACTCATTGTCCATTTTCTAAAATACTTTTATCCACAGAATTAACAGCCTTAGCAAATTAATAGGTTCGATAAAGACTACTATCAAGCCTGGTGTTTTATCACTTGAAATACCTTACAATCTATCTGGTAAAGCCGTGAATTATATTTTTTGAAATAAATAGACAACCGATTAATGACCATTTTTTTATGAGAAACAATACATTCAATATTACCATTTTAGTCATTACAATGGCGCTTTGGGCTTGTGGAGATGACGATACTACCGAGCCGGTAAACACGGCACCCAGCATGAGCGCTCAGTCCTTCAGTGTGTCAGAGGCAGTAGGCGATACAGATATCATTGGTACAGTAACGGCGACTGACCCTGAAGATGATGAGCTTACTTTTAGTATCACTACTAATGACAATGACTTGTTTGAAATCGCCAGCGCCGGGGCGCTAAGCCTGGCTACAGGTAAAGGTCTGGATTTTGAAATGACTACCAGTCATACGATTACCGTACAAGTGTCAGATGGAGAGTTTAGCGTTTCCACCACTATCACCATCTCTGTGTTGGACATTAGTGAAAACACTATGCCCACTATTGCTCCTCAAACCTTTTCAGTAGCTGAGGATATCGATGATATCACGGAAATAGGTACAGTCGTAGCCACGGACGCTGAAAGCAACGAACTTACCTTTACCATAACTACTAATGATGATGACTTATTTGAAATATCGGAAGTTGGTGTACTAAGTCTTGCAGCGGGCCAAACTCTGGATTTTGAAACGAAGAAAAGTCATAGCATATCTGTTGAAGTTTCAGATGGAGTATTGGCAGCTTCATCTGAGATCACCGTCAATGTAACAGATGTATCTGAAATCGCATCTGTTCCATTCATAACAACATGGGAAACCACAGCTGACAATGAATCCATTACCATTCCAATAGACGAATTCAATTTTACATATAATTATAATGTCGATTGGGGAGACGGCAGCACAAGCAGCAATCAAACGGGAGGTGCTTCTCATACTTATGCGACAGCCGGCACATATACTGTCAGTATTACGGGTCTTTTTCCAGCTATTTATTTTTTTAATAAGGGGGATAAAGACAAAATAAGAACAATCACACAGTGGGGGGATAACTCCTGGAAATCCATGAGAGACGCATTTAGAGGTTGTTCAATGCTTACATACGCCGCTTCGGATATTCCTGATTTGTCTCAAGTAACTAATATGAACAGTATGTTTACAGCGTGTAGTTCATTCAATGGGGCTATTGGGAATTGGGATGTGAGCAACGTAACCACCATGGCCTTTATGTTTGCCTCTGCCACTTCTTTTAATCAGGACTTAGATGATTGGGATGTAAGTAATGTAACAAGTATGTCTACGATGTTCTCTTCTGCATCTTCATTCAATCGTGATCTTAATAAATGGGACGTGAGTAATGTAACTCGAATGTCTCTTATGTTTAACCAAGCCTCCTCCTTCAATGGAAATATTAGTAATTGGGATGTAAGTAATGTAACTAGCATGGGCTCCATGTTTTCTGGAGCAACCGCCTTCAAGAGGAATCTAAATAGTTGGGACGTGAGTTCGGTTACTAGCATGCAAGGTATGTTTAGTCGTAGCTTTTATAATTCTGATATTGGGGATTGGGACGTAAGTAATGTAACTAATATGGAAGATATGTTCAACGATGTGACTCCTTTTAATCAGGACATAAGTGGTTGGGACGTTAGTTCTGTAACTAATATGGAAGAAATGTTTTACAGAGCTTTTGGCTTCAATCAAAACTTAGGCAATTGGAATATCGAAAATGTTGCTAATATGTCCGACATGCTGAGAGATTCCGGACTTTCTATCGCAAATTATGATGCTACACTACAAGGTTGGTCACAATTGCCGATAGTTCAATCTGGTGTAAGACTCGGCGCTTTTGGTCTTGTGTATTGTGATATTGGAGAAGCAGCCATTGCTGTTTTAGAAACAAAGGGTTGGATAGTAGGTGGTCGTAAGGGTTTAGGAGCAGAGTGTGAGTAACTATTTTATTTTAATGACCTTCTTTTCGCACTAAAAAATCAGGCTGGAAGCCGACTTTTCTATTAGATACGTTGTTCCATGTGAAAATTCATTAACCAGTATTATCAACAATGGCTCACCGCATTAAATGGTGAGTCATTGTTATTTATGCGCTCAAACAGGCAATGTTGATAATCAAATCTCAAATAGTATGTAACATATAACAAGCAAAATGAATAGCGACTTAGATTTTTCCTAAAGATCTTACAATCTAATCAGTCCATTTCTCTTAATTTTCATAATACCTATAGTATTGTTTATTTTTTGGTTACTCTATTTTTGATCGTTCCTTAAAAAGTGAACGATAACCATGAGTCATGAAGATTTACAACAACAGTCTGATCCTTTTGAACACAGTACCAGCAATACTAAAATGACATAGCTTATCATTTAGCTGCAGCCATCGCCGCTATACTCAGCGACTTGAGGTTAGCTTTTGCCATTGACTGACCACAGGCCTCAATAGTTGAACCTGTGGTAATCACGTCATCTACCAGCAGAACATGCCTATCTTTTAATGACAGCTCATCAATCACTTTAAAGATCTCATCTACATTTTGCCAACGTTGAACACGTGATTTGCTAGTTTGTGTTTCAGTATCTTTTACTCTTATTATACTTTTTGTGGCAACTTCACATTCCAGGTATTGAGCAAGACCATTAGCAAAGTGCTCACTTTGATTGTAACCTCTCCGTCTCATCTTACTCTTATGCAACGGAACCGGAATAATAACGTCAATTTCCATGTGTTTGTGGTTTTCTTCTAACGTATGGCCAAGCTTTCTGCCCACCAGCTCAGCCAATTCAGGCATATTATGGTATTTCATTTGATGTAGCAGCCTTTGTATCCGTCCTTTTTTATGAAATTGATAATATGCCCAGGCATTTTCAATTTCAATTCTGCCATGGAACTTTTTGGCCAGAAAATTATTGTTATCCATATGGCTATCCGTTTTAGCCATTTTATAATCACATGAAAGGCAGATGAGTTTTTCACCCTTTATCAATGCCTGATTGCAGGTGATACATGTATTTGGAAAGAAGAGGGCAAAAAAGTCGGTGAGCATTGGAAGGGAATGAATATATTTACTTGTTAAAGTTGAAAAGTGATGAATAAGGTCGAAGAATTTAATGATTACAGAAGTCGGATGAATGAACAAATTCTTTCTGACAATAACAAAGTCATTAAGAGGATTTTTAATCTTGACACAAATACGTACGCAGCAGGCGCACTGGATGAAAAAACAAAGGAATTAATGGGTTTGTCCTGTTCAATGGTATTACGATGTGATGATTGTGTTAAATATCATCTAGGTAAATGCCATGAACTGGGATTTACGAAAGAAGAAATATATGAAGCCTTTGCTGTGGCGAATCTGGTAGGAGGTACTATCGTAATACCTCATTTAAGAAGAGCAGTAGAATATTGGGATGAGTTAGAATCTCTGGACCAATGATAAAAAAAGACCTGACGTTAGAAAAATCATGGCAGCAGTTACTTAATGCACTTGAAGAGTTAATTGGAAAAAGGCCAAATGACTTAAATGCCGTTCTTTTTCTTATTGGCGTTCAAGAGTTAGGTAAAGGAAAGAAGGTCTTTTCTAAAGAAGAAAAACAGGACCTCCTTCATATTGCTATTTGTAAAGTACTCAGTCTTTCAGGATTTTACCAGTTGGAAGGATTAGACGAGGAGGGTTGGCCACATTGGAAACTTGTAAAAAAATTACCTCATTTTGATCTTTTAGAACAGGAAAAATTACTTAAAATGCATGTAATAGATTACTTTGAGCAGGAAATGAATTTGCAGCTACAAGCTGAAAGCTAATTATTTGAAACAATCTAAAATTGTTTTTACTTATACTATTGTGTGGTGAACTCTGAATGAGGCTAATGCGTATAATTACTACGCTACAGCCGCGGCTGAACTATGAGTGATCAAGATAGAATATATCGAAGTTTAAAAAAATACAAACGCAAGTATTTCATTGATCTTGCCATCAGGGGCACCTTGATATCTTTGACGTTTATATTAAGCGTTTTTCTAATCGTAAATACTCTGGAATATTCGCTCCGCTTTGATACCTATGTACGTGCCGCACTTTTATTTCTCCTTATTCTCACTACACTTTACTTTTTGATCCGCCATGTACTGGTACCATTATACAGGCTATTAAAAAGTGATCATAGTATGAATGATGAAGTAGCTGCCAGAAAAATAGGCACCTATTTTCCTGAAATAGGAGATAAGTTGCTGAATATCATACAGTTAAATTACAATAGCAATAAAGGCATTTCCCTGGCACAGGCGGGAATTTTACAAAAAAGTAAGGCTGTGGGCCACGTAGAGTTCACTCAGGCCGTTCCATTGCAGCATAATCGACGTTATTTGAGCTACTTTGCCGCACCTTTTTTGATATTAATCACCCTTCTTGTTTTCAGCCCGGCTCTGATCACTTCCAGCACAACACGCATCATCAAATTCAACGAAGAATTCTTGCCTTCAGCCCCATTTGAATTCAACCTGGATAATAAAGAATTACAGGCGTTTAAAAATGAAGATTTTAGTATATCACTTGAACTTACCGGTGAAGCATTACCTAAAAACGCATATGTATTGGTATCGGACCGAAAGATTAAGATGACAACTGCAGGTAATGGCATTTACACTTACCTGTTTAAAAAGATACAGAGCTCCAAAAACCTTCGTTTCGAAGCAGCTGGTTTTCAGTCTGCTTCATACACTCTAAATGTGGTTGATCGTCCAGCATTAAAAACGTTCAATGTTTACCTCAACTATCCTGATTACCTGAACAAGAAAAGCGAAAGATTGAGTAATGTAGGTAATCTTCAAATACCTGAAGGTACACGTGTTCGATGGGAGCTAAGCGCTTTAACGGCCGATGAAGTAACATTAAACTTTTCATCTACAGATAATGATCAGACACCGAGCCAATTGGAAAACGATGTTTTTGTATTGGAGAAAACAATTACTCAGTCAGATCAATATACCATTGATCTCAGCAATGCCTACGGAAAGAACAAGCAGCCTATCGTTTATAATCTGGATGTCATTCCCGATAAGTACCCTCAAATAACTTTGAATGCATTTCAAGATACCACCCTATTTAGTTTTATAGCCTTAGGTGGAGATATTAACGATGATTATGGACTCACTCAACTTAAACTTTTTTATAAGTTCGATGAAGCCGCGAGTGACTATCGCGAAATAGAAATTGGGATTAATAAAAGTCAAAATGTACAACGCTATTACTATCAATGGCAATTTGACTCGTTAGACATACAAGGCGATAATCAAATACGCTACTACATGCAAGTTTGGGACAATGACGGTGTAAATGGACATAAATCTACCAAAACGGGTGTTTATTCATTTCGAATACCTTCCAAAAGAGAACTAAAGGACCAGGTCAATACTGAAGCCAAACGTACTGAAGATGACATTGACAAAACACTACAGGAAGCAAAAGAGCTCAAGGAAGAAATAGAAGAAGCTGAAAACCGATTGAAAGGAAAGAAGGAACTCAACTGGCAAGATGAAAATCTATTGAAGGATATCCTGGAAAGGAGAGAAGAACTAAATAAAGCAATAGAAGAGCTAAAAGAGCAGAATCAGAATATCAATAAAAAAAGAGAGCGTTACAATCCTCAAAGCGAGAAGATAAAGGAAAAAGTGGAAAAACTTCAAGAATTAATGAATGATCTTTTAGACGAGGAAACCAAAAAATTATATGATGAACTTCAAAAGTTATTAGAAGAGCAACAAAATATAGAAGATATCCAAGATGTATTAGATCAGTTGAACAACAAAGAAAACAATCTTGAAAAGGAGTTGGAGCGCACACTTGAGCTTTTTAAACGTATGAAATTCGAACATGAGCTGGATGAATCTATCAACGAGCTCAACGAACAAATCAAAGAACAGGAAGAGCTACAAGAAAAGACTGAGGAAAAAGATTCCGATACTGAAGAGTTAAGTGGTGAACAGCAAGAGCTACAAGAGAAATTTGAAGATTTTCAGGAAAAACTCGAACAGCTGGAAGAAATCAACCAGGACATGAAAAGGCCTGAATCTTTACCTGACATGCAGGAAGAAAAAGAAAGTGTAAAGGAAAGTCAGAAGGAAAGTAAGGAACTCCTGGAAGAGAATAAAAAGAAAAAAGCGGCAAAATCACAGCAGAATGCTAAACAGCAGATGCAGCAAATGGCAGAAAAGATGCAGCAAATGCAAAGTAATTCACAAATGTCCATGTCGCAGGAGAATCTCGATGACTTACGTGATATTGTTAACAACCTTCTCAAACTATCATTTGATCAGGAAGATCTGATGAAAGAATTTGGTGATGTTAAACAAAGTGATCCACGTTTTATAGAATTATCACAAGAACAACTAAAATTAAAGGATGATGCTAAAATTGTAGAGGATAGCCTGCTCTCTTTAGCTAACAGGGTGTTTGTATTAGCTTCATTCGTTACACGTGAAGTAGGGGATATGAACAACCATATGGATAAAAGTGTAGATGCAATAAAGGAGCGAAAAAAACCACTAGCCGTTTCCGAACAGCAATTCGCGATGACTTCTATGAATAACTTGGCATTGTTACTCGATGATGTATTAAAACAAATGCAACAGAATATGGCTGATGCGATGGGTCAGCCTCAAAAAGGGGAGGGCAAACAAAAGGCGCCTTCGCTTGGAGAGTTACAACAACAACTCAATAAACAAATTAAAGGACTCAAAGAGAGTGGAAAGAGCGGTAGACAGCTCTCTGAAGAGTTAGCTAAATTGGCGGCTGAACAAGAACGTATACGACAGGCTTTACAGGAAATGCAGGAAAAGTACGGCGAAGGTGATAATGGCCAGAAGCCAGGAGATGGATTGGTTGAAAAAATGGAAGAAACCGAAATTGACCTGGTCAATAAACAGATCACCACGGAAACGATCAAACGGCAGCGTCAAATACTTACCCGGTTACTAGAAGCCGAGGACGCTTTACGTCAAAGGGATAAGGACGAAGAAAGAAAGGGGGAAACTGCCAAAGATTACGATAAACAAGTTCCTAAAGCTTTTGAGGAATATTTTAAGCTGAAAGAACAAGAAATTGAATTGTTAAAAACTATACCACCTAAACTATATCCCTATTATCGAAAAGAAGTGAATGATTACTTCAAAAGATTGGGAGATAACTGATCAGAATGAATAGTATTAAAATCCAAATTCCGTCACTCACTGAGAATATCCGGATGATCGAAAGCTTCATTGACAATGCCAAGGAGAAGTATAAACTGGAAGATGATATCTATGGTAATATCATGATTGCTGTCACAGAAGCCGTAAACAACGCCATCCGTCATGGTAATAGTAATGATAAATCAAAAAATGTGGCACTCTCTCTTGCCCTGGAAGATAATCAAATCACGTTTACAGTGTCAGATGAAGGAAAAGGTTTTGACTTTCAAAATTTACCAGACCCCACCGCTCCTGAAAATCTGGAGAAACCAGGGGGTAGGGGAATATTCTTAATGAAACATTTATGCGATGAAGTGGCCTTTAAAGAAAAAGGTAAAATTGTAGAACTTAATTTTTACATCAATTAATGCCATCGGTTTATTTCCATCAGGAAGACATAACGTTCATTCTTCCTGATGAGAATAAGGTCATTCAATGGATTGAAGATGTAGTAAATGGTCATAATCATGTGATACACGAGCTAAATATCATTTTTTGCTCAGACGAATATCTTCACAATATTAATACCTCTTACCTGGACCATGACACTTATACTGACATCATTACATTCGATCAATCCGAAACCAGTGATGATCTGGAAGGTGATATTTTTATAAGTATATCAAGGATAAGAGAAAATGCGAAGCAATTTGATGTATTGTTCGAAGATGAGCTTCACAGGGTCATCATCCATGGTATATTACATCTAATGGGTTATAAAGACAAAACTGTTCAAGAAATAAGGCAGATGCGGGAAAAAGAAGAAGCTTGCTTATCTTTGCGCCTTTTTAAAAGCCGTTATTGAAGTAGTATAAGTGTTCCACGTGGAACAGTGCTAGTCTGAAAATATTGGCACGAAGTTCTAACAACACAAGTGTTCCACGTGGAACACTAAAACATTTGATTGAACTATGTTTCAAGAATATGATATAATAGTAGTAGGAGCCGGGCACGCCGGATGTGAGGCCGCACATGCAGCAGCCAAGATGGGTTCAAGTGTGTTATTAGTTACCATGAACATGAATACCATTGCACAAATGTCCTGCAACCCTGCCATGGGAGGTGTGGCCAAAGGTCAAATTGTGCGAGAAATTGACGCACTAGGTGGCATGTCTGGTATTGTATCTGATAAATCTATGATACAGTTTCGAATGCTTAATAAATCCAAAGGTCCTGCCATGTGGAGTCCAAGGACTCAAAACGATCGAATGAAGTTCGCCGAAGAATGGCGTTTAGCCCTCGAACAAACTCCAAATGTTGATTTTTGGCAAGAAATGGTCACAGGAATTATAGTAGATAATGGCAAAGTTACAGGTGTTACCACAGGAATGGGGTTGGAAATAAAAGCAAAATCAGTTATTCTAACCAATGGTACTTTTCTAAATGGTATAATTCACATAGGTGTGAAGCAATTTGGAGGTGGCAGAACAGGTGAAAAATCAGCTAAAGGTATTACAGAACAACTCGTTTCACTAGGTTTCGAATCAGGGCGTATGAAGACAGGTACACCTCCCAGGGTAGATGCCCGTTCCCTGGATTTTACAAAAATGGAAGAACAGCAAGGAGACGCAGTACCCGGCAGGTTCTCTTATACCGATACTACGCCTCTCACCCAACAACGAAGCTGCTTCATCACTTACACCAATCCCGATGTTCATAACATTCTGGAAACCGGATTTGACCGTTCACCTATGTTCAATGGCCGAATTCAAGGTCTTGGACCACGCTACTGTCCTTCCATTGAGGACAAAATTAACCGCTTTGCAGAAAGAGATCGTCATCAAATATTTGTAGAACCGGAAGGATGGAATACAGTTGAAATATATGTCAATGGCTTCTCAACCTCTTTACCTGAAGATATCCAATACAAAGCCCTTTCAAAAGTACCTGGTTTTAAAAAAGTAAAAATGTTCCGTCCAGGCTATGCCATTGAATATGATTTCTTTCCGCCAACCCAACTTAAATTATCATTGGAAACAAAGCTCGTTGAAAATCTCTATTTCGCAGGACAAATCAATGGCACCACAGGTTATGAAGAAGCCGCTAGTCAAGGACTCATGGCAGGAATCAACGCACATCACAAAATCAATAAACTAGAACCATTTATACTTAAAAGATCTGAAGCCTATATAGGCGTACTAATTGATGATCTTATCAACAAGGGGACTGATGAACCTTACAGAATGTTTACCTCCCGAGCAGAATTCAGAATACTCCTTCGTCAGGACAACGCAGATATAAGACTTACCGAAAAAGGGTTTAATATAGGTTTGGCTTCCAGGCAACGCTTAGCCGACCTAAACGATAAGCTAGATAAAATGGAAAAACTCTCTCGTGATCTTAAAGACACCCGCGCCATTCCCGAATCATTTAATAAAGGTCTGGCCAACTTAAAAACAGCCACAATCAAACAAAAAATACCCGTTGTGAACTTAATTCGGCGACCTGAATTAAGTATACACACTATTAAAAATCTGGATGAAAATCTATCCAATTCACTCTCCTCTTACGCCAATGATATACTTGATCAGGTAGAAATTCAAATCAAATATGAAAATTATATACTTAAAGAGAAACAACTTGCCGAAAAAATGGAGCAACTGGAGAACAAAAAAATAAGGACTAACTTTGATTACAACACTATCACAGCCCTCTCTGCAGAAGCCCGTCAGAAACTAAAGACCATACGCCCTCAGACTATTGGACAAGCCTCTCGTATTAGTGGTGTATCACCCGCTGACATTTCAATATTAATGGTTTACCTGGCTAAATAAGATGCTCGAACAACTAGAAAATTGCCCTGTTTGCCACGATAAGCAATTTCATAACGAACTTACTTGTAAGGATCATACCGTTTCATCAGAAAACTTTGTATTAGTTCGCTGCCAAAAATGCTCGTTTCTCTTCACCAATCCACGACCTTCATCCGCTAACATTGGAAATTACTACCAATCGGATAATTATGTCTCACACCAGAACAAAGCCAACAACCTTATCAATCTTATCTATAAGCTCAGTCGACATTTTACCCTCATTAACAAGGTCAAACTGATCAACAAACTACAAGCGGTTGGTAAACTTTTAGACGTAGGCTGTGGTACCGGCCATTTCCTCAGTTATGCTTCCAAATCCAATTGGCATGTACAAGGGATAGAGCCTGACATTCATGCCAGACAAAATGCTGAACAACTTACACAATCTAAAATACATTCTTCACTTGAAGATATAACCGAAGAACAATTCAATGTAATAACACTATGGCACGTCCTGGAACACGTTCCTGATCTGGATGGTTACATCCTTTCCATTACCCGACTATTGACATCAGATGGTACAATCATTGTAGCCGTACCTAACCATAAAAGTTATGACGCTCAATTATACAAAGAATACTGGGCCGGTTATGATGTACCGCGACATTTGTACCATTTCAGCCAAAATACGATGAAACGCTTACTATCCAATTATAACCTAGAGATAACCCATACACTACCCATGAAACTAGATGCTTTCTATGTATCATTGCTCAGTGAAAAATACATGGGAACAGGTTTTAAAGGATTGATTAAATCTCTCATAAACGGCTTAAAATCAAATAATTACGCATCAAAACATACCAACGACTATTCAAGTCTCATATATATTATCAGATCAAAATAATGCAACTTTTCCTAAGGCTTCTCATTTCATTGTTCCTGATTATTACCATGGTTAAATGTGCTAACCAAAGTCAGCCCACAGGGGGACCCAAAGATGAAGAGCCTCCTGTACTCATCGATTCAGATCCGAAACAATCGGAGTTGGATGTAACCACCAACAAGGTTGAGGTAGCATTCAATGAACGCATCAAACTAAACAACCCTAAAGAACAACTTATTATAACACCACGCATAGATGCTGAATATACTGTAAAGTATAATAAAGATCGTGTCATTTTCACTTTTGAACAAGATCTGCCCGACAGTACTACATTCACCTTCAATTTTAGGGAAGCTATACAGGATATAACTGAAGGGAATGCTCCTGAAAATTTGAAATTAGCATTTTCAACAGGCGACTACCTGGACTCCATATCCATCGCAGGACAAATTCGTAATCTCCTTACTAACGAAACCGGAAAAGATATTACGGTAGCCCTTTATCAGCTCCTGGATACCCTTGACATTTTTACAGGACCTCCCCTCTATTTCACCAAAACTGACGAGGAAGGGAATTATCAGTTCGACAATATCAAGATCGATCAGTATCGTGTCCGTGCCTACAACGACAAGAACAAGAACCTCACAGCTGAATCAAAATCTGAAAGCTATAGTTTTTTAAGCAATACACTGGAACTAGATACTTCCATTCAAAATCTAGACCTGTCACATTACTCCCTGGACAGTCGTCCCCTTGAATTACAGAACGCTCGCCAATCGGGAACTGTATATATCATTAAATTCAATAAATCTGTGACTGATTATGAATTGATCACTCTCGAACCTGATCTCATCTTGTCCAGCAATTTCACCGATGCAACACAGAATACCATCCAGATATTTAACACCTTTCCAATCGTGGATAGTCTATTTTTATATATAAAAGCAACAGATAGTCTCGATCAAGCCACATCCGATACAACCTATTTAAAGTTTGAAGAAACCAAACGCAAACCGGCCGACTTTAAACCTGAGTACCAACTTGAAGATGTTATTACTGACGTAAGAGTCGTGAAAGGATCCATTCGTTTTCAAAAACCCGTTAGAGACATTAATTATGACAGCACACTTATCTTCATTGATTCTTTACATATATATCCCTTCCGCAATGAACACTTCACCTGGAATAAATACAGAGATTATCTTGAATTTAATTACATACTTGATAAAGCCCTTTTCGAAAAACCTAAAGATCCTCCAAAATCCCAAAAGGTCGAACCCGATACCTCACAAATCGAAAAATCCAAACCACAAGTTATCAAACCCTATCTCCTTTTCGGCCAACAGGCTTTTACAAGTGTTGAACAGGATTCTTCACAACAATTCAAACAAGACCTTTCATTCCGTAAACCCGATGACTTTGGGACTATTTTCGTTACCATAGATACTGAACAACCCAGTTATATTGTACAACTGCTCAATTCAAGCAATACAGTAGTCAAAGAAAAAACCAGTACTTCAGAGTTCCAGTTCAATTATGTCCCGGCTGGTAATTACCGCATCCGTATACTCATAGACAGTAACGAAAACGGTCAATGGGACATTGGTAATATTTGGCTCAATGAAGAACCCGAACCTGTATTCTTTTATACTACTTCCACCGGTGAACAGGAAATTACTATGCGCGCTAACTTTGAAATTGTACCAGATCCCATTGTTTTTTAATGTGTATAACTAGTAGATCAGCGGTGGATATCTCAAAACTTAGTAACACTATCTCACGTTATACTAATCTATAGTTTCACTGCTGTTTATATGTAGTCAAACCGTGTAGGTTATCCATAATATTTCCACACTCTTCACTAAAATAAATATTCTAACCCATGACATACCATTTTTGTGAATAACTCTATAAATCATTATAAATCAAATAGTTACATCTTGACAACTTGTGGAAAAACAAAGATTACCTCACTTCTAATCAACAAATGAATATCACAAACTTTTACTTATTTAGTTTTCCACGTATTCACATGATAGTAAATAATAGTAATTTAAATATTATATAATATATTAATATATATGATGTTAACATTGGGGATAAAGAGCGTACGTTTCATTGGTTTGATTTTGGTAGCTATTGCTGCACAGAGCTACGGTCAAAAAAATAGCGATATACAATTGGCCAACGAATATTATTCTCAGGGCGAGTATGAAAAAGCAATGTTGCTGTATGATAACCTATCCAGGAGCTATGAGAATATACCCCTAATCCACAATAATTACTTTTTTCTTCTTATAGAATCCGGGGAGTACGCTAAGGCGGACAAATACATTAAACGTTTAATTAAAAAATTCCCTAACAATTTATACTATCACCTTGATTTAGGCCTTGTTTATAAAGGAAAAGGGGATGAACAAAAAGCAGACAACTACTTTAAAGACATCATTAAAGATGTAAGTACAGATATTTATCGTACCAGGATCACCGCTGATTATTTTGTAAATAAACAATTACCAGGGTATGCCATCATGACTTTCAAATCAGGCCGCCAAGCTGTAAATAATCCGTATTCCTATTCACTTGAAATGGCCAATATATATCGTATCTTAAATGAAAAGGATCAAATGGTGGAGGAATATCTTAACTACGTCACCCAAAATCCTTCCAATTTAAACTACGTTAAAAATACACTACAGAATCTTTTGGCAAAACCCGAAGAACTGGAAAGTCTCGAAAGCTTACTCTACGCTAAGATCCAGGACGATCCTAACAGTGAGATTTTTGGAGAGTTACTCATTTGGGTGAATCTCCAACAGAAAAATTTCTATGGCGCATTTGTTCAGGCACGTGCCATCGATAAACGATTAAAATCACAAGGTACCAGAAGCATAAGTATCGGTTTGATGGCTTTAGATAACGATGATTATAACAATGCAATCAAAATTTTCAGTTATGTGATCCGCGAATATCCGAGTTCGTACAATTACCTGTTGGCCAAAATGTATCTCATCCGATCTTATGAAAAGAGAGTACGTAATACCTATCCCATTGACGAGAGGGAAATACGGAACCTTATTCACGATTATAACATTTTCATCAATGAATTAGGTGTAACCAGGAATACATTAGAAGCACTTAGAAATAAGGCCCTTCTGCACGCTTTTTACCTGGATGAAAAAGACTCTGCGAAGTTGATACTTCAAAAGATCATAGCTACTCCCCGTGCTAACGCCAATATTAAGGCCCGGAGTAAACTAGACCTTGGTGACATCTATTTGCTTACGGAAGAACCCTGGGAATCTACTTTGCTTTATTCACAAGTAGAAAAGTCACACAAAGAAGAAAGTTTGGGGTACGAGGCCAAATTAAGGAATGCTAAGCTTTCTTATTATAAAGGTGATTTTCAGTTATCCCAGGAGCATTTAGATATTTTAAAAGAAGCGACCACGCGTGAAATTGCTAATGACGCAATGGCCTTGAGTATCTTGATCAAAGACAATATAGCGCTAGACAGTTCCGAAACTGCTATGAAACAGTATGCAGCTATAGATCTCATGCTATTTCAAAATAAAACGATAGAAGCTCTTGAAGCGATATCAAAGATGAAGAGCACTTTTAAAGGTCATAGCCTCATAGATGAACTGCTTTGGTTAGAAGCGGATATTCAGAGAAAGATTGGTGCATTTCCTAAAGCATTGGAATTACTACAGCAAATCGTTGATGAATATGATTATGACATTCTTAGTGATGACGCTTATTTTATGATAGCAGAAATTTACGATAAGCATACAAATCAATCGGAAAAAGCTATGGAGTTTTATCGTGGGTTGCTTACAAAGTATCCTGGAAGCGTATACGTAGCTGAAGCGCGAAAACGATTTCGCATGTTAAGAGGAGATTTTGATGCGAAGGATAAAGAATTTGTCAACTAATAACTTTATTACAAGCCTAAGTATTAAAATTTTGTATATTTCTATATGAAATTAGAAAGGTTATTTGATTGTTTACCCTATCAATTTGAAAAACACCCTTTAGACGTCGCCCTTGCTTATAAAGAAAAAGGCAGGTACATCACTTATAGCACTGAACAGGTTCTTGAAGAAGTAAACAAACTGAGCAACGGCTTACTGGCTCTGGGAATAAAACCCGGTGATAAAGTAGGCTTAGTTTCCTATAATCGACCGGAATGGATATTTGTGGATTTTGCCGTTTCGCAAATTGGCGCTATTAACGTGCCTATGTACCCCAACTCCACCAGTGAGGATTATACTTTCATCATACAACATGCTGAAATAAAAGTCATTTTTGCCGGTGATCTGGATATAGCTGCTAAATTAAAAATTGCTATAAACAACATTCAGGATCTGTCACCTGACGTTTATACTTTTGATGAAGTTCCTGAGGTAGAACATTGGAGTAAAGTCAAATTACCAATGGACTCAGACAGTCTAACTTCTTTAAAGGTATTAAGCGATCAAATAACATCTGAAGACCTGGCCACTATTATTTATACCTCGGGAACAACAGGCGACCCTAAGGGTGTAATGCTTTCACATCATAATATTTTGAGTAACGCCATGTCTGCAGCCAGGATATTCTCAGCTATCCGACCGGATATGAAAGCCTTGAGCTTTTTACCGCTGAGTCATATTTTTGAGAGGACAGGCTTGTATGCTTATATGCATAAAGGGGTATCGATTTATTTTGTACAGGACATTGATACCATAGGCGAACATTTGAAAGAAGTCAGACCTAATATTTTTGCCACTGTACCCAGGTTATTGGAAAAAATCTATGAAAAGATCCTCAAAAAAGGCTATGAATTAAAAGGCCTTAAAAGGTTTATCTTCTTCTGGGCGCTGGATCTTGGAAAAAGATATAAACTTAATGAAAATCAGGGGTTTTGGTATGAGTTACAATTGAAATGGGCCAATAAACTTGTGTTCAGTAAATGGCGTGAAGCACTTGGTAACAACGTCCTTTTCATCACTTCCGGAGGTGCAGCTTTACAGCCCCGTTTAGCCACACTTTTTTGGGCAGGTCAGATTCCCGTTTATGAAGCGTACGGTATGACTGAAACATCACCGGGTATTGCCTTTTCCAAACCAGATGCAATGCGAATCGGTTCTGTCGGTCCGGCTATGGAAAACGTACAGATAAAACTGTCCGAAGACGGAGAAATTAATGTGAAGGGCTCCAACGTAATGATGGGTTATTATAAACGACCTGACCTTACAAAAGAAGTAATTGATGCAGACGGTTGGATAAAAACAGGTGATATTGGTGAGTTTGTTGAGGAAAAATTTCTGAAGATTACGGACCGTAAAAAAGAAATGTTTAAAACTTCCGGGGGTAAATACATTGCTCCGCAAATCCTGGAGAATAAATTTAAGGAATCACTATTCATAGAGCAGATTATGGTAATAGGCGAGAACAAAAAATTTCCGGCTGCCTTGATCGTTCCTGCCTTTGACTCACTCACTAAATGGTGTCAGCTACATGATATAAATCTTACAGATTCCGTGGCAATGATTCAAGACCAAAGAGTATTAAAAAAATTCGACCAGGAGCTTGAGAAGTACAATGCAAATTTTGCTCAATACGAAAAAATCAAAAAATTTAGCCTGATGCCTGACCCATGGACTGTTGAAACAGGAGAATTAACTGCTAAACTGAGCATGAAAAGGAAAACCATTCGACAAAAGTACCTTGCTCATATTGACAAAATATATGAAACAAAATAACTGTGATCATAGGTATAGGTGGTATTAGCCAATCCGGTAAATCCTATTTATCAAATAAGGTTAGCGCTGAATTAAGTAATAGCACGGTACTTTCATTAGACGACTATACACTGCCTGAGTATAAATTACCGAAAATTAAAGACCGGTATGACTGGGAGTTGCCCAAAGCCTATGACTTTAACAGCTTATTATCTGATGCTTTGTCGTGTTCAGATAAATTTCAACATGTTATTCTCGAAGGTATTCTGATTTTTTATGATGCTGCAATTAACAGGCTATTCGATAAGCGTATCATGCTGATGCTTGAGAAATCAGAATTTCTAAAGCGAAGGAGGAAAGAAAAACGTTGGGGGGATGAACCTGAGTGGTTTTTAGAACATGTCTGGTATAGTTATGAACAATATGGGAAAATAGTGAATGATGAAGCGTTGCTGGTAAACGCTCAGGACTTTGCAGACCAGAGCAAAATAATGGATTACCTGAGAAAACTATAGCGCCTCTCCCTATCGAGCGTCCTAACAAATTTTGTTTTTGTCAGATTTTTAACCATTGACGTTTACATTTCATTTTTTTAGGAGATCAAGGCTGTAAAAATTAAAAGAATCATGAAAAACAGTCTTAAAATCTTAAGTTTATTGCTCATTGGCCTGTTGGCCGTATCCTGTGCTGATGACGATAGTGAAACCCCAAAAACTAACCTTGAAGATGTACGTTTTGCTTTTGGTAGCTCAGAGTTACCCATTACGATTCCTTCCGGTTTAACACAAACACAAGATCCCAATGCACTGCAGACGGTGGGTTACCTGAGTACAGCTAACCTGATGCAGCTTTGGACGCTTTACCTTGAAGTACCTCAAGGCGCTACTCAATCCAATACACCTATAGGAAGAAAAGCTTCTGTTAATGGTCGTACCCAGGAAGATGTTTTGGTATATACCTGGACATTTGACGATGGTTTTCAAAGTGTATCTATAGCTTACCAAATTGGAGAAACCAGTGATAAATATACTTTCGAGGTTTTCTGGAAAATCAATGGTGGCGAATTTCAGAAATTTATGTCTGCAGAGGAGTCGAAAGATGAGTTGAGAGAAGGACGCCTGGATATTTTCATTTTTGATTTTGCTGACAGCCGACCTGCCGACCAATCCGTCTTGACTTACACCTGGCGGGAAACGGCTACAGGACAATTCTTTTACGACGTCTCCAGCAATGATACAGACGATCTTTTTAATATCAGTGCAATTATCAATCCGGATGGTTCAGGTTCCCTGGAAGTTTCAGAAGGTGCTGTTAAAATATATGCATCTACATGGAGCGCTAACGGTTTGTCAGGTACCTTCTCCATTTTTGGTAGTGGTGGATCTGTTATTGACTCTGGTACCTGGGGGTAGATAAGAATCAAAACTATTGTAATCAAAAAACCAGACTCAACAAGTCTGGTTTTTTGGATTAGAACATCTCTATTTTCGTATACCGGGTACGTTAGTTGGCGCTTTTTGATGCCAGTCCAAACCGGAAGCTTTCTTTTCTTCAGGATATACTTCGTCCAGGTTGTCGCCATTATGTAGTCTGCCATTTTTCATGACCATGTAAACAGAATTCGTATTTCTTATATTTTCCAGCGGATTTTTATCCAGTATCACAAGGTCAGCAATTTTTCCTGCTTCCAGTGATCCCAGGTCCTGGTCCAGACCGATGGCCTCTGCGCCCAGAATGGTAGCTACCTTTAGAGCATCATGTTCTTTCAACCCACCTGATTGCATAGACCAAAGTTCCCAGTGATAGCCCAGACCCTGGAGTTGACCGTGCGATCCTACTCCGGATAGTCCTCCTGCTTCTACCAGGTCTTTTACAAAAACAGCATGGTCTTCAAACACATGCTCCTCTTTCATAAACCATCCGGCATTTCTTCTTCGAGACTTTGAGTCCAGCTCAGACTTTGGCGTGAAAAAATTTAGTTTCGGATCACCTTGCACATTTTCTGTTGCATAATAATAATTTTCAGCCCAGGGTCCTCCGTAAGATACCAATAATGTTGGTGTGTAAGCTGTTTTTGACGCAGCGACAAAATCTGCAAATTCCTGATATAACGGATAAACCGGAAAACTGTGTTCATGACCGGGATACCCATCTAAAATTTGCGTGATATTTAGTTTGAAATCCAGGCCCCCTTCCGTCGTAGGCATCAGCTTTTGCTCTTTTGCCGCCATTATGATCCACTGCCTGTGCTTACGATTACCGGTAAGGTACATCTTAATGGTTTTTGTATTATAGTATTCCGAATATTGCTTCAAAATATCCCTGGCCTGATCCAGGCTCTTGATGTTATAGGCCCAAAACCCTACTCCAGGCCCGGTGGAATAAATCCGTGGACCATATATTTTACCGGCATCTACCATATCCGCGTACGTGAGTACATCAGTGGTTCCGGTCTGCGGATCACGTGTAGTAGTGACTCCGTAAGCCAGGTTCGCGGCATACATCCATACCTGGTTTTTATGCACTCCCCATGCCGGCCACATATGTGCATGAGTATCTACAAAGCCGGGCACTATTGTTTTACCGTTCAGGTCAATCTGCTTTATTTTACTATCTACATTTACAGTCCCTGAAGCGCCTATTTGTTTTATCCTGTTATTTTCGATAAGTACATCGCCTTTTTCTATGATTTGATCTCCCTTCATGGTAATGAGACGTGCATTTTTGAGTAATACAGTCCCTTTTGGAATGTCTCTTTTTACCTCAATTTTTATTCTTATTTCTTCAGGCTTGTAATGGTCTTCTTCCTTTTTTTCTTCCTCGTCATCGTCAGGTTTTTTCTCTTTTGATTTTTCTTCTTCCTTTTTCTCTTCCAGCTGTTTTTCTTTTGCCTTGGCATCAGCCAGATTATAAGTGAAAAAGGCATTGCCAATAGACCAGTGAACATTCTTGGCATCGCGACTCCAACCAGGGAATTGTCCCCCTATTTTGGTGAGTTTCTTTGCAGGAAAAGCAGCCTTTTTCGCATCGCTAACATTGATCGTGATAGTTTCGCCTCCAACTTTTGGTATTGTTATCGTATATATTTCGTTATGTACCATGGCGATAGCTTTATCACCTTCGGGTGCCATCAGTATAAGGCTGGCTTTAGAGGGTTTCTTTTTTGGTTCATTAGCTGTTTCGACTAGTATATGATGACCCAATTCATCACGTTCTGCGCCGAAAGTAGTAATACCGGTTATTTTGACTATTTCCTTTTCATCGGTTCCATCCCAGCGGATGGAGCTAAGACCCTTCTCTCCATACAAGTAAATACGGTCTTTACTTTTTACAAAGTGTGGATTACCTCTCTTTTTGGACCTATCAATGAAATTAGTTTTTCCACCGGTTGCCGATATCCAACGTATTTCCGCTTTAGATGAAAAGGCCACCGGTCCGTCATTGTCATAGTAATCCTGTCTGCTGCCCAGCATGAATACGATACGATCTTCTTTGAAACTCCATGATGGTTCCGAATAAGCAGCGGCTGTTTGTGTTAATTTCACGGGCTTGGGTCTGCCTTTTGTATTGACTTTGTAAATATGTCCACCGTTTTTATCATCCCACGTAACGTATGCAATAAAAGCACCATCCGGGCTCCATGTGGGCATAGCTTCCGTAAAGTCGAAATTGCTCAGACGCTGGGGCTCACCATCCGGCAGGTCCTTTATATATAATCGATTTAAAGCGGTAAATGCTATTTTACTTCCGTCCGGAGAAACAGTTGCATCACGGATTTGTGTCACCGTCATCATCGGATCATCACTAATGGGGTAATTAAACTTAAGTTGCGGGCCTAACTCTACAGATGCGTTTACTTCAAACGGAATTTCTACGGCGGCTTCACCGGAAATTGGAATACGGTAAATTTTTCCACCGTAAGAGGCTACTACATTTTTACTGTCCGGTGTGAAAGACATAGAAGGAAGAACGCCTAACGTGGCGATAGATTCCTGATCATCTCTTTGCACAGGATAAGCCAGCCATTTTTCTTCTCCTGTATCTAACCTGCGTGCCATTAACCCGGTTTGATCGTTCCATCGCGTACCATATACCAGCCAGTGCCCGTCAGGAGATAACACCGGAGTAAATGCCGATCCATAGCGTGAACTTCTCGTCTCTATTTCTCCGGTTTCTCTATCGTAAGTTGCTATTTGGTACTGCGGAAAACGGGCATTGTATTGCCACGCATTAGTGCGTCTTGAAAACCAAATGTATCGTTCATCCGGCCCGAAGGCAGGTTCATGCACTTTCAGGTTATCGGGCTTCTTGATTAATTGTGTGCCCGAACCTCCTTCTATGTGATATAAAAATAATTTCAGATTACGGATCCCTTTGCTTACCACAATGTAATCTCCGTCCGGTGTCCATTCTGCAGCCGGCATATTATGGGTATTGTCCTTTGTGATCTGCTTGGTTTTTTTACTTTCCAGGTTAATCGTCCAGGCGTTGTTACTGCCGTCTCTATCGGATACAAACAAAATACTTTTTCCATCCGGACTGAAGCGGGGTTGCGTATCAAAAGCTAAACCTTTGGTTAACCTTTCAGCGTTACCACCTGTAATGGGTAGTAGATAAATATCACCTAACATATCAAAAGCGATGGTTTTTCCATCCGGACTTACGTCCAGTGAGAGCCATGAGCCTTCATTTGTTTTTACCTGGACGGTGCGCTCAGCTTTTAAAGGGAGGCCTTTTTTGGATTTGTCCTTTTTTACAGAATCTGACGTGACCGTTGTGCTATCCGGTTGTGAAAAAACGGGTAGCATAAATAGTACTACTAGTGCGAGTAATATTAATCTTTTCATGAACAAAGCATTGTTTGATTATAAGTTGATAATAAAGGGAGTTGCCGCTTTCCAGAGTTACGTCATACACAGGCCCTACTCCAGTTTCTATGATTAATGATAGAAAAAATGTAGCAGAGAATAGCGCAGATTTTTATCAGCGGTGTTTAACATAAGCCAAACCCACCTTTACCATTGTATTACGTTCGATGACATTAGAAACTAAGAAGTTGTCATAAATATTTTTCTTTAGAAGCATTTTACTTGCTCGCTTTGATACTATTTAGTTACAATTCTTTAACAAGATCATAATGACCAAAATAAAGCAAAGGCATTTAGTTTGTGGTTTACCAGAATAAAGAAAAAATGAAAGGTTGGATACTACAATTGAAGATCAGACTGAAGTTACTTTTGGCTTTTGGGTCCATTTTATTAATGTCGTTAGTATTGATAATAGTCGTTATAAGGTCTACCAGGTCCATTCAAGAATATAACACATTGAATGAACAAGTAGACCAACTAACAATTATGGACCTCAGGATGAATAACGAGGTAAAAGATTTTTATTCTGAAGGCTACAAACAGGACGTTTTCCAACAAACCGGTAAAAGTGCGATAATTGATGCGTTTACAAATCTTAATCTGAAGTACGATAGTTTATTGACGCTGATTGCGGAACACCAAATTTTCGATGAACAGGATTATGCAAGTGGACTCAATTTGTTGCATGCTGATCATGAGCAGATGAATAATGGTTTTCGTCTGCTTATTAACCTTTTCAAAAAAAGGGGATTCAAAGATTATGGCCTGGAGGGTGATTTGAGAAGTTCAATTCATGGAGTTGAAAACTCGACCTATCCCTACAATCCCGCCGAAATGCTGATGCTTCGCCGCCATGAAAAGGATTTTTTTCTAAGAAAAGACCTCAAATACCTGGATCGTTTCAATAAGGATATTACCGTTTTCAAAACGTCCATACTTGAAGCAGATTCTTCTGATAATTCATTTTCCAATACAATTTTACAGAAAACGAATAGTTATCGCGATCAATTCAATGCTATTGTTACATTAGAAAAAAAGATTGGTTTGAACAGAAATTCAGGCGCAATAGGTCAAATTCATACTCATTACAAAGCCATTGGCCAGCGTATGGCTAACCTTACACAGCTGATTAAGAAGGAAAAAGAAAATTATACCAGATCTTCCTTTATTTTCGTGTTTTCATTGCTTGGTTTACAGTTGGTCTTAGGCTTGTTTCTTGTTGTTGTCTACTCTAATATTCTTACCAAAGCCATTAAGGAAATAAAAAGTGCCATAGTAGCATTATCTAATGGTACATTCCCAAAATCGCTGAACATGCGTACAGCTGATGAGATTGCTGAAACGAAAAGAGCACTAAATCAATTGGTGGCAAGGATCAGGGAGGCTGTAAACTTTGCCCGGGATCTTGGTGAAGGAAAACTGCATATAAAATACAATGAACAGTTTACAGACGATGTACTGGCCATGTCCATCATTACTATGCAGGATAAACTGGTTGAAATAAATGAAAAGCAAAAGATCACTAATTGGACCAATGAAGGCCTTGCCAAGTTTTCAGAAATATTAAAAGACGATTTTAAAGACCTTGAGTCACTTTCAAATAGTATTCTAAGTCAGTTGGTGAACTACATAAATGTCAATCAAGGCGTATTGTACCATGTAAATTCGGAAGATAAAAAGTTACATAGAATAGCTACCTATGCCTATGGAAAACGGAAATTTGTTGATGAAGTACTTTCAGTAGGACAAGGTTTGGCAGGCCAATGCGTATTGGAAGCAGATACCATTTACCTGTCACAATTGCCAAATGATTATGTTAAAATAACATCGGGTCTTGGCGAGGCTACTCCACGTAATCTTTTAATAGTACCTTTAAAATCCAAAGATATCGTGATCGGAGTACTTGAATTGGCATCATTTCAAGTACTTAAACCTCATGAAATCAAGCTGGTAGAAAGAGTTTCAGAAAACATTTCTAACATCATCTTAACAAGGCGATCCTCTGATCGCACGAAGAAGCTGCTGAAAGAATCTCAGCTACACGCTGACAGTTTGTTGTTGAAAGAAGAGAAGTTACGTCAGAATGCCGAAGAACTTCAAGCTACTCAAGAACAAATGCAGCGCAATGAAGCCGGTGCCAAGAAAAAAATAAAGGATCTGGAAAAAAATATTCGACACAAAAACCAAGAGCTTGCACTGTTGAGAAAACAGCTTGTTTCCACTGCGCGTTCAACATTTAAAACTACCCTGGATTTTTAGTTTTTCTGTTAACACCTTAAATACCAAATATTAATAGCTTCAAAATGGGTTTAACAGGAAGTAGTATCAAGAATACACTAACTCCATTTCGTCGTTAAACTATTACATTGGGGTTTTCTTTTACAACCAATATTAGAAAAACAGCGTCTTATGTATACTATTGATTTATGACGAAGAAGATGAATAGATTTTTGGTATTTATAGTATGCTCATTATTCTTTTTTGCCAGTTCTTGCGACGAAGAGGCGCCCGATGAATTACCTCTGGTACCTTGCGATAAATTTTTAATTGTTAATGAAAATGCATTCTTGACGCTCGACAGTGACCCTTTCACCGTAACCAACGCTTTTGTTATAGATGATTGCTTGCAAGTGGTAATAACAGCGAGTGGTTGCGATGGCAATGCCTGGGAGGTAGAACTTATTGGTTCAGATTCAGTCGAAGTTTCTACTACTATTCAGAGAGATCTGCGATTGAAACTGAAAAATGAAGAGGATTGTGATGCTGTAATTAATAAGCCTTTTGCATTCGAGTTGCGCACACTTGGTGTAAAGGGTTCAATAACCCTCAATTTGGACGGTTGGGACAAGCCCTTAAATTATAGTACGGAATAAACTCTATCCGGACCTAAGGCTAGGTGACACATCAAGTGGACTATGTGTTCGACGGTTGCGCATAAATGCGGAGAACCAACTATCTTTATCTTCAAATCTGATCATAAAAAGGGTTTAGATGAAGGTCAAAGTATGTGTAGTTCAGGATAGCCCGGTTTTTTTCAATAAAGAAGCGACTATTCAAAAGATAGAAACACTCGTCATGCGTTATGCAAAGGAAGAGTGTAATCTTATCGTATTTCCGGAATCCTTTATTCCCGGGTATCCAAGAGGTTTTTCGTTTGGCGCTACCATAGGAAACAGAACTAACGAAGGAAGGGAGCTTTACGCCGAATACTATGAACAAAGCGTAAGCCTGGAAAGTGAAGACCTTAAACGACTAGAGAAAATAGCCCGATTGCAGAATGTATACCTCCTACTCGGCATTACAGAAAAACAAAATACCAATGGAAGTCTGTACTGTTCTATGCTTTACATTTCGCCGAAAACCGGATTGTTAGGCACCCATAGAAAGATCAAACCCACCGGAACAGAACGTGTAATTTGGAGTGAGGCGCATGGTGATTCGATGGTCACATTTCAGACAGCTATTGGAAAACTTGGAGGGTTGATCTGTTGGGAAAACTATATGCCCCTGGCTAGAATGGCTATATATAAAAAAGGAGTAGAGATTTATGTGGCGCCTACCGCTGATTCCAGGGAGCAATGGACTGCCACAATGCAACACATTGCCCTGGAAGGCAGATGTTTTGTGTTAGGTTGTAATCAGTACTTCACAAAATCAATGTATCCGGAAAAGTATCACGCATTGGTTAAAGATGAACCCGAAAATTTATGTCGTGGTGGCAGTGTTATTGTATCACCATTAGGTGAAATAGTGGCTGGACCGTTGTTTGATAAGGCTGGTGTTTTAATGGCCGAATTAGATTTAGAAGAGATCAGCCATAGCAAACTGGATTTTGATGTGATCGGTCATTATTCAAGAGATGATATTTTTCATCTGGAAGTAAAGGACCAACCCGGAATGATAAAAGAATAATGTAACTTTTGCATCCTTGTTTTCCTCTTGTAGCTACGTCCTTCCGTCTGTCAGAATCCCGGGAAAATGGATTGAGCACCTCAAATAATTCTTTAAATTCAAGGGAATACTCAACCTAAACCTTATGAATAGAATACGATTACTCTTGTACCTCGTCTTTATGATGAGCAATACTACTTTTGGTCAAATTAAAGCCCTGGTAGGCGGTACACTCATAGACGGGTTTAGCGCTACGCCCATTCAAAATAGTGTGATCATTATAGAAGGGGAACGCATTCGTGCGGTGGGTACGGTAAGTACGCTCAAAATCCCGGAAGGAGCAGAAATTATTTCTACCGAAGGTATGTCCGTGCTGCCGGGCCTTTGGGACATGCATGTTCATCTTATGATCAATGGTCATAGCGATTACACCTATTGGGATAAGACCTATCCGCCTCTCTTCGAAAAAGTGATTATGCCGGCTTCGGCACATCAGCTTTTAATGGCTGGCGTCACCAGTGCGCGAGATTTGGGTGGGCCTTTGAAAGAAAGTATTGCGGTGAGAGATGCCATTAAAAACGGTAGTATTCCAGGCCCTACCATGTATATGTCCGGTCCGTTCATTCAGCATAAGCCATATCCCGGGACGGAGCAATTTCGATGGGGTGTGGAAAGCCCTAAAGATGCACGTCAAAAAGTAAAACGACTTGCAGATGCCGGTGTGGATTGTATAAAACTTATTGACCAGGACCAGATGACATTGGAGGAAGTTAAAGCTGTCGTTGACGAAGCACATAAAAATGGGTTAACCGTAGTAGGCCACGGTCATCGTCCTGAAGAAATTCGTAGGGGTTTAATAGCCGGTGTGGATTGTTTTGAACATACCGGGCTGGCTTCGGCCCCGGAATATCCTGCGGATGTTATGGAAATGATCAGGGAAAGAACGGCCCAGATGAATCTGGGTCCGCTTTTCTGGACACCAACCGTGGAAGGTCTTTACAATTATGAGTATGTGCGAGACCATCCGGAGAAACTGGATAATACCTCATGGCATCTGGGGTTACCGGATTCCGTCATCAAAGATATTACCCTCTCCATTCAACACCCGGACCGACTCCCGTATTTTCAATTAACACCTATCCGAAAACCAACATTGGAAAGAAAAGTAAATCAATTGAAAGAGGCAGGAGTAGTACTTCTGGTAGGCACAGACAGTGGTATTCCTATGAAATTCCATAGCCAATCTACTTGGAATGAACTGGATGTATGGGTAAATGAATTTGGCTTCGACTCCATGTACGCCATAAAAGCAGCTACCTATTGGCCTTCTGTGTTAATGGGAGTAGATAAAGAAGTAGGTACGGTCAGTGAGGGTAAATATGCTGATATCATTGCGGTAAAGGGTGATGTATTAAGATATATTAGTTTATTGCAAGACGTTGATCTGGTAATAAAGCATGGTAGGCAGTATAAGTAAAAAAACAGACAAAAAAGCATTGGTTTTGAACGTATCAAAAGCCCTTCTGCTAATCATAATAGTGATAGCGTCTGCGATCGTTATATTGGCAATGAGTTATTCTTTAATCGAACATGTCTATGGTAAAGACTTTTCGGTGGACTTAACTTTAAGTGCAGACGTTATAGTTACAGGAGTAGTGTTTGCGGCAGTTTTATTTTATTATTGCTTCTTTAGAAGAAATAGGCAAAAAATACGCGCCAATAGAAATAACAAAGTGTTAGTGCTTGTGTTGGAAAAGTTTGGCTTTAACTCACTTATGGTTACTCTAAAAGGCTGTTGACTAAACTTTTTTAAACTTTCCGTATTTTTCCTAAACTAAACCACTTATGTCTAACGTTTTGTTGAACACACTATACAAAATGAGAGCACTATTATTTATTTCCATGTACCTGATTTCCAATGCTGTAACATTTGGTCAGGAAGGATCTGAAACGGCTGATGACCTTTTTACCATCAGTTCACCGGTCACGCTTGACCTGGGAGAAAATGAGGAGGCAGAGGACGAACTCTACGTTCCAAAAAAGAAAAAACGAAAGAAGAAAGTTTTCTATGGCCTTAAGACAAAAAAGCGCTTTACTAAAAAGGGAATAGGTCCAGGTACTACTTTTGAGCTATTTTATGTGCTAAAAGAATTTGAAAAACCGGAGACATTTGTTCGTGATATCTACTGGTTGGATTACAGACGTCAGGAGATCAGAAAAGGAGGCAAAATAGATCCGAAGTTTGGCGCCATATTACATGGAACTTATAAAAAGATGCGTCAGAATAAGATTATAGAACAGGGTATTTTTTATAAGGGAACCAAGCACGGTCGTTGGGTGACTTACGATAAGAACGACCTTTTAGTCGATAAAAGAAAATATTATAAAGGCTGGCCCAAAGAATCACAGGTACGTTATTATGATAGCGAAAGAGAAAAGATGAAAGAGATCATACCGATAGAGTATGGTGAAAAAGAAGGTTATTATTACTACTTTTTCGGTAACGGCCGAAAAGCCGTGGAAGGCGAGTATCATTGGGATTATCCTGTAGGAGACTGGGTAGAGTATTATGCTTCCGGCAGAAGGAAAAAAATAGTGCGTTATGCTAAAAACCCTCATGATGACGAATTTCGTCCTTATATATGGAAAGAATGGAATCGAAAGGGCAAACTGATTTACCAGAAACGCTGATTATGTGGAGGCACTTTTGTCCCTAATAAAACGCATCTTCTAAGTGAAATAATTTATGCCCGGAGCGGGTTAACTGAACGGCAATGATATCAAAACGAATGTCCTGATGCCAATCAGTCTCAAAGACAAATTGCTCAGCGCCCTTCATTACATTACTGGCTTTTTTTTCATCCACAGCATCTTCCGGATTTCCAAAGGCCACCGAATGCTTGGTTTTTACTTCTACAAAAACTAACAGATCATCTTTTTTAGCAATGATATCGATCTCGGATCGTTTGTACCGCCAGTTCCTTTGCACTATTTTATAGTTGCTGGCCTCAAGGTGTTTTGCAGCCAGTTGTTCGCCGTACCTACCGGTTTCATTCTTGTCAGAAGTTTGTTTAAGCACGTTCTTATTATATTCTGATTTGAATATTGATATTTGTAATATTAAATAAATACGTGAATAACCAATCAAATAAAAACGTCAAGTTCATTGATCTGGGTGTAATCGATTACAAGCTGGGCTGGGATTATCAGACACAGCTTTTTGAAAAAACAGTAGGTGTCAAGATCCAAAATCGTAAAAATACCCCGGAGCAACAGGATGCTACTCCGAATTATCTTATTTTCTGTGAACATCCACATGTTTACACCCTTGGTAAAAGTGGGTCTCCTGAAAATTTGCTGATCGGTGAACAAGACATGAAAGCCAGGCATGCTAGCTATTATAAGATTAACCGAGGAGGTGATATCACCTATCATGGCCCGGGTCAGATAGTGAGCTATCCCATCCTGGATCTGGAAAACTTCTTTACAGACATACATAAATACCTGCGCTATTTGGAAGAAGCGGTTATTCGCACACTTCTGGAGTATGGATTGGAAGCCGGCCGTATAGAGGGGCTTACAGGAGTTTGGTTAGATCATGTAAGTCAGCAGAACCCCAGGAAAATATGTGCACTGGGTGTAAAATCCAGTCGATGGGTCACTATGCACGGATTAGCATTTAATATAAATACTGATCTCTCTTATTTTGACGATATTGTTCCCTGTGGTATTGAAGATAAGGCTGTAACATCACTGGCACAGGAATTAGGCGCCGGGCAAGATATTAATAAAGTTAAAGACCAACTGAAAAGACATATTGCAGACTTGTTTGAAATGGACATTACCTCATGAGAAAAGATATTGATATTCCACAAGTTAAAAATGTTACCGTAGCTATCGCCCGAAAAAAGGATGAACTTAATAACACTGGGTGGAAAGTGTATTTGATCAACCAAAACCAGGTAGACATAGAGAACACCCTGGTAACTTCTAAGGGATATGGTCAGAAAAATGGTGAGGAACAAAAAACCAGTGTGTTACGCCATTTTTTAGAAACCGTGGAAGCCAATGGTACTGCATTAATTGAATCTATTCAGCCGGAAGTTTTTCATCTTAATAATGAATATTGGGTGAGCTACTATATTGGAGGAGAACTCTTCGATAAGAGATTCGTTTTTGTGCCCGAATCTATATCTGAGAAAAATCTGACTTTCATAAAAGAGCTGGAAATGGATGGCATACTTCATTCATAACACGCTCTATCGTCAGAATTACGAGCCGGATCGGGTATTTCCGTAAGGATCGTTATATGGAATTTGGTGATTCTGTAAAACCAAAGATTTCTACTATATTGCCCGATTAAATTTAATGATATACATATTTTTTTAACCCTCATGGATAAGTCGCTGAGTAATATACTTTTTATAGATATTGAGACAGTAGGAGTAACTCAACACCATCATGAACTGGATGAGCGATTAAAAAACCAATGGGCAAGAAAGGCGGCTTTCTTGAAAAGAGAGGATGGAATTACTGATGAAGAACTTTTTCAACAACGGGCAGGCATTTATTCAGAATTCGGAAAAATCGTTACTATAGGCCTTGGTTACTTTATAGCTGAAAAAAAGAACTTTGTCTTGCGTACCAAAGCGTTGTATGATCATAACGAAAAAACGCTGCTCCTGCGTTTTGCCGATCTGCTTAAAAAGATCAATGTGGAAAACCTCAGGCTCTGTGCTCATAATGGACGGGAATTTGATTTTCCTTACTTAAGCCGCCGTATGTTGATCAACGGATTACCGCTTCCTGAGGTACTTGATCTGGCGGGTAAAAAACCATGGGAAGTCAATCACCTGGATACGATGGATCTCTGGAAGTTTGGCGACTATAAACATTATACTTCACTTGAATTACTGGCTACAGTTTTTGATATTGACTCTAGTAAAACAGGTATGGATGGAAGTAAAGTAAATGCCGCTTACTACGAGGATGATCAGCTCGTTGAAATAGCGGATTACTGTGTGGAAGATGTGATCGTCACTGCACAGGTCTATCTAAAACTGAAAAGCATAGTTGCGGAAAAGGTAGAAGTCATTCGTGCCGACCCAAATTGATCCGGAAACGTAACTGCCCGTACTACCACGTAGTGCATTAATAATACGTCTTACACCTTAGTGCACAGATAATAATCGCATCTTTGTAAATAATGAGTAAAAAAAGAAAAAAAACTAAGAAAGGAAAGTCAGAGAACATCACTGAAAAGCTCAAAGCCAAGATCGTTGCATTACTTAACTCCAAGCCTGACTATGACTATACACCAAAGCAGGTAGTCCGGCGCTTAGGTTTCCGCCGCAAAGATTATAACCGGGAAATCCCTTTCGTTATGGCCCAGCTGGAAAGGGAAGAGAAAATCACTATGTTAAGCCAGGGCGCTTATAAAAGTAATCGCAAACCGAACATATGCGTCGGAAAGATAGACCACGTCAATCCCAGGTTCGCTTATGTGATTTCAGACGATTCAGAACAAGACATTTACATCAAGGGCCGTGACCTGAAAAATGCCATGCATGGCGACACGGTAAAGGTATCCATCTCGCCCAGACGGCACGGGAAACACCCTGAAGGCACTGTAATGGAAATAATACAACGTGGCAAAGATGAATTGGTAGGAAGAATTGAATTTTCCCCACGTTTTGCTTTTGTTGTGCCGGACAACAAGAAGTTTCATCAGGACATGTTTGTTCCCTTAGAAAAAACATTGGGTGCAGCCCATAATGATAAAGTTATTATTAAGATCAGCCAATGGCCTGCTCATGACAAGAGTCCTGAAGGAGAGATAATTTATGTATTGGGTAAAGCCGGAGATAATGAAGCCGAAATTCATTCTATCATGGCGGAATTCGATCTTCCTTTTGAGTTCCCGCAACATGTGATTGAGGCAGCTGAAAAAATTTCAGACCGTATTACAGCAGCAGAAATTAAAAAGCGCAAAGATTTCCGTGATACCCTCACATTTACAATAGATCCTGAGGATGCAAAAGATTTTGATGATGCACTTTCCTTCCAAACACTGGAAAATGGGAACTATGAAATAGGTGTACACATAGCAGATGTCACACATTATGTACAGCTTGATTCCTCCCTGGAAAAAGAAGGATACGACCGGGCCACATCCGTTTACCTGGTAGACCGTACGGTACCCATGCTGCCGGAGCGTTTATCAAACGGACTGTGTTCCCTAAGGCCCAATGAAGACAAATTGACATTTGCCGCTGTTTTTGAAATGAATAAAGAAGCTCAAATTGTCAATGAATGGTTTGGCAGGACCATTATTCATTCGGACAGAAGATTTACATATGAAGATGCTCAGGAAGGGATAGAAAATGGTGAAGGAGATCACGCCGAAGTGCTGGTTTTATTGAATGAACTGGCAAAAAAGATGCGAACCCGGCGTTTTGGTTCAGGTGCAGTTAACTTCGAGACTACGGAGGTGCGCTTTACACTGGATGAAAAAGGCAAACCGCTTGGGGTAGTACCTAAGGTGAGAAAAGATGCACATAAGCTTATAGAGGAGTTTATGTTGTTGGCCAATAAACAGGTGGCAACGTTTATTTACAATACAAAAAAAGGTAAAGACAAAAATACATTTGTTTATCGCTCTCACGATTACCCTGATCCTGAAAAGATAAGCACATTCGCCTCCTTTGCCCGGCGTTTTGGACATGAGGTAAAAACGGAAGATGAAGCAGTCTCAAAATCATTAAATAAACTGCTGAGTGAGGTAGAAGGTAAGCCAGAGGAAAACGTACTTCAGCAACTCGCCATTCGTGCTATGGCAAAAGCCAAATACACCACGGAACCTATGGGTCACTTCGGCCTGGCGTTTGCGCATTACACCCATTTTACTTCACCCATACGTAGATATCCGGATATGATGGTGCACCGATTACTGCAGCATTACCTGGATGGAGGAAAGTCCGTTGACGCAGACGATTATGAAAGCAAATGTGAACACTCCTCTGAACGTGAAAAACGTGCTGCCGATGCAGAGCGCGCAAGTATTAAGTTCAAGCAAGTAGAGTTCATGCAAAATGCAGAAGACAAAGCTTTTGAAGGAGTCATTTCGGGCGTCACCGAATGGGGTATTTTCGTAGAGATACTGGAGACCAAATGTGAAGGTATGGTTCGGATGGCTGATCTTAAGGATGACTTTTACGAATTTGATGAAGAATACTATCGAGTAATAGGACGAAACAACAAACGAATCTATTCCTTAGGGGACAAAGTGTTTGTTAGAGTAACAAATACTGACATTGATCGAAGAACAATTGACCTTGAGTTTGTTGAAGAAGAAGACCTGCCTGCTTTAGAACAATAAGCTGTAGCTCAGCCAGTAACTTAACAGACTAATCATTCAACACTGACCGCCATGACTAAAAAACTGGATCAACTCAAACAGCTGATTTCAGAAGCCATAGAACAACAACAATATGGAAACCACCCTGAGGAATTGTACGAACCGATTCGTTATCTCATGGCGCTGGGAGGAAAACGATTGAGACCTTTGCTCACCTTACTTGGCTATACGTTATTTCAGAACGACCCTGAAAAAATTGTGAAACAGGCGCTTGCAGTAGAAGTGTTTCACAATTTTACACTGATGCATGACGATATTATGGACGAAGCGCCTTTACGTCGTGGAAAACCTACAGTTCATGAAAAGTGGGACCGGAATACAGCTATACTTTCAGGCGATGTAATGCTTGTAAAAGCATATGAGATACTGATTGATGTAGAACGAAAATACCTACCCAAAGTACTAAGGTTATTCAATAAATGTGCTGCTGAAGTGTGTGAAGGACAGCAGATGGATATGGCATTTGAGTCTAAGGATTTCGTAGGTCAGAAAGAATACCTGGAAATGATACGATTGAAAACGGCTGTTCTGTTAGGAATGAGCCTTAGACTGGGTGCATTACTTGCCGGAGCTTCTAAATCAGAGCAAAAAGCCTTGTATCGGTTTGGTGTTAACATTGGCATAGGTTTTCAATTAATGGATGATCTGCTGGATGTATATGCCGACAAACAAAAATTTGGTAAGCAGGTAGGAGGTGATATTATAGCCAATAAAAAAACATTTCTGTTGATCAAAGCCCTTGAAACAAGTGATGGAGAGTTAAAAACAGAACTCCAGCAATGGCTTGGCAAAAAGAAATTTGACCCTGAAGAGAAAGTCACTGCGGTGACGGATATTTATAATAGATTAAATATCAAAGAATTGACTACTAAACAAATGGACCTACACTTCCAGGAAGGGTTCAAATCACTGGCGAAAATGAAAGTAGGGCCTTCTCGAAAAGCGATGCTTCGACAATTCACAGAGACATTGATTGCACGGGAAAGCTAAGGTCTTAGAGGGATTAATACTATTGCTTAATTGAGATTAAGCAACGGTTCGAAAATATGCGGTTAATTCGGGCCAAAATGAATAGGTTTTAAACTTTCCGAAATGTTCAAAACATAAAGCATGCTCACCTCAGTACTTATTTACACGAATACTTTCCTGTTTTTAATTTTGTCAGGATTACATTTTTACTGGCTTTCTGGTGGAACATGGGGCTATAATGCAGCTATTCCCGAAAGATTCAAGGCGTCGTTTTTTAACCCTGCCAGGAGGTTAAAAACAAGGTTATCTACATTTTTGGTAGCCATTGGCTTGTTGGCTTTTGCCTCTGCTAGTTTTCTGAATCTTTCTGATTATCAATTACTTCATGAACGATATCCTATCCGTCAAGTTACCATTGGCATTGCCTTTGTCTTCTTGTTGAGAGCTGTCGGAGATTTCAGATATGTGGGATTCTTTAAAAAGGCAGGTAATGATGTTTTTTCAAGAATGGATACGGCTCTCTATTCTCCTTTGTGTTTAATATTTAGCATTAACGCATTTTATATGGCATTATGGACATGTTAACCCTAATGTCGCGGCCTGGCCGGCAGGCTTAACAGTCGGGAGTTATTTTCTCTGGTAGAAGTAAACCTCCGCTTCTTTCTCTCCGGGCTCTTCGCTTAAGGTATAGAAACCGGAGTCATCTACATTCCAGGCAATAGACTCACCCTGAGGTTCAGGTTGGTAAGGGACATCAATGGGAGGAGTAAGTAACGTTTCTTTAATGTCATTATTCTCCTTCCTTTTCCAATACAGAATACGGTCATAGGTCTTCATAATGATCTCCTGTCCATCCGCTGAGATGTCACCTGCTACGATCTTATGAAAATGGAGTGTGCCCACATTCTTTGGAATTACCGTTTCCGAGGTGCTTTGCGGATAGGCCATATTATACAGGTGTACATTTTGTTCTCTTTTAGAGACAATATAAAGGTCGGCCGTTAACGGGTCGACCATCAGGCATTCGGCATCCCGATTCCCATCGGGATATTGAAACCGGATAACATCTACGTCAGTGATCATTACATCATCATCTCGCGATGGTTCTTTAAAGCGGTAAATGTATTGGTATTCATGGATGGCCTTATTGTCACCCATCTCTGCTATATAAAGATAGTTCTCCCCTTTTTCCGGTCCTGGTCCAAGTGTCAGGTCCTCCCAGTCCCTGTTTTGCAAGCCCGACAGGTAAAATGTTTTTACATCCTGACCATTTTCATGGATCAGGAAAATGCGGGCGGTATCACCACTGTCATTATGAGTCCACAGTAATCCGGGGTTTTTGATGCTCGCCTCCAACCCGGAAGCCTCATTGATAGCGTCATTAGTCAATATCCCCAGGGATTCGGCCCTTGAAAAGGGGGGATCACTATTTTTTTGGTCAGAGCAAGCCAATACAGCCGAAATAGCTATTAGCAGTATTAATCTGTTCAACATTTATAAACTTCCGGATCATTAAGCTGGCAAACTTAATCAGAATCTTTTTTAATGTTAAATGTATAGATTACTGTTCCATCCACATCAACAAACTGCAAGAGAATGGCATCTCTTGTAAGGGAAGCGGCCACGAAACCGGGTACTGATTTCGCAAACTTTGAATGTTGCATCATTCCTGTGGGCCTTACTTCAGAACCAGCTCCTGAAATGATATGATGTGTCATTCCATCAACAGGTTTAATATGCTGTAAATCATGTTCATGCCCTGCAAAATATAGATCCACTTGATTTCTTTTAAATATCGGATCAAAATGACGTTGGATATTGGCCGTTTTTTTCAGCCGCTGACCGCCACTGTATAATGGATGATGACCCACTACTATCCTCCAATCGGCCTTGGAAGCTGACAATACACTATCCATCCATACGATTTGTGCCGTGGTATCCTGTCCTGCTACAACATCTTTGTATTTGTCCTCCTGGTAATAATCATCTTCAAAAGGAGAAGTATCTATAAAAACAAAGGTAGCTGTGGCACCGTCGTCACTTTTAAAATCTTTTGTGTAGTAGCGGTCCGGCATATTCCATCGACGTGAAATATGAGTATAATCTATTTCTGCCTGTATATTGCCTCGGTAATCATGATTACCCAGTACCACATACCAGGGACAGTGTGTGTACTGACCGGAGTAGATTTGTTCATAGGAACTGATCCAATTATAATCTTGTGTACTTCCTACACCATTATCATAGAAATTATCACCTGTAGAGAGTATCATTTCCGGTTCAATAACATAGGCTGACTTTTCCATTATATCAGCCACTTTTTGCTGACTGAACTGGCCATTACGACCCCAGTCACCCAGAACATAAAAGTGGAGGGCATCTTCTGTTACTTGTAGCGCAGGGAGTGTCTCTTTCTCTTGTTGTTGCTTTTCCTGTTCAACAGGTACACACTGCATGAAAAAGCTTACTACCAGACAAATGAAATACGTGGTTTTCATAACAAACAGTAATAAAGTTTTGATACGTTTTAAGAAAATTACTTTAGCTCTTCCCCGGCAATATCTTGCCACTTATAAAAGTGAAATGTACCATCATCTGACATGGCTGCGAATAAACCACGCTGAAAACCAGAGTTTAGCGGAACGTTAGTTACATCACTACCATCACTTTCTGAAGTAGAAAGAAAGACTGTTTTCATAAATGTATGTTGATGGGGATTGTCACCTGTGCCTTCCCTGGAATAAACTTGAAATGTATTGGCTTGCTGGTCGGACACTAAAATATAACCTGTAGAATCAGAAGTTTTATAAATGGAAATACCTTCATGATCACGTGTGAAACGCTCTTTACCAAACAAGGCTAACTCAACGTTGCCGCTGTCAGGATGAGCGTAGTATTTTCGTACTCCTACATTCTCATCCGAATAATAAACATAGCCTAACTCGTTGTCTACTGCAATGGCTTCGATCTCTTTTATCCCGCTGAACTTTCCAAAAGAACGTACCAGGTTTCCTTCTACACTCCCATTTTCTTCATACAACTCATACTGTCCAAGGTAGCCGTTGGCAGGGCCAAATTTACGACTTACGATAGCATAGATTTTCCCATCAGGCTGCCGTGTATACAATGCGATGCCCATGGGAGCGCGAAGAGAATCCTGTTCGAAAACCGGGATACCGCCATTATCAACAGGCTCCATTTCCGGTAGTTTAAATACCCGGATGCTGTTAGTATTTCGTTCGGTACAAACCGCAATGTCTATATGCTGTCCTGAGAATTCAAAGTCATAGGCTATATCTACATTATTAGGTCGTTTGATATTACTGACCGTATCCACAATTTTACCTTCCAGGTTAAAAACATATAAGGCGCCGATGCCATTATCGTCACCTTTGTCCGTACCGATAATAAGGCTTTTGGCGGCGTCTTTCTTATTTATCCAGATGGCAGGGTCATCTGTATCATGGGCCACGCGTTGCGTAATAATAGTGGGTTTAATGAGTGAAGTTATGTTAAGGTCACTTTCAGTTGGGGCGTTCTTTGCAGGCTGACAAGCTGCGAAAGCTGCTACTAAATATATAAGTAAAAGTTTCTTCATAATGAATAACAGAGAATGCCAATCAACCGCATGGACTGGCCGGCATTCTCTGTGTAATGTGATCTAGTTTTTGAACAGGTCGAATTTGATACCAGCGTTGAACCGAACATTGTAAAACTCAATTTGCATTGTCCTTTCTTCGATACCCTGATAGTAGCGCAGAGGTTGGTTGGTCAAGTTATTTACCTCGAAAAAGAACCTCCATTGTGGAGTAAAGGCATAAGAACCATTTAAGTCCAGGAAGGTCTGCTTGTCATAGTATCTATCATTAAATGCGTCTCCCCCGAGTTCATCAATATAGTCACTGGCAAAGTTGAGCGAAGCGCGGAGTACGAGTTTATCCGTTTCATAAGAAAGGGAAGCGTTAAACATATTTTCCGCTGTACCTGGTAGCGCGAGGTCTTCTCCTTCACGCCCTTCTATACCATCTGTGCTGGATTGCGTATAGGTATAGTTCAGGTAAACGCCAAAACCTTTCCAAATTCCCGGTAAGAAATCTAGTTGACGCTGGAAAGAAACCTCAAATCCGTAAATTTCGGCCGTACCGCCGTTTTCAGGGGTTTCAAACTCAACATCTGTTTCGTTGATGCCCAACGGTCTTGCATCGAAGTTTTCAATACTTCTGGAATAAATGAAATCATCGATGTCTTTATAGAATGCCCCAGCTGAGACCAGACCAACAGATTTGAAGTATTTTTCAGCCATTAGGTCCAGGTTCATCGAAACAGCAGGTAACAGGTTAGGGTTACCTGTACTCAGTTCCGGTCCGTCAGGATCAAATTGTTGAAAGGGTACCAGATCAAAATAATTGGGTCGTGCAATGGTATTGGTCCAGGCTAACCTTAGTACGGTACTTTCTGAAAGGTCATATTTCAAATGTAATCCAGGAAGTACGTTGGTGTAGCTATCCGTGCCGTTTGTGGTACCGATTTCTTCCGTATCCACGTCGAAAGAGAAGCCGTTGTAGTCAATATCGGTGTGCTCTACCCGTAAACCACCTAATAGGGAAAACTGCGGGGTGATTTGAGCATCAAACATGGCATATCCGGCAAAGATCTTTTCTCTGGCTGTATAGTTACCAGGAGCATATTCCTCAGGAATATCAGATTTATCAAACAATGCTGGGTTTTGTAGATCTAATGATCCGAGAAATTCTTTCTGGGCGAAATAACCTGCTTGATATTGGCTTCCTACCAGGTAATTACTTTTGGAAATGTCTGTAACGGGTACATTGATCATGGGATCAAAATCAGCTGTATTCACCGGTTCATATTCCGTAAAACTGTTGTCACGTTTTTTGAATTTGTTGCGATAACGTCCGCCTGCTTTTATGAATACATTTTCATTAATCGGTAACCGGAGGTCTAAACGTCCGTTTAAATCTTCTTCGAATGTGAACTGTCGCTCGTCGGTAATGTCATTCAGAGACAGGTTCTGCCATTGGTTTTCTGCATTGCTGGTAACCAGTGGCCTTTCGGGGTTTCTAATGTCTATAGTTACCGGCAAGTCACCTTCTCTGAACCTGATGTAGCGCTCATCGGGTCGTTCTTCCGAGGCACGAGCATAAGTGCCTGACCAGTTTAACTTAACATTGCTGAATAAATGTTCTCCCTTAAGGCTTATGTTACGCATACGCTGATCTTCCAGACGTGTATTCTGTACTCTGTCCGAGCCTATACCACCTTTACTTTGCCTTCCGATTCTGCCCAGTGCGGTGAAAAGGCCAGGCTCCAGCTGTGTAACCGTTCCATCGTCGAAAGAGTCTTCCAGTTTGCCCACGCGATAACGGAATCTGTTCTCCCAATCATCTCGCCAGTTATAGATGGAGTTTAAAAATAAGGTATGATTGTCATTGATCTTATAGTCCAGGTTGAGCGAGGTGCTGCGTCTCACACGTTGTACGGTATAAGTTCTTATATCAAATTCGTCAATGACAGCACCGAATTGGTCATTTTCTATCCATACAGCTTCTGCATTGTCAGAACCAAATTCGTGATTATTGTATGAAGCAGAAAATATCACCCCCAATTTGTCATTCATAATCCTGTCACCTATCACCAACGCTCCTGTCCATATGGGTTTTTCGGAAAGAAAGTTTAAACCACTGGCCGCGGTACCTGAAATACGCAATCCGGAAGGCGCCTGACGTGTTACCAGGTTTACAGATCCTCCTATGGCGTCTGCATCCATATCCGGTGTCACCGCTTTATTTACCTGGATAGTTTGGATCATGTCAGAGGGGATCAGATCCATTTGTACCCTTCTGTTGTCTCCTTCTGCCGATGGTATACGCTCGCCATTGAGAGTAACCGAGTTAAGCTGGGGGGCAAGTCCTCTTATAATAATATCACGAGCTTCTCCCTGGTCGTTCTGCATAGTAATGCCAGGGACCCTTTTAAGTGCGTCACCCACATTGGCATCAGGGAACCTGCCAATTTGATCGGCAGCAATGACATTGGTGATATTAGAATTTGTCTTTTGCTGATTCAGTGCTTTAGCCTGCCCTTTAAGACGGTCGCCTAATACTAACACTTCATTTCCTAGCGTCACACCTGGCGACATTTTTATATCCAAGGAACTGGATTGACCGGCTGTGACGGTCACGGGCTGGTTTACCTGTTCGTAACCCAGGTAGGAAACATTTAGCGTATAATCTCCTTCATTAACTTTAGCGATAAAGAATTCTCCTCTTAGGTCTGTCACCGCTCCTTTTGACGTTTCAGTGAGTATTACGGTAGCTCCCGGGAGTGGCAACCCATTTTCATCCAGCACCCTTCCGGATACACTACCCATTGCCATTTTTACTCTGGCGGACGATTTGTGTTTATCCACTACTATGTTATAGTTGATCTGCTTGAAACGTAATTTGGAGCTCCTTGAGATTTCGGTGAGCAATTCTCCTAAGCTTTCATAATCATTAGTCAGTTTTATTTTCTTGGCGGTGTTGATCTTGTCGTTACTGTAAACAAAGGAAAAAGCAGTCTCACGCTCTATAGTCATGAAAAACTCGGCAAGCGACGCATTTTTTAAGTTAACATTAATATCAACGTCAAACACACTTTGGGCGCTCCCTTCACGGGCAATAAGCGACGTAAAAAGCATTGTTTGAGTAATCAGGCCATAAAGTGTGTACTTACTTAGCATACGTATAGCTAGTAAAAGTTTTTTTTTCATAATTTTAATTAGTTTGAGGTTAGAGATACTTGACTTTAAACTTTAGTACACCTTATCGATCGTTTCCAGGCGTTGAGATAAGGCGTCTCATTATAAGCCGGGCCTGCCAGCCCGGTTTTTTATTTACATCCGTTCCCGGAGAGGATTACTTGTTTTCCATTTTTTTCGTAGTTAATTCCTGTACCTATTTTAATTGCATTCAATACATTCACGAGATTCTCATCCATGAATTTACCCGTAAGGCGGCACCCTTGTATTTGGGTACCTTCAAATGCTACATCTATGTTGTACCACTTTTCGAGGCGCTTGGCCACCTCGGCCAGCCGACTGTTTTCGAACCATAAGATATTTTCCTTCCATGCCAGTATAGAAGCCATGCTTGCTTCTCTTTTCAGGAGATCGCGTGTTTCACGATTATAAACGGCTTCTTCTTCTGGTACCAGTACAGCAGAACTGCCTGCACTGCTTTTCACTAGTACCTTGCCAGTGGCCACGCTTACGGCAACTTCATTCGTTTCATCAAAAGATTTAATATTAAAGGAAGTCCCCAACACAGTCGTTGTGAGGCCATCAGTTACTACAGTAAAAGGCCTGGATTTATCAGGTATTATGTCGAAAAAGGCTTCTCCGGTAAGTGTCACACGTCTTTCTTTTACCGAGAAAACTTCAGGAAAGCGTAAGGTACTTCCAGCATTCAGTTTAATTAATGATCCGTCAGGTAATCGAAAAGTAGATTTTTGTCCGTTAGGATTTTGCTTGACCACATATGCCGGGAGTTGGGTTTGCTCGTTATTGTTTAAATAAAAGCCAATGAAAGCACCACTTAGAATGGCAAATGATGCCGCTACTGCATACCACCAGCGATTCTTGGCTCGTACCGGTGTATGAAGTTGAAGTTGCTCATGAGCCTCTATCTTATCGTTTAAAAGATCCAGCCCACGTTTTAAGTCGAAAGATTTCTGATCGTTATATTCTTTATTATATATTTCCACATATTCCTGAAAGATGTTCATATGCTGAGGGTTTTCGGCTAACCAGTTATGTAGTTTCTCCACTTCGCTCAATGATGCCTCATTGCTCAGGTGTTTTAGAATAAGTTCTTCAGGTATCTGATTTTGCATAGCCCCTCTTTTGTCTTTAGAGAGCCGAAAAATGTAAATACACCCCTATTTGAAGCGGTTTATGAAATTGTTAATTGTGACGGCATGTTTTTAACAATTAGGCAACATTATCAGAAGGGATTAATTTGGGCAATAATTAGCCAGATGCTACTCATTGATTCAGCTTGTAAAGCATTACAGGCTTCAAGAACCATTTGAATCGAAATTATGACAATTATCTCCCAAACGAGATGGTCGTCATGTTTCTTCCACTTGATAATTAACGACAGCCCGGCGTATGGCCTTTAGGGCCTTAAGCATATGATTTTCTACGGTCTTTATAGAAATATTCAAGACGTCACTGACTTCCTGGTATTTCAGGCCATCTATTTTATGGAGCTTAAAAATTTGCTTGCACTTACCAGGTAGCGTATTGTAGGCTTGTTTATACGTGTTGGACAGCTCTTGATACAAGTAATCACTTTCCGGAGTACGATCAATGACCATTCGAGCACTTTCGTCTTCAATTTCTTCGAAGATCACACTTTTCTCACCAACTGCCTTTAACGCATGGTTCCTCACTGACCGAAATAAGTAGGCTTTAACAGAGTGATTAATTTCAAGGTGGTGCCGATCTCGCCATAAAATAAAGAAAATATCAGACACTACTTCTTCTGCCAGTTCTTCCTTCTTTACGATTAACATGGCGAAATTACATAGACTGGAGTAGTATTGTTCAAATAATATTTCCAGCGCCTTGCGATCATTGGCCTTTACCTGTTTATACAATTTGACTTGTTGATATCTCTCCATAATTATCTTTTGAGATCAACCTCAAAAATTGGCGATAAAGTGTGGCTTGCCAAGCTTTATGAATTACTAAATTTTTAAGCTTTAAATGCCAGTGAAGGCTTAGTTCGCGGAAATTTACGTATTCCTGATAAAATGTTAAGGGAATGTTAAAACACCCATGATAATATGTTATTTTCTTAAATTTCACATTCGGTTTAAGTTTAAAAAATGAGGAGAAATGCCATTCGAGTACTGATTATTATGGCTACCATTAGCATTTTAGGGGTAGTGGCAGTTCAGGTATATTGGTTTAAAAAAGCCTTTAATACTGAGGAAGAGCAGTTTAATCGGGACGTAAATACCGCACTTTTTAATGTGGCGAACCAGTTTTTTGAAATTAGTGAAACGGCTGTACCGTCTAATAACCCCATTCAGCAATTGAATACCAACTATTACGTTGTAATGATCAATCGAGACATAGATGCTAATTTGTTGGAATACCTGTTACGTGCCGAATTTGAAAAGAGGAACATTACAGTGGATTTTGAGTATGGTATCTATGACTGTTCCAGCGACAAAATGGTCTACGGAAATTATGTGAGTTTTGACGAAGAGGCTTCTGCAGGTGAAACCAGTATATTACCAAAGTGGGAAAACCAAAGTTACTATTTCGGAGTTCAGTTCCCTGATAAGACTTCGATCATAAAAGAACGTATGGGTATCTGGATTTTTTCTTCTACTGTGTTATTGATAGTGGTCATCTTCTTTAGCTATGCAATGTTTGTCATTTTAAAGCAAAGGCGTCTTTCCGAAGTTCAAAAGGACTTTATCAATAACATGACCCATGAGTTTAAAACACCTATTTCCACCATTGCACTTTCCGCAGAAGTACTAAAAAGCCCGGGCATTACGAAACAACCGGAGCGTCTTATCAATTACGCCACCATAATAGAAAATGAGAACCAAAGGTTAAAAAACCAGGTGGAGCGTGTACTTCAGATGGCCAGTGTGAACAAGAGAGGGATGACGTTGAAAAAAGAAAACCTTTCACTTCATGGCATTGTTCATGAAGCACTCAAAGCAATGCGGCATCGCTTAGAAGAAAACAATACAAAGATGGAGCTGGCCCTAAAGGCTGAAAATGATCTTATACTGGCGGATAGGCTTCATTTGGTAAATGTTATGTATAATCTTATTGACAATGCACTTAAATACCGTAAAGATGATCTGGCTATTAACATTAACACGCAAAATTTTAACAATCACATAAATATTGAAATAATTGATAATGGAATAGGAATTGACAAAGCAAATTTGAAAAAGATATTCGATAAATTTTTTCGAGTGCCTACCGGTAATATTCACGATGTTAAAGGATTCGGTTTGGGCCTTAATTATGTTAGGTTAGTAGTGCTTGCCCACGGAGGTTCAGTAAGTGTTTTTAGCGAAGCTGGTGAAGGCACAAAATTTTTAATATCATTAAGAAATGCATGATATAAACATTTTACTTGTTGAAGACGATGAGAGTTTGGGATATGTCATTAAAGACAATCTGGAGCTAAGAGAATATGAAGTCCAATGGTGCAAAGACGGTCAGGATGGCATAAATACCTATCAAAGTGGTATTTATGATCTGTGTATATTGGATGTAATGCTACCCAAAAAGGATGGATTTGAATTGGCGGAAAACATCCGGTCGCGAGATAAGAACATCCCGATACTCTTTTTAACCGCCAAATCCATGCAACAAGATAAATTGGAAGGGTTTCGGCGTGGAGGTGATGATTATATCACCAAGCCCTTTAGCATGGACGAACTAGTTTACAGAATGGAAGTTTTTTTGAAAAGGCGTACTACTGATAAACACCGGGGTACTTATCAACTGGGAGGATATTTTTTTGATTACAACGGACTCAAACTGTCTATGGACAGCGATGAACGGGTTCTTACACAAAAAGAAGCTGACGTACTCAAATATTTTGCAGATAACCTGGGGCAGGTAGTTAAGCGCAAAAGTATTCTCAAATCCATTTGGGGTGAGAATGACTACTTCATGGGCAGGAGCCTGGATGTGTTCATTTCCAAATTACGTAAATACTTGAAAGCGGAACCTCGCCTTGAAATCATTAACATTCATGGGGTGGGTTTTAAATTGAATTTGAGGGATTGATTTACATTACTCCTTAATGCAGTGTAATGAGGAAAACTCAATTTTTCCTATCAAAAGTGTGACGCTGAAAATGTGTTTAGGCAACTGAAATGCTTCAAAATGACCAACCTTGGTCATTGACATTAAACTCAAATTGAGCCTTTTTTACCTAAAAAAAAGGACTCTTATTATATACTTTAACAGAGTCAGTTTCTTAGCTTTTCAAAGCTTTATAAATATGAAACATGTCATCATGTGAGTGTATGTTACAAGAATAGAATGCTAAGCGTGATGTGTTTAGTGGGCCAATATTCTATCGAAGAGTAATTCCTCGCACCAAACAAAGGGTAGATTGTGATTGATTACTAAATTGAGGTGTAGGTTGAGTGCCCCGTCTAGGGCATAACCCCAAAATGGACAACTACGGTTCTTTTGGGGTTTTTTAATTTATAAAGAAACGGATGTGTATCTGAAAGCAAACTTGTCGTTTATAAGGACATAAATTCAATAGTGCACCATCTCTTTCAGCCCATATCATTCTCTTCAGGTATTTAATTTAAGATGGATTGATTCTTCAGCTTGATAAATGTGCGGGAAAGATTGACAGGACTGGGCATTAATAATATGCCCGGAAATCACCATTTCCTGTGCCACTAATTTTACTAAATCCATTTGCTCTTTCCAGTGTTCAGGAGAAAGCTGGCGAGCTACTTCAGAAAGGCTAAAACTCTTATCTTTACCCCTTTCAATGGCTAGAGATAAAATAACTTCTTTTATTTTGCTTGCTTCTATCATCTTGTATCAATCGAATAAACAAAGAAGTTTATAAACAGGTTCTCTTAGGAGTAAATATTGTCTGAGAAAAACGCGTTCTTACGCTAAAACAGCCGGCCTTAACATAAAGTTACTTGCCTCGGTTGTTGATTAATCTTTATAACCTTAGGAATTGCGTTGAAACAAGTGCGATCTTAACACGCCATTTCTATGATACGATCAACATTTTCCTATCATTATTATACTAGACATTGAACACCGGCGAGATTAATTTTGTTAGTCACATGTGATGTACAAAGAATGGTTTTATCACATAACTAGGCCCATTTGTATAATACCCCTTTCGTTGACCACAGAAATGGAAGTTAAATTAGAGTGAGGAGAAATAGTGTAGTGAACGATGTAACAAACAGTAGTAATGTGTTTATAGGGATTGATTACGGTGCAAGAAAGGCAGGTACTACGGCTTTGTGCTGGGAGGAGAAAGGAGGGCTACGTGTAGAGCAGTCTGAGAAAGATAGGGATGCAGATGGTTTTATACTGCATAAAGTGCAACAGTTATGTCCTGAGACAATCTATCTTGATGCGCCGCTCAGCCTTCCTATGGTATATAGCCGTCCTGGTCAGGATTATTTCTACCGGGAATCTGACAAAATGCTGGGAGCTATGTCTCCAATGTTTTTAGGTGGCCTTACGGCCAGGGCGATGCGACTAAAATTTACATTAGAGCAGATTGACATTAAAGTATTTGAAATTTATCCGGCCGGACTTGTAAAAAGTATTTCAGCAGGTGCTTTTTATAAAAAAGATTTGGATGCTTTTGCTAAAGAAATTGAAGAAAAAATGCACATAACATGCCCTGCATTAACCAGTTGGCATCAGGCAGATGCTGTATTGGCCTGGTGCAGTGGCTTACGTCATCACAAAGGAGTAAATGCGTCTTATGGACGACAAGAAGAAGGAATCGTTATTATTTAAGATACATTTTTGACGTAATTTACGTTAACCCGGGAAATGATGAGATTATGATGCAACTGAATCACAGGCTCTTTTTACTTGTACTGTCGACTATTTTATTTATAAGTTCTTGTGGAGATGATGAGGGTTCGGCTACTAGTGAGACCGAACAGGTGAACCAATGGATACTCAGTGTGATGGAGGAGGTCTATTTTTGGACAGATGAAATTCCTGCCAACCCTAACCTGTCTCAAGACCCCGGCAACTTCTTCACTTCATTACTTTCTTCACAAGATCGCTTTTCAGCAATATTTGCAGATTTTAATGAGCTTACTAATCAGCTGGATGGTGTGGTGATGGAAGCAGGCTATGAACTGGCGGTGGTAAGAGAGAATGGTACCAATAACGTAGTAGGGGCCATTACTTATATAAAGGAGAATAGCCCGGCCCAATCAGCTGGCTTGCAGAGAGGCGATATAATACGTAGAATAAGTGGTCAGGCCATGAATACGAACAATTTCAGGTCGGTTTTACAAAATATTTCTCAGAATCATACCATTGATTATGAACGATTCAATTTTGATACTAATCAAAATGAATCTTTTCAACAGGATATCTCTGTTATTCAGCTTTCAGAGAATCCTAATTTTCTTGACACTACTTATACTACACAGAATGGAAAGAAGGTGGGTTATTATGTATATAACTTTTTTTCCCAGGGAGTAGGAAGTTCTACACAGTATCGTGATGAAATGGACCAGATATTTGCCGGCTTCAAAGCAGCAAATATAGATGAATTGATATTGGATTTGAGGTATAACAGCGGTGGATCAGTAGCTTCAGCTACTAACTTTGCAAGCCTTATTGCTCCTGGCGTTACCAGCGAAACGGTATTTTTCTTGAACCGATGGAATGATTTGCTGCAGCAGGAGTTTGAAAACGATCCAAAGTTTGAGAGCTCTCTTCGAGGTAATTTTCTTGAAAAAACAGAGAACATTGGTGACAACCTTACCTCACAGCGTATTTTCGTACTGGTAGGGCCTGGCACAGCCAGCGCCAGTGAGCTGATGATCAATGGGTTAATTCCATTTTTGAATGTGATTATCATCGGAGGTACCACGGTAGGTAAGAATGTAGGCTCAATACCGATAGAGGATACGGAAAACCCGGACAATAACTATGGGTTGTTACCTATTGTTTTTCAAATCGCGAACAGTCTGGGGCAGTCAGATTACGCTGACGGTTTTGTGCCGGGCCCGGAGTTCCAGGTCACAGATTTTCAGTTTCCTCTGCGGCAATTAGGGGATGTAGAAGAGCCTTTGCTTTCGGCTGCGTTAGCCGAAATTGAGGGGCAGTTAGGCGGTAGAAAAAGCTCCGCTAAAAGTGACATTGACGTTGATTATTTGATGTCTACGAAAGAATTGAATCCGGTTAGGCAGGAATTAGTCATTAGATAATAAGTTTACTTTGAGTACGCTCTTGTCTTAACTGACATAGTGCTTTACGATCTGCATACATTGTATTAAATACCCTCCACCAAAAAGGTTGACATGCACTAACAGAGCGTAGAGATTGTATAAATCCATCCGGCCTTCCCAATCAGGAACGAGTGGATATGTTTCATTATATGCCTGGTAAAAACTAAGGGGTGGTTTACCAAAGAGTTGCATTAGGGCGAGGTCCATTTCACGATGAGCATAGGCAACAGCCGGATCAATTAAAGCAGGCTTACCAGCATTATCGGTCATTATATTTCCGTTCCATAGGTCCCCGTGGATCAATGCGGGAGGTTCTGTTACCAATAATACATCCAATTGCTGAAACAACTTTTCAAAAAGCCTGATATGATCATTTTGCATTTTGCCATGATCAACGGCCAGTTTTAACTGAGGCTGTAAACGGCATCGAATAAAAAAATCTATCCAGTTTTTATGATATGCATTGTCCTGTACCAGAGAACCCATATAATTGGAATGGTCTAACCCATAATGATCAGCTGACATTTTATGAATACCAGCCAGCCCAATGGCCAGGTCTTCCCAGTACGTTTTTACAGGAACAGAACTTTCCAAAAACTCCAATATCAAGCAGGAATGCTGTTCACCCTCATAAGTAGCGATCACTTGAGGAACAGTTATACACTGTGGTCCCTGCATCAAACGTAAACCTTTTGCTTCTTTTGTGAACATGTCAGGAAATCGGGTGGCTGAATTCCACTTGAGGAATACATGACCTGAATGAGTTTCCAGTCGTCCACCGTTATTAATACAACCTCCTGAAGCAGATCTAAAGGACTGTAGCTCTCCCAATTCTCGGATACAGAACTTTTTTATTTCTTCCGGGATATCCATGGGTTAGATCATAGTGAGAGCTTGCTCCAGGTCAGCAATCAGGTCATCAGTATCTTCGATACCAGCGGAAACACGTAATAATCCGTCAGAGATCCCTACTTTCAATCTCTCCTCAGCACTTATCTTGGAATGAGAAGTTTGAGCAGGACAGGTAATGGTTGATTCTACACCTCCAAGGCTCATAGCTGACTTTATCAACTCTAACTTCTTTACAAAGGCATTAGGATCAGTTCGGATTTCGAAGGACAACATACCACCAAAACCAGACATTTGGGCCTTGGCAATATCATGGCCGGGATGATTAGTTAAACCCGGATAATAGACATTCGATATCTTTTCATGGCCCGATAAAAATTCACTGATCTGTTGAGCGTTTTGATTTTGTTGGTTTACACGTAAAGCAAGTGTTTTAAGGCTGCGTTCCAATAGATAACACGATTGAGCATCCAGACTGCCGCCCATTTTAATGGCTGAGTCCCAAATGCCTTCTACCAAAGATCTGCTGGCCAACGCCGCACCACAACAAATGTCACTATGTCCTCCCAAGTACTTTGTTCCGCTGTGCATAACGATATCAACACCCTGATCAATTGGGTTTTGATTGATAGGAGATGCAAACGTATTGTCAATAAGAGTGATAATTTTTTTTGACCGGGCCATATTTGTCAGAGCTTTCAGGTCTATGATCTTGAGTAAAGGGTTTGAAGGAGTTTCAACATAAATTAACTTGGTACTGGCTTTAATGGCGGGCTCATAATCCTTCCAGTCCATGCTGTCCACAAATGTATATTCTATACCAAAACGTTCCATTTGTGTGGTAATAGTATAATGTGTTCCTCCGTACAGGTCATTTTGGAATATAGCATGATCTCCTTTTTTTAACAGGCTGAATAGTACCGTTGTAATAGCGGCCATGCCAGAACTAAAAACCAAGCCGTCTTCTGCATTCTCCAGTGCGCTGATCTTATTTTTTACGGCCTGTTGGTTAGGGGTATTAAAGTAGCGAGGGTAAGCATTGATATCTACATTTACATAGTCGTATGCTGTAGAGGTATAGATCGGTGATACCGTTCCCTGATGTACATCATCTTTGAGCGTCCCACTATGTATACATTGTGTTTTTTTACTATTCATCTCGTTTTTAACTTAGCTTCTAACTTGCAGGAGCTTATAGCATAAGCGTGGTATGAATTTACTTCCACTTCACTACTTCACCATTTTTGTGAATGCTGATATAATCAGGAATGGCCTCCAGGATCTCTTTGTGCAGCGCCTCTATCAGTTTTTGCTTTAAAAAGCTCTTCTTGATAAACAGGCTTACCTCCCGTACGGGTTGTGGGTCAATGAACTTTTTAAGTCGGCTTTGACTGCTTTTATCGAAGTCTAATGTTGCCAGCTCCGGAAGCAGTGTTAACCCGCCATGTTTATCAACTATCTTCTTTAATGCCTCCAGGGAGCCACTTTCATATTTAAAGCGGCCATTATGTTCGCCATACATGTGACAAACCTGAAGTACCTGTTCACGGAAACAATGTCCTTCATTTAACAGCCACAACTCATTGTTGGGAATGTCTTCTAAACGTAATGCCGGCATATTGTACAGCTTTTCACGATGATTTACATATGCGTAGAAGTGCTCATAAAACAACGGAATACTTGTCATTCCAGCTTCTTTGTAAGGTGTGACAATTATTCCAACATCCAGCTGTTCATTACTCAGTTTGTTTACCACCTGGTCAGTGAGCAATTCCTCTACCCTCACATTTACTTTTGGATATTTCTCCATAAACCCATGAATAAACAGGGGAAGTAAATAGGGTGATAATGTCGGTATAATACCGATGCTTAGTTCTCCGTTCAACCCATCTTTTTCGTCATTTACAATCTCATTCACGCGTTTGGCTTCATTTAATGCCAGGCGGGCCTGAGTAATGATCCGCTTTCCAATGTCCGTAGGAACTACGGGTTGTTTGTTTCTATCAAAGATCACCACACCCAGTTGCTCTTCAAATTTTTGAATTTGCATACTTAACGTAGGTTGAGTGACAAAACAACTTTCTGCTGCTCTGCCAAAATGCCGGTAATTATCAACGGCCACTATATATTCAAACTGTATTAAAGTCATCCTGATTTCCCCGTGGGAAATTAAACAATTGATAGATAGTGTGAAAGGACATTGCATCCATAAATAAAAAACCCGACAAAATGATTTAATCCTTGATTAGTGCTATAATTTATAAAAATTTATAATACGATATAACCTTCGTATTCCTTATATTCAACAAGTTTTACAATTATCAATTACATTACAAATTTTGTCACTATGGCTTTCAATGGAACAGAAGGGAGACCCATCACTCTCGAGCAAGCAAAAAGATGGACAAAGCGTTATCAGGATGAAAATAAAGGGGCAGTCAAAGCACATTTTTACGGCTGTGAAAGATTGAGGGAATTGTTGGATGAACCCGAATGCGTAGGGATACGCATTTACTATGGTTTGGACGACGATGGTAAAAGAAAATTGGTACTTGTCGGAGCTAAGGCAGATCAGAACAATATATTACCGCAAGAAGAAGGAAAGGGGCCACAGCATCAAATTCTAAATGATGGAAGAGATTGTCCTCCTGCATGCCCTGATTTTCTTGAAGACCAATTATAGTTTCGCATAGCTTGCATGAAGTACCTATTGCTTAAGTTATAATTGCAATAGGTATTTTTTTTGTACCTGGCAATCTATCTTCGTTTATGAGTATAGAATATTGGTATTATCGAATGGCAGATTTTATGACATTGATGGCATTTTTATCCTTCCTGATAAGTACCAAATATTCTAACAAAGAATTGCTACTAATAAAATGGATGCTTTGCATTTCGGTTATTTCAGATGTGACATTCGCTGTTCCCTTCTATTTTCTGAAATCATATATACCCTACACAGGTTTGATATATCGTGTGGCTGAATTTGTTTTATTAGTAGAATTTTATTTTCTGGTATTTGGAAAAAATTTTCCAAATAAACTGAAATGGTTGAGTCAGCTCTTGATACCTGTTGCTGTGATTACGTTTACATCTGTTGATGCCACACCGCTAAGAATAACAAGCAGCATTTTATTCAGTATACTTTCTACTCTTTGGTTTCTGAAAATAATAAGGGAGATGAGTGTTGGTATACTTACTAACCTTCCTGTTTTTTGGATGAATTCAGCTTTCCTTCTTTACTTTTCAGGATCGCTTTTCCTTTTTTTGCTTTTCGAACCATTGGGTAAACTCCACGAAACTTCCGCTATTGTTTCTTATATGTTTCATAACCTATTGGGCGTAATTAAAAACATATTAATTGGGGTAGGTTTTTGGAAGGCAATAAAACTGGCAAAAGGCCAAATTTCATTGAATTATGACAGATGAGGTATTGAATTTGGTAATAATTCTTGTGATAGGGACTTCGGTAACGTTGTTTCTGTCCATTGCCATTATTTCTTTCGTAGTGTACTACCAAAAGCGCATGCTTCAAATCAAAATGGAGCGACAAACACTGGAATCGGAATACCAAAGCCGGTTATTACAGGCTACACTGGAATCGCAGGAAAAAGAAAGAAAGCGGCTGGCTTCGGAGCTTCATGATGGCGTAGGTGCTATGCTCTCAGCCACCAAACTGAGTTTGAATTTTCTTAAAAAATCAAAGTTAAACAATGACGCTTTGGAATCTGTTAGCGAAGCAAAAGATATGATCGATGATGCAATTGATACTGTAAGAAGAATATCTAAAGATCTTCTTCCGGCTTCCCTGGAAAAGTTTGGCCTGTCAGAGGCGTTGAGAGAGTTTTGTGATAAGGTTAGTTCAACTCAGGTCAATGTAATTTTTAATGATTACGGTATTAAGCCCTTATTAGAGAGAAAAGATGAACTCCCGGTTTATAGGGTGGTCCAGGAAATTGTGAATAATGCTTTAAAACATGCACAAGCAAAAAACATCAACATAATAATAAGGAGTGAGGGCTATTTTGATCTTACCATTGATGATGATGGTAAAGGTTTCAATATAGAAGCGGTTAAGAGTGATATCAACAAGGGGGTTGGATTGTATAATATCGAAAACCGTGTAAAAATGTTGAAAGGTACTATGGATGTGAAAAGTGAGGCGGGAATAGGGACAACGTACAAAATCACCATAAAAAATGAACAAGTGGACAGTATACATAGCTGACGATCAAACCTTATTTAGAAAAGGGATGAGCCGCCTGGTACGTAGCTTTAAGAATGTAGCAGAAGTTCGTGAAGCAAGCAACGGTCAGGAACTGCTCGATCTGGTGTCTGATAAAAGGCCGCATGCAATTTTAATGGACCTGGAGATGCCAATAATGGATGGTGTGGAGGCTACTGAAAAGATATTGGCAAAATATGATAATATTAAAATCATCGTCTTGTCTATGCATGATTCACAAAACCATATCTTCTATATGATAGAAGCCGGTGCTCATGCCTTTCTGCTCAAAAATGCTGAGCCTGAAGAAGTAGAGCAGGCTATTGAGTCAGTGATCGAAAAGGATTTTTACCAAAATGAGATCGTTAGCGCTGCATTACGTAATGTGACCAGAAGCAGAAAAAAAGTTGATAGCAGGCCAGTTTTCCAAAATCAGGCGGTCTTGAGTGATCGTGAAAAGGAAATTCTCATACTCATAAGCCGGGAGTTAACAAATAAAGAGATCGGAGAAAAGTTATTCCTGAGCGAAAAGACGATTGAAAACCATAAAGCCCGTATGATGGATAAAGTAGGCTCGCGTAATTCTATAGGACTGGTAAAATACGGGTACGAAACGGGCCTTATTACATGATTAGTGGATTTCCCTCAATTCTGTAGGTGAATTCACCTAATGTTTTGCTGCATTTATATTTGTAATATACTTATAATCAACAAGTTAATTGAAAATCTGAGTTTTCTATCGGGGTAATCCCTTAAAACCTGATCAGGCTAGCTACTAAATTCGTGGAGTAAGAATTTAAATGTTGGCTTGAGATGAAACCCACAATTCTAATAGTACATCAAGACGATAGAGATAGGAAACGTATGCACGGCATACTTTCGAACTTCGAATTTGATCTTATTTATACAAATGATGGTCTTAGCGGTTTGCAGGCAGCAAGATATCTGAAACCGGATTTGGTCATTTGTGAAATCGAATTAAAACTTATCGATGGTCTTACATTGGGTAAGAATATTCGAAATGACGAAGAGATAAGCGAGACGCCATTGATATTTCTTCACCATGAACTGGACCTTGTACTTATAGAAGAGGCTAAGAAGCTTTCGTCAAGAGCTTTTTTAATTAAGCCTTACGTGGATAATTCGATTATTTATGGTGTGAAACGGGGACTCCGCAAGGCCCATCTCGTGACCTCGGCTGACCGGAGCCCTGTTCCTTATGAGGAATGTTTCATGAACGTGAGTGCTAATCAGCGTTACGTTTAAACAAAGAATTGTTTTATTGCCAATCACTCGTTATTTAAGCGTAAAAACTTTAATTTATTTGCACATTCTTGGCTACGGATTTGGAAAAAGTAGATGACAGGACAGGATACATGAATGTTGTGATCTTCAGAGACCAAAGCCATGAGAATCTGAAAGCGTATTTAGACTTCTTTTCTGGTTTCTCAATGACAGTGCTAAACAGCTGCAGTATATACTGAAACAGAAGAATCTCTGAACAAGTAACAGGCCAGTACAGTAGTGGATTGCTACGAAATGATCATGAGTAATGGCTAAAAACTAAAGATTATTTGGTTAATTTTCCTACAAACATAATCCCCGGTAATGCTGAACTCCAATGTACTCGACATTGTAATAGGCCTTGTTTTCATATATCTGATTTTAAGCCTGTTCGCAAGTGCTATTAATGAACTTGTGATGCGCTGGTTGTATTCAAGAGGTAAAAATCTGAAGAAAGGGATTGTGAACCTGTTATCCGATAACGGTAAAGAAACAGATATACTGGTAAGTAAATTTCTTCAAAGTCCATCATTCAGGAAATTTTGTAGTTCTAACAATACGTTACCGTCTTATCTGACAGACCGTCGTTTCGCTGAAGTGTTATTGTTTATACTTAATGGAGACAATAGCACGAAGCAAAATATTGGAAGCATTAAAAAAGGAGTTGAGGCCTTACCTGAAGGAAATACCCGGCAATGGCTCATGGCGCTAATTACTGAAGCAGGCGAAAATCTGGAGGACTTGAGAGAACAGCTAAAAAGCTGGTATAACGACGTTATGCAACGTGCGTCAGGTTGGTATAAAAGGAAAGCTCATCTTTTTCTTTTCATCATCGGCTTTCTCATTAGCATGGTGATGGATGCTGATACCTTTCAAATTGTGCATAAACTTAACAATGACCCGTTGGCCAGGGCTGAACTGGTTAAAATGGCAGAGCTCCAGTTGGCGCTACTTTCGGAAGACTCAGCTCAAACGGCTATAACTGACTACAGCCTGGATTCATTGTCAAATAATCAGAATAGGCAAAGAATAGGTCAATTAGAGCAACGTGTAGACAGCCTATTCACAAATCAAATTGCTCAATCACAAAGCATACTTGGTTTGGGGTGGGACATTCCGCAAACTAAATCAGTATTGGTAGCTGGTGAAAAGATTCAGCACAAAACGTCACTTGGTGAAAAGATCGAAAGCATCTGGTCACAAATTTCTTTTCAGGGAGTTTTTGGGTGGCTAATAACGGCGTTAGCCATTTCTTTAGGAGCCCCCTTCTGGTATGACCTTTTGAACAGGGTCGCCAGCCTCAGAAGTACAGGTCAAAAGCCTGTGGACAAAGAAATGCCAAAAAGCTCAATATAAATACGGATGGAAAAATTCTTAAATGCACCTCAGTTAAAATTATTCAGGGATAAAGCCCAGGAAATTAAGGCTTCCGGAAAACGATTTTCCGATGTTGAAGATGCTGCCGGACATCAGTTTGTAGACTTGGTGCAAGAAGGTGGGGGCGTTTTAGGAATAGCATTAGCCGGATACACGTATATTCTGGAATCAACAGGTATACGTTTTTTAGCCTGGCAGGAACATCGGCAGGAGCAATTAATACATTGATGATGGCAGCCTTAGGGAAAATTGAAGAGGCTAAATCTGAAAAAATTTTAGACATTCTGAGTAAGAAAGATCTGTTTGACATAGTGGATGGGGATAAAGCCATTAAAAAACTTATACAGAAAGCTATTAAAAAGAAAAAAGGGCTTGGTTGGAGTGTATTCGTTAATGCTTTTAAGATCTATAAAACGCTAAAAAATAAACTTGGAATCAACCCGGGAACGGACTTTGAACGGTGGATCACCCGTGAACTTAACAAGCAAGGCATTGATACTATCGGGGACTTAATGGAGTTAAGAATGCAAGCTCCTTCGGGCCTTAAAGATGTTACAACGGGAGCATTAATAGATGATCTATTTCCTGACTTGGCAATTGTAACCTCAGATATTACCACGAATACCAAAGTGGAATTTCCCAGGATGGCCTCATTGTATTGGAATGATTTTAAAAGCGAGAGTCCCGCTAAACTGGTTCGTGCTTCTATGTCCATCCCTTTCTTCTTTGAACCGTTCAAAGTAACCAACATTCCTGATGCAGGAAAGGAAAAACACCCGCTTTGGAATGAGAATGCGAAATATTTCGGGCCGGTACCGGCCTCGGTCAGTTTTGTAGATGGTGGAATGCTCAGTAACTTTCCTATTGATGTATTTCATCGCCAGGATGGGGGTGTTCCCAGGATGCCCACTTTCGGAGTCCGGTTGAGTACCTACCGCGAAGAGTTTAATAGTACAGATAGCCTATTTGGCTTTAGTGGTGCAATGATCAGTACTATGAGGCAAATACACGATTATGATTTTTTAATGAAAAATCCTGATTATCGCCAACTTATATGCCGTGTAAATGCTGATAAAGACTTCAATTGGCTTGATTTTCAGATGCCTGTTAACGAGCAAGTAAGACTGTTTTTGAAAGGAGCCGAAGAGGCGGTCAAATTTCTCGATGAATTTGACTGGGAAAAGTACAAAGAAGTGAGACGTAACTTTCCCGGGTCTTACTGACCGGGCTGTGAGTTATGATAACCTTGGAACAATCCATAATCTAACGAATATATAATTGTGCCTAAACGCAGTTCTACCTGTAAATCTGGTAGTTCGCATAAGGATTTTACGGTTTATCTCTATGTTGTTAAATCTTTACTATTCCTTAATACATGAACTAATGCTGGTATGATCCGTTATTTTTGGTAACAACCACTACAATCATGAACACTATCATTAAAAAACAAGCCATCGTTCAATCGTTGGATTCGATGAACGATGGAGACATGGAGAATGTACTGGGCTATATTAAGGAGCTTTTGTACAATGAACAATTGGACATGACTTATCAAGACTTTAAGAAGCAGGCCATGATCCAGATCAATCAAGCGTTGGATGACAATAAGAAGCTGGTGACAGCTTAATTTCCAATCTTGAATTGATGACAAATATACTTACTGTCGTCTGAAAGAGACCACTAAGTATATTGCACATAATTTTCCCATTTTTCCAGGACTTCCCTCATATCCTCAGGAAGTTCTGAAGAGAACTGCATTCTCTTTTTTGTAACAGGGTGGATAAACCCTAACGACTTGGCATGTAACGCTTGTCTTGGAATGATTCTGAAGCAATTGTCCACAAAACTTTTGAATTTGGAAAACTGGGTGCCTTTCAAAATCCTGTCGCCACCGTAAGTGGCATCATTAAAAAGAGGATGTCCAAGATATTTCATATGTGCACGGATCTGATGCGTCCGCCCTGTTTCCAGGTTACATTTTACCAAAGCTACATATCGCAAGTCTTGAATGGTTTCATAGTGAGTTATGGCATGTCTGCCAATGGAATCATCTTCAAAGGCCATTGTTACTCGCCTGTCTTTCGGGCTGCGCCCTAAATTTATAGTTATAGTGCCCTTTTCAGGTTCAGGTATACCCCATACCAGAGCATAATAAGTTCTTTCAATAGAATGGTCAAAAAACTGTTTGGCCAGTCCCGTCATGGCAAGCTCACTTTTGGCGATTACCAGCAGACCGGAAGTGTCTTTATCGATGCGATGGACCAGTCCCGGCCTCCCGTCATTTCCCTCCATTTCCGGTAAGTTTTGAAAATGATAAGTGAGCGCATTTACCAGGGTGCCCGTCCAATTTTGGTAAGCCGGATGTACCACCATTCCGGCTTCTTTATTGACCACAAGCAAATGTTCATCCTCAAAAACAATGTTTAAGGGGATATTTTCAGGTACTACTTCTGTATCACGGGGTGGTTCAGGCAGGGCAATGATGATCCTATCGCCCGGATGGACCTTATAATTTGGTTTTACCTCCTTATCATTCACTTGTACAAATCCATCTTTTATGCCTGACTGAATTTTGGTACGTGTAGTATTCGGCAGGCGGTCCATCAAAAACTTGTCAATACGGATCAAGGTCTGGTTGGGATCAGCGATAATCTGATGATGTTCATAAAGCGAATCATCTTCTTCTTCAAAGTCTTTTAATGACATGGATAGTATTTGTGCTCTTTAAATATTTATAAAAAATGGGGAACTGTCATTCATACAACCTGATAAACTCGGCTTCAAGATCCTGACCTTTGACTTCATACCGGTAAGAAGTACCCTCATTGTCTATTATACTTATCTCAAAATGATAAGGTTCTCCCTTTTGAGAGTTTTCAGCACTAAGCGAGATGCTTGGGTAACTGTCGTTTTCGGCGGTAGGCAACTCTAATGGGAATGTAGTGATCCATCGAATATCCTGCACTATATTTTTAATAGATGTAATTCTGCAGGGTCGCCCCTCATTGATTATATTCATTTCAAATGAATTCCTACTTAAACGACCACCACCACTGGTCCGTAAAATAGGGCCGAAAGCCTCGTAGATATTTTCTACCTTATAGAATGAATTGTCATTCAGAAAAGCGAAACTCTCATCATTTTTAGAGCGCAGTTGATTATATTCATATATTGAGTTAGTCATAAGGTCAGTGCGACTGATTTCGACTTTATTGAAGGCGTATTGATTTTGGAGGTAGTACTGCTCAATGTCGTACTTACTTGTAGAATATGATTTTTTGAAGGGTACAATACTACAATAGACATGGTTGCCATTTACATCTTCCACTTTTAAGTAATAAGTAGTATCCGAAGAATATGGTCTTTCGGTGTTTTTCAATTCAATCATCGTATTATGCGACAGATGTTCAATAGTATTACGATTCCTCTCCATCTTTCGCTCATGGCGGGCTTTGGATTTCAAATACCATTGATGATCTTCCCAGGCCTCATTACCAAAATACAAGCCGACAACAATGGCTATGGCGATAGGAAAGATCCAGAAGTAATGCCCACCTTTGACGCCGGTACGAATTTCCTTTACCACCGCCGTATTTGACCATTTGTCATGCCAACCACGGTCTCCTAAAAACGAAAAAGCATCAAACGGGACATAGCGCGATAATGTTCTTAGAAGTATTTTGGTGCTTTCAGGGCGTTTGAAATCAGTACTGACTACACGTGTTTCAGAAAGAAACTTGGCAGGTGTCATACCCAGCAACGTTTCGAAAAATAAATAATAAACGAGCCTGAAAGCTAAAATTATACCGTAAGCGGTATAACGTTCACCTAATGAATTTTCCAGCCCACCCATAAATTCAAAGTAGCTGATAAACGGTGATAAAATTAAAATACTCATGTACGTATCAAAAACCAGATTGAAGATACGTTGCCAACGGGTGGCCTCCCCTCTGTTATATTTAATGACTTTTTCTTCTAAAGCTTCAGAGGCTAACTTTTCAGAATCCAGCTTATCCTTGGCCAGCGTTTTTAACGACCAATAACTCAGATAAATAATAAGTACACCAACAAATTTAAAGAGCACATAAGCCGGCCATGAAAAATTGCTGTCCAAACTGCGAAAGTTCAGCAAGGGGTATATGGTGTATATGATAAGGCCGGCGGAATTCGAAAGTATTATTAAAGACAGAAAAAACCTCAGAAGCCTTTGTTCACGCTCGCTTGTGAAGTAATACAATGCTAATCCGATCAAACCAATAATGTAAACTACCAGGTTAAGCTGATTGATGTACATCCCGTTATCAAAAATGATAACATACCTCTGAAAAAAAGTGAAAAAACCGAGGTTAAGATTAGATAAAAACCCTTTGATGTAAAACAAGAACCTGGCGTCTTCAAACGCTACATTTTGGAAAATAAAAGGAAGAAGCTCCGCCAGAATACCCCCGGCACTAAAGTAAAGTCCTATGATGGAAATTACCTTGATTTTAGATTGGGTACTAAGAAATTGGTCAATGGCATTCATTTTTTCAGGTAGGATTTTCAATTTGAAAAAAAGCAAGGTAAGGAATTAATAATATAAATACTCCCTGAACCATACAGAGAGCACGTCAAAGGATGGCAATTTTAATGAAACAACCTTATTACTTTTATGACGGAGACAATAAGGCTGAAAGAAGACCCGAATAGAACCTTAATTAGTTTCAAAGAGTACCTCACCACTTTTATTTTGTTGCAAATGGAAGAGAACGCAGCGTTAATTATTGGCCTGTGGTCCGATAATCCAAGATAATTTCTTTCCGCTAATGAAAATAAAAAACACTGATATTCAATTTATTATCCGACAACAAACGTTTACAAATGTAACCTAAACGAATACAAACATTTACCATACGACTGTGGCCTGATCGCTCTTTTTACTTTGCATCGTTCCAATTTCAATACCTCTTTTACGAGTGACAGGAATAGAAGAACACATGATAAATCATTTTGTAATTTTAAAATTTAAGTCGTATGAAAAGTTTAAGAAACACCGTTCAACTGATTGGAAGATTAGGTAAAGATCCTGAAGTAAAAACCTTGACATCCGGTAGGAATTTGGCCACATTCACCATAGCTACTACAGACATGTATTATAATGCCGACGGAGAGAAAGTCGAAGATACACAATGGCACAATATCACTGCCTGGGGGAAAAGGGCTGATATAGCTTCTAAATATCTGGTGAAAGGACAGGAGATTGCATTGGAAGGCAGGTTGATCCACCGTTCTTACGAAAACGGCAATGGTGAAAAGAGATACGTTACCGAGGTGAGTATGAACGAACTCTTGATGATAGGAGGTAAAAAAGTTTAAATGAACAGGAAGTATCGGCGGTAAAGGAAAAATGAGATACCCTTTGCCGCTCTTTTTCTTCCGAATTTTGACGAAATATATGAGCTATGAATACTTTACTACCCACTGACCCACTCGCCATATTAAGAGGTACATTTGGTTATCATGATTTCCGGCGTTCACAACGTGAAATAATCGATAGTGTATTGGCGGGAAAAGATACATTGGTACTGATGCCAACAGGAGGAGGGAAATCGCTATGTTATCAAATTCCTGCTCTTGTCAAAAGAGGAACGGCCATCGTGGTTTCCCCTTTAATCGCTTTGATGAAAGACCAGGTAGATGCTTTACGTCTCCATGGTATTGCTGCCGCTTATTTAAATTCTACACAAACTACCGAGGAACAAAGCCACATTATGGACCTGTTGCGTACGGGAGAATTGAAGTTACTTTACATGGCTCCGGAAAGATTGCTTGGCCGCGAGCAACAGTTTATCAATTTCATTAAAGAATTAGCTATTTCATTGGTAGCGGTGGATGAAGCCCACTGCATTTCCTCATGGGGTCATGATTTCAGGCCGGAGTACCTGTTGCTTTCAAAGATCACCAAAGCGCTTGGAGACCGTGTCCCGGTGGTGGCATTGACCGCTACGGCCGACAATCTGACACAAACAGATATTGCTGAAAAGCTGCAACTCCGACAGCCACGCATCTTTGTCACAGGCTTTAACCGGCCCAATATTCGGTATGTAGTGCAGCCTAAGAACAATACATACGTACAACTGGTCGATTTTTTAAGTCAGCATAAAAGTGATGCAGGTATAATTTACACCCTAAGGCGCGCAGATACTGAGCAACTGGCAGAACGTTTATCCCTGGACGGCTTTTCTGCCAAACCCTATCATGCTGGTCTTGGAAGAGAAACAAAAAATAACCACCAGGAAGCTTTTTTAAAAGATGAAGTCAGCATTATAGTAGCGACTATTGCATTTGGTATGGGCATTGATAAATCCAATGTTCGCTTTGTTGTGCATATGGATCTGCCTAAAAATATAGAAGGATACTACCAGGAAACGGGTAGAGCCGGACGTGATGGATTGCCAAGCACGGCACTGATGTTTTACTCGTATGCGGATTTTTTTATGATGCAAAAGCTTACCACTATCACCGATAATGAGGAGCAATCCAAAGTAATGGAAAACAAGCTTCGGGAAATGGCCAATTTCGGTAGCCTGAGAACTTGCAGACGCAGATTTTTGCTACAATATTTTGGTGAAGAAGCCGCGGCCTATTGCGGTAATTGTGATAATTGCCTGACTGATTACGAGGAGATAGACGGAACATTGATAGCCCAGAAGGCACTATCAGCTGTGACGAGGTTGGGGCAATCCTTCGGTGTCAATTATGTTATTGATTTTCTTAGGGGTTCAAGCTCACAAAAGATCAGGGAAGTACATAGAAAGATCAAGACCTTTGGTGTAGGGGTTGAGTTGTCCAAAGATGAATGGAGACACTACCTGAATGAACTCATACAAATGGGATTCCTGAAGAGGTCTTCCGGTCAATATCCGGTATTAGAACTTACAACTAAAAGCAAGGAGGTACTAGCTCATGGGGCCAGCGTAAAACTTCCTAAACTGGTTGAGAAAGAAATACAAACGGAAGGATCTGAGGAGGTCGAATTACATGTCGATCTTGGCGTGATACTCAAAGAACTTAGAAAAATGATTGCTGATAGTGAGGGAGTGCCTGCTTATGTGGTTTTTTCCGATGCCAGCTTAAGAGAGCTACTTCTTTACTTACCCACCACTTTACAGCACCTGGAACAGATCAGTGGATTTGGAATGGTGAAAGTGCAGCGTTATGGTGATCCTATAATAGAAAAGATAGCCGCTTACTGCAAGGAACACAATCTTGAATCAAAAGAACGGGCCGTACCTAAAGCCACTTCCAAACGGACGAAGTCAGCCGGGGGAACTCACTTGAAAACACTGGAACTTTTCAAAAACGGTCGAAGTATCAGGGAAATCGCGAAGGAAAGGAACCTGAGGCATGGTACCATTGAATCGCACCTTGATCTTCTTATTAAAGAAGGTAAGCTCCAAATCAGCGAAGCGCTGTCGGCAGAACGGGTCAATACAATATTAAGTGTGTTGTCTGATATACGTGAACCTGGCCTTAAGCCTGTCAAAGAGAAGTTGCCGGAAGACTTCAGCTATGGAGAGATTCGAATGGTCATGACCCACAAGAATTTGAATAAATAAAAAAGCTAAAAAATATAGTATATACTAATTATATTAGTATATGCAAAAGAACTATCGAAAAGGGCGAGGAGCTCAAATTATTACGAAAAATCCGTTTTTGGCTCAGGAGTATGTTACTGATCATGAAGAAGGCCTGGATGAAGAGCTACTACCGGAAAACCTGCAAACCCGTATTTACTACGAAACACCAAAAACTGTGGTGAACAAAGTAGAAAGCCCTGATGTAGGTATGGAATATTCATTAAACCCTTATCAGGGTTGTGAACATGGTTGTGTTTATTGCTATGCGCGCAAGACCCATGAATTCTGGGGTTTTAATGCAGGGTTAGATTTTGAATCCAAAATTGTCGTTAAAAAGAATGCTCCTAATCTTTTGGAGCAGCTCTTTCTTAAGCCTTCCTGGAAACCTGAGACCATCGTACTGTCTGGTAATACGGACTGCTATCAGCCGATTGAAAGGAAATTAAAGATTACACGGAGTTTATTGGAAGTATTTGCCCGGTTCCGCCATCCGGTAGGCATTATTTCCAAAAATACCTTAATGTTACGTGATTTAGATCTGCTTCAGGACTTAGCTAAGGACAATCTTGTGCTGGTTATCCTGTCTATAAATACATTGAATGAAAAACTTCGTTCCGTGATGGAGCCTCGAACGGCCTCAGCGATTAAAAAACTTAAAGCGATCGAAAAAATGAGTAGTTTGGGCATTCCGGTTATGGTGATGAATGCTCCTGTTATTCCTGGACTTAACCACCATGAGATACCGCAGATCATTAAATCAGCTGCTGAGCACGGAGCATTGTCGGCCGGATACACCCTAGTGAGGCTTAATGGATTTATTGCGCAAGTATTTGAAAATTGGCTAAAACAAAATTTTGCTGACCGCTTTGATAAGGTTTGGAATCAGGTCCGGGAGGTTCATGGAGGACAAGTGAGCGACAGTGTCTTTGGCAGAAGGATGAGGGGAGAGGGAAATATAGCAGATGTTATAAATCAGCTATTTCATCAGGCCCGTAAAAAGTACATGCGAAACGACTCGTTACCTCCTTTGGATACCACTAAATTCAGACGAGGTGGTCATTATCAATTGTTCTGATTTCAGCATATGAACAAAGGGGTTGTTATGTCAATAATCAGGTAATTGTCTTGAAGCCGATAAACATATGCACGAGGAATAGCGTTGACTGCATTAAATAAAGATGTTATGAACAAATTAAGATTTTTACTCATCCCGGCTTTCTGTTTACTTTTTGCCAGCTGCTCAGGGGGCAATCAAAATACTGCACAAACAGTTGTTCCGATAAGCGCTGAACACGCTGAGAAGCTGGATACGGCTTATTTTGCCAGTGGATGTTTCTGGTGTACGGAAGCGGTATTTGAGCGAGTTAAAGGAGTTTATGACGTAGTGTCGGGCTATAGCGGAGGGAAGGAAAAGAACCCGACCTATCGGCAAGTGAGTGCAGGCATTACCAGTCATGCGGAAGCCGTAAGAGTGTTATATGATCCGCAAGAGGTGTCCTACACTTCTTTAGTGGAAATCTTTTTTGGTTCGCACGATCCAACTACGCTGAACCGTCAGGGTCCGGATGTGGGTACCCAGTACAGGTCTGCTATTTATTATTCGAACAGCCATGAAAAGCAGATTGCTGAAAAGATCAAAAGTGAATTAGACGATAAGGGAACGTTTTCCAACCCTATCGTTACCGAGATCACCGCGTTTAGTTCATTCTATGATGCAGAAGATTATCATCAGAATTATTATGAACTCAACCCTAATCAGCCGTACATTCTTTCAGTATCTAAACCCAAGGTAGAAAAATTCAAAAAAGCCTTTAAAAATCGACTGAAAGAGGCTTATAAATAGACATAAACCGCTGGTTTTTTGTTAAATTAATAAAAAACATAGCGTGTGACTTTAGAACTACAACCTCGACAAAATCATCTGAGACAACCCCGTTCATTACAAGGCGCTTATCTTGTAGAAACAGCTTGGGAAGTATGTAATCAGATGGGTGGTATATACACCGTAATCAGATCAAAAGTGCCAGCAATGACCGCTCAGTGGGGGGAGCGCTACTGTTTGTTGGGACCTATCGTTAATCAGGATGTGAGTGCTGAATTTGATCCTGTTGATGATCTTTCCGGACCTTATGGAAGTGCCGTAAAGAAGATGAGAAAAATGGGGTATCAGGTCGAGTTTGGAACCTGGCTCGTAACGGGCCGGCCACTTGCCGTACTATTGCATGTAAAAGACCTGGAACCCAAAGCGTATGAGATCAGGCAAAGGCTCTTTACAGATCACAAGATCAATCTCTACCATGATGACCTGCTTCAGAACCAGGTGGTGTGTTTTTCAGAGCTTTGCACCATTTTTTTCACCCTTTTGGCGAAAGAAATGAACGCGATTAATAAACCTGTTATTGCTCATTTCCATGAGTGGATGGCATCTGTGCCAATACTTGATATAAAAAGCAGAAAACTGCCCATTAAAACGGTTTTCACAACACATGCCACATCGCTTGGCCGTTACATTGCGATGAATGACGAGCATTTTTATTCCTCCTTAAGTAAATACAACTGGAGTCAACAGGCTGAATATTTTCATATTCTTCCATTGGCCGAAATAGAAAGATACAGTGCACAAAAATGTGATGTACTTACGACGGTCAGTGATGTCACAGCGAAAGAGTGTAAAGAATTTCTAGGGCATGAGCCCGATGTGATCACACCTAACGGCCTGAACATAGAACGATTTGTTGCTACCCATGAGGTACAGAACTTACATCAGCAATACAAGTCTGAAATACACGAATTTGTTATGGGTCACTTTTTTCACAGTTCTCCTTTTGACTTGGACAATACCTTGTACTTTTTCACCTCAGGGCGATATGAGTATAAAAACAAAGGATACGATATTACCCTGGAGGCCTTGACCATACTCAATACTATGTTGAAGAAGGCCAAAAGGAAGCAGACAGTGGTGATGTTTTTCATTACCAAGCGACCTGTGTGGTCCATTAACCCTGTAGTGCTACAATCGCGAGGTGTGATGGGTGAGATCCGTAATACCTGCGAAGATATTGAAAGCCAGATAGGAAAGCGTATGTTTTATGCGGCAGCCAGTGAACAACGTAATCTCAAACTTCCGGATCTTAACAATATGGTGGATGACCATTTGAGACTCAAATTTCGAAGAATACTGCAGTCATGGAAGTCGGATGCATGGCCTATTGTAGTAACCCATAACCTTAAAGACGACAATAACGATGAGATTCTCGGTTACCTGAGAAATGCTCCATTAGTCAATAACCCGCTGGATAAAGTAAAAGTGGTATACCACCCGGATTTTATAGATACTACTAACCCTCTTTTTGGTATAGACTATGGTGAATTCGTGCGAGGATGCCATCTGGGAATATTCCCCAGTTTTTATGAACCATGGGGCTATACACCGCTGGAATGTCTGGCCAGAGGTGTACCTGCTATTACATCTGATTACTCAGGTTTTGGAGACTTTGTTGGAAGATATTATCCTGATCATGAACAGTATGGGGCTTATCTTCTGCATCGTCATGCCCGTAAGCCGTCAGCAGTGGCCAAAGACCTGGCCATCAAAATGTTTAACTTTGCAGATTTAACACGCCGTGAACGTATGCAACAAAGAAATAAAGCAGAAGATCTTGCGGAAAATTTTGACTGGACAAACCTGGTGGCGTATTATAACAATGCACATGAAAAAGCACTAATCAGCACATAGGTTTTACTGATGCTTAGCTCCAGAGGTTAGGGATCAACTTCTGCAGAAGAGGGACTGTTCTCATTAGACAGTAGCAGCCATTCAGAAGGTTTGAAGCGGTGCCATTCAGCTTTTGCCAGGTCATATTCAGGATCGATCAAGGGTTGATATGGTCTGCCGTTTAAGCTCACTTTACTTTGGGCATGAATGCTAATGTTATCATAGCCTCTGGAGTGAAAATCTTTTTTTAGAATTTGAACAAACTGCCATAGCATATCTGGCCGCGAAGAGATCACTCGGGCTTGTTTATCTGTTAAATAGTCTTTTGGCCTTACGTTCCAGTCATCCCCGGAATCGTTATCTACCACAATGAAGTTCACATAGCCAGCCTTAACTCTTAACATCATATGCCAGGCAAGGCGGTGACCCTCTTCTGTCCAGTTTACATTTCCGGGATACAGCCAGTGCCGCAGTGGTAATAAAGATTGAATGATGAGATAGCCACCTAAGACATACATGAGCAAAGGCCTTCTTGGGTACATGTATGGATCTATGGATTTGTCTTTCAGGCTGGATTTATTCTTAAAAAACAGGCTTCTTATTACCTCCGGTTCAAAGAAAAATACACCAATGGCAATTCCGAGATAAGGAAAAATACCTACCTGGAAAACAGCAGAATTGAATAAGTGGAATAAGACAGAGCCTATGAAAGCATACTTTCTGGTTTTCTTCCAGAGCAGCCCGGGACCTATAAGCAGATCGTACAATATTCCCCCCCAGGCTACAAAATGCTGGAACCATTCCTGGGCTAAGAGAGGTCCTATGAGCCAGTAATGTTGTTTTGCTCTGAACCATATGCCGATAGGTTTTGCTTCGATCCAATCCGGGTACATCTTAGCCACTGAGGCATAAAAATAAACTATGGCCATATTGGCTACGAACAACCAAATACACCACTGCGGACAGGTAAGGCTTTTGATTTGTGGATTACGCCTTGCGTCCAATGATGCATATTGATGTGCCGGTACCATCCACATGAGGAAGTTGAGTAACATGAGCAAATAATAGTGATTATTATAATGCGTTTTCTGCATTAAATACACTCCTGCCCACATGATAGCATAGGCACCCATGGCCAGTCGGTAACGATAACCTAACATCACCATAATGCCTAATCCGCCCATTACAACATAATAGAAATACATACCAGAACCCGGTAATGGCTCTAACCATGAAAAATCAATGAACGGGAAGGTATGCTGAGGTTCTATAAACGCCTTCCTTACCCAGCCGGTTGCTATGGCTCCCCAGGCTTCCAGGCAAAGTAACAGGCCATAAATTATCCGAAAAAAAATAAGAGGACTATTGTCTACCGGTCGGAAGAGGCGTTCAATAAGGGTCATATCAGTCTGTCTTTCTTGATTTCCAGGTTAAATACATCGGGTCGTTGGTAGTGTCCGCTGGTATCCAGTGTCATTTGCTCTTTAATACGCTGGTCCGGATCAATTTCTGCCATGATCAGACCCTCTTTGTTAAAAACGGGAGATACAATATATTCTCCCCTGGGATTAATAATACAGCTTCCTCCTGTAAGTACCAGATGCTCTGGATCGTCACCATCTGATATACTTAACGAGGACGGGTAATCACCTGCTTTTAATAACTGACCGGCAGCCAAGACAAAACATCTCCCTTCAAAAGCATATTGAAGACTGGCAATTTGATGCCTCTCATGTACCGTAGGCCATACGGCTACATGTATATCTTCCGCTGTATCGTGTAAAACCTGTCGTGTCAGGGGCATCCAGTGTTCCCAACATACCAGTCCACCCACCCTTCCTATATTGGTTTCTACAGCTTGTAACCCATGTGCATCCCCATGTCCGTAGATCATTTTTTCCGTGTAAGTAGGAACGAGTTTTCTATGATGATTGACCAGGTCTCCCTGATCATTAAATGTTAGTAGAGCATTGAATACTGTACCACTTCCTTTACCAGAAGTTATAATTTCATTGACGCCTATTACAATGTTCACAGCGGCCGCCTTGGCCAATTCACCTATTTTAGCAGTTTCAACACCTGGTACCGTTATACTACTCTTACGAAGTGCCAGGTAAGCCTCTTTTGTGGGTTCGTGGTCCCATTTTGCTACCTCAGGGCAGTTATCTAACCAGGCAGGATAACCTGATAGCCACGTTTCCCCGAACACTAACAAATGTATCTTTTCGCCGGCTGCTTTACGTATGATCTCCTCCAGTTTCTTCATACTGGCGGGCAGGTCCAGATGCACGGATGAATACTGTGCAATAGCTACTTTAACTGTGTTCATAGCTTAAAAATCAACTTTTCCACCCGGATTTGTGTTAATTGATTACAGATTTTTTAATTTTTTCAGTTAGCAATGAACAAGATGGACAGGATACAAACTGTGGAAACAACATTCAAATTGACGTATACCCCTGAACAGTACGACAAAGCGGTGGCTTACATTGAAGATATGAAAAAACACCCTAAACGTATTTTTTGGTTAGGTAAGAAGGGGAAAACGGATGAGGAACTCATTTATTCACACATTGCACATCGGATACTTTCTGGGTTTTACAATAATTATGACCCTACCTTTGCACGTCAGCAGATTATGGATATGACGAATAGAAAAGTATTGGATTAGTCAGGTGAATCAAAACTTTACACCCAGATCAATGCCCACATAATCATTTTTTAGTGTGAGGTCTGTATCCAATGGAGCCTGGTCACTGACAACGTTTAGCAGACCGCGGTTGTAAGTAAACCCTCCAAAGATCGTTGTATTCACACCGAGCCGGTACTCCAACCCTATTCCTGCCAGTAAAGACGAATCGAAAAATTTGAAATTATCCACCAGGAAATTCGCCTTGTCTTTTGCCTCTTCTTCAATATTGAATTCCATGGTAGTCCCTAATTTGAAATAGATCTTTTTATCGATGCTGATCTCATTCGTAAATAACTTTAGCGCTAAGGGTACACGTAAGTATTGAAGCTTGTATGTTTCACGTATAGGTGTCCCTGCATCACCTGGTCGACTGGCTTCTATTCCTGCTCTTTTCGAGACAAAAAGCAACCCTGAACTGAAGTAGTAGTTCTCCTTTATCTGCACATCTATGATGGGCCCAAAAGCAAAGCGCAAACCGGTACCATTCGTTTCAATATTCAGCGTATCAGAGTCTGCTGTAATTCTGTTAGTGCTTAATATCGGCGTCATCTGTAAGCCTATCTTAAACTGAGCAAGCGAACCGCCAGCTAAGAATAAGAGCATACCCGTCAACAGCATATATTTTCTCATGAGCATTAAATTTATTTACCTTAGAGCAAAATTAAATTAGTCTGTTACAAATTAAGTGAATAGTTTGATGACTCGAAAAGTACACTACTTTATACTTGCCGCTCTTATTGGCTTTCTCTCCTTTTGGTCATGTCAAACCTCTGACTATAACGAATGTGTTTATCAACCTGATATATCCGGTCACGAAATTCAGCTGGAAGTGGAGGAGCTTCATAAAAAGCTTTTGAACGTTGAAAGCAAAGATGAGCTACAGACATTTCTAAAGACTTATCCTATTATTAGCGCTGTTTTCCTTCAGAGCCGTAATTATCCCAGTGAAGAGGTAATGGTAGACGAGCTGTTCAAAAGGTTCACCAACCCGCAAATTGCTGTTTTGGATGGTGAGATAGACCGTGTTTTTGGAGATTTGTCAACCCTTAAGAGTGAACTGAACAGTGCTTTTAGCCATTTAAGGTATTATTATCCTGATGTACCACTTCCCAAAGTGCAGACAGTGGCTACAGGATTGATGAATGACCTGTATGTTTCGGATTCCTTAATCATCATCGGCCTGGACTATTATTTAGGCGAGGGTGCAAAATATCGACCCATCAATATGTTCAACTACATTCTGAGGCGTTATGCTTCCGAATATATTGTACCATCTATCATGCTGTTATATGGTATTTCACCCACTTTTAATGTGACGGATGTTTCTGACAACACTATTCTGGCAGAGATGGTATCCTATGGCAAATCATTTTACTTTGCAAAACAAATGATGCCTTGCACTCCTGACAGTATTATGATATGGTACACAGGGGAAGAAATGGCGGGAGTGCGTGAGAATGCTGCTATTATCTGGACACATTTTGTAGAAAATGAGCTGCTCTTTGAAACTAATCATGAAGTAAAACGAAAATATATTGAAGATAGACCGAAAACTTATGATATTGGTGATAAAGCGCCGGGACGAATTGGGACGTGGTTAGGGTGGCAGATTGTACAGGCTTATATGAAAAAGCAAGAAAATATTTCATTACCTGAACTTATGGAAACGAAAGAACCCCAGGCGATCTTTAATGCATCAAAATACAGACCTTGATTATGTTATTAGCTGTTGATATCGGTAATTCAAATGTTACTTTCGGTCTTTATGACGGAAAGTGGAAAGAAACCTGGCGTACCAATTCGAAGTACCATGCCCAGGAACAACTTAACAACCTGTTAAATAATCACCTCCATGGATTGCCAGTGACGGATATCGTTATAAGTAGTGTGGTGCCAGTCTTCACAAAAGCGGTGGAAAAGCAACTTGCCTATAAATTTGAAGCTAGTCCGTACGTTGTAGGTCCTGACAGCTATTCAAAGTTACCACTGAAAGTATTAGAGCCTTCACGTATTGGGAGTGACCTGGTAGCAGATGCCATGGCGGCACACCAACTATTTCAAAAAGACTGTATAGTCGTAGACTTCGGTACTGCACTTACCTTCACCATTATTTCAAAAAGCGAGATTTTGGGCGTGAACATAGCTCCAGGTCTTAAAGTGGCCATGACAGCGCTTGCCTCGAATACGGCCAGGTTGAGTGAGATACCCTTGGAGTTACCGGAATCAGTTATAGGAAAAGATACCACCACCGCGATACAATCGGGTATTTTATGGGGTTACGTGGGTTTGGTAGAAGGGATGATCCAACGGATAGAAAAAGAATTAGGCGCTGAACTAAAGGTAGTGGCAACCGGAGGGCTTTCCGAAGTGCTTAATCCTTTACATGATCGTTTTGATATGGTCGAGCCTAATCTAACGTTGGAAGGTATGAGGCAAATCTATAATTTCAACCAAAAGTAAAGCCAGAAGGCCTTGGTCCAACCCTTACACCCAATACTTAAGAAAGGCCAAAGTTTGTAACTCTGGCAGTAAAAAAATATCACTCGATTGTTTATAAAAACACCTTATTGGACATGCTATATTTGTAATATTTTGCTATTATTCATTGTATTTTCCGCCCAAAATTAAAAAAATGTAACAACTTTGTAGTGGGAAACTGCTTGATCCTACAAATTTTACCTCTGATATATAGCATATTAATAAATTCAACAGATTGATAATAGAGCTAACCTTACCAGCGTATTTTTCAACTCTTATTTTCTTAAAACTTCGGATCACCTAAGCCTTAAATTTACAATACCCGACAATTGAATCTCTCTTTGCCAAAGAGGAGGTTGGATTGTATCAAATTGTTTATAGAGCCAACAAAAAGTTATCTATAGTGATGAAGGCTACAAAACTACCCTCAGTGATCGTTGTAGGCTGTATAGTTTTACTGATCACTCATGAAAGCTACGGTCAGATATCATCCAAAGATGTAGACCTCAAATTTGACCCTCCAAAAGAGGTCAGAACCCATAAGGTATATGACAGCCTTAACACTCTTCAGCAAAAGGAAATAATACCATTACCTAAAGACAGTATTCAACACCTGATGACAGGTGGCCGGAGAATATATTCGGAAAAAACCTTAAAGCACTTTTATGATTCTTTGCTGCGCCTGGGTTTAATAACCCCTGATTTAATGAACAAAAAAACAGAGGTCACGGAACAGCAGCTTGTCGATGAGATCAACAGGAGAGTTGTTGAGCGTGATGATTATAACAATTCAAGGGTAACCATAGATAATGCCGGTCAGCTAGTTAAAACAAATGAACAACATTGGCTGGACCAAGGCTCAGAAATTGCTGATCTGTCCAATGTGCAACTGCCTACTCAGGAATTGTCAGGGTTAAAACCACTGGCAAGGCAAATGATCCGGACAGAGCACCTGCATGCTATTGACAGTCTTCGTAAAGTGAATCTTAAAAAGAAAGCAATTTCTTTGAAAGAAGAACAGGTCACCCAACGTTTGAAAGTATCGAAACTGGCAGAAAAGCCTGGTTTTTGGCAAAGAACATATATCGAGGCAATACTCGGTTTCTCCCATCAAAATGGGGAAGTCAATCTTTCACAAGTCTCTCCCACGCTGGGCTTCCACTTCTTAAAAGACTTGTCTCTGGGCCTAGGGCCAAATTTCCGGTTCGATCCTTCTTCGGATCTGGATGACGTAACTACACTGGGATTAAGATCATTTGTCAAAGCCGAATTTCTTGATCAAAAAGGTTATCTCCAGTTTGAAAACGTAGTTGACAATGGTATTAAAAATACAGAAGATAATCATGGTGTTCGTCATAATCCAATGATCGGAGGTGGTTACCTGCTGGGTTTATCACGATCATGGGCATTGAATTTTGCCTTGTTTTACCAATTAACACATGACCGTCCTGAGCCACGGGCCTCTTCACCATTTGTATTTCGTATTGGTATAAGCTCAATAAAACCTCAAAATCAGAAAAGATAGAATCAGCCAACCCATGAATTATAACTATCTCCATATCGTAAATTTGGCTATACTCCTGCTCTTTTTCCCACCCCTGGATATATACGCTCAAAAGCAAAATGAGTCTCTCAAAAATGCATCTTACTACATAAGTCTGAATGCAGACACCCCTTCCAAAGTACATGATCTTCAGGAAGCCTCCCTGAGCATGGAATACCATGATCGTTACGGGCGAAAAAAAGAAATGACTTTCAGTATCTATGACCACAAGCGAACATTGATCACGGCGTTGGTCATGGATAAAAGCTTTGGTCTTAACCATTATACAATTGATCTGAGAGATATACAATACCAATGGAAAACAGAGCAAACTTATAGCGGAGAAATCGTTGACGATGTGGGTCGGCGTCACCAACTTTTATTCCGCCTCATCCCTGCTCCTGAGAAAGAAAAACCGGTAGTAAATATAGTGGTAAATCCACTCGATGTAGCGTGCAATGGTGTTGATGATAATGTGATAGAATACTATGGAAAGATTGAAGGAGGTAACGCTCCTTATCGCATTAGTTGGTTCGTTTTAAACGAACAAAGAACAGAACTTATTTATCAGCCGGATACGAAATTGATAAAAGATCCTACTCAAACAATGATGATCCAGGTAGATGAGCCACCGGGTTACAGTGTAGTGCTTCATGTAGTGGATGCCTGTGGTATGGAACAACAGCAGATGGCAAATGTGATATGTGAAAAAGGAAGAAAGAAGATCAATACGCTTTTTCTCGAAGAAGTTGAACCACCAGTTAAAAAGGGAGGTGGGTCATGAGCTACAGAAAATGGATATTTCCTATTGTCAATCTGATAACCCTGGCTTTTGTGCTTTACATCTATGCAACAATTACACCAGCTAAAAGCGCCTATTTCCTCAATCAGGCGGTATTTGAAGCTTCTACCGCACGACAGGAGCTTGAGTTGAGGTTGGGGCATATGAAAACTGATCATCAAAAACACCTCGACTCGTTGACGACCTTAATGCAAACGGTAGAAGATGGCTCCATGCTTGTAGAAGACTATCGGGAAGCTGTAAAAGAATATACACTTCAGCAACAGAAATTAACGGAAACCTATACAGCGGAGCTTTGGCGACAGATCAATCAATATGTGAATGATTACGGCGAGGAACATGACTACGATTATATATTCGGTGCTACCGGTGACGGAAGTCTTATGTATGCTAACCTATCGAGGGATATTACAGATCAGATCATAACTTATATAAATAAACGCTATGAAGGGGAGAATTAAGTTTTTACTGCATGTCCTATGGACGGCGCTGCTCCTTCCGTTATCAGGTTGTGAAAAGGCGTTAAACACCAAAGATTACGCCAATTGGATAAAGGACACCGATAATGGCCTGCGAGCAAAAAAGAAGGTCAATCATCATACTTTCGACCTTCAATACCTCCCGGCCGAATACGTCTGGTGGCAACGAAACAAAATGATGACGGATAAGGAAAAAATGCGGGAAGAAGTGCCTGCTATTGAAGAACTGCAATACTATACACTGACTTTGGGTATTGAAAATGACGTTGTGGATTTTGTCGATTATGGTGTACAGGATCACACAGAGAAGCAACAGAAGCTATATTACTTCTCCTATGGTTTTCAGCAGGACCTTAAACTGGAAGTAAACGGCCGTTTACTTCCCTGTGCACTCTTTCACTTCGAACGCACTTTGGACCTGAAATCTACAAGGACTTTCGTATTGGGATTTGAAAATGACAGTAAGGACACAGAAGAGACCCGACTTATCATTGAATCCGGCTGGCTCAGTGCAATTCCGGTGAAAATAAAAATATCCAAAAAGAACATCCCCAAACTAAGACTATGATCAGCATTTTCCTACGTAAAAAAAGAACCATAGCATTGTTCCTCATCCTATTGATGTTTGTTCAGATTGTTCCTGTGCCTATGGCGTATGGACTTACTTCAGGACCAAGCCAACCGGAAGTACAGTCTTTTCAACCAGCAGGGGCCACCGAAATGGTCGACCTTTTTTCCGGTGATTTTAGTTATAACATCCCTCTTTTCGAGCTTCCGGGCCCCAATGGCGGATACCCATTTAACCTTTCTTACCAATCCGGTATCACTATGGACCAGGAGGCAAGTTGGGTGGGGCTGGGCTTCAGCCTGAATCCGGGTGCTATCAATCGCCAGATGCGCGGGCTGCCTGATGAATTCAAAGGGGATGATATCTATACAAAAATGTCAATACGTCCCAGTGTGACGGTTGGGCTCGGCGCCGGGGGTGGGTTAGAGATCTTTGGGGGAGCTGGTGAGTTAGGTTTAGGGCTCGGTATATCTCAAAATAATTACAAAGGTTTTGGCTATAGTATTGATGCTAATCTGGGTTATGGTAAAGCAGCCGGAGGCAGCCGTACCCGTCCGCTAAACCTTGGTATTAGCCTGGATCCAAAAGAGGGAATTGGTGTGAACCCCTCTGTGTCTCTTGACACCAAAATGGGGCAGTTAGGCGTAGGGGCTGCATACAATTCAAAAGCAGGCCTTATGAATGTTTCTATGACCCATAGATCCCCATTTACATTAAGCTACAAAAATAAGGCTGGTAAAGAAAAGTCTTTAAGTCAGGGCGCTTCTTCGGCTGCTCTTAGCCTTGCCCATTCGGGTTATACTCCACAGGTATCCATGCCTATGCGTACGGTTAATATTGCCGCCCAGATCAAAGCCGGGGGGTCATGGTGGGGGGTCTTTTTGTATCCTTACATATCTGGTTTTTATAACGAGCAGTGGCTTAAAAACGATAAGAAGAGGATACGCGCTAACGCATACGGATACATGAACTATCAGCATGCCGCTGACCCTGAAGATATGCTAGACATCAATCGGGAGAAAGACGGAATGGTAAGCAGGGAGGTTCCGAATCTGGCAATCCCGTCACTCACCTACGACATTTATTCCGTTACCGGACAAGGTATCGGTGCTATGTACAGGCCCATGAGAAATGATTATGGAGTTGTGCATGATCCCGAGGCTATCTCGAAATCGACGGGTGTCTCTTTTGGTGTTGACGCTGCTGCTACTTTAGCACATGCCGGTGTTAATCTGAGTATCAATCATTCCAGATCAGTTTCAGGAAGGTGGGCTGAAGATAATGCCATGAATGATCATCACTTTACGGAAAAGTCTGTAGATGATCTTAATGAGCCGTGGTACTTCAAAGTACACGGGGAGCCCTCCGGTGAAAGGTTTTCCACCCTGGAAAACCTGGGAGGGGATGAAGCGGTAAGAGTAAAGCTGACAGGTAGCAACAGTGAGCCTCAGGCCTCTACCAGTCTGGAGAACGACAGCTGGACAGGTGTTGCTCCCAAAAATGCTCAAGACAATCAAGAGCGAAAATCACGTAGCCAGGTAATTCAGCCTATTACCAATGAACAATTACTCAATAGTTCCGGGAACGAACTAATATCACTGTTCAAAGTGAACTATATGGACCAAAACGGGAGTACACGTTCTTTCAATCGAACCTCACTCCCTGAGCATCATATAGCTGGTCTTACTGCTTTAACACAGGAAGGTATGCGCTACAATTATGCCATACCTGCCTATAATCTCCATCAGGAAGAAGTGAGCTTCAGTGTCAGAAAACAATCCGGTCAGGTATCCCGGGTAAATGCCGGTAATGGGGGAAGTGGTGATCCTGACTACACGCACACAGGTACGGATAACTTTCTTAAAAGAGTGGAGATGCCCCCTTATGCACATTCTTACTTATTGACTTCCATAACCGGCCCCGATTATGTTGATGTTAGTGGTGACGGTTTAAGTCCGGATGATCTGGGTTACTGGGTCAAATTCACTTATCAAAAGACAACGACCAATACTGATCGTTATAAATGGAGGGACCCTTACTCTAAGGCCCATTTCCAGGAAGGCTGGGAGACTGACCCGAGGGATGATAAAGGAAGTTTTGTCTATGGCGAAAAGGAATTATGGTACCTTACCCAGGCGGAGACCAAATCACACATTGCTACTTTCTCCTTACAGACAAGACAGGATGGGCGTGGAGTGGCAGCGAAACTACAGGACGTTAATAACCAGGGAAAAACCGTACAGGCATTAAGCGAGATCAAACTCTTTACGCGGTCTGCGGGAAGCCAGTATCCTATTAAATCAGTGAAGTTCGATTATGATTATTCGCTGTGTCCCGGCGTATTCAACAATGGTTCGGGTGGGGGAAAACTTACCCTTAAGAAATTGTGGTTTGAGTATGGTAGCAGTACACGTGGAAGCCTGAATCCGTATGAATTTACCTATCATAATAATAATCCGGCCTATGATCTGCTGGCCTATGACCGCTGGGGGAGCTACAAACCCTATCCGGCACAGGATTATGAATATAATCGTGACTTTCCCTACAGCGAACAGGACCCGGCAAAAAAAGATACAATCGATAGTCAGGCAGCCGTTTGGAGTCTCAAACAAATACAACTACCCTCCGGTGGAAAAATAATGATTGACTATGAGACCGATGATTATGCCTATGTACAACACTTGCAGGCGATGCAAATGACCGCTATAGCGGACCCATATACCGCAGTAAATCAGGCACAAACTTCCAATCGGTTTAACCTGAAGGACGAAGATCTTAAGATCCGGTTTAAACTTGAAAAACCTCTTCCCGGGGATTTTAATGGAGATCAACGTAAGGAAGTGCTCAAGTATCTGGATGAAAAAAGAAAACAGGTCTTTTTTAAGACCAAAATTAACCTCAGAAGCACCGGGGAAAACTTTCATGAGCACATCTCCGGGTATGCTGATATCGATTTCAACGCTTCTATGGGGTTGGAAAAAGAAACGGCCGGTGACTATATCTATGGATATTTTTACCTCAAAGGAGAAGAAGGACGTCATCCCTTCTCCCTAAGGGCATGGCAGCATATCCGTACCAACCAACCTGACCTGGCCAATTCAGGGCGAAAGCTGCAACAAACTAACAGTGCAACCAAGCGGGTTAAGCAGATGAAGAGCCTTGGCAGTGTAGCAGCACAACTCCGTCAGATGTTCGGTGGGTTCTATAGTTTCTGCCACCAAAAGGGATGGGGCCGTGATGTTATAGTGGATAAGTCATGGATACGTATGAAGTCTCCGGATAAGATAAAATATGGTGGAGGTCTGCGCGTACGTCAGATCACCATGACGGACGCATGGCCCGAAGATGAAGAAGGTATCTACGGACAGGTTTATGAATATACAATAGAAGAGGAAGGAGCAGAGATCAGTAGTGGTGTGGCCGCGTATGAACCTTTTATAGGCGGGGAAGAAAATGCGCTGCGTCATGCCAAAAGATATACTAATTCTGTACCACTCCGGTCAGATAATAACTTGTTTTTTGAGTATCCCATCAATGAGACCTACTACCCGGGCCCGCAGGTGGGCTACCGTCAGGTGAAGGTTATGAGTTTGCCGGCAGCATATCATGTGGGTAAAGAGGTGAAGAATATTACCCTTTCTGATGGAAATCCCTTGTTTCCTTCGGGAGATGGTGTCAGCTATGGCACTTCCGGTATGACTGTACATGAGTTTTATACCGCTAAAGACTTTCCCGTACTCACTGACGAGACCGAAAAAGACGATAAACCCTATAAGCTTTCTGTGATCATCCCATTCCTGGGGAGTATTACCGTTTCCAAACTTTCCACCAGCCAGGGGTACAGCGTCATTACCAATGACATGCATGGTAAACTCAAGCAGGTGAGCAACTATCGTCAGGACCGCCTGGGGAATGTAGATGCCGATCCCATGTCATGGGTAAGATATAACTACAGGTCTGATGAGCGCTTTCAGGATAGAGAAAATGTCTTTGAGGTAACCAATATTTTCAAAGATAACGGCGATGGGACCTTGAGCATTCCCGGGGAAAGTGATTCAAACGAAAGCGCCGTGCCTAAATATACTTTAGGGCAGGAAAGTGAATTTTTCATGGATATGCGCCAGTTTGAGGACAGGTCATGGGGAGGAAGCGGGACTACTAATGTGGATATTGTCATGATACCCTTGATCTTTGTAGTAGTTCCTGTTCCTATTCCTACCGTCTGGCCAAACATCAGTAAAGACACCCGTCAGATGCGAACGGCGGTCACCAATAAAGTCATTTTCAGGTCTGGGATACTGGAAAGTGTAGAGGCCTATGATGGGGGGTCACTCATTACAACACAAAACCTCAAATGGGATAAATTAACAGGTACACCTGTACTGACATCGGTAAACAATAACTTTGATGATCCGGTATATACCTACACTATTCCCGCTTACACTGAGTATCAGGGTATGGGGGCTGCCTATAAAAATGTAGGATTGACCTTCTCTCTCACAGATGTACGTACTGCAGGCAGGCCTGAGGACAACTCGTATCGCTTCTCTACTCCGGTAATGGACGATGTACTCTTCCCCGGTGATGAAGTCATTATGTATCCGGTTAGTGAAGGGTCTGATCCTGTGGGCTTAGCCATTTATACGGGAAAAGAAGAAGGAGCCCACAGACTATTCAGCGTTACTCCCTTGCCGGACGCTGCCTACCAAGCACTGGTCGTGCGCTCCGGAAGGAGAAATCTACTGGCTGCTACGGCAGGAACCATAAGTGCGCTTGATGACCCCTCGGTTCCCGGCAGCAATGTTTCATACAGCAAGATCATAACCTTACCCAACGAGTAAAGATTTGATGATGAATAGTAACCAACGACATACCCCATCTTTCCTGTTCAGCATATGCCTTGTGATATTCACCACTGGATTCATCACAGCATCCGCGCAAAACCTGGTGCCGGACAACATAGAAAAAGCGGCATTGCTAGCACTCTACAACAGCACGGATGGTGAAAACTGGACGTCCAACCAATGGACTTTGGGACAGATCAATAGCTATCCCGATTCAGCACTTTTCGGAGTAGAGGTCTCTAATGGAGATATCACGTCCATTAACCTTACCTTTTCAGGTTTGTCCGGAACATTGCCGGCAGCGTTAAATGACCTGCAAGAGTTGGTGCATCTTTCCTTTCGGAATAATGCCTTATCAGGAGCCATCCCTGACCTCAGCGCTTTGAAGAAGCTGGAAGTACTGGACTTTTATTTCAATGATTTCTCAGGCGCTATACCTGCTACGCTCGGTAGCCTTTCTGCCTTAAGGACACTGAACCTTACCAGCCGGTCGAATACGGCAGTCAAACTGACCGGCCCCATACCTACTCAGTTTTCGGGGCTTACCAATTTAGAGTCTTTATACCTGAGCTATAATGACCTGGGCCAACCTGAGGCCATCCCTGCCTCATTTTCCGGTTTGAACAGTCTTAGGGTGCTGGAACTTACCAATTGCGGCCTTGTACCATTATCCGTATCCACCGGACTCTCAGGCCTTGCAAGCCTCCTAAACCTTGGACTTGGACAGAACCCGTCTTTTGTGTTGCCGGATGGCACGCTGCCGGATGTCTTGGTCAATCTGCCGTCACTGCGCAACCTAACGCTCACACAAAATGGTTTTAACAAGTTACCCGCTTCTTTCGATCTTCTGCTCAATCTTGATTATCTCCATCTGGGCAGTACGAACTATGCTGATACAAGCAGATTAGCAAGTGTGGTAGACACGCTCCGGAACAGTCCTAAGTTAAAAACGCTCTTGCTCACCAATTGTAACCTCTCCGGTCTGCCCTCTAACTTTCCGCAACTTACTAAGCTTGAGAACCTCTACATAGGAAACAATAACAATTTACAAACCGCTCAATGGGAAGTCATCGGACAGATGCCCGCCCTTACCAACCTGTATGCCAATTCCTGTAGTTTATCCGAATTACCCGCTACCTTGGCTGATCTCACTACGTTGAGGGGATTGTACTTGCAGCTGAATCAGTTAAATCCCGTTCCTGATGTTATTCGGGATATTCCTGCCCTGACGCACCTCAACCTTAGCTATAACGGTATTACCGGACTTCCCTCATGGACAGGCACAGGCAATACCCCTTCCTGGCAGTTTCTTTATCTCAATAATAATCAGATCCCACTTCCCTTGCCTTCTAATTTTGCCGGGCTGACTAACCTGAGATACCTGAATATGTCGCGCAACAATCTGGATGGCACGTTACCTTCCTATTTTTCCGGTTTCAGCAGTATTTATTACCTGGACCTTAGCCATAATCAGCTGGATTCTCCCCTGCCCGATTTAAGCGGGTGGAATGTACTGAGCTCTGTTTATCTCCAACACAACGAATTTACCGGTGACCTGCCCGGATACTTGTCGAATGTTTCCATCACCAAATCAGTCGTTGATATCAGTCACAATCATTTCGAAGGCTTTCCCGCCTATAACGCTTCTTCATCACTGAGCCTTTATTTGGATAATAATAAGTTCAATTTCTCCGATATTGTCAGGCAAACACCAGCCCTGAGAGCATTTCGTTATGCGCCACAGGATTCCATAGATACTGAAAAGCAACTTAAAGCCTTTGACGGAGGTACGTTGACACTGACTGCCCATGTCGATACTGCTACAACACCCCAAAGTAGTTTTCAATGGTTCAAATATGTGGATGGTATAAATGACATTTCCCTTACGAGTGCTGTACCTGGCGGATACCGGCATACGATCAATGTAACCTCTGCTGATGACGGTTCGATTTACTATTATAAGATCACTAACACTTCCTATCCTGTGTTGACCCTCCAAGGGCGAAGACAATACCTTACTGTATTGTGTGGCATCCTTCCGGACCAGTTGGATTTCAATGCCCAACGTTATCTATGTGCGATCAAGTTCACTCCATTGGTGTCCTATCCCGGCAGGTGTCGTACATTGTCGTGGTCATGGGATTTTGGAGACACAGGTACCTCTGCTTATGAGTCACCCTGGCATGTCTACGCGGCAGATGGCACGTATGATGTGTCCATGCGCATTCGATACACCTGTGGTTCGTGTATAGGAGATACCACTTTGGTAAAACCGGTATCGTTCAGCCTGCCTCAAGAGTTGCTCATGGATTCCTTGTTAAGCGTTACTACCGATGTCCGGGAAAGGGTAGTAGCGGTTACTTCCACTACATTTTCGGATGCATGGCCATTACAATTTGAAAACACAGGCCTTGACAACCTCAGCAGCTATCAGAATGGCACCAATGGGGTTTGGAGAAATGAAGGGGTGCATGTATACGATGTGCCGCGGACACTTTCTTCATCTACCCGCATTGATAAGGACGGGGTCTTTACACTGGAACATTTCAATTGGCAAATGGCAGAAGCCGATCTTATACCGGATTGGATAAAAGCCAACACGATGACCGAGTATAGCGCCTTTAGCTATGAATTGGAAAACAAAGATGTACTTGGCATAAATTCCGCAGCACTCTATGACTATGGTGGCCATTTGCCGTCAGCTAATGGGGTCAACATGCGTAACAATGAAATGGCTTTCACAGGTTTCGAATTCCTGGACAATAAAGCTTCGGGTAATTGGCTTTTTGGGAACCAATCCGTGCCTGCCTATGATTTCTTTGCCATTAGGATGGGCTGGAACTATATGGCTGTGGTAGAGGCACGTATGTCAGAACTGGTAGAAGTAGAAAAAGGTGATGTCAGTGCCCGGCATCTGATGGGCTTCTTTAACAAACGCATGAACTATATTGGCAACAACGATATCATATGCATGGAAGAACATCCCACAGACCCTGACCTTACCCTGGTGGTTTTCCGCAGAGCGCCTTTTGAAGGATTATGGACAGGCCGGCTTCGTGTGCGAAATAATGTAACCCCTGTTATCAGTCCGGATATTGATAATACCATGGCCCATACCGGTAGGAGTAGTCTGAGGGTCACCGGAGATAAATCATTTAAGCAAGAATTGCTTCAACTGGACTCAGGAAAGACTTATATGCTTAGTACCTGGGTTTCCATCAATGAAGCAAGCCTGACTCCCCTTGTTCCGGGAAGTGGGCCCGGCATCGACGTGATCTTCAAGGATAAAGATGATGTAGTGCTGTCTACGGCTTCACTCACGTCCATTGGCAGGTCAATAGAATCCTGGTATCAGCTGAAAGGTATTTTTGCTGTTCCCGCACGGAATGTGATAGTGGAGTTGAAATTTAAAACGGGCAATGCCACCACAGCCTGGTTTGATGATCTACGCTTACATCCCAACAAAGGCAATATGAAAAGCTATGTATATGACCTAGAGGATTACCGGCTTCAGGCAGTATTGGACGAAGAAAATTTTGCTTCCTTTTTCTACTATGATGTAGAAGGAAATCTTTACCTGACCAAAAAGGAAACGGAGGAGGGGATAAAGACCATATCCCAAAACGTAAGTTACATACGCGAAAGATGATGAAGATGACCATAAAATACGGCCTGTTATTGACCCTGATGTGGGGACTTCTGCCTTTATCAGCTCAGGATTTGATGAGTGCGCTCATGAACATGCGGAAAGAATACGAAGAGGCCTCTTCTTTACATGTGGTCATGCAGGTGAGCGTTTATGATGACACAGTGTCCCGGCAGCCTCACTTAAGCGCTAAAGGAGAGGTCAGAAAGGAAAACGATAACTATCGCTATGCCTTTGGAGGCATGGAAATGCTGATGAATGAACGCTACATACTGGTAGTAGACGCAGAATCACGAACCATTGCCTGTCAATACCGTCATCCACAGGCAGAATCTGATTTTCATAAAAGCCTGCCTTTTAGTATGGACAGTATTTTAAGTTTTTATGAAGAACCTGTATACCTGGGCAGGCAACAGGCAGTAGACCATTACAGCGTTATCCAGAAATTAGGTCCTGTTGGTAAAATTGACCTATGGATAAACACCGAAGCCAACAAACTTCACAAAATGGCTTATCTGTACCAGGAAGGGCAATATGTGGAAATAGCCTTTAATGTGTTTGACAACGATCCAACATTTGGAGCCGGTACATTCGATGAAAAGAGCTATGTGATTAAAGATGATTCCGGTTTCAGGCCATCATCCGGTTTTAATGGATACCTGGTACTGGAACCGGAAATGGATTGATGAAAACAAGAAGTGTATCGTATGATGGACGAATTGTATAAAGCTGATTGAAAAGTATAAAAAATACTACCGACATGACCTGGAAAAATTATTTAAGAATGGTATTGTTACTTATCCCCGCTCCACTATGTGCTCAAAGTGATTTGGTGGTGGGCACTAATTATAAGTTGAACATCCAGCGGCAGAATGCAGATGCAGATGCCTTCATTCTCCATAATGCCCGTACGGATCATACGAGAAAATACTTTTGGGAAACCACTCATCCAACTTTTGGCTTTCGGGGATTGCAAATGAGTTATATCAATGGGATCTATTTTTATGCGCAAAGAAATGGTACTACCGCAAGTCAGGAATTCACCCCAGAGCCGAAAATGGTGATCCGCAATGAGGGTAACGTGGGGATTGGCACTAGTCTGCCTAATGGACTATTGGAGGTTAAAGGGCCCTACAGCGGGCAGTCCCAGCTTATTATAAACACCATTTCATCCAATGCAGAATTGAGGTTTAGCGCTAATGGAGTGAAAAAAGGGTTTGTTTGGTATTCTCCTGTAGAAGATTATATAGCATTCGGTCGTGGCAATAGAGACAACAGTATGTTTGTGAACGTTTTGGGTGATGTAGGCATAGGTATTGTCTCTCCCGCCTATAAGTTGGATGTTGATGGACCGGTTAATGCTACAGAGCTGCGTGTCAACGGAGAGTTGCTAAATATTCCTACCCAATTTTGGAATCAGACGGGTACTAATATTGATTACATGGCAGGCAATGTCGGCATAGGTACTGTTACTCCGGCCTATACACTTGATGTTAATGGTGCCATCAACGCCACCGAGATCCGCTTAAATGGTGAAAAATTCAATCCCACAGTATGGGAACAATCCGGCACCGATATCAACTATCTGCAGGGAACGGTTGGCATTGGCACTGCCGCTGTACCCATAGGCTACCGGTTGGCAGTGGACGGTAATATAATGGCGGAAGAAATTCAGATCCAGCTATCAGATACGTGGCCGGATTATGTATTTGAAGAGGATTATGACCTGAAACCTCTTTCTGAAGTGGAAGCGTTTGTGAAAACGCATAAACATCTTCCGGATGTACCTTCTGCCGAAGAAGTTGCCAGCGAAGGGCAGCGGTTAGGGGAGATGAATACGATCTTCCTTCAAAAGGTGGAAGAGTTGACACTTTACATCATAGAACAAGAACATACCATCAGCGAGCTAAAACAACAAAGTCATAAACAGCACGAGTTGATCAAAGAACTTTACCGAAGGATCAGCAAAGATTATAAGAAATGAGGAGAAAAACTGGATTTAAAGGCAGCAGCTACAGAAGCCTGAGTAGGAGACGGACCAGACAGGTGAATATAAATGAATTCAAAAATCATTCCACAACATAAAAATAAGGAATTAGCATGGAAACAACGATCATTCCAACGAAACAAGTTTTTTTATGGGCTCTATCTCTTTTTATGGTCTATTCAGAAGTCCAAGCTCAGGGTGGAAATACAAGCTACGGAACAGGAGCCGGAACAGGAGGTGAAGAAAACTCTTTTTTTGGTGAGAATGCTGGCAGCCTAAATAGTGATGATAGTAACACATATATAGGTTACAATTCAGGTAGAAATAACACGGGTGGATATAATAACACTTTTATAGGTCACAGTTCAGGTAGAACTAATACGACTGGGTATAGTAATATTTTTATAGGAGCCTCATCAGGCTTTAGAAATACTACCGGTGATTTTAACGTCTTTCTAGGCACATCCACGGGTCGTGAAAATACTACAGCTCGCAACAATACTTATTTGGGCTACACAGCAGGTTACAATGCCACAGGAAATAGCAACGTTTTTATAGGCAGTCAGGCAGGTTACAATGAAACCGGATCCAATAAACTCTACATAGATAACTCAAATACTGCTACCCCTCTCATCTATGGTGATTTCAGTTCTAATCAGTTAGGGATCAATACTATACCTGGAACAGGTTTTACCTTAGACGTTGGAGGCAACCTGAGGGCCAATGGCAGCCTTACACTGAATGAAGCTGGTTACATCGACGATGATGTCACTTTTGGAGGTCAAAATGACGATTGGATACGACTACACGGGTACATAGAAATGAAATCCGCTACCGATGACTATGGTATTGTGCTCAGAAACAAAGATGCCAATGATTATTTGGGAATCACTCAGGTGGATGGTTCAAGTTATCTTACCGAAAGTTCCTCCCATGGCAACTACTTCATTAAAGGGACAAACCGTGATACTTATTTAGGTAACCATATCTACGGTAAGTCTGTAAATGAGGCTTATTCCAATCTGTATAAATTCGGAGGTCTGTTCCTCACCTGGGATAGTGATAACTATGGCACAAACGAACATCATTCGGTTAGATCCACCTATGGGGATACCTATGGGGATGACATTACCATCAATTCGTATGATCACCTGAGATTTAACCTGGATGCTAACAACAACAATCCCAACTCCTACTTCGAAGTAGGTCAGCATACTACGGATGTAGAAAATGTGCTGTTCCGTATTGTAAGCCCATCCGGCAACGTCGGAATCGGCACGACTTCCCCCGACTACAAACTGGATGTCAACGGACCTGTTAATGCAACAGAACTTCGAGTCAATGGAGAGTTATTGAACATCCCCACTCAATTTTGGAACCAGACCGGCACTGACATCGACTACATCGCTGGCAAAGTAGGCATTGGCACGGCTACACCCGCGCATACTCTGGACGTAAATGGCGCCATTAACGCCACCGAGATCCGTTTGAACGGAGAAATATTCAATCCTACTGTGTGGACGCAATCAGGTACAGATATCAACTACCTTCAGGGAACGGTCGGTATAGGTACGGCTACCGTACCTATGGGCTACCGGCTGGCAGTCGATGGCAATATCGTAGCGGAAGAAATTCAGATCCAGTTGTCAGATACCTGGCCGGATTATGTATTTGAAGAGGATTACGATCTCAAACCCTTGTCGGAAGTGGAAGCGTTTGTAAAAGCCAATAAACATCTTCCTGATGTGCCTTCTGCCAGCGAAGTAGTTAGCGAAGGGCAGCGCCTGGGAGAAATGAATGCCATCTTGCTGAAAAAAGTAGAAGAATTGACGCTATACCTGATCCGGCAGCAGGCAACGATCGAAGCTCAGGAAAACAAAATAAAAGAATTGTACGAAATGTTCCGGAAAGGAAATGAATGAAGTAACTGAAAAAACTGGGACAGCTGTTGAGGACAGTACTTTTACTGAACCAGGTGCGGACTGTTCTCAATACCGATAAAATAATTGTTTAAAACACCCACACCCATGATCCAACGCTACTGCTCGAAACGGCTCATCCCCTTCATCTTAATGATGTCTGTGGCAGGTTTTGCTTATGGCGTTTCACCCCACCAGGTAGGAACGAATGCATTTCCGCCAGACACCGCGATACAGGTTCCGAAAGCCCTGATCATTACCCGTGAAGGCAAGCTGCCACCCTCTGCCATTGAGCGCTCTTTTCTACTCAGCGAGTTGGGAAAAGACAGCATAAAAAAAGTTTTCCAGGCGCCTCCCTGCCTGGAAGGAAACTATTATGTGGCTTTTCAGCTTCAGTATGATCTTGGAGACCGGAAAACCCTTGCCGGATGGCGTGCTGCATTGGACATTCGCTTGTTACACAACACCGACACCCTCTGGACGCAGCCAGTTGGGGTGAACATGACTGATCAGACCTTTATCAGTACGGTGTTTCATGATACTCTTGTATCATGCGACGATAATTACCGGTTTCTGGTCCGGGACAAAGCCCTGCAGGGAGTGGTTCCGGAAGATAATGTCTATTTGAAGGTTCTACTGTACAAGGACGATTCGGACGTATTTGATCCTGCTGAATCATTATTGCTGAATTACAGCTATTTAAATGGAGAATGTACAGTGAGTTGGAGTCATTCTGGAAAGGCAGTCCGGACTTTTGATATGGAGTGGGTCCATATCGCGGACCATGAAAACTTTCCAGGCACCACCGCTACAGAAGCGTTTCAGTGGAAGGAACCGGCACGTGTATCCGTTTCGGGTCAGCTCTATCGCCTGCCCGCTTATTATCCTTCCGGCAGGCTCTGGTTCAGGGTCAGGGCCATAGGGTATGATCGTAAATACCCCTCACACCGTATTTATGGCAATTGGTCCTATGGCCCTGGTACAGCTATAATGACAACCAATCACCAGACCGACATGACCTGGCAGGAACAAACGGTATTTACCGAAGAAGGGAAATACAAAAAAACGATGTACTATTTTGACGGAACGCTTCGACAGCGCCAGATGCTCACGAATCTAAGCACGGAGCAACGGACACTGGTGGGAGAGACAAAATATGATTATGAGGGTCGGGGTGTCGCAGAACTGCTCCCGGTACCTGTAGATAATCTGTCTCTTTCCTATAAAACCGACTTTAACGTCTTTGCAGCTTCCGATGCTCTGGTAACCGCCCACACCTCTGCCGTCAGGAAGAAATTCCATTATGACAATTACAAGCTTGAAAATAGTATCATATCTTCTGTCAGCGGGGCGGGAAAATACTATTCCCCCAATAACGACCTGTTCGCTGTTCACTGGGAAGATACACCGGATGCTGAAGGTTATGTCTATGCACAGACGGAATATACTCAAGATGGTACCGGCAGAGTAAGCAGGCAGTCCGGAGTAGGTAAAGCCTTTCGCATGGACAGTTCTCATGTCACCCGCTATTATTATGGTGAAGCTACTCCCACAGAGCTCGTACGTCTTTTTGGTAGTAATGTAGGGAGTGCACTACACTATAAAAAGAACCTGGTGGTAGATGCCAATGGTCAGGTAAGCGTCACTTATCAGGACCAGCAGGACCGTACTGTTGCCACTGCGCTTGCCGGCGATCCGCCTGCTAACCTGGATTCATTACAGAGTTTTAAAGACCTCGACCTTACACCGGTAACCGTAAATATTACCGATAAAAATCGACGCACAGATGGCAAACATATTTTACAGCATAAGATATTAAATGAAGCCCCTAATACCTTCTTTACATTTGAATACGACCTTACCGCGTTAGGGGCTGACATGCTCTCTTTTGGCTGCCAGACCTGTACCTACGATCTGGAGATCAGGATCATCGGACCGGACGGTTTTACCGTTGACCTGTCTTCGGCATTGGGTAACCAGTCTGCTGACCCGAATGCCTATGAGGTGTTTAACATTTCAGCAGCAGATTGTACCGTACCGGCTGATCTCAATATTACTTTTGATGTGATACTCGCGGACATAGGCGACTACACGGTGATCAAGACCCTCACGCCTCGCGATGTATCTTTTGAAGACATGTTGACCGTGATACAGCAGGACTCCACCATACAACAACTGATAGAGCAGGTAAGGGAAAGCTATCCGCTTGATTCGGCAGATTGTGAAATATGTGTGGACACCTGTCCCGAAGCCGACGGATTGATCAATGAAGCTATACGGGAGATCGCCGATCTGGATTGCGAAAACATCTATTTACAGATAGAACAGGATTTTCGGGACCTGTATGGCCAAACCGGGGATGTATTTTATGAAGTGCCATTGGACAGCATAATGTCGGACCCTCGTTACTGCCAGTATGAATTATGCGTCAAAAACAAGGAGAGCGATGTCTTCGAAAAGCAGATCGCCCGTGCGCAGGATTGGAATGCCGCCTTAAGCGCCGGTTACGACAATCTTATTGATCTGGATCCCTTCTTTAATAACGCGGGCCTGAGCGGATACGATCATAAGCCAGCCATGCAGGGCCGGATCAACGACATCTTACTGGCATCCGTACCCTATGACAATAATGGAGATGGGGTACAGGATGGAATTACCGATTTCCGGGGCGCCATCGGTGCAGTAACTGATCCGGATAATACTTCCTTTTACATTAATGAAAGCGGAGTGAATGATGCGAATGGCAGACATATCCTTTATCTTGACCTTATGGGGCGCCGGCCTCAGATGACCAACGAAGCATATCAGGCCGAACTCAGTTTACAACGCTGGATACTATACCGGAACTTTTACCTGGAAGCCAAACGACAGGTCCGTCAAGGTATCCCGGAGTATCAGAATTGCCCGAAAGCAATGGAGGAATTGGGTCGTATGGATGATATCCCACAGACCGAATCCGATGTTGCTGCATGGGGAGAGGCCAACGGTGTAGGTGACCCGGTGAGTGCTGAGGAGGTGGAAATGGCCGTGACAAATATCAGCTCCATCTGCGAGGCCACTTTTAGTCCGGCTGACAGCACGGCGATTGGCAACCATTTGGAAGCCTATTTCAACAAAGATCCGCTCAACTTACTGAGACTTATTCTTACACAAGATGTAGGTACTGATCCTGATCTGATCGCCGTTCAAAACGTCTTGAATAATTACAACTGCGGACTCGATTCCATCGCTTTGCAAGATATCAGGGTTTGTGGCCGGGATACTACTATTACTCTGGTAGATAATATTGCCGCATTTGCTCAACGGACAGTGGGTAACCAACCTTCTGCTTTTTTAATGAATCGTCGGGATAGTTCTACATCTAATACGAGTAGAAATACGAAGTCCGGCTTAAGTCGTGAAAAGCAATTGGAAGCATATCTGGCCCAAAGAAGAGCAGAAGAAGAAAAAATGTACACACAGTGGTTAGCATCCCAAAACATAGTACCGGGCTCTACTGGTTCTATGAAAAATAGCAATACAGTGACATCCACCTTAAACAGCACCATGTTACCTACACAAGCTGAGTATGATGCCTTAATTGCCTTTTACAACGCAACCAATAATGGACGTGGATGGTTTACTACAACCGGATGGAGTACTGCAGACCCTGCTGTGGTAGAAGATGTGAGTAATTGGCATGGAGTAACTACGAATGCTTCAGGGAATGTGATCGCCCTGGAATTAGGCTTTAATCGTCTTATTGGAAGTATTCCAGCGGCAATTGGTGACTTAATTTACCTGGAAAGATTAGATCTGGGCAATGGGAATGCAGCAAGTAATTTAAGTGGCCCTATACCAGCCTCTATAGGTAACTTAGTTAATTTGACTTATCTAAATCTACGTTCTCAAAAATTCAATAATCCTATCCCCAATACTATAGGAAGTTTAGTCAATTTGAAGGAATTGATCATATCTGACAGCCGACTTACAGGAAGTATACCCTCAATGCTGAATAAGCTCTCAGGACTCGAGTATTTGGACCTGGGTTATAACAGTCTGACAGGGCCTATTCCTTCTGTGGATAGTCTGACTAGCCTTCAACAACTATATTTACCGGGTAATCAGTTAACCTCCATTCCCGCAAATTTGTGGACATTAACATCACTCACGAGGCTGAATCTGTCCTCAAATTTATTTAGCGGTGCTATACCGGTTGGATTTAATAATTTGACTAATCTTACGGTTGCCCAACTGTACGATAATGGGTTTACTTCATTGCCCGAAACATTGAACCAATTAACAAACCTTGAAGAATTAGACCTTAGCTACAATGACCTGACTACAATACCTGCTCAATTATGGTCATTGAGTAAGTTAAGAAGACTATTCCTGGACAACAATCAGATTACAACTTTACCTCCGGGAATTGCAAGCGCCACCGCATTGTTTGATTTGCACCTTAACAATAACCAATTATCAGTGCTGCCCACCGGAACTGAAAACTTGTTGAACCTTCGTGTACTCCGAATTGAAAATAATCAGTTAAGCGGACCACTTCCGTTGGTGAACCCTGATTTAGGGATTTTATCTTTTTATAATAATCGTTATACTTTTGAAGATATATTACCTCTTTATCAGAGCAAAGGTTGGTCTACAGGATGGTGCGGAGGGGATGAAGGAGATGAAGAGTGCTTTTATTATAGCCCGCAAGACTCCGTAGACGTACAAAAGTCTTTTCAACTTGACTTAGGTGCATCACATACGCTCACTACCAATATTGATCGTATGACGACACCTGCGTCTACCTACCAGTGGTTCAAATATGTAGAAGGTGGTACAGATATTCCACTGACCCCTGCACCTACTGAAACCGGGCACAGCTATACTTTTTCTTCTATTACAGCGGATGATGCCGGGTATTACTATTATCAGATCACGAATTCATATGCGTATGACCTGGTATTGACCAGCCGCTTGCAGCATATTCAGGTCAATGGTCCTGATACCCGTGATATTACCATTTGTCTGGCCTATGATACTGATCCTGTTGCCAACCCGACATTAGCCACTTTTTCCTTTACAGTCGACTGGGACAGTGAAGTGCAGCGCTGCCTGGACAATGCAGCGAGGCAAGACAGTGTGCTGATGGACTACGCCATAGAGAAACTCCTGGAAGAGCAGATCTCCGATTATTATAATACTTACCGTACCCGCTGTCTGGACAAGGTATCCGATAGTCTTCAATATACCTTCCTGTCTAAGGAGTACCACTATACTCTTTATTATTATGATCAGGGAGGTAACCTGGCACAAACCGTACCCCCGGAAGGCGTGGAGCCCCTGACCCCTGTTCAGACCGAGGCTTTCCTTGCCGGTTCGCCCAGTGAACCTGCACATACCCTGATCACCCGCTACCAATATAATTCACTGGACCAACTGATCTGGCAGCAGACCCCTGATGCCGGTGTGTCCCGCTTCTGGTATGATGATAAAAGTCAACTGCGCTTATCTCAAAATGCCCGGCAGCAGATCGACAGCAGCTATAGCTACATGCGTTACGACGAACAGGGTCGCATCATAGAAGTTGGAGAGATGAATACTGCCAGCACATTACCTGTACTGATCGATTCGCTGGAATCGTCGTTCTTCCCTCAAGCTAAGGACTATGCCTTGGCCGATATTACCAAAACACATTATGATTTTGCCCGTACTGACCTGGAAGGCTTTGTCCAGCAAAACCTTCGCACCCGGGTGGCCTGGGTAGAAGTAATCGACCGGGACCTGCCCGATACCACGGCCACGTACTATAATTACGATATTCATGGGAATGTAAAAAGTCTCTTGCAGCAGTTACCGGGCATAGCAGCCAAGAGGACCGACTATGCCTATGACCTCATTAGCGGTAATGTCAACGTAGTCTTATATCAATATGGCAAAGCAGATCAGTTCGTTCACCGGTACAATTATGACCCGGATAACCGGCTACTGGACGTACATACTTCTACGGACGGATACCTTTGGAGCCGTGAGGCCAACTACCAGTACTATGCTCATGGGCCCCTGGCCCGCACCGAGCTGGGTGAATACAGGGTACAAGGGCTGGACTACTACTATACCCTGCAAGGGTGGATGAAAGGAATAAACAAACCACTGGAAGATGACGTGCCGTTGGACAATGTATATGACTACAGGGTGGGTAAAGATGTCTATGCGTTTGCGCTGGGCTACTATGACGGGGATTACCGTCGTAATGGCTTTGGGACCCTGCCAGATACTCACTATCAGGTATGGCCACGTCATACCGAAGTCAACCGGCATAACGGCTTATACAATGGTAATATCAGTTGGATGATCACTGACCTGGCGAAAGTAGGTGAAGAGAACAACGACCGGCTAAAAGGAATGCAAGCCATGCTTTACCGGTACGATCAGCTGAACCGTATCACCGGCGCACGTAGCCTGACGGACTACACACCGGGCAGTGGGTTTATCATGCGTAGTGCAGGGCCTGAGGCTTATGATACGGATTACAGCTATGACGCTAACGGCAACCTGCTCACCTTACAGCGTCACGGTGGCTCAGGAACCCTGACCCATGATTTTCGCTACCGTTACCATGCCGGTACCAACCGCCTGCGCGAGACCGGCCCCTTCACGGAAGACAAAGTGTTTGACGGAGGACCGGTAGTTTCCAATGCCAAGCTCTACCGGCGGATCACCGTACAAGGGGACAGTTATATCCCCGAAGGCGAACAAGTAGAGTTGAGAGCTACTGAAAGAATCTCTCTTACTCCACGTTTCCGTGCTTCCGCAGGCCGCAGGTTCCGCGGCCGGATCGTACAGGGGGAAGCCATGTACCAGTATGACGCCATCGGCAACCTGGTGCTGGACCAGTCCGAAGGGGTAAAAATAACCTGGACGCCCTACGGCAAGGTTCGCACTGTCAGCTCCCGGAACGATAGCCTGGTGACTACCTTCCGCTATGACGGCGCAGGCAACCGCATTGAAAAGCGTGTGGCCCGGCTGGATAGCACCTGGCTCACCACCACTACCCGGTATGTACGTGATGCCGGGGGGAATGTGATGGCCATCTATAAGGATAGCCTATTACATGAAGTACCTATCTATGGCAGCAGCCGGCTAGGTCAGTACCTGGGGGGTGTTGGCACAGCATGTCAAACCTTAGGCGCCCGCCGATATGAATTAAGCAACCACCTGGGGAATGTCCTCACCGTGGTGACTGATAACATTGGTATGGACATGGACAGTACCTGGGCAACGGTAGTGAGTGCTTCAGACTACTATCCTTTTGGACTTACTATGGAGGGTAGGAATTACCAGGATTCATTGTATCGTTATGGCTTTAACGGGAAGGAAAAGGATGATCAGGGAGAGTGGGGAACCCAAGGAAGCACTGCTGAAGTAGAATGGACCAACCTGGTGAATGCTGCGGTAGAAGGTAATGGATTGACTAAAACGAATGTAGGTTCAGGTTGGAATACTTCAGGGGCTTCTTCAGTACAGCGCCTGGCGGCAGATGAAGACGGTTGGGTTCGTTTTTCAGTGCCACAGACTGATGGTGATCTGATGGTAGGGTTCAGCGAGAATGATAATGATCAGAGTGTGGAGGAGATGGCTTACGGTATTGTGTTGGTAGCTAACGGAAAATGGCAGGTGTATGAATCAGGCGTGGGACAAATTCCTTTTGTGGACAGGCCATCCTATGTGGCTGGAGATGTATTTACCATTGAACGCCTGGGCGATGTTATCTACTACCGTCAGAATGGTCAAACTATGCATACTTCTACTAAACCCAGCAATAGCAGCCTTGTAGTAGATGTTACGATCAATGATTTAGGTACCCGGGTAGAGAATGTGGTCATCTCTTTTGGAGGTGCTGGTGATGATAGGGCATTGGTACATTATGATTATGGGTTTAGGATTTATAACCCGGCCATAGGGAAGTTTTTGAGTGTGGATCCGTTAGCTAAATCCTATCCTTGGAACTCGCCCTATGCCTATGCAGAAAACGACGTGATAAGAAGCATTGACCTAGATGGTTTAGAGAAAGTAATAATTATCGGGGGGGCTGATTTGTTTTCTGGTTTTGATGGACCTTCTTCTACTTCTCAAGAAATGGAGAAAGCAGTACAAGCATACGCCGAAGAAAACAAATTGGATAAGACAAAAACCATGCTTACTCTGAAAGATTATTTTGATGTATTGGACGATCTGCATATCTCTATGGAGGCTGAGAAATTTCTTGAAGATAAAGGAGAAAATGAACCCGTAGTAATCTATGGGTATAGTAGAGGTGGGGTGGCTGCTTTGAAGGTTGCGGAATGGCTCGAAAAGAAAGGGGTTGATGTTGACTTACTAATTACAATTGATGTTGCAGATGGTCCGGCATCGTCAATAATTCCTCGAAAGGTATCAGATAATGTGAAAGAAAACATCAACATATATCAGACGGACCCAAGTATTCCATTGCTGTCACACGGAGATGAGAACACTCGTAAAGACGGATCAAAGGAGGGAATTACCAACATTGATCTCACAGGAACGACGTTCACAAATAAGGATGGTGAGATAGAAAATGTAAATCATGGAAATATAGATGAAGCTACTCAAATGGAGTCCATTAATCTAATAAACAAAGCTATTTCTAAAGAAAAAGAGAAATGAGTAAAACAATATCAAGGAGTTTTATTGCTATAGTAGCAGTATGCGTGTTGGTTAATGATTTACTTTACCTTTTCAATAATCCTGTCAAGCTTAGTGGTGTAGGTGCTGAAGACGTGTTACGTATTGTGCTTAGCATATCAGCGATGATAGCTATTCCTGGTTCTTTTTTTCTTCTGTATTACGCGTATCGAATGCAGAAGAAAAACAAAATACTAAGTGTAGTTTTATTTGTAGTGTCTGGTTTCTACATATTTTTATTATTGAGAAGTTGGATAGAAACGTACAATAATTAAATATTGTCCCTCATTCCTTTAAGTTTAAGCGGCATAAGTTTATTGTTCCTAACATCAAGATAATTTTTGGTTCTAGTGATGCTAAAACTTTCAAAGAATTTAAGCAAAAGGGATTAGATAAAATAGATTAATATGATTCAAGATGTAGAATTGACGTCTTTAATAAGAGAATTTCAATCTCAATTTGAGGGTTGTAGTGAGGGCGAAATTCAGTTTATAGAATCGTTCTATAAAATCAAATTACCATTAGTTTTAAAGGAATATCTTAGGATTATGGGGGAAAAATCGCGAGATGTTTTTTCAGGATTAGAAGTAGATTTCTCAGAGTTAGAATCAATTAACAATGAGTTTCAAGAAATTTTAAAGTATCATAATAGATTAGATGAAAATCCAGCTTTGGCTTTTATGATGAATCAAGGATATGCTTTTTACGCTATAAAGAATTTCGAATTAGATGATCCGGAAGTATATTCTTATATCGATGGCGATGATGGACTAGAGATTAGTGTGTCGGATAATAGTTTTTCAGTGTTTTTAAAAAGGATGTTGAAGATGAAAAAAAGACATTCTAACTGATAACCAGCCCCCCTTCTGGTTTAAGTATAAGCGTCGCGTTTACTTATGCCTACAAATTGTTGCAAGTTTGTAACTTACTTTTCCAACCTGTAGAACAATGCCCTCAAAATATAAGATAAACGACCAGTGCGCTCCTCATTTCATACTTTTGCCGTAGTAGAATGGATAGGTGCTTTATAAAGAACTGAATATAAAGACGTTGTCATAGAAAGTTTGAGTTTCTGCCAGGCCTCCAAAGGGGTTGCTTCTGTATGCTTAGGTGATCATGAATAATCATGTACATATGATCGCTGCCGCACAAGAAAGTGATAACCTGTCCGACTAGTAAGACACTGTTAGAAAGGATTAAGGGGAATCCAAAAGAAAGTAGAAGAAAATGGATGCTATGGCTTTTTCAATTTGCCGGTAAACGTAATAGCAATAATACCCATTACCAGTTTTGGCAGCAGGATAATCGATCCATAGAATTGTCTAGCCAGACGATGATGGATCAGCGGTTGGATTACATTCATGATAATCCGGTAAAAGCAGGCCTGGTTTATGCACTGGAGCATTATATTTATAGTAGTGCTTTGGATTATTGTGGGGGGAAAGAACTATTAAAGATTGAACTGTTGGGGTGATCGGCAGTTGCAAACTTCCTGATATTTATAGGGTTAGAGGAACAAATTAAATATATGATTAAAGATGGGCTTAGATAAGGAATTTGAGAATATTAAGTCTAAAGAAGATTTTGTAATGTTTCTTCAACAACTGAGGTTGAATTTAGAGGCTAGGCCAGAAGAATGGGAAAATGTTACCCTGGCTGACTTTTTAGAATCGCTACAGGCTTATACTGAAGATATTGAAGGGTATTATAAAAATAGACATCTAACGTTTGATAAAGACAAACCTACTTGGAGAGTATTTGCCCAATTGCTTTTAGGGGCGAAGGTATACGAGTAGATAATGTTTTGGGTCTATTTTATTAAATATGTAATGTTAGGAAATCTCATGCCATCGTTTCTAATAGTCAAGTGTAACCCCTTGGTCTTGAGTTTAAACGAAGCGGTCCTATGATCTAAAACTGCACTGGGCATCCGCCCGGTTTGTATTAAGAAGCACAAACCTGCCTGTTTTAGTATAGGGGATATAGGTATGGATCAGACCAAAAAGTGTTTTCTTTTTCTTTGATTTGAGCAGTTCAATATTTTGCAGGTGTTGTGGCATTTTTATAGAAGAAAGCGTTTATACTTTCCTCTGCCAAATAGTTGAGAGTCTTCACCAGAATCTCCAAAAGATGTTAGTAAAAAAAAATAACGTGAGTGAAGATATAACTGAGAAGTATAGGAAGTATATAATGGAAGTTATATACAGAAATAGATCTTTTTATACTTTATAGGGTGAAAATGAAAATGGTCAAAACAGTTTATTACTTAATGAAAGTAACGATGTTTTCTTCTTTGAACAATCAGCGCAGTTAATCCATTTCGTAAAAAATAATACACCGGTATATGGTTATGGCCTGATAAGACTAAGAAAATGGGTTGATGAAGTAAATGGAAACATAAACATAACGCAGTTTAATTTTGACACAGTCTTATATTGGATTGAAGGTAATGACTTCGCTCCAAATAAGAGACTTTTTGAACCTCTAAAGAATTTAATGAATAGTCTCAGTTTGGTCGATGACTATCTAGGTCAAATCCACTACGAGAAGCTTAAGACATTATTAAAGTCTATAAAGCACCCGGAACTTAATGATGCTATAATGAACCTTTTGATATGGACGGCCAAAAATGAAGTAAAGAAAGAGTTGTGGTTATTTGTTAAAAACAAATTAAGCAGTGAAAATTTTCTGTCTAGTATCAAAACTGATATTTGATATATTCCTACAATTGAACGATATTAAAGAAAGTACTTTATAATGTCATTATTATAAATTAGGTAGTCTACCCAACTGGTCTTAGCATCTCCCTCTAAGACCAAAGGACAATAAACCCTCAATAGTGCACATATAAAAAAACCAACAATCTAAACACAAGAACAATGAAACCAATCCTATTAACTTTCATGAGCTTTGCAGTAAGCCAGGCCATGGCTTATGCCAATACAAGTGCTTCAACTATAGCAGCCCCTGCTATCCCCAGTTCATTGACGGCCCAGGTAAACCCAGACAATTCCATTACCCTCAACTGGTCGGATAATTCTGTTGATGAACAGTTTTTCTTCATCGAATACAAAAGATCAACAGATACTGTGTTTTCTAACCTCTACTCAGTGGCAGAAAATACGACCAACTATCAAACTTCTCCACTGGAAGCAGGGACCTCCTACGAATTCGTAGTACGGTCAGGGCTATGGGACACTACCCTTCAGGAGGTGGTAAAATCTGCACCAAGCAACGTTGCGATGGCCGCTACCTACCCTTCTCCCACGTCAGCCTGGCAAACCAGTGGTTATGATATTCACTACAGCCTGTCCGGTGGTCGTGTAGGTGTAGGTTTTTCGGATTTTTCAGGATTATCCAATGACTTTCTGCTGGCAGTGGATGGTAAAATGCTGGTAGAAGATGTGGCCGTGCAGCTTTCGGAGACCTGGCCTGATTACGTATTCGATGAAAACTATGAACGGCCCGGCCTTTATGAGTTGGAAGCGTATCTGCGGAAAAACAGGCACCTGCCTCATATACCTTCCGCTGACGAGGTAGCGACCCAAGGGGTTGAGCTGGGTGTGATTAATGTGAAGCTTCTGGAGAAAATAGAAGAGTTGACCCTGTATATGATAGAGCTGAAGAAGGAAATAGACGAATTGAAGGAGCAGCTTGACAAGAAAAAGTGAGGAAATTGCAAGTAATCCTTTCGCTGCAAAATACGATTGGGCACCATTGAAAGATACCAATTTCGCCGGATGAGAAGACCCGGAAAAAGCTTAATGAGTATTCATCCTCCATTAAATGTATTCGTCGCTACTTTGTAAGTATGAAAGCAGAATCCTTAAAACTTGACCTGATTGAGCGTTTGATGAAGCTGCAAAAGGGATCTTCACTACAAAAGGTCGAAAAATCTATTATCCGGGTAGAAATGGAAGCTCGTGCAGAAGAATCTATGGAAGCCATCAAAAATGGAGACACACTATCTATGGATGAGTTTAAAAATGAAAACAGGCAATGGGCGAAGGAAAGGTATACGCTGTAATTATTACCCGACCTGCTACTGAAAATCATCCATTACATCAGTGAGCGGAATGACACGGTTTATGTGACTGATTTTTTTCCTGCTAAGATGAGTCCTCAGCGTATCAAAGATAATCACTAACGGATGGCCTCTCACTAGTGGCTCAGGTTTATTGCAGCGTAACCTGTGCTTAGGCAATTATACAGAATGAGGAAGGGAGAAGTTTTTAACTTCGTTTTTGGTGCATACGCCTGAAAAGAAAAGTACATTCTTCCACATAGCTAGTGATGGCATTATGCATTCTGATGCAGGTATAAGATTATAATCCGAGCTTAACGGTATTGGAAAAACAGAGTAGATTTCAGGAGTATGGTCTTTTATTGGTATATAATAGGAAAGAAGACTCCGGACAACCGGGTGCTGCATAGTCTTATTTACATGTTCAACGGTTTGCTGTTCAGGGATGTAATGAAAAACTAAAACCATTCGAGAAATTCACCGTACAAAATAATGATTTGTATAAAAGGAGTATGGATTTAGTCAGAGGAATTGTCTTGATCATTTATCTTATATCGACTGTCGGTATGCTACTACATAAGGTTGGACAGACCAGCAGAGACATAGATATTGTTGCTTTAAACGTCGAAGTTGAAGAGAAATCTGAAAACAGCTCAGAAGAAGATGAATGTCATGATATTGATTTTGAAAATCATCATTTAGACGATACCGCTCTTTGGTATAACCACTTGATACTTTATTCGTCCGCTTATACCTATTCAATCGAAGTGCCTCCCGAGCATCTCTGAGATCCCTGGCTTTTGATTTGCTAGGCGTTTTTCATGCCATCTATAGGTTATTAGTACAATCACTACTTAGAATTCTAGTGTGGAATTAATCAGTGCTTTTACCAGATAAATGCTTCCATAATACATGATACGCCAAATGAAATCAGAGCCATATTGTCTATTTACCACTATTAAACGGTCCATCATTGGATTGTGACCGTCAGATTATAGCTGGATTTCGGTATTAACGAATTAACTAAAAACCATTTACTCAGTACGTGGTCTAAACGGCATTGACTTATCCGGATGCATAAAAATGCTGCAAGGAATTGAGTTGCTACGTATTCGACCCAAACAGTCGTGTGATGGAGATTCTCAATAAGCGAAGTTACAACGTTTATCATGTACTCTAAATAACTTCAATAAGATGAATATGAGCCAGTTAAAGATTGTTGCAGCATTTTTGATAAGTCACTTATGCCTTGAACTCAAAGCTCAGAGTTTTCAAGAAAATTGTCCTGCTGACCTGCAAGTAAAAAAAGGAGAAAAACCAAAGTTCATGGTGGCACCAGGCTACGGTTATACGCGAATGGATGGAATAAGCGTCTCATTAGCAAATATTCGTGCGGGCATGATCTTACAAGACAAGTTCACGTTCGGAGGTTTTTATAGTTTCTCTTTAAATGAAATTGTACCTCAAAGTGAGACTTTGCCTGACACCCACATGGATTTTCGCTCGTATGGAGGTTTTGTGGAGTATACACTTAGTCCTACAGACCGAATACATTTCACTTTCCCCTTGTTTATAGGCCGTGGTGAGGTGGAAATGGATAATGATGAAGGAGGTGCCGGCTTGGGCGAAGAAGGTTTTTTTCTTTTGGAACCAGGCGCACTGTTGGAGATCAACCTATACAAAAATGTGCGCTTCAATTTAGGTGCTACGTATCGTTTTATAGGCGATATGAACTATCGTAATATGAGTCAGCGTGATATTTCAGGTCTTACAGGTCAGGTAGGTTTAAAATTCTTAATCTTTTAATGGAGTGCTATGAATAATGCTAAAGTAAAATTTATGATAATGTTATGCTGCTCACTTGTATTGGGTGGCTGCGATGATGATAGTGATCCACAGCCTCAGAATAGCCTTCAGGTAGAAGAATCTGAGCTCTTAGGTTTGTGGCGTGTACAGCTTTACCAGGACGAACAAGAGAATGAAACAAGTTCTTTTAGTGGCATAACGTTTGAATTCGCTACTAATAATGAATTTATAATTTTCAGGAACAATTCGGAATTGCTTACAGGCACATGGACCTTACGAGACCAGGGTCGGGAACTTGATATTACAGTACCATCTCTTGCCGATGAGAATGAGTCCTTTGGTGAGGACTTGTACGAAGTTTCAGATGACTGGGACATAACCTTTTTTTCTGAGACAGCACTTCATCTTGTAGATGAAGGTGAACGCTTTGAGTTGTTAAGGGTTCCTTAATGGGTCACACTTGCTTTAAAGCCTGCCGGGTAGCGAGGCAGGCTTTAGAGTACCATGTCAGGTAGCGTTTCTGTGATCATGGCCTGCGCTTGTACCATTATTGTCAGCGTTTTTGTCATTTTTCTATGCATTGAAACGATTTTTTTAGCTGAAAATGATTTTGGGAAACCCCTTTGAATCTTGTGTAACCTGAGCGAAGTAATCCCGCTCAATGTTTCGCTTGTGTTTCTTGAGCCGGTCCTCAAATTCCTTGATCAATTCCTGATCGTGACGAGTGATTTGTTTAGCATATCATTGTAGCTGATCCCATGAGATTTCATAGTACTTTTCAACGATTCTGTCCTTATCTCCATTGGGTAAGAACATACCCCATTGAAGCACCCTGCCCCTGTATCTCTTGGGTTCCAAAAGTCTATAGCTTCATCAAAAGATGCACAGCCCAGTTCATACTATGCTAAGGAATGAGAGTGAGAGTCAGGATTGAGAAAAAATGGCTGATTTAAAGATAGAGCACACATCAGTTTCTGTTATCCAAAACTATGAGCTGTAACTTTCAGGAGTAATATTTGCCTGGTTTTAGCAGTAAACAGGGCCAGCGCTTGACCTACATTTGCAGCTGTGAGCTCGATCATTGATGATGACAGCTTTCCCCAAAACGGACCCTTGCGTAAGGGAAAATACGCAAAATCAACAAACCAAACTTTTTGAATAATGCATGCCCTCGTTAAAAAAGTAAACTACCTGTTACCATTGGCCCTGGCCTTTGTTTTTACCATCTCAACAGACGCCCAGGACAAACGGAGCAAATTAAAGTTGGATGATGTAGAATATCCTATGGACATGATCCATCTTCATGAAAAAGGATTTTTAATACTATCCCATTTTTCTATTGGTGGTAGAAAGAAGGACCGTCAACTTTTGCTTTTTGATGCTAAAGGTAATCAGCAGTGGGAAAAGGGCATTGAAAAACACTATGGCTCGAAAGAAGGAAGGATCATGATGGTGACCTCTCCCTCAGGGAAAATAAGTTATACGATTGAGATCAAAGAACAAGCATCACCTAATAAACTACTTTTTAACAATAAAACCCATCATTTAACCCAAATAACTCAGGAGGGGAAGGCCCGGAAGATGGCTATCGAAGGACGGAAGGAATTCGGTAAGAGCCTGCAAGCCATTTTTTGTGACGACGCTTACCTGTATTACCTGGCCTCAGAAAACGGATGGGAAATACATAAAAAGAAAAAAGCCGGGGAGCGGTTAGTCCTCAACCGTTTTGACCACAACGCCTTAAAATGGGAACGTTTTTACTTTAAGCTTCCGCCGCTTAAAGCATTGGAAAATGCTACATTTTGGCATTTCCTGGGGCAAACCGAAAATGAAAAATACCTGATAGCCAAAAGATTTGATAACGAAACCGGCGAAACGTATGCTGATATGCTAACATTTGGTGATAGGGCAGAGATCATTGACCGGCAGCCCATTGAACTTTCCTTCGATAATAAGTTCATCCGACCTGCCAGGGCGCTTTCTGTTCCCCGCCAAAAGTGGAAAAACATGATGGATATGACGTTCCAAAAAACCATTCCATGGCCACGGACCGCACATACTAATGAGATGCCTTTCCAAGAAACCATTGTTGTGTCTTCTAACCGAACGCCTTCATCGCGTTCAAATCTTCCTACTACCATTAATACCCCTACGAGCCCTGTGTTACCTGGCGCTTTTGGCCATTGGTACCTGGATGCTGAACATAACTACTTATATGCCTATGGTCTTTTGGGCCCTAAACCATTTAAAAAGATAGGCCCGGTAAATGATGGTTTTTACGTCTATAAATATGACCTCAAGGGTAACCTTATATGGAAAACAATACATTCGGATGTGCCTGAACTGCTGGATGAAAAACAATTTAGAGTACATAGTACACCCTATTTACGTAAGATCACCCTCAAGGTACTGGCTGATGAAACGCTTAATTTTTCGGTCCATGTTCCCAATACGCTGTTCTCTTATGAAATAACCTCTGAGGGCCAGGTAGTGGATGTTGTTATCCAGAAAAAAGCAGAACAGTATACCAACAGTATGGTGCACAATTCTTCCCGTCAATTGAGGTCGGAAGCATTTGTGAAAAAAAATCCAATCGAAAAAAAGGACAAGCATTCTGTTGTATACAGTAATTTCTACTCCTCTGTAGGTGAAATACTGATGAGAATTGATAACAGGTCCGGCGAGGTGGATATTATGTATTTTGAGTCCAGGTGATAATATATCTTCAGGGTTTTCCCATCATAACATGTCAAAAGTGTAATCCCATGTTATCTCATTGAATTTTTTTACTTGTAGTACCCAGCCTGAAAATCCCGGCATTTACAGATTTGACCCCTTTTATAGAACACATGAAACAATTAGCATTAACTTTGCAGCTTAAAAACAGAAATGGCACTTCACAATAAATTGTCATTCACAAAACAATTTATATGTCATTCAATTCACTTGGACTTTCTAAACAATTACTACTAGCGGTCCAAAAAAAGGGATACACAGATCCCTCTCCCATACAGCAAAAAGCCATACCTCTTATTCTTGAAAGAAGGGACGTGCTCGCTTCTGCTCAAACGGGGACCGGAAAAACAGCGGGATTCACTTTACCAATCTTACATATTTTATCCGAACGCCCCGCTCAAAAAAGACGGCCGGTCAGAGCGTTGGTGCTGACTCCTACCAGGGAACTGGCAGCACAGATTTTGGATAATGTGCAATCTTACGCAGCGTTTTTGGACACCAGGTCGGCAGCCATATTCGGTGGTGTGAATCAAAACCCTCAGATAAGAGCGCTGAAAAATGGGGTTGATTTTTTGATTGCAACACCGGGTAGATTGTTGGACCTGCACCACCAGCGTGCATTGTCATTGGCCAGTGTTGATATTTTGGTGTTAGATGAGGCGGATCGGATGTTGGATATGGGATTTTTAAGAGACATTCGTAAAATCCTTGATCTATTACCTCAAAAAAGACAGAACCTGTTGTTTTCAGCTACCTTTTCGAAAGAGATCAAAAAACTGGCCCATAGTTTTTTGCACCGGCCTGTTCTGGTGGAAGCTACGCCCGAAAATACTACAGTAGAAAAGATCATTCAGAAGGCCTATCGTGTAGATAAGAAACGTAAAACAGATTTGATCATTGATTTAATTGCAGGTGGGCGTTGGCAACAAGTGTTAGTGTTTACCAGGACCAAACACGGTGCCAACAGGCTTTGTGAAAAAATGATCAAATGTGATGTTTCAGCGGCAGCTATTCATGGAAATAAAAGCCAGGGAGCAAGGACCAAGGCGCTTGCCGGGTTTAAAAGAGGAGAGGTGAGAGTGCTTGTAGCTACAGATATAGCAGCGCGTGGATTAGATATTCCCCTGCTGCCTCATGTTATTAATTTCGAATTACCCAATATTCCGGAAGATTATGTACACCGGATCGGGAGAACGGGCAGAGCAGGAGCGAAAGGTGAGGCCATATCACTGGTAAGCCTGGATGAGGTGGCATTTTTGAGAGATATTGAAAAGCTCATCGGGATGAAGCTTCCAACAGAAGTTGTGGAAGGCTTTGAGCTTACAGATAAGCCGGAAGATGTAAAACCCCAGGAGAAAAGGTCAGGCTTTAGAAAGGATAAGCCAAAAGGAAAAGGTAACAAAAAGAGCTATTGGAGACGAAAGCGATGATTTCAGGGAGCGGCGTCTTATACCATTTGGGTTGAAACTAAGGCACTGCCGGATACATTTAGAAACCTGGAGTTTACTTGATAATCAAAACGACGAGATCAAGTCATACACTTCATCAGGACTCAGGCCTAATTTCTTTCTTAACCGATAACGGGATTTATTGACACTACTTCCGGAAATGCCCAGCATAGCCCCTATTTCTTTATTGGATAGTTGGAGCTTACCAAGTGCAAATAACCTTTGCTCTGTTTCGGTAAGGTCAGGGTAGTTAACTTTTAAATAAGCAAAAAAGCCAGGATGTACCTGAACAAATTTCTTTTTAAACTCGGTCCATTCCTGCTCTGTTAGTAAGGTAGATTGCATCAGTTGCTCAATGTTGTCCTCATAATTGGGACATGCGGTGCTTACAGTCATTTTTAGATTTGTCAGCTCCTCATTCAGCGTCTCTATCCGTAAATTCTTTTCGATCATTTTGTCGGTATAGTTTCGAAGCTCGATCTGAAATCTGCTGATTTTTTCTTCTGCAATTTGCTTTTCCTTCTCCCTCATTTGCTTGTTTTTAACTACACGGTACCTCAGCCAGAATATGAAGAACCCACCTATAATAACAGAAGAAATCAGGCTGATGAGATAGGCATTCCTGCGTATTTCAGCGTTTTGTTTTTCTAAACTGAGTGCCAGTATGAGTTGCTCTTTCTTCTCCGTTTCGTACTTGGTTTCTATTTCTGCGATCTGCTTACTTTTTTCACTGTTGAAGAGGCTGTCTTTGTACAAGGTGTACTTTTGGTGAAATTCCAATGCCTGCCAGTAATAACCTTTTGCATTGTAAAGCAAATACAACTGTTCCAAAGAATTGATGATCAATTCCATATGATCCATTTTTTTTGCTAAAGTGAGAGCTTCCGTTAAGGTAATTTCGGCCTCTTTCGTTTTTTCTATTGCAGCCAGCGAAGAACCCAAATTGATTTTAGAAAGTGCCATATTGTATTCATCCCGAAATTTTGTTTCCAGTTTAAGTGCTTCCTGTGAGTAGAAAATACTGGAATCGTACTGCTGTAACTTAAAATAGGTAGTACCCAGATTATTGTAGATCAGTGGCAGGTCACGATCTAATTTCATTTCATATTGCAAGGCAAGGTCTTTCAAATGATACACCAGCGCTTTCCTGTGGTCCTCTTTTTCGCCGTATAGCAGGGCCAGGTCGCCATAAGCAATAGATATTCTATCCATCTGGTTTGATTGGTTGGCAATACGTAGAGCCATCATAAAAATATCTTCTGCTTTCTCCAATTCTTTCCTTAGAAGATAATTATATCCTAGTTCATGGTAAGTATCCATCAGGCTGGGAGCATGATTGATCTTTTCTGCCAGCCTTTGTGCATTGGTATGCATCTCAAGTGCCTTGGATATTTCTCCCAACTCTGAATGAACCCACCCCATGTTATTATAAGCCATGGCCTCCAAGACCTCTTCTCCCAATTTTTCATATATGGGGATTGCCTTTTTGTAATATTCCAACGGAGTTTCATAATCGCCTATGTTAGATAGTGCGTTACCCATATAATGATATCCGCGTGCAATCCCGAATTCATCCTTTATCTTTTCGTTTAGACGAATAGATTCCTTGTAAAATTCCATGCCCTCAGTCATTGCCCCCAGATAACAGGTAAACTTGCCTTTTATCAGGTAAGCATTGGCCATCCCTTTTTCATAGGTGATAGCTGACGCTTCTCTCAGTGCTTGATCAGCATAATACAAACTGGAATCAGACCTTTGCTCAAAGAATAGCTGGGCTATTTGGTTCTTAGCGTCTATTCGTTCTTTTCCCGGGGTCAGGTCCGCAGATACATTTTTTAAACTGTCTATCTTGGGGTTAGGGGTTGCCATCGAAACGATAAGAAATAACCCACCAATGATGTGTAAATGCATGGTTTTGTTGGCTGTTATGCTTTACAGAATTTAACAATAAACCCTTCAGGTAAATGTAGGTCGCCAAATCCTTCGCACTAAAATAAAATAGGATGTGCCAAATTGTAACCCTAACTATATCGGACCTGTTTATTTTAGTTCGAACGGTATTTCTTTTCTATTAGTTGTATCTGACTGATAGTGTTTTCTGATGCTTTTCCCGTATAATTTGACCATTATAACCATTAAAATATCGTTCTGGTACCGTGAATCTCTTCATCTCCTGAAAGTGACAAAGTATCATTCATATGCAGTTTCAATTATGGGTGTAATGCTTCTTTCCCAAAACCTCTCCTGTAAGGCCACTATCTTCTAAGGGAAGACCTTTATGATTGCATTTCGCTGGTTTCTATTGAGTTATGATCGGGTAGCATTGAGCCGTCCTGGTGTATTATCAAAAAGCCCTCTGGAGATATAAGAAAATCAAAACTAAAACCTTTGTTTCTTCAATAAAACGCTCTAACTTTTACTAAGAATCCATGCATATATCAGCTTATTTAGATGCCCCTATGGAATAAGTTGTATAATGCATTTTTGTTAAAATTCTAACCCCAACCTCTAGCCTTTATTGAGTAATGAAAAGTTTATTTGGACATTTAGAACCGGATGAGTTAGTTGCAATGCTTGCCGGAATATGTTTTTTCTGGGTGATTGTATGGTCTATTGACAAAGACGAATACGATGAGTCAAATAGAAAGTTCAGCAATAAATCCTGGTTCAAAGATTGGTTCTTAAAAAAGTATGACAACATTATCACACATATTTTGACGAGCTTGTTCTTTTTGTACATCGGCGTGGAAAATTTACAATCCTATCTGGGTGATTTTGCAGAGACACTGCCAGCGGCTGCAAATAAAGTAGGATCAGCGAGCTTAATAGGTTTTGCAGGTTCCTATATGTCTGATGTACTTAAGAAAGGCCTGAAACTGACCCGAAAATGATTTCATGATGGTGGCTGTTAACCAATACCGGGTGCGGATGTAATGTATTTTTGTCACTAACACTTGATGCTTAAGCATCTTAATTATGAAGGAGTGAAATAGGTTATTGGTTGCTTATCTGTAGTCTGATCTTAACAACCAATAACCGGATAGTTTACTGGTATTACAACTGACCTTTTTTTGCCATTCTTTTCATTTTTTCATTGGCATAGATAGCTACTTCTACTCTTCGGTTGGCCTGTTTTCCGGCTTCAGTAGAGTTATCTTCCAGAGGCTGGTCTTCACCGTACCCTATGGAGGTCATTCTTCCGGCTACCACGCCATTCTTGATCAAAATACGTTTGACCGATTCAGCCCTTTTTTCAGATAAGGTTTGATTGTAATCTTCAGACCCCGAACTATCCGTATGCCCTTCAATGAGTATTTCCGTGTCTTCATATTTAGAAAGTACTGTAGAAAGGTCTGTCAGGTTACCGGAACTGGAAGAACGTACGGAAGAGGAGTTAACGTCAAACCGAAGGCCTTCATTGAAGGTGATCAAAATGCCTTCACCCACGCGCTGGACCGTGGCCCCGTCAAGATCACGCTGTAACTCTTGCGCTTGCTTATCCATTTTTCTTCCAATCAAAGCGCCGGCCGTACCACCTACGGCGGCCCCAACTAATACGCCAACAGCAGTATTACCCGCTTTGTGACCAATAAGTCCGCCGAGAGCACCACCGGCAACCGCTCCAATGGCTCCACCTTTAGCGGTGTTGCTTACCTGGCAAGAAGATGTTAACATAGCGCCAACTAATGTCAAGACAACAAATTTTGCCCAAAAAATCCGTTTCATATATTCATATTTTGTGAGCGTAAATTTAGGATATAGAAAGTGGATTTGGTCACCTTTTAACTATTCTTCCTGCACTTCCACGATCATTTCTATTTCCACAGCAATATTGGAAGGAAGGGACACCATGCCCACGGCAGCACGTGCATGCTTGCCCTTTTCTCCGAACACCTTGACTAGCAGGTCAGAACACCCATTGATCACTTTCGGTTGATCATAAAAGTCTGCCGTACTGTTCACCATTCCGGTAACTTTCACAATGCGGATGACTTTGCTCAGGTCACCGATTTCTGCTTTTAATGACGATAGCATGGCAATGGCGGACACTCGGGCAGCTTCGTAACCTTGCTCAATCGTCAGGTCCTGCCCCAGCCTGCCGGTGATGTTAGTGCCATCCGCCTTTCCCGGCCCATGTCCGGCCAGGAAGACCAGGTTTCCGGTACGTACAGCCTTCACATAATTGGCCATGGGTTTAGCGGGTGTAAAAAGCTTGATGCCAAGAGTTTTAAGGTGCTCTTCCGGAGTCTGGGCCCATGTTAGCGTAACTGAAAACAAGAGAAAGGAGAGTAAGGTTGCTAATTTCATAATGTATGTCTGGTTTAGGGTTTCAATTTCATAAATTTAGAAATCTAATTCAATCTATTATGAAAAAGCGTTGCGGATGGGCCGAAGGCCAGTTTGACGAATACATCACCTACCATGATAAAGAATGGGGTGTTCCGGTGCATGACGACAAAACTCATTTTGAGTTTCTTATTTTAGAAGGTGCACAGGCAGGACTCAGTTGGGCAACAGTATTAAGAAAAAGGGCCGGCTATCGCAAAGCCTTTGCCAACTTTGATGCCGAGAAAGTAGCGCGGTATGACGAGAAGAAAATACAGGAGCTACTCACCTTTGAAGGGATTATCAGAAACCAGTTAAAAGTAAGAGCTACTGTTAATAACGCGCAACGTTTCCTGGAAATACAGGAAGAGTTTGACGGATTTGATAACTACATATGGCAATTCGTAAATGGTGAGACCATCGTCAACCACTGGAAAGACCATACGGAGTGCCCGGCTACTACCGGTGAATCAGACGCATTAAGTAAAGACTTAAAGAAAAGAGGATTCAAGTTTGTAGGAAGTACGGTTATTTATGCCCATATGCAGGCATGTGGGTTGGTAAATGATCATACCATTGATTGTTTTAGGTTCAATGAGGTATGATATGAAAACCAAACATCGGTTTAAGCTGTGACGCACCCAACGGATATGCATGAGGTCATCGATTACCTGAATCAAAGTATTGAAGACGATTACTTTTCCAGGTCAGAAAAAAGATCATTAAAAGCGTTGATATCTGACAAACATCTGGATGAACATCAACTCCAGGTATTGAGAAGCAAGGTTTTTGACATCGCCCATGAAAAGGCCAATGCTAAAAACTTCGGTTTGGTCATACAGTGGGTGGAAAACACGATAAAGGCAATAACCGGATCGATAAAACATGATACCTCGGAGGCTTATTTCAGCCCGGGCAAAGCGTGCAGAAGTGCAATAATCCACCAGATCATACAGGCAGTCAAAAAGATAGACATTTGTGTCTTCACCATTAGTGATGATCTGATCGTCAATGCTATACTGTCTGCCCATAAAAAAGGGATTGACATAAAGGTCCTGACCGACGATGATAAAACGAAAGACCTGGGCTCGGATATTGAACAATTGTCAAAAGAAGGAGTAGCGGTTAAAATAGATGATACCCCCAACCATATGCATCATAAATTTATGGTGGTAGATGACCAGACCCTGATCACCGGCAGCTATAACTGGACCAGGAGCGCTGCCAAATATAATTATGAGAACATTCTTCTGACGAAAGACCCGGGAGCGATCAAAGCTTATTTAAATGAGTTTAATAAGCTTTGGAATAGTATGGTGGATTATTGATGGGATGATGATCTCCGGATATAAATAAGCATTGCTTAATCGGGGGGTCATTGACGGAAGGCATAATTTTTCCTGATCAATCATTGCCCCATTAAAGGGAGAGTTGATCAGGAAAAAATAAACAGGCAAAGTGAGGTATGCAGATATCAGTAAAAATAAAACACTATCTGTAACTGTTTAAGCATTGACCAACATGATCATTTTTCGATTAGATCCGTTATAATTTTTTCCAGATCATCTTTATTTCCTTTATACCACTCTAACCATTTGTCCCAGTCCTTTTTACGGCTATTGACTTCCGTAACCTTTATTTTTATGTTTTCTACAGCTTCCATCTCAGGAATTATCTGAATATATTTACCTTTCAAGGTATAGGCCTGGCCCGGAGTCACGTTTTTAAGTTCTATAGGATTCAAACTAAATGAATGCATTTTTTTGTCCTTATCGTAATAATTCAAGGTGATTTCTATAATAACATTCGTTTTTTTGTGTTTGGCTTTTAGCTTTACCGGCGTTAAATTGAAAACGGCATTAGACAGCTCTATGGCCCTGCTGCCTTTGAGTACAGTATGCTCTATGTCGCTCAATTTGAAATCCAGCCGGGTAATGGTAGTGGCTCCCGACATTTTTTCATAAGTGATGGTTTTTATAGCATCGAATTTTTGGATCTCGTAATTAGCTTTTGCAGTCTTCAAAAGACTCACATCAACACCGGATTCTTTCATATACTTTTTTGGATTGTAAAAAAGTTTTGGTGCCAGGTCAATCAAATGGGGAAGCAATGTACCAATGATCAGGGAAGCCCCGAGGGCCTTTTTATCGGGTGAGAAATTTAGCGATTCTTCTATCCCTTTTAAAGTCTCTTTTTTTACATCGTTCCCTACGACTTTGTAAAAAGTGGAAGCTTCCTGCGGCCGGGCCTGATTAAAGGCCAGGAGGCAGCAAAAGAGTGATAGTATGAATTTGATTTTCATGATGTTTAAGTATTTAAGAGTGAGTGTTTATGATATGGTAAAAGGTCTTTGTCGGGCAAAAGTCTGATCAGCTATCCCTCCTAATGAGATCTGAGGGTTACGGTCCGTTGTTTTTTGAGCGATTTTTTCTATGAAGGTTCCATAATCTCCGCTAAATTTTCCATTGTCCCAGACCTCCCGGATGTTTTGTGTGAATTCACTCAGAGGATAACCGGAAATGGCCTGGTCATGGTCTTCACAGGCAGAAAGAGTGATTACATTTGCTTTGCAGACAGGCCTTGGGTGTAGGTCCAGTTGTTGTAAGATGGTTTCATAGAATAGTTTGTTTTGATGAAACACTTCAAATGATTTTTCCTGTTCCAGGTTCTTTGTTAAAGATTCAGAAGGTGTGTTAAAGGATTTGTAGATGGTCCTGTTATGGCAGCTGTCTGTAATGATGAGGACTCTTACCCCTTCGTTAAAAGCACTGAGAAGCCGGTGTATTTCATCATCAATAAGTTGTGCATCGTGGAGGCACCATGTTTCATCCCGGTTATCGTCTTCATCCTTATTATAATCGGGAATGAAAGAGCCATGCCCGGAATAAGTAATGACTACGATGTCCCCTTTTACTGCTTTTGTGGCATAATGTGCAAAGTGCTTATACACATTTTTTCGAGTGGCGTTTTCACTGAGCAACAGTTTTGACTCATACCCTAGTGCACCTAAAACGTCCAGCATATATCTGGCGTCATTTTCGCACGATGACAGCTTGCCATTGCCACCATAGTGCTGCGTGTCTAAAAAGTTAATACCGATGTGTAATGAATATCCATGTGCCATGATCAAAAGATTTTAAAGTAGTTTTTAGTTTTAAATTGGTGGGTGAGTGACTTGGCCGGGGGCCCCGGGTTTATCCACTCTATTGAAATTTTAGCCAACTTTCGGATTACAGACGGAAACATAAATGCCACCACGATGTAGTGCCATTGTTCTTTACCATCAAAGCTGTCTACCAGCACTGGGGTGGCCAGTGAAAATAAAACGATGGCCGCCAGTGTAATGATCCAATAGTCTACAGACCTGGTCAGCCTTACATTACCTCCTAATACTTGCTTCAGGTCTACCCAATGCAATACTTCCTGGATACACGCTCCCAATAGACATAATAAGTATTTCTCCATTTTTCTGTTATTTGATCAGGAGCTAAAATTGGATGGAAATTCGCCCTCATAACATCACCATCAATGGTGATTTTGCTTGTTATGCACTTTTCAATATCTGATAAGGAGCGAGATCAGGGAATTTGTAAATGAAGGGTCACGTTCGTAAAGTCTTGAAGAATGCTTGACTCTCGATAGATTAGTGCAGAGAATTTTGTTTGGTGACCGGACCGGATCAAAGCGATTCTTTGTTAAGCATCAAAATGATATTTTTTGTCAATAGCATATCTCATCAGTTCTCCGCTTCCGCTTAATCCCAGTTTTCGGATCATGTTTTTTCGGTGGGTATCTACGGTGTTTTTACCTATAAATAGCGTTTCGGCAATTTGATTGGAAGTTTTTCCATTCGCAATGAGTTGCAAGATCTCCTTTTCCCTGCGAGATAAGACACTTTTAGAGCTGTTTTTATCAGACGGCGCAAGCGTTACTTTTTTGTCGAAATAAGTCTTTCCTTGTGCTACGGTCCGAATGGCGTCTAACACTATGTCCAGGGTAGAATCTTTCAGAATATAGCCGGAGGCGCCTGCTTCCAGCATCTGTTGTATTGCCTTAGGCTGATCGAACATGGTAAAGGCAATGACCCGGGTGGAGGGGTATTGACGTGTGATGATCCTGGTAGCTTCTATGCCATCCATAACAGGCATCCGGATGTCGCAAAGTACTACCGAAGGTAGCCGGGTCCTGACAAGGTGCAATAGTGCATCCCCGTTATTGGCGCTGCCTATGATCTTGATACCGCTTTCATATTTGGTATAAGACTTAATGCCATCGATCAGTGCCTGATGGTCTTCTGCTATTACTACTTTTATCATGAGGGTAAGTTTATAATAATAGAGGTTCCCTTACTTATAATACTTTCTACTGTTAAGTTTCCACTTAGGTAGCGGACTCTTTTTTGAATGTTCTGCAAGCCCATACCATCGGTGGTATTGTACGGCGTGGACGTATCAAACCCTCTGCCGTTGTCTTCAACGATCAGGTTTAGTGTGTTTTCATGTTGGGTAAATTGAATACTTGCCTGATCAGCCCCGGAGTGCTTGATAATGTTGGTTACCAGCTCTTGCGTGATCCTGAATAGCGTAAGTTCCAGGGAGCCTTCAATACGGTTATCCATACCATGATCGTTCACCTCGATCATCAATCCGTTGGATGAAGATATGTTTTCAGCCATTTTTCTTACCGCAGGCAGTAGTCCTTCTTGTGAAAAAACACCTACGTTCTTGGTATGTGAAATAGTGCGTATCTTTTCGTATACCTGGTCAAGGATTTTATCCGTGTTTTTAAAGGCAAGGTCATTTTTGTCTGTTGGGATATTATTCAAGTGTAGTTTAGCCGTGGCCATCAGGCTCCCAAGGTCATCGTGAAGCTCATTGGCTACACGCAGCCGTTCCTTTTCCTGACCCAGTATCATGGCATCCACATTTGCCAGTTCCTGCTCTTTGAGTAGTGTCATCACCTTTTGCTCCTCGATGTCCTTTTGCTGTTCTGCAAGCTTTTGTTTTTTAATAGTATTTTGCTGGATCAGTACGGCTATAGATCCGCCCAATACCAATACGGAGACTGTTACGATAAGTAAATTCCTCTGTTTCCGGTGCTCTCTGTCAATATCTGCTTTCAGCTTTAAATTCTCTTTCTCTCTTTTTTCCGTTTCATAGATCGTATTGATCTCCGCCACACTGAGGTCGATCTTATTTTGGTATCGCCTGCGCCTTAACTTCATTTCCTTTACTTTATGGTGGTAGGCTGAATCAGGCTTATTCATTGACCTGAGATGTGCGGCCGTCCACTGATGAAAAAGCACCATGTTTTGACCGGTGGTGTCCCTGATAAAGCTTTTTGCATAACAAAGATTGAAGGACGAAGCATCATGGTCTCCCAGAAAATTATAAACAATGCCCTTATTGATCAATAAACCTATTTTCTTTTTCAATGCCCAGTGGGCAGGTTCATACTGTGCATAAAGTGCCAATGACCGATCGTAATAGTCAATGGACTTACGTAGCTTACTGATGTCAGGGTCCGGATGTCCGGCATAAACATCATATTTTACGCCGATCAGTTTGTAGTAATAGGCCAGTGTGATCTTGTTGTCGTGGGCTTTGGCCAGTTCTGCTCCCTGAAATAATTCTTCAATGTAAGGTTTTGAATCGATGAGTGAGCGGGCCCTTATCCTGGCGATCTTGGCACGGTCTTTTTCAAAGTGATCGAACGCAGCGGCGCTGTATTCTTGAATGAGCACTTCCAACAGCGGAAAGTTCTTTTCACGCCTATTGACATGGTCTATCATCCTTTTCAATGCTTCGCAAATGAGGAGAGAGTCACCTATTTTTACTGCAATATCTTTTGCTTTCAGGTGGTGAGTATAAGCGACGGACTCGTCTACATTGCTAGCCAGCAGGAAGTCGCCGTAATACAGGTGAAATATTGAGGACTGAAGCGTAGTGTCATTTTCAAAATGAAGAAGGCTGTCTTTTGGAAAGCCTTCTATTGTGCCGTTGGTGAGATTACTATACTTCCAATGTAATGCTTGTACGGCAGCTCTTTTCGTGGTTATATCATCTCCGTCTTCAAAAAATGTCATTAATCCATTTACATCAAATAAACGAAGCTCATTAACACGGTGCTTGAGTATTTTGTCATCCATACTATTTTGTGAGAATGATATCCCAACAGTAGCGATCAATAGTATGGTGATTATTTTGTTCAATTACATTTAACTGGGAGTGAAGCGAATGTCACATGATCGGTCATTATTAACATCTTCCGTGTAGAAATTAACCATTCCTTCTTCATAGTTTGTAATACAATCTTTAGTATAATCTATTTTAATCCTCAAGGTATGATTATTAATATCAAATGGCTGATCAAATGTCAAAGTTTTTGGGTTGGTATGCTGATCCTGGTTTCTAAAGATATTTAGTTTAACACCCAGATAATGAAGGTTTCCCTCGCCTGAATCAAACTTAATCTTTTCATCGATACTGTCAAGGGCGAAGTTTATAATACCTCCCATAGTTTTGCTTGTAAAGTCTGCGGTTAATTCATTAACGAAACCGCTTGTCAGGTCATGCTTAAATTTTGCTCCTATGGCAAAGGTTGATCCAAGCAAATGGGCATAATAAATACCCTGGTACTTGTCATTATGCTGTTGGTTTAAGCTGAATGTCAGTACTATCTGTCTTCCAGTAGATTTGATCATGGTTTTTATTTGTTTAAATGAATTTTTGAAATTTGAAATTTACTTTATGCGTGTTGTAGTCCTTACGGATTCTTTTTTTGAATATGTCCAAAGACATAAAATAACTATGGACATTTCCTTTGTCCTTTATCAGCAGCCCTACAGGCTCATTTTTTAAATTGAATACTACTGATCCCGAGTCGCCGGGTGCTGCCATGTCAGAAGTCTGTATTAAATTTTTTAACAGAGGTGTTTGGCCCGGTGTTATTCTTTTGGTAGAACAGTCAGACTTTACAGTACCGGTTTTAATGGCTCCTCTATGCGTGTGCGGACTACATATTTTTACTTTATCTCCGGGTGCAGGAAGTGGGCCTATGTTTTTACCTATTTCACAACAGCATATGCTACCCTTAGATACTTTTTTCGCGTCATCAACTTCGATTAAGGCGATATCTGAGAATTCATCGTATTCGTGCCAGTAGAAATGCCCTAACTTATATTCAAGTCTGGTGGGGGAGTACACTGCTGCCCTTTCATTTGACCTTTCAACACCTTTTTTGATAACATGATAAGCCGTTATCACATACCTCGTATCGTCGTCCTCACCTATCAGTACAGCCCCAAACGATCCGTACTTAGTTCTGTCAATGCCGTCATATAGCTTGTGACCCATCATTCTTGGCGAGAATACGCTACAGTTTTCATCGGCTTCATAGATGTGTGACTGATCATCTGAGCTCAATGTTTTTATTAAAACCTTTAAAAGCCTAAGATCATGTTCCAGGTTTTTTTTCGTACTACCTTGTAAGGGCAATTTGTATGCAATGTAGTCTTCCATGACCTCCAGATCGTAGATCTGATCATTCAGCCCTTTTGGGTTTTCTTTTTCCTTATCAAGATCATAGACCCCGACAGAAAGTGAATAATCGTCAGCGTCTTCCTCTCTGACTACCGAAGCATAATCCCAATTAAGATTTTCCATGAGCCGGTCACCTTCTCGGGTAAGAAAGGTTTTGGCGTCTTCTTTTGACACCGTATTTTGTGAAGCCATGAGTTACTATAGAGTTAATGTCTTTATGACCTAAAATTCGCTGAGATCAGCATCACAAAACATACCCAATGGTGGGTATTTTGCTGTTAAAGCAGAGTAGGCATTATCAGTTTCATGAGGACAGTTTTGAAGAAGAATGAGCTTATAACGCTCAAAACAGACTCATTATTCCACCCTTAACTTCGGCCTTTGTTGGGAGTCAGTAGGCACAGAATGTTTGAAAACGAAGTGATTTACACCGATTTGTTAGCTGAAAAATGAAAAAAGAGGAAGAGAAATTTAACAGATGGGACCAGGTCATTTGATGGTATACTGGCGGCCAAGGTATTAGACAACATTTCCAAAAAAGAATTGCCAAAAGTTAAAGATCAGATCGATCTGACTTGATCGAATTTAAGTACTAGGCGCATGGGTTCAGAGATGTGGTTTGGCAAAAAAGAAGCTAACAAACAGTAAGCTCAACGCTGAAACTTTATTATTCATTCACTTTTTGTTGTGGAGGGGTTAACTTTAAAATTGTTAAAGCCATGTGGCTGCTTTAACCGATTTCAATTTAGCAGGATCTTATCTTTCCCATGTGATCTGTGTTATGTTGAAAGGTATAAAAATGACAGGCAGAGATCAGGGTATGAGTCTCTAACCAACGACTATGTGTAAAATGAAACTAATACAGCTGCTTTTGACGTCTACCGTCCTATGGGTTCTTATTTCTTGTAAGGAAGATGATACGCCGGTACAAGATTTTGTAATTGGCGAATGGCAGCCATCAATCGCCTTTGGGGATGGAGATTTTTTTGAATTTAATGATTGTGAGAAGCAAGGGAGAACAATTTTTCAGCCAAATGGCGCCTATTCATTCAGTTCCTACTTAGAAGTATTGGCCGGAGATAATTCTGTGGAATGCAGTCTTAACGGTAGTGGTACAGGGACCTGGTTGAAAAAGGCTGAAAACATGTACACGATAGAGGCGGGCAGTTTGATTGAAACAATAGAAATCATTCCCATTCACGCGGACACTATTCGGTTCAGGGCAGATCAAAATAATTATGCTGACTACAGCAGGCTGTGAATGATACCTATTGTTGAAAGATTTAAATCACTATTTAAAACCAAGAACATAAGGGTTGACGGAAAGTGGTACGGCTTCTATAGATATAGTCATTCCCATTCTGAGCATATAAGAAGCAAAAAAATTGAGTTTGTTGCTCATATCTTATTGATCAAGTCCATGGATTTTATTGGAACGATCAAGGAATCTGAAGAGGGGATCTCAGAACTATCCAATATTTCTGGTCAGATAAGAGGTAATAAGATTGAATTCTCTAAAAAATATGAAAACTTGTATGAGATAGATGAACTTGGAAATCAAACTACCTATGCAGGCCCTCAATATGTATTTTATTCAGGAATCTATGATAATACTAAGGATAGCTTTTTCGGTGAGTGGAGAATACGTACCATTTATGAATATGAAAATGGTAGCAAAGTCACTAATGACACGACTGGATATTGGCAAATGGCAAGAAAAAGTACTGATGTCGTGTGATAAATATTAGTCAGAATTACTAGGATGAACCGGCTTCTTCTACTATTGATAATCCCGATGTTACTCGGCTGTATAAAGGAATTCGACAATCAATTAGTCATAAATGATTTAAGAAAAAAATATCCTGAATTAGAAATGATTAAGATAAATAGTTCGCCATGCGATGGAACATTTGGGGATTGCTATTATGTTAATGTAACCTTTAAGCCGAGCAAATTTGATGATGAAATTGATACTTCCTTTCAATACAACCGAATGGGTAATTCTCATAACGAATTGGCTTTAAATGAAACCTATGGTAATTATGAGACACTCAATGAGGTTGAAAGTTGTATGGTTAATCGCTTGATTGAACGTTCTCCTGAACTATTGTATCCTGGCGTTTGGGGGCTTCACAAAATGATTCGGATTGATTTAACCGAGACAGAGGTAATTTTAGGAGATTCAGACTCAAGCATAACTTTTAATAGTGATAGCACTTTAGTGGAATATGACTCTGGCATAGAGAGAAGCTATACCTGGAAAATAAATGAAAATGCTTTTATTGAGATCCGCGAAATGAAAAGAGAATTTCCTGAAAAATACAAATCATTTCTTAGGCTGGAGCAGATTAAAACGATTGAGAAATTGGACAGTTTAAACCTAATTCTGATAACCTGTCCGAAAGGCGGAGTTCAATATCGATATCACTATATGAAATTCTGAAAATTAAAAACAGCCCAAAAAGTTTCTTGTGTTTCACAAGTGATGGCTAACATCGAGGCCTCCCGATTTTCCGGAGAGCAATTTGGAAATGATCTGTGTGCTCTCAAACTGTTCAAAGAGTATTTTAAGAAATACCGTGATTGGAATAGACATAATCAAGCCTGGAATTCCCCATACATAACCCCAAAGCATCAGCATAATTAAAATGGTGATCACGTTGATTGAAAATGATTTTCCCATAAAAATTGGCTCTAAAACTCCTCCGAACAAGACTTGGACCCCTGTGGTGGTAAGAATGAATAACAATAGTATCGAAGTAGCCTCTATTTCCACAAAAGCAAAAATAGCAAGGAGCACTACTGTGACCACCGAACCAATCATTTGAAGAAAATTGATCGCAAATGCAAACAAACCCCAAAAGATGGGAAAGCTTACGCCAAAACCCCAACAGGCAATCCCAATACCCAAGCCCGTAAATACGCTTACGAAGAACTTTACCTTAATGAATTTAATTAGGCCCTTTTCCACTTGCATGAAGGTTTTGACCGATGAAAATTGTTGTTTCAGAATGGTGTTGTTCAATACCTTTTGCATGTCGATGGAGCCTGCCAGGAGAAGCACTACAAAGAATACCGTGACAAGCGTCATGGATAATGTATTCGTGATGAATCCAATAGTAGGCGCGAAATTTTTGATGATGGTATCCTTTTGAATCAAGGAACCGAGCATGTCTTCTCCTTGTAAAAAATTAATACCGAAGAATGTTTCAACAGTGGCCAAGAGTGTGGTGAGTTTATCTTTTGCCTTATCAAAAAATGCACTGTCAGTTGCTAAAATCTCGCGGCTTGAAAGTTGAATCAACTCCCCGGTTAGTTTAACAAAAATGGCAATGATTAATATAACCATGATAATACTTAAGGTTCCTGGCACACCCTTACTCTTAAACGATCTCATCATGGGCAAGAAAAGCAACGCAATGAACATCGAGGAAAACAAGGGAATGAATATAAAAGAAAGCGTTTTAAGTAAATAAAACACCAGTGGTACCACGAGAATCAACAGTAAGGTATTAGTAGTTTTTCTATCGTTCATTGCTTATAAAATTGGATCATTAAAGAGAAGTAATGCTCTTTCGTTTCGCGTGCAAGTTACTTCCATGATCATTATTACGGTAAAAAGAAATGAAAATTCCTCATATACCTTTAAAAAGTGCACCACCAGTTGCCCGGCTGATTAAAAAATAAACAAACCATCACTTGTGTTTCACAAGTGATGGCTATCGTCGAGGCCTCCGGCATACATATATGAATATTTGTTGGTTCCAGACCTTCGATATTATTTCGGCAGCCATCTGTGATCTGTCGTGCAGGGCTTGAATAAATACGTTGGGTCAATGGTAGCCTGGATTTGAATTACAGGAAGTGATCAAAGATAGGAGAACCGGGCCTGCGGGGGCATTCAATACCCGTAGTGGAATTTTCAAAACGGAAACGGTGACCTGTATACGGTATCTACCTCAAGCTATTCCAATGGCTTCAGCCAGTCTACAAAGCCGGCAGGCATAATTAGGATACCTGCCGGTACTACAGCGTTCGATCCGGAGTATTTTTTTAGTACCGATGACGCAGAGAACGGAGGTAAATTGACCCATGCCATTTACATTGGCGATGGAAAACTATTCGCCACCGTTACTACAAAAGAACATACCATTGATGACCGCCGGCAAGATACTAATTTGCGTCTGGCCATTGTTGACCTTACTGCCGAAACCATTACGCTTGTGGCAAATGCTCCTGAATTTTCAGGAAACGGAGGAAGAAGTTTTGCCGCTTTTTTAGAGGACGGAAAAGTATACTCTGCCATTGCGGATGAGCAAGGTGTAGTGAATATCTACCAGACTGACGTGGCTACGGCTACGCCTACCAAAGGAGCCGTAGTAGAGGCAACCTTTGTAGGCGGAATTACGAAATTACAATAGTGAACTAACCTTCATCAAAGGGCCCCTGGACGGTTATTTCCCATGAACCGGAGCATAATAATTTTTTAAAAGTTACCCAGGGGCCCTTTCTATGAAAGTTATTTTCATCTGCCAACAATGATCCCGTTAAACAAAAGCAACGTTCTCCAAATAGGGAAATTACTGTAGCTTTCAGGTGCCGGACCCTTCCAAATGCCTGTCAAAGAAGGTGATATGAATGTTTCGGAGTAATTTTAACCTTCCCACCCCAAATTCATGCTAACTTAATTCGCTCAACATCATTCCGGCAAAAGTCAGCGCCAGGAAAAAACCGAACATATCCGTTACGGTAGTCAAAATTGGTCCCGAGGCCAATGCAGGGTCCACTTTCATGCGCTTTAATACGAGAGGGATCGTCCCGCCCAATGATACTGCTACTACTGTATTAATCGTTAGTGCGCCACCTACCACTAACCCAAGGTAGACGTTACTTTTCCATAACCAGGCGGCTATCCCTATCAGCAGTCCTAGTACAAGTCCGTTCAACAGTCCAACGGAGGCTTCCTGTAGCCAGACCCTGAACACTTCAAAAGGTTTGACCACTCCCAGCGATAATTCCCTCAGGCTCACTGCCACCGCTTGATTTCCCGAGCACCCGCTCATGTCTGATATGATCGGCAGAAAAACGGCGAGCGCGATCACAGAAGAAAGTGTTTCCTGGTAAAAAGCTATAATACTGGCGGCCATGATATTCAAAAGTATATTAACACTTAGCCAGGACAGACGCCTTCTCGAACGGACCATAATAGGCATGGTTCTAAGCTCCTCACCTCCCACAATCCCTTGTGTTTCCAGGTGTTCTACGTTGGCTATTTCCGCTTCTGTTTCACGGATATGTTTCCTCAATACCACGCCTAGCAATTCGTTCTTACTGTTAAGCACGGGTACACCATAAAAATCGTACGTGTCAAAGAAACTGATGAGTGCTTCCAGCGAATCATCGTCCTGTACCGTACGTGCATTGCTCAGTACGATTTTCGATAAAGAAGTGTTCGGTTGAGAAAGCAATAGATCACGCATCCGGAGCACACCCACAAACCTGCTTCCGGAGGTGACATAGATATATTGCAGGTTATAGTCCTCATATTTCTTAGCATTTTCCCGTAGATCATTGGTAACGTCACCCACTACAGATGATTCATCAAACGAAAGAAACTCTGTGATCATTAATCCCCCTGCACAGTCAGGATCATACCGGATAAGTTTTCGTATATTCTCAGCCTCTTCAGGCGGCATTTCTTCTATGATGGCCTCAGCATCAGCATCGTCCATCTCGCTTAGAAAGTCAGCCTGATCGTCACTTCTCATTTCTGAGATAATCGCCGCTGCTTCTTTAGAGCTTAGTTCCTCAAGCAGTCTGAACGCCTGTACCCAGGGGATATCGTCCATCACTTCGGCAGCATCTTCAGGCTGTAATAAGGTCAGCAGTTTGAGCCGGCGCTCACTATCAAGGTGACTCACCGCACCCACAATATCTTCAGACTTGAGTTCGTCGAGGTAATTCTTTACTTCTGCTGCCGAATTAATATCGATCAAACTTTTAAGGTTTTCCCAGGGGCGATTTTCGTGCATAATAATCTGGTTGATTTTGTTACTTCTTAAAAGCCAGGTTGAAATTTAGGTATGATTTAACCCTGGTACAAGCAAATGCCTTTCCTTTCAGAGGCCGAAATAAACATTTGGTCCCACAGCACTATTTTCCGCGGAGATATGTGGTTTTTAAACAGGCATGCGATTAATGGCCGAATACCTGGTTCATAGGTTTAAACTATATTTTGGATTTAGCTTTTTACCCGGCGATAACCGAAAACAATGGAAGCTGCTTCATTTTATTTCAAATCATGCCATGCAAGAAATGTGTTATGTTATAGCATTTCATCTGCTGACTTGTCAAACCTATTGGGGCTTTTTTAGATTGAGCCGGTTTTAAGCTTTTGGCTGGCAAAGGGATAAGGAATGTCCGGCACCTTATCCGTCTTCTGTCCACTAATTGGAAGAGAGCTTAAGCAGAAACCTGGGCAACAGTGACTTCCTCCTATCACCTGATCATATCAAAAATACAACAAAGTGACGCTTGTTTTCCAGGCTTGATAGTACATTAGTTACGATAATCAATCAGTTTTTCCTGGATCTGTTTCCTGGCGTGAAATATCCTGTTTTTCACCGTGCCGATAGGAACATTGAGCTCATCCGCAATCTCATGGTATTTATAACCTTCCGTATAAAGCTTGAAAGGAATGAGTAACACGTCTTTGATCTCATTCATGCATGTGTTAATATCATTGTATTCATAATTACCATCGGGGGTACTAAACGTGTGATTATCCGGTACATTAAGATAGTAGCTGTCCTTGGTGTCATCTAAAAAGGTCTTACCCTTTTGCATCTTGCGGTAGTTGTTAATGAACGTATTGCGCATAATGGTGAACAGCCAACCCTTGAGATTTGTGTTTTGTTTGAATTTATTGCGATAGGTAAGCGCCTTCAACATAGTCTCCTGGATCAGATCGTCTGATTCTTCCTGTTGATTCGTGAACCGTTTAGTAAACAACTCTAATGTATCATGCAGCGAAGCAATTTTCTGATCAAATTCTTCCATTTTCATATCCCTTGGTTTTATGGTGACAATTAGTAGTCTAACAAATATTGAGATTGACCGCGCCCTTTTGCTAAGTGTAAACCTTTAAATAGAGATATAAGTATATCACCTATGTTAAAGAGGCTTACGAAGTAATTTAGGTCTTTTATGTGTAGAGCGCTGGTAAGCCCGGCCTTGTTTTATAAGAGTAAGTAGTAGGTTTCAGCTAAGGGTGGAGTAAGGGAAAACCCTGAGTCATCGTATAGTATTGACCTGATAAACAGGGACTTCACATAATTCATGATGGTCTTTATTAAAGTTAAGGGTCATTAGAAGGCCCTAAAAATTCCTGCTTCCTCAGTTTCTTGCAGAGGACTGAGGAGGAAAAATCAAACAAAAAAGCCCGGCCGATAATACGACCAGACTTTTACCCCCTTCTCCACAAAATCAACTTTATCTTTATCGGACCACTACCCGCTTAGTCTTTTGAACGTTTCCTACACTAATCTGTGCCATATATATGCCTGCCTCCATTTTACCATCAAGTGCCAGTGTAGATGAATAACCTTTCGCGGTAGTTTCGTATACTACAGTGCCTTCTAAACTAGTGATGTTGATCACTACTTCCTCTGTGCTGTCCGTACCGGTGATTTCCCAGGTTAACGTAATGGTATTCTCTTTGGCCTCAGCCTGAAAGTGCTCTACTGAAGTGGGTTGGGTTAAGCTGTTTACATTCGCTTTAACAGAAGTTAAACTTACTATCATCAGGGCGGCTATTATTAGTATATTTTTCATCTTACTCTCTGTTTCGTTTCTTTCAAATCAACAATACAAAGATAGGGTACAGCGTATGGCTATATAAGAGCTAAAAAGCGTAATTTTTACTAAGCGGTTTTGCTTAGGCGGTGCTACTGTAGATTACCGGAAAGGCCTTATTTCGGTATTAAACGAGGCTTTTTTTATTGAACTGGTCGTCGGTTAAGCGCAGCGTTCCTACGACCTACAACCTGGATAGAGCGTCCGCTCGGGCTTCATTTACGGCATTATTTTCTATAGCTATGGACTAAGGTGAATATTCCGGATATCTCCTTCCGGAGCGTATTTAGCAAAGCGTAATGCGTTCCCATTTTCTTTTAAGATCGAACATTTAGCATTTGTAATGCGCATATTCTTGGTGAACTTATTTTGGATAGTTTTTATGATAAAACATTGCGGTATCATACCCCGAAAGCTACCTCTAAAGTACACCCGGATTACAAATCCTATTCCTAAATCAGCACGCATGGCGCTGTCGCTATATGCGCGCCAGGGGGTGAAAGATGACATTTGAAGTCTTAATTACTAAAACCGGCCTGAGGCCTAATTGATAGTCGTCACTCGGAAACCCGAGCGACTGAGAGGGCGTGTCAGGGGGTCAAAAATAAAACTTCAGACTTACTTCTTACCCCCCAAAAACTTCTCCAGCATCGCTACTTTTTCGTCTTTCTCTTTGAGCAGCTCCCGATACAACTTTTCGTTTTTCTCGATGGTCTCCATCAACTTATCCAAAGGATTGAAAGTACATTCTCGATAATATCCAAATCCATTACCATGAACAGCACCATGATTTGTTGTAACAATATTATACACTGCTGCATTCTCATCCAGGTTTTTAATGGCGTCACCAGTTACCCCCATCGCCTTAGCCACCTTTTCCAGTTGTTCATCGTCCACCTCTTCGCTGGATTCGATGTTAGATACGGTCTGCTGGCTCATGTCCATTTTTTCGGCTAAGTCATCCTGCGTTAAGTTTAGCAACTCTCGCATGTGTCTCACCTTTCTTCCCATGTGTTTGGGGCGGGGTTTTGTTGTGTGTTCCATAAATCAAATATATTAACTCGGGTGCTAGTTACAAAGGCGCTCGCCTTTCTTGGTAAAAATACCCATAATGGCTGGTAAAATTACCATTCAATTACCAATGAAAATGGTGCAATACAAAGGGTGTGTTAATGTACTTAGCGTTCACCGAAAGCAAGTAATAACCCGAAAAAAGAACGCCATGGACACACCCACACCCGAACGATATGATCAGCTTTATAAAGCAGTATGCGCCGGTGAGACGGAAAGTATTTTCAAATGCCTGGAAAAAATAGAATCTGCGAAAGTACGTACCCGTATCATCTCATTGATTTTTGACGACACCTGTCTGTATCAGCTGGCACAATGTGCGACGACCTACAACCTGGATAGAGCGTCCGCTCGGGCTTCATTTACGGCATTATTTTCTATCTGTGGACTAAGGTGAATATTCCGGATATCTCCTTCCGGAGCGTATTTAGCAAAGCGTAATGCGTTCCCATTTTCTTTTAAGATCGAACATTTAGCATTTGTAATGCGCATATTCTTGGTGAACTTATTTTGAATGGTTCTGATGGTAAAACATTGCCGTATCATACCCCAAAAGCTACCCCTAAAGTACACCCGGATTACAAATCCTATCCCTAAATCAGCACGCATGGCGCTATCGCTATATGCGCGCCAGGGGGTGAAAGATGACATTTGAAGTAACCGGCCGGAGGCCTAATTGATAGTCGTCACTCGGAAACCCGAGCGACTGAGAGGATCAAATTTACAAAACCATAAGTTGGTATCACAGTAACATTTTATTGGTGATGGATAGTTTCTTCAGCTCCGGGGCATGAAGCACAACAACCGTATAAACACCATTCCACTTTCAAACACTTACAAACGTTTCCTCTTTAAAGTTAAACAGTCTAATTTTCTTCTAAGATCGAACATGCAGCATTTCTAATTCGCATATTTTTACTTCACGCCCCCCTCAAACCTTCTCAATCCCTTCAATCTTCTCCTTGCAAAGCCTCTCCGTAAGCCCTTTTAACCGCTCCACCTTCTCCGCCAGGTAGTCCAGCTCCTCTTTAGAAATACTATACTCATCCATCTTATAGCGGGCGTCTACGTAGGCCCTTCGAAGCAACTCAAAAAGCCGTTTTTCTTCATCGGTGGAGTGGGGGAATACCGCAAAACGAGGGTCACAGTTTTTTACCCGCAGGTCCAGCCGCTCCAGGTCATGCTCTTTGGGGCGGTAGTCTGTGTAGACCAGCAGGATGGTGGTGTAGTAGCGTTCGGTGGCTTGATGAAGGTCGAAGGCTGCCTCATTTAAAAGTATCTGATCAAAACTGAATTGGTACTTTTTGAATGCATTGTTCCCATTGGTATACCACTGATCAAAATACCCCTGCGCCTTTTGCCGGGCCTCTTCCGCGGTGAGCTTCTTAGGGTTTTGCAAGTGTACCTTGCCGGTATCATACAGTACAATGCCTTCCTTTTTAATGTCCTTGAAGAAGTAGTTGCCCTGCATCAGGGACTGGTTCAGGTGCTTGCCGGAGTGGAAGATGAGGCTGACGGGTGTTTTCACGATGCCTGTATCCCGTAAGACCTCGTTCACTTTAGTTTCTATTTTCAGGTGGCACTTCAGGTCGTCATGGAGGGTGACTACCAGCAGGTCATAGTCGCTTTTGTATTCGTAGAGGATGCCTTTTTCCACGTAGGTGTCTTCCACATACTCGCCCCGGGCATAGCTGCCGAAGAGGATCACCATTTCTACTTTTTTCATGCTGCTGAGCAGCTTGGTGATGTTCTGTAGTTCTTCCTGTTTGATAAGGGGTAATTTCTGTAATGCTTCGTTCACGGGAGTAAGATAAAAGTGTCCTTTCCTGGCACTAAATATAGGTCAATATTTCGTGGATTTAAAAAGCCCTAAGGATGAAGGGAGTAGGTATTGTGCCTGAAAAAAATGGTCTAATGGTGTGGTGAAATGCACGCTTATTTTGTACATAGATCCTGTCAACACATCTGACTCTTCATGATCTAATTGCGCTGAATGAAGGGCAGAGCGAGGCGCTGGTCATCTACCTGCCAGGCCATGTCACCTATGTAGGCAGAGGGCATAGAGAGTAAATTGAAGTACTAAAAACACATTCACATGGAAAAATAGCCGGGCGCAAAACGCTAAAAAATAGTACTTAAAATTTCAATGATTGCATTTAGGAAAGATCACAAGACAAAAACGCTGTACAAAATCACTAAAGGTCGGTACAGAATCATTTTCAGTCACTAAAAAATCATTCCAGGCCACATGAAAATCGTTCCAGGTCACATGAAAATCATTCCAAGTCACCAAGAAATGACAAAAGCACATCAAAAAACCATTCCGGGCCGCCTGAAAATCACTCCAGGCCACCGGGAAACCACAGCAGGTCATAAGAAAATGACACTCCACCGGAAAAGAACGGTAAAACGGCAGGCAGTTATGGCAGAAGTACATCGCTAATGAATTTCATCACTGCTTGAGGCCTCAAAAACCATCAACCATTATTTTTTAACCCTTAATGATCCATTTATGAACAACAACACATTAGAAAGTAAGCTGCTGGGTAGCGTGAAGCCATCTCCCTATCGTGTGTCGGGAGTGTGCTATTCTATGCTTACCCATGGAGGAGGGCTTCTTTCTAAGGGTGTCATCACTATACCGGTTATGCAAATAGGTAGATTTGGAGCAGGAAAGGTACGGCCATCTCTTTGAACGGGGAGATTGCCGCGCCTTGCCTCACGCATGGCCCCCCAAAGGCTCGCAATGTCGATCTGTAGTTATAGCTAAGTCTGTCTTAAGCCAGTTGGATAGGAATAAGAAGATAAACTTCCTACAGGTCGTCTTTTGCGAACCCCGAGCGTGGGCTAGCGGGTAGCGTGAAGCAATCTCCTTCTCGTGTGTCGGGAGTGTGCTATTCTATGCTTACCCATGGAGGAGGGCTTCTTTTTCTATCTTAGAGCTTCATCACAATACTGGTTAGGCAAATGGGTAGGTTTGGAGTGGGAAAGGTACAGCCATCTCTTTGAACGGGGAGATTGCCGCGCCTTTCCTCACACATGGCCCACCAAAAGGCTCGCAATGTCGATCTGTAGTTATAATTAAACCTGTCTTATGCCAGTTTGAGTTAAGGACCGCCCCTTCTTGAGCTGCATTTAGCAAAGCGTAATGCGTTCCTATTTTCTCTGACCTGGTCGTAGGTTAAGCACAGCGTTCCTACGACCTATAACCGGATAGAGCGTCCGCTCGGGCTTTATTTAAGGCAGCATTTTCTATCTGTGGACCGAAGTGAATATTCCGGATATCTCTATGATGTGATTACCCGAGGCACCATTCGGGTTTACTTCCTTTCGATAGGGTTTTTACCTTATCATGTGGATGGACCTAACGGATAGTCTTGGTAACAGCAACTCCGAAGCACAGCCAGGCTAACACGGTGGTTATGGTGAGAAAATTGAAAAGCCTGAAAAGTTTGTTATACGCCTTTTCCGATACCATCTAAACCTCTACCTAAAGAACTTCTTTAACATAAAAAAACACAGCCCTTCCGGGCTGTGCTCTAATCAAACTATATTTCTCAACTTACTATTTCACCGTTATCTTGTATTGTGGCGTGGGATTCAAAGGGCAGAAGTATACGTATTCCCCTTTTTCCAGTGTTACCTCACCTGAAGTAGCAGATTGTCCGTCTTTAATGGTCTCCGACAAGTACGCGCTCTTTACATGATGCTCCTGATCGGTTTTACCTGCAGGGGCAATAACAAACCCTACTTCATGATCTACACCGGCATTTTTCACGTCGAATACATAAGGTTTGCCAGCTTTAAGGGTTAACTCCGTTTTAGAAAACTCACCGGGAGTTTGCTCCAGTTTTACCGTTTTTGCTTTTTGACCGAAACTTACAGAGCTTATTAAAAGTGCCATTCCGAAAACAGCGATAGTCATTAATCTTTTCATTCCTAAATTATTTTTGATTGTGTTTAATATAGGTGTCGTCGTTTATTTGGACGACACCCTGTTTGATATAAATGATTTACTTGTATTTAAACAGCAGCTTCTGATAAAGCCGGTGCAGCAGGGAAGTCAACAGGTATCTGAGTGGCACCGTGCAGGAAGTTGCTTACTACTTTATCTCCTATCACAATGATGGCATCTACCAGGTTTTCTTTAGTATACCCTGCAGCCAGGAAGTTGTCCACAGTACCCTGATCAGGCTTGCTTCTGTTGATGGTGATATCTTTTACAAATTTAGCCAGCGCATCCAGTTTTGCATCAAATGAAGCCTCTCCTGATCTGATCTCAAGGATCTGATCATCCGAAAAACCATTCATTTTACCCAGTGCAGTATGAGCGGCCAAGCAATAAGCACATTCGTTCACCTGGCTTACTACCAGGTTGATCACTTCTCTTTCTTTAGCAGATAGCGAGCTTTTACGGTTTTGAAACGTAAGGTAATCGCCTAGTGCGGTATCACTGTGTGCAAAAGTTGCGAAAAGGTTAGGTACAAAACCTAGTCCTTTTTGTAAGTTGTCGAAAATAGCCTGGTTACTTTCGCTTACTTCTTCTCGAGTAGGGACATTAAAAGTTGCCATAATTTTATATTGTTTTTTGTTTTCGTTTTTAATTACAATACAATTTTACGGCAGCCTTGAGTGGTGGTGAGGGTCAGCACTTCCCTTCTTAGTGTCAATTCTTCCCTTTGTTAACTTTTTATCTCAAGTTTGAACTGTTGCGGTGTCAGCGTGGTGACTTTTTTAAACAGTTTATGGAACGAACCGACTTCATCAAAGCCTAATTCAAAGGCAATTTCCTTGACTGTTTTGTCTGTGTAGATAAGCAGACGCTTTGCCTCCAGCACTATTCGCTCATGAATGATCTGCAACGGGGAACGCTGCTCGTACTTGGCAAACAGGTTGGAGATTGTTTTAGGAGACTTAAAAAGCATTTCCGCATAATCACTGACATGACGTTTTTCACGAAAGTGGACGTCCACATAAACGTTAAACTTCCTGATAATGTCAATTTGCTTGTCATCCAGCTCTTTCGTGATCAATTGTTCTTTTGCCAGCCGTGTCACTTTTATAATAAGTCGTTTTAATAAACTTCTCAGCATTTCGCCCTGTACCGTGTCACGGGTTTTAAATTCATCCAGGAAAACGGTGTAAAGGTTTTCAAACTTGTTTTGCTCAGAGTCATCCAGCGTAATAACGGGTGTTTCTTGTGTACCAAAGAATATGATGCCATTGCAAGACACCTCATGATCATGATCCTGAATGCAATAAAATTCACGATTAAAAGCAAACACAGTAAGTGCTTCAGCGCCTTTTTCAAAACTAAGCCTTTGCAGGTAAGTACTGGTAGTGAGCTGGTTCGGTTTAAGCACATGCGGAATAGCGTCGATATAGATCAATCGATCTGAAGAAGACCGGTTCCAGATGATATTGATGAGCCCTTTATGCGCCAGAAATTCGTATTGATCTTCAGCATAATGGTCGCTCATACCAAAAAAGGAGGATAATTCTTTGCCCTGAAAAGAGTAGGTCATGTATAGAAGGCTTGTTCTCCTCAAAAGTGCCAAACGAAATACACATTAAAAAGGGTTCTTGAAAGTGCAGCGGGTTTTGTCATAGGTTTTACCTTTTGAAATGACTTCCTATGGTAGGATCATGATGGGTCAACGTGTCATGGGCAGATCATAATCATCTAAGATTAAAGGCTTATTGCAGGGTTGAGCACCAAAAATGCAGGCTTCAGTCTCTTTTTTTCAAAAGATGGCCATTAGCTCCGCTCATTTGTTCCCAAAAAACTCAAATGGAAAACAAGTTTAAGTCGTTGACTGTGGCCATTATTCTTTTCACACTTCTAATGTCATTGAAAGGATTTGGGCAAGAGAAAGTAACCTTGAGTGGTTATGTACGTGATGGCTCCTCCGGTGAGGACCTGATAGGGGCTACCGTTCAGGTGGCTGGTACCACTACCGGTACAGTTACCAACGTATATGGTTTTTACTCGCTCACCGTTCCGAAAGGAAATTATACCCTCCAGGTAAGTTTCGTAGGGTATGACATCTATTCCGTGGAGAAAAATATTACCTCCAATGAAACCATAAGCATTGAACTGGCGCCCTCCGTTGAACAACTGTCAGAAGTGGTGATCACAGGAGAGGCTGAAAATGCAAATGTGGTCAACAATGAGATGAGTGTTGTAAAACTGGAGCCTAAAACGATCAAAGAGATCCCTGCGGTACTGGGAGAAGCCGATGTGATCCGGTCCATTCAATTGCTCCCTGGCGTCACATCCGTTGCTGACGGTGCATCAGGGTTTAATGTAAGGGGCGGGGCAGCAGATCAAAACCTCATTTTACTGGATGAAGGGATTATTTATAACTCCGCTCACCTCCTCGGGCTGTATTCCGTAGTGAATCCGGATGCTATTAAAGATGTAAAACTTTACAAAGGCGGAATTCCCGCCCGATACGGCGGCAGGCTGAGTAGTGTGATGGACATAAGGCAGCGAGAGGGTAACGCCAAAGAGTTTAACGGAGAAGCAGGCGTCGGATTGATATCTGCACGGGCATTGGTAGAAGGACCTTTGATCAAAGACAAAAGTTCCTACATGATCGCCGGCCGCAGGTCTTACGGAGATGCTTTTTTACAATTGGCCGGAAACGATAATATTGCCTATTTCTATGACCTGAATGTAAAAGCGAACTATACCGTCAACGAAAAAAACCGCCTGTTCCTATCAGGATACTTTGGCCGTGACAAGTTTGAACTGGGAAGCATTTTCAGTAACAGTTGGGGGAATACTACTGCTACCTTACGTTGGAACCACCTTTTTTCAGATAAACTGTTTGCGAACTTTTCAGGTATTTATTCTAACTACGATTATTCCATAGATCAGTTGACCACCGGCGCTGAATTCAATCGTAAATCCAACGTGATCACCTATAATATAAAGGGTGACTTCAGCTACTTTATCGATAATAATAACTTGCTCGAATTTGGAGCGGATAATAAATGGTATGAATTCAGGCCAGGAGAAATAACGCCCATTGAAGGCTCCAGCATCATTGCCACGGACCTGGACAGAAAATTTGGCCAGGAGTTAGGGGCCTACCTGAGTTACGAGCGTAAGCTGGGTAAGCTTACTTTTAATGCGGGACTTCGTTACTCCATGTTTTTACGACAAGGCGAGCAGGATATCCCTATCTATGCCAATGACCAGCCTGTTGTTTACAACGCCGCCGTCGGACGTTACGAAGATGGGGAGATCATAGGGACCACCGGCTATTCATCCGGTGATAACATCAGTGATTTTTACAATTTCGAGCCCAGGTTTTCTACTACCTATGTGCTGAATGATAACAACTCTATAAAGGCCAGCTATAACCGGTTGTACCAATACCTTCACCTTATCTCCAATAGCAACTCACCTACTCCATTGGACGTTTGGGCGCCGAGCGGTCCTTTCATAAAGCCACAGCAGGTAGACCAGGTGGCATTGGGGTATTTTAGGAATTTTTCGAACAATGCCTACGAAGCTTCCATTGAAGGTTACTATAAAGAGATGGATAACCTGGTAGACTACGTAGACGGCGCCGACCTGCTTACCACCAATACCCTGGAAACAGAGATCCTGTCAGGCACCGGGCGTGCTTATGGGCTGGAGCTGTATGTGAAAAAGAACCGGGGTAAGCTAACGGGCTGGGTAAGTTATACCTTATCGAAAACAGAACGAAAAGTGAGCGGTGTTGGTCCGAATGATCCCGGTATTAATAACGGTAAATACTATGCCGCTAACTATGACAAGCGAAACGACCTTTCCGTAACAGCCATTTACAAACTCAATGACAGATGGTCCCTTTCAAGTAATTTTATTTATGCTACAGGCCCACCTACCACCTATCCCGTTGGGAGGTACGAGTATGCAGGATTGATCATACCACAGTTCGAAGACAGAAATCAACAAAGACTACCCGATTACCATCGGTTGGACATATCCGCTACGCTGAAAGGAAAAAAACGGCGGTGGAAAAATGGTGGCCATGAGTGGGTCTTTGGGTTTTACAACCTGTATAACCGGGCGAATGCCACCAGCATCTACTTTGTGGAAGACGAGGATATTAAAGGCCAGTCGAAAGCTTTCAAAAGTTATCTCTTTGGCATTACACCAAGCATTACTTACAACTTCAAATTCTAAACCAAGTATCATGAAAAAAATAGTTATAAGCACTGTAGCCCTGTACCTGTATTTAATGCTTACCGGGTGCGATAAAGAAGTAGACGTTATCCTACCTTCCACTCCTAACCGGTTGATCATAGAGGGACGTGTGGAAAAAATTATAGGAGAAAGTAATTATGAGCAACATATCACGCTAAGCCTGTTAAATGAATTTTTTGATCAATCGCAGACACCAAGGGTGAGTGATGCTACCGTAATGGTAAGGGACAGTCGTGGCAATAATTACATGTACACGCAGGATACCAATACTCCAGGCAGGTATTTCAATACTGAGTTAAAGGGAGAGGTAGGTGAAACCTATACCCTATCAGTGGTTTGGGATGGCCAGACTTTTGAAGCCACGGAAACACTAATGGCTGTGGCAAAATTAGATACGGTCTATCAGAAATTTGAAGAAGAAAATGCTTTTGAAGACGGGGGGATCAAACTGGCCATAGACTTTACAGACCCTGTGGGTGATGATAATTATTACTTTTGGGAAGTTTTTTCCGACGGCGTAAACCTTATGCAGCCTGACCCAGGCAATAGCGGTAATGTGATAGCCAGGGACGAATTTTGGGACGGTCAGAAAATAGAAGGCTATTTTCCTAACGAAGAAAAGGTATTTGAGCCAGGCGATGAGGTGCTGGTGAGGCACATTGGGGTGTCCGAAGAAACTTATGATTTCCTTTTCCTGCTGTTTGAGCAAACCGGCCAGACCGGTCAGCTTATTGATGTACCACCGGCGTTGATTAAAGGGAATATTCGTAACTTGACTGATCCTGAAAACATTGCTATGGGCTATTTTGGCGCCAGCGAGGTAGATGAAGAAATTTTGGTCATTACGGAACGATGATGAAGGACATACTTCTGGATAGGAGATATTGGGCATACTATCTTTTCACTGCTATAGTGGTGGCCAGTATGCTCCTGTTAGAAGACCTTCTGGAAGGTGAAAATGACTATGGCCCTATGTTAGTGGAGTATGTAACTGACATCCCCATATTTGCCATGATCACTGCTGTTATCAGTATGTTGGGTTATCACATTATTACGATTTTGAATGAGCATTTACCCTGGGAAAAGGCCCTGTGGAAGCGCTTTATATTTGAGATCACCCTGGTGGTACTCATCGTCGTGCTATTTACCGTAGTGGGGTCACTGTTCGTACGGCATTTTGAGATTATGCCGGAGGACGTGGACGATGACCTGGGGTTTGAGATATTAGCGCTTATCATGTTCTTCATCAGTACTTTTATGATCTTCGGCTTCCATGAGTTCATGATATTAAGTACCGATAAACAATACCTGCAATATAAAGCGGGTGTATTGGAGAAACAGAATTATCTTATCAAATACGAAGCGTTAAAGAGCCAGATCAACCCGCACTTTTTATTCAACTCGTTGAATGTACTGTCCAGTCTTATCTACCAGGACACAGCGAAATCTGATCAGTTCATTAAAAAGTTTTCGGATGTGTTTCGGTATGTACTGGAGCTTAACCAGGAAAAGCTGGTACCTGTAAAGCACGAATTGAAATTTCTGGACTCATATTTCTTTCTACAGAAAATCCGTTATGGTGATCATCTTATTATGAAAAAAGCGATAGATGCTGAGGCATTGGACAAATACATACCGCCACTTACGCTGCAATTAGTGGTAGAAAATGCCATCAAGCATAACGTCATTTCCAATGAACATAAGCTTACCATTGTCATTGAAAGTACTGTGGATGAATTGGTGATCAGCAATAATTATCAACATCGGGCTAACTTCAATGGCTCAACGGGTATAGGACAAAAAAACCTGATCGAAAAATATCAACTGCTTGGCGAAAAGCTACCGGATTTTTTTCTGGAAAATGATCGCTATGTGGTCAGGTTACCTATTATGAACGAACTGGCATGGAAAGAATTCTGATTATTGAAGACGAGCAACTGGCTGCAGATAAGTTGAAAATGCTCATCAATAAGATTGATCCCACCCTGGAAATAGTCGGGGTACTGGGGACCGTGGTTGACAGCATCAAATGGCTAAGCAACCATTCTGCCGATCTTATCTTTTTGGATATCAACCTGGCAGATGATATCAGTTTCAAGATCTTTGAACAGGTAGACCTTGATACCCCCATCATCTTTACTACCGCCTACGATCAATACGCAATAAAGGCATTCAAACACAATAGCCTGGACTATGTACTGAAACCCGTTACAGAAGAAGAACTGAGGGGAAGCCTGGCCAAGTATGAAAAATATAAAACCCGTAACCATGACTATGGCAATAAACCAAAATCCCTGTTTGACGAATATTTAACTCCGCAAGTTTACAAAAGCCGTGTACTCATTACTTATGGTGGTAAAAGCAGGAGCATAGAAACCGAAGATATTGCCTACCTGTATTCTTTTGAAAAAGGCACTTACCTTACCACCCATGAAGGAAATACCTACCTGACCGATGACACGCTGGAAACACTGGAAAAGGTGCTGGACCCCAAGGTCTTTCATCGTTTAAACCGAAAGTACCTGGTAAACATCAAAGCTATCACGGAAATACACCGGTTTTCTACCCGCCGACTTAAAGTGGACCTGGTGCCATCACCTCCATTTGACGCCATAGTATCTGCTGAAAAGATCACGGATTTTAAAAAGTGGCTAAATCAGTAGAAGCCAAGTCATGCGAACAGGAATGACTTACATAGCTGATTAAATCTTATAACGCTCCCTGTAGCAGCACTACCATTCCACATAGCGAAAGTATAGCCTATCTCTGGTAAAAGACTATATTAAAGGTTGCCAGGAGTTGATGAATAATTGTCCTAATGGTCCATATCATCTCTTTGAAATATCAGCGATTAAGAGGCTTCTTTTTCTACTATCTCCCAGATACGGTCTACCCAGTCCACATGCTCCCATTTCATAAGACTGGAACGTAGACATGTAACTTGCTCCCGGTCTTTTTTTATGCTTCCCCAATGGTCCGGAAGCAGGCGCGTTGGATAATTGAAAAGTGCCAGGTGTATGTTTTGCGCCGCGCATTTCTGAAAGAGCGCTTTACTTCGTTTACTAATCTGGCTTAGCGATTCATCTTTAGGCGCCCAAATAACAATATCCGTTTCCGGCATATGCAGAGGAACGAAATTATTATTGTCCGTTATTTTGGAATAAAGGTCCATGGCCGCTTTGTGGCAGTTATTCATACCCTGGCCCATTGGCCCATCAGCAGTTAAAGGAAATAGTTGTAGTGTGGCCCAAAGCGCTACGGCTGAAGCCCCTGCCCTCGAGCACTCCAGACTTATTTCTCCCAAATGCAACTCTGCCGAGGTAAAATAGGTATAAGGCGAGTCATGCTTGTAAAAGCGTCCCACTTCAGGGTCTTTAAACAAGATACAGCCACATCCGTAAGGTTGGAGCCCATGTTTATGTGGGTCCACTACTATGCTATTGGCATAAGAAATGTTATTGAAATGTTCCTTTACCTGATTGTCCAGCGCCGTAGATAGGGTAAAGTAGCCACCGTATGCGGCATCTATATGAATTCTAAACCCATACACTTTCTGCAATTCCAGAATATCGGTCAAAGGGTCTACAGATCCTGTTCCTGTGGTGCCTAATGTCACCACCACAGTTCCTACGTCGCCTTTTAATAGCAGATCCTCCAACGCTTTCAGGTGCATTCTTCCCAAAGTATCACACGCCACTTTTTCAAAAGGCAGGCCTAATACACCGGAAATCCGCTCGTGTGTATAATGAGACAGTTCGGAGGCCACTATCTTTTTTTCAGGATGGACCTTTCCGGCCACCCATAACGCTTCCATATTGGCTATGGTGCCCCCGCCTGTCAGGTGACCCAGGTAATTTTTCCAGCCAAACATTTCAGCCATTTGACTTACGGCTTCCTTTTCCATAGGAGAGCTGGCCTTGCTTCCGTCCAACGCATGGTTATTAGGGTTGATGTACATGGCTAGCGCGTAGGCCATTCTGGCCACTGCATGTGGTGGCTTTAACATCTGCCCGGCATACTGCGGATGGAAATAAGGGTAGTTGTTTTGCATTTTTCGGGCTACCTCCAAAAGAATTTTTTCCACATCTCCCCATTTTTCATTGGGATTCCATTTTGGCAATGAAAACCCTTCCTGTAGCCTTGAAAGGGACTTTTGCAGTATCTCTATTTCCTTTTTATCAAACATACACGCTGCTCTTTTGCCTAAGTTAAGTAACGCATCATTGTTAATTGGAACAATCTTTGGTTTAACTGCCATGAAATCAAACAAAAAGCGCCATGAACTATTTGACGATATTACCAGGATTGTTGTTGATCATAACATTTAGTGCTTGCGAAGGTCCTGAAGGAATTCCCGGACCCCGAGGCCCGCAAGGAGCTGCAGGCGGTGATATAGGGTTTGTTATGGAGTGGGTCAACGTAGATTTCACTGCGTCAAATGAATATAGGGACAGGCTTGCATTTAGTGACTTTGAATTTGAAGCGCTTGAATCAGATGTGGTGCTGGTCTTTTTCAGATGGTCACCGCCTTCTGCAGAAGATGAAATATGGAGACCACTACCGCAGACCTTAATAGTAGAAGAAGGGCTATTACAGTATAACTACGACTTTACCCTATTTGATGTAGAAGTGTTCATGGATGCTGATTTTAACTTGAACACATTACCTGCCGATGATACCGATGACTGGGTAGTACGTGTAGTAGTGGTACCAGGAGAGTTTGTAGGAGGCCGTAAAGCCGCCAGGACATGGACTTACGAAGAGTTGGTAGACAAATTTGATTTGCCGGAACCGGTGAGTATGTAGGGAACAGCAAATAAGGCAAATGCACGATTCAATGAGCTGAGTTTTCGCGTGCATGAAAAGTTAGATATAAATAAATTATTGAGGAAGGTGTCTCAAAAGGGCACCTTCTTTCTTTTTTCTTAGACGCTTTGAACACCCAAAAGGATTTGTTGGGGCAAGTTCTCCTTTAGTGCTATAAATGATTCGATTATACGCAACCTCCCAGCAATAAGTAGTTGGTTTTGATACGCTTATGTATTTTTCAAAAACTTTTTACATGAGTTAAATGTCAGTAAATCAGATATTTTTGAAAAAAATAAGTAACTATATATTAATGTATACAATGTTTTAAATTATTAAGATAGTATATTATCATTAAATTTTCATATATTGAAAAATATGTCTATAAAACGCTTTAATCATGTTAAAACCAACTCAAATTTCAGTTTGGCTGATAGCTTCTATATCAGCCTTTTTTGTATCATGTGAACAGGATTCACACGATAGTCTTCAGCAGCAGGGTAAACTAACCGTTAACCTGTCCCTGCCTGACCAGGTGAAAACCGAAGGTAGGTCATCCGGTAATGTCACACCGGCCAGTATCCTTATTTCTGTGGAAGGAACGACTAACCTAACCCTTGAAAAGATCAGTTTATATCCTTTTGAAGACACCTACGTTAGCGAAGCCATTGCACTATTGGAAGGCAGCTATGAGCTTACGGATTTCCTGGTACTCAATGATCCCGATGAGGTGATTTATGCTACGCCCAAATCAGGAAGTGAATTTGCTTCAGTAATAGATGTACCTTTACCCTTAGGCTTTGAAGTTTCAGGAAATAGTGTGACAAAGATTGAACCTGAAGTATTGAGTACTTTGGATACGAGCCCCGATAAATACGGCTACAGCACTTTCGGGTTGAACGTAGTGGAGACTTTCCTGGTAGCTGCGATAGGGAATGGTGATTTAGTGGAAACTGATCTGCAGATCTGGTCAGGTGGGAGTAAGTTGACCACTGACGCTTTGAATCCGTCTACCAATCGCCTTGCCATACCCTCCGGCTATGATGAGTATACCCTTATCATAGAAAAGCAGGGTTATGCCCGTTATAAGAAAACATTTAGCCTGGCTCAAATGAAGGCGTTTAATGATGAGCCTTTGATTATTCATTTAAAGCCGGCTTTGACTATTACACTCTTTAGTCCGTTTGATGAGTACAATGATCTTAAAATTATCTTATTTGAAGCAGGCACCTTATACATTGATTATTCAGATTACCAACCGGCTGATACTATTGAGTTTGAGGCCATGGAATGGATCGATATTCCATGCCCGTCGACCGATGACCATTATTTTGTGTCTATCACAGGTGATGTGGACAAAATACAAAGTTTAGATAATGACTATAATCAAAGTACAAGAGGAATTAACCTTGACCATGCAATAAATCTGAAATCACTGCTCATAAGTGCGGTTATGGATAATATCACCTTCAAAGCAGGCTCGAAAATAGAAAGGCTTTTTCTCTTTGGCGGTAAAATCAATACCATTGACATCTCAAATATCGTTCACCAATTAGTCCTATTGGATATTTCTGAAGAAAACGGAACCTCCTCTAAAATGATAAGCAAGATGCTCTATGAATCCTTGCAAGTCAATCCCAGGTTTGGGGGTTCACTCTATCTTTATTTTAATGCTTCTGCCAGTGATGAAGATAAAAAATATATGGGGTTAATCGAACAAGAGTTTCAATGGTTTGTCTCATTCGACTAGATCATAACCCCTGGAGTTAAGGAACCAGAATAATCAGAAGATACAGCCTTCCTGAAGGAGCTATTTATTTGAGTAGCTCCTTTTGTTTTTCCCGGATACGTTATTCACCAAAAAGAATATGCCGGTTCAGGTTTTCCTCTAACGACATAAAGGATTCGGTCATCTGTATACCCTCTATGGTTAGTATCCGGTTTTGATAAACTTCTCTAAAGTGCGTGGAGTCTTTGGCATGTACTTTAATGAATACCCCGTACTTGCCGGTAATATGATGTATTTTGACTACCTCGGGTACTACCTTTAATTGCTCTATCACTTCTTTATAGGAAGAACTTTCCTTTAAATATATTCCAACGAACATGGTAAGTTTCCAGCCCATTTGTGCATAATCCATGCTCAAAGTGGTCCCTTTTATGATACCCATGTCTTTCATCTTTTTCATTCTAAGATGGACTGTTCCCCCTGAAATATTGGAGCGTTTTGCTACCTCAGTATAAGCCATCTGTGCATCTTCCGACAGTAGTGCTAATATCTTAAAATCTACTTCGTCAAGTTTCTTACTCATTTTCTTGCTGCTTTCCTTTTGACCTTAAAATTCATGAAAAATAGTATGTTATGTAAGACTGCCTTTTACTTCGAATCAATCCTAAATACGCCCGCAGTATACGTAATATCTTTTTTCTTTACAAGTTGATGCAAAAACCTGATTCTTCTTTGAAAAATTTTTAATTAAAACACTGTTTTTTTAAAAAAATTAAAAAAATGATGATTTCAGCGGATTCTCTCAATTTTCTAAAATTTTAATTATTCGAAAGCCGAAATTTTCATATTGTCAAATTTTCACACGTAAATTTTGGTTCTCATATAATCTGCTTAAATGCGCGGTTTGTTTCCCGGCCTTTCACAGACCTCGCCATTTTCATTTACCAAAACAGCCTGTTATCATTGTAATGCATATCGATAGCAAGTATCAGATACTTTGAACTTAGGAACTACACACCCTGTAGTACTCCGCGGATGAGTGAAGCACGCTTCATGATCACCCCTGTATTTTACATTTTATTAATCCTTAGCTTATGAAAAAACTATTACTATTAACAGTTTTCATGTCTTTCACTCTCTTTGTTGTGGCACAAGACATAACCGTTAGCGGTAAAATTACAGACGATAACGGCAGCGCCATTCCCGGTGTGAACATAGCGATAAAAGGCACGGGAAAAGGAACGTTAACTGACCTGGATGGGAAGTATTCTGTAAAGACCACTTCTGATGCTACTATAGTTTTCTCTTTTCTTGGATACAAAACCCAGGAAATAGAGCTTGAAGGTCAGAGCACATTGAATTTAAGTATGGTTGAATCAACCCGGGAACTGAGTGAAGTAGTGATCCTGGGATCAAGGTCACAGGGCAGAACTAAACTGGAGACACCCTCTCCTGTGGACGTGATCAAGATCGATGAAATGAGTCAAAACATGCCTCAGATGGATTTAGCTCAGATGTTAGTAGCTACAGCGCCTTCTTTTAACGCGGTGCGTTCTCAAGGTGGCGACCTGAACTCTCATGTGGATCCCCCTACCTTGCGAGGTTTGGCGCCGAATCAGATGCTGGTACTTATTAATGGCAAAAGGCGTCATACGTCAGCGTTGCTAAATGCTTCGCAAACCGGGTCTTCGGCTAACGCTGTAGATATGAGTTTTATTCCTGCCGCCGCTATTGAGAGGGTGGAAATACTGAGAGATGGAGCGGCGGCACAATATGGTTCAGACGCTATAGCCGGTGTTATGAACGTTATTCTTAAAAAAGGCTCCGGTAAGCTTACCGGTAGCCTCACTATGGGTGGGTACCCGAACTACGCACCTGATTTTGGCGATTCCGATCTTACAGAGGATGAATTATCTCTTACAAGAGAGACGGATCCTGATGGGTTTAACTACCAATTCGCGGCGAATTACGGGTTTGATTTCAAAAACGGAGGCTATCTCAGCCTGACCGGCTTATTGCGACAAGATAAACGTACAATAAGACCTACTGTACTTGCTTTGAGTCGTTCCCCGCTTTACGACAATACTTACCTCAATAATGAAAGAACGGACATCAATGGAAACCCGATCATTACTAACCCGGAATTGGTAGCTGCTTTGGCAGACGGCAATACAGCCCTGGCTTCCGAGCTAACAACGGTTGAAGGTCTGATGAATGCCAGGGGAATAGACCAACTGGATGTAGCTACTTATGCCGGTCAGCCGGCCATTAACCTGGGAGGCATGGCATTTAACCTCGGATTGCCCGTCTCTGAAGACATTGAGTTTTATGCCTACGGAGATATTGGCTATAAGCATGTTGAGGGATTTAGTTGCTTTTACAGAAGGGCAGGACAGACAGATCGCTCCAATTTTGATCTTTATCCTAATGGATTTCGTCCGCAGATCTACACAGATCAGGCTAATACCGCCTTTACTACAGGTATGTCAGGAAAGTTAGGCGACTACAACTTTGACTTCAGCAATACTTTTGGCCGCAATGCCATGCGTTTTGGTATGTTCAATACCTTCAATGCCAGCCTGGGCTCTACTTCGCCGATAGATATGGACCTGGGAAAACACTCATTTATACAAAATACGGCTAACGTGGACATCTCAAGGTATTTTGATGATGTGTTATCCGGGTTAAATGTTGCTGTAGGTACTGAAATGCGTGTTGAAAACTATTCAATAGAAGCAGGGCAGCCTGAAAGTTATGCCGCCGGAACTATAGGAATTTTCACAGCCACAGAAGATAATCAGCTGTTAATAGGTCCCGATGGGTTTCCCCTGGAAGACCTGGGGGCTAACCCGATCGTCGATGAAAACGGTAACCCTATGGTATTGGAACATGCCGGCGTCAGCCAGACTATTGTTAAAAACTACTCGCTCAATAACCAGTGTTTCCGTGGTTTTGGTCCGGAAAATGAAAGTAATGAGTTCAGAAGTGTGACAGCTGCCTATGTAGATGTGGAGTTAGATGTTACAGAGAAATTTTTGATTGGTGTAGCAGGCCGGGCAGAAAACTACTCTGACTTTGGAGAAGTTTTAACCGGTAAAGTGACCAGTCGCTATTCAATTACAGATGATTTTGCAGTTCGGGGCTCATACAGTAGCGGTTTCAGAGCGCCTTCACTTCAAGAGCTGAACTATTCTCACACGTTCACATTTTTCGTGGATCTGGTACCTTTTGATGGTACTCAATACCCAAATAACAGTACTGCTGCACGTGTAATAGGCATTGGGCCGTTGCAAGAAGAAAAGTCTACCAATATCAGCTTTGGGTTTGCGGCCAAACTATTTAAGAAACTGGACCTGACAGTTGATGCCTATAAGATTGACATCCGCGATCGCGTTTTTTCTACGTCAGAATTTGATGCTGGTGAAGCGCCTGTCCTGGAGCCGGTGATTGGAGCAGGGTTGGCCAGTTTCAGAATAAACGGTGGTGATATCAGCACACAGGGAATCGAGATAGTAGCGAATTATGGCACCCGGCTGGGGGCAGGAAACCTTGATGTGACGCTCTCAGGAATTTTCCGGGAAAATAAATTTGAAGGAGCCAATGTTCCTGATCTTAACACCAACTTAACAGACGATGAGTTAAGGGATAAATATGTTGACCGGGGTTCCATAGGACAGTTTGAAACAGGAACGCCCAATACAAAAATGATTGCTTCGGCCACCTATACCATAGGTAAACTCTCCACCATGATACGCAGCTCTTACTTTGGCCAGGTAGTGGACCGAGATACCAGAACAAGGACGTTATTGGACGGAAGTGAAGGCTTTGCCGATCAAACTTTTGATCCCCAGAGTACCATAGACCTCGGTATTACCTACAATGTGACGCCAAACATTAGAATCACGGTAGGTGGAAATAACATTTTCAACAAGTACCCGGACATACGTCGTTTCGAAAGAAGGACTTTCTATCTCTATTCCAACTATCAGCAGGGTTCGGCAGGTGCTTACTACTTCGGTAGAGTAGGGTTTACATTTTAATTGCAAAAGAAAAGAAGATGAAAAAATATTTACGGAATATACTCATACTAATTGCGTTGGTGACTGCCGTTTCATGTGAGCAGGAGACGTTAGACCCCATTACTACAGCAGCTCCCGGGGGCGGTACATTGTCAAATTACGTGGCTTACTCTGTTGACTCAATTACCGGCCAACAAACCAACGTCCATGGACGTGTGGTATTTTGGAAGGACAATCTGAGCAGGACCCTGGTCCAGGTGTCACTTTATAATACCGTCGCAGATACCTTTCACCCGGCCTTTTTTGTAGAAGGGGCCATAGGAAGTGGTGCCGGTATGCTTACTGAACTTCATATGATAGATGGAAACAAAGGTGAACTGGGAACGAATAAATTCTTTGTGATCACCGATACCGAATACTTCGATACTATCACTGAAAAGGACATGCACATCGCTATTTATCTCAGCGCTTCTGATAATACCATAGTATCAGCGGGTAACCTAGGAGCTAATGCAAGTCCTGTGGACCAATCCAATTAACCTACATAAACAAAACGAGATGATGAACAATACAATAAACAGAAGAAACTGGTTGAAAGCCGGTCTTATGACCGTCGGAGGAATAACAGTGGCACCTCATATGAGTCTTGGCGAGATGGCGAGGGCTCCCTTAAAAAGAGATGCCGAGGGCAATTTTTTATATAGCCCGTTTTTTAAAGAATACATTCATAACCCATTTCCTGAGCCTAAAAAGATCCTGGCCCGGCTGAATGCAAATGAGAACCCTTATGGCCCATCGCCCAAAGCGCTTACCGCCTTGAAAGACGTGGCCCACAAAGGGAACCGTTATGCCTGGCGAGAACTTTTCGACCTTATGGAAAAAATTGCCACTAAGGAAGGGGTGAGTGCTGAGAATATCATGATGGGGCCTGGCTCTTCTGATCTATTGGAGAAAACAGGCATGGTACTGTTCCTTGAAGGGGGTAACGTGGTTTCTGCTGACCCATCGTATATGTCACTGGTGAGAGTGGCAGAAGCTACCGGTGCGTCCTGGAAAGGCGTCCCATTAAAATCGGATTGGTCACATGACTTAAATGCCATGGAAAAAGCCATTGATTCCGACACTAAGCTGGTTTACATATGTAACCCTAACAATCCTACCGGCAGCATGACAGCCCATTCCGAGTTAGTAGATTTTTGTTCCAGAGTAGCAGACAAAGTGCCTGTATTTGTGGACGAGGCCTACCTGGACTTTCTGGAAGATGCTGACAAGAAAAGTATGGTATCTCTTATCAATAAGGGTAAAGACGTGATCATAGCCCGAACCTTTTCCAAGATCTATGGCATGGCAGGTTTGCGCGTAGGGTACGTGGTGGCCCAGCCTGAAACATTAAAAAAGATACAAAAAATCACCCGGGGAGGTATGGGCATAGCTTACCCGTCCATCTTTGCCGCTTCCGCCAGCATGGATGATGCTGAATTTCAGGTTAAATCCAGAAAGCTGAATGCTGAATGCCGCGAATATGTCTATGAAAACCTGGAGAAGATGGGATATGAGTATGTACCTTCTTCTACCAGCTTCATTATCTTTCCCATAGAGATGGAAGGCAAAGCATTTTTAGAGAAAATGCAAGCCCAGCAAGTAGGAGTACGGGCTTTTGAGATCAATGGTGGCGACTGGTGCCGTGTAAGTATGGGTACCATGGATGAAATGAAGCTATTCATAAAAGCATTTGACAAAGTCGTAGGTTGATTGTCAGCGAGGCACTGGAAGTTGGGAGGGACTTATCCCTCACCAACTTCCGTGTGCCAAGCAATCCGGACCTACTATCACATGATAAGCTCATCGCTTAACAAACCACTTTACTGTATCAATTACATTATACAATACTATCACTTAGCAGAACATGAATGAGGCGTTGCAAAAAACTTTAGGACTTTTATTGCTCATACTGTTGGGTTTGGTCCTTCAAAAAAAGATCACTGCCCGGGAGCATCTAAAAGGAATAAAAGTGCTTATACTGAGTGTGGCCCTTCCTGCCACCATTTTTGTGGCTTTATTGAAAATAGAGCTCGACAGAACAATGATGCTCCTGCCTTTATTGGCGTTGTCCTTTAACTTTTTAATGTTACTGGCTTCACGGTATGTACTGGGTCTTTTTGGAGTGGAGAAAGGATCTTCCAATTTGCGTACGTTAATGATGTTATTGCCCTCTTTAGCACCCGGCCTCTCCTGTTTTCCTTTTTTAATTGAATACCTGGGGGATAATGCATTGGCCATGGCAGCCCTGGCAGATGTTGGGAACAAAGTTTTCGTATTGATCTTACTATACATTCTGGCGATGCATTGGTATCATTTGTACGCAGTTGATAATGTGCCCAGGTCCAATAAGAATAAGCTGAAAGGGTTATTGATCGCCATGTTTAACGAGCCTATCAATATGGTCATTATCATAGCCATGGTGTTATTGGGTTTTGGGATCAACCTGAGTACTTTCCCCGCTTTTCTTGAGAATACCATTTTAAGAATGAGTGTGATGATGACGCCGCTGGTGCTGTTGTTCATCGGTTTGGCTGTCAGAGTCAAATGGCATGAACTGAAGTTGATCTTTTTTTTATTGACATGGCGTGCCGGGATCACTTTCTGTCTGAGTGCGCTGTTTATCTATAGTATGCCCGAACTAAGTGCTTCTATGGCCTTGCTGGCAGTGGTTTTCCCGCAAAGCTCTTGCAGTTTTTGGCCTTTTGCCCATATGAGTACCGTAAATACTATGGAAGAGACTAACAGGCCCAAAAGCCCCACTTTTAACATTAATTTTGCGCTTTCAATACTCGCATGCTCGCTTCCCTTTTCTACCACGCTAATATTGGGAGTATTCTCCTTTACCGAATTTTTTATGCACCCATTACATTTGGTAATAATAGGAATGGTATTGACGCTTGTTTCCTGCATCCCGTTCCTTTTGAAAAAGCTTAAGGCTACGAGGTCAGGTAAACCCGGTCTGGGTGATTTGACGGTGTTATCCGGGTTTACGGAAGAAATTGAACCGGAAAGAGCTTCTTAGCCTTATTCTTTTAGCTAGGTACGTTATCAGCATTAATATTAATACCCATTTTCTGCATCAGCTTACTGGCATTGAAGCTATGGCATACGCCTTTGGAAAGTTTATAGTCGAATAAGATCTCGTCATCCTTTACCATACTGTTAAAGCTGTAGTTTTTCACAGAGGTAAGTTTGTGTTCCAATTGTCCGAGCTCCAGGTCATGCGTAGAAATGAGCCCAAAGGATTCCGTCCCGGAAAGTTGTTTGATCAACGACGCTGAGCCAAGATGGCGATCTTTTGAATTGGTCCCCTTCAGTATTTCGTCAAGCATGAACAATACAGGTATGTCCTGGTCTTTGATGAGCTGAAGTAATTGCTTAATTCTTTTCAATTCTGCGTAGAAAGATGATACATGTTCTTCGAGGTTGTCCTGCGTGCGCATGCTGGTAAATACCTGCATACGTGATAAGCTCATCTCTTTTACACACACAGGTGCTCCGCACAGTGCTAAAACCACATTAATACCTAAAGTTCTTTGAAAAGTACTTTTACCGGACATGTTTGAGCCGGTAATGACCGCGATACTTCCCCGGCCTGATATTTCAAAATCATTTGTCACTCTTTCAGAGCTATGAATTAGAGGGTGACCCATATTTTTCACATTGATCTGATATGTACCGGGCAATATTTCAGGGAAAACGTAAGCTTTATTCGCATATCCCAAACCGGCCAGGCTATTCAGTGCCTCAAAAGTGCCAATGTGATCAAACCAAATACTAACGTCATGTTCGTTTTTCTTTTTCCAGCGTTCCGTAGCCCTTACCAGATGAATGTCGATCAGAAAGATCAGGTCGAATAGAATATAAAACATATTGGCCCTGGAATTTAGAAAATCAAGCACTTTCTGAAGCTTCAATATGGAAACAGAGGCTTTAAAGTTTTCATGACAAAAAGATGACTGGAGGCCTTTCAAATAAATGTCATGAAAGCGGACCTCTTCAATTTTTTTAATAAGTCTGCTATATGATTTTAGCAGACCTACATTCGAAGAGGTGTCATCTGTAATCTGCTGAATGTGTGGCAGTACTTTTTTCAATAACAACCCATTGAGTACCAGAAATGCCAATACATAATAGATGCTGAGTCCGATAGCAATATTCAATGTAATGAGCAATACCACGGCCAGCGGCATGAGGTAGGAAGCCACGGCATACCATTTATCACCTTTTAAAACAGAAGGTGCAGCTATCCATTTTTCCAATCTGTCAATGTCTCTTTTTTGATCTCTGTCATGAAGCCCTAATGCCTGGAATTCCTGCCTCCACTCCATTAAAGGGACTAACTCCTTAACAGCCGTCTGGCGCTCCAGAATAGCCTGGTTGTTTGCTGAGGTCTTAAGCCATTCGGCCAATTTCAATTTTCCCGAAGGAGTAGAAGAGCGATTTAATAATTTGAACAAGGAGTTTGGCCCGAAAATGTCGAGGTCACCTATGTATGGATGTGTTAAGTCCACGTGCTCTTCACCGCCGTCAAAGCCAGAAAGATCTCCTTTAAGCCTTGACACCTCAGCGTTGTTAATTTCCACCAGAAATTTGAATTGGTCCCTTTCAAATTTTATACGATTATGGTAATTGATCAGGGCACCAAATAGCACCGGAAAGATAAGTACACTGACACCCAATCCATAACCTATCCCTGAATTGGCAAACAGAACGGCAACCACCAGAAAAACTATAAACAGGACAATCCTGATAATAGCAATCCGGTTATAACCAGCACGATATATGAGATATTTTTTTTGAAGATCGGCGGCCCTTTCTTCAAAGCCCGTTTCATCCATTTTTTGTTCTTTTAGTCACTGGCAATATTAGTATATTACAAGTATGAAAACTTACATTTTACTTTGTTTTACCCTGGTCAGCAGTTCAATTTTCGCACAACCTAATGCTAAAAAGCTGACCGAGTGGAGTGCCGGGGCCACATTAAGTGGTATGAATGAATTGAAAGAATATCTGAGTATTCCTAACAATGGATTATATGCTGATCATGTAGAAGACAATATGGTATGGACAGAAGAAGCATTTGCACGCCGTGGATTTGAAACTAATAGGATACCTACTGAAGGAATGCCTTTGTTACTGGCATCGTCGATGGTCAGGAAGGCTGAAAAAACCGTATTAATCTATCTCCAGGTGGATGGTCAACCCGTGGATAGCTCTAAATGGCAGCAGGAAAGCCCCTATATACCTGTTTTAAAAGAACGAGTTGGGGATGAGTGGAAGACCATTGAATGGCCGAATACTTCAAATGAAATTAAAAATGATTCAAGGATTTTTGCCCGTTCTGCTTCCGATGCCAAAGGTCCGGTGATCATGTTCCTTAAAGCGCTGGACATAGCTCGCGAACAAAAGTTATCACCAAACTATAACATCAAGGTGATCATGGATTTTGAGGAAGAACTGGGCTCTCCAAACCTTCCTGCAGCCGTAGAGAAAAACAAAAACCTTCTTCAGGCAGATATGCTCATTATTTTTGATGGGCCTATGCACGTTTCAAATAAACCCACCTTAACATTCGGGGCAAGAGGTATTGCCACTATTACGTTGACAACGTTTGGGCCACGCGTACCGCAGCACAGCGGACACTATGGCAATTACGCGCCTAACCCTGCTCTCAGAATGGTACAGCTGCTAGCTTCGATGAAAGATGACGGCGGAAGAGTGGTCATTCCGGGGTATTACGATGACATCGTTTTAGACCCCGCTACATTGGATATATTAAGGCAGGTGCCGGACGATGAAGCACTGATCAAAAAGAAAATTGGGATTGCAGAGACAGATGCCATTGCTTCAACCTACCAGGAATCCATTCAATATCCATCGCTAAATATCCGCGGGATGAACGCCGCCTGGGTGGGAGATGAAGTACGTACTATTATTCCTGATAAGGCAATAGCAGAAATTGATGTTCGGTTGGTGCCCGAGAGTGACCCTGAAAGGCTCGTTAAACTGATCAAAGATCACATAGCCGCTAAAGGTTACCATTTTGTAGAAGGTACCCCCACTGAAGCAGAACGAACAAAGTATCCAAAACTGATTTCATTTGAATCGGAAATATCCTACCAGGCGTTCAGAACTTCTTATACTTCCGGGGTGGGTGTATGGCTAAACAGTGCTTTGGAGCGTGCTTTTGGAAAACAACCTATTAAAATTCGCATAGCCGGAGGTTCCATTCCTATTTCCCCTTTTGTAACTACACTGGGTATACCTGCTGTATCAGTACCCACTGTCAATCCTGATAATAACCAACATAGTCCTAATGAAAATATTCGGATTGGCAATTTGAGAGATGGTATTAAAACCTATCTCTCTGTCCTGACAGAAAAGCTCTAAATTTTAGTAAAAAGAGAGATGTGGAGTTTGTTGATCTGATATAAAAATAGTAATTTGTCTTAAAATTTACGACAAATGTCCAAAACCAAAAAATACCAACAAAGTGGAAAGGCCTATGCAATGCCCGAAACATCACTTACGCGTGTTGAAGAAATGGGAGTAGCCTATAGAAGCCCCTTTCAAAAAGCTTCAATAGCCAGGAAGGGGATAAACACTGAGTTTGTGGCAGACCTTATGCTATCATTAGACATCAATAAACAGGAGACTGCCCGGTTAATTGACATTTCGGCAAAGACCCTGGATCGTCACCTACAAAATGAAAAGGTGTTTAAAGGACTACAGTCCGATAGGATATTAGAGCTTGCAGATCTTTATAACCAGGGGGTCAGCGTTTTTGCATCCAGATTAAAATTTTTAAAATGGTTGGATTCGGAAGTACCTGCACTGGGTGGTACGTGTCCAAGGCAATGGCTGGATACCCAGCAGGGAATAACGGCTATATCTGATGAGCTCGGTAAAATAGAGCATGGTCTGTTCGCGTGATCGTATATCGAATATGCCAGACTTATCCGCCGGACCATGACCCACTGGATGGCGCAGGTGCCTTTAAACATGGAGGCCGATGGAATAATAAAGGTACTTATGTTGTTTATACTGCCGGGTCTTTAGCCCTGGCACGTTCTGAACTGGCCAGACATATCAACCTGGAACTGGTTCCTGAGGGCTTTCGGGTATATGAAATTGAAATACCTGATGAAAATTATGAAGAACTCAAACCGCTGCCAGAAGACTGGAACGCTGATCCGGACCCTGAGAGCACAAAAATATCAGGAGACCGATTCCTGAAAGATAAGGATCACCTTTGCATCAAAGTACCTTCCGTTTGTGACCCTTCAGCATATAATTATCTGCTCAACCCAAAAAGTAACGACTATGATTCCGTGCGTATTGTAAATCATTATGCTTTCGTTCCTTAAACCATAAGCCGATTTCCAGGTTAAAAGTATTATATGAATGTTCACCACGCGATACCGCATAATTAATGAGATTGGGCGTATGGATTTAGAGACCCTTTCATCCTTGATTTTCAGTAATAATGCGGTAGTTTTGCTACAAAAATTGTAGCATGGCTAAAATACCTGTACCAGGCCAACCTGTTCGCGGATCTAAATCGGGTGTACCTGTTATGGCGCTTCTTGATCTGTTAGGCAGAAATTGGGCTATGGGGATCATTTGGCACTTGAACGGAGCCCCTAAAAACTTTCGGCAACTACAGGCGTATTGTGAGACTGTCTCTCCCACTACATTAAATACACGCCTAAAAGAATTGCGTCATTCAGGGCTGGTGATACAGACTCCGAAAGGGTATGAACTTACAGCCCTCGGTACAGAGCTTTTGACCCTGTTACAACCCCTGGGCAAATGGGCAAAGCACTGGGCAAAACAATTTAATGATCATGTTTGAAAGCAATTCATTATTCTATTCCGGTTCCGACACCAATCGTATGGGGCATTTACGCAAAGACGAGGATGAATTGACTTCTTTGATCAACTCAAACAAAGCCAGGGTCATTCCCTATTGGCGAAAGATGCATTGGATCGCTGATAATGAGGTCAGGGAGCATGAACGTATTTCCATAGAAAGTAATGGCTTGTATGATTATGGTGTTGAACCTGTTTTTCTTGGCATACATCAAAACGTTCCTTTTTTTGCTCTTGATTTTTCGCATTATGACGAAAGAGAAGCCCTCGGAGTTCTTAGAGGAGGCCGGTTTGCCGACCTGAGAAATACACGTGAATTGAGGTACTCTACGTTGGCCTCTATGCTGGCTTATACACGAGCCCTGATGTTTTGGCATAACAGTAACGGGTTTTGCAATAGATGCGGGAGTGCTACTACAAGTGCTCAGGCAGGTCACATCCGTGTTTGCAACGCGTGCGATCATATCATCTATCCACGTACGGACTCTGCTGTTATTGTTTTGATAGAATATAGACCGGAAAAAGGGGAGCCGCTATGCCTGTTGGGCAGACATCATGACCGACAGCAGCATATGTATTCTACATTTGCCGGATTCGTTGAAGTTGGAGAACGTTTGGAAGAAACTGTGCAACGCGAGATGATGGAAGAGGTAGGTCTGCCAGTGAGTAACATCCGCTATATCACCAGCCAACCCTGGCCATTCCCTTCGTCACTTATGTTGGGATTCTACGCCCAGGCATCATCAAAGGACTTTAAACTTGATCAGGATGAGGTCAACGAAGCCCGGTGGCTTACACCATCAGAAATTGTAGACCTGGTAGGAAAAAATAAACTGATCTTATCCCGTGAGGACTCAATTGCCCGGTTTCTGATACAGCGTTGGGTGAATGAAAACCTTCCTGCCTGATAAGACCCCTCTTTTCGGAGCATGAAGTATTCTAGAAAATACCTTTATCGAACATTACCCCCAAAGTGATTGACAATAGGACCAAAAGGGCTCCTCCGATAACCAGAGCTCTTTTCAATTGGTTTCTTCGTTCCTGAGTAACGAGAGATCTGTAAAAAAGTAATTGTTTCCTACTGGCGCGTTTGAATTTGAAAAGGGTTCTTTTGGGAGCGACTTCATAGTCGTTGGCATTGTTGAAATACCCTCCCTTTTTAAGTAGCGCCCTGTTTCCTTCCAGGGACTTGTTTGCGTCATATAAAAAACCAGCGCCCCCGCTCATAGGTATTTTATACGTATTTTAATCATTTTCGGTTTGTTCCTTTAGCTGTGCTTCGTAGGCCTCTTCATCCCCATATTTATCGTCAAACAGTGCATCCAGCTTTTTTGTATAGGCCTCATTGTACTTTAACCACTGCTCGATAGCGCTGAAATATACACGAGCCACATCTTTAACCCGGCTACTGCTCTTAATGCCTCCGATCGTATAATCTTTTTTGCCTAACAAACGGATTTCATCAAAATTATCCTGATAAAGCGCTTCTGCATAAGCTATTGGCCCTTTAACCGCACGTGTAAGATAAAGGTTACGGTGATAAACGCCATCGGCCAAATCTGATTTGATCGAATATTTTTGTGCAAAAGCAAAATCATTGTCTGCCGGTAACGCGTCTACTTTTAAGTCTGTGTCCAGTGTTTTCATGATACTACTGGCAAAGACATTCGACTCCTCCAGATCATAAGAAACCAACAGCCTCAAAAGCTCAAAACGTTGGTCTATTTCATCCTTTCCATCTACCTCAAAACCCAGGAAAGACCCGGGTACGAATACCATGCTATAGTTTTGTTGAACAGGCGGGAGGTATTTATCATTATAACGTTGTCCTCCTTCACTTGCATTGTAATGGATCACCAGGGTTATGTCTGGTTTGAATTGATTAATTCTTTCTGCTCTTGCTACAAAATCTTTGTTCCTGAAGACATCATAAAACATAATGAAGTCGGTGGCATTGCCAGACAGTAAGTAGTTGAATTTTTCCCGGTTATACCATTCATTTTTGTAACCTGCTATGATGTCTTTTTTGTAATCAGTTTCCAGCCATTCATAATAATTGATACCCATGGCACTTTTTCCGTAATCGTGAGTGAGCATTACCTGGGCACCCTTCTCTTCCAACATTTCTTTCATACTCAGTGCCGTGGCGTAGGCGAGGTTAGCTTCAAAAAACTCAATATCTTTTTTCTGGTTATAATACTTCCCTTCTACTTTCATATAACGCTTTTCCAGTTCAGCTTCACCCATATTACTGGCCATATGCCCGGGATCCAGTGCAATTTTTAACCCGTTGAAGTCACTTACCGGGTACCTGGCAGGATCTACATGGGTACTTTTTATGCCATGGAAATAGTTAGAGCCCTTCCTCTTTAATATGTCAATGATATCCTCATGTGGTTCTTCTTTGAGCAACTCATTAAAGTGTGACATTTCCCGCCAATACAGGATGAATTCCGGCTTATCAATCCTTTGCGTAGTAGGATAGATATATAACCCCTTTTCATTGATCACCACATTATCCAGGCACTCTGCTTCTTTGCAAAGAAATTTTAAATTTCTGGTAGCCCGGTCTTTATAGAACTTTTTGATAGGAATAGGTTCAATGTTTTGTGCCTGAACAGACTGATAATTCAGACAAACAATGAATACTATAACAAGAGATAGTAGTGGCTTCATGGTTACGTTAACTGTTTAATGAGGCGTACAGCCTAAAGTTTAAAAAATAGTTAGTTAAAGGTAATAAAAATGAATATAAAGTGTTAGTGTCTTAACGTTCAGGGATTGAATCGGTTTATTCTTTTCTTTGGCTTCCTCTACTCAGGTGTTAAAATGCCTATAACTTCTATTTTTTGCGGCTCAATTTTTTTACCGTGGCTTTTTTTATGGGGCCCTTTTTTCTTGCAGCAGGTCTCGGACGTTTTTGTTTGGATTTTTCCGGTTCACTTTTGCCAAAATTGAAAGCGTCGTAAGAGACATATACGGCGATGCTAAAATAGATCAGGATAAAAGAAACCAGTACCATGTCTTTTTGTCCGAAATTCAGCTTTCTCCTTACACCGGTGGATCCATAGGCAGGCTGAGTGTTCAATACCATAATATCCAATAACATTTTTGGTACTGCCAGGTGTTCCCGAACAAACATAGTGAAGTTCATACTGCCTTTGGCCTCATAACCTACTGCATCCACCCCAAAATACCATGACAGGAAAAGTGCGCGTTGTAAATGGAACCCCTGGCTCACCACAAGCAATCGTTTCAACCCAAAAAGACCCTTGGAACGCACAATAGAATCCAGCGTTCTAAAACCGGCAAAATCAAGCTTGATCAACTTAGCGGGAACTCCCTGAGCTACCAGGCTTCTCATCATGTCCTGTGGTTCATTGTAATCTTTTTTACTGTTATCACCACTTATTAATATTCTGGATATGAGGCCAGCTTTGTAAAGTTCCACTACGGCCGTTATCCTATTGGTGAAATAAACGTTTTCACTCTTCCCGTCGGAAAGAAATTTATTCGTACCTAACAATAATATGGTGTATTTGCTTTCGGTGAGCTCTGTCGTATCACTGGCTATTCTGATATTCGAGTAGAAGTCTACGATGAGGTTGGCCATGAACATGAAAAAGAACATTGTAATGAACAGACTGAGTTGCCTTCTGAGAAACCACATCAGACCGTCCCAAAAAAAGTTGCCATTATAAAACTTGTCCAGCTTATGCAATACCAGGTAATCTACAATACCATGCATTACTAAAATGGAAGCTGCCAGGAATAGGAATCCGAGAAAATTCCACCCATCCGCATGACTGAAGTATCCTATAAAATCTGTCCAGACAGAGGTGAACGTACGATGACCTTCGCCTACGTCATCAATGAGCGTATTAATATCACTATAGTAAAATGGAATAAGAAATATAAGGATCAACAGAACCGTGATCAGCAGGAAAAGGAGGAACTTTAAGCCTTTCATCTATGATTTTTGACGAATTCTGAACAGAGCTTGCAAACCAAATTGGTCATCTATCGTTTACTCAATTTATTGATGATAAAGATAACACTTTCAGGATCATACAGCGCGCGGTGTAAGTTATTCCATGAAATTTAATCGCATTGCAGATTCCCCTATTTCGCTTTGATCCCGCATTTTATTTTTTTATTCTATGATACTTTCTTCTTCAGAAACATTTATACTTTTTTCTTTGTATTGAAGTTGAAAACAAAAAGGAAATGAAGATTACACATCCCTATACATTTAATAAGGAATACCAAAAAGCAGTGGCTTACTTCAGTATGGAGTTTGCCATAGATCAATCACTTAAAATATACTCCGGTGGGCTAGGCTTTCTGGCAGGTTCGCATATGAGAAGCGCTTATGACCAGAAGCAGAATATGGTGGGAATAGGAATGCTTTGGAAGTATGGTTACTATGAACAAGTAAGAAAACCTAACAACGAGCTGGGTGTACTAAATCAAGAAAAACACTACACCTTTTTACAGGAAACAGGTATTGAATTAAGTGTGATCGTACATGATCATGAAGTAAAGGTAAAGGCATTTTATCTTGACCCGAAGATCTTTGGAACGGCGCCAATGTATTTTCTCTCTACTGACCATCCTGATAATGATCACTTATCACATTCCATTACCCATAAGCTATATGATGACAACTTAGCTACCAGAATTGCCCAATACATTATTCTGGGAGTGGGCGGGGTAAAATTGTTAGAGGCATTAGGGCACGAAACAGAAGTGTACCATCTGAATGAAGCGCACGGCTTACCGGCTGCTTTTTATCTGTTAGAAAGACTTAAAACGCTGGATAAGCTAAAAAAACAGCTTGTATTCACTACTCACACACCAGTAAAGGCCGGGAATGAGGTAAATGACCCGGCGCTGCTCGAAAAAATGAGTTATTTTCATCACCTCAGCGCACAGGAAGTAGAAAAGCTTGTCGGCTTTGAAAACGGTAGCTTTAACCATACGCTGGCAGCTTTGAGAATGTCAAGAAAGGCCAACGCCGTATCGAAGAAGCACCAGCAGGTGTCCAATGTAATGTGGGGAGGTTATAAAAAGATATGCAAGATCGAAGCGATAACGAACGCCCAAAATAAAGACTATTGGACAGACATTGAACTGGAAAAAGCCTATCAAAAGGGCAATAGTAAGGCTTATGATAGTCGAAAGAAAAAATTGAAAGTCCAGCTTTTTGAGGAGGTGGCAGACCAGACGGGTAAGTTATTTGACCCTGAGATCCTCACCATTGTTTGGGCACGAAGATTTGCCGGTTATAAAAGAGCGGACCTGGTCTTGAGGAGGATGGAGCAGTTTACCGAATTACTCAATGGTGCTAAGTATCCGATCCAAATAATCTGGGCAGGAAAACCTTATCCGCTGGACGAGGGCGCTGTAAACACTTTTAACCACCTCGTCCATTTTACACGTCCCTATTCAAGAGCAACAGTGCTGACAGGATATGAACTGAAATTATCATCACTCATGAAGAAAGGAAGTGATATTTGGCTTAATACTCCGCGTGTTCCCATGGAAGCTTCAGGTACCAGTGGCATGGCCGCTGCTATGAACGGGTCGGTCAACTTTTCTACTAACGACGGCTGGGTATTAGAATTTGCTTGTCACGGTAAGAATAGTTTTGTAATACCGGAAGCAAACAAATCTTTCAGCCAGGAGAAACAAGACGAACATGATGCGCATCATCTCTTTGATATATTACAAAATGAGATTTTGCCGACCTATTATGACCAGCCGGAAAAATGGATGCAAATAGCCTGGCAAGCCACAGAAGATGTGCAGAAGGGTTTTACTTCAGCCAGAATGGTAGATGATTATTACAAAAAACTTTACGCCAGGTAGCTTTAAACAATATAATGGATCATGTTAAATGTAATGAATGGGCTATAAGTGCTTATTCATTATATTTGGCGCTAAATTCAGCGTCATGTTGCTACTTGAAAAAGTATTTTCCGGGCCTCTTTGGCTGGTCATTTTTGTAGTATTTGTCTCCGCTTGTCAACATGAAGCGGACAAAATTGAAACTACAGGTTACAACAAGTTTTCCGATCCGGTCATAGCACATATCTATGATTACCAGGATCAACGTGATACGAAAGCGCTACTTGCTTTTTTCAATGAGGAAGATACTGATTACCGTGAGGCTGCAGCGTTGGCTTTTGGCTCTGTTCAGGATACTGCTGCCATTCGTCCCCTGGGGTTTTTGTTAAATGATGAAGCAGCACGGGTACGTCGTGCGGCAGCTTATGCTTTAGGGCAGATGCACGATACCCAGGCCATTGATCTGCTTTCCGATGCACTGGTGGTAGAAGATTCAGCTTTTGTCCGAAAAGAACTGATGGAAGCTTTGGGTAAGGTAATTACTATCAACAAGATACATCTACTGCTACAGGTAAAAGTGAGCAGCGACCTGGAAAAAGAGGGCCTGGCATGGGGCCTGTACCGAGCCGGTATCCGGAATGTGCATGATGGGGTTTGTATTGACGTGGCGTTGAGTTTACTGGATACCGTTAACACTTATCAGACGCGCCTGGGCGCTGCTCATTTTTTTTCACGTAGCCCGAACCTGTCCCTGGTAGGTCGTGAAGGCTTATTAGTGCGTGCCGCTGTCAATGATCCTTCTCCGCATGTTAGAATGGCGGCTACATCAGCATTGCGAAAAGCTGTAAGTCCTAAAGTGGGGCAAAAGCTTGTGGAAGTAATCTCCAAAGATCCTGACTACCGGGTTCGTGTAAATAGCATTCGTGCTATGGAAAATCTCCGTCATGATCAGGTAAACAAGAGGCTTTGGGAGTTACTGGAAGATGAAAACAGTAATGTGGCTGTTGCCGCGGCTGAATTACTAGCTACCCAATCGTCACCGTTTGATCAGCAACAGATCTTATCTGTCACTAACCGGCGAGTGAAAAGTTTGCTGTTAGCAGGCATGCTTCGTGTGGCTGGCAATCAGGAAGAGGTAATTTCTACGATCAAAAATGAATATGAGAATACTTCAGCTCCCTATTATAAGGCAGGTCTTTTGCGGGCTTTAGGGAACTCCATTCACAGCACATTATTTTTGAAGGAGAGGGTAATGGAGGAGTCTTCAAAACCCATTCGGACAGCTGCGATTGAAGCCTTGATTAAAATAAGAACGGATGAGAATTTTCCTGAATCTTCCCAGTCTATGTTTGCCCAACTGTTCAAGGAAATCATAAGTACCGGAGACATTGGGGCCGTGGCCTTAATCTCTAATGCATACTTGAATAAGGAGTTGAATTTTCAGCGGGCCTACAAGGATTTAGAGTTTCTTTCCGTTGTGAAGGCCAAACTATCCTTGCCAAAAGACAATGAAGCTTTGCAGGTATTAAATAAGGTTATCGGCTACTTTAAAGAGGAAGAACCTGAAGAAACAAGAAATACATTTAACCACCCTATTAACTGGGATGAAATACGGAAGATCAAAAAAGATCAAAAAATGCTCGTAAGCACTGAAAAAGGGGATGTGGTTCTTCGTTTGTTGGTGGAAAAAGCTCCGGGCTCCGTACTTAACTTTATGTCACTGGCAGATAGCGGTTATTTTAACGGGAAAAATTTCCACAGAGTAGTTCCGAATTTTGTGATCCAGGGAGGTTGCAACCGGGGTGACGGCTTTGGAGGTGAAGCCTACTCCATCCGATCCGAACTCGGATTAAAACGCTACGGAGAAGGGGCCGTAGGCATGGCTTCTGCCGGCAAAGATACCGAAGGGACACAATGGTTCATTACCCACTCACCCACACCACACCTGGATGGACGCTATACGCTTTTTGCACAGGTAGAAGATGGAATGGAGGTAGTGCATAACGTGGAGGTCGGAAATAAGATCATTGAGATAAAGAAATTGGACTAGTGTTGAAACGATGTACATTGTGTTAAGCACTGCTCCTCAATCCAAAAGTCAATTGGACTAATCCTGAAACACACAACCTATATATGTCAAAACCAATACAATCACAGAAGTTAGGAATTCTGGGCGGAGGTCAGCTTGGCCGGATGTTAATTCAGTCTGCTATGGATTTTAACATTGATGTTCATGTACTTGACCCTGATGAAAATGCGCCCTGTAAAGACCTGGCCACGTCATTTACAGTAGGTAAGCTCACGGAGCACGATATAGTGTATGACTTTGCCAGGAGCTATGACATAATTTCTATTGAAATTGAAAATGTAAATACGCAGGCACTCAAAAAGCTTGCGGCAGAAGGTGTGAAGGTCTATCCGCAGCCTGAGGTTATTGAGTTGATCCAAAACAAGGTGAAGCAAAAGCAATTTTATGCCGCTAACAATATTCCGACCGCTGCTTTTGAAGTGACGCAAAGCAAAGAGGATGTTATCCGTAAAAAGGCATCACTTCCTATGGTCAACAAGCTGGCAACTGAAGGGTATGATGGCCGGGGTGTGCAGATATTACGTGAAGTAACAGACCTGGATAAGGCATTTGATGCGCCTGGACTGGTTGAGGCTTTGGTTGATTTCAAAACAGAAATAGCGGTTATAGTGGCGAGAAATGAGAAAGGTGAAGTCACGGCTTTTCCCGCTGTAGAAATGGCCTTTCATCCTACCGCCAATCTGGTAGAATACCTTTTCGCCCCGGCAAATATTTCGGAAGAAGTGCGTAAAAAAGCGAAAGCAATAGCGATCGAAGTAATTGATAAACTCCAGATGACAGGCCTGCTGGCCGTAGAAATGTTTGTAACAAAGGAAGACGGCGTATTGGTGAACGAAGTAGCTCCAAGACCTCATAACAGCGGTCATCAAACGATAGAAGCCAATATCACATCGCAGTATGAACAACACCTGAGATCAATCTTCAATTTACCATTGGGAGATACCAAACAGATACTCCCAACGGCTATGGTTAACCTGCTTGGAGAGGAAGGGTATACAGGTGAAGCTATTTATGAAGGTATGGATCAGGTGATGGCCCTGGCCGGTGTTCATGTCCACTTGTATGGAAAAAAACTAACGAAGCCATTCAGGAAAATGGGGCATGTGACAATAGTAGATGAAGATATTGTTCGTTTAAAGGAGAAAGTGCAATTTGTAAAACAAACACTCAAAGTAATCGCATCATGAGCAATCCACTTGTAGGAATTATTATGGGCAGCCAGTCAGACCTGCCGATCATGAAAGAAGCCGCAGAAATGCTGGAAGAGCTTCAGGTACCCTTTGAACTTACCATAGTGTCAGCGCATCGCACACCGCATCGTATGCTGGAATATGCTGAATCTGCGAAATCCAGAGGGCTAAAAGTGATTATAGCAGGAGCGGGAGGAGCGGCACATCTTCCCGGTATGGTGGCGTCTCTCACCACACTACCGGTTATTGGAGTACCTGTAAAATCAAGTAACTCCATTGATGGATGGGATTCCGTACTCAGCATACTTCAAATGCCTGGAGGAATACCCGTGGCAACAGTAGCGCTGGATGGCGCAAAAAATGCCGGTATTTTGGCAGCTGAAATGATTGGGGCTTTTGACATAGCCATCAGCGCTAACCTGGAAACGTATAAAACAGGCTTAAAAGAAAAGGTGCTTTTATCCGTAGATGAGGTAGCTGCGAAAGGTTGGAAGTGAGTTTTTTTGCTTGAAGTCCGTGGCTTTTTTTAGAAAATGGATTCTATGGAAGATTAGATATGCGACTATCCATTTTCTTATTGATCGGGCTTTTTGCTCAAATCCAAAGTAGCGCACAGTCATTTAAGCTTCCTAAAGGAGGACGATTAAGTCAAAAATGCAGGGATTGCATCCGACTTTTAAATAAGAAGTCTGATGACATCATGTACGGTGTCACGCACGACGCCGAAGACCTGTATTTCTTAGTCACCGACCCCGAATGGTTCGACTTATTAATAAGCAAGCCCAGGGACGGATTAGCCATTGATATCATAGATAAAGAACAATACCCTTGCGGTTCGCCTAACCAACCAAAATCTGAATACATTCGAGGGTTCGATTTACCACCGGTCTACAAAAAGTACCTTGACGCAAATCGTAATTATACTTTTAGAGGGGACCTGATTATTAAAGTTGGTGAAATACCACCTGAATTTTTTGGTAGAGAAATTGAATTTAACATCATCGTACTTCAAAATCGTCGTTATTGTCATTATCTGAGTAATCATGCCATAGGAGGGCATAAATGGGAACTCCTGGAAACGGGCCTGTTTGCAGACACACTGGCACAGCTTTCGGGCCAGGACAGGGCCATAGTACTCGATAAGAGTTTTCAGTTTGAGATCCCCTTTGAAAAAAACAAGTATCAATACCATGCGGATGATATACAACCTATCTACGATTCACTTCTATTCTACAAATACCACATAAACTCAATGGAGATAGAAGCTTATTCATCTTTGGAGGGAGGTAAGAGCCGCAATCAGCTGCTGCAGAAAAAAAGGGCCCAGTCCATTGTGCGGGTTTTTGAATCATTCCAGCGAGATACGATCCAAACGACCATTAAAACTTCAGAGAATTGGGTAGATTTTTTCAACGATATCGAGGGTACGCCTTTTTCAAACTGGCAGTCTCTTAGCAAAGGCGCTATAAAGAGAAAACTGAAAGACCCGAAAATACTGGAACAATTGGAGCCTTTGCTTTCAGACCATCGTAAGGCTATTATTCGCGTGAAATTGGAGAAAAAAATAAATTTGACATTTAGCGACCAAAAGGAGTTGGTACAATTATTTAATCAATCTATTCATGCTGACAATGTCTCCTATGCACTGGAAATCCAGAGGTCTGCTTACCAATACGTCCAAAAAAACGTATTCCCGGATAACCTGATGCAGAAGCTGGAAGTCCCTCTGGCCAGACCATTTGCCCTTTTGTACAACAATAAAATTGTTTATGAATATCTACAGCGTTCTGATGAACTGCAGGCAGCTTTGAGCGAGTTTGAAAAATTACTTGAGATAGTGCCTGATAATCCGCAGGTGCTGTACAATATTTACTCACTTCGTTTGAAATCGTGGGGCCTTAATGCTGAGGTGTCTTTTGATAGAAAAGAACTTTTGAAAGGGTTAAAGAGTCTGGAATCCAAAGGTCTCAACGCTGCGCTAGCCAATAGGCTTTTGATCAATTACTACATTTTATTAAGCGAGAAATATCAGCATCAGCGAAAGTACAGGTTAAAAAATGATCTGCTCAAGAAGATATATGCGACCTATGAGAAAATTGATCACAATTCAGATGATGCACTAAGCATTGCTAAATACCTGGTGGGTTATCAAAAATACAAATGGGCGATCTCTTTGCTAAAACCATATCTGAATGACATTTATACTCCGGAAGACCTGCTCTTCTTTTACATAAATCTGACCATTGTTAAACCCAAACCGGGACATCACTCAAAATATAAGGCACTGCTTTTAAATGCTATCAATAAAAATACTTCCCGTTTTTGTGGGTTATTTGACCCTATGATGTATGGCGGAGTTTCATTTCAATTGCTGGAAGATGTTCAATTAAAAGAACTCTATTGTTCTTATTGTCAATAGCTTTATTTGACATAGTTTGCCTGAAATTTCTTCATGGCTTCAGCATTTCCGAGTAATATGAGAATGTCTCCCTCGCTGACTACTTTGGAAGAATGCGGATTGAACATAAATCCCTTTGCATCATCTTTAAAAGCAATAATGGTAGCACCACTCTTATTGCGTATGTCCAGGTCCCGGATGGTTCTGCCTCTGAATTCTGGTTTTAGGCTGGAATAACTCACTTCTTCAAGTTCGAGTTTGGAGCCTCCTACTCCACTAATAAGGTCCAGAAATTCTATAACAAAGGGTTTTGTAATGAGATGTGCCATATGCACCCCACCTAAATAATCAGGCATTACTACATGGGCTGCGCCAGCTCTGTAAAGCTTTTTTTCAGAGTTGATTTCCGTAGCCTTGGCAATAATGTGAACATTAGGATTTAGCTCACGCGCTGTCAGGGTGATGAATACGTTGTCAGAGTCTTCACGCAAAGCGCTAATAACCGTTGAAGCGCGTTCAATACCTGCTTCAATGAGTACTTCATCAAGTGTGGCGCTGCCAATCAGAAAATGAAATTTTTTATTGTCAGATACTGCTTCAATAACAGCCGGATCTTTTTCTATTACTATGAAGTTCTTACCTGCTGCATGGAGTTCTTCGCAGGCCATGGCGCCATTCTTACCATAGCCGCAAACAATAATATGGTTAGTTAACTTTTTCATTTCTCGGGTAGAGGCAATGTTTTTAAAGATTTTACGCAGTTCTCCTTCAAACAAAAATGAAGATATAACTGATATGATGTAGGCAAATATGCCAAGATTTACGACGATATATATAACGGAAAAAACCTTTCCATCCGCGCTGAGAGGCTGCACCTCATTGAACCCTACGGTAGAAAAAGCTAGTATGGCCATATATGCCGCGTCGATCGGGGAAAATTCTTCTATGATCATATAGCCGAATATTCCGATGACCATGCTGACGATAAATAATACTGTAGCAAAAACTAATTTACGGATGTCTCGCCGTAGAAGTATTGTCATGAGGTTAAGATATTGATATTGTTTATTCTATCCAATTTTAATAATTTGACCTTGTGAAGGTAATAATGATCTGTAAAACTCCAGGTTGTTATCTTCGATTTTAACCATTCCCAATGGATCTTTCAAAAAATAACTGGTTCAGAAAGCTAGTACATGATCTTTTATCCGAAGAAGTTTTACTGCCCTTGGAATACATGTATTCAGATGAGCCTGTCTATCATATTATACAGCCCACAGGGTTGATGTACGGACTACCTACCAACAGTGGTAAAGCCACAGCTTGTGACAAAACGAAAGAGATGGCTAAGGTCCAGCTGGCAGCAAGTATGGTCAATATTTATAAAATTTCGGAACAAAACCAATCTAAAAGTAAATATGATCATTGCCTTAAAATGATATACAGTTTCTATAAGGGGCTGTATCCTGACCTTACGCCCTCTGCTAAGAACTGGATTGGAAAAAGTCGTGATGCAAGCACACTATGCGAAATAGTATTTGATAAAAGAATATCCAAGCTTATTCAGGTGGATAAGCAAAACATTTGGTCCTGTTTTTTCAATAACTCACAGTTATTCATTGATGTATTTTTATTTCGCCTCTACTATATCGCTTCCGGAGATGATACCTTGCTGGAATATCTAAGGCAACAAAAAGATGAGATAGCTTTCACCTCATTAAAAGTGATAGCAGCCGCGGCACATGCAAATAAAAAGGTGGTAAAAGAAGAACGTCACCTTTTTGATGTCTTCATCAACAATAAATTCCTGTCCAACGAAAAAAAGAGGATTGCTCTTGAATACCTGGAACATGGTATCGGCATACAAAAAATCACCATGGAAAATTCCGACTCATGGGTATTGAAGAAATTCTTCTTAGAGCTGGCCATTGTCACCATTTGGTCAGACCAGGTGTTGGACGATATGGAAATACAATTCATAAAGGAGTTTGCTCAAATGATGGAATTGGGCAGTGCTGACAGAGAATTGAGTTTACTGGCCGTTGAGGGCTTTTTCATTGAATTCTGGAATAGTCTGAACCTGGCTGCGGATAGATTAAGTCTTGATGTTATTCAGGAATCTTTTTTAAACAGGCTTAATTACATGATATCTTCCTATGACCATGAGATCATCCGTAATATCAAGAGTAATGAAGAGCTGGTGTGCCTTTTCAGCAAAGCTTCTACCTCTGAACTTGACTCCGAAGAACGCTTTTCATTTAATCATGGTCTTATAAAAGCTGTTGAGAGCCTACCCGTTTTCAGGTTTATACACCTGCCCGAAACATTTTTAGATTACAAAAAAATATTGAAAATACTACCGAAAAAAGTGGTCCAGGCCGTGTTACTTTAATTTGTCTATTCTTCGTTATCGGCCTTTTTAACTTCTGCCCGCGGAATGATCAATGACATTACAACGGAGCCAATCAAAGTAAGGATGATAACAGAGAAAGAGGTTACAATAGGTACATGAACGTTAAATATCTCTAATAACATTTTAGCACCGATAAAGATGAGTATGAAGGAAAGTCCCTTCTGTAGCAGGTAAAATTTATCGATAATCCCTGCCAATAGAAAAAATTTAGCCCGCAAACCAAGTACAGCAAAAATATTGGACGTATAGATGATGAATTCATTTTGCGTTATAGCAAAAGCTGCAGGGATGGAATCCACTGCAAAAATAAGGTCAGTAGTTTCTATAAGCACAATGACCAGAAACAGCGGCGTAAAGAGCAAACTTCCGTTACGCCTCAATATGAAGCGACCCCCAAAGTCACTTTTAGTAATATTCAAATATTTTCTTGCAAACTTAAGGATGGGATTCTTACTGGGATCAATCTCATCGTTTTCGTCCTCAAAGAATATTTTAATGCCGGAATACACTAGAAATACCCCAAAAATATACAGTATCCAATAAAATTGACTAATGAGATATGCCCCCACAAAAATGAAAACAGCGCGGAATACCAGGGCGCCAAGGATACCCCAAAAAAGAATATTATGATAGTATTCTTCTCTTACTTTGAAATACCTTAAGATCAATAGAATAACAAAAATATTATCGACTGATAATGCATATTCTGTCAGGTAAGCCGAAAAATATGTGAGTGATTCTTCGGTTCCGCCGCCGTTGGCATAGATCATATAGCCAAAAGCAACGGATATCACTACCCAAAACACAGACTGCCATAGTGCTGACTTGGTAGATATGACGTGGGCTTTTTTATTGAAAATACCCAAATCTATCACCAGAAATAATAAGATTATAACTCCAAAAATGGAGAAAAGAAGGGGTTCATAAGAATTATCAAACAAAGAAATTAAAAGCATTCTGGACGTGTTACCGGACTGTGTGCCGAGAACATAAGGAATGAACCCTCATTATTACAAGTTTCACTAATAAACAACTATCAAATTTAGTAAAATAAATGAAAGCATGAAGCATGTAATATTTAATATTGAAATGTATTTAAAGAATATTGTTTAAAGTGCGGAGCATGTATCACAAACCCCTTGTATAAGGAGGTTCTTTTCTGCACTGGTGAAACCTGCCGGAAGTGTGATAGGCGGTATGTCTATTTCATCCAGGCATATAGTTTGGCCACAGTTACTGCATTTGAAATGAACGTGTTCATGATGATGATCATCAGTTCTACATCCCTGACACAGAGCATATTTAGTTACACCGGCATCATCCAGCACTTTATGTATAAGGCCTTTATCTAAAAAGGTTTTCAATGTTCGATAAACGGTAACTCTATCTATCGAAGGGTTGACGTCTTTTTCGATTTCTGAATGCGAAAGAGCGTGTCCTTTGGCCAGCATTATCATCAAAACCTCCTTACGACATGAGGTACTTTTTAAATTCAAATCTTTCAATAAATGCAGTGCCTCCATAGGTATAAAGATACGTAAATCAGACTAATTGAAATTGCAGTTTTAGCAGATGATTATACAGCCCATCTTCACGCATCGACAGGTCCTTATGTGTACCTGATTCCACGACCTCGCCTTCTTTGATCACGTAGATATTGTCGGCCGCCCGAATGGTGGCCAACCTGTGAGCAATGATGATGGTGGTACGGTTTTTCATAAGCTCATTCAAGGCCTGTTGTACCAGCAATTCTGACTCTGCATCCAATGAGCTTGTGGCCTCATCCAAAATCAGAATGGCTGGGTCTTTCAATATCGCCCTGGCGATGGCTATACGCTGACGCTGACCTCCTGAAAGCTGGATACCCCGCTCACCAACCAAGGTGTCCATACCCTCCGGAAAACCATTAATGAAATCAAGTGCATTGGCACGTATGGCGGCATCAGTGACTTCCTCTATTGAAGCCCCCGGCCTGCCATACGAGATGTTTTCTGCGATAGTGCCTCCAAACAAAATTACCTCTTGTGGTACAATACCGATATTTTTCCTGTAGGCATGCAGATCATAATGACTGGCCGGCTGGCCGTCTATCATTACCTGACCATCATATTCCATATAATAGCGCATAACCAGCTGGATAATGGTGGACTTCCCCGCGCCACTTGGGCCTACCAACGCTACTTTCTTCCCTGAAGGCACATGCAGATCAAGTGATCTTAAAACGCTTACATCACGCCTTCCCGGATAAACAAATGAAACATTGTTGAAATGTATTTCACCATGTAATTTTAGCTCATGGGCGCTGTAGGTTCCATCACTTTCACCTTGCTCGTTAATAATTTCCAAAACACGCTCAGAAGCTCCTATAGCTCGTTGCACCTGCCCATAAATATCTCCCAGGCCAGCGATAGAGCCTCCTATAAAACTGGTATAAAGCACGAAAGAAAGCAAGTCACCCACTGTCATGTTTTGTTCGCTTACCAACGTAGCGCCATACCACATAACGGCTACAATGCCTCCGAAAAGTGCGAAAATGATGAATGAGATAAATGCCCCGCGGTAGGTGGCCGTTTTTAACGCAACGCGTACCATACCACTAAGTGCTGTTTCATAGCGTTTCCTTTCCAAAAGCTCATTGGTAAAAGCTTTCACCATATTTATGGTTTGAAGCGTCTCCTCTACGATCACGTTACCCATAGCCAACTGATCCTGAGTTTCTTTGGAAAGTTTGCGAATGTATCGTCCGAAAACTAACGCACTTATCACCAGTAAAGGGAAAGTAGCCAACATAAACAACGTAAGCCTGGGCGCAGTATAAAAGATCACTGCTGTGCCGATCACCAACGTGGCAGTCTGACGGAACAGCTCGGCCAGGGTTGTTGAGAATGTATCTTGTAACATAGACACATCAGAGGTGATACGACTCACCAGCTCACCTACCCTTCGGCTGTCAAAAAAAGTGGCAGGAAGTACCAGCATCTTACTGAATACGGACAAACGCATATCAGCCATTGACCTTTCACTTACCTGTGCAAAGAAATAGACTCTTAAAAAAGAAAAAATGCTCTGCACCAACAATACGCCAACCAGTGCGTAAGTGATATGGTTAATAGATGATAAAACCCATGTTTTACCCGAAGCAATATCAATTAGTTTACCGGCCAGGTAAGGAAACCCCAGTAGCGTTATACTACTGAATACCAGGCAGATCATACCTATAATAAATGTACCTCTATAGGGAAGTACATATTGAAAAACACCCAGAAGCTTTTTAAGATTACCCTTGTTCAAGGATCTTTTTTCACCTTCATCCAGCGCCTTCTTCCCTCTTCGTTTAGACATGAATAGTTGTAGTTGGCATTTTCGTGCAAATCTATCCAGATATTATGATATGACAATCATTAGTTGGAACGATTATCGACCTGATGATGACTACATTGCGTCAACACACCTTGTACTTGTAGTGTATTTGTAGTAAAAAGTTTAGCCTCTTCAATGAAGTAACCCCTTTCTTTTTTTGGTTAACTTTAGCCGGCTTAATGTTCTCAATATGAAAAACTTTAAACGGATATTGGTTGGTCTGGACCTATCAGAGCTGGACAAAACGCTTTTAGAATACACTTCAATGCTTTGTAAGGCCAAAGAAGTTGATGTAATCTACTTCTTTCATGTGGCTCGCTCCCTTGACCTGCCTGAAGAAATTACAGAAAAATACCCGGACTTGCTGGCACCCATTGATGAAGGTATCGAAAAACAGATCCAGGATAGGTTAGATCAGTATTTCAGTGCCAGGGAAGAAGTAGAAGTTAAGATCATTGTGAAAGAAGGTAATGCAGAAGACAAGATATTGCGTTGGTCTGAGATCAAAGGTGTTGACCTTATTGTATTAGGCAAAAAATGGTCACTAAAAGGCTCCGGGGTGCTGCCAAGTAAGTTGATCAGGATCGCCCATTGTTCCGTATTAATGGTGCCTGAGTCCAGTAAGGCTGAAATTAACAGCATTATGGCGCCGGTTGATTTTAGCAAAACATCGGCACTGGTGTTGCAGGAAGCTTTTGCACTTGCCCAGGTGTTCGAAGCAGAAGTTGTCCTTCAAAATACGTATCATGTTCCCGTGGGCTTCCATGCCAGTGGTAAAACGTATGAAGAATTCGAGTCCATCATGAAAAAGCATGCCAGGGCCGATGCCGCAAAATTTCTTTCCGAAAACTCATTCGCCGCGAACAACGTGAAGCAGGTATTCACCCTGGACGATAACGATGAGCCTGCAGACAAAATATATGCGGAAGCTAAGGCACAGCACGTAGACCTGGTAGTGATAGGATCACGCGGACGTACTGGTCTGGCCGCTATTTTATTAGGAAGTGTGGCGGACAAGATCTGCCAGCATGATGCACGTATTCCGTTACTTGTTATAAAAAATAAAAAAGAGAATATGGGCTTTTTGGATGCGCTGTTAAGGATTTAGTCATGGCCCACCTTTACAGGTCATGGTGTTAAAGATGAATGTTACTGTTTCCCATCTGGCTCCCAGTCGAAATAATCATCTTCTTCCAGCTCTATGGTTTCCTGTTTTTTGAGCCCTTTATTTTTGAAGGCTTCCTTGAGCTCTTTTACTTCCTTTTTCAGGTCGCTGGCAATTTTCTGTTTTACGGCGTCTTTATCATAGACTATCCGGTAATCTGCAGCAGTTCCTACTATTTTCAGGTATAACAGGCTTCTCCCATTTCCATCTTCTTCTATAGCGCCAAAAGCCTCATCCTTATCTACCTTCCTGGTACTTCTTAAAGGGGCTATGACCCTGTAGTCAATTTTTTGATTAAAAGTATGTGTACCGCCGATCCTGAGTTGAGTCACATTGGACTGTATCTCCATTTGAGGCAGATAAATGGTTTTATCCTGGATAAAAAAGTCGTTTTTTATTTCCGAGAACGTCAGGTGGTCCAGCTTTTCCGCATCCACGTAACGCGCCAGGCGTTGCATAGGCTCAAAGTTATTTAACTCACCACCAATAATTGAGGCAGACACATTGGCCATTAACGTTTCAGAGAACAAAGTTAATTTCTCATTAAAATCCATTGTTGCTTTCACCTCTGCATTCACCCTGCCTTTCAGGTGCCTGTCTCTTAAAAAATCCTGGTTGAAATTCTCCAAAACATAGAAAGCACTGTCCAGGTGTACCCCTGCTACCCGGAAGGAAGTATTCACTTTAATGTCTTTACTGTTTTTAGCATCTACCAGACCGGCCATATGCACTTTCCCACCCATAGAGGAGAACGAAAGCTGATCGGTGAGTGCCACTTCATCTTTTATTTTGAGGTCTCCGGAAATATTCCGGGCCAAAAAACGCCGGAATTTTAGTGACTTGACGTCGCAGTTAAACTTTAGCCGTAAGCGAGGCGATAAGCCGAAAACGTAGTCTGAGTTTTCCTGATCTGATTCGCTTACGCTTAATAGCTGGTCCATATCTACAAAGTCGGATTTCAGCGTAGATTCGATGCCTACCGGTTCATTTTCAAAAAGAACATAGGCGATGATGTTCTTGAAAAAACCATTCAAAAGAAAATCGGTATTACCAAATTTCCCGCCGACATTGCTTAAAGCGAGATCGTTGTCATTAAAAAGCAAGTTGCCATTTAGCGCCGTCAAAGGTAATCGAACCTCCTTCAATGCCAATGACACATTTTTCAGGTCAATGTCTCCCGACGTTTTTACCCTGGACGTGGCAGACTTTCTTTTTAAATCAGACAGGTATCCGGTAAAAGAAACATTCAGCGCCAGATTACCCGCTGCTTGTAAGATATTTTCGGGGCTGTAAAACTTAAAGACAGAATTGATGTCTAGATCCCCTTCAAAATCCATTTTTACATGAGGAGCATTGAAATCTTTGTACATAAGGTTTCCGCTAAACGGGCGCCCTTCCAAAAGCCCTGATATATTCTTCATTTCCAGGTAGTAGGAAGAAGCCTTACTGAGATCGTCTGCGTGAAATTTTCCCCGGGTTCTGGCCCTGGAAATAGTGACATCCTGTTCAGGGTAGGTGAGGTCACTGTCAATGAGCCCAAAATTTATGTCTAACACAGGTGAATGTTGATTATCTATCCGCCCTTTCATGACCATATCAAAATACACTTCCCCGGAACTACGGTAGTGAGCAAAGCGCTGTGACGTTTCACCGGGGAGCAAGGATAAAATCGTTTGAATGGTGGTATTCTCCCCTTCCAGGTTTAAGTCGATCATAGGGTGCTCTTTAAACTGATAACCCCCGTAAACGATAAAATCAGAACCAGCTACATTGAAGCGTGAGGAATTAAAATCTATGCCCTTTTCAATATTATTATAGACCACTTTGGCAGTCAGGGCAATGTCCTTTTCTTCTACCCAGACTTTATTTTGCACCAGTAACCGATCAAAATTAAAATCACCGGAAGTCCGGATGTCATAGATATCCCGGGCAACATTAAGTCTGGCCTCGGCCTTAGGGGTGGAAATGTTCATATATACCTCCGTTCTGGCATTAGAGTACCTGAATTCTACCTGGTTTAAATAAACCTTCGACAAGTCGAAGGTCACTTTGGCCGTATCTCCTGCACCCGTTTTCTTAACGATGTTATAATTGACCTCACCTTTTTCATTCACTTTTAAATGTGCCTTAGCATTGTTCAGGTGGATCTCTTCAATAATGTATTTTCCCTTAAGCAGGTTGAAGGGATTAAAAGTGAAATCTATACCAGAGGCATCCAGCATGGCACTGCTACTGTTTGAATAGCTTTCTTCAATCAGCACATCCCGAAACGTAAGCGATACATTTGGAAAGTTGGTAAGTGCTGATACTTCTATTTTACCGACATGTATAGGTGTATTAATGGTTTTGTTGGCCTCACGAATAAAATGATCGATCAACTGATCTTTGTACAGAAAAGTAGCAGCTACGCTGGCACCGATGATCGTAATGACTACGACTGCGGTATATACAAAAATTTTCTTGAGGATCTTTTTCAATTTTATCACTGGAACAACCTGCCTACCGGACCGGCAAGCTACTTTATTGTATGCTAAACTTCAAACGGCATCAAGTGAATTAAATTTTAAAGTTTCAAAACATAAACACTTGCATTCAATAAAAACTATATTACATTTGCATTCCATTTCGCAGAAGAGCGATGTATTACAAGTTAAAGGGCGCTTAGCTCAGCTGGTTCAGAGCACCTCGTTTACACCGAGGGGGTCGGGGGTTCGAATCCCTCAGCGCCCACAACATTGAAAAACCCGTCTAAAATCAGTGATTTTAAACGGGTTTTTTGTTTTTAGATTCGAAATTTTCAGTACCACGGGTAGTGGGAGAAGGGTGTTGTTAACGATCAACTAAAATGAGTATGCGTCCCAGTTGCCCACGCTGGTTGTAGAATGTCCTACAATCCATTATTGGCCTAGGACGTCCGCCCGTTTGGTATGAAGAGATTTAGATTGTATCGAAATAGCCTCATAACAAACTTTACGCACTTTCCAGTTTTCTCACCGTAGCCGTTAATTAGTCCAGCCGCACTACCTTGTTATTATCAAGAGCATACATTAAATCTACATGATAACGGACAGGCATTGTTGAAATAAGTGAATCTCCAATGCATACCTATAGCGATCTCATTCCCGACATACTATCTACTTAGATAGGTGCTAGTGTCGTGTCAATGCTCAATTGACGTTTATAGTTAGATTACAAACGCTATTTGCAGTGTTGGAAAGTTCTCGGCCAGTCAGCAATCTGCAAAGGGCAGTAGGCAAAAAAGTGGAAGTTGTCCTGTATTTTTTTGCCTACTGCCTTTTGCCTACTGCCTACTTTAAGAATGAGACCTAAAAAATAGTGTAACCGCCATTTGAGGTGTGACATGACACTAGAATATTGACCAAAGTTCATAGGGATACAAAATATAGTAATGATTAAAGCCCGAGCGGACGCTCTATCCTGTTGTAGGTCATAGGAAAGCTGCGCTTAACCAACGACCAGATAGGATAGTTGGGTTTGAAAGAAAAACAGCTCCGGGTAATGCCATATCAAATATGACACTCCATTTCTTCCTTCTTCTTTGTCATCACCGGAACATCAACAAAACAATCATTCAAAATGCCTCAGATCCTGCGGAGTAAACGTCCATTCCGGAGTATTAATCGTTTTACTGTTCAATTCATACCAGGGGCTAAGGTCATCGTTCATTGGGTTCAGAAGTATTTGGGTATCCTGAGCAGGCATATAGCTTTGAGCCAGCAGGTAGACCTTTTTTCCGTTGGCAGGATTTATTGCCATATCCACCACTATTACGGCATGCCCATAAGGGTTTTTCTTTTGGATCAGTACATCCCCAATTTCCATATTCATGATGTCACGGGGTTTCATTTCATTGTGCAGAGACCTGGTGTTGGCATATGAAAAAATATACCGCATGTATTTTCTGAACGTCGGGTAGGAGTAATCCCCATTGACATAAGTTGTATAATACCTGGATTTGCTATCAGAAACAAAGTCAAAATGGAGGTTTGAATAATCCTTGATCTTATAAAGGTATTCGCCGCGTAGGCGCATGACAGCGTCAGCACATTGCTGCAAGTCCTGCTGGTCCAATTCCATATCTACAACGGCAGCATAAACACTCCTATTGACCTTTGGAAGGCCATTGTAGTAATATACCAGATTCCCTGAAGATTTTAAGGGCAAAGTACGCAGGTAATGTGCAAAAGAACCGGATGATACAGGTATTCGCTGGTAGCCTTTAGGCGGGATTATACGTTTTTCCAGTATGCTTTCGGCCTCATGAATCCATTCGGGGTTAGCATTTTGCCCCAGGCATGATGATAAGACAAAGCAGCCTGAGCAAAGTAAAAGCACTGTGATACACCCTCTAAGACAAAATCGTTTTTCCAATGGCATGAAAGAAAAAACGGATAACTGCTTAATTAGGTTTAGTATTCCGTGACATTCAGCATACTGTCTATTTGTTCCACCACAGTACCTACTATTTCGTTAGGAATAGGTACCGTCAAGTTATAATGACTGATCTTCCAGCCCTCCACACTTTTTGTTAAAACCCCGGTGCCCCTGCTTGGTCCAAGGTTAGGTGTACTTAATGTTTCGTCAAACCAGGCCGTTTTGCCGTCATCAGAGAGGTAGATATACCTTTCATCCGGGGAAAAACTCCAGGCCTTACCTCTGTCAAAATAAGGTTTACTCCAGGGTTTAAATTCGGCGACGGTCCATCGTTCTGTAGCGTCCGTGCCCATAAAGATGGAGCTGTCATCTTCAAAATATCCAAAGTAACGATCGAAATCAGCATCGGAAGCCGCCTGGTGCCAATCGTTCAATACATTATGTATGTCCTTTTTTATGGCAGGTTCATTGATGGTGTCCACTTCCATTTTACAAGCGGAAAGCACACCTATCATTACTATCAACAGCTTTTTCATTGTTTTAAATTAGTTAAAGACCGTGTCTTAAAACGTCTATTCCCTCATATATTCATACCCCTTATCAATACCCTTTTGGATAGCCGGCACCCCTTCTCCCATCCATTTTGGCATGGGTTCATCTTTCAGATAGTGATCAAAGAATTGTTGCATTCTTATATTGAAATCCCGGATGTTCTGCCATTTGGTAGGCCAATGAGGTTCTTCATTGTAGTTAAGCATCCACGATGGCTTGTTCAGACGTCTGAGCGACACGTAGAATTCAATGCCCTGGTACCAGGGAACATGCCCGTCCGCATCGTTATGCATCAGCAATAGAGGTGTTTGGATCTTATCTACAAAGAAAATAGGTGAGTTTTCGATGTATCTCAATGGATATTCCCAGAGTGTACCGCCTATCCTGCTTTGCGTATGTTCATACTGAAACATACGGCTCAGTCCTGTCCACCAGCGTATACCTCCGTAAGCGCTGATCATATTGGATACCGGGGCGCCTGCCTCTGCTGCCGCGAATATATTGGTTTTGGTGACCAGGTAAGCAATTTGGTAGCCTCCCCAGCTATGTCCCTGCACGCCGATGTTGTCTTTATCTACAAACCCTTCACTGATCAATTGCGTCACTCCGGGAATGACCGCGTTGTAGCAACTTTCTCCAGGGTACCCGGTACGATAAACGATGTCAGGTACAAAAACTACGTAGCCCCGGCTGGCATAAAACGTAGGATTAATGATGGACCTTATCGGTACGGCACCCCAATGACGATTAAGCTGATGGGAATTGCGTTCATAGAAATAGGTGATCATGGGGTATTTCCTGGCAGGATCAAAGTTTTCCGGCTTGTAAAGTAACCCCTCCAGCTCAATACCGTCCAGTGACGTCCATTTGTATACTTCCACAGAACCAAATAAAAGGTCTTTTTGCTGTGGATTAGCCTCACTGATACGGGTTATTTTTTTAAAGGTAAGGTTAGAAGTGAGCATATCCGGAAACAACTCATGGTGTTGTTTATTGAAAAACACAACGTCTGCATTTTCAGCTTTAACCGGACGGGAATAGCGATGTTTGCTGTATACCAATGACTTTAGATTCTTCCCGGATCTAAGCTCGTAATATCCCTCCTCACGAGTGGTTTCGTTAAATGCACTGAGCAATATTTTCTTGTAATCAATGGCACGGTTTTCAAGGTCCAGGTCCAGGTACCTGAAACGTGTTCTATTTGTTCTTCCTTTGGTCAGGTTAACCGGAGCAGCATTATTCTCAGGGTCTACCTGCCATATGTCATATCGGTCGTAGATGAGTATATAAGTATCGTCGACAGTCCAACCGGCTATACCATAAGAAGACGGCAAGTTTGGATTGTCGTTCAGCTCATTGGCCATCGACGTGGGTATCCTGGATGAAACCGGGTTAGTTTTGCCTGATTGATGATTGTAGGTATACCAGGTGGAATCAACAGCATTGTACCAGTAGAGATATTTGCCTGATGCAGAAATATTGCCGTTACCCCGGACATCCTGAGCGACTAATTTATGCTCTCCGCTATTTACATTGATGTAGTAAAAATCATTATGTCGCGGCCACCCTTCCCAGGAAATGTATTTCTGATAAGGCAAATTGGAGATGCCCATAGCATGGTCCGCATTACCATCATCCGCCAGGCGGACCTCGGGTAATGTGTTAAGCCCCAATTGATGTATTGCATTGGTGGAAGTATTCATCACCGCTGTATAACTTCTCTTTTGATCGTCTTCCAGCTCTACATTCTGTTGGGTATGAAGCCTGCTGTCCTGGTAGTTCCATATTTCTACATTTACGATCTCTTCAGGAAGGAGTGTAGTGTCCTTGACCACAGGTGGAGGTGAGGTGCCGAAAAACAGCCTTGAACCGTTATCAGAAAAATAAAGATTACCATGTTTATTTACCACCCATCCATCAGGCTTTTCCCCAACATCATTATTCGCTTTTACCCGGGCAGAATCCATTCCGGGCTTCCAGTACCTGAGCTCTACATTTCTTACCAGGGCTTTGGTAGTATCAAGATCAGACAGAAAAGCAACCTGCTTCCCATCTTCAGATAACGCCAGCTGCTTGTATTTACCTTTACTACGTGTCATAGGTACGGTAGATTTTTCTGTGACATCATAATAGTAAACGCCTGGAAGTAGTACGCTATCTATACCGGTAGTATGATACAGCAGGGCCTTCCCTTTTTCTGCAAACAAATAATCCAGCACATATTTCAAAGTATCCTGGGTGCCATCTTCCAGGTTTCTTACCACCAGGTGGTAGCCGTTTTCTTTACTAACTTTTTTCTCTTTTTTCTTCTTTGGCTTTTTAACTTTAGTGCTGTCATTGCTGTGTTTCGTGGTGTCCTTTTCTATACGTTTTTCTTCCAGCTTGTAAGCAATGTGGCTGCTCCACTTTTCAGGCACTTTAACGTTCTTGACCCTTGGTATTTTCCAGAGTGTTTTGGTTTGCAAATTGTAGATACCCAGACTGTCTTTGGGCAGTTTTTTTTCTTTTACCTTCTTCCGCTTCAGATCATTGAGTGAGTCAAGCGCAGGTTTGATCGTGAAGATCACATATTTTGAATCCCAGGTGAAACGTGCACTTTCTGACCTGGAAAATGAGGCAATCTCTTTTCCCCCGGTCTCGGCGATCTTTAGCGTGACATCACCTTTACCAGGCTTAAGATGGTACAATACGTATTTACCGTTAGCAGCTATTTGTTCACCACGCAGACGATTCCATGTATCAAAATCGTCATGGTTCATAGGTCGTTTTTGTGAAAATGTGATGCCTGAAATTAACAGTAAAAATATAAGGGACAGGAGATTTTTGTAATGCATAGCACAGATTTTAAGCAAGAAGTAGTGAAGGTAGAGACGAATTGCTTACCATACGTACTATTTTTACTTGAGAGGCGAGTCAGGAAGTATGCCGCGGGCAATATAAACTCGTACTAACGGGCATCTTAGTGGTTATCCCCTTTTGCTGCTTGTTTCAACGGTTCCAACAACTGTCCGAGCCCGTTGATCTTTATTTCATAAATGGTAGACAGTAACATACCGATTTTTCCTTTTGGAAATCCGTTGCTATGAAACCATTCGAGATAGTAAACCGGTAAGTCACATAAGATGGTATCCTTATACTTGCCAAAGGGCATTTTCATCCGCACTAACTGCAACAATATTTCCGGGTCAGGCTTCAGTTCGTTGGTGTTAAATTCATTCATGTAGATATCAAAAGAATCAAATTTTTAATAGCTCTTTCCAGGTCCCTTTTATACGATTATACTTAAGCGTACTCGGTAATGCTTTCCACCAGTATTTGTTCAATTCCACGGCAAAGCTGGGTTGCATATAGCAATTTATGGTGCAACCCTCACATTCAGGTAAGCGGCCTTCCAGCGCGACAAGTTGTTGCACTTCTTCCGATTGATATAATTCATAAAGATTATTATCAATGTTGAATGCTTTTAACCCAAGGTGGTAACAAGGTAACACCAATTGGTTTTCAGGAGAAATAACCACGGTAGAACTGGCGGCTTTACATACCGGATCATGGGTGTTATTACCTCCATCCCTTCTGAGTTGTATAAAACCATCGTTAAGATATACTCCTTTTCGCTTACCCCAGGAAGATAGTTTATCCAGGGTTTCATTGGAAAGTGAGGGGCCGCTTTCTACCTGGTTATAATCGAAGATCGGGTTTAGAATGAGCACCAATCCGTTCGGCCTGCATAGGGTAGTATAGACGGTTTCGATCTGATCGATATTATTTTCCATGGCAGTAAAAAGAATATCGGGACGTTCTCCCAATGCCCTGGCCAGGGCAATGGAATTCATCAGAATATCGAAACACGCTACTCCCCTGGATGCATCATGTTCCTCACGGGTAGCGGAATCCAGGGAAAAGTGGAGCATGTCTATTTTACCGGCTAATTTTTCAGCCCATTTTGGATAAAGGAGTCCGTTGGTAGTGAGGGTCGTAATAAAACCATAGCTTTTGGCCATTTCGAGTAACTTATCTATCTCGCGGTGCAGTAATGGCTCACCACCGGTAAAATCAATGACTTTTACGCCTAATTTTTTTAGTTGGGCAAAATTTGCCTCGGCCGATTTCAGCTCTACATAAGGAGACGGTCGTTCCCAGATATCACAAAACGCACATTTCGCATTACAACGATACGTAACGTAATAATTGCACAACACCGGATGTGATATCAGCCTCATGGTATGAAGGTATGTATTTTCCAATGGAAGCAAACATGCTGCAACAAGTTATTTGGATTATTGCTTTTCAGCATATAAATCCTTCCAACCATCTGCGTAATTTACTTTTGAAAGCAATGCGTTCGCTTATTCCAACCAAATTTATCAACTTTAGAAAGACATGCCTGACCACAATAGGTTATCTGGCTTTAAACAGTTATTGTCTATGCGTTTTATAAAAAGATCCATTCCAATCATCGTTTTACTCTTATTCATCTTTAGCGCTACTTTTGGGCAGGAGCAACAGCGTAAAGCGGATTCACTGGTAGCCAAGGCTATTCCCCTGGGAGAGCACGGCATGTCCGTTTTGGTGGCTCAACGTGACAAAGTGCTTTACTCCCGTCAGGCAGGATATGCAGTAGTCAACGAGCAACAAAAAGTAGATGAAGGAACTATTTTCAGAATAGGTTCGGTTTCAAAACAATTTACCGCATCGGCCATCCTAAAGTTGGTGGAAATGGGTAAAATGAACCTGAAAGATCCGTTGAACAAGTACATTCTTGATTTTCCGGGGGGTGAAAAAGTGACCATACACCACTTATTAACACATACCAGCGGGATCAAGAGTTATACAAATGAGTCCAACTTCCTCGAGCGTGTTACCACATCCATAGAAAAAGAAAAGTTGGTAGATGAAATTAAGTCATTGGGCTATGATTTTGAACCTGGTGAAGAATGGAAGTACAATAACTCCGCTTATTTCATCTTAGGGTATCTGGTGGAAACGGTTTCTGAAATGAGTTATGAAAAATTCCTGATCAAGCACTTTTTCAAGCCGGCTGAGATGAAAAATACCGGTGTTTATTCAAATTCTAAAAAATACAAAAACGAAGCGTTGGGCTACAGCATGCAAAAAGGGGGTATCAAAGACGCTCTTGATTGGGATATGACCTGGGCAGGCGGTGCGGGCAACCTGTACAGTACGGCGGATGATCTTCTTAAATGGAATAAAGCGCTATTTGGTGGCCAGATACTAAACAAAGAAAACATCTCAAAAGCACATACCAAAGTTAAGCTAAATGATGGCGCGGACTACCCTTACGGATATGGGTGGGGATTAAACAAATACAGAGGGCAGGAAAGGATAGGACATAGTGGAGGCTTGAATGGTTTTCTTTCTTACCTGGCATACTACCCGGAAATAGACGCTACAGTGATCGTGCTGTCTAACTGCTCACCGGCAAAAAACCTGGTCCCTGCCAGCTTTGCAGAGAAGCTGACGGATATATTCTTTCACGAAGACCTGGAAACGAATAAAGAGATCACCTTAGATGCCTCCGATCTTGAAAAATATGTAGGCCGTTATGAGTACCCGGGAAGTACTATCATGAACGTCACGCTGGACGACGGCCATCTTTTTGCCCGGTTGACCGGGCAAAATGGCTATGAAATATTTCCTAAAGGGGAGCACGTTTTCTTTTGGAAAGTTGTTAATGCTGAGATTACCTTTCTGCTGGACGGGGATGAAGTAGTAAGTGCAATGCACAAGCAAAGCGGTCACGAGTTCAAAGCTGCTAAATTGGAAAGCAAACAACCGATCACACTTTCTGCCGATGCTTTTAGCAAGTATGCAGGAGAATATGATCTGGTGGGTAAACCTGTGAAAGTATGGGCTGACAATGGGTTATTTTATACGCAAATAGAAGGTCAGCCGGCATTCCAGATAGTGCCCGAGACAGAGGAGAAATTTTTTATGACCGATATGGCTGTAGAAATAGAATTTGAAATAACTGATGGCATAACTTCAGGATTGGTCATACATCAGGCAGGTAAAAAAATAACAGCAAGTAAAATCAATTGAAATGAATCATAAAAGTCTTAAGGACATTGACAGTAAAGAACTACTCCCCGGTTTTCATGGCAAATTCATTCATTCGGAGAATATGACATTTGCCTATTGGGATATACAAGCAGGCTCAGCACTACCGGAACATCACCATGAGCATGAGCAAGTGGCTAACATTTTAGAAGGGGAGTTTGAATTTATCATAAACGGAGAAATAACACGATGTAAAACCGGTGACGTAGTGGTGCTTCCATCCAATACGCCACATGCCGGCAAAGCCCTTACGTATTGCCGTATCCTGGATGTTTTTAACCCGGTAAGAGAAGACTATCAATAATAAAATAAAAGATCGCGACGATTCTAAACCGTGGCGTTTCCATTTTTCCGAGAAGTGGTGAGCGCTATTTCTTGAGTGGTATAGTAAGGCCAAACATTATAACCTCTTCCACCATCTCTATGGCGAAACCAGCGGAATTTTTTATTGTAGTTATTATCAATAATCCATAGAAACTATTAAATAGGATGAGTAAAGGGAAAGAATTAAAGCGTGAAGAAAAAAATAATCGACTTGCCATATTTGAAGGAGCAGAGATTAGAAAAGTCTATTTTGACCATGATTGGTATTATGTAATTGAAGATATAATAAAAGCATTAACAGACTCGAAAGACCCAAAAGGATATATCAAAGATATGCGGAGAAGGGATAAAGAGTTATCTAAAGGGTGGGGGCAAATTGCCACCCCCCTTCCTATTGAAACCAAAGGAGGCAAGCAACTCATTAATTGTGCAAATAATGAGGGTGTATTAAGACTCGTTCAAACAGTACCTTCCAAAAAAGCTGAACCTTTTAAAAGATGGTTGGCGAAAATTGGAGCCGAGAGAATCGAAGAGATCGAACAACCCGCCAAGGCAATAGAACGAGCTAAAGGTTATTATTTACAAAAGGGATATTCTCCTGATTGGGTACAGACCAGAATTGCCGGTATTGACACAAGAGTAACATTCACAGATAAATTGAAAGAAAGTGGTATCAAAGAAGGCTTCCAATATGCTGTTTTGACAAATGAAATGTACGAATCCTGGTCTGGTTTTACAGCAGCTCAATACAAAGAACACAAGGGTATAAGCAAGAAGGATAGTTTGAGAGATAACATGACTCCAATGGAGTTGGCTACAACCCTATTCAGTGAAACAGCAGCAAAAGAGTTGATAGAAAAGTCAGGCGCAAAGGGATTTATTCAAACCAAAAATCAGATACATATCGCAGGAAATATTACGAAAGAAGCTTTAACTAAACTTGAAAAAGAAACAGGTAAAAAAGTAGTGACGCATGAAAATATGAAGTCTCTTAACAGTGTTAAAGTACAAAAAGAGCTTGCCCAAAGTAAGTCAGATAACGCCGAAGCCCCGGATGAAGAATAATGGGATTTTAATCAAAAACTTATCAAGCCAATAAGACATAACCCTAAAGACAAGGATAAATAATATGGTGGTTCATACTTCTTTAGATCAGATTAGTGCTCTAAGCGGTATTTAACCTGTTGGACAAAGATGAAGAAACATTCCTATTGAGACTGTAAACTAAACTCTGTCTAAATGGGTTTGGTGTATATATGATAAATATCATAAAATTTCATATAAATAGATCGGGACACCTATATTTGTCGCAAAATGAATGTAGTCAGACATAGTATCATTGCACTGTTAGTGTTCAGTATGCTTAGCAGCTCCCTGATGATACCATTGGTATATCTCGATTTTGAGATAAGACGAGACTACATTGCTGAAGTATTGTGTGTCAAAAAAGATGAACCCATCACCGTGTGTGGGGGCCAGTGCTTTCTCAATAACCAGCTGGAGCAGGCAAGGCAGCAACAGGAAAGTAACGATGAAAAGACTACACACAGATACACCGTAGATCTTTATTCATACCATGATCCATTGCCTGCAATTTCTAATAAAAGTATTCCTTTTAGCGCTTCATTTTTTACTGTGAATGAAGAGCTATATCTCAATCTGTTTGTGAACCGGATCTTTCACCCCCCTCAGGCTTAACTAAGCGCCCCACTACTTTTTTTTAACACTCAAGCCTTATTTCGTTGCCATCAACGCAGTTATAGGCATGGGTTTTTATTCACCGATGAACAGTATTGATAATGAAATTTTATAATCTTTTTTTCTTACCCCTATTTTTATTCGCCCTGATCAGTTGCGATAGCGATGATGATGCAACCCTTTCCGGCGAACCTGGCACAGTAGCCTTAAAATTTGATAATATAGCGCCCAGCAGCACTTCTGATGACAATGTAAACCTTGTCCTGCTAGAGCCTGGTTCTACTACCTTCGCCTATAGAAATGATATGGACCAGGAGTTTAACGTTACCGTTCTGAAATACCTGATCTCAGAAGTTAAATTAACAGGACCTAATGGGGAAGAATTTATCAACCCCATGGAGATCACCGCTGACGATGCAAAAGGGTATTATCTTGTTGACCAAAAGAACTTGCTCACCAGTGGAAGGTTTTCGCTCAGTGATGTGCCCGCAGGCACTTACGATCAGATATCTTTTACGGTAGGCGTAGAAGAAGAAGGGGTGGCTGAAGGCGCTGCCGGAGGGGTACTGTCTCAGGGCAATGGGGCCCGTGACGCGGATATGTTCTGGAACTGGAATGTAGGCTACCAGGCGATAAGAATGGAAGGGTTTGCCCCTGCATCTCCTGCTGACGGAGAGCAGGTAGCGGCGTTTGGAGAAAGCGTCAATGAAACGGATGTGGACGGTTTTGCTTTTCACGTCGGTGGCTGGGCTAACCCTAATAACAACCGGGAGGTGACCATTGAGATAGATCCGATCACGGTAGCGGCCAATACGGCTCCTGAGATCCATCTGGTGTTTGATGTATCAGAGTTTTTAGGGGGTATCAATGACATTGATTTTTCCAAGACATTCAATGTACATAGTCCCACGTCAGCAGAGCCATTGGCTAATAACGCTGCCAGGGCTTTCAAATTTGATCATATCCATAACTGATCACCGGTTATTCTTTAAAATCATAAGATAAAAGAATGAACTTTATTGAAAGGTTCTTAGCAGCCATAGTTTGCGCCGTTGTTCTGGCGGCATGCCATGACGACACAGGCTTAGCTCCTAATGAAGCGTTTGAGTTTAAGGTTCCGGAAAATTTTCCGGAGCCCACCTACACGTTTAAAAACAATCCGGTATCCAGGGAAGGTTTTGAATTGGGAAAAAAACTCTTTTTCGACCCGGTACTTTCCCGTGATCAGACCATTGCTTGCAGCAGCTGCCATGCACAGTCCGTCGCTTTTGCCGATCCGCAACACAGGCTCAGTATTGGTATTGAAGACCGCATTGGTAAACGTAACGCTCCACAGATCGCCAACCTGGCTTTCCAGTCCTCATTCTTTTGGGATGGAGGGGTTACACATGTTGATTTCATACCGGTAAATGCCATTGAAAATGAGCTGGAAATGGATAACGATATCTCGGTGATCTTAGCGCGCTTAAGGGCCGATGAAGATTATAAAGATCGTTTCGAAGCCGTATTCGGTGGTGATACGATTAACTCAGGCCGGTTATTACATACCCTTTCCCAGTTTATGGTGATGCTGGTATCTGCTGATTCCAGGTATGACAAACACGTTCGTAACGAAGGTGAAACCCTGACGAAAGAAGAACTGGAAGGTAGAGTGATCTTTGAAAATAAGTGCAGCAACTGCCATTCAGGAACACTTTTTACCAACGGGGGTTTTGCTAATAACGGACTGGAAAGTGATTTCAGCAGGGATACCGGCAGAGCAATTATCACTGAACGGACTGATGACATCGGAAAGTTTAAAATACCGAGCTTAAGAAATGTAGCGCTTACCAGCCCGTATATGCATGACGGCCGTTTTGAAACACTTGAGGAAGTGCTGGAGCATTATTCAGATGGTGTGGTAGACTCACCTACGTTAGCCTCGGAGCTTCGGAAAGACGATGGTTTTGGCATTGCACTAAGCGATGTAGAGCAACAAAAGATCATTGCTTTTTTGAATACGCTTACGGATAACGAATTCATCATAGACGAACGATTCAGGAGAAATAACTAGACTATGCATAAAATGAAAAATATATTACTATTGAGCATAGGGCTAGTAATATTAGCACCAAAAGCCTATGGCTGTGATGTCTGCGGATGTAAGCTGGGTGGGTATTCCATGGGTATACTGCCCCAGTTTGACAATCATTTCATAGGCCTACGCTATAGCCATGCCAGTTTTAACGCCTATATTGACAACCGGCTGACGGAAGATGAATTTTCTAACGATACCTACCGGAGAATAGACCTGATAGGCAGGTACAGCCTGTCTTCCAAGGTGCAGCTCAGCTTTATGTTGCCCTTTATCAGTAATGACATGGATGGTAATGTGCAATCCGTGGAATCTCAGGGCATCGGTGACCCGATGGTGTTAATAAACTATAACCTGTGGAATAACGCAGATAATCCGGGTTCACTTTGGAACCATTCCTTGTTGGTAGGCGGAGGCATAAAACTTCCTTTTGGTGATGATGACAAGTTAGATAATGATGAACTCATTAATCGCAACTTTCAACTGGGAACCGGAAGTGTGGATTATGTATTCTCACTGAACTATGCTGTGCGCAGACAAAACATAGGCCTGAACCTGGAGTCTGCTTATCAGATCAATGGTACCAATGATGTAGATTATACCTTCGGCAACCAGTTTAACGCCAGCTTATATACTTTTTACTGGTGGCAAAGGCCAAATTTTGTGCTGTTACCGTATTTGGGAGGCTATTTCGAAAAAGCCCAAAAGCATTACGATGGTGATATTGAACAAGTCAATACAGGTGGCAAAGCGCTTTTTGCTACCACAGGCCTTCAACTGATGGTAGGGCGGTTTATGCTGGACGCCAGGTACCAGGCACCACTGTATCAACAATTCAACGCAGAAGAAATTGTGTCTATTGAATCTGACGACCGCTACACAGTCGGGGTGAATTTTAGCATCGGGAAAAGGAAAAAATCAAACCGGAAGAATATAGATAAGCTTTACAACTGATCGATAAGGAATTCTCATGCTATGAATGGACCCATGAACAACCCAAAAAGGATACTTTCTGTTGTCCTGGTCATTTTATTAATGACCAATGCCTTGCTGGTGCCATTCATCTACCTTGATTTTAATTTGAGAAAAGATTTCATCGCGCGTGTACTTTGCCGGAAAAAAGAGGAGCCTATTACCGTTTGTGGGGGCTCTTGTTACCTGAAAGAGCAACTCAGGAAAGTAACGGAACCACAGGGTACAGAAACAAACCGACATAAGTCGACGCCGGAAACATTCTTCTACTATGAAAAAATAACCCCCATTAAGTATTCCACACACCTATTTTCTTACCTCTTTCACCGACAAAAGCACCATCACTCCTATTATACTTCTCATTTTTTATCTGCTATATTCCGGCCTCCCCGCAGCTATTTTTTCTGCTAGCCGAACTACCACCCCGGACCATAACCAATCGCCCGGCTTCAGAAGGTAGAAAACACACTTTATTCACATGATCTGAAACCACAAAATGAACAGACTATACAGGATGGTAGTTGGACTTCTTTGTTTCATTACCTTATCCCAAGCTCAAAATGTCACCGGAAAAGTGACGGAAAACAATGGTGAGCGTATCGCCAATGCTACGATTGCCGTATTGAATACAAACCACGGAACAGCTACGGACGAAGAGGGTAATTTTCAATTAACCCTTCCCCCCGGTGCTTATACCCTTTCCGTAAGCGCTATAGGGTATGCTTCGGCCATAGAGCCTATTGTCGTGGACACCAGTAACACGGTCGTAAACATTCCATTGGAAGAAAGCTCTACCACGTTGGACGAGGTAGTGGTAAGCGCGCAACGTACTGAGCAGAACATTATTAAAACCCCGGTATCTGTAACATCACTTTCTTCCCGAAAGATAGAAGATACCCGGATCTGGGAGTTGGAAGATTTAAATGCACTGGTGCCCAATTATTACTATGGGGAAATCGGCGTTGGATTTCAACAAATTCAGAGCATACGCGGTATCTCAGTGTTCAGCGAAAATCCTGCGATAGCTACCTATATCGATGGAGTGAACCAACTCGATATTTTAGCGAACGGATTTCAGTTGACGGATATAGAAAGCATTGAGGTACTACGAGGGCCGCAAGGCACCCTTTTCGGAAGAAACGCCATGGGTGGGGTGATCAACATTGTGACCAAAAAGCCTACCAATAAGACGTCAGCCCATGTACAGGTGAGTGCTGGTAACCTGGGACTTCAGCGTTATGCCTTTGGTGTGAAGGCGCCGCTGCTGAAGAATAAACTTTATGTTGGGCTGACCGGACTTTATCAGTCACATGAAGGCTTTTTAAGGAATGATACTACCGGTACCGTGGATATACAGCCTGGTGCACAAGGGGCTAGGGTGGGTGACGAAACATCGTATTACGGTAATCTGCATTTGAAATGGTTAGTCAATGACCGCTTTGATGCAGCTTTAAACGTTAAAGCACAGCTAGACGATTCTGATGCCAGTAATTTCTTCATTTACCAGGCGAACGACAGCCTGGCAAAAGCGAATCCTGATCAGGTACGGTTGGGTAGGGTGGGTGAGCACAGGAGGGATGTGGTGAACACCGCCCTTTCTATGAATTATTATACACCGGATGTTACGTTATCTTCTACAAGTACCTATCAGATGATAGGGTTATCGTACGATAACATTTATGAGGCTAATCCCGGGTTCGGAGGTACATTTTATGCCTCTCATAAAGACGGTGACTTCGGGGTACGGTCCGAACCGCAAAAGGTCTTCACACAGGAGTTAAAGATCACCTCAGCAAATGAAAAAACCGGACTCAACTACACGGGTGGTGTTTTTTATTTTAATCAAACGGCTTTTGAACCCACTACGAACATCGGGATCAACTATGGCCCGCTGGTAGGGCCTGTTTTCGTTCCCGGATATACCGCTGATACCTACGTGGTTTTTAAAAACAATGGTGAAAATTATGGTTTTGCCGCTTTTGGCCAGTTGTCTAATGACATCACGGACCGGCTGACCCTTACGGCAGGTTTTCGCTATGATTATGAAAAAAGGGAGAATACCTTCAATGGATTTGGAGACCTGATCTACCAGGGAGGGGAAGAAATAGAATTCAAACAGGACACCTCTTTAAGTGTTGACTTCAGCGCCTTTTCTCCAAAGGTGGCCTTATCATTCAAGCCCAGTAAGACGTCCAATGCCTACTTTAGCTATACAAGAGGCTTTCGGGCAGGAGGGATCAACACCCAGCGCATTCAGGACGTTGACCTGACTTTTGACCCGGAATATTCGGATAATGTGGAAGTGGGATACAAAGGAAATTTTCTGCAAAACCGATTGTTCTTCGCCTCCACAGCCTACTACATCCATTGGGATGATATCCAGTTTTTTAACCAGGTGTCCCCTAACGTATTTTTAACGGACAACGTAGGCAGCGCTATTTCTTACGGACTGGAACTGGAAATGTCAGCCATTCCGCTGAAAAACTTACAGTTTGATGCCGCCTACGGGGTAAATGAATCCGAGTATCAGGATTTTACACTAAACTCAGGCGGAGAAACAGTACAGTTAGAAGGAAACAGACTGGCCAACACACCGACCTCTACCCTCTTTTTGGGAATGCAATATGACGTTCCTCTGTTTTTTGACATAAACTTAATGGGGCGCTTAGAGCTGCGGCGAACGGGTGAGTTGTTTTCCGATAGGGAGAATGACCTTGTCATTGACCCATATCATCTCGTCAATACCAAATGGGGGATTTCGTACCGCAACCAACTGGACGTGTCCTTTTGGGTAAGAAACCTGGACAACCAACGCTACATTGCTTATGCCTCCCCCAGCACTATCGGGGGTAATCGAAATTCACTGAGCTCTGCGCCGAGGACTTACGGAATTACATTTACCGCAAAATTTTAACCACTCAGAAACTTTCTTAAAATGAAAAATTTAAAATACTCCCATTATTTTCTATGGACCACCCTAGCGATAACAGGCACATTGAGCTGCAAGCCTCCCCAAACGGAGGAAACAGGCCCTGCAAATACCACAAAAAAAGAAGCTACAGGAGCGATAGAGATCACGCCGGAAAATCATGATGATAAGATGAGCAGTGTTTTGGGTACGCCAAAACATAACATCCGGTCCATTGGCATTTTAGTCTACGACGGTGTCAATATCCTTGATGTTATGGGTCCGCGATATGTATTGGGTCAGGTCATGGGCGCTAAAACGGAATTGATAGCTGTCAATCCAGGGAACATCAAAACGGTGATGGGCGTGGAGCTGGTACCTAACACCGTTATGGATTCGGTAGATCAGTTAGACATACTGGTGGTCCCCGGAGGTTTTAAAGGGACCCTACTTGGCGCTTACGACAGTAGAATACATCAATGGATCAAAAAGATAGATCAGACGTCAACCTATACCACGTCCGTCTGTACTGGCGGTTGGATATTAGGCGCCGCAGGCTTGCTCAAAGGCCGAAAAGCGACTACTAACTGGTACCAGGCAGAAGAAATGTTAAAAAGATATGGGGCCACTTTCGTTAAGGAACGCTACGTAAATGACGGTAAGTACTGGACTTCGGCCGGGGTTACGGCAGGTATGGATATGTCGCTGGCCATATTAAATGATCTGTATGGCGAGAACTATACCCAGGCCGTGATGCTGGACATGGAGTACGATCCGGCACCACCTATCAAAGGCGGCAGCCCTGAAAAGACTGTCCCGGAGGTATACCAGATGATGGAAGCGATGTACGCTATGGGGATAGTGCCATTGCTGGATAGCTTGGATGGGGTGATTGGGAAGTGACCGTATGCCCAATGACATCAATGTACTGAGCACGTAGCTAAGGTCTATTGCTACTTGACTCTCTTCGGGTTCTTGTAAGGGGCTTGAGGAGGGGGTTACTTTCTATTTGAGTTCGGGATGCTCAAACTCGCATTAGAAATACTAAATCTTAAAAGAAAATGGGAGCGCATTACACTTTGCTAAATGCGCTCCAGAAGGAAGACGAAAAAGTAGCGATGCCGGAGAAGCTTTTGGGGGTAAAAAGTAAGTCTGAATTTATTTTACCTGATTGCAGCAACCTTTGTACGTAATTCCGTCAACTTATGGATGTTAGTGTTTATTGACATCCATTAACTTTTCGATCAGTTGAGCTGGGTTTTGCCTGTTGTCCCAGATAAGCAAGAGTTTAAGACATGCCGTATAATTCCGATAAAACAGACAGACGGATTTGTGAATTAGCAGTTGACGAAATTCACTGTTCTTGAAAGCCGGAGCAGATCAGGGTTCTTTTGAATCCGGGATATTCGATAATCCCGCTGATTAAGGAATTGGTCGGTTACTTGTTCATTCCAAAGTTCAGTGATGAAATCCGAGGTTTGTTGTAATGATTTTCTGGCTGTTGGGGTCCAGATGACTTTCTTCATTATCTATTCAGAATGTCTCTTGAATTAGTATGTTCAACGCAGTCATCCGGACTTTCAGAATCTGAAATCTTGAGCAGTTCGACTATTTCCCTGGGGAGGTCATCAAGTGAAGCCTTTCGGAAACCTTCCATTTGATCTATTACCGTTTCATCATCCAGGTTTGTGATCCAGTTAATGAGGGAGATCTTTCTCTGTTCAATTGACATATATGAAAGTTAATAATTTTGCGTCCGGAAGTCAATTAATACCAAGTTTCCATATCAAAGCGCTGTAATTTGGACCCGGTTAACTTTGTTCGCACTGGTGGTAGGTTATGCGCAGCGTTCCTACCACCAGTTCATTGGACAGATTATGACGAACCCCCTTTGGTTTTTAGTTGTCGCTAATCAATAGCTTCCCCGCTTCGAGCATCCTGGCGTTGACAAATACTTTGTACCAATACATGCCCTGAGGCAGGTCACTGCGATATAAAATGATTTCTCGTGTTCCTTCTAAATGCCTTACTTCGTTGCCCAGGGCATCAAAAAGTAATACCTGTAGTCTTTCATCAGTTTCGATGGCACTATTCAAACGGAAGGTGGTAAAAGAAGAGAAGGGATTAGGGTGGACCGTCATCTGCACCATAATGTTTTCATAGGATACCGCAATAGTCTTGGAGTATTCAAAAGCACCATCAAAATCTGTTTGTTTAAGACGATAGTAAGATACTCCATGAACAGGGAACTGATCTGTGTACGTATAGTTTAAAAGTTGGCTACTATTACCCGCACCCTGCACAACTTCCAATGCCTGGAAGTTACTGGCATCCATACTTCTTTCAAGGGTAAAAAAGTCATTGAAAAGTTCAGTGGCCGTTACCCATTTCAATTCAACACTGTTTTTATCCGATGCCACTTTGGCCTCAAAGCTTACCAGTTCCACAGGCAGGGGAGCAATGCTGACGGTAACCGTTTGTAATTGCTCTATCGAGCATGTAATAGGGTCAGTGTCGGTGCCCAGTACATTAAAAGTTGTAGTAGAAGTTAAACTCCCTGTGGGCAGTAATATTGTGCCACCGGTACCAACTACGGCTGAGCCAATAGTTGAATCATCAGCATCATTTCTTAGCTGATAGCTCACGTTTACTTCAGAGTTAGCAACTTCTATCGTAGTAGATCCTCCTGAACCTAAATTATCGTTGGTACTGGTTATACCACGGTCATTAAACGGATTGGGATAAACCGTAATGGCTGCTGTATTGGCGTTTAGCCCTGAGCATGAGGTGTCAGGGATCTTTTTAGCTTCTATCTGGAGTGTCTCGGAACCAGTGAGTGTAAATGAGTTAAACGTAATAGACCCACCGGTGCCCAGCAAGGATGAACTGCGGTCCGTGGTATTACTGTTATCTCTTAAGGTATAGATGACACTGGTCTCAGAATTTGTGAGTTGTACCTGGGCAGATGTGCTTGCACATATCTCATTGGTAAGAACGTTCACCGTCCGGTCGGTTAATGGAGCTGTACAAGATACCGTGACCGTATTGGAAACTGCACTTTCTGTATTTCCTGCTTCCGTGGCAGTAGCGGCAAGTGTACCGCCTGCATACAAGTCAAAATTAGCGGCGCTGAGTCCACTCAAAGTCCAGTTGCCTCCTGATACTGAAGTCGTACCCAGAGATATTCCATCGATATAAGTGGTAATAACTGTCCCGTCAGCAGAGGCAGATGTTCCTGTTACTGAGGTTCCGCCTTCACTGTACGATCCGGAAATCACCGGCGCGGTACTATTGGCCAGAACGGTGACCGGCGAAGAGAGTAAGCTGGTACTTTTACCGGTAGTGGTAGCGGTGGCGGTAACTACTTCTCCGGTATTCAATGTTGGTACGGTTATAGTCCAGTTTCCATTGGCATCCACGGTGCCAGTGTTTTGCGAGGCACCATCCACAAATACTTCTATTATTGTTCCTGAATCTTCTGAGCTGGTACCTGAAACACTTGTTGACCCATTAGGAATGGGGCTTGTCACGGATGGAGTACCGGACTGTTCAGTGACAGAGCGACTGGCTGCCCCTGATATACAACTTCCTGAACTGAATGCCCTTACCTCAATCAGGCTGCCCAGACTGAGGGATAAGGTCGAAAAGGTCCAGTTTCCTGATGTAGCGGTAGTAGTGCTTTGTTGGAAGCCATCGATATACAGGTAAATCGTGGCATCTGTTGTGGCCGTACCGGCGATACTGGATGTGCTTGTTTCTATAGGATTTGTCGAAATAACAGGAGTTGCCTCCGTGCCTGATACCCCTGACCCTCCACCATTCAGGCATATATCCGAACTTCCGTCATCCGCAAATTGCGGAGTAGATTCACATTTGCCAGTCTCCACAGCGGTGATCCAATAGCTGCCTGCCAGGCATTGTAAACCTCCTGCGGAACAGCCTCCGCTGGCACTGCAATTATAGAGGAAAGTTGGATTGGCAGGATTACCTGCGTCGTAATCTATCGTAGTGGTCAGGCTGGTTACTAATCCTCCATTATTGTAAATATTAATGGTAGTACCCGATAAAGCGTCGACTACATAGCCTTCAATACCCTTACGCGAAAAACAGATTATTGTAGGCTGAGTGCTGCATACACTTCCTACGATTACCTCGTCGGCATTTAAAGATTCCGATTCACTGATAACGGTGGCGGTGGCGGTAAGAACGTCATTCACCACTAAAGCAGGCAGGCCCGACAGTGTCCACCCTCCTCCTGATACGGTGGTCGTGCCCACGGACATATTATTAACAAAAACTTCAATAATAGTACCGTCAGCTTCTACAGATGTACCGCTAACACTGGTATCACCTCCGTTTACTGGTCCGGTAATGGCAGGTGTTTCGCTACGGATGGGAGGGAAGCCGCCGTTAATATCTATAGGTGAAGTAGGTACCTGTCCCAGAATGATCTCTTCCCAAATATTTTCCAGGTTTCCTCCAAAGGCATTGTTATCAACACCTCCCACATCAGAAACACCCCCTGTAATGCCGCTTTGTGTACTGATGACCGTATTGGATGCTGCGCGTATGGCGGTAGAAGTGGATATACTTGGGAAGAAGGTTGTTATCGTAGCAAAAGGGATATAGAAGTCATAAAAATAATCAGGATCAGAACAGGTAGTTGAAAAGGCAACAGACTTTTGAGCATAATCATCATAGGCCAATGTGGTCTGCAAAGTGGGGCTTGTGCTTCCATCTACATCATATAACCTGACTCCAAAATTAGTCACTAACTGGATCTCAATTTCAAACCCGGGGTTACCGACCACATAGTTAGGATCTGCCTGGGAGCCGCTGCTGCCAAATCGATTGTCCGTATCAATAAGGACACTGTAGCCTTTCGAATTGGGGCCAAACCCCCCTAGTCTGAATCGAAAAAGCCAGTTATCAGCTCCATCCAGGAAAAAAGCAGAGGAGTATTTTGTACCATCGTCCGCAAAATCGGTAAAACCACAACCCGGCCCGGTTGCTACATCGTTGCCAGGTTCAACAGATGGTACGGTTAATGGCTGGAATGGAATTTCGCTCTCACTGTTATCATTTACACTAAAGCCACCATTACCAGTTGATACATAACCATCGCCGTTAGGATCCATAACGGCCGCTCCGGCTACACTGGCCGGGTCAACGATGAGCCCCGGGGTCTGGCCGAAACAGGAAGCGATTCCAAAAAGCAACAAGACAAGACTAAGCAGACAATTCTTTTTCATTCCTTTCAGATTCATTTATAGTAAACTTTAGAATGAACAGACACTATATGTATGAAAGGAGCTGGTCAATTCATTTTTGCCGGGGGAACATGTATGGCAAACCGTTAGGTTCTTTTAGGGTTAAAACATGGCCCAAATAAAATTGTTTAAATAAAATATTATTATTATAAATTAAAATATATATAGAATATACTAAAATTATTTATATTAAAACAATCTATCACCTTATTATTTCAGAAACGGAATACAGGAGTATTAATGACGATACTATTTTGAATAGGTGAAACTACATACATAGTTTATTGAACAATTAGTTTTGTTATTTCCATGCCTGACCTAAGCAGGTATATTCCGGGAATTATAAATCCTGTAAGTTCAACTTTAACCTGCTTATGGTCCATTCTTATTTTTTTGATCAATTGTCCTGTTGAATCATACAAGTACATTAGTTCTCCTTCTGACCAATTGTGTTTCAATATATTGAAATGATCGCCTTGAATCGGATTAGGAGAAACCCGAAAGCTGTTTGGTAACAAAGAGACGGTCGAGATCACATCAAAATATTCGAAGGTTCCGTCCCTGTCAACTGCCTTTAACCTATAATAAGACCGGCCGCTACCAGTTTCAGGGTATGACCAGGAATACTTTACAGTGTGATGACTATTGCCGGCGGCAGGATGATACCCCAGAGAATCAAAATCTACTCCATTTACGGATCGCTCAATAATAAAATAGTCTGAGTTTACCTCAGTAACTGTGCCCCATTCAATTTCAATCAACGATGAACCTCTGTTATAGTCAGCGGTAAAATATAGAAGCTCTACAGGCAATATAGTGTTTTCACACCCCTGAAAACTATTGGTCCCATCGGTGACAGTGCCCGGATTAGAACAAGTACCCCCAATGGAGATATTGCCTGTCAACCCGACATTAAGAACGGCACCTACCCCGGATCCTTCACCATTGGTAAAGTTTCCATCGATGGTCAGGTTTCCAAGTATGGAAACATCACTGCTGTTATTTTTATTTAGAAAGTCCTGATCAACTTTGGAAGTACTCCCCAAATTAACAACCACAACAGAATTATTATCGAACGTCAGGTTTCCGGTTACAGTAAGTATTGCAGGAGAGTTTACCGTGATTGAACCAGTATTAACCGTAAAATCCCCAATAATAACGATGTCATGATTAATGATTAGGTCATCATTCTGACTAGGAGTACAGCTACAATCCGAACCTCCATTAACACTTGACCATGTGCCATCCGCCCGGCTGTATAATGTTGCTCCAAAGATTGAATTATGGTAAAAAAGCAGGCAAAATAAAAGAAAAAGAATATGCCGCATCTCTGACAGGTTTTCAGACTATGTACGATATTAAAATTAATCTATGGTTTAACCCGATGTTATCGCTGAGTTGTAGCAAAAGTTCGGTGGATCGCAAAACTTTAAGGAGGGAAGGAAACGTGTCGATAACTCAGCGTATGAATGCGGCCCCCCTATCACGCTGGTCGTAGGATATCCTCAATGCTGTCAACTTAAGGTTTTATAAAGCTTTTTTCTTAGGCATATGAAACTTTCTGGCTGATCGTCTCTTCTTGAATCTTGGGAATTTTCTATGGGGTACAATCGCGGTTTTACTACTTTTTATCTGCTTTTTAAGTTGCTCTAATTTAGCAGGGATATCTTTTTCGAGAAACAGGATGCTAATCACTTGATTTCTAAGTATTCCAGTAGCTGTCTTCCGGTTAATCTGATAGGTGTATTTATTCTTTTTGTCTGTCTGCTGTTCTTGAAGTTCTTCTTCTGCCTCGTTAATAAGCATATTGACCAAGTTACTGCCCAATAGGCAGGCATGGAAGTCCTGTAAAACGCCTTCGACTGTTTTAGCAGAAAAATTTTCCAGTTCCATACTATCCTTGAGATAATCGTAATAGGTCTCTACACCCCAGCGCAGCGCATACAACTCATTTAATTCATCATGACTGGCCTGTTCCATATTGGTGAGCAGGTATTCATACCGGCCTGCTGATAATTTAATCCGAACGATCCTGACCGTTAAAGGTTCTTTAAAGCGACTACCCCGTTTTTCCCCTTTCTTGGTATACCATAGAGTAGGGTTAAGAAGGATCAAAGCTTCTTGCTTGTCTGAGTGAACAAATTCAGTAACCGGTTTACAAAAATCCTTCTTACAACGAATTAAAAAGAAATCCCCGTTACGCGCCATCATTGTACACAAGTCATGGGAGGGATACCCTCTGTCCATCAAATAAAGGGATTTGTCCAGAGTATCACTTTGGGAAGATATGTGTTCATATTGCTCACGAAACAGATCGGTTTCGCTTTTCTCCAAGCTGGCTAATCGTCCGCTAACCACGACTCGATTGTATACATCATAGACTAAAGAGGCGCGTCCCATGGGCATGCCTTTTGCCGTCTTATTCTTCCATTGTCCGAAATGTGTGATGAGCTGTTTAGCAGCAGGAAGTTGACACAGACTGCCATCGACAGCCAAAAGCCTGAATTTATTTTGGTAGGACCTGTATAAAGTACTTTCATAGAAAGCTGTTACATAGAACGCATTGAGTTCAATAAAAGCCGTATGCTTCAGCTTTTTGCGTGCTTTACTGAAGGCTTGCTTGGTGCAGGTTCGCTCTGGGGTGACGCTGTTGAGAAAGGTAAAGATTTCAACGCTGATCCCCTTAACAAGGCGATTAATTAACATCGTGGCTAGTTGTGTGAAACCCAAGATCCTTTGCCGTTTAAAGTGGTGTGGAGCGTTAATATGTTTTTGTTGAAAAGAGCTGTCATTACGTTTAATCTTGAGTTCAGAAAAAAATAGAAGATAACGTACTCATAACCTTAAGAAGGGTAGATAGAATCATTAAAAACCGAAAGTTAAAACAATTCCTTAAGTTGACACCATTGAGGATATCCTACGACCAGCGTGATTAACATCAATAAAATTAGATCGATCAGAAAGGATAAAACTATTATAATGAATGACTCTTTACAGGTTTTAGTATCTATACGCAATCGCTCGAAGTTAGCTGATCTTATTTCTCATCTGTCCTGACCTGGTTACCACACTCGTTAACCAATCAGTATCGCTTATTAAGTGAAAATACTCGTTCATGATTTATGACTGGTATTCCGGGGTGACTGCGCCTAGATTTACTTAATCGAAAGGATGATTAGGTTATATGAAACTTGAGTAATCACTTAATCTGTTCGTCAAGGAGGTTTTGGTAACAATTCAACTATATTATTATAATAGTACTTGTTACATGATCAAAGGCTCCATAGAATTTCTATAAGATTGGACAAAATTAATTTCAACAACTAACCCGTAAAAATTATGAAAAATTTGTCAATGAAGATTGTAATGGCTTCCTTTTTGATATTCACTTTAATGAGTTCAATAAAGGCCCAAACATGTACTGGAAACGTTGGAATAAGCGGCCCCGTCGGAATGCCTCCCGGCACGCAGGCTACCTACTTAATAAATTGTTTCCCACCTTCTTATTCAATTAACGTTATGTGGACGGTTCAGGGAGGAACTTTTTCAAATGGTTCAACTACCATTATAAAATCTGGTTATGGATCACATCAAGTCGAAGTGACATGGTCTTCTGTTTGTGAAGAGTACAAAAATGCTAATGTATCCTATGTTGCATACGACTCCTGGCCTCCTATATACCCTGAATACTATGGATCAATAGGTGTTGGTAACCAAGTATCTTGTGGGTCTTGGAACTAAGCTAACCCTAATTTATACATCATCTATTTGTTCTCATTGTAATTAACCGGAAGAAGTAGTTGATTCAAATAAGTAAGCCGTAAGAGTTGATACCAATTCTTACGGCTTACTTATTTGAATCGGTGTTGATGTATAGTGTATCGAGCCTGTTGCTTCCTCTCAGCAGAATTGACCGACCTTCGTTCTTTTAAGTCTTCCGTAGGAAGGTTTAGAAGTAAATAATGAATTCGAGTGTCTCTGACACGGCACAATAGGATTCATTATGAAGTTCTGCTAAAGAGGATCCGTTGGGGGTTCATCATGCGTTCAGTGAGTTATCGTTAGGGCAGCAGCATTGCACTATCACTGCGTAGGGTCGAAGTACTGAAAAAGGGTGATGGTATGGTACAAAGGGCGCTTGTACTTTACAAATGCCGGTTGTATTTTACCAGTGCAATGCCCTGAATGTATAAAATCTTAATAACTTTAAGTCTATGGAAAGTACTACGACACCCCGACCAAAACACCTGGGCAGAAACATCCGTCGCGTTCGTGAGATCCTGGGTGTGAAGCAAGACACTGTGGCAGAAAAGCTAGGTGTAACCCAACAAACCGTTTCCAATATTGAGAGCAACGAAGCGGTGGAAAGTGAAACCATTGAAAAGATCGCTGGTATTCTCGGCGTAAACCCTGAAGCGATCAAGAGTTTTAATGAAGAGAGCGTTGTTTACAATATCCAAAATAATCATGAAGGCGCTACTTTAAACACCAGCCCGAATTACCAACAAAATAATAATTGCACCTTCAACCCCATCGATAAATGGGTAGAGGCCATGGAAAAAAATGAAAAGCTGTATGAAGCCCTGTTGAAAAGTGAGCGTGAGAAGGTGGCGATGCTGGAGAAGGTTTTGGAAGGGAGGGAGTAGTTTTTTTAACTGGTTTCTGTCTGTAAACCTTCCGGTAGTCGATTAAGCGTAGCGTTCCTACATTTTCAATTTGATCCTCATTGCAAAAAAGACCAGTTGTGGTTCTGTAAAGTTTCCTATGTTTATTCCAATACATTCTAAACCTTTTTATACCCACCGGGCGGACGCTCTAAGCCAATAGTAGTACGACCAGCGTGATAGATTACCCTGTCGGATCCTACTACCTCGTCTTACAGGGTGGTAAGCAGCCGGTAGTGAAAAAGCTGATGATCTGTTGAAAGTGAAAAGTAAACGTATAAGATTTACTGTTATGTAAATGAATGGATGCCTGCAAGGTTTAAAGTTTTACAACGATAAGCCTTGCAGGCTTTGTTAAATTGTATAATAATTATAAAAAACTTATATGACTTACCAAAGTATATAATGCATACTATATATTACAGTCATGAAGTCTAATAGGCAAACCCGACATTCCATATTTGATATCATATATCCCATATCCCTTGCCATCCTACTCTTTTTCTTTGTGGGGAACACGCTATTTGCTCAAGTGAGTAATTATTCTTTCGAAAATAGTAATAAACCTATAGCCAATTTCAATGAAAAATTTTCATTGATAAAGACTAGAGACGTTTTTGATCCAACAAAGCAAGGAGCTATTGTAATAAACAATAGTATGGAGGAGGACACCACTTTTGTGACAGGAGTGGGTTTTCCTATTGGTTTTGATTTTCAATATGACGGGCAGTACTTTGATCGTTTTGCGGCTTCTACTAATGGCTATATTAAATTAGGTAAATCCGATGAAACATTTACTATTAAACAGGATACACTCACGGGAGCTGTATTTGATGCGGATTACGCAACTGAAAGACAAAATAGTATTGTCGCGTTTCAAACGGATGTGAGCACACAAATACCTTTTGGGTTCGCTTTAAACCATGTAGCAGGCCAAGGTTTTCCCGGAGAGAAAAAAACAACTATTGACTGGTCTTTTTCTTACAGTGCTGGTTTTTATGAAGATTACCCTTCTGGTAGTGGCATCAGACGGTTTTTTACCCAACTTGTTTTATCTCAACAAAATGGACAAATCGACATTACCTATGCGGTAGGTTCTCCTTTTGCTTCCCATATCAATAAAGTGGCTGTGGGCCTGCGGGGCTCTCAACTAAATAACAACCCTGAAAATCTACACTCACGTAGTGTAACGGAGGGAGTTAATAACTGGACTACTTCTGAAAAAAGTACTGATCCTGATGCAGTAATGGATTTCAATCGTGACTTAATTGCCCTTTCCCGCTCCGGTGATCCTGATTCCCGCACTTTCAGTTTTACTCCTCCTTTCGATAGCTCCGCTTTACCAGAAAATCCTGTAGCCTACTTTCGGGTACCGGATTATTATCCCGATGCAGAATTCGGTGTTGATCCAATAGATGATTTTGCTGAATACTATATCCTGGCCGATGGGTCGGACAACATTAGCCGTAATCCTGCGCTGGGCTGGTCACAGGCCAGCCAGTTGGACAATACCTATGATGTATACCTGAGTACGGATAACCCACCGCTAGACCTGCTGGTATCAGGCAGAACCGCACAACGCTGGCTGGACTTACCCGAAATGGCACCGGGCACTACTTACTATTTGGGAATAGTAGCCCATAACAAAAACGGTACTACCCCTATGGGCATCACCTCTTTTACCACCCAGGATGGACTGGAGTATTGTAGCAATTCTTCGTTTGGCGGTATAGGCATTATTAAATCAGTAGAATTCAATACACTCAACTACCAGACTTCCTCCGCAATTGAGGATATAGTAGAGTTCCCTTTGGAAGTCCCCTTTACCACTACCGTAAGACGCGGGCAGACTTACACCTTCAGGTATGTGGAATCTACCTCTAATACAGTCAATGGTAGTTGTTGGGCATTTATAGACTACAATCAGAATGGGCTGCTAAGCGAGACCAATTCCAGTACTGATGAAGAAATGACTCTGGTAGGATCTACCACACCAGGTATTACTCTCGAAAAACAGATCACCATTCCATTAAATGCCAAACTAGGCAATACCCGAATGAGGGTTAAGGTCATTGGCACAAATATAGGCGGCAACAACCCTTATGACCCTTGCATCGGCAACGGACTTAGACAGGACTACACTATCACCATTGCCCCGTCATTGAGCTGTGTAGGCTTTACCATGGCTCCTCAAGCACAGCCACTTTCTTGCTTTGAAGGTGCAGATGGAAGCATTGACTTGCAACTTGAAGGAGGTAGGGAGCCTTATACTATAAACTGGCAGAAAGATGGTGCAGCTTACCCTGGCACATCCACTATACTTAGTAACCTGGAGCGGGGTACTTACCGTGCTTTTGTTACTGATGATGCTGGCTGCGACATGCAAACTTCTTTGATAGCAGTAACACAACCTGCTGCGCTGCAGCTGAACGATACCACAATCGTATCTTTATTATGTGCCGATGCTTCTAATGGAAGCATTGAATTAACTGTAGGAGGTGGTACTGAACCATACAGCTATTTGTGGAGCAATGGACAAACCACTGCCACAGCTACCAACCTGACAGCGGGAAGTTATACCGTTACTATTACGGATGCCAAAGGTTGCAGCATTGTTCCAAAGGCGTTTAGCACCATTGCACCGCAGACAATGATTATAGAAAACCAGGAAGTAAATCCTATAAGTTGTAAAGAGGCAGAGGATGGAAGCATCTCCTTAACTATTGCTGGCGGCACTGAGCCTTATACGTATACATGGAGTAATGGACAAACCACACCTGCTATAACAGGGCTAACCGCAGGGCAATACATCGTAGAGGTTACTGATGGTAATGGTTGCACGCTCACACCGGAAGCGTTTAACATCTCTATACCGGAAGCCTTAACCGCTGAGATAATTATTGATGATACGGGGGCGAGTACTAATTTAGTTGTTCTGGCAACAGGAGGTGTTTCGCCTTATGTCATTGTATGGTCTAATCAGCACAACGAAGCAGTATTAGAAAATGTGGAGACCGGAAATTATGCGGTTACCATCACTGATAACAGGGGTTGTACCCTCATTATTGATGATATTATAGTAGAAGCTGAAGTGGTTACCGGAATAGGCAGCCCGGAACTTTCTCCTATTACTTTTTATCCCAATCCTGTGGATGAGATGTTGACTGTAATTTTACCTGATGGTGAAAACCGACAGTTGTCATTGATCAATAGCCAGGGTCAAACCCTTTGGCAAGAAAAGGTCTCAGGCAGTGAAACGGTGATTGATGGAATGGATTACCCTGCAGGAACCTACTACCTGATAGTACAGGGAGGTAAAGAGCCGGTGGTGAAAAGGCTGATGATTCGTTAAAAGTACATATGTATTAAAAACTAATGTTCAGATTCATGATACACCAATAATTCCGCGTCTGTGTAGCGGATTAAGGAGTATTCAGTAAGGAAAGAGATAGCATTTTAATGCGGCTTATCAACAACGTGAACCAAATCAACCAACCCTTCCCTCTGGTCTTAGGACCGCTACGCTAAACCTAAGGCCCATCCATATGCAAGAACATCTGCTCAGACTTCATTCATTGCAGTATTTTCCATATCTAAGGACCTGGGTGAGTGTTCTCGAACCTTTCTAAGTAGATAGTATGTCTATATAGACTTACTGTAGGTGTGCATTAGAGGTTTGCCCAGCTGGAATAGCTTTTATTGGGCGTTCGTACTCTTCTTCTAAAAAAATTGCTTCAAATAATTTTCTCGCTTTGGGTCCAAGATTATTTCATGATACTACGAAGGTTCCATATAGTCAATCCATGCATTTTCGTTTTTCTCTATGTCGGACTTGATTTGATTTTTTATTCTTTCTCTTGCACCACTTATTAGGTTAAGCCAAACTTCACCAGGGTTTTTCAGAATTTCAACAGATTTTATCTCACTAACTTTAATGGTTATTTTCTTATCCTCATTGTTTCGACCGAAACCTACATGTAGAGATAATGGTAATTTCTTATACATCACCATTTCGTCAAGCAATTTATATTTATCTATGTCAATGGTTGTTTTTGTAATAGTCTTTTCTTCTTTGTCAAATTCTGTTTTTGTTTCAGGAATCCGCTGTTTACTCACATTTTCTACATAATACAATTTTGAAGTTCCCGTTCGATATGAACCATAATTGTTTGGAGTAAACTGTCCAAATGAAAAGCTGTAAAGTTCAAGCTGTTTTACACCATCGTTATGCGCAAAGCAAAAGCCATGAGGTTTGTAATTGTATTCATAACCTCCGGCCCAAACGTTATTATACCTTCAACGGTATTACCGTCTTTTAACGTCACTTTACAAATAGCTTGAATTGCCGGTGCGCCAAGGTCGGCTTTTATGGTGCCAATAAGGGTCAAAGTCAGTAAAATAGTCGAGAGTATTTTTTTCATAAGTTTTTTAATACGAAGCCTCCTACGGGCTCTCTTTGCAAGGGCCTATTAGACAAGTTAATTCTATACTTTAAGAAAAATCATCGTAACCTATTCAGACTTTTTTGAGCTACTTATTTTTTCGTCGGGATCTTCTGTAGGTATTTCTCCATCGCCCTTTTTTTCATCTTCCTCTGTGGAGTTAAGCTCTGCAAGTGAATCAACGATGTCTGATTGGATTGGATTGCCCTTTCCTGTGATGAGCCAGTTCAGGCTATGCATATCCAGGTAATCAAACGCCGAAAAGAACTGATTCAAAATATCGAGATTAAGGTTTTTCCGGCCTGATTTGTATTCGGCAAATTCACTGAGGTCTATACCTGCTTTTTGGGCTACCTCGGTGTCATTTTGCATGTGATCGTACTCCCGCACCTGGTTGACCAGCATATAGAATCGGTGTTGTATCCTGTCTGTGCTTATCTCATTGGGTGATGCCGGTACATCGTGCATTTTGATTATATCTTGCGCGGCCTTTTTATAGCCCTCGTATTCGCTTTTCAGCTTGTCATATTCATGCCTGCTTACACTATCCTCCGCTTTTATATATATTTCCCCGGGTTCGTTGGCAAGGGGTCCTTCAAGATCATCACCAAACATGATATTTGCGTCTATGTTGTAGTGTTGGAATATTTTCCTCAGTTTGCTTACACCTATGTCGGAAGATCCTCTCAAAAATTTACTAAAGGTCCCACTCCCCAAGCCGCATTCTTTTTCTACACTATTGGCCGAAATATCTCTTTTTGCAAAGTATGAAGCAATTTCTTTATACCAATCTTCCGATTTACTGCTCATGTTTTTCTATTTTACTAGCCATATATTCCTATATGAATTTTGCAATTCGGAATATATGCCTTACATTCGTTTATAGTACCGACAAAATATGTCGAAAAATGTCGAAAAATGTATAACAAACCTATGGAAAATGGAGCTAAACGAGATTAAGCGATATATGAAACATGGGGACATGACCTTAATTGCGGAAATGTCCGGCTGCCACAGGCAAACAGTCGAAAATACGTTTAAAGGCAAGTTCATTAATAAAGTGGTGATACAATGCGCTCAGATCGTGGCTGAGAATCGAAAGAAAAAACTCGAAGAAATGTCGCAAAAAGATTATTTAGGTAAGGTCTTATGATCTGTGACGCACTCCTGGCTTCTTTAAGGGAGCGCTTCCCGAGCGCCTGGTTTAACCTCTGTGAAGCTTACCGGCAGTGGTTTAACTACGTCATCCGGCTGGAGGCCCGGCCTTCGGTCACGAGTTGTACAGGCAGGCGTGCTGCTGAATTTGATCAGGTTGATTTTTACGACACCCTTTCCATGTATATGACCAGTGGCATGCACGTGAAATGGGAAAGATCTTTGGTAGAGAGTTATAAGCCGCAGGCGAAAGTCTTTAACACCGTTTTGGCAATGCTTTTTTATTCTACCGAAAACGTTTTTAAGATAAATTGAAAGCCCTTACGGGTCCATACAATGGATAAAGTGTTTTTGTCAATGATGGTTTGCGCGTAACCCTTGTTTTCAAGTTTTGAACTAAGTACGAGTATTCCTTTTTGCTGCACGAGTATTTTATTGGCGAGCAGTCTTTTAGTAAGTAAGTGGGGCGACATGCCTAATACTTTGCAAACGGTTTCCGTAGTGTATAAGATATCCTGCATTTTGCCAAGATAGAAAAGTCAATGTTCTTGACAAATCAGTAGTGAAATCCGATTTCATTACCGGAGGAGATTAATGGTTATTTTTTGTAAAAAGTTGAATGATCTTATTTTAAAAAGGTCAATCCGGCACTTCTTATCCCTTATCGCTTCATGACTTAAAGTGTGATAGCCAACGGCGTGAACCAAATCAACTCTCGTAAACCATAAAGACCAAGCATTAACAAAAAGAAAGTATTTTCTAACTAAGTATGAGGCTTTAAAATCAGCATTAAAAATGCTGGCTATTTCGGCTTGGGATCACCGTTTGGTCCTCTTTGCAAAAAAGGACCAGTTCGGTTTTCAAAATGTGTTACCGACTCGCTTTTTGCTCCACCTCAGCGCCTCTCGTAAAGGACTCTGAGGTGGATAAAATTTAATCTAGCTTAATTCTTTGCCAGTTCCAGTTCTTTTAAAAAGCCCCACATTTTTTCATTTAACATTAAGCGTTTTTCTTTTGAAAATTTTCCATGACTACCTCCTTCAATGGTGATCAATTCCGTTTTAATGCGATTTATTTTCAGTTTTTCATAAAGAAGGACGGATTGTTCGTATGGAACAAGCGGGTCTTTGGTCCCATGAACAATGAATGTTGGAGGACTATTTTTATCCACGTAATACAATGGAGACACAGATTCGATAAATTCCCTGTTTTTATAACCATCGCCCAACCATCTTTTTACCGAACTACTACTCTGCGTCATTAACGTTAAGTCGGATGGTCCGTATCTATCAATAATTGCGGCAATTTTAATGTTAGCATCGTATGCACAGTTGGTATCAAACTTTCTGTTGTTACCCAATAAACCGGTCATAAGAGCCAAATGGCCTCCCGTAGAAGCTCCCATGACGACAATCTTGCTCGTATCAATATTGAATTCTTTGGCATGTTTACATAAATAAACCAGAGCACATCGAAGGTCTTCAATCGCTCCGGGAGCTGGAGAAACGTCTACCAGGCGGTATTCCACATTGGCAACAGCAAATCCTTCCTTAAAAAAATAGCCAAAACCAGTTTGAGACTCTTTAACACCATGGTTCCAGCCTCCTCCATGAATGTTAATAACAACCGGGGTAGGTTTTTCTGAAACGGGATTAGTATAGATATCCATACGACCTTCCCAATGACCTGTTTGGGTATAGATTAAGTCAACTTCAGCGTTGTAATGATCCGGGTATTTAACGGGTGTATAGGTTGTTTCCTGACACGATACATCAAGAAAGAATCCCAGCGTGAGTATTGTCAATAAAACAGGTCTTTTCATATGTAATTGAAGTTTTATGTTTTGCTAGCAGGTAAGGGTTAATGTAAAGTACGTTTTAATGAATTTCACGCTATGCTAGCAGCTTTATTTTTTGCCTTTAACCTCATCTTTGTTCTTAACAGGTTTCTCTAACCTATACCTGATGAACCGTTCATTTCCAATCTCTACTTCTTTATCCTCCTTGAACCCGAGGCGTAATATTCCCTTAATTCGCGTTCTTGTGGGAGGAAACAATACTGTCACAGAAGTTAATCCCAAGTTATCAAAGGCCCTGCTTATTATTTCTTTATATAAGACTTTGCCTATACCCCAGTAATCCGAATGCAACACCAATGCCAGGTCTGCTTCTCCGCTCTCGGGCTGTAATCCACCCCAGCCGGCAAACTGATCATTTACAATAAACGCCCACGGACCATAGCCATGTTCAGTCCAAAGCTGTTCTTTGGATGCTACAAATTTATCACAATCGCTTTCGCTAAAGTCACTTTGCAATAACGGCATTTGTCGTCTCACTAACGGATTGTTCATTAATTCAATAATGTCTGATTTTTCAATTTCCGCCAGTCTCTTAAATTCAATGTTCATCTTCTTATATTACGCTAACTACTAAACTACTACCTCTCACTTCAAGTGTTAGTAAGCATTTACAAATGACGTATAAACAGTACTTAAAGTTAGCATCCTTAGAAAAGCGACAAAAATCAGGTCCGAACCACGAATGTGATACTTTCTGAATTAAGTATGGAGCTTCTAAAACCCGTACAAAAAATGCTGACTATCCCGGTGTGGAATCACCGTTAGACCCTCTTTGCAAAAGAGGACCAGTTGGGTTTTTAAAATGTGTTATCGACTCGCTTTTTCTAATTTGTTATTAATTAATTCTTTTTCATTTTCCTTGGTGGCGAATTCAATGGCTTTGTTTAAATACTCCGTTTCTTTATCACTATTGTTATTCATATGGTAAAGTTCGGCTAACAGACAGAAGTAGTGATGGTTGTCTTTTAGTTCTAATTTATGGGCCTCTTGAATGGCTTCATCAACGGAATTTGCCCGTGCCAGGGCGTAGGTCCTATTCATAGCGATGACAGGTGAATAATCTATCGTAAGCAACTTATTATACAACTGCAATATGTTATTCCATTTTCCTTCGGTTTCTTCCGTATGCCAATAAGCGATTGCAGCTTCAAGATGGTACTTGCTTACACTATTTCCTACAGCAGAAAGGTTAAGGTACTTCCTGCCTTTTTGGATCAGGTCTTTGTTCCATTTTCTTTTATCCTGCTCATGATACAAAAGATCACCGTTTTCTCCCGATGTCCTTGCCTCTAACCGGGAGGCATGGAAACACATCAAGGCGATCAGGGCATATATTTTTTGCTTTGGAAAGATCTTTTGCTCAGACAGGAAAAGGCCGAGTCGTATGGCTTCCCAACACATTTCATACCGGACATTTTCTTCATTCTTACCGCTATAATACCCTTCATTAAACATTAAATAGATAACTCTTAGTACATTATCAAGCCTGTCGACGTATTGCTTTGAGGTAAGGTCCGTTTCAACCCGATCACGTTCTTTGATTACTTTTTTAGCTCTGTATAATTTTTTGTTGATAGTTTCTTTATTCGACAACAGTGCGCCGGCAATCTCTTCAATATTAAAACCACATAAAATTCTTAAGGCAATACAAAGCTGAGATTCAATCTTGAGTTTAGGGTCACAGAGCACAAATATCATATGAAGCTGACTGTCTTCAATTATTTTATCCGTAATTTCTGTGATGTTGAATTGCTGATTTCCAGCGCCTAATTCAGGGGTGATTTTTTCATCATAGATTTTTTTTCTCCGGTAATGTTCGTTCAACAGGTTCTGGGCGACTTTCCTGAGCCAGGCTTTTGGAAATTCAGGAATACCTTTATGCGACCAGGCTTTCAGGGCCCTCAGAAAAGTATCGGATACAATATCTTCCGCTAATTGCAGGTCGGTTAATCCATAATAATTGCTGAGTACAGCAATCAGGTTGCTGTACTCAGACTTAAATATCTCCGACAGTTGTTTGTCGTCCATAATAACTGTGTTTCCCAGTTAAACAGACACTACATTCCGTCAAGGATCATAATGTCTCTGACTTCTACTTTACCGCCGATACCTAATGCAGGGCAACCCTTACCCAGTTGGATGGCCTCTTCAATAGAATCTGCCGCCACGATAATAAAACCCCCAACAATCTCTTTGACTTCTGCATACGGACCGTCTGTAACGGACCCATCGGCATGCATGGTTTTTCCTTCAAAGCCAAGGGCTTCTCCCGGATTTTTAAGTTTACCTTGTGCACCAATTCCACCCATCCAATCCTGCCAGGCTTTGACCTCTTCCTGTAGTTGTTCCGGGGTAGGGTCAAGGTCCGGATTTGGTTCGCTGTGAAATAGCATCATAAAATTTTTCATGTCTTTTGTGTTTAATGAATAAAAAATAAGAATTCATATCCATAATGATCGGAAACCTGGAAATTGGACAACAATCTAATTTTTTTCTGTCTGTAACCAAAAAATTAACACGCTATGTAGTTGCTTCTGCTTTGTTTATTAACAGCTTACCACTAACTGGTGAGTAACAACAATATCGTTATCCTATATCTAAAATAGCCATAAGCGCATGTTTGGACTGATTTCCCCTTACAATTTGTTCGCTTTATGAACATTCATGATCATACTGGTTACACCCTCAAGGCTATAAAGCTCCCAACCTAAAAAAGTAAGGTGATACTTTCTGAATTAAATGTGGAGCTTCTGAAACCCGCATTAGAACTGCTGGCTATCTTGATGTGGAATTACCATTTGATCCTCTTTGCAAAAGAGGACAGTTGGGAGAACCTCAACCTGAGTCATTTGACTCAGGTCAGGCTCGATTATGATCTTTTCATTTATTTTCCGAGCAGTAAATCTTTTCTCTTAATTCGTTGATCTATTATTCTGTTGCACTAGGTAAGTATGGGCCCTTCTATCATATTAACCAGTTTGGCATCCAACTCTCCAAATTTCTCTCCCGGTTACTTCTGTTTTACTAGGAATTCTGAGAAGATAACACTGTTATTTATGGCTGACAGAAGAACCTTATGTATTTTCTCAAAACTTAAAATCTCAAAATTATGGTCTGTAATAATGTGCACCAAAAGCTAATGCTGCTATTAATTTTTTTATTACATTACATTGTTTCACATAAATACTGGAAATATAGATTATGAAGATTTTTAACTTTATTACTATTTGTACATTACTTTTATTGATTGCATGTAATTCTGAACAGAGTAAAGAAATCGATCCAAAGTTAAGCAATGCATTAATTGAAGAATACAAAGAGGCAACCAAGCAAGATAATATTGACGGCCTAATGAATCTGGTTTATTGGGAAAATGTCCAGGACGATGTCAAAGAGATGATGGTAAACACCTCTAACGCAGTACTGAAGCATGAATTTCTGTCTGCAGAAGTTGTACCAATGCCAGAGGACTTTGAGACTACCTATATTCGTAATGGTAATAAGTACGGTTTCAAAATAGAGCCATTTGCAAAGTTGATCGTTCAGTTCAATCCTGAGGCTGAAGTTCACCATATGAAAAAGAAAGAATATTTTGTGACCGAACTTAATGGAAAATATATTCTAACTACCGTAGCATTACTCGAAGAAAATGTGGAGTAAACATGAGAGGTGATAGTAGAATAAATGAGTTAATATTTTTTTACACCTGTTTTCGAACCAATTGATCATAACTAGTCAATAACAAGGATACCGTTATCAGATCACTAAAACAGCCATAAGTGCGTACCTGAGCTGATTCAACCACACTATTTGTTCGCTTTATAAATACTTACCAACAGATCGGTAAAACCTTCAAAAACCTAACTCCTAAATAAGGAGGAGGTGCTTTCTAAATAGGTATGGAGGTTTTAAAACCTGCATTAAAAATGCTGGCTACCACGGTATTTAATTACCATTTGATCCTCTTTGCGAAATAAGACCAGTTGGGGGCACTGCGGAGACGTAAAAGCGCAAAGTTTGTATAGACGTAGAAAGTCTCTCGGCGTCTTTGCGTCTCTGTGGTGAAAAAGTTAACTGAATGCAAAAAGGATGATTAGGGGAAAATCCCTGGCCTTTCTAAAGTAAAATCCATCATCCCTGTCAGTCCGTATTTACGGACAGTGTAAGCCTGGAAAGTGTGATAATCAGTCCCATCGTTCTACCGTGAGTGCGCCATGCACAGGCCCACGTCCTGGGCTTGGTCTATATTGTGGAAGAAAGGTACATCCATATCCAGTGTGAGGGTGACCTTACCCTCCACGGATGATAGCCCTGCCAGGACAAACTCCGCTCCCTTGTCTGTGGCGTAGCTGCGCAGGTAGGTGACAGCCATATAAAGCCAGGCCATGATGGCGGCTTCCATTATGGTTTTGAACACATTTGCTATGAAGGTTGGGGTAAAACCCTGTACCGAAAAACAAAAGAACTGGCTTTGATATGCTTCCGCCAGCTGGTCGAAAAAGAGTCCTGTCGTGAAGGTGCAGAGAGTGGTTTTAGGGAGTTTATTGGTGGTTGGTTTCTGGATGTTCGGGTGTCTTCCCCTTTTGTTAAAATAGCAGCGTGTTGATACACCATCAAGCAGGGTTCATTTCTTCTCAGTCATCCGGTACAACTGAGCGAGGCCTTTATTTGTTTGCAATGTAATGATAACGTATGCCTATTTGTATTCCATATAAGTGGCTACTAGCGCCATTAAATTGAGTGATTATCTCATTGCCATTTGCCAAGAAAGTGGTGTCAATACCTCGCTGAATGGATGTAGTATTCAATGAGCCTCCTGCAAAAACAGAAATATTGTTAAAGACCTTTCTCGAAAAAAATAAACGTATTTCATAACCGTATCCTTTAGAATCATGAGAAAAACTGAGAGGGTGCTGGAATATATCTATTAAGTTCCAATCTGCTTCAGCTCTATAGTCAACTGCATACCAGCTAAAAATCAAAGATGAATAGTATGCCTTACCTAATGAAATAGTTCCATCGATTATCATTTTTATTCCTTCAAGGTTCATTTGATAAGTGCTTTTTAAGTTCTGATTTTGGCTATCAAGAATATAAAATTTTTGTTCTTGCATATAGTACGAAACGGACGGAACAACATTGACTTTGGAAGAAATGCTAATAGGTATGCCAACCCCGGTAGTCAATGCTCTAAAATGACCTTTGTCGCTCTCAAAAGATTGATTAAAAGTTGGGTTTGTTCGATTATCTCCATCATAGTCTGTATCTAAACCCTTGCCGCTTATTACCCTATTGTGTTGATAACGGAGCGAAAATCTCAAATTCTTATGAGGAGTATAACTTGATGCCAATAAGTAGCCTAGTGAATGTATCTTATTGAATTGTAATTCTGACAAGACATTTGGCGACTTTCCTTCCAGGTTTCCCGCTATGGACCAACTTAGGTCTCTATTGTTAAATGCGGTACCTAGTTCCACAGAGAGTGTTTCTCTTTGAATTTGGCAGTAAAGAGGCGCTGGTAGAAGAAATAAAAACAAACTCAAGCAAAGAAGACTTTCCTTCATTTTACAAAAAAAGCGTAATTAAAAATGCATAATGTTTCATTGCAAAACATTATGCATTTTTAATGAAATTATTGATTTGTATCAGTTACATCAAAAATTATTTGGTAAGCGACAGCAGTTTGGAGGGTTAGGGTTGCCATTATTAAGTTGAGCTTGTAGCTGAAGTCTTTCACTTGCTGACATTATTGTATTATCAGGTTTAAATACGACTGGTGCAAGTTCTGCATATATATCAGATCGTGCTATATATGGTATATAAATGGAATTGGCCCATGATCTGTCTCCTCCCGAAAGTACATTTCCACCTGTCCATGTGGTACCATCCTTTCTTGTCATTACCGGTATACTCGGATTGATCGCAAAATCAAATGAGCCATACATCATCACTGAGTTGTAATCCAGAGGTCCCACGGCGTAGTAGTTCGTAGTACGCTTATTAAAGTTGTGACGGTTATCGCTAGGTACGTTAGACAAATTCAGGTTGATAAAACTATCCCTATCAAACCTGCTCTGCTCATGTAGCAATCCTATTGCATGCCCAATCTCGTGAATAGCTACTGCTACTGTTTGAAAAGCTGCAATATTTACCGCTTGCCTACCACCTATTCTTCCAACAAATGAGCTGTTTACGGTAGAGTTAACAAATTCAAGATAAGGATATGCAAATCCATAAACCGGGTCTACAGTAGGTTGACCTGTTGCATTATAGAATCGCACATTTGTATTAGCCTCCCAATGCTGAAGTGCCTGACGAATAATATTTCTCCGGTCAAAAGTCAAGGTAGGAGAATAGACAAATCTAACCATCGCCCACATATTAAACGGGGTAGGGTTTATACCAAACGCCCTGGGAACAGCCACATTATCTTCGCCTGCTTTGACTGGTATATTATATACCGGATGTATATTTCGAGTTTGACTGGCAGCCTCTGAAGGATCTTCAACGATAATGTCTCCGAACTCGTCTAATGCCTCAAGTTGTGTTTGAGATAGCATCAAATCTCCTTGCCAGTAAAAATTGTCACCTTTTTTTTCAACAATGGCACCTGATTTAAGGGTGATGAGGCCATCCTCATAAGACAAAAAATTCTCCTGGGAGCCTTCCTGATCATCTAAAGGTGTATCTCCCTCATTACAGGCAGAAAGGAAAAATAAGAGTGATAGACAGTAAAGAAAATAACGTAAATTTTTCATAACTTTTGTATTTAGTAAATTGAATTATTAGGGTGAATAATGTAAAATAAGTAATGCAAGAAAAAACTACCGGATACAGCATTGCCTTGCCTAACGGATGAATATTTTAGAGGTAGCGCTAACTACCAGTAGAAATATTCCGATTTGTCAAAATAGATCAATTGAGATCTTGATCCCTGATAACCAGCTCAAAATCAGTGAGCCCAAAACCGTTTTCTTCTAGGTTTTGATCTAGAATATTCCAGTTATCATTGGATATAGGTGATATTACCAATAAGGGGTCGGTAAATGAGTTAGACAATTCATAGAATTGAATTTCTGTGAAAGCGTCTGACGGTAGTGGATTGATTCCTATGTCGCCATAACTAAAGAGTAGTTTTGAATCGTTCCTAGTTACTTTTTTGGAACTATCGATTTCCATTCCAAGTGAAGTAGACTTGGTAAAGATTATCATTAGATCGGTAGCACTTTGGTTATTTACAAAGTAACGAGCAGAACCTGCCGGATCTACGATCAACTCGGCTTCATTTTTTTCATCTTCACATGAAAAAAAAAGTAAAGGCGCCATACAAATAATAGGAATTCTTAGTGGGGGTAAAATATCCATAATGTTTTGACTTTTGTAGTAAAAAGTTAACTAGTTATCTACTAGTTAAATATCCTTTATTGAATCTGATTTCTTCGTATAAGAAACCACATAAACTATTTATTTCTTTAAACAAAAATAAAGCGTAGTCGCTAATAATGAAATTTTTTTATAGAATAATAAATCAATCAAAAGTCATTCAGTAGTGGTCATAATGATCAATAAGAAGTCTTGAGTACTGACGCATAATAGGTTATGCATAGATGAAATAGTATCATTTTTTTTAAAAAAATTTCTTTCCGATTTATATGTCATTGCGGTCGGTACAGAATCATTTTCAGTCACATGAAAATCGTTCCAGGCCTAAGCAAAACCACTCCGGGCCGCCTGCCGCGCCTTTCCCCACACCAAAGGCTCGCAGTGTCGATCTTTAGTTATAATGAGGCTTGTCTTGAGCCGGTTTTATATGGATAAGAGATAAACTACCTACCGGTCGTTATTGCGAACCCCGAGCGTAGGCCTGAGGGTAGCGTGAAGCAATCTCCTTATCGTGTGTCGGGAGTGTTCTATTCTATGCTTACCGATCTGGGAGGGTTCCTTCCTTTTTCTTAGGGCCTCATCGCCATACCGGTTAGGTACACAGGTAGGTTTGGAGCAGTAAAGGCTCAGCCAATACCTTGAGCGGGGAGACTGCCGCGCCTTTCCCTACGCATGGCCCATCAAAAGGCTCGCAGTATCGATCCGTAGTTATAATTAAGCTTGTCTTAAGCCAGTTTGATATGAATACCGATAAACGAGGGGATAAGATCGCAACACAGCCAGACTAATACTATAGCCAGGGTGGAAAGATTGAAAAACCTGTAAAGTTTGTTATGCCCATTTTGATATAGCCTAAATCTACTTTATACCCACCGGGTGGATGCCCTGCGCCAAGAATAGGTCACAGAACATCCCACGACCAGCGTGTGTATTCACACAGATGCTAAAACGTTGAAATCTGCTTCTTCATCCTCATCTACAATCCTCTACGAAAGACTTTGAGTAAGGTACAAAAGCATCGGGCAGAGAGCTTTCACCACCGGCTGTGCCCGATATTTTTCTGACAACGTTTTGGAATATCATGTTGCTCAATAAGTTAGAAATAATTAACTATATGTTAGAAATAAATAACACTAAGATGAAAAGAAGAAAAATTGACTCATTCTGGTTTTTAGCATCTGCTGTAGTTCTGACACTTCTGGCTTACTGGCTGTATAGTACGTTGCAACCACTCCACCTTTGGGCTTATGTCTTGCTTGGGGCACTAGCGGTAATTGCAGGTTTCCAGTTGTATTTTGGTATTGAAGCCTTTAAAAATGAAAAGTTAGGCCTTGAGCCTCATGATGAGCTTTCGAAACGGATCAAAGAAAGAGCTGCGGCGAAGGCGTTTAAATTCTCAATTTTAATGTGGCTTTTTGCTTTGATATTTTTCATTGACCTGGTCCCTATCGAATCATTTAGGGTAGTGAAAATGGTGGTTGCTTTTGGTATGTTGGGGATGGTACTTATCTATTTGATTACTTGGTTTTACCTTTCGAAGGCAGGAATTCACAATGAAAACGAGAATTAAGGAACTTCGTGCCAGGGATAACCTTACACAGGTTGATCTTGCTCGAAAAGTTGGTGTTCGCAGAGAAACAATTGTATTCCTGGAAAAGGGAAAATACAATCCTTCTTTGAAAATGGCTTATGACATTTCCAGGGTGTTTAAAATGAAGATTGAGGATGTTTTCATCCTGGACCAGGTCTAAGTTTGGGGAAAATGGAATAGGTTGGACTGTAGCCAAGCTAATGCTATGGCCAAAATAGAAAAATTGAAACACCTGTAAAGTTTGCTGTGTCCATTGGGTTACTCACCGGGCGGACGCCCAAGCCTATGGTAGATCGTAGGTTATTCTATTACCGGCTTGAAATAAATAATTGTTTCATATTCCTCAATCGAGGGGGAGATACTTTCTAAATAGGTATGGAGGTTTTAAAACCCGCATTAAAAATGCTGGCTACCTCGGTATGAAATTCCCGTTTGATCCTCTTTGCAAAAGAGGACCAGTGTGGGTCAAGTTAATTGAATGTAAGTATAATTTCGAAATAGGTTTCAGTTTTGGTCTATGCCTGCCATTGGTAAGTAAAAACTGATCAGGAAGGTGTAAAAACTAATTTTTGTTAGTGTACTTTTTTGGTTTGTATTAGGCTTTTTTTCAAACCATTGCTTGACTAAATTAGTAATGATTAACCTATCGATTTTTAAAGGTGCTTTGTAGTAAATTCAACTAACCCCATAACCGGTGAAATATCTATTCAAGTTTAAGCACTCAACGGGTTCCAAGTTGACGGTCAAAGATGATACACGCACAAGAAGTAAAGCTAGAGCTTAATGTTCCTGGTTCTGATTATATTTTTAAGTAGGATTATGATCTTCCATCATTGGAGAGATGAATATGCTCTGGTTCACGAAAGTGAAAGAATTGACACCATCGTATAATTAAGTAAAATCAAAAAATTGAAAACCCGTAATATAAACCAAAACCAACATGAAAACTTTCTTTATTCTGAGTATATGTGTTATTTGTAGCCTTAATCAAGCTATTTCTCAAAGTTGGAGTGGAACCACTCCGGGTAATATTTACTACAACAGTGGCAACGTTGGAATTCAAAATACCAACCCTCTTAGTCCATTGATGATTGGAGGCCCTATAGGGACAAATGTTGAGACCAATGGGATCACCCTTTCTCATCTTCATAATGTCATTGAGTTCATTAACTCGGATTATTCTCTTGGCTATGGTGCGAAGATATACGGTAAGGATGAAGGTACCGGAAGAACGAGTTTAAGAGTCGCCGTAAGAGGGAATAGCAACACATGGCAAGATGCTTTATACATTGGCGCTTCCGATGAAGGTGGGGCCAATAATGGGTTGGTGGGTGTTGGTACGACTACCCCCGAAGCAGGTCTTCATGTAAAAAAAATTCATACACTGGGGGATGGTAGCCAGATAGCCGCAAGATTTGGCGACTCGTTTAATCATTGGACCTATTTTGGACCTGATAATAGTGGCCGAATAAGAGGAGGAAGTGAAGGGTATTTATGGATTGAAAGTAATCCGAATGGGGGAAGTGATAAAAGACTTTATCTGAATGCCGCTTCTCCCGGAGATGTGACGATAGCTGTAGGGGGAGGTAATGTTTTAATAGGAAAAGTTACTCAAGCCAATACTGCTTATAAACTTGATATAGCGGGTTCCGTCCGGGCCAATGAGATTGTTGTCAATACTACCGGAGCAGATTATGTCTTTGAAGAAGGTTACCATTTAAGAAGCCTTAATGAGGTGGAGGACTATATCCAGGAACATGGTCATTTACCAGGGATTCCCTCTGCCTTGGAAATGCAAGAGAAAGGGATGGCTGTAGGCGAGTTGAATAAGAAACTTTTAGAGAAAGTGGAGGAAATGACGCTTTACCAAATTGAATTAATGAAGATCATTAAGGAGCAGAATGAGAGACTATCTAATCTAGAAAAAAGGAGAAATGAGGAAAATAATTAACATTATATCATTGATATTTGCTCTTCAAGGAGTATGGTATGCGATTGATGTTGAATTTGATATAGGTAGTGTTCAAACCCCTATCATTTCGCCCAGCTCAGAGTCTCTCGTAGAGGACTCTGAGAAACGATGAAACTGAGTCCTGAAACAAGAGAAAGTGATGCTCTATAAAGTAGACGGGAGGCTTCTAACCAGCTCTTTCGCTGTGGAATAGTCGTTTGGTTCTCTTTGTAGAAGAGGGCTAATCGAATACAACGGTCACTATTGTTGCATGTCGTTTTTTTATTCTAATTCAAGTATTCTTTCAAACTGCGACGTAGGGTCTGTAGCACAATGCTATGGGCAGGGGAGAAATTAAAAACCCTGTAAAGTTTGCTATGCCCATTCCCCTATGCTTTTCATAGATCATTATTAAAACCGGGAAAGAGAGCAAATAATTCACGAATTGAGAAGGTACTGGGTTATTAATAATGTCTTAAACGTTTCCGGCAAAAGGCGCTTTTACATTCCTTCCTCCTAATCTTTTGATCAGTATTCCGGGGAGGAATTTACCCGTTGCGGGCAATAAGCTATTTCATTTTAAGGTTTGCTTTTAGTTGCACTAATTCGCCAAGTAATTTTGTTTGGGCCACCAGTCCGGGTATGCCCATTTCATCGGCCAGTCTTGCAGTTTCAAGATTTAAACTTTCTATTTCTGTTTTTCTTTGATTAAGTATATCGACATAAGTAGAAATCAGTTGCCCGTCTGACCGTTGGCTAATGAGCATCAGGTTTTCCTCAATTTTATTGTGGTCAAGATGGACACCTTGCTTTTGTGCCAGTGAAACACATTCTCTAATAACAACTCTCGCCAGTTTTGCAGCTTCGGAATTTCTGTGAAAAATACCATTGTCTGTTTCAAGCAGAGGACAGATTGAATTAAAGGCACAATTGATGATCACTTTAGTCCATACATAATTAATAATGTCAGGTTCACTTCGAAAGCTGAAGTATGGAGTGTTGATTTGGTCAACTAACGTTTCGAGCCGGTCGTTGTTTCCTTGTAAATTCCCGACAGGAGAAGCTGTAACGCTCTTAAACGTTACTTCATTATTGCTCGTAATCTGACTTGTTGAAAATAGGACGCAGCGATATAATCTTTTAAAACCTTCAAAAGGTCGCTCAATGTTAAGTCCATTTTGAAGTAAGACAACAGAAAAAACTCCTTTTTTATCGTTAAGTTTTTCAGCTATTTGTGCATTTGCAAAAGTTTTGGTGGCAATTAAGACAATACCATTAATGGTTGGTAAATGGCTTAATGTGGTAGTGGTAATACTTTCTTGAAATCTTTGGTCCTTGCCAATGACAGTTATATTTTCTTCTGTAGCAGGTATGTTATCCACACTTCCTCTTACCAGTGTCACCTGCTTATTTTCAAGCTTTAAAAACACGGCTAGTGCTTTACCAATAGCACCTGAGCCAATAATATAAATAGGTTGTGTCTTGTTCATTTGTTTGGTTTTCTGAGATAATATGAATTTACCTGTTTCTCAGAGTCCTCTACGAGAGACTGAGAGGGGGGAGGCTTTGTTGGACAACACCTCTCTTTTGCTTTTTAAACAAACGATACCTGAATTATTTTGACAGGACAATTAGTGGCTGCCTGAACATTTTCAGCGTATTCATCGTCATTGACCAGTACCTGGTATATTCCTTTCTTTTCCTTACCCTCAATCAGATTACATCGACCGTCTTTTTTTGATACGCGCCACCTGTTCGGTGCAGCTTCAACACAACCGTTGCATCCGATGCATTTTCCTCTGTAAAATACAATTCGAACCATTAATCCGTAACTATTTTGTATAGCTTGGAAGAGGGTTTGATCGTTTCATCGACTTTCATGGAGAAAATATCTCCTTTCTTCACCAGGTCAACACTTTTTTGGTCTACCCTGATTTCTGTTACTTCCGTCTTATGGACACCAATATTTGGCCCCGTAATTAATATTTTATCTCCCTTGCTTAAGGTGTGAGATTCCATTCTGAATTCCCCCACGTTTACCTTACCGAAATACTTGATGCCTCTGCCCAGGAATAGTTTCTTCTCTGTGGCCTTTGATCCATAGGAGTCGTTCCATTCTCCCATTTTTCGTCCCAGGTAATAGCCGTCCCAAAATCCGCGGTTGTACACGGTTGCCAGTTCGGTTGTCCAATGTTCGATCTTGTCTGCCGTGTAATTTCCTTCCCGGATAGATGAAACGGCTTGCTGATAACAACGTACCACAGTGTCAACATAATCAGCCGAGCGACCTCTTCCTTCGATTTTAAGGATACTCACCCCGCTTTCTATGACTTTATCCAGAAACCCGATAGTGCAGAGGTCTTTCGCACTCATGATGTACTCATTATCGATTTCCAGTTCAACACCATCATCTTTACTGGTTACAATGTATTCCTTTCGGCAGTTTTGAATACAGGCTCCCCTGTTGGCAGATGCATTATCAGAATGAAGGCTTAAATAACATTTTCCTGATATGGCCATACAAAGCGCTCCATGAGCAAACACCTCCAATCTAACTAATTTACCAGATGGCCCCTTAATTTGCCTTCGTTCTATTTCCTGTGCTATTTCTGCCACTTGTCTCAGGCTTAGTTCCCTGGACAGGACTATTACATCGGCAAAGGCAGCATAGAACTCAACGGTTTCAATGTTGGTAATATTCGCCTGGGTAGAAATATGTAAAGGCATTTCAATGGATTTGCAATAAGACATAACGGCATGGTCTGATGCAATAACAGCTGAAATTCCATGCTCTTTTGCATGGTCTACAATGGACCTCATCAGGCTGATATCATGACTGTAAAGCACTGTATTCAGCGTGAGATAAGATCTGACCTTATTGTCCTTACATATTTTGCTGATCTCCTTTAGGTCATCTCTTGTGAAGTTGACAGACGAACGTGCCCTCATATTGAGTTGTTCTGTGCCAAAATAGATAGCGTTACATCCTGACTTTATAGCAGCAGTAAGTGATTCAAATGAACCTGCAGGGGCCAATATTTCTACTTGTTTGTTATTCATCCTGACTTGATGTTGTATTACGGGTTAATCACAACCATATTATAATCAAACCACTAAAATAGCCATAAATGTATGTCCGAACGGATTTAGTCTGCCAGTTTCTACCGACAGAGCCGCCTCCATGGTTATGAGTATTTAGTTATCCTGGTTAATCTTAGAAATCAAAGTACTAAATCATACCATTCTTTGATTTCTTAAAGGTCATAAACTGCACAATAATTTAATCACTCTTTTTAAATTACTGACATCAGAATACCTCCTGAATAACTCTTGCCTACTTTCATCGAAGCCTGAAGTTCCATTGGTGATGGACACTTCCAGCAATAATTCCAGAAGCTTTTTAAAATACTTTGGAACTGCTTGAGGGGAAGTGGATTGGATGGAATGTAAAATGATTTCTTCAACCGCCTCCGAATGCTGTTTTGATACGCCGGATATTGTTTTTAATTCTGCCACCAGACGATTCAACCTCATGTAATGCGAACAGATCATTTTATCAAGGATTTTCCCCATCAATTCCAAATTGATTCTGCTTTGATGTATGGCAGAAATAACCGCTTCAGTGGCCATTGCTTTTACCGACTTTTCACTGCACCCAAGTCCTGCGCAAATGGTAAGGCATTTCATTTCGTCAAGAGATTGATTGGACAAACAGAGGTCTTCCAAGAAATACTTTGACGGAATATCGGACACCGAAGAGTAACCTGCACAAGACCCTATCCACCTTGCTGCTATTGAATAACAAACATCTTGTTTATTTGGAGTGCTGGAAAGCATCCATTTAATATCCATTTCACGGTCATATTCCATGAACCATCCGTCGAAGTGACTCAATAACTGTAATGGATAAATAAGTTTGTGGTTACTATTTTCGATCTTATTGTCTTCTCTCTTCTTTAAGACATTGAGACTTGAAAACAACCCTTTTTTTGCTGTAGTATCTTTCAATTGCAGAGGTGGATCGATAATTATTTTGTCGTGGTGATATGGCCCTTTGTCAATATGGATATTCCATTTTAATAGTGCAGGTTCCACCACATCATAGTAGGAATCGTATTCGCTGTGTATTTTTAGAATTTCGTTTGGTGAAAGGGTTCTGGCCGCTGCCAGCCATGCAAATGGAAATTTATCAGGCTTATAATTTCCTTGAAGAAACATAAATTCAACAATGTTTCTAATTTCTCCGGATACGATGGACAACTTTTGTTTGTCAAACTCCGAATTCATGTCTAATCGTACGATGGCCTGGATCAGGTCGTGTTCATCAATGGCTTGATTTGCTTTTTGGTTATCAGCTACCCTGTCCACAAAAGTGTTGGCATCAATAAAATAAGGTTTAATGTCAGGAATGGATAATGGATTGTAATCTTTTCCATTTCTTTTGATCTGCAGATATTGGTTAAGCCGTGCTTTTTGAAAAAGAAATATCCTGGACATCTTAAAGCTTTCATACTTAGCTTCATATTCGATGTCATAATTAAAATCATTTATCCAGGAAAGGAGAAAACCTGCTAAATATCCTCTGGTGAAACTGAATCCGTCAGAAAGATTGTACCAGTGTATTATTCTTTTCTCAATAGGCTTTAATAGTTCTACCGGAAATTCCTTTATTAAAAAGGCAGATTGATAGATTTGTTCGATGTCTGCGATATTGGAAGGTGATTCCAATGTTCTGGTGATGTGATAACTAAGTTCCTGTGCATCCAATATGGGTTCAATGGTCTCTCTGAAGGCTTCTACCGATTGAATATCCTCCTCTCCGGGATCCGGGCTAATAGAATGATCAGTCTCGATCCATTTTGCAAAATCAATTTTTAATGAAGGGAGTACGCATTCTTTATATTGTTTTAGTTCATCACAAATAATGGAATCGTACCCCGGCATTTTGCCAAGAAGATTACAGATCTTTTTCTGAACATCGACATCAGAAAGCAATAAGCCGCGAATGATTTTTTGGATCACAAGTGGGCTGAAACTGGCGTCATTTTTAACGATTTTTTCGAGTATGGAAATGGCCATATTCACAACACCTTTTTTGTCAGAAATGAGGACATGATCCACTTGATCAAGGTATTTTTGCGGATCCAGCAGGTTATTTTTTGAAAGTAGATGTAATGCTTTCAGCGCAAAAGACTTTGTTGGCCCGATAGCATTAGATAATAGTGAAAGGTACTGATCTTCCAATGACTTTCTCTCTGAAAGGGTTGGATTAAGAAACTCATGAAACCTGGAAAACCATCCGGAACGAAATTGTATCCATTCATTTTTGAGCGGATCAAAGGTCTTTTCGAGAATTTCCTGTCTGTTTAGTTTCCCATTGGTGATCAACTTCTCAATGGTCTTATCCCAATAGGGAGGTCCGCCATATTTTTCAATACTAGACATATTAGCGTCTCCTGTTCCCTGTACCTGAAATATCCTCCAAAAGTCTTCCGAGAGCACATCGTTATTCTCAACAAGAAAATGGTACAGGTTATTGGTATTATCACGATCATTGAAACGTAGCCTTTCAGGAATGCTTATTAAACCAACGATATAGTTATCCGACGTTGGTTTTGGGATCACTCCCTCTGTATAGTATTTTCTAACATGATCATAGGCTCGAAAATTCTGATCCAGAATATGATCGAAATATTGAGGGATCCAGTTTAGCCGGAGTTTTTTAATTGCCCTGAAAACAGCGGGCTCTTTAATAGACCAGTAGGCTGTCCAGTCTAACTTCTTTATATCACTGTAACTCCAAAGCGCCAAACACCCAATGAAGCATTTAGGTCTTAGGGCTATTTTAGTTTGATCACGGGTTTCCCAGTTAAATAGTTCTTTGGAGATCGGTTTTAGTTGAAGAGCGGCTTTTTTTTTCTGGTCACTTCCAATTCCAGTGACATATTCGAACCATTCCTGATCAGTCATGGTGGTCATATTTTCATACAGATGAATGTCTTCCATAGCCGTTTTAGTTTTTTTACTCATTTTGAGTTAGTCTTAATTTTACAGCCAGAATGTGTTTACAATCCCCTCTATCTCCCTGATGCTTTCCATACCAGGTACATGTGCACTTTGATGTATTTCTTACGATCATAACGTGATGTATGGCATCCGTTCCTTTTACATTTGCCCGGGTACAGGAATCATTTCTTTCAATAATTTGAACATTATCCCCCTCCAATAGCTTTTTTGCAGATTTGTAACGAGGGTTTAGGTTGAATTCATCCGTTCGTTTAATAGGTAGTTCTCTGTAGTAATATGCTCTCTGCACCAGGTCATACCCTAACAGACCCGAAGTTGCCAGTCTGGCTAACGTAGCATCGACTTCTTCACTGGAATAGTCGTTTAATATTGAAAACACATACTTATTAACGGAGTCATTATCTTTGAACTTCGTACGAATAGACGTGATGATCTCCTGGTCTACATCTGTGACAAGGTCATTCAATATCTTACCTTCACCGGAAAAGCCCCGCCAAACATCCCCGGAAATTACCAGGGTGAAATCAATTCCATCAAATGTCAGCCTCCAGGCAGATACCGTATGATGATCAGAGGCAAATATTTGTAATTTGTCAGCATAATTGATTATGTCCTCTAAAAGTCTAAGTCTTTCGACTCCGTTAACATGAATGGAATCTGTCTTCTTAACCGTTGAAAATCTATGTGGCCCAATAGTGGTGAGGTAGAATGGTGTCTTATTGTTTAAATTTTTTGGGATTGATCTGATGAGTTGAACCGCCTGGACCTTGTTGAGTTCAAGCCTGAGGTCTGTTTGAGCAAGAAAGGCTTGCGTATTTGCCAGACCCTTAAGCCATCTTTTTGGTAACGGAACTTTCTTTTCAATTATGTCCTTTTCGTTTTTCTTAACTGATATGCTTTCTTCACCAACTTCAAGAATTAGTTCATCACTTTGTCTTAGTGTGGAAAGTTGATTTAACATTTCACTGTTAAAATCAACATTGGTAGTTCCATTTGAAATCTTGATTCCTGTCGTTTCACTTTGGTCAATATCAACTTTGGCATAAATTCCACAACATGTTGAAAAGCCTTCGAATCTGATTTTATCATTACCAACGGATATTATAGGATCGCTTAATGCACTGATATTTTGTAATGCATTAGCTGGAATAAAATAGCGCGATGCAACCACTCTTGATAAAGTGCGAAGCGTCTTCCCAAATATAAAAGGGTTGGTGATGGTACCACGAAAAAGAAACGGACTTTTGCCGGGCTCTTCCTGGACAGGGAGTTGTAAGCTTAACTGCTTATGACCTTCTATTTCACTCAGGTGCGAAGTACCATGGAATTTAAGAGTATTCGTTATTACCTCACGCATGTTCTTTTTGAAGTCTCACAGGTCAATATTGTTTTATGTCATTTTTAAAACGGACTTATTTTTATCAAGCACTATATTGGGCGGCCTTACCAAAAAATTAGACGGCTTAATTAAGAGATCAAATTAGCAACATAAACCGTCAAATGAAAAGTCAAATTATCAAGACAATAAAATCCAGCGAGCAAGGTGGTAAGGTAGGGGCATCTGGCGTGGAATGAAGATCCAATCGAGCTTTCCTCCTTACGGAGTTGTCATACACCTCTCTTGCAAAGACCTGCTGAGAGGATTATTATTTTTTGACATACCACTTAAAAGAAGAACTACCAAGTTTATGTTCTATGATTTCACCACTGATAACGTTTCTGGTCATGCGGTCCATTTTTCCATTCGTTCCGCCTATGAATGTCCATTCTAAGTTTTCTTTAAGCCGGATAGCACCTTCATCAAAATCGGGAGATTGTCCGGTGATCGGCCTTATTTGTGCATGGACGATGGAGTCACTTTGTATGGTCAGGAAAGCAGCATCCGATAAATGCTCAACGCTTATTTTTTGTATGTTCGGGTGCTGAAAACCCCAGGCAATTCTTACTTCCTTACCGGTCCGTATTGCATTTATTAAGTTTTGAATGTTCCCTTCCACAGCTTGTCCGTTGGTGTCGTTGTGGTATACCAGCTCCCAATTTTGAGCAGATAGTTGAAGGGTACTTGTCAGGATAAGAATGGTTAAACCAATTTTCATAATGAATAAATTTGATACTGATTGAATTACGATAGAGCTTAAAGATTGTTTTTCCTCCTTCTCAGCGACCGCATACGAGAGAGACTGAGAAGGAGGTTAAATCTCATGTTTGTTAGCAGAAAATACTATTCCTCTGATGAACTTATGCATATACGTTCGAAGGGTTATCTTGTTTTTAGCAGAGCAGGATGGATATAAAAGGCATTTACTATATTCGCCGAATAATTCTGACCGAATGCTCAACAATAAGAAAACAATTAATGCCTGGTGTATGTACGACTGGGCCAATTCCGTATATTCACTTACCATCACTTCAGCCGTTTTTCCCATTTATTATCAGGCAGTTGCTGTAAATGCAAATGGAGGAGATACGGTACGTTTCTTCGGGGTGGAAGTGGTGAACTCGGTGCTTTATTCCTATGCACTTTCTGTGTCTTTTCTTCTGGTTGCGATCATGCTGCCTATTCTCTCAGGAATAGCTGATTATGCAGGGAAAAAGAAATTTTTTCTTAAGGTTTTTATGTTCTTAGGATCTTTTTCATGCATTGGTCTTTTCTTTTTTACGGGGAAAAATATTGAATGGGGGATCCTATGTTCGGTACTGGCCAGCATAGGCTATTCGGGCAGCCTTGTCTTTTATGATGCCTTCTTAAACGAGATTGTCACCGTAGATCAACGAGATATAGTAAGTGCAAAGGGCTATTCCTATGGATACCTGGGGGGTGTGATTTTGCTGGTGATTAATTTGCTGGTCATTACATTTTACGATGCGTTTGGTCTTCCGGGAGAAGGCGTGGCTTCCAGGGTTGCGTTTCTGACGGTAGGTGTTTGGTGGATCGTATTTTCCTTGTATGCGATGTCTAAGCTTCCTGAAAACCCCCATGACAGGAAGCCTAAAGGGTACTATCTCACCAATGGATACCGGGAACTTCGCCACGTGTGGAAGCAACTAAAAGAAATGGATGGAATGCGAAAGTACCTTTTGGCATTTTTCTTCTACAACATGGGCGTGCAGACTGTCATGTACCTGGCCGCTACATTTGGATCTAAAGAGTTGAAGCTTTCGGCAGATAAACTTATCATGACCATTTTGCTCATCCAGTTTTTAGGAATAGCAGGAGCTTATTTCTTTGCCTATCTCTCAAAACGCAAAGGGAATGTTCAGTCATTGCTGGTCACGATTGTCATTTGGATCTTTTGCTGTGTATATGCCTATTTCGTGACAGAAGAAACGCAATTTTATGCTTTAGCGGCGGTAGTGGGATTGATCATGGGTGGGATACAGGCTCTTTCGAGAGCGACATTCTCAAAGATAATGCCGGTAGACACAGTAGATACTGCCTCTTTCTTTAGCTTCTATGATGTTACGTTCAACCTGTCTATTGTTATAGGCACCTTTGTTTACGGATACATCGAACAGGTAACGGGCAGCATGAGAAATAGTACGTTGGCACTTGCGTCGTTTTTTGTCATTGGAATGATTTTTCTTTCGCAGGTGAAACTTAAAAGTGTAAAAACTCAGACCGCTGATGTACCGTCCTGAAATTAATGACGGACAAATTTTACAAAGCCCATGAGTGGTAGTTTTTGCTTTATTTTTTAAAGCGCTTAGAAATAAATCAAAGTTTGCTATAAGCACTATCAAAGAAGATTTATCTTTGTGGCGCTAAAATTTTTGGATGTTTAGATTTAAAAAGGATTTGGTGAAGTAAATAACCTTGGGCTGAATGCCAAAGGTTATCCCCTCTGTTTGACTCAGGCATGTTCTTGTCAGAGTTACTTTCATATCTATATACTAATAATGTAAGGCTTGACTAAAACGTCAAAGTGTTATGTCATGTCTTCGAAAATAAATTGAAACATCATGAGTAATGAAAATAAATCAATTCACGAATTCGACCTCAATTTAATCTGCGAATATTTTTCAGGCGTCGAACGACAAGGCCCGGGTAGCCCCGAGGTAACGATCAAAGCACTAAGCTTTATCGACAATCTTACGAATGGATCCTATATTGCCGACATTGGTTGCGGAACAGGTGGCCAAACCATGGTTATGGCCCAAAATACCCCCGGGCACATTACAGGCATCGACTTATTTCCGGGTTTTATAGATTTATTTAATGGGAATGCAAAGAAGCTGGGTCTTCAGGATAGAGTAGACGGTATTGTTGGCTCGATGGATAACCTTCCCTTCAAAAAAGACGAGTTAGACTTGATCTGGTCAGAAGGGGCCATTTATAATATAGGCTTTGAACGGGGCTTGAGAGAATGGCGGAAATTTCTCAAAGCAGGTGGTTATATTGCTGTTTCTGAAATATCATGGTTTACCAAAGAACGACCTTCCGAACTCAATGAGTTTTGGCAGGATGCTTATTCTGAGATAGACACTATTCCAAATAAGGTGGAGCAAATGCAAAATTCCGGATATGTCCCTGTTGCCACTTTTATCTTACCGGAAAATTGCTGGACGGAACATTTTTATGTTCCACAAGTTGCTGCACAAGAAGCCTTTTTAAAGAAATATGCAGACAATAAAACGGCGGTAGAATTCATAGTAAACCAACAGGATGAAGCTCAGTTATATGATAAGTATAAAGAGTACTATGGCTATGTATTTTACATCGGAAAGAAGGTTTAAATAATTTATGTAATAAGGATTGTCCTGGTTTTTCAGGGCAATCCTTAAATCTGGAAATTAGATCTATTCTATGATTCGAATCGATACAAATGTTCTCCCGGCATTGGGGCCTGCCGGGTCTTTGTTCATTTTTTCAGTTGCTCTTTTAAATAGTTTTCCAATGTTGTAGGAAGTTTTTTCGTGTCATTGGGTTGTTCAGGAACAGTCTTATGGTCAATAACGGCTTGTGTCATATCTGAAAGGTTTTTTGCTGTATTTTCCGTAAACCCGACTGACAAAAGCATTTCTTTCCATTGCTCCTTGGGTAGGGATTGAACGGTTACTTCTTTGTCGAGCAATTTCGAAAAGATTCTGGCAACATCGAGCGAACTGTATTTTTGTTGTCCCGTCAATTCAAAAATTCGTCTGTTTCCCGCAGTTGACTGTTCTGTCATGGCCCGGGCTATGAATTTTGCCAGGTCAATCGGTGAATTCATTTCGATTTTTAAGTTTTCAGGGAAAAAGGTGGGTAATACACCATACCGCGCTACAGTTTCCAGATAGCCAAGCCAATTGCTGAAATAATAGGACGGTCTGATAAATACTTTATCGATAGCTAAATCATCAAAACCCTGTTCTAACATCCGTGACATGAAAATATTACCTGTATTGCCTTCTATGTGTGCTCCAATACATGACAAGCCTATGATTTTTTGAATCCCGGCCGCCTGAACGACTTTTCTGTAATTTTCAATTATCCGTTTCGTGTCCTCAATGATATTATTTGATCCGGGGTTCTCAGGTGTCAAAACAAAAATCGCGGTTCCTCCTTTACATGCTTCTGTAAGTTGTTCTACATTGAACAAGTCTGCCTTTCGGGCTTCAATGGTTTTGTCTACAAGCTTTTTGGGATTTCTGACGACAGCTCTTACGGGGAATCTGTTTCTTTTGATTTCGTTAATAAGGTTTGAGCCTACCTGCCCCGTTGCTCCTACAATGATGTTCATACCTTTTGCTTTAAGTGAATGATACTACAAAAGTAGAATGACACTGTGACAGCAGTATGTCAGGGGTAGAGAGACCTATCAACAATGCTTTTTAAGGCATTTCCATCTTACTTCGGCAGGCTGAAAAGGTTTGATCAAGTTAAGTTGAAGCTGTATTTACGGTGTTAATGCGATCAGAGGGCAAAGGTTAGTGGTAAGATGATACGCTGCTCCACATATTCATTGTTCAGTTCGGCAGGTGACCATTTTGGCATGCCTTTTATAGTTTCTATGACTTCCCGCTCGATCTGCTCATCTTCCAGCAATTCATTCGTCTTGATCAGGCCCTGAAACGCCTCTGTTTCTGCTTTTTTTATTATCTGAACTGAATTTTGGTTGACAGATCCATCTTCTTGTATGACAAATTGAACATAGACCTTGCCCTGTAATTTTTGCTTTCGCGCTTTCTTGGGGTACTTGATCTTTTTTGCTACGTATTTGTAGAATTTTTGATACCCACCTTTAGGAATGGCTGACTTGTCCACCATTTTAAACTTCGGTAAAGAGTCCTGGTTGTCCGGAACCTGGCCGAATGAGTGACTGCAAAGTAAGATTAGTATGAGAAAAGTGGATAGATAGCGGGCCATGGTGATGAGATATTTCTTAAAGTTAAGCGTGGGTATTTGATTAATCCGCCTGAGTGCTTTTATAAAAGTACACCGGATAGCCATGACAGTATACTTACAGATGAAAGTCCATTCCTAATGCCTCAGCGACTGCTACACGGTTTTTTCAGCATTATTGAAATATGTGGATTTATCTATTGTTACCACCACTATAATCAGAATGATGTCAATCATTATACCGAATATATTTCCAAACCCGGCAGACATCGCCATCAGCCCGCCCGCCGGGTCCAAGGCTAATACGAACGATTGAATAACACTAAATACAATGCTTGTTACCAGGGCGAGATAAACCAGTTTAATGGAGAATTCTTTTTTTATTAGAAGAAATACTCCGGAGAGGACATATAGTATGGCTACTAATAAACCGATGTACCCAAATCTTACTGTCCATGTTTTGGTGAAGTCTGATACAGCAAACACTTTTTGCATTCCTTCAGTCATATTTTTAAACATTTCAGCATCAGGGGCTTCATAAATATTTGAACCGGATGTAGTTGACAGACTATCAAAAGAGTTTTCACCCTTGTAACCTGACATTTTCTCCATCATATCTTGCTGCATTTCGAGCATTTCAGGCATATTAATGGCCTGGATATTTTTTGTTACGCTGCATCCTCCAAACAGCATTAAACAAATTCCCACGACGATTGCCCATGTTGGTGTTTTCATATCTTTAAAAGGTCATAAATTTCGCAAAGCCTGCTCATAGCATGGGCCATTCCTATTGTACTTTTCAAATTTACTCAAACCCTTTAGCAATTTAAGAGGAGGATATATTTCAGAAATATGTCGGGTTCACTCATAGCAAGACTTTTTTATAGATTGGAACATGCCTGGCGCAAATAGGATTCATTAGGCTTGGTAACCCGGCCTGAGTCCACTACCTATACCACAGCTTCTGCTTCTATCTCAATCATAAACGCGTCGTTTGCCAAACCTTTTACATTTATCCATGTACTGGCCGGAGGAGACTGAAGGCCAAAGGTTTCCTTTAAAACCTTACTTATTATTTCTCCGTCTTCTTGCTTATAATCCACGATGTAAATTCGTAGCATCACTATATTTTCCAAACTTCCTCCAACCGACCCAATGGCGATCTTTAAATTATCCATTGCTTTTTTCATTTGTTTTTCCAGGTCGCCTGCCCCTACAATGTTCATATCTTCATCCCAGGCCACCTGACCTGACATGAAAACCAGCTTGCCCGGCTTACAGGTTACAATTTGTGAAAAGCCGTACTGCATGGAATTGAACAATTCATTGGGGTTTATGCTCTCTTTATTCATTTTTTAGGATTTACGGTGATCGGGTTTTCGTGAATGTTACTTATTATGAAATCGCAATTTATGGCTTTTCCGGTAAGTCATGGTTTTTTTTACCTACCCCAATAAGTTCGTATGCTACTCAACGATTGAGCTATATAATTCCGTTTTAAAGTCCTCTTTATTCATTTGATCTCCTATCCGCTCTGCCTTCTTTTTAAAGTCACTATTATTTATCAATTCGAGAACTTTTGGTTCAAGGGCCTTTTGACTGATGTTACTTATTTTGATTCCTTTCGGCCCGGCGCCAATGTCATAGATTATTTTATCCCATACAAATTGGTCTATGATATGTGGGATGATCATGGTGGCACATCCATATTTGAGTGCCAAATGAGTGGTTCCGGAACCTCCGTGATGAATTACCCCATATACTTTCGGAAAGATCCGGTCATACGGGACCTGTGAAACAAAATGGACCTGTTCAGGGTCAAATTTATCTGGTGGAACTAACCCTCCGGAAGCGGTATTAATAATTGCCGGTATTTTATTTTTTTCCAGAATGTCCAAAAAGATTTTTGTCTTTTTTTCGGGTTCGGGATTGATCATAGAACCGAAAGTGATGAACAGTATTTTGTCATGCCTTTCTATAAATTCCGTCAGGTCCTTGTCCGGATGCCAGTTATCATTCTTTTTCTTTTCGTTATACCCCAATACTTTAAGGTTCTGATTCCAATAGCCTGGTCTGGAGAAAAGAGATGGAGAAATGGTATAGATGCATTTGCCGTTCTTAAGAATGTTTCGCACCTGTTTTCGACTTATTTTGTGTTTGACCTTCAGCCATTTCCTGGTCATCATTACGGTGGTCACCATACCAAAATGGGCCAGTGAAAAAGTAAGTTTATTGAAAAACGTACCAAAGTTACTGTTAAAGGCTACGTGTGTATGACCTTTTACAAAGTGCATATAAGGCAACGGACTTAAGAACGTCGTTTTTCCACTATTTTTCAGTTCCCAAAGTATGGGATAAACGGCTTTTCCATTGTAAATGATCCTGTCCGGATGTTCACGTTCGATCAACTGGTATTGTTTGTTCGCAAGCTCTTTGTTGGGATCGGACTGATTGATAGCAAGTTTTATATAAGCAATAAACTTCTTTATGCCTGAGCTGCCGCCCATGGCTGCTTTTCCATCTTCACTTTCCAGAAGTGCAATAAATTTTGATCCCAAAGAAGCAAATGTCAGATTGGAATCTTCCGCAAGGCTTCTGAATTGTTCGGGAAAAGCACAGATTACTTCATGTCCTTTTTCTTTCAGCATTTCACCAATGGGTAAAAAAGGTTCCATATCTCCGCGAGTTCCCACTGATATTAAAATTATCTTCATCTGCGTCTTAGTTGGTTACAACATATTGGCGCTATTCCGTTTTTACGCATTTATAAACATTGGTAAATGCCTTTTCCTTTAATTTAAAACGATCTTCCAAAAGCTATAAAAGTCCAACCTCAAACTTTGCAAAACAGGCTAAATAGCACCTTATATTTCCGGGTATCAGGGCTCGTTTTCACAGTAATGTGGACTCTCCATGCAGCGACACATTCTATTTGAGGTGAGGTCGCTGCAATGGTGTCTTATTGCCGATTTACCCTTTGACGCTCTTTGTAAAGAGGGCTAGTGGGTGGTATTTAATTAGAAGTCTGATCAATAAACTCATCAACATCATTTTTGAATTGCTGCATAGAAGGTTTATGCGTATACATCATATGTCCGGCTTCATAATATTTCATAATGATATTCTTCTTCAATTCAGGTTCCAGTCCCATATGATTGATGGAATATTCCACTCCATAGAAAACGGTGGCAAGATCATAATAGCCGTTCAGGATCAGGATCTTTAAATTTGGATTTCTTTTCATGGCGGAGGTCATATCCGGAAGTGTACTAACGGAGACTTGTGCATTCCAAATAACGTTTCCGCTATGGCCCCAGTCCCACTTGAAGTCTTTCCTCGAACCGGTACTGGTCGTATAGGTCAGGTCTTTCCTTACCTTCAAGTCATTATACAGATAGTCCTTATAAGCTGAAATGTATGGGGGAGAGATCGCATCACTTTGTGGGTCTGTGATGGCAGATTGTGACAGGAGGTCTTCATTTTTTCCTGTGAACCGGGCATCCAGTCGTCCTACGGTAAGCCCTTCATCCCTCAGTAATTCCTGAAAATATTCGTGGTTTTTTACCCTTAGATCAGCCTTGAGCCAATACGACTTGTCCAGGCCTGACAGATCGGCTAATTTTTGAGCTACCGATCCTTTTTCTTGCGGACTTAACTGGTCGCCTTTGAGCAGGGCTGGTGCATATTCATTTTCGGTAAAGCTTCTTACTCCCTTTAAGAATGATTCTAATGATTCTCCTTTTTCCTCCAGCTTATTGTGGTACCACGCAGTAGCTGCATAGGTAGGAAAATGGATCAGATAAGCCATATCATCCCCCGGCCCAAACAGGAGATGTTGTAATTCAAAGACGGCAGAAACCATAATGACGCCATTCATGGCAATACCTTTATCCTGTAAGTATTTGACCAATGCTGCATTTCTGAAGGTACCATAACTTTCACCTAACAAGTATTTTGGAGCATTGAATTTTTCTGCACGGATAAGGAACTGTTCTATAAAAAGACCGATGCTTCTTACATCCTGATCTACTCCCCAAAAATCTTCCCATTTAGCTTCTCCTATGGGTTTACTAAAGCCTACACCTATGGGGTCTATCATCACCAGGTCGGCCTTGTCGAGTATTGAAAACTCATTATTGACCACTTTATAGGGGGCCGGTCTGGTATAGTCAGGGTCATTGATCTCTATTCGCTTTGGACCCAATACTCCAAAATGCAACCAGAAAGAGGCAGACAGAGGTCCGCCATTAAATGCGAAAACGATGGGTCTGTTTTCATTCGGGCTGGCTTTACTATATTTCTTATAATGCGTAAAACCAAATAAAGCGATGGGCTTATCATTTTCATCCCTCAGTTGAAGTGTTCCTGCTTCAGTGGCGAGGTTAATGATTTTACCATTAATAGTCACGGATTGGGTAGAAGTAAATATTTCACCCGGTGGCAAATCCTTCTGGTCCGTTTTTTCCTGGGCAAATGAACTGGCAGTGAAAAAGATAAGGGCGGCGGCAATGCATTGTGTTTTCATCAAATTAAGATCCATGATGATGTAAAGTTTTAAGTGTCTATACTACTGAGTATTCGTCAGAACGTTAGTGTAGGATATATGTGTGTTATACCCGGCTAAGAGCAGCAAAATAGTGAAATCTGACGGTGCTTCCAAAGTATCGGGAAGACACGTCTCTCAGAAGATAAAAACTACTACAAACTGTACTTCTGTGAAAATGCAGACCTTTCCTCAAAGGCAGATTCACGATGATGTCTGCTCCGAACTCTGCCGGAATCACTTTTGCACACCTGCCTTCCTATATATTGCTATGGTTAGTTTTAAGGGTTGATCCGGATTGGCGTTCCAATGGGTACTGAGGCGAAAAGTTCTTCAACTTCCAAGTTGGTTATCGCGATACATCCATCAGTCCAGTCATACAATCTTTGAAATTTGCCGATCCATCCGTTCCCATTTTTTAATCCATGGATTTTGATGTCTCCACCCGGATTGTCGGAGTTACTTCGATCTGTTTTGTTTGGATATGATATTCCTAAGTTCAGATGAAATCGACTGTTCGCATTTTTGTCATTGATGGAATAAAGCCCTTCAGGGGTTCGGCTGTCGCCTTGTTTAAGCTTATGTCCAAGTGGGTTACCTCCAAGAGATATTCTGTAGGTTTTTATCCGTTCGCCATTGGACCAGAATTCCATTTCACGTTTCGCTTTGTTTACAATAAGTTTATCTGCTTTTATCCCTTCAGGTAGGGGTTGTTCAGGCCACTTGGCATACGCGATCAGGATTAAAACCGGTAAAAGAATGATGAGTATCTTGGTGATTCGTTTCACTTTTATTCAAGTATCAAAACTCCTATTTTTCATTTGTGTTGTCAGGCACCGTATTTATTTTTTCCAATTTTGAAGTCGGTCGATATATAAATAGCTTTCGATAAATTTCCTGTGTTCGGTACTCGTCATTTTTTCTACTAAATTCAGAGCCGAAATGTAGCTCGTTAAATTTCCGTTCGACGAACTAAATTTTCCGTCCTCAACAAAGGTTACTAAACTATCATTTTGAACTTTTAAATCCGGGTATTCCTTCTGTAACTGTTTCCCGCCACCAATATAGGTCACGATTTTATGTCCATTTGCAATTCCCGACTTTCCAATAAGCTGTGCCCCGGCACAATTACTTACTACATATTCGGTTTCTTTGTTTTTCGTTTGAATAAACTCTACCAATTGGTCATTATTGACCTGAGCATACATATCATAGCCACTGGGAACAAATAAAGCGGTTAATTTGGGGCAATTTTCAAAAGTGTAATCAGGAATAAATCGCATACCTTCTTCAGTAGTGATTGGATTTTCCGTTTGCGCTATGGTTATTACATTAAAGAGTTGTTTTCCGTTTTTGTTTGGTTTCCCAAAAACATCTGATGTTGCTATAACTTCTCCTTGCAAAACACCATTAAACATAAGAAGACCTATTGTTGGCAACTCGGATTTGAACGGTTTTAAGTGTTTTGTCAGCGTGTCAGATTGTGACTCAGCTTGATCAATATTCTCAATTTTGAGGTTGTTTTTTGACTTCTCGGTATTACAGTTAACAAAAATAGTTGCAAAAAAAAGTGTTGTTATAAGGCTTAAAGATTTCATGTTTTATTTCTTTCGGTTGGTTTAATGATCGTTCCAAAATATTGCTCTTTATATGTGTAGTAATCGGGTCAGTTATACGGCGTTCTTATTTTGTTTTCTTCGGTTATAGCTTTTTCAAGAGAACCAGGTTGAAGACGGACGTTTTTCAATTTTCGCAGAGTTTTCCGAAACGGATAACTTAGTGCTGATGGTTCCTTAAAACGTGTGGAAACCGGATGAAATAAAAGTGGAAAGAAATTATAGTCGTTAGGGTCAACCAAAACAATTTGGTAACCTGCCGAATTACCTGATCTTTTTACAAGTTCCAAATTTGTATAATCTCCTCCTGCAACAGCCATCTTTTCAGTGTTTTTCACCCTTAAGATTCCCTTTTGATTTAATGTAAAACAAAGGTAGTCGAACCAGTTGTGGCAAAAATTAAGCTGGTTTAAGAAAGTTGTTTTCTTTTAATTTCACTTAAATATTCAGGGGTTAAGCCAAGAAAACTTGCTAAAAGGTATTGTGGCACACGTTGCACAAAATCTGGAAAATTATCTCGAAACCTGAAAAAAATTTCTTCTTTAGAAAAGCTGTTTATGTATTTCAAACGCATTAATGCAGCGCCGTAAGCCGTCTCGTAAATAATCCTGAAATATTTTTCCATTTTTGGAAATTTATCTAATAGCTCTTGATATTTTGAAAAAGAGATTGTTAAAATCTGTGAATCCTCGACGGTTTCAATGTAGAAATTAGATTGTTTTTGGTTTTGAAATGCAAGAAAATCGGTTAACCACCAATTCTCTATAGCGAATTGTGAGGTTTTTTGGTTACCCAAACTATCTATAAAGTATAATTGTAAGCACCCTTTTGTAACAAAAAATAGCTTGTAGCATCGTCTTCCGGCAAGAAGCAATGTTTCTTTTTTACTGTAGGAATGACAATCGAAAAAGAGTATGATTTCAGCTAATTCTTCTTCTGAAAGGGTCAAATAAGTTTTTATATGGTTTATTAAAGTACTTTCAGTCATTGGTTCGTATTGTGCCCAAACTAGCTAATAACTACAATATCGTTATCAGACCATTAAAATAACCATAAGTGTGTAACTTGATCTAAGCTTACTATTTATCCTGTTTTATAAACGCTTATAGTCATTTGAAAATAGGTTTTAAAATTAGCGTATTCTTCCAAAAACTATAAAGACCCATTCGTTAGGGTGATGAAGGTGTGCAACGCGGCGTCATGGGTAGGCTTTGGTTTAACACAGAGTAACCGAAGCTTGGAGGGAGATACTACGTTCAGGTAAGTATAAGCCGGCCAGATCTTGGGGATAGGGGACTTTGTTTGGGAGTCTTTTTACGAACAGAAAATAAAATTTGAAAAATTAGTAGCCCGGATAAGGCTCAAATCCATGTACTTTTTTAGGCGAGTATTTTCATATCTTTTTAATTAAATACATTTACTTAGCTCTTTATTCAACCTCACCGGCATGAAATATGTATTGACATCATTTTGTCTTTTAATAGTAATCAGTGGCTATAGCTACGGAGCTCAATATCCGGAACAAGTAGATTCCCTCTGTGCAGTTGCCGATCATTTATACAAAAGGAGTGCTTATGACAGTGCTAAGTTGATTTATCATGAGGCTATGGCAATAGTAGAAGAAAGAGCGGATTCATCTAAAATGGCCGAAATATGGAATGCGTTGGGATCGATTGCTTATTACCAAAATGATTTTCCGGAAGCAATGAAATTTTTCATGCAATACATGCGATTTATTGAACTTCATGGTGAAGGCGATGAATACGTAAAGGCGCTGATTAATATTGGTTCTGTACATCAATGGCAAAATAACCTGGAAAAAGCAAAAACATTTTTTGATAAAGCGCTTGCCGTAAGTATAGAAAATGACGACCTCTATCATGCGGCACTTGCCTACCAGAATATCGGGGTTTTCTTTTGGATAAAAGAAATGCGCGACTCCTCTTTGGTGAATTGCCGGAGATCGTTTGCTATTTTCGAACAACTTGGTGAATCGATTCGGGCCGCACGTTTAGCGTCAAATATTGGAATTTTGTATGGAGAAATAGAAAGGTACGATAGTGCTATTGTGAACCATAAGAGAGCATTACAGGTGTTTGAAAAAGAAGAGGATCGATTTAGTGTGAGTAAGGCCTCCAACAATTTGGCGAATGTATATCTACTTTCAGGAAAACCAAACCTTGCAAAACCATTAATAGACAAAGGACTGTCCATTGGAAAAGAGACCGGAAGCTTTAGTCTCCAAAAGATCTCTTACGAGAATTATCTATTATACTATCAAATGACCCAACTTCCGGACTCTATCTTTAGTGTAGTTGATAAACTAATGGCGGTAAAAGATAGCATCATGAACGAATCAACCACTGAACAAATCAATGAGTTACAAGCCAAATACGAATCGGATAAAAAGGAGCAGGAAATAGCCAACTTGTCATTGGCAAAAACAAATGCGGAAGCAAGGAGAAATATCTATTTAATAAGTACTTTGACCATCTTTTGTATTGCAGCGTTTATTCTTTTCTGGTTTCTGTATCGAATACGAAAGAACAGGCAGCTTAAGCAAAAAGAAGAACTTATTGTGAAACAACAATTTCAACAATATGAATTTCAACTAAAAACCTATACGGATCGCCTGGTAGAAAAATCAATCCGAATCGAAGAATTGAACCATGAAATAGAATTAGTAAAAAATGACATTTCAGGAGAATGCCCATCCTATAATGGGACCATTGATCACTTGATGCAATCCACTATCCTGACGCATGACGAATGGATGGAATACAAAAAACTGTTCACTCAAGTATATCCGGGCTTTTTTAATTCGCTTAGAAAGTCTTACAATGACCTTACAGATACAGAGGAAAGGCTATTGGCTCTCTCCAAGCTCAATCTTCAAAACAAAGAAATAGCATCGATGATTGGTATTTCAGTAAAAAGTGTGAACAAGTCAAAATACCGACTTAGAAAAAAACTCAAGATTAATCCGGAAGATTTTGAGGAGATCGTAGCAAGTTTCTAAGAAAATGAATGATAACTGTAGGAATTAGCATAAATCAGTTCTTTGAGCTTTTGATTTATATGTCCTGCCTGTGTTTGCGTTGCGTTTCAGAAGCTCTTTCATTGAAAGGTTGTCGGGAATTATCCTTTGGGTTGCATTAGGGATAAGATGGAAAAGAAAAAGACTTGATTAAAAACTCTGGGGATACTGAAACACCCTCGCATTAATATTTTAGATACCAGTCGAAATGTTCTTTTAGAATTTCTTGCTTTTGCGCCCTTACGAATTCGAGAAAAGCATGGCTAGCTGGAGCCAGTTTCTTTCCTTTTAACCAAATCAAACGCCATTCGGTTTTTATAGGTAATCCGTCAGAAGGTAAGATATGTGTTTGGCCGTTTAACAGTTCATTTTGGATTCCTATTAAAGGCATTATTGAATACCCCAACCCGGCAATAACGGCTTGTTTTACAGCCTCATTCGATGTAAGTTCGATGCGTTTTCGCTGTCTTTTCTGGTGGGCTTCAAAATAATCTTCCATAGCCAAACGGGTTGCCGAACCTTCTTCTCGATAGATCAATGGCTTTTGCTCATTTCGCACGGCTGTATCCCCAACCAGGTACAACTTGTTTTCTACAAGAATTTCTTCTTCAATACTGAGCTTCTCCGGGATAACGGAGACCAATGCAAAATCGGTTTCATTATTCTTTAAGCTTTCAACCACTCTACTCTTATTGGTAACATCAAGCAACAGGTCAATGCCGGGATTGGCCTGTAAAAAACCCGATAGAAAAAAGGGGATGACATACTTACCTGTTGAAGCAGACGAAATACTGAGTTTCCCGGTCATAATACCTTGAAAGGCCTGGGTTTTATAGTTAATGGTATCAAGTTCCTGGATCACGCGTTCAGCGATCAGGGCAATTTCCTTACCGAAATCGGTAATGTAGAGTTGACGACCCACCACTTCCGTAAGTGGAATATCAAACTGCTCCTGCAAGTTCCTGAGTTGGATTGAAACCGCCGGCTGGGTCATAAACAGCTCTTCAGATGCTTTAGTAATACTTTGTGTTTGAACGACTTTTAGAAAAATCTGAAGCTGATGAATCGTATAATTCATAAATATTATTTATGTATTCTATAATAAATATAAATAAAAATTTATAAATACAATTTTCAATCTTTGCCACGATTTTAAACTATTGACCAGCATACCATAAACTATTATTATGACCTACACTTTAGTGGCCGTGATTGCCTTGATTTCACCTCTTGCCTTTATTATTACAGCCATTGCCTCCTGGTTTCAACCTGGCATGCGTCCGTATCTTATCAGGCAACTGGTTACCGTGTCATCAGCAACTGGCATTATTACCTCCGGCATATGTGGATATCTGGTGGTTCAAAACGGGCTATTGGAAACTCCTTTTATAGGTTTCTACGAACTCGGATTCAGTTTAAGGTTAGATGCATTAAGTGTCCTAATGTTCACTATGATTGCACTAATCGCCTTTATTGTTGTTCGGTTCAGCATAAATTATCTGGATGGAGATAAACGCCAAGGTATTTTCCTGGGGAGGCTGGCGGCAACCATTGCTTCCGTACAATTCCTGGTTCTTGCGGGAAACCTGGGTGTATTATTGTTGTCATGGATTGTTATGAGCATTTGTCTGCACAGGCTGCTGGTATTTTACAAGGAGCGTCCCGGGGCTATAATAGCTGCAAGAAAGAAATTCATCCTGGCACGTTTAGGTGATGCTTGCTTATTGGTAGCTATTGTTTTGTTATATCTTCAGTTCAATACTGGAAATCTGGAGGTGATTTTCCAGGCCATTCAGACGAGTCCGTCTGCTTTTAGTATTGAAGCTGTGGCTATTCTTTTGGCTTCTGCCGCGTTACTGAAATCCGCTCAGTTCCCTACGCATGGTTGGCTCATTGAGGTTATGGAAACACCAACACCGGTTTCAGCTTTACTACATGCCGGGCTGCTTAATGCGGGCCCATTCCTTATAGTGAGAATGGCTTTTATTATGGAAGCAAGTACTTACGCACCTGTCGTATTGATAATAACCGGCGCTTTCACAGCACTTTTCGCATCTGTGGTGTTCCTAACGCAGACGTCTATAAAAACGGCTTTGGCCTATTCCAGTGTTGCACATATGGGCTTCAGTTTGTTGGTATGCGGACTGGGTGTATATTCTGCGGCAATGCTTCACCTTGTAGCACATTCTTTTTACAAGGCGCATGCTTTCTTATCTTCAGGTAGCGTAATCGACGTAATAAGAGGTGCCAAAGTAAAAGCCGCCCGGAGAATTGGAAGTCCAATAAGAATCGGATTAGGCATTTTACTGGGTTTCCTGGTTTATTCAGCATTTGCGGTAGTATGGGGTATAGATCCGGTAGAAGAACTCTCGTTATTGGCGATTGGCGGTATCATTATAATGGGGCTTTCGAGGTTATTTACCAACGCCATTGACTCTGATGGAAGTCCCAAACTTATTCTTAGAGCCACTATAATGTCGTTAATTGTAGCTACATCCTTTTTTACTCTTGAATCAGGAATGCATTACATCTTAACCGATCAGATGCCAGCTTTAGGCAGTCCGGGCAGTCTTGAAATTGCTTTACTAAGCATCATCCTTTTAACCTTCGGAACCGTAGTATTTATCCAAATATTAGCTCCAACGCTTGCTCCGACCCCATTCTATCGTGCCCTGGCGATTCATTTACGAAATGGATTGTACGTAAATACAATTTTTGACCGCACTGTAAGGGCCCTTTACTCGCATGAAACCGGGAGCCATACTGAAATTGTCAGAAGCCTTGAGCATATAAAACAACCGGAGAGAGTAGAGTTAGAAATATTCGAAGAACAATTAGCCTAATCAAACCACTTGAAAATTCACTTAAAAGACAACAAAATGATCGACAATAGCGCATCAGAAATTGACTTTATGAATAACCTGAATAACGGTCAGGAAACCCTGCTTAGTATTCTGAAAGATGCCTGCAAAAAAATTGCTCCGGTATGGCCGTTGGAAAACTTTGTAGCGGTTAATCCTTATCTGGGTTTGACCGATAAAAAATTTGGAGCAGTGGCCCATGATTTGGCTGCTGCCGGAGGAATACAAATGACTTTACCAGCCTCATTCTATCTTCAAAAGTTTGAAGAAGGCGTTATTACAACTGAGGACATTACGCGCGCACTAAATAATCAACAGCATGAGGTAGAGGTGAGTGCATTCATAAATGATATAAAACACAAGAATTATAACTCCGAAGAAATTAAGGCCGTAGCTACTCTTGCAGATATTGCCACACAGGTGACTAATAAGGATTGGGGTCGTTTTTTGACAGCCAGGGTTTCTGTGTGGGCTGCCTCGTACTTTGATAATGGCCAGGCCCTATGGACTGCCGCTGATCAAACGCAGGGACTTTTTGCATCGTGGAAAGCTGAAGCAGAAGTGGACAGGACCCCTGAGCTAACAGGCCTCAAAGGATTCCGTAAACTAGTGAAATCAATACCTGATAATCCTGTAGAGGCGATAGAAAGAGCGCTTCAAACACTCAACATTCCCGAAGAAGGATTAAGCCTATATCTCCACAGAATTTTACTTCGTGTTGGCGGCTGGTCTGCTTATGCTGCGCGCCTGGATTGGGAGAATGAGCTATACGGTGGTAAAGACGGTAAGCTAATAGAATTTTTAGCCGTTCTCACATGTTGGGAGGCCTGTCTTTTCAAAAGTCTGAACAATCAAAATCTAAATCAAGAGTGGAATAAGGCACGGGAACTATTGTCGCTGGTTAACGTCCAGCAAGAACTTAATCAACAGCTTGCCCAGAAGTTAATCCTGCAGGAAGCATTTGATTTAGCTGCCCAGAGGAGTATTGTCAACAAAATTCAGAGCAAACAGCAGGATGCGCCTCCGGAAGTAATACAACCTAAAGCCCAGGCGATATTTTGCATAGATGTACGCTCGGAAGTATATCGAAGAAACCTGGAGTTGGTAGATCCGGAAATCGATACGCTGGGCTTTGCGGGCTTCTTTGCCTTCCCGATTAAATACGTACCCATAGCTCATGAAGATGGTGAGGCCAATTGTCCTGTTTTGCTACCTACAGGTCCTGTTATTCAGGAACGAATGAATAACCCGCAGGAGCAAGAAAAAACATTAAATAGTCGCTTGTTCAATCGGCAAGTACAGCAAATGTGGAAGTCTTTTAAATCCGGTGCGGTTACTTGCTTTAGCTTTGTAAGCCCAATGGGCCTCTCGTACCTTCCAAAGATCTTTACCGATTCATTTGGGATTACAAGGCCCGTACCACACCCCGATAAGGTAGGTTTGAATGAGGAATCATCGAAGAATAGAGACATTAGTCTGGCAGAAGAAAAGATCAACGATCAACTGGTCGGGATACCTCTTGACCAGCAAATACAAATGGCTAAAAATGCACTGAATGCCATGTCTTTGACCAACGACTTCGCCAAATATGTTCTAATGGTAGGTCATGGTTCGTCTACGGTAAATAACCCGCATGCAACCGGCTATGATTGTGGAGCTTGTGGCGGTCATACCGGTGAAGCTAATGCCAAAGTAGCAGCAGCCGTGCTTAACAACAAAGAGGTTCGTGCAGGCCTGCAAAACGAAAATATATTCATCCCGGTTAATACTGTCTTTTTGGCCTGTTTACATGACACCACCACCGATGATATTACCATTTACAACACGTATGATGTACCGCTTGAAAAAGCTAAAGAGCTGCAGCAACTTGAACAATCGCTGTCTTTAGCTAGCCATGCGACCAGAAAAGAGCGTTCGTTAAGGCTCACACATGGAAAAGGTTCGGATATTGATAAGTCTATTATTAGACGTAGCAAAGATTGGTCGCAGACCAGACCGGAATGGGGACTCGCCGGCTGCTCCGCATTTGTAGTGGCCCCACGTGACAGAACTAAAGGCATCGACTTAGGAGGCAGGTCTTTCCTTCATTCTTACGAATGGAAAAAGGACAAAGCGTTCTCAGTATTAGAATTAATCATGACTGCGCCCATGGTGGTCACAAGTTGGATCAGCTTACAATATTATGGTTCAACTGTCGATAACAAGAACTTCGGTTCCGGAAATAAAACGCTACACAATGTTACGGCAGGACTTGGCGTTTTGGAAGGATATTCAGGTGACCTAAGGGTCGGGTTGCCCATTCAATCTGTTCATGACGGGGATCAGTTTCAACATGAACCTTTAAAACTCAATGTTATCATAGAAGCGCCCATTGATGCCATGAATACTATTCTTGTCAAACATAACGGAGTACGTGACCTCTGCGATAATGGCTGGCTCAACTTACTTGCCATGGATGACCAAGGCAAAGTATCGCATCGTTATGTCAATGACTTAAGGTGGGAAAAGATAAAAGAATGACGGTATAATTGAAAATTCAATAGTATAGGTTTATTTGCCTTAAAATCCTTCTTTACAGTCCGTATAGACTGTTTTTGATCAGTCGTACCTGTGCGCGGATGAGATTCGGACAAAATCGTGTCGGTTTCTCATCTCAGATGAAAGAGGTGGAAAATACTTCCGGGTTATTAAAAAGACAGGAATTGGAAGAGCTATCATAGGGTTTGTAACCCGAATAGTATAAGCCGTATCACGGATTCTATGATAACGGTTCGCGATTTTACATCCCGAACAGCTGGTTTATCTGAAATTGCCTGACCCATACTTATGTTCCGTGGCTCGCAAATTTATCTTACAAACACTCCGCTTAAATTCCCCGGTGTATTGATTCTGCCATTTATGCGCTCTTTTCTTTTTCAATTTCCACCACTTCTTAAACTGATACCGGAGAAATTACGGGTGAATGATTCTCTAATCCCTCATCTGCCTGGCCTGAGTTTTCGATGGCGTTTTCTTCCGAATCCTCGTCTTCTTCACTGTAGTCTTCAGAAATCAAGTCTCTTTCTTCCCGTATGATATGGAGAATTCTATCAACCAGGATTTCATTCTCGGTTCTTACCTCCATTACCAGTTGAGCCTTTTTTACGAGGATGGAAATCACAACTCCTGCGAGTTGTTGTTCGGGTGTAGGTGGAGTAGGTTTGATTACCTATCTTTTTTTAGAAAATATTAATCGGACTCAGGTTGATCATCCTTGTGAGAAAATAGACTCTGCTTAAATGTACGTATGAATCAGCTGATGCCGGACGATAGAGATATGAATGAAAGCACCTATGGCTTAAATATTCATAGATCGTTCAGACCTAAAAAGAAATTTATCTTCCTTATGGGTTAAATATGGTGACTGCTGGCTACCTCATACGCCTCAAGAATGACAGGAATTTCCTTTCCATTTTTAGCTTCACAAACAACTTTTATCTCATCTTCAGGATAGAATATAGATTTTATCCCCTCTGCAAAGAGTTGATGATCATCAACAAGTAAAATTCTGGTCATAAGTACTGTCAAATAGCTAGTTTGAAATCATATTTATTAAACAACGGATAAAATACCTTCTACTATCAAAGGCATAATTTTTCGTGTTTATTACTTTGGTTTTATTTAATAACCGGTCACCCATACATTGAGAGTACTACTATAGATAAAGACATACTGGTTTGCATTTGCAATACCGATTGGAAAAGATACAAGAGTTACTGAAGCGATGTGTATATTTCTTCCATTGCCATCTATAACTGCGTCCGGGTGTATTGCACATATCGTTATTCTCGTTCCATCTGTAGGTGCCGCAGGAAGTCTGGCTGTAAAAGGCCCATTGATGAAAACAATTTCATCAGTATTCAGAAGCGTAGTATTCGCGCTTATGGTTCTGACATTAGGGCCAATACTGCTCCATGAAACTGACGAGCCATCGGTTTTTAGATACTTCCCTGACTGTCCTGTTTGAGAGGGGAGTTCCAACTCATTAGTTACTGATCCATCTACTTCTGCAGTCAAATAACCATTGTTATCCACAAAAGCATCTACTTCTGCTTCAGTCAATTGTGTGTCATCATCTCCATCACTCAGTCCATCAGGGATATTTGTCAGGCTTGAAAATTCTCCATCAAAGCTGTCCGGAACATCCGATAAGTCATTGTAGCTTCCGCTAAACGTATTCCCGGCCGATTTTGCATACAGTGCATACGGTACGCTTAGTAATTGACTAGTGCCTGTAATGGTATAGGTTGTGCCACCTTCGATATCCACTTCTGTTTTGATGAAAAAGTCGTGGTTTGCCCAATCGATGTCATCAAAACTTCCACTGGATACCAGACCGGTTCCGATCTCCAGGCTGATCAGTCCATTCGCATTGGTCTCTGGCGTATGTGTTTCTATGTATGTCGGTGTGCCTTCGACACTTCCTGACAAAATACTTATTTGCATACCTATGGTTTTTTCTGTGACCAAATCACCACCGGCATCCCTTATCACAGCTTGATAACTCATTTTTGATGGTGCCTGTGCAATAGCTTGTCCACCAAAAAATATATTGATGAGCAGTATTGTAATTGTTGCTACTATAGATATCCTATTCATTTTCTGTGATTCTTAAAGTCTTGAAAGGGTAGAGTGCTTATGCAATGTGAGATCACTTATTTTCATTTTTTACAATTCGAAATGTTTTCAGGTGACCGGAGTCATCCAATATTTTTAATAGATAAACAGCGTCAACCATCCCTGTCATGTTTATTAAGGTCTCCTGATGTTTAATCAATCTGTTTTTCAGGAGCCTACCATTTATATCAAAAAGCATGGCTTCGGTTTTACCGCTCAAATTCTTAGCTTTTATAGTAAGAAAGTCTATGGTTGGGTTAGGAAAAGCAGATACTTCCAAGTCGAGTTGAATAGTTTCATTTTCGATTCCGGCTACTACAGTTAGGATGAATGGTTGTTGTATTCCATGGTTTAATGATCCTTTTTCACTGGAATAATCAGTCGTAATCAACTGTCCTATGCTGTAGCTTACAGCACCTCCGGTACCTGCCATTTCTGACCCCATAGAGATAATGGTGTTTTGTGCCTGACCCATTATATCAGTAAAAGTTAACAGGCACATTGCAATCAAAACTAGTTCTACCCTTTTCATCATTTAATTGAAATTTTGTCAGTTTGTACTAGTACAGAAGTGGATATTCATGCCTAATGACAGATGCAAGTTTTGTTAAAAAAAAGAGACGATGATGCTCCAATGAGATATTTATAGAGCCTCAAAAGACATATTGTAGCTCCGATAAGACAGAATCGGCCATTCAATGAGTTGGAAACGTCAGGGGAGAGGCTAAAAATCAGGCACTGACCTGGATGAAACATGGTGTTCAGGGCAGACCCATTTAAATTTTTCTAAGGCTTTGACCCGCTTTATGCAATAGAAATCAACAACTCTTTTTATTCTTAAAATGTATAGACGGTTAGGCATTTAACCCGGAAAATTCATTAGTAGGTGAATAATTTGGGTGTAAGGTGTTATTTTTGAGATAGTTAGAAACAAAAAGCACACCTTATACGACACCCAAATATGAGGGATAAAAATACGGCATTTTATCGAGGAAATACACA
>NZ_VKDC01000090.1 GCF_007097395.1 Fulvivirga sp. M361
ACTCCAACAGCGCAGAACCCAGGTGGTTGCCCAGGTGGAACCGGTACAGTACGGTAGGAGTGGTAAGTGAAACACCGCCATCCACCATGAGTTCATCGATCAGGACTATGCGGCCCTGGTCATCCTTTACATGTGCGCTTCTACGTTCGGTTTGTAATGTGCCGTTCACGGTTTTTCGGTATACTTCCCATAGACCAATATAGATACGTTCTTCCTTTATATTGCCGTTTTCTATCACTTTTCGTATCCGCTCACCTGTATTATTGTGCAGGTAGTAGGCCATGCCACCGCCACCGAGGTCTGCGCGTCGCAGCCGGTCGGCTTCGTCCCAGTCCATGGCTGCCAAATGGGGCATAGCGGTCATATTGCCGTGGGCATCATGCGTATACTGGTCCAGGGTGGGCTGGATACCATCGGAGGAGGTGCTGAGTAAATAGTTATTGGCAGCATAATGGTAATGCCTTGTCCAGCTACCTCCTGTAGCGCTATGGATCATCTTTAAGATATTCCCAAGCTCATCGTATTCGTAACTTTGTGCGTATGTTCTGAGCGCTCCCAAATGGCGCAAGTCTATGACTTGTGACTTCCAATGGTCACCAGGGTTTGTAACCCGGCCCAGTGGAGCCAATCCCCAATCATTCAATGAATTCTATATCAATAAAACCCTTTCTCCCGGAATAGTCACGTGCACTGCTATACAAGTAACTTTCAGGCTCATCTACTATTCCTGCTTCCACAGGATTATTGTGAAGATAACTAAGTTTCTGATCCATTAACAGATTACCGGATAGTTCTAACGGGTGATTATCTTGTTGCCAAAATTGATAGTACTTGTTGTTGCTGTTCCTTTTTCCAGCTTCTTTGAATAACCACAACATCCGGTTTTTTCGACTTTCTTGTAGATTTCCTTCTATCATTGTTATCAATTGCCTGGAGGTATGCTTTTTAAAATCTCTCAGGATATATTCTTGTTTGAAACCATCAGCGGAGGAAATGATCAGGTGGACATGATTAGTCATAATACACCAGCCGTACAACAAGAGTCCTTTGTGTTTTTGGCAGTAACGGAGGCTATCAATAAGTACATCTTTGTATACGTTTCTGGTGAATACATCTACCCATTCTACCACAGCAAACGTTATAAAGTGAAGCCTGGTTTGGTCGCGTATTTTGTATTTTACACTCATGGTTTAAGAGTTAACCTGTTTTGCCGAGTCACAGACTCTCGGATTCATTTTTAAGGCACAAGTCATAGACTTGCGCCAGTTTGGCTAACTATCAACAAGCAAGAGCAAAAAGATAATCAAGCAAACTAAACCAACAATAACTAATAGTATTCCTCTTAAAGATGAACTAACATCAACTTTTTTCATTTCTTCAGAGTTATCTTGGTCAGTGAGTATTATGTAAACACCAATAATAAGTGCCAAAAGAGCTATGAATAAAACCCCGTATATCATGAATAGTTCTTAATTATCCTTGTCCTTTTTTTGGTTATTTTCAACTATAGTTGTAGATAAAATTTGACCTTCTTTGGAGATAGCTTTACTTCCTGCTTCAAACAAGACTCTTTCATCTAAGTTAATTATACCTTGTTTTAGTGCTTTTTTTATTAACTCAGAAGATGTTTTTCCGATAATTACTCCGCCGCCTTCTATTATGATTCCAGTCACATTACCTTCTGAATAATAATCAACTATTGATAGAGTGCTACCCAACACTGAAACAACTTCCCCAAGAAGTACAATAGCCGTTCCAAGCCCACTACCCACACCTGTAGCTATCAAAGCAAATCCAGTTACTTCAACAACATCTCCTACAATACCGAGAATATTACCTAAATCTCCCAGGTCAAACCCTTCATCTTTAAGCTGTTTGAGCGTTTGCAGCTCTCTTCTCTCCTTCTCCCGTTGCAATAAAGCAGATCGTTGAGCCGATCGAGCACCTTGCCTGGCCTCTTGCGAATCAAAAATACGCCTGTCCAGGTTTTCATTGGCCAGTGTTTTCCTTGCCAATGACTTTCGTTGATCTACCAGACTATTGATCTCACTATCACTTACCCCTTGAGTCTGTAAGGCTTCTATTTCAGCCTTTTGGCGCTCAGTATCAAAAGTAAACTTCCCTCCTTGCTCAGTGATAAATGCCTTATCCAGGACTAATTCACTGAACGCCTGATTGATTTCTTCCAGCAGTCCCACATTACTTTTGGACGTATCAATGCGGTCGATAAAGTCCGGTCGCTCGGTCAGTAAAAACTCCGAGAGTGTTGTAGGCACTCTATTAGGCACTTGCGGTAGTGTGTAGCCTTCTACCACCGGTTCTTCCTGTTTACCCTGTAAGTCCCTTGCTATGATCGGCTTATTCCCTGCATACTGGTAGGGTGTGTAAAAAGGATACTCATCCTTCAGTGGATCAACCGAAACAAACCTGGCCAACCAGGCCGCATAATACCGTGCCCCATAATAGTAAAGCCCGGTCTCATCATCGCGCTCCTTACCTACATAGCGATACCGCTTAAGGGACGTTTCTGCGCTATTCCGGCCCGATCTGTACGAGCTGCTTCCAAAAGGGTAATACTCCTCAAAGCTGATCATATTACCGCTGTAGTCTGACTCCAACAGCGCAGAAC
>NZ_VKDC01000091.1 GCF_007097395.1 Fulvivirga sp. M361
ACTATGTCCTGGTAACCATCATTGATGTACTTCAGGGCTTGTGTCACCGCCTGCTGGGTGTTCTTCTCTGGTCGGAAACCATAGCTATGTGATTCAAAGTTTAATTCGAACTTTGTCTTGAGCATTTGGCTTACCGCCTGTTGTAACCATCGGTCTGCTACCGTTGGGATACCCAGTAATCGAGCCTTCCCGCTTCCCTTGGGTATTTCAATCCCTAGTATAGCATCAGGTACATACGTGTGGTTCAGTACACTTGTGATAATCTTGTCACGGTTCGCTTCCAGGTGGTTAGCTAACTCATAGACGCTCATCCCATCAATGCCTGCTGATCCTCTGTTTTGCAGTACCTGTCGGTATGCTTTGTAAAGGTTATTACGTTTTAGTACTTCTGCTATCATAAAACTTACTTCCTTGTCCTTCTAAGGGCAGGCTATCCCGCTTTCAGCGGAACTCCTACACAAATCCAGACGCGATCCAATGTTCCCTCCTTCATTGAGTTGTGAGTCCTCCATTTCTTTCAATGGCTCGTTACTGTCAACTACTATGAGGTCTGCTGACTCCTTGGCTCATAGAATCCGAATCTATTCCAAGGCATCCCTCGGTAAGGCGAATATCCTTGTATCTAATCCTGCCATATCTACCACTTCGGTACTTCTCTTTCGAGATTTGGACTTCAGTATGATGTGCTACCTCATCCGACCTAATAGCCTCTGTATATGGTTCCTGTTCGTCAGTTCAGATACCGCAGTTTGACTTACTTCAATGCTTGGATCACTCCAAACCACCTTGCCACTTGCTTCGCTTCCGGGCACGACCCCAGCGCGTACGGGACTTTCACCCTTTGGAACGCTCAACTTCATGAGCTATATTCACCATTCAAGGCACACAAAGATGCTAAAATCCATAGGCTTACTGAGGTATTTGCAGAGTTTGTGAGATATGATACTTTCCCGATATTTACAGATGTCCAGCCTACGGATTTTAGCTGGTCGTTATCTCCAATACCTTCTAATCGAAGATCGTGCAAGCAATAATATTCATAGGAATTCAATCAACTGGAAAATCAACTTTCTACAAAAAGAAGTTCTTCAATAGTCACGTACGAATAAGCATGGACCTCCTAAACACAAGAAATAAGGAGAACAAATTCTTGGGAACTTGCCTTGAAACTCAATCAAAGTTTGTGATAGATAATACTAATCCGACAGTTGCGGAAAGGTCGAAATATATTGAACTAGCAAAGTCAAAAAAATATGAGATAATTGGATATTACTTTCATTCTTCTTTGGAACAAGCACTTGAACGCAATGTAACAAGGAAGGAAAAAGAAAGAATTCCAGATATTGGCGTTAAGGGATGCTATGGTAAATTAGAATTACCCAATATGAACGAAGGGTTTGACAAACTTTATTACGTCAAATCAGAAAACATGGAGTTTCAAATAGAGGATTGGAAGGATGAAGTTTGATGAATTAGATAAGAAACTTAGGATCTATGAAACTTCTCACGATTTTTGTATCCCTCCAAATATTTATATGGTAGCCAGAATTGATGGCAGGAGTTTTACTAAACTGACAAAAGAAAAGCAGAACTTCAAAAGGCCATTTGATGAAAAGTTTAGAGACCTAATGATTGAGACCGTGAAACATCTCATGAATTGCGGCTTTAAAGTGATTTACGGTTTTACAGAAAGCGATGAAATTTCCCTATTGTTCGACTTTAACGAAGACACATTCTCTCGTAAAACCAGAAAATTTAATTCAGTACTTGCAGGTGAAGCAAGTGCTAAGTTTACTTTAGAGCTCGGTGAATTAGCAGCCTTTGATTGTCGAATCTCACAACTTCCAAGGAAGCAGGATGTAGTAGACTACTTCCGTTGGAGAAATGAAGATGCGCATAGAAATGCGCTAAACGCTCATTGTTATTGGCTTTTAAAAGAACAAGGAAAATCTGCAATTGAAGCGACTAAGGAAATAGAAGGAAAATCCACTGCCTTTAAGAATGAACTTCTCTTTAGTAATGGGACTAACTTCAATGAACTCCCGAACTGGCAGAAGAGGGGTATTGGTTTGTATTGGACGAAATTTGAGAAAAAGGGATGGAATCCTGTAAAGCAAATAGAAGTGCCCGCCATTAGACAAGAAATCAAAGTTGACATGGATATTCCAATGGGTGATGAATACAATAACTTCATATTGGAAATCCTTGAACAAGGCAAAAAGGAGATAATCGAGTAGACGGCCGTGAGCTATAAGCCCACGGTGCGCCTCTCACACCACCCAGCGTACGGGTCTCGTACTGGGCGGTTCGTAAAGTATAAGGCTATCGCTCTTTACACCAATAGCCTCTT
>NZ_VKDC01000092.1 GCF_007097395.1 Fulvivirga sp. M361
TTAACCCGCATTATTCATTGGGTTAAGAAATCTGATTTTAGATAAAACATAGAATGTACTGAGGAGTTGTTTAGCCACCCCTGAAGATATTTCAGATAATCTTTGAGAAAATAACATATTGATTTTGCTGAAAATAGCTTTTAGGATGTTCTTTTTAAGCCATTTTTTCTGGACAAGACATACTTACCCCTTGATTTCTGGCTATGGTGGTGTTTTTACTGGGTAATGAGTTGTTTAAACAACTCTTGGTGGACAAAGGCTCGGGATAGTTGGTAATATATCCTGCGTTTAGTTTTCTTGATGGTTGCCCCTACTTTAAGCAGCCGTGCTCTGATGGTAGCAATACACCATTGCTTAGCTGGGTTGATCTTGGTTTTCCTGATAGCGGTTTTTAGGAGTAAAAATAGCTCATAAGCCAAGCTGCTGATTAATAAACGGGTAAAGTTGGCCCAGAAGCCGTGATTAGATAACCGGTCGGCAAAACACATATTTTTGACTTCCTTGATACGGTTTTCGCTGGCTTCTGCACGTTGTACGTATATCCCAAAATATATGCTACGAGCATCCTTTTCAGGTAAGTTACTGACGATATGACGCGTATTGAGTCCTTTACCGGTACTTTCCACTTTAGTATAACACTGCTGAGGCTTATGCCAGCTTTTGGCCTGATAGCTATGAGTGAAAAAGTGTTGATGTTTTATGCCTTGCCGGACATATAAGTGAGATACTACCTTTTCCACCCGTTTTACTTTCCTTTTGAGCACTTCATTACTAGCAAGGCCCAGCACAAAATCTAACCCATAATTATCAGCCAGCTTATAAAAAGCCGGGCAGCTAAACCCACTGTCAGCACGAATGATAATACGCATTTTCGGGTGGGAAGCCCTGATCTTCTCTACTACACGTTTGAGAATAGACACATACCATTTATTAGAATGACTATTACCTGGGCGTAATACCGGAACAATAATCTGACCGGTTTGACCATCATGAAAGAATAGCTCATTGTACATAAAACGACCATAATAGCCATTGAACATCGACAATTGCTGTTGTCCATGTGTAGGGTCATCGGTAGCATCAATATCAATAGTGAGTTGCTCACGACCTGCCAGGGAAGCTACATAGCGATCTATCCAGGCATAACAAAGATCGAAAATACCCTGTTTGCCTAAACTGTTTTCAAACCTTGACAGAGTGGGTTGCGAGGCCATTTCTCCATCTAATATATCTTGATAAAGTGGATCGTTCTTCAACTGATCAACATCATTAGCGTCTTCATAGCCTTGCATTAAGGTGAAAACACGTTGTTTAAGAAGCTTTTCCATGCTATGAGTAGTGCGCAGTGGATCACGTTGATCTTTAATATGACTGCTGAAGTAAGAAATGAGTTTATGCTTCCGCTCAAGCTTTTCCAATAATACAATCGCCCCATCAGAACTGATCTGGCTAGCTGAAAAGTCAACAGATACTTGTGTATTTCCTCGATAAAATGCCGTATTTTTATCCCTCATATTTGGGTGTCGTATAAGGTGTGCTTTTTGTTTCTAACTATCTCAAAAATAACACCTTACACCCAAATTATTCACCTACTAATGAATTTTCCGGGTTAA
>NZ_VKDC01000093.1 GCF_007097395.1 Fulvivirga sp. M361
TTTGAGTTGCTTCGAAGGGCCTATGTAGATGCGCGCTATAAGATGGATGAGTATAGTATTTCTAAAGAGGAGCTGGACTACCTGGCCGAGAAGGTGGAACAATTGAAGGGGCTTACGGAGAGGCTTTGTAGGGAGAAGATTGGGGAGATTGGGAAGGGGAAGGTGTGAGGGGGTGGTTGGTGAATTAAACTATGGTATGGCTCTCGAAAGTCTTTATTAAAATGAGTGTGCCAGAAGTATCCGCATTAGAAATGCTGCATGCTCGACTTTATAAGAAAATGGGAACGCATTACGCTTTGCTAAATGCGCTCCAGGGCAAGGATTGTAAGCCATTTGGGATGGCTTTTGTTGGTATGTCAACCCCTCTGCCCTTTGGGCATCTTCCCTTCCAAGGGGAGAACTTATTTGTGTGGGTGGCTAAAATTTTGTTTTATATTTTCAAGCACGGCTTCAAGATGTTGAAAGACGTCCTGATTTTCAAATCGGATCACACGGATGTTATGACTGTTTAAAAAAGCTGTTCTTTTGCGGTCCGATTCAAAGCCGGCAGAAGTAAAGTGCCTGCTCCATCCAGTTCAATCGCCAGTCTTTCTGAAGTACAATAAAAGTCAAGAATGTAATACCCCACGCTGTATTGCCTCCTGAATTTTCTCCCCTCAAGCTGCTTGTTCTTAAGCATGGTCCACAAAGTCGCTTCAGCCGAAGTACCATTATTCCTTAACTCCTTCCTAAACTTCTTAAGCTCAGGCTTATTATACAAAGGTTCCTTTTTCATTATTATTGCCTAAAACCACATTTATCACCCCACACAACTCCCCTCCTTCCAAGGAGGGGTGGCCGAAGGCCGGGGTGGTTGACGCCACATCCACAAATCACATCTTTATCACCAAGTCAAATATAACCTATGGGTACCTATCTATCAGGTCACAAATTCTTCCAATACCCGCTAGCCAGAAAAGATGTACAAATATCAAATATACACCCCTTACCCATTATATAACAAACAAAGCTAAACTCACTCGATCTTCATCACCCATATACATGAAACGAATTATTACCTTATATTTAGCATCACGAAAACAATACAATATCTTACACCCGTGAACGAAGCATTACAGAAATTACCCCTTACCAAACAGGAAGAACTACAGAACATCACCAAGCTGCTCAGCAGCATGAAAAAAGTGGAAATGGTGATCCTATTCGGCAGCTATGCCCGGGGCGAATATGTGGAAGACACCTACGTGGAAAAAGGCATCCTCTACGAATACAAAAGCGACTATGACCTGCTGGTAGTCACCCTCTATGACGACCTGAAGTGCCACCTGAAAATAGAAACTAAAGTGAACGAGGTATTACGGGATACCGGCATCGTGAAAACACCCATCAGCCTCATCTTCCACTCCGGCAAGCACCTGAACCAGTCCCT
>NZ_VKDC01000094.1 GCF_007097395.1 Fulvivirga sp. M361
ACGGTTATGTCTTGAAACTAAGTCTTGAATTCCGGCGCAGTTAGAACGAATAGTTTCTTAATCTGAATCAGTCGCTTGGCTCCCAGCCGAGTGACCAAATATTGTTTCCGGCCTCCGGCCGTTATACAGGCTCAATTTGTAAGGGGGAGCAAGTGCCCGTACTACTGTAGATCAATGAAAAGCGATCAGAAGAATAATCAGCTTACATAGGGTTATTAAGTGTATGCTCAATCTTTTGGTCAATAATGTCAGGAGAGTTTAATTCTATGGGATGATTGGTCTTCTGACAAAACATGAACCGAGAGTTTTGTTTTTAAACTATTCATTCTTAAAAGCTAAATCAACGATTTTGCGGTGTTTGTAAATAGTACTGAACTTTCGTAAACCACCGAACGTCCTATTTGCTATATTTAGTGTTACCTGCTTTTCTGAAAAATTCAAGTTGGTTTTCTTCCCAAATGCTCAGTCAATAATTTCCATTTAGAATCTTCTTTTATTAAAACAGAAGTCCCAATTCCATTTCCGGATGAAGATTGTCCCTCTATAATACCAGTCCAATTAAATTCGAATAAATAGACCGCATATTTTTTATCCTTTACTAACCATTTAATATTTTCAACAGCATATTTTTCATTTTTAATTAAAGAAAAATTTTTCTCAAATGCTTTTTGAACATTTTCTTTTCCAATATGAATCACTCCATTAGAAAAGGTAACACTTACATTTTCGGAAACTAAAGGCTCAACTACTTTCCAATCCTGAGTTCCTAAAGCTGTTTCATATAATTTAATAAATTCTTCTGGATTCATTATTTTTCTAATTGCAGGTAACGGTCAGCTATGATGAGCGGGTATTAGAAAGCACCAATCTATCGTCTCACACATGGCCACGCTTCATTTCAAATTTATTACTTGTGGCGGAATTTCCAATTCCCACTAAAATATCTTTACTGATAAAAACCCCCATTCATTCATAGCGTATGTTGGCGGTATTTAATATTCATAACTGTAAATGAAATTCCCGCAGCAGGCAGAATAGCAGGGGTCAATTCCAAAATAATACTCTCGTTTTTCAATCAGTTTATTATCATTATAATCACTCTCTTCTATGATGTTTTCCCTGTCTCGGATTTGAATTAGTCTGTTCTGCGAGTCATAGACGTAGGTTTTGAAGTGAATTAATCCTCCTACTTTGTTTTCCTTCTTTTCTTCGACTAATAAATCTCCAGAGTATTTATAATACGTAAAATGATGTTTTGATCCGTTTTTTGTATGGTTAATCTCAGTTATGATCTTACCATTTAGATATTCGTATGTATTAAAACCACCCCAAGATTCCCATTCTTTAATCAATTGACTTCCGTCATATTCCCTTGGTGCTTCACTTTCACTTTCGTTAGTTACGTTTCCATCAGAATCATAGTTGGTGAATTTGTATAAAACATTGATCAGTTGCTTGCTTTCATTATAGACAAAAGTCTTTTCTGTTTTGCTATCGTCCGTTAGATGTACTTCAGTCGTTAATAGGTTATCCGAATCATATTCGTAAGTTATTTCACTCTGTACCTTTTCATCGCGCATTGATATTTCAGTTATGAGATTCCCATTATTATCATATTTGTAATCTAAAGTTCGCCAAGGATCTTCTTGTGAAGCTTGGCAGAAGACAATCATCTTGCTAGGATCATCAAGTTCAGCTGGCGTTAAAATGTTCTCATCGTTTGAACAACTGAAAACAGTAAAAAAGATTGATAATAGCATGAATATCCGTTGCATGATTTATTTATTTAACCCTCATTGTCTAGACACCATTAACCGTTTATTAGTTGTATTGCACTAATTACCGCCAACGTCCAACTATCATCCGTAAGCTGGACTTTCTAAATTTCTATTAAAGTATCTGATAACAAGAGCCTTTGCAAATAGCTCAGGTTGCTTATGGATGATAGTGTCTGTGTGTGCCTTGAATGGTGAATATAGCTCATGAAGTTGAGCGTTCCAAAGGGTGAAAGTCCCGTAAGCGCTGGGGTCGTGCCCGGAAGCAAAGTAAGTGGCACGCGTGTCGCTGAAGCTTTAGCGTAAGCACAAGGTGGTTTGGAGTGATCCAAGCATTGAAGTAAGTCAAACTGCGGTATCTGAACTGACGAACAGGAACCATATACAGAGGCTATTAGGTCGGATGAGGTAGCACATCATACTGAAGTCCAAA
>NZ_VKDC01000095.1 GCF_007097395.1 Fulvivirga sp. M361
CTAGTACACCGTTCTTTAAATATCATATCAAATAATAATCAAATCATCCATTTTGTATTTCCATTTGAATACGACGGGTTCTTCATTGATGGCACTTATTCCCTGGTAGATTCTTTCGATCAGTTCTTTTTTACTATCCACCCTTATGTGGCGCAGAAAGGAACGCGCCATCTTGCTGAAAAACATTTCTATCATATTCAGCCAGGATCCGTGTTTGGGGGTGAATACAAATTCAAAGCGCCCGGGTTTATTGAGTAACCATGCCTTTGTTTCTTTGGAAACATGGGAGGAATGGTTGTCCAGCACCATCCTGATTTTCCAGTCACCAGGATATTGTTTATCAACTTCTGTCAAAAACTCGATAAACTCCCTGCTCCGGTGCCTGTCCCTTACCAAAGGGATTACCTTACCGGTGTGTAAATCAATGCCCGCCAGCAAACTTACCGTGCCTAATCGCTTATATTCATGGTCCCTTTGCAAGGTGGGGTATTTTCCCACCGTAGGCTGTAACTGCGGGGCAATATTTTTTATCGCCTGTATACCTGGCTTTTCATCGTAAGACAAGGTAGTGGCCTTACGGCCCTCATCCTGGGGGATTTCATTGATTAACGCTATTTCCTTGTACACCTGCAACACATGGGCCATTTTTACTTCAAAATCAGGGTCTCGCTTCTCCAGGTAGTAGCTCACTTTATGGGGTTTGATATTGGCCTGGGATAAAATCTTATTCAACACACCTTTGTCAATTTTAGAAAGCATCTCATAGCCGGCCTTATGGCAATGGGCCCGGATATGCTGTTTCAACAAACTGTACGTCCATGTCTCATGGGCATAGCCTAACTCCCTAGGAGACTGACAGGCAATGGAAAGCACCCAGCTTTTGGCATCATCGGTGATCACCGGTTTTACGCCCCGGCCTGGCAGGTCTTTCAAGGCCGTTAAGGCCCCATAAGCGATCGCTTTGTTGATACAACGGTCCACCAATGGCCGGTTGGTGTTTAAATCCCGGGCTATGCTGGTAAGGGGCAGCCCTTCGACGTATTTCAATAAAATTTTTGCCCGCATTACTTCGCGGTGTGCAGCGGTTTGACTCCTGGAAATGGTTTTCAACTTATTCAACTCCGTTGAACTAAGTATTAATTTTGGTTTCTGTGTTGTACGCATCTTTGATAAGGTTTACCAAAGATATATATTGTTTGTTTGTAATACTATTTATAGAACGAAGTACTAGT
>NZ_VKDC01000096.1 GCF_007097395.1 Fulvivirga sp. M361
GTTGATCTTGCTTCAATTCAACAACTGACCTAGTTAAGTACTATTTTTTAGCGTTTTGCGCCCTGCTACCTTTCCACAGCAATAGTTCAGGCGGAAAGAATGGGTGGGGGCTAACGTGTGAAGGACTTTTCCGGGTAGTGGACGGGGTGTGGTATATTCCATAAACCAAATATATAGAGCCATAGTAGTGCGGGCAAGCGCTGTACGGGCAGGGGATGAACGTACCCCTGCAAGCGGTTGTACCACACCCCACGTTTATGGAATAAAACAGGCGTTTTTTACTTTTTTACCCCTGACGATCGCTGACGTGAAGGCCCGGTGTCAGGAGTAGGTTTCTCCTCAGAAGTCATGAGCAAAGCCGCTCGGTAAAGCCATAGAAACATCCACCGGCCACACCGCGCCAGGCGGTACCCTCTTGTATATCAGCACGGGTCAAAAAAAGGTGAAAGCTCCCCAAAACAGCCATAACCGTACTTGCTGTTAATCCTACCGGCCGGCCTGAACAGGGTGAGGGATCAACGAAATACGCAAAGATCACCGAAACCTTACGCCCTATCTTTTTAACCGATGAAACGATAATTTCTGTCACCCGAAAAGTAGTTCCATTTTTAAAGTCGGCAGTCGGCAAAAATCAGTAGGCAACCTTATATTTTGCCTACTGCCACCTTGCCTATTGCTGACTGGACGAGAACTACCCTACACGTCAGTTCAGTATTAACTAGATGCTAACCGCTATGCGGGGGCTTTCTACTGTTTCCGTTGCAGCCAAAGTCCAGGGTAAGGGTAAGCCGAAATAATTTCAGGCTCAGGCCTATACAGTCTGCATGTAGTTTACCTCCCATTTGCCGGATATGGTTTAGCGCCATGCAGATGGGCAGCTCGTTAGAATTATCAATGCTGTGCAGGAACGGCACATCCGTATCCAGCGATACAGACAGCCTGCTTTGGGTTGAGTACAGGTCTACCAGTATGAACGTACCATTTTTAACCTTTACATGTGCGCACAGGTGTATCAGGGTAGTATAAAGCCTGCTCTTTATTTCCTCATAACGGGCAGGCTCGGCAGAAAGTAATTCTTCTAAAGGGGTGGCATAGCCTTTACACGAGAAGTTAACGAACATCTGCGTCTGCCTGTACTGCAGGTTATGGCAAAACTGGCGCACAACATATTCAAGTCTGTGAGGCTTCAAGGCACATTGTGCCAGCTCATACAGATCGACATCGTCAAAAATCAATGAGATGATACGGGTACGTACTTTTGCAGATTCTATTTTTTCCAGGCATTTGAAAATGCTTTCCGTCTCACCGGTACGTACGGCTTTACAAAGCTGATCATAGGGTTCGGGTGTGTCCATGGCATTCTTCTTTTTAAGTGGTAGGGTTATTTCTTGCTTTCGATGAACGCTAAGTACACTAACACCCCCTTTGTATTGCACCATTTTCATTGGTAATTGAATGGTAATTTTACCAGCCATTATGGGTATTTTTACCAAGAAAGGCGCTCGCCTTTGTAACTAGCACCCGAGTTAATATATTTGATTTATGGAACACACAACAAAACCCCGCCCCAAGCACATGGGAAGAAAGGTGAGACACATGCGAGAGTTACTGAACTTAACGCAGGATGACTTAGCCGAAAAAATGGACATGAGCCAGCAGACAGTATCTAACATCGAATCCAGCGAAGAGGTAGACGATGAACAACTGGAAAAGGTGGCTAAGGCGATGGGGGTAACTGGTGACGCCATTAAAAACCTGGATGAGAATGCTACGGTGTATAATATTATAACCACTCATGACCAAAAAGGTGGCAATACCAGCGCGTACAATTACAACTGTACTTTCAATGCTTTGGACAAGATGATGGAAGTCATCGATAAAAATGAAAAGCTATATCGCGAACTGCTCAAAGAGAAAGACGAAAAAGTAGCGATGCTGGAGAAGCTTTTAGGGGGTAAGAAGTAAGTCTGAAGTTTTACGTTTGATCTGAATTAAATCGGGA
>NZ_VKDC01000097.1 GCF_007097395.1 Fulvivirga sp. M361
AAAACCTTCGAGTTCTCCCGATTTAATTCAGATCAAACGTAAAACTTCAGACTTACTTCTTACCCCCTAAAAGCTTCTCCAGCATCGCTACTTTTTCGTCTTTCTCTTTGAGCAGTTCGCGATATAGCTTTTCATTTTTCTCGATGACTTCCATCATCTTGTCCAAAGCGTTGAAAGTACAATTGTAGTTGAAAGCACTGCTACTATCATGATTTGTGACAATATTGTATACCGTAGCATTCTCATCCAGGTTTTTAATGGCGTCACCAGTTACCCCCATCGCCTTAGCCACCTTTTCCAGTTGTTCATCGTCCACCTCTTCGCTGGATTCGATGTTAGATACTGTCTGCTGGCTCATGTCCATTTTTTCGGCTAAGTCATCCTGCGTTAAGTTCAGCAACTCTCGCATGTGTCTCACTTTTCTTCCCATGTGCTTGGGGCGGGGTTTTGTTGTGTGTTCCATAAATCAAATATATTAACTCGGGTGCTAGTTACAAAGGCGAGCGCCTTTCTTGGTAAAAATACCCATAATGGCTGGTAAAATTACCATTCAATTACCAATGAAAATGGTGCAATACAAAGGGGGTGTTAGTGTACTTAGCGTTCATCGAAAGCAAGAAATAACCCTACCACTTAAAAAGAAGAATGCCATGGACACACCCGAACCCTATGATCAGCTTTGTAAAGCCGTACGTACCGGTGATACGGAAGGCATTTTCAAATGCCTGGAAAAAATAGAATCTGCAAAAGTACGTACCCGTATCATCTCATTGATTTTTGACGATGTGGATCTGTATGAGCTGGCGCAAAGTGTCTTAAAGCCCCACAGGCTTGGATGTATTTTACGCCAGTTTTGCCACAACCTGCAACACAGGCAAACGCAGATGTTCGTTAACTTCTCGTGTAAAGGCTACACCACCCCTTTAGAAGAATTACTTTCTGCTGAGCCTGCCCGTTGCTGGGAAATAAAGAACAGGCTTTATACTACCCTGATACACCTGTGCGCGTATGTAAAGGTTAAAAATGGCACGTTCATACTGGTAGACCTGTACTCAACCCAAAGCAGGCTTTCTGTATCGCTGGATACGGATGTATCCTTCCTGCGTAGCATCGATAATTCTAACGAGCTGCCCATCTGCATGGCGCTAAACCATGTCCGGCAAATAGGAGGTAAACTGCATGCGGACTGTATAGGCCTGAGCCTGAAATTATTTCGTCTTACCCTTACCCTGGACTTTGGCTGCAACGGAAACAGTAGAAAGCCTCGGTTAGTATCTGGTCCATCCTCAACGGACGTGTAGGGTAGTTCTCGTCCAGTCAGCAATAGGCAAGTTGGCAGTAGGCAAAATGAGGTTGCCTACTGATTTTTGCGGACTGCCGACTTTAAAAATGACCCTACTTTTCGGGTGACAGAAATTATCGTTTCATCAGTTAAAAAGATAGGGCGTAAGGTTTCGGTGATCTTTGCGTATTTCGGTCATCTCTCACCCTGTTCAGGCCGGCCGGTAGGATTAACAGCCAGTACGGTCATGGCTGTTTTGGGGAGCTTTCACCTCTTTTTGACCCGTGCTGATATACAAGAGGGTACCGCCTGGCGCGGTGTGGCCGGTGGGTGTTTCTATGGCTTTACCGAGCGGCTTTGCTCATGACTTCTGAGGAGAAACCTACTCCTGACACCGGGCCTTCACGTCAGCGATCGTCAGGGGTAAAAAAGTAAAAAACGCCTGTTTTATTCCATAAACGTGGGGTGTGGTACAACCGCTTGCAGGGGTACGTACATCCCCTGCCCGTACAGCGCTTGCCCGCACTACTATGGCTCTATATATTTGGTTTATGGAATGTACTACACACCGTCCACCCCCCGGAAAAGTCCTTCACACGTTAGCCCCCACCCATTCTTTCCGCCTGAACTATTGCTGTGGAAAGGTAGCAGGGCGCAAAACGCTAAAAAATAGTACTTAACTAGGTCAGTTGTTGAATTGAA
>NZ_VKDC01000098.1 GCF_007097395.1 Fulvivirga sp. M361
TAGAGTCTGTCTATAAAGTCTATCGGGGTTAAAAAAGTAATAGATTAGTTGAAAAAAATGTGTTTCGGTAGTATTTTTCATAAAAAACGTTGAAACTATTAAACCAAGCCCTACTACAGTTCGAGCAAGTTGACTGGCGTCGTGATCCTGAACTCGGCCTTATCGACCTTATCTTCACGCACCATCCCTCTTTGATTGAGCTTCTTGCCGATGATATCACCCTGGGTCAACCCGCTAAAAAGATGGGTCGCCAGGATTCCCCCACCGTAGAACAAGTGGTGAGAGCTGCGGTCTTTAAGGAACTTAAAGGGCTTGATTACAGGCAATTGGAGTATACTCAAGAGGATTCCTACGTATGCAAGGCCTTTCTGAAACTCGAAGCCCGTCATCCCTTTAGCTTTCAGGTTTGGAATAAATATATCTCCCGCATCCGTGCTGAGCGACTTACCGAGTTGCTCATTGCGCTTAACAAAATAGCCATCCGGGAAGGCCTTGAGGACCTGGACAGGCTCAGGATAGATGCTACCGTGATAGCCACCAACATCCATACACCAACCAATAACAGCCTGGTATGGGACTGTATCAAGGAATCACACCGCCTGCTGGCTAAACTGGCGCAGCAAGAGGGTATAACGTATCGTGACTACACCAAGGCAGCGAAGAAGACCTTCTTTGCCATCAATAACAGCAAGGCGGATAAACGCACCACCTTGTTTATCAAGCAACTCAAGCAGTTTACCAAGACCATCAACCAGGTGGATAAGTTGGCTAAAAAAAAAAGATTCCCAAGAGCTTGACACCACTGAAGGCTTCCTGCTTTGTTGTCAACTGGAAGCCCTGCTACCCTTGCTTAGGAAGGTCTACTCGATGACCCACCGAAAAGAAGTGCTGGGTGAAAAGGTCCCCAATGATGAGAAGATATTCAGCATCTACGAGCAACATACCGACCTGATTGTCAAAGGCCCTGGGAAGAATGAATTTGGACATAAGGTACTGTTGAGCGGTGGAAAAAGCGGCCTCATTCTTGGTTGTGAGGTACTTGGTGGTAATCCGGGGGATGCTACGTTGTTTTCACCCACATTGGAAGCAGTACAACAGGCGTACGGACAAATGCCCCGGTCTGTGACAGCAGATGGGGGCTTTGCCTCCAAAAAGAACCTGGACAACGCCCTGATCAATGTTGTGTTCAACAAGGTGACTAGAAGCATGACCAACCGGGTCAGCAGTAAGAACATGGAGTCCCGGTTAAAGAAGTGGCGCAGCGGCATTGAGGCGTCGATCTCCAACCTGAAAAGGGGGTTTAATATCAGACGATGCAACTGGAAGGGTTGGAAAAACTTCTGCTCGAAGGTGCTCTGGAGTGTGATCGGCTATAATATCAGGGTATTAACGCGATTGGTGGCGACCAAAATCGCACCAGCCTAGCTGTTGTAACCGTAAATATCGATAGCTCGGTGCTACAGGTCTGTCCAAACAGCTAGAAGATTATGATTAAATCAATGTTGAATGGCACTTTTGAAATATCAGTAAAAGCTTTAGCAAACGGCACCCAACAAATTGGCTCAGCCAGCAACATACTCTCAAATTTTGACCTTAGGAATGCGCAAAAAACTCACTTTATAGACAGACTCTA
>NZ_VKDC01000099.1 GCF_007097395.1 Fulvivirga sp. M361
GCCTTTTGCCAGGCAGGGGCCCGCAATGTACAGTTCTCCACGTACTCCTTTTGCCAGCAATTCACCCTCGCTACCCAAAACATAAGCACGAATGTTACCAAAGGGACGACCTATGGGTACACGGATATCTGTTATTTTATGATCCATTTTGTATTGTACAGAAGTCACTGTAGCCTCAGTAGGACCATAGCTGTTAAACACCATGTATTTGTCACAGAGCTCATTGACTAAAGCCACATTACACTCTTCTCCGGATACAATAACGTAACGGAGCTCAGGGTGAAAACACGTACCAATGCTCTCAAGGTAGGTGGGAGTAGCATCAAAGTAGGTCACTTTTTTTTCGGCTATATACCCTAAAAAGGCCTGGGGATCCAATATGGTATCACGGGATATTAGCACCAGCCTCGCACCACTTGCCAGGGCCAGCCACAGTTGCTCTACCGATGAATCGAAGACCAGGTTAGCGAATTGTAACACACGATCATGAGCATTAATATTCAGCTCCTGTGTCTGGGAAACAATCAAATTCAGCAGCGTGGCATGAACAATTTCAACGCCCTTGGGCAAGCCGGTAGAGCCGGAAGTATAGATCACATACGCACGCTGTGAGGGAGATGGCATTAAATCAACTGCTGTTGAAGGACAACCGCTTAAATCGAGTGATCTAATGGATACACATTCCACCACTGAACCATAACGATCACACAACCCGGCTTCGGTTAGCAGTAACCTGCAACCACTTTCTTCCAGGATAACCATATTGCGTTCCCGGGGTTGCGTTCTGTCTAACGGAAGATAAGCCCCACCCGCCTTCATAATACCTAAAAGGCTGA